>NZ_CP053825.1:0-1200000 GCF_013372105.1 Campylobacter armoricus
ATGAATATAAAAGATTTTTTACTTGAGTTTAAAACAGAAATTAGTGATAATGAATATAACACTTATATTTCACATTTACAATTTAGTGAAAAATTAAGCAAAAATAATATATTAGTATTTATTGCACCTAATCATTTTTTAGCTAAATTTATACAAACAAAATACGCACAAAAATTAGCTTATTTTTATGAAGTAAAAACAGGAATTAATCCTCAAATAAAAATAACAACAAACAATCAAAAAATAGAGAATAATAATAATTTTAATATAGACATTTCTCAAATTAAATTCCAAAGCACTATTTTAAATCCATCTTTTACTTTTGAAAGTTTTGTTGTAGGTGATTCTAATCAATACGCTTATGCAACTTGTAAAGCCATTACAAGTAAAAACAAATTAGGAAAATTATACAATCCTATTTTTATATATGGACCTACAGGACTTGGTAAAACACATTTACTTCAAGCAGTAGGTAATATATGCTTAGATAATGGATATAAAGTTATTTATGCTACAAGTGATAATTTTATCAATGATTTTACTTCACATTTAAATAATAAAACTATGAATAAATTTCATGAAAAATATAAAAGTTGCGATGTATTGCTTATAGATGATGTGCAATTTTTAGGTAAAACTGACAAAATTCAAGAAGAATTTTTTTTCACATTTAATGAAATAAAAGAAAAATTTGGCCAAATCATAATGACAAGTGATAATCCACCAAATATGCTAAAAGGCATAACAGAACGCTTAAAAAGTCGTTTTGCAAATGGAATTATTGCAGATATTACTCCACCTCAACTTGATACAAAAATCGCAATTATTAAGAAAAAATGTGAATTTAATGCTATTGATCTTGACTCACAAGTAATTAGTTATATTGCTACTTCTATGGGTGATAATATCAGAGAAATCGAAGGAATGATTACAAATTTAAATGCTCAAGCAAGACTTTTTAATCAAAAAATCACTTTAGAAATCGTTAAAAGTTTTATGAAAGATCACATTAAAGAAACAAAAGAAAATATCAATGTTGAAGATATATTAAGTGAAGTTTCAAAAAGTTATAATCTCAAATCAAATGATATAAAATCAAACAAAAAAACACAAAATATAGTTATGGCAAGAAGAGTTGTGATATTTTTAGCAAGAGAACTTACAACTATGTCTATGCCTCAACTTGCTAGATTTTTTAATATGAAAGATCATACTGCAATTTCGCATAATATTAAAAAAATTCAAGAATTAATGAATGAGAATGAAAATTTAAAAGCCATCATAGATGAATTAAGAAATAAAATCCTAACAAAAATAAAAAGTATGTGAATTAATGTGAATTATTAAAAATTTTATTCTATGATTAAAAAATCTATAAAAAAAGGCTTTTAAAAAGTATTTCACATTTTCACATTGCTTATTATTATGATAAAATAAATTTAAAAAATAAAGGAAATAAAAATGAAAATTAGCATTAACAAAAACACTCTTGAATCAGCCATAGTTTTAACTAACTCTTATGTAGATAAAAAAGACTCAAGCAATATTGCTTCTCACTTACTTTTTGAAGTAATAGAAGATAAATTAATCATAAGAGCAAGTGATTATGAAATAGGAATTAACTATAAAATCAAAAAAATTAAAGTTGAAAGTGCAGGTTTTGCAACTGCTAATGCTAAAAGTATTTTAGATATTATTAAAAGTTTAAATAATGAAGATGTTGTTTTAGAAACTATAGAAAATTTTCTCTTTATAAGACAAAAAGGAACAAAATATAAACTTCCTATGTTTAATTATGAAGATTTCCCAAATTTTCCAAGTACTGAAGGAAAAGATAAATTCGATATTGACTCAAGTGATTTAAGTAGATCTTTAAAAAAAATCTTACCTGCTATTGATACAAATAATCCAAAATATTCTTTAAATGGTGCATTATTAGATATAAAAACCACTCATATTAGCTTCGTAGGAACAGATACAAAGCGTTTAGCTGTATTCACATTAAATAAAACTAATGAAAAAGAATTTAATCTTTGTATCCCTAAAAAAGCTATCTTAGAAATGCAAAAAATATTTTTTGAAAAAATTGAAATTTATTATGATGAAAATATACTTATTGCAAAAAATGATAATTTTGAATTCTTTACAAAACTTATTAATGACAAATTTCCTGATTATGAAAGAGTAATTCCAAAAAATATTACTAAAGAATTTATTTTTAAAACTGAAGAATTTATGGATGCATTAAAAAAAATCAATGTAATTACTGAAAAAATGAAATTATATTTTCACAAAAACAAACTTATTTTTGAAGGTATTAGTTTAGATAATATGGAAGCAAAAACAGAACTTGAAATAGAACTTAATATAGATGAAGAATTTAATCTTTGTATAAAAAATAAATTTCTTACAGACTTTTTAAATTCTATTGAAAGCGAAACTTTTAAATTAAGTATTAATGAGCCTCATATGGCATTTTTAGTTTCAAGTGAAGAATTACAAACTGTGATTATGCCAGTAATTTTATAAGGAAAATGAATGCAAGAAAATCAAAATTATAATGCAGGAAATATTAAAGTTTTAAAAGGCTTAGAAGCTGTTAGAAAACGCCCTGGTATGTATATAGGTGATACAAACATAGGCGGGCTTCATCATATGATTTATGAAGTAGTAGATAATTCTATTGATGAAGCTATGGCAGGTTTTTGTGATACGATTAATGTAGAAATAACTACTGAGGGTTCTTGTATAGTTAGTGATAATGGTAGAGGAATTCCAGTAGGAATTCACCCTACTGAAAATATTCCTACTTTAACTGTAGTTTTAACTGTTTTACATGCAGGAGGAAAATTTGATAAAGATACTTATAAAGTTTCAGGTGGTTTGCATGGGGTTGGTGTAAGTGTTGTAAATGCTTTATCTAAAAAACTTATAGCAACTGTTCATAGAGATGGTGAAATTTATAGACAAGAATTTTCAGAAGGAAAAGTTACAAGTGATTTTGAAACTATAGGTAAAAGCAAAAAAACAGGAACTATAATAGAATTTTGGCCAGATGAACAAATTTTTGAAATAACTAATTTTGATTATGAAATTTTAGCAAAGAGATTTAGAGAACTTGCATATTTAAATCCGAAAATAACTATAAATTTTAAAGACAATCGTATAGGAAAATCAGAAAGTTTTCATTTTGAAGGTGGAATAAGTCAGTTTGTAATGGATATGAATAAAAAACAAGCTTTAACTAAAGCTATATTTTTTAATGTGGATGAAGAAGATGTAAATGTTGAAGTAGCATTGCTTTATAATGATGCTTATAATGAAAATTTACTTTCTTTTGTAAATAATATTAAAACTCCAGATGGTGGAACACACGAAGCTGGTTTTAGAATGGGCTTAACTCGTGTTATAAGTAATTACATTGAAGCAAATGCAAGTGCTAGAGAAAAAGATTCTAAGATAACAGGTGATGATGTAAGGGAAGGTTTGATAGCCGTTGTAAGTGTAAAAGTGCCTGAACCTCAATTTGAAGGACAAACTAAAGGAAAATTAGGTTCAAGTTATGTTCGCCCTATAGTTTCAAAAGCTTCTTTTGAATATTTAACAAAATATTTTGAAGAAAATCCTATAGAAGCAAAGGCTATAATGAATAAAGCTTTAATGGCAGCTCGTGGTAGAGAAGCTGCTAAAAAAGCAAGAGAATTAACCCGTAAAAAAGAAAGTTCAAGTGTAGGAACTTTACCGGGTAAATTAGCTGATTGTCAAAGTAAAGACCCAAGTGAAAGTGAAATTTATTTAGTTGAAGGTGATAGTGCTGGAGGTTCTGCAAAACAGGGTAGAGAAAGAACTTTCCAAGCGATTTTACCTTTAAGAGGTAAAATACTTAATGTTGAAAAAGCAAGGCTTGATAAAATTTTAAAATCAGAACAAATTCAAAATATGATTACAGCTTTTGGTTGTGGAATCGGTGATGAGTTTGATATAGAAAAATTAAGATATCATAAAATCATTATCATGACCGATGCTGATGTGGATGGTTCTCATATACAAACTTTGCTTTTAACATTCTTCTTTCGCTTTATGAATGATCTTGTAGCAAATGGACATATTTATTTAGCTCAACCACCTTTATACCGCTATAAAAAAGGTCAGAAAAAAGAAATTTATCTAAAAGATGAAAAAGCTTTAAATGATTATTTAATTGAAACAGGTATAGAAAGTTCTACTTATGAGGGCATAGGATTAAATGATTTAAAAGATTTTTTAAAAATAGTCGCAGCCTATAGAAGTGTTTTAAAAGAATTAGAAAAAAGATTTAATGTAATTTCAGTGATTAGATACTTGATAGAAAATCCTGATTTGATAAAAGCTTCTAATGAAGAATTATTTAAAGTTATAAAAGAATTTTTAGAAAAGCAAAATCACAATATCTTAAATTCATACATTAATGAAAATGAAATTCGCATATATGTGCAAACTGAAAATGGTTTAGAAGAACTTATTATCAATGATGACTTATTTACTAATCCTTTATATGAAGAAGCAAATTATATTTATCAAAAAATCAAAGATAGAGATTTAAAATTTGATAAAGATATTTTAGAAATTTTAGATGAAGTTGAAAAAAATGCTAAAAAAGGTGCTTATATACAACGCTATAAAGGTCTTGGTGAAATGAATCCTGAACAACTTTGGGAAACAACTATGGATCCAAGTAATCGTCGTTTGTTAAAGATCACCATAGAAGATGCCCAAAGAGCAAATGATACTTTTAACCTTTTCATGGGTGATGATGTAGAACCACGCCGTGAGTATATACAAGCACACGCTAAAGATGTTAAGCATTTGGATGTTTAATATTTAAATGATTTTTTTAATTGGAGGGCAAGGTCATAGTGGAAAGACCTTGCTTGCTCAAAGACTTCTTGAAAAATTTTCTTATCCTTATTTGAGTTTAGATCATTTAAAAATGGGTTTGATTAAAGGAATGAAAGATTTCCCTTTTAAAGCAAATGAGGATGAAAAAATAGCTGAGTTTTTATTTCCTATTGTAGATGGTATAATTCAAACTTGTATAGAAAATGAACAAAATTTAATCATTGAAGGAATTTATCTTACTCCAAAAAAGCTACAAAAATTTCAAAATCATTCTAATATTAAAATACTTTATATCATTTTTTCAAAAGAATATATTTTACAAAATTATGAATTAATTTATAAAAAAGAAAATGTTATAGAAAAGCGTTTATTTAGTGAAAAAGAAGAAATAAATACTCTTATTTTAAATCATCAAAAACTTAAAGCTCAATGTGAAAATTTAAATCTTTCTTTTATTGAAATTCAAAAAGACTATGAAGCTGAATTAAAAAATGCAATAGATTTTTTTGCTTAAAAGCAAGTAAATAGTTATATAATATCTAAAAAAATATAAGGATTAAAATGCATTTTACTCAGCAGCAATTGCAACGATTAATGCTTCATTATGCAGGGAAGATCGCTAAAGATAGAAAAGAACAAAAAATAAAATTAAATTATAATGAAGCTTTAGCTTATATATGTTATGAATTAATGGAACTTGCAAGAAAAAATTTAAGTGTAAGTGAATTGATGAGTATAGGAAAAACTTTACTTACAAGTGAAGATGTAATTGATGGTGTTGCAAGTATGCTTGATGAAATTCAAATAGAACTTCCTTTTGAAGATGGTACAAAATTAGTTACCATACACGAACCTATAGCAAATGATGATAAAATAAAAGCTGGAGAGATATTTTTATCATCAGAATTTATTATACTTAATGAAAATAAAACTTCTATAGAAATCAAAGTAAGCAATAAAGGTGATCGTCCTATACAAGTTGGTTCGCATTTTCATTTCTTTGAAGTTAATCGCTTTTTGTCTTTTGATAGAGAAAAAGCTTATGGAAAAAGATTAAATATCGCTTCAGGAACAAGTGTGAGATTTGAACCAGGTGAAGAAAAAACAATTAGTTTGATTGAATTTGGTGGTTTAAAAAAGGTTTTAGGTTTTAATAATCTTTGTGATGATTTTATTAATGATGAAAATAAAACTAAAGCTTTATCAAAAGCAAAAGAGAAAGGATTTCTTTGATTAAGATTAGCAAAAAAGACTATGTGAATATGTATGGTCCAACAACTAATGATAGAGTAAGATTAGCAGATACAGATTTAATTTTAAGAGTAGAAAAAGATTATACTTTATATGGCGAAGAAGTTAAATTTGGTGGTGGTAAAAATATCAGAGATGGTATGGCTCAAAGTGTGAGTGAGGGAGACTTTCCAGATTTAGTTTTAACTAATGCTTTGATTGTTGATTATACTGGTATTTATAAAGCAGATATTGGGATAAAAAATGGCTATATAGTAGGTATAGGAAAAGCAGGTAATCCTGATATACAAGATGGAGTTGATCCTAGCTTAATTA
Source organism: Campylobacter armoricus (assembly GCF_013372105.1). NCBI lineage: Bacteria > Pseudomonadati > Campylobacterota > Epsilonproteobacteria > Campylobacterales > Campylobacteraceae > Campylobacter > Campylobacter armoricus. The sequence continues at coordinate 6,445 of NZ_CP053825.1, forward strand.
TAGGCACAAGTACTGATATTATCGGTGCAGAAGGTTTAATAGTAACTGCAGGTGGTATTGATACTCATATACATTTTATCTCCCCAACTCAAATTGAATGTGCTTTATATAGTGGTGTTACTACTATGATAGGAGGTGGCATAGGACCAAGTGAGGGAACAAATGCTACAACTTGCACAAGTGGAGTTTATCATATACATTCTATGTTAAAAGCTACACAGAACTACCCTATGAATTTTGGCTTTTTAGGTAAAGGAAATTCAAGTGATAAAAATGCCTTAAAAGAGCAAATTATAGCCGGTGTATGTGGTTTAAAAATTCATGAAGATTGGGGTGCTACTTCTAGTGTGATTAATGCTAGTTTAAATATAGCTGATGAAATGGATATACAAGTAGCTATTCATACAGATACTTTAAATGAAGCAGGTTTTGTAGAAGATACGATTAAAGCTATTAATGGTAGAGTTATTCATACTTTCCATACTGAAGGCGCAGGTGGTGGCCATGCTCCTGATATTATTAAAATGGCAGGTTTTGAAAATGTTTTACCTGCAAGTACTAATCCTACTATGCCTTTTACTAAAAATACCATTGATGAGCATTTAGATATGCTTATGGTTTGTCATCATTTAGATAATAAAATCAAAGAAGATGTTGAATTTGCAGATAGTAGAATTCGCCCTGAAACTATAGCAGCAGAAGATAAACTTCATGATATGGGTGTTTTTAGTATTATGAGTAGTGATTCTCAAGCTATGGGACGCGTAGGTGAAGTGATTTTAAGAACATGGCAAAGTGCTGATAAATGTAAAAAAGAATTTGGCGCTTTGAAAGAAGATAATGATTTAGATGATAATTTTCGTATTAAACGCTATATAGCAAAATATACTATAAATCCTGCTATTGCACATGGGATTGATAGCTATGTTGGTTCTATTGAAGTAGGAAAATTTGCTGATTTAGTGCTTTGGCAACCTAAATTTTTTGGAGTAAAACCAAAGCTTATTTTAAAAGGCGGTTTAATAGTAGGTGCAAAAATAGGCGATGCTAATGCTTCTATCCCAACACCTGAGCCTATTATCTATGAAAAAATGTTTGGAGCAAATTTAAATGAAAATGCTTTACATTTTGTTTCTAAAGCTTCTTTAGATGCTAATATACCTGAAAAATTAAGTTTAAAAAGAAAATGTGTTGCAGTAAAAAATTGTAGAAATATCACTAAAAAAGATTTGAAATTTAATGATAAAGTTCAAGATATAGAAGTAAATCCACAAACTTATGAAGTTAAAATAAATGGTGAGCTTATTAGCTCTAAGAGTGTTGATTCTTTAGCTTTAGCTAGAAAATATTTTATGATTTGATGATTTTACTTCAAAATAAAATAACGCATTATGATTTGAATAAAGAATGTGATTTTTTAGAGCTTAGTTGGTTTGATACTTTTAAAAAAATATTAAGAACAACAACTTTAAAAGGGCTTGATATTGCTATAAAAATGCCTGATAATAAAGGTTTAAATCATAATGATTGTTTATATGATGAGGATTTTTTAATTTTAGTGAAAATCAAACCTGAGAAGGTTTTAAAAATTCACATAGAAAATGAATATAACCTTGCTTTAATAAGTTATCAAGTGGGTAATATGCATTTAAATTTATTTTATAAAGATCATAAACTCATCACTTTGGAACAAAACTCTATTATAAGGTTTTTGGAAAAATTTAATATAAAATACGAAAAATGTGAGGAAATTTTAGAGCCAAAATATATGCTTGATATGCCAAGTTTTATTCAAGTTGATCCAAATTTTAAACTTATTAAAGAGTAAAGATGAATAAATTAAATTTTTTACTTTTACAAATTAGTGATTCTTCTTTTCCTATAGGAGCTTTTTCACATTCTTTTGGTTTAGAATCTTATGTGAATTTTGGTTATATAAAAAATATAGAAGATGCCAAAAAATTTTTAAAAACTCAGCTTTATTCTAATATTTTGTATTTTGAGCTTTTAGCTTTGAAGATAGCTTATGAAAATGCAAATGATATAGAAAAATTACTGCTTTATCAAAGAAAATTTTTATCAAGTATAGTCGCAAAAGAACAAAGTCAAGCTTATGTTTTTTTGGCTAAACGCTTTGTAAAAAATGTCAGTCTTTATGGATTATCAAATTCTTTATTAAATCAATACATTAAAGAAAATCAAACTCCTATTTATCCTTTTGCATATGCTTTATTTTGTAAAGATAATGAGCTTGATTTTATGTATGAAAGTTTTTTGTTTGCTTTGATGAGTAATTTTATTAATATTCTTGTTAAAATTGTACCTTTATCGCAAAATGAAGGGCAAATTTTACTTTTTCAATTACAGCAAGATTTTCAAAAAGTTCTTTCTAAATTAAAAAATTTAAGTTTAAAAGATTGGTGTGAAAATCACAATATCTTAAATGATTATTTGGGTATAAAACACCAAAATTTAGCATTTAAAATTTATATTTCTTAAAAGGGTTATAATGATTAAAATAGGCATAGGTGGTCCTGTAGGTAGTGGTAAAACAGCTTTAGTATTAAATTTATGTCAAGCTTTGAAAGATGAGCTTTCTTTGGCTGTAATTACGAATGATATTTATACAAATGAAGATGCAAATTTTTTAATCAAACAAGGTGTTCTTGAAAAAGAAAGAATTATAGGAGTGCAAACTGGAGGTTGCCCTCATACAGCCATTAGAGAAGATGCTTCTTGTAATCTTGAAGCTATTGAGCTTTTACAAGAACGCTTTAGTGATTTAGATCTTATTTTTATAGAAAGTGGTGGAGATAATTTATCGATGACTTTTTCACCTGAACTTGTGGATTTTTTTATCTTTGTTATAGATGTTGCTCAAGGAGAAAAAATTCCACGCAAAGGTGGTCCTGCTATTTGTAGATCTGATTTAATGATTATCAATAAAATAGACTTAGCTCCTTATGTGAATGCTTCTTTAAAAATCATGCAAGAAGATACTTTAAAAATGCGTGGAGATAGACCTTTTATCATGAGTAATCTTCAAACTAAAGAAGGTTTGGAAGAAATCATCACTTGGATTAAAAAATACACACTTTTAAAGGATTGATTTGTTTGCTCAAAAGAGTGTTTTTAAACTTACATTAGATACTATTAATGAAAAAACTATCATTAAAAATTCTTTTTTTACTCCTCCTTTTAAGCTTATGAGGAATTTTTATGATAAAAAATTAACTAGTATATATGTTTTAAATTCTAGTGCTGGAATTTTTAAAGATGATCATTTAAGTTTTGAAATCATATGTAAGAAAAATACAAATGCCGCTATACTTACACAAAGTTATGAAAAAGTATATGATACTAAAGATTCTTTTGCGAGTAAAAATATTGATTTTGCTCTTGAAGAAAATGCAAGTTTTTTTTATATGCCAAAGCCACTTTTGCTTCAAGAAAATGCAAATTTTATACAAAATACAAAGATTAATCTAGCTTCTTTTTCAAGATTAGTTTATGTTGATTTTGTCATTTTTGGTAGAGTGGCTATGGAAGAAAAATTTGCTTTTAAAAATTATGAGAGTTTAACTCAAATTTATAGAAATGACACTTTAATTTTAAATGATAAAATTAAAATCAATCCTTCTTATATGAAAGAAAATGAATTAAATTTTTTTGCAAATCATACGCATTATTTGAGTATTTATCTTTTTGGATACGATGAGTTTTATGAAGAATTAAAAGCTTTATTTGACGATATAAATCAACTTTTTTATGAGGGTTTATGTATAAAAATTCTTAGTAAGAAAAGTGAAAAATTACTTTTACTTCAAGATAAGCTTTTTAAATTTTGTCAAAATAAAATATAAAATATTGTGGTATTATAAAATTTTTAAAAACAAACTAAGGATTATAAATGCGATATGGTGAAAAAGAAATCAAAGAATTTAGCGTAGAAAATATGGAAGTTTGGCCAAATGATGCTAAAAATGATTATGTGATTAAAATCACTTTGCCTGAATTTATGTGTTGTTGTCCGCGTAGTGGATATCCTGATTTTGCTACTATTTATCTTGAATATATACCAAATAAATTAGTAGTTGAACTTAAAGCTATAAAACTTTATATAAATACTTTTATGTATAGAAATATTTCACATGAAGCAAGCATTAATGAAATTTATAATACTTTAAAAGAAAAACTTGATCCAAAATGGATAAAAGTAGTTGGTGATTTTAATCCTCGTGGTAATGTGCATACTGTTATAGAATGTAGATCTGATTTAGTAGTGTCTAAATAAAATATTGGTTTGAAAAATTCAATTTTTAAAAATATAAATTAAATTTATATAAATACACCAATTATATATTTTAAATACTTTTACTTTTAGAAACACCTTTTATATAAATAGGATACTTTTTATATTATTTTATAAAAAAGTATCTTAGAATTTACTCGAATTTACATTTTAAGGATAAATACAATGGAAAAGTATCAATTAGATCAAGAACAAAATTCACAAGAAGATCGTAGAGGCTTTTTAAAAAATTTAGGTATTACTTTGCTTGGAGCTAGTGCTTTAGCAAATGTTTCTTTAGATAATTACATTTTAGGAAGTAAAGTTCTTGCTAAAGAGTTAGATACTTTTAAAATAGAAGGTAAAAAAGATGTGATTTATCACGGGGAAAGACCTATGACAGCAGAAACACAAATTTATGCTTTAGATTCTGATTTTACAAGACCTGAAAATTTCTTTGTAAGAAATAATGGTGTTCCACCTGAAATGAGTACAATAAAAGAAAGAATGAAAAAAGGTTGGACGCTTGAAATTGGCGGAGAAAGTGTAAAAACTGCAAAAACATACACTCTAGATGAACTAAAGAAAAAATTCAAACATTATACCTATGCATTGACTTTAGAATGCGGTGGTAATGGTAGAGGCGAAGTTATACCTAGCACTAAAGGGACTCAATGGGGTTATGGAGCTGTTGCTTGTGGTAGATGGACAGGGGTTAGGCTAAAAGATATTTTAGAAGATTGTGGTGTAAAAGATGATGCTGTTTATATAGGGTATTATGGAATCGATACTAAATTAAATGGTGAAGAAGCTTCTCCTATTAGTAGAGGTGTGCCTATTAAAAAAGCTATGCAAGATGAAACATTAGTTGCTTGGGCTTATGAGGGTAAAGATATACCTTGGATTAATGGTTATCCACTTCGTTTAGTTTGTGGAGGATACCCTGCGAGTACAAGTGGCAAATGGCTTTCAAAAATTGTTGTAAGAAATAAAGTTCATGATGGTGAAAAAATGGATACTTCTTATAAAGTTCCAGTAAATCCTGTAAAACCAGGTGATTTTACATCTAAAGTTGAAATGAAGATCATCGAATCAATGCCAGTAAGATCTATCATCACTAACATCAAAAATAACACAAAAATTAAAGCAAATAAAAAATTTGAAGTTAGAGGAAAAGCTTGGGCGGGCGAGCTAGAAGTAAAAGAAGTGTATGTAAGTAATGACTATGGTGTAACTTGGACTAAAGCAAAAGTTGAAAAACCTTTAAATCGTCTTGCATGGCAAAAATGGAGCACTCAAATTTCAATCCCAACAAAAGGATATTATGAAATTTGGGCTAGAGCAGTTGATAGCAAAGAAAATAGTCAGCCTATGGTTTTAGCACAATGGAATCCAGGTGGTTATATCAACAATGCTTGTCATAGAATAAATATTCTTGGAGTATGAGATGTTTAAAAAAATAATCTTAGTTTTATGTATAGGATTTTCTTTTCTTTTTGCAAATGCGCAATATAAAGTAAATCCTGATACAGGATTGATTATAGATCCAGATTCTCCTTTAGTGGAAGCTAATTGTTTAGCTTGTCATGGCTCAGGGCTTATCACTAATATGCGTGCAAGCAAACAAGCTTGGCTTGCTGCTATTAGATGGATGCAAGAATCAGAAGGTTTATGGGAAATTCCTGCAGATGATGAGGAAAAAATTTTAAATTATTTAACTAAATATTACGGGGAAAAATACGATACTAGAAGAAGAATTCCTTTAGTTTTACTAGAAAAATAATCCAATATTTTGTATTATTGTAAAAAATATATGGAGGAAGATTATGAAAATAAAGGTTTTAAGCTTAGTTGCAAGTATAGTTTTAGTTTCAAACTTAGCTTTAGCTGATGAAAATTCAGGTTTGTTTTTGGGTGTTGATGCGGGATGGTTTCACACTAAAGTGAAAAGTGATCTTGAACACAATAAAGCAAAAAATGTCAAATATAATGGTGATTTAGAAGGTGATGTTCCAGTTTTTGGTTTAAGAGCTGGTTATCGTTTCAATGAAAACCATAGGGCTTATGGTGCTTATAGTTATTCTAGTGAATTTAGCGATGTTATCGATGTTGCAAGATTAAAAATTGATGGAGAATTTACTACACATAAATTCTTACTTGGATATGATTTTACTCCAAAAATATTTGAAAAAACAAGAGCAGTTTTAGGTATATATGGTGGTTATGCAAAGACAGATATTACTTTAAAGACAAAATTTTTATCTTTGTCTCAAGATTTTGATGGTTATACTTATGGAACAAAAATTGGTGCTTTATACGAATTAACTCCATTAAATGAGATTGAGTTTGGTTTTAAAATTGAACAAACTCATTATAATACAAGAAATTTTTATCAAAGCACCGTAGGTTCGAATTTTTATGATCCTAAGCAAACAAATTATGGTTTATATCTAGGATATACTTATAAATTTTAAGGAGAGATGATGCCAAAAGATGCAAATGGAACTGAGCTTAACGCAGGTGATAATGTAAGTGTGATTAAAGATTTAAAAGTTAAAGGTGCAAGTACAACTTTAAAGCGTGGTACTACTATCAAAAATATCAAACTTACAAATAAAGATACTGAAATTGAAGCTAAGGTAGATAAATTTGGCGTGATTGTTTTAAAAACCGAATTTCTTAAAAAAATATAAAAATTCCCAGTCAATTTTGGGAATTTTCTTCTTGATAAACGCAGTGTTTGAAAATAAATTGATGCTCCTCAGGTAAGTTTTCAAATAAAGCATTTGCGAGTTGTCTTATCTCCCACAGAGCTGATTTTGAGCTTCTTAGAGTAATGAAATTTTGCAAACTTCTTGCATTAATCGTTAAAGTTAATTCTGTTTTATAGCTTTCTGGCAAGCAGTATTTTGCTATATCCAAACTAATGCTATTTTGTAAAATTAAACGCAAATTTTCTAAAGCTTTAATGCTTGCATTATCTACTATTTCATTTCCAGTTAATACTAAATATTTTTTAGCATTTTCAAAGTCATTTTCTTTAAATTCATTTTCATTTCTAAGCTCTTTTAGTGTATATCTTGTACTTTTTACACTAGGGCTAGTATGTCGGTGTCTTGCAACTTCTTGCAAACATGCTCTTGAGATACCTTGTATATAAAAAGTATAATTTAAATGTTCTAAGGTTGAAGCATGCTTAAATTTATTTCCCACTCGATCGATTAATTCTTTATCTTTTTCTCCTCCGCAATCGCCTTTATCAAAACTTTGCCAACATGTTCTTGTAGCGTGAGAGCATACAGAAAGTGGAGTATAGTTTAACAATGTGATTTTCATTCAAATTTCCTTCACAAAATAATTGAATTTTACACAAATGTTTATAAAAATAAAATTTTTTATTCGTTATAATTTTAAAAAAATAAATTAAGGTTATTTATGAAATTAAAGCAAACTAAGTATATTTTTGTAACCGGTGGCGTTTTAAGTTCTTTGGGAAAAGGTATAGCAGCAGCTTCTATTGCTACGATTTTAAAAAATTCGGGTTTAAAAGTAAGTATTTTAAAAGCAGATCCTTATATTAATGTTGATCCTGGTACTATGAGTCCTTTAGAACATGGGGAAGTTTTTGTTACAGATGATGGTGCTGAAACAGATTTAGACTTAGGACATTATGAGAGATTTTTAAACGAGAACTTATCCCAAGATAACAACTTCACCACAGGAAGAGTTTATCAAAGCGTCATAGAAAAAGAAAGAAGAGGAGATTATTTAGGAAAAACCATACAAGTTATCCCTCATATAGTTGATGAAATAAAAGATCGTATTAAAAAAGCCGGAGTTGATAAAGATATTTTAATCGTTGAAATAGGCGGTACAGTAGGAGATATAGAAGGTTTGCCATTTTTAGAAGCTATTAGAGCTTTAAAGCTTGAAGTGGGTAAATATAATGCTATTAATATCCACTTAACTTTGGTGCCATTTATCAAAGCAGCAGGAGAGCTAAAGACAAAGCCAACTCAACATAGTGTCGGGGAGTTACGCCGTATAGGTATTAGTCCTGATATGATTATTTGTAGAAGTGAAAAATCTTTAGATAGAGAGTTAAAAGATAAAATTGCAATTTCATGTGGAGTTGAAAAAAACTGCGTTATAGAAAGTGTTGATGCAGCTAGTATTTATCAAATTCCACTAAATTTCTTAAAACAAGATATTTTAAACTCTATTGCAAATTTATTAGATCTTCAAAATTTAAAGCCAAATATGAATGAATGGGATTCTTTAGTTAAAAGAGTGATTGCCCCAAGCAATGAGCTTAGCATAGCCTTTGTAGGAAAATATGTAGATTTAAAAGAAAGTTATAAAAGCTTAACAGAAGCCATTATCCATGCAGGTGCAGCACTTGATGCAAGAGTAAATTTAAAATGGATTGATAGTGAAAAACTAGAAAATGCAAATATAGAAGAAAGTTTTAAAGATGTAAGTGGAATTTTAGTAGCAGGTGGTTTTGGATACCGCGGGGTAGAAGGAAAAATCAAAGCTATAAAATATGCAAGAGAGAATAAAATTCCATTTTTAGGAATTTGCTTGGGTATGCAGCTTTCTTTAGTGGAATTTGCTAGAAATGTTTTAAAACTTGAAGATGCAAATTCAAGTGAATTTGATAAAGATTGTAAAAATCCTATTATATTTTTGATTGATGAATTTATCGACGCAAGTGGAGAAAAGCAAATTAGAACAAGTAAAACTCCATTAGGCGGAACTATGCGTCTTGGAGCTTATGAGTGTCATATTAAGCCAAATACACTTTTAAGCAAGGTTTATGATAATCAAAAAAGTGTTAAAGAACGCCACCGCCACCGCTATGAAGCAAATCCAAAATATAAAGAAATGTTTGAAAAAAACGGGCTTATCATAAGCGGTGAAAATGAAGGTTTGGTTGAAGCTATAGAGCTAAAAGATCATCCATTTTTCTTAGCAGTTCAGTTCCACCCTGAATTTACTTCACGCTTAGTCAGGGTTAATCCTGCTATTTTTTCTTTTATTAAAGCATCTTTAAAAAATCATGTTAAATAAAGCCAAAATAAAAGAAATTTTACACCAGCGTTTTATCAACGATACGCATGTAAAGCTTTGTGATTTACCTATGCCATCTTGCTTAAAAGATGTCTATAAGGGTGCTTTGCGTATTAAAGAAGCAATTGAAAAAAACCAAAAGCTTGCTATTGTTGGGGATTATGATGTAGATGGAGTGATTTCTTGTGTGATTTTATCTGAATTTTTTGATGATATCGGATATGATTATGTGGTAAAAATTCCAAATCGTTTTAAAGATGGATATGGTTTAAATGAAGAAATCATCAACGAACTTGATGGAGTAGATTTAATCATCACTGTAGATAATGGTATAGCAGCATTTGAAGCAGCAGAGCTTTGTTTGCAAAAAGGAATTGACTTAATCATCACTGATCATCATATGCCAGCAGCTATCTTACCAAAAGCTTATGCAATCATCAATCCTAAACAACAAGATTGTGAATTTCCTGATATTGAAATTTGTGGCGCTCAAGTGGCTTGGTATTTGATAGCTGCTATAAAAGAAGTATGTAAGATTAATTATAATATGTGTAAATTTATAGAGCTTTTATCCATTGCAATTATTGCAGATATGATGGAGCTTAGAGATTTAAATAGGGCTTTGGTTAGAAAAGGTATAGAGTGTATTAATGATTCTAAGCGTGTAGCGTTTCGGGCGATTAAGCAGTATTTTGGTAAAGATAAATTCGAACTTGATAATATCAGTTTTTTAATTGCACCTTTGATTAATAGTGCCGGTAGAATGGATGATGCGATAATTTCTTACAAATTTTTACATTCTAAAAATATCGATGAGGTTGTGGGGTATTTAGAGCAAATCATCACTTATAATAATAATCGCAAAGATGAAGAAAGAGAGCTTTTTAAACAATGCTTAGAGCAAGTTGATGAAAACAATCCTGTGATTATTGTCAATGGGCAAAATTGGCATGAGGGGGTTTTAGGTATAGTTGCAAGTCGTTTGGCAAAGCATTTTAACAAACCTGCTTTTGTTTTTTCAGAATGTGAGCAAAAAGCTAAAGCTAGTGTTAGAAGTGTAGGAAAGATTGATATTTTAAAAGTAATAGAACAAGCTAAAGAATATGTTTTAAGTTATGGTGGCCACAAAGGTGCTGCAGGGGTTTTGGTAGAACTTGAGAAATTTGAAATGTTCAAAACAAAACTCAATGAAATCTGTAAAAATATTCCTAAAGATGATTTTTACAATACAGATGAAGTTTTAGGTAGTATTGATCCAAATGAAGTGGATTTTGAGCTTTTGGAAATTTTAGAATTCTTTGAGCCTTTTGGGCATAAAAATCCAAGGCCGTATTTTAAATTTGATAAGCTTTTTGTGAAAAATAAAAAAAGATTAGGAAAAGAAGAAAATCATATAAAACTTATTTTAACTCAAGGAAATAAGATTTTAGAAGCTTTATTTTTTAACTTTGACTATGAGCCACAAATTGGAGAAAGTATAGATTTTATTGCGGGTATTTCTAAAAATAACTTTAGAGGATTAATAACCCCTCAACTTACTATCAAAGAAATTTTAAGATAATTTTTTATATGACTAAATTCGATATAAAGGAGTAAAATGATAAAAAAAGTATTATTGTTTGTTTTTTCTTTTAGCATTGCTTTTTCTTTTGAAACAAAAATTTTTATAGGAGATACATATATACCTGAAAATTTTTATAAATATGATAAAGAATTTAAAGCAGCTGCTAAAAAATACAATATACCTATAGTATTACTTAAGGCTATTACGCTAACAGAAAATGCAACATTTAAGCATAATATCATAGGAAAGAATAAAAACCAAACCAAAGATTATGGCTTAATGCAAATTAATACTATCCATTTAAAGCGTTACAATATAAATGAAAAAGATATTATAAAACCAAGTGTAAATATAGAAATAGCAGCAAGATTACTTCATGAGATCATTCAAAAACATGGTTTTAGTTGGAATGCTATAGGAAGATATCATTCAGCAAATGATAAATATAAAAATATCTGGTTGAATAAGGTTACTAAGCATTTAATAACTATCGTTTTAAAAGATAGCAAAGAACTTTTTATGATGGAAAAATTTAGACTTGCTAAGCTTACGACTTTGTTAATAAATGTTGATAAAAAACAATATGATTATTTAGTCACTTGGATAAGATAGTGCTTGCTATTTATATAAAGTAAATTTAAATAAAATTATTATAAACTTACAAGTTTTAATGAATTATTAATATTAAGGAGTTTATATGTCTTATTTCACGGGGGGGGGTATTGATTTTCAATCAAACCAAACTTCATCTTTAACTAATTCTTTTAATTCGTTTGTTTTAAACAAACATATTACACATAATAATCTTTCTTTTACTAAAAAAACTTTTTTATCTTTAGCAACTATATCTTTTTTAGCTACCTGTGCTAATGCTAGTATTACAACTATTAATGATAAAGTTTCTAATGGTAGTATAACTATTGCTAATGCTAGAAGCAATATATCAAGAGATATTAGTGGTGGTGGTTGTAGTGGAACAATTTGTACTATAGAAACCACTCAAAATAATGGAGTAACTATAAGTGGTAATAATGGTGGAACTTTAACCATTACAGATAAGGGAAGTATAACTAATAATAATAAATATGGTAGTGGAGTTTTAATTAATGGCAGTGCTACTAATGTAAATATTAATAATAGTGGAACTATTGATTCTACAAATACAAATAATCAAAGTGGTAATGGTATTAGTGTAGAAGGAAATAACAATAATAATATTACTATAACTAATAGTGGAAGTATCAATAGTGGTACTTTTAATGGAATTGAAATTAAAGGTAGTAATAATACTATAAACAATCTTACCAATAGTGGAACTATAACTGGTAAAGGTAATGGTATAAGTGTTAATGGTAGCAACAATGTAATTAAAACTTTGGATAATAGTGGAACTATAACTGGTAAAAATAATGGTGTAAATATTAGTGGTAACAACACTATAAACAATCTTACCAATAGTGGAACTATTAATTCAACTAATGGTAAAGGTATGACTATAGGTTCTAATGCTAGTATAGAAAATATTAGCAATAATGGCTTAATAACTGGTAGCAATGGACAATATGCTATAGAAATAGGTAATAATAGAAACAATGGTGCCACTATTACTAACTTTACTAATAATGGAACTATAGGTAGTTCAAATTCTAGTTATGCCATAGTGGGTTGGGCTAATGGTAGTAAGAAAACCACTATTACTAATTTTACTAATAATGGTTTAATACAATCAGGTCCTAAAGAAGCAATATATTTAAATAATACCAATATAGGAACTTTTACCAATAGTGGAACAATTACTTCATCTAAAGGTTCTGGTTTAAATTTTGGTAATGTAACTATAGATAACTTTAACAATAGTGGGACTATAAATGGCGGTGGTTATGTTGCATTGTATATACAAGGAGGACATATAAAAACTTTAAATATAAATGAAGGTTCTCGTATATCCGGTTCTTTTGGTATAGCTATTCATAAAGGAGGGAAACTAAGTAACCTCAATGTAAATGGAGGTGTTTTTAATACAAAATATAGTGCTGTTATATTTCAAGGTGCTAAAACTGATACAAATATAAATATAGCAAATTCAAAAATAACTACAAACGATTTTGGTTTGTATATGCTTAATTCAGCGATAACAGGTAATACTTTTGATATAAAAAATTCTACTTTTACAACTAAAATAGATGGAATAGCAATGACTAGTTCTAAAGTAAATTCTAGTATTAATTTAGATAATTCTAAATTTAATGCTGGTACCAATGCTATTTTATTAGATGGAAATTCAAAATTAACTGGAAATATAAGCATAAAAAATAATTCTAGTTTATTTGGTGGTACTAGTGGAATAGGAATTAGAGATAATTCTAAAATCACCTCTGATATAAACATAGAAGATGAAAGTTTATTAGGTGGGAAAATAGGTATAACACTAACAAAAAATGCTGGCATTGATGGAAGTATCAATCTAAAAAATGGCGCAACCATAGCTAGCCTAAAACAAGAAAAAGATGCCCTAAAATATGATGAAAGTGGCACAGCTATACTTAATGAAGGAACTATCAAAGGTAATATCTCTTTAGATAAATCTTTCATTTATGGAAGTGTTTATAATAAAAACACCATAGGTGGTAATATATCTTTAAATAATAAATCTTATATTAGCTCTATAAACAATCAAAAAATATTCAAGGCTCTATAGACTTAAAAGAACAATCTCACATTAATAGTATTTTAAATAATGGAACTATAGAAAAAGGAATAAGTCTTGATAAAAGTACTATAGGCTCTATAGAAAATTCAGGCATTATAGGTAATGGTGGTATTAAATTAAATAATGAAAGTAAAATAGGCTCTATTACAAACAATAAAAATGCTAAAACTGATTTAGATTTAAAAAACAATTCCATAGTAGATTTAGTAAAAAATGAAGGCACTATGGAAATAACTAAAGATGAAACTAGTTCTATAAATGCCTTTGATAATAATGGTAATTTATTAAGCAAATTTGAAAACAATAGTCAAATGCAAGCTATTATAAATAATAACAATGCTATTATGGAACAAGGCTTAGAAAATACTGGCTCTATAGCTGCTATTAACAATGCAGGAACTATAACAGGTATAAATAATACCTTTAATAAAATAACTAAAGATGATATAAAAAAAGGCACTATAGGCACTATAGTAAATACAGGCATTATAGGTAATGAAGCTAGTCCTTTAGCTACTCAAGATATTACTTATGGTATTAATAATAGTGGCACTATAGAAAAACTTATCAATTCTTCAGGAGATATTAACAATCCTAATACTGATAAAGATATTCATATATATGGTGGTATTAATAATAGTGGTTATATAGATATATTTAATACAGGTAATATTCATGGTGGTATTACCAATAGTGGAACTTTAATCCTTAGTAATGGACACATTCATTCTGGAAATGGTTCTACTCAAGCTTCTTGGCATGGAGGCTTTATAGGTAAAAATAACAATGGCTACCATATAGAAAACAATGACAATGGTAAAGTTAGTATAGATGGTTGGTATTTTAATGATTTAGAATACAAAGGAACTACTCAAGAAGATATAGCAAATAGATTAGAAAATGCCATTATAGTAGGTGGAAATAATATAGGTGGTATTAGTGCAGATAAAATCTATGTAAATACAAGCAATTTAAAATTAAATACAATCTATGAAGGCAATACTTTCTTTATTGATGAAAATGGTAAAGTAATAGGTGATAAAATAAACAATAATGCAGGTGTAAATGCTAATAACATACATAGCTTATCAGGAATTTATGACTTTTTAGGTTTAGGTGAAGGTCGATATATAGCTAATGTTAATGTATCAGAATTAAGTGGTAAAACTCTAGCTAAATCTATGGTATATTCAGCTAGATTAAGAAATATAAATATTTCTAATATATTAAGAGATACTACAGCTAAAAACTTCCAAACAGAATTTTCTCAAGTATTAGATATGGAATTATCTAAAAAAGGTGAAGCTTATGGTAATGATGCTGATTTATTAGCTGAATTAGAAGATATATTTATACCAAATAAAAATCCAAATGCAAAAAACCATTCTTTCTTAATTCCTTATTATAATCATTCATCTATTAAGATAGGAAATAGTGTAGGACAATTAAGTGCTAATACTACAGGTTTAATAGGTGGTTCTTTAAGAGAATTACCAAATGATTATGGTACTATAGGTTTTTATTTAGGTTATGAAGATGCTTCTAAAGAACAAGCCACTCAAAGATTAAAATTTGATGATAAAACTTATTATGGTGGTTTAACTTATTATGGAGTATTAGCAAGAGATGGTATAGATCAATACTATATTAGTGCTAGTACAAGATTTGATTATACTACAACAGATATAGAAAAAACTTATAAAAATATACCTGCTACTATAGAAAGTGATACTCAAACTTATGGTTATGGGATAGATGTAAAAGTAGGTGCTAATTATTATAATACCTTAGAAATAGCTAGAATAACTCCTGAAATTGGTTTGAGTTATTATGGTATGAGTAATAAAAACTTTAGCTTAAAACATATAGATGGTCTAAGAGAGCATTATTTAGCAGAACAATTTAACTTTATAGATGCAAGTGCTGCTTTAAAATGGTATAAACCTTGGAGTGATAAATTAAGATCAAATGTAACTATAGGTGCTATAGTAAATCTTTATGAAGATGCTAAAGGTAATTTAAGATTAGGTGCTAATCATTTTACTACAGAAGTACAAACTTCTAAGTATTATGGCTTTGGTCAATTAGGACTTTCTTATAATATAGCTAATAATGCTGATTTATCACTAAATTATGCAGGAGCATTTACATTTGATAATACTACCTCTCATACTATGTTTTTAAAACTAGGTTTATGGTGGTAATATACACACTAGCTATTTAGCTAGTGTGATTTTATTTGCCTAGAGTTTGCTTAAAACAAATTATAAGTAACAAAACAATCATTCTTTATAATAAATAGAGAATGATTAAGCTACAATAGCCTAAAAGCTTTTTGTGAAAAACATAAACTCCTTATTAAGCAAACTCGTTAAGTTAAGCAAGCTCTAGGGAGGTAAAATGGTGGGTGTGTGGGATTTTTACTAATTTTATTTAAAGAAAATAAATTTAAAATCATTCTTTTTTTACTTTTTAGTATTTTTACAAGTGTATTAGGTGTATTAACTTTAGTTTTTATTAATGAATTTTTATTAAAAGTTAATCTTGAAAATTCTAATATTATTTTATATTTTGTATTGCTTTTGCTTGTATTTTTTGCAAGTTCTTCTTTTGTGGAAATTGCTTTAAGTGCTTTTGGTCAAAGCTTTATTTTTAAAATGCAAAGAAGAGTTGTAAAACAAATTTTAGACACAAGTGTTTTGAGTATTTTAAACACTACTAAGGCAAAGATTTTAGCTTCTTTAAATAATGATGTGCGTAGCATTTCTTTTGGACTTTTAAGATTGCCTGAGTTTATACAATCAAGTGTTTTAATTATTTGTGTAAGTACTTATATAGCTTATCTTTCTTTAGAAATTTTCTTTTTGTGCTTGGTGTGGATAGTGTGTGTTTTTTTAGTGGATAATTTTTTGATGAGTAAGGTGTATTTTTATTTTAAAAATGCTAGGGAAAATGATGATGCCTTGCAAAAAAACTATCAAAACATTTTACAAGGTCATAAAGAGCTAATCCTTAATCCTTTAAGAGCAAAGCATTATTATGAAAATGAGTTTGAAAAAAATGCTCTGAAAAAGAAAAAAAGTTCTACTATGGGAAATATCTTACATATTTTATCTAATAACTGGAGTAATAGTGCTATGCTAGCTTTAGTGGGAGTGGAGTTTTATGTAGCATTAGCTTATGAACTTACAAATTTACAAAATGCTACAACTATAGCTTTAAGTGTGCTTTTTTTAAGAGCACCACTGGGGGCTATGAAAAGTTCATTTAGTATAGGAATTTGCATTTTACATACACCACAATCTTGAGTGAAAAAAAATAATGCATAGGCATTGTTTAATTTTTGAATTTTTAGTGTTTTTTCAAAACCATTGTATTTAAAAGTATAATCACTACTTGAATTTAAGGTTTGGAAAATTTTATAATTTGTTTTTAGTGGTGGTAAATTGATTTTTATTTTGATTTCTTAGATATAACAAATTGAGATTGTTAAAAGTAACAAATTAAATGAAGAAATAAATTACTCCAATATTATTCCTTCATTTAATACAACTTCTCCTATTACAAACGCATCTGAATTTTCTAAAACTTTACTTACATTAGATGGATCTACTACCATAACCAAACCCACGCCCATATTAAAACTTCTATACATTTCAGCTTCTTCTACACTTTGACCTATATGATAAAAAATTTCAGGAGTTTTTAAATGGTGTTTTCTAATGATAGCACCTATTCCTCTTGGGAAAACTCTAGGTAAATTTTCTACTAATCCACCGCCTGTAATGTGAGCTAAAGCACTAATAAAAGGTTTTAATTTTAAAAAGTCTTTAACATAAATTCTTGTAGGCTCAAGTAAGATATCGATTAAATTTTTACCATCTATTTTATCATCAAACTTAAGCTTTTGTGTTTCAAATAATACTTTTCTAGCTAAAGAGTAGCCATTAGAATGCAGTCCGCTACTAGGTAGGGCTAGTAAGATATCTCCATTTTTTACGAAAGTTCTTCTATCGATTTCATCTTTTTCAGCCATACCTACTGAAAAACCAGCTAAATCAAAATCATTGTTATGATACATTCCAGGCATTTCAGCAGTTTCCCCACCTATTAGGGCACAATTTGCTTTTTTGCAACCATTTGCAATACCTGCTACAACTTTTTTAGCTACTTCTACATCTAATTTTGCAGTTGCATAATAATCTAAGAAAAACAAAGGCGTAGCAAAATTACAAATTAAATCATTCACACACATTGCTACCAAATCTTCACCTATAGTATCAAATTTTTGACTATCAATAGCAAGGCGTAGTTTTGTCCCTACTCCATCAGTTGCTGCTAGCATTACTGGATTTTTAAAACCACTCGGTATAGCAAAAGCACCCGAAAATGATCCTATGCCACCTAAAACATTGTTATTAAAAGTTTCTTTTACTAAGGGTTTGATTGCTTCTACAAAAGCATTGCCATTATCTATACTTACTCCCGCATCTTCGTAGCTTATATTCATTTATCTTCCTTTAAGAATTTAAAAGGTATTTTAACTAAAAATAATTAAGGCTAAATTATGCAAGATGCTTATTTTATTACTTCAAGTATAGCAGGTGGAAAGTCAAGCTTTATAAAAATAGTTCAAAATTTAGGTTTTGATACTTTAAGTGCTGACACAATAGCTCACGAGCTTTTGGATAAAAATGCAGATTCTATAGTGAAGCTTTTTAATAATAATGATTTAATCATAGCAGGAAAGATAGATAGAAAAAAACTTGGCGCTATTGTATTTAATGATTTAAACGCTAAAAAAAAGTTAGAAGATTTTTTACATCCTAAAATCAAAGAAAAAATTTTACAAAATACCCAAATTTTAGAGAAAAAAAATAAAGCTTTTTTTATAGAATTGCCTTTATTTTTTGAAAATAATCATTATCAAAATTTAGGTAAAAGCATTTTGATTTATACTCCAAAGGAACTTTTACTTCAAAGACTTATGCAAAGAGATGGTTTAGATAAAAATGAAGCATTAAAAAGGATAAATTTGCAACTTGATATAGAAGAAAAGCTTAAAAAGGCTGATTTTGTGATAAAAAATGATTCTAGTTATGAAATATTTGAAAAAAATGTGCTAAAGTTTTTAAAATACACTCTAAAGGCGTGTGATGAAATTTTATAAGTATTGTGCAAGTGGAAATGATTTTGTGGTTTTTGCAGATAAGGAAAAAAAAGAACGCAGTGAAATAGCTAAAATTCTTTGTAATCGTTATGAGGGTATAGGTGCTGATGGACTTATAGTTATAGTGCCTCATAATAGATTTGATTTTGAATGGGAATTTTATAATTGTGATGGAAGCAAGGCAAATATGTGTGGCAATGGAGCTAGGGCCGCGGCACATTTTGCACACCATTACCTTAAAAAATCGCAATATTTAAATTTTTTAACAGGTGCGGGGCTTATAAAATCTTTTGTTGATGATGATATGGTTGAAATTAAATTAAGTAGTGTAAAAGATGTTAAAGAGCCTTTTGAATATAAAAACAGAACTTGGCAAGGTTGTAATACAGGAGTTCCACATTTGGTTACTTTTGTAGAGTCTTTAGATGAGTTTGATTTAGAATTATGCAAATATATGCGTAAAAGATACAATGCAAATATTAATTTTGTAAAAATAGTAAATGATGAATTTATAAAAGTTAGAACTTTTGAGCGTGGGGTAGAAGATGAAACTTTAGCTTGCGGAACAGGTATGGGAGCTTGTTTTTATCTTGCTTATTTAAAGCAAAAAGTAAAAAATGATATTTTGGTTAAGCCAAAAAGTAATGAAAATTTGTATTTTAGATTAGAAGATGAACAGATATTTTTTAGAGGAAAGGTAAAGTGCTGTTTTGAAGCTGATTATAATTTTACTTAGTAGTATTTTATTCGTGAAAGCGGATTTTATAGCGGGTTTTGATGAGAGTTATTATGCTTTAAGTATAAAAGAAAAACGCGAAGTTTTCATACAAAAAATCAACTCTTTACTAGATATCTCCTTTAAAGAGGTAGAAGCAGAAAGGAAATTCGTAGAGTCTTTTTTCAAGGAAGCTATAAAAAAGAATTTTAGAAATTTAAATTCTAAGGCTATGGAAAAATTATGGTTTTTAAAAGAAAAATATCGCATTAAAAATTTATATGATTTAAAAGAATATCAAACACGCATTCAAAAAGTTCCAAAATCTTTAGCCATAGCTCAAGCTATTATAGAAAGTGCAACTGGTACAAGCCGCTTTGCAAAAGAGGCAAATAATTTGTTTGGTGAATGGACTTGGGGTGAAAAAGGTTTAATTCCTAAAGAAAGAAGTGAAGGTAAAACCCATAAAATTCGTATATTTGATACTTTGCAAGAAAGTGTAGATTCTTATGTGCTTAATCTAAACCGCCATGATGCTTATAAAGAATTTAGAATTTGGAGATGGGATACTATAAGTCAAAATGAAAAACTTGATGGTAAAGAAGCGGCAAATCATTTAGAAAAATATTCAGAAATTAAAAGTAATTACACTAAACTTATTATTTCTATTATCAATCAACATGAGCTTGATAAATTAGATTAATTTCCTAAAGCCCATTCATCAAAAGGTAAAATCATCACGCGAATTCCTTCTATAAAAAATTCATCTCTTTGTGAAAGTGTGATGATGTAAATGGTTGAAAGTGGAAGCTGATTTTTGCTAAGAATTTTTTTTACTTTTAATGTTAGCAAGTCTTTATCTTTGAAAGGTGAGCATAAAAATGCATTTTTAAAGCTCGGTAAGTAAAAATCAAAATGCTTAGTGTAAAAAATTTCTTGCTTGAATTTAAACAGCTCACTTAAAACCAAATTTTCAAATAAAGCACTAAAATCCTTTTGCACACTAAGAGAATTCTTCAAAGAAAAATCCCAAAAATACACTTTTTTTAGATTTTTTTCATAATTTTTTACAAAATACAAAGTATAGTTTGCTTCTAAATTTTCTATACTTTTATATAAAGTATCTTTAGAAATTTTGATGGTTTTTTTTAAAATTTTAAATAATTCATTAACGCTAAATTCATTTCCTAGCTCTAGGGAGATTTGTTTGAGTATATTAAGTTCTAAGGAGCTATAAAAGCTTTTTAGATAAGATGAACCCGTGTTTAAATTGTGATTTAAGATAATATTACGACCCATATGTAAAAAATAACTCATCATGGTTTTAGTATCTATGTATTTTTTATTTAAGCTCAAAAATTCTTCAAAATCTAAATAATCAAGATGAATTTCTTCAAAATGATCTAAATGTAAATTCGAATTATATGTACTTAGTATGATTTGTAAATTTAAATGTTTTAAACTATTAAAATCAAATCCATAGTTAAAATTACAAAGTATTAGAAATTTAATTTGTAGATTGTAAGTTAAAAAAGAATTTAAATAAGTTAAGTCATTAATGTTAAATCTTAAATCATCACAATCAATAAAAAGAATATTTTCACTTTTATATAAAGATAAAAAATTTAAAATAAAATTTTTTTTACCACTTGCAAAACCACCTTTTATAATGATGTTTTTATGAGTTTGAATTTGAAGTTTTCTTTCATTAAATTTTTGAATTTTTGGATAATTATCATAAAAAAATTGTAGAGATTTCATAATTTTCTTTAGTATTTGGTGGAGCATAGCGGGTTCGAACCGCTGACCCCAACGCTGCCAGCGTTGTGCTCTCCCAGCTGAGCTAATGCCCCTTAAATTTTTGAAATAATACTATATTTTTTCTTAGATTTTCTTAATATATAAAAAATATAAACAAATATAATAAAACTTAATTTTATCCTTTTAAAAAGGAAAATAATTTAAAAAAATATATAAAAATCTTGACATATCAAAAGCTCTTTTTATATAATCTCAACATCATTTTATATGGTGGTTAGATTTTTGTATCTAACGAGTTCTTTACAAAGGAAAAAATATGGAAAGAATCAGGCTTAAGCTAAAAGCTTATGACCACAGAGTTCTAGATCGCACAGTTGCAGCAATTGTAGAAGCTGTTAAAAGAACAGGTGCTGACATTAGAGGTCCAGTGCCGATGCCTACAAAAATCAAAAGATATACAGTTTTGAAATCTCCACATATCAACAAAGATTCACGCGAACAATTTGAGATGAGAATTCATGCTCGTATGCTTGATATAGTAGCAGCTACTCCAGATACAGTAGATTCACTCACTAAGCTTGACTTGGCTCCTGAAGTCAATGTTGAAGTAAGAGCTATGGGTAAATAAGGATAGAATATGGAATACATTGTAGAAAAAATTGGTATGAGTAGAACAATTAGCACACCAAGCATTCCTGTAACCTTACTTAAACTTGTTCAAACTAAAGTATGTGAAGTAGAAAATGGGAAAGCTTTAGTTGCTTATGTAAAAGGCAAAACAAATAATAAATGTATTGCTGGTCAGCAAAAAAAATACAATCTTTCAGCAGAATTTAATAGATTTGCTTCTTTAGAAGTAGCAAATACACAAGCAGGTGATATTGATCTTAATCCTTTAAAAGAAGCTTCAATTTTAAAAGTAAGTTTTAATTCTAAAGGTAGAGGTTATAGTGGTGTTGTTAAAAGACATGGTTTTGCTGGTGGTCCTGCAAGTCATGGTTCAAGATTCCACAGAAGACACGGATCGATTGGTAACCGCGAATGGCCAGGTCGTGTTCAACCAGGTATGAAAATGGCAGGACACTATGGTAATGTAAAAGTTACTGTGAAAAATGAAGTAGTATCATTTGATGAAGAAAATGGAATTTTGGTTGTAAAAGGTGCGGTTCCAGGACATAATGGTGCTATGGGTAAAATAAGGATTGCAAAATGAGTAAAGTAACTGTTTTAAATGATAAATTTGAAAAAGCTAGTGAACTCGATCTTCCAGCAAAATATGCAGAAGTTAATCCTCACAACCTTTATTTATATGTAAAATCTTATCTTGCTAGCCTTAGAGCAAACACAGCTCATACTAAAGGTAGAAGCGATGTAAGCGGTGGTGGTAAAAAACCATGGAGACAAAAAGGTCGTGGTGGTGCAAGAGCAGGTTCAACAAGAACGAATGTTTGGGTTGGTGGTGCTGTAGCATTTGGTCCTACAAACAATCGTAACTATTTTCAAAAAGTTAATAAAAAACAAAAACGCTTAGCGCTTGAAAGAGCATTGGCTGATAAAGCACAAAACAATGCATTATTCTCAGTAGATAGTTTAAGCATTGAAAGCGGTAAAACAAAAGATGCAAATGCAGTTATTAAAAAGCTTGGTTTAAAAGATGCTTTAATTGTAAAAGATTTACTAGATGAAAAAACACTTCTTGCTTTTAGAAACTTAGCAAATTGCTATGTAGTTGATATTAGCGAAGTAAATGCTTATTTAGTATCTGTATTTAATGCTGTTATCATTGAAAAAGCAGCGCTTGAATCTATCGTAAAAGAGGGTTAAAATGGCAGATATTACTGATATAAAAACAATACTTTACACTGAAAAAAGCTTAAACCTTCAAGAGCAAGGTGTTGTAGTGATTCAAACTTCTCCAAAAATGACTAAAAATGGTCTAAAAGAAGTTTTAAGAGAATATTTTGGTGTAACTCCAGTAAGAATTAATTCTTTAAAAATGGATGGAAAAGTAAAGCGTTTTAGAGGTCGTGAAGGTCAAAGAAATAGCTTTAAAAAATTCTATGTTAAGCTACCAGAAGGTGTGAGCTTAGAAAGTTCGGAGGCATAAGATGGCAATTAAAACTTATAAACCATATACTCCAAGTAGAAGATACATCACAGGTGTAAGCTCTGATGATATCACAGCAAAAGCTAGTGTGCGTTCATTACTTGTAAAACTTCCAGCTCATGCAGGTCGTAACAATAATGGTAGAATCACAAGCCGTCATAAAGAAGCAGGTGCTAAAAAACTTTACAGAATTATAGATTTTAAAAGAAGAAAATTTGGTATTGAAGGTAAAGTTGAAGCAATCGAGTACGATCCATACAGAAATTGTCGTATTGCATTAATCTCTTATAGAGATGGTGAAAAAAGATACATCTTACAACCAAAAGGTTTAAGTGTTGGTGATGTTGTTTGTGCTGCTGAAAGCGGACTTGACATTAAACCAGGTAATGCAATGAAATTAAGAAACATCCCAGTGGGTACTATCGTACACAATATCGAGTTAAAGCCAGGTAAAGGCGGTCAAATGATCCGTTCAGCAGGTGCTTATGCTCAATTAATGGGTAAAGAAGAAAAGTATGTTATTTTAAGACTTGCAAGTGGTGAAATGAGACAAGTTTTAGCTGAATGTATGGCAAGTATCGGTGAAGTTGGTAATGAAGAATGGTCAAATGTGACTATTGGTAAAGCTGGCAGAAATCGCCATAGAGGTATTCGTCCTCAAACAAGAGGTTCTGCGATGAACCCAGTTGATCACCCGCACGGTGGGGGTGAAGGTAAGAAAAATTCAGGCCGTCATCCAGTTACTCCATGGGGTAAACCAACTAAAGGTGCTAAAACTCGCCGTAAAAAAGCTAGCGATAAGCTAATAATTTCAAGAAGAAAAGGAAAGTAAGATGGCTAGGTCACTAAAAAAAGGTCCTTTTGTTGATGACCATGTAATGAAAAAAGTCATCGCTGCTAAAAAAGCTAACGATGGTAAGCCAATTAAAACTTGGTCAAGACGCAGCACTATTATACCTGATATGATAGGTTTAACTTTTAATGTTCATAATGGAAAAAGCTTTATCCCAGTATATATTACTGAAAATCATATAGGTTATAAATTAGGTGAATTTGCACCTACTAGAACATTTAAGGGTCATAAAGGCTCTGTTCAGAAAAAAATAGGTAAGTAAGGGAGATTTATGAGTAGAGCATTAATTAAATTCATAAGATTATCTCCAACTAAAGCGAGATTGATTGCTAGGGAAGTTCAAGGTATGAATGCAGAGCTTGCATTAGCTAGTTTAAAATTTATGCCAAACAAAGGCGCTAAATTTATAGCAAATGCTATTTCAAGTGCTGTGGCAAATGGCGGATTTGAAGCAAATGAAGTTGTTGTTTCAAGTTGTCGTATTGATGCTGGTGCGGTTTTAAAAAGATTTAGACCAAGAGCTAGGGGAAGTGCTAGTCGTATTAGAAAGCCAACTTCACACATTTTGGTAGAAGTTAGTAAAGTAGAAGCAAGTGCTGAAAAAACTACAAAAGCTAAAAAAGCATCAGTGAAAAAGGAAAGCTAATATGGGACAAAAAGTAAATCCGATTGGTTTAAGACTAGGAATTAATAGAAACTGGGAATCAAGATGGTTTCCTACAAAAGCTAATTTAGCAGAAAATATTGGTGAAGATTATAAAATCAGAACTTTCTTAAAAAGAAAACTTTATTATGCTGGAATTAGCCAAATTCTTGTAGAAAGAACAGCTAAAAAACTTCGTGTTACTGTTGTAGCTGCAAGACCGGGAATTATTATTGGTAAAAAAGGTAGTGATGTTGATGTTCTAAGAAAAGAACTTCAAGATTTAATTAAAAAAGAAATTAATATCAACATCAAAGAAGAAAGAAAAGCAGGTGCTTCAGCTCAACTTGCAGCTGAAAGTGTTGCTACTCAACTTGAAAAAAGAATTGCTTTTAGAAGAGCAATGAAAAAAGTAATTCAAGGGGCGCAAAAAGCAGGTGCTAAAGGGATTAAAGTTTCAGTTTCAGGCCGTTTAGGTGGTGCTGAAATGGCAAGAACAGAATGGTATCTAGAAGGTCGTGTTCCACTTCATACTTTAAGAGCAAAAATCGATTATGGTTTTGCTGAAGCTCATACTACTTATGGAAATATAGGTATTAAAGTGTGGATCTTCAAAGGTGAAGTTTTACAAAAAGGTGTTCAACCTGAAAAAACCGAAGAAAACGCTCCAGCTAAAAAAACTAGAAGAGCAAGAAGAGGTAAATAATCATGTTAATGCCAAAAAGAACAAAATATCGTAAAATGATGAAAGGGCGTAATAGAGGTTATGCCAACAGAGGAACTGAATTTACTTTTGGTGAATTTGCTTTAAAAGCAACTGAAGCTGGTCGTATTAACTCTCGTCAAATCGAAGCAGCTCGTATTGCTTTAACTCGTTTTGTAAAAAGACAAGGTAAAACTTGGATTAGAGTTTTCCCTGATAAACCTTTAACCAAAAAACCTTTAGAAACTCGTATGGGTAAAGGTAAAGGTGCAGTTGAAGAATGGGTAATGAATATTAAACCAGGTCGTATTATTTATGAAATGGCAGGGGTTAATGAAGAGATGGCAAGACAAGCTTTAACTTTAGCTATGCATAAATTGCCATTTAAAACTAAGTTTGTTACAAGAGAGAGCCAAAATGAAATATACTGAGATTAAAGATAAAACAGCAGGTGAGCTTGCAACAATGCTAAAAGAAAAAAAGGTGCTTTTATTTACTTTAAGACAAAAGCTAAAAACAATGCAGCTAACTAATCCTAAAGAAATTAGCGAAGTTAAAAAAGACATTGCTAGAATCAATACTGCAATTAGTGCTTTAAAATAAGGATAGAAAATGGCATTCAAAAGAGAAATTCAAGGCGTTGTTGTTCAAATTGCTGGAGATAAAACAGCAACCATTTTGGTTGAAAGAAAAGTGGTTCACCCAAAATATAGAAAAATCGTAAAACGCTTTAAAAAATATTTAATTCATGATGAAAGAAATGAACTTAAAGTGGGAAATACTGTAGTTGCTATTGAATGCAGACCACTTTCTAAGAGAAAATCATTTCGTTTAAAAACTATAGTATCAGCAGGAGTTGAGTAATGATTCAAAGTTTTACTAGGCTTGCAGTTGCTGATAATAGCGGTGCAAAAGAATTAATGTGTATTAAGGTTTTAGGTGGTAGTAAAAGAAGATATGCTACCGTAGGTGATGTAATTGTTGCATCTGTAAAAAAAGCTTTACCAAATGGTAAAGTAAAAAAAGGTCAAGTAGTAAAAGCGGTTATTGTTAGAACTAAAAAAGAAATTCATAGAGATAATGGTTCTTTGATTCGTTTTGATGAAAATGCAGCAGTTATTCTTGATGCTAAAAGAGAGCCTATCGGAACGCGTATTTTTGGACCAGTAGGTCGTGAAGTAAGATATGGTGGCTTTATGAAAATTGTTTCACTAGCACCGGAGGTGTTGTAATGAAATTAAAAATTAAAAAGAATGATATGGTAAAAGTTATCGCAGGTGATGACAAAGGTAAAACAGGTAAAGTTTTAGCAGTATTTCCTAAAACAAATAAAGTAATTGTTGAGGGTTGTAAAATTGCTAAAAAAGCTGTTAAGCCAAGTGATAAAAATCCAAATGGTGGTTTTATCAATAAAGAAATGCCAATGGATGTTTCAAATGTAGCAAAGGCAGGAGAATAAGATGATGAGATTGAAAGAAAAATACGATCAAAGCATCAAAGCTGCTTTAGTAAAAGAATTTGATATTAAAAATCCTATGCTTATACCTTTTATAGAAAAAGTTGTTATAAGTGTTGGAGCTGGTGAAATGGCTAAAGATCAAAAAGTATTGCAAAATGTTGCAGATACTATTTCTTTAATTGCTGGACAAAAAGCAGTTATTACAAAAGCTAAAAAATCAGTTGCTGGTTTTAAAGTAAGAGAAGGCTTTCCGGTTGGAGTTATGGTAACTTTAAGAAAAAACAATATGTATGCTTTCTTAGATAAACTTATAACCATAGCTTTACCAAGAGTTAAAGATTTTAGAGGTCTTCCAAAAGATGGATTTGATGGAAGAGGAAATTATAATTTCGGTTTAGATGAGCAGTTAATGTTCCCAGAAGTTGAATATGATAAAATTTTAAGAACTCATGGTATGAACATTTCTATCGTAACAACAGCAAAATCAGATAAAGAGGCACAAAAATTATTAGAATTATTTGGTGTGCCATTTGCAAAAGGAAAGTAATATGGCTAAAAAATCAATGATTGCAAAAGCTGCCCGCAAACCTAAATTTAGTGTTAGAGGGTATACTAGATGCCAAATTTGTGGAAGACCACATTCAGTTTATAGAGATTTTGGAATTTGTAGAGTTTGTCTTAGAAAAATGGCAAATGAAGGTTTAATTCCTGGTCTTAAAAAAGCAAGTTGGTAAGAGGAAAGAACCATGATAAATGATTTAATTTCAGATTCACTAACAAGAATTAGAAATGCAGGAATGAGAAGGCTAGAAACTACTCAACTTTTGCATTCTAAAGTTATCGAAGCTTTGCTTGGAATTTTCCAAACTAAAGGCTATATTGAGAGTTTTAATGTTATTGAAGAAAATAAAAAGAAATTCATCAATGTAGTTTTAAAATATGATGAAAAAGGTAAAAGTGTGATTAACGAAGTTAAGCGCATTTCTAAGCCTGGTCGTCGTGTTTATAAAGGTAAAGAAGAGATCAAAAGATTTAAAAATGGTTATGGTACTATTGTGGTAAGCACTTCAAAAGGTGTTTTGGCCAACGATGAAGCTTATAAAGCAGGAGTTGGTGGCGAAGTTTTATGTACCATTTGGTAAGAGTTTCTACTTTTTATGGTATTCGGTATCCATTCTTATAAAGTAGTCATATCGTAGACAAATAAAAAGGAAAAATGAATGTCTCGTATAGGTAAACAACCAGTTGCTATTCCAAATGGAGTAGAAGTAAAATTAGAAGGTAATTTGCTAAAATTTAAAAAAGGAAATTTAGCAAAAGAGCTTGATACAAAAGCAAATGTTAATGTTGAGATTAAAGAAGGACAAATTCTTTTTTCTCCTAAAGGTGAAGATAGACAAAGTAGAGCTTATTGGGGAACATATAGAGCTTTAACTCAAAATATTGTTATCGGTTTAACTGAAGGTTTTAGTAAAACTTTAGAAATCAATGGTGTTGGTTATAAAGCTGCACTAAAAGGTAAAGTTCTTGAACTTGCTTTAGGTTTTTCTCATCCTATCAACTATGCTATTCCAGAAGGTATAGAAATAGTTGTTGATAAAAATAATATCATTATTAAAGGTAGTGATAAACAAGTTGTAGGTCAAGTTGCTGCTCAAATTCGTGAATTTAGACCACCTGAACCTTATAAAGGAAAAGGTGTTAAATATTCTACAGAGCGTATTATCCGCAAAGCTGGTAAAACATCTAAGAAGTAAGGATAGAATATGAGAGCAAATGTATTAAAAAGAAAAATATCTTTAAGAATAAAAAGAAAAAAAAGAATTAGAGCAAAAATTTCAGGAACACAAGCTCTTCCAAGAGTTTCTGTTTTTAAATCAAATAGAACTTTATATATCCAAGCTATCGATGATGTTAAAGCGGTAACTTTAGCAGCAGTTGATGGAAGAAAAATTGGTGTTAAAGCAAATAAAGAAGGTGCTAAAAAAATAGCAGCTGAATTTGCAAAAGTTTTAAAAGCTAAAAATATAGAAGAAGCAGTGTTTGATAGAAATGGTTATTTATACCATGGTGTGATTGCGACTTTAGCGCAAGCACTTAGAGAAAATGGAATCAAACTATAACCCAAAAGGAAGATCGATGGAAAAATATAATAGAGAAGAATTTGAAGAAGTAATCGTCGATATCGGCAGGGTTACTAAGGTTGTAAAAGGTGGTAGAAGATTTAGATTTACTGCTTTAGTTATTGTTGGAAATAGAAAAGGTTTAGTTGGTGTAGGATATGGAAAAGCTAAAGAAGTTCCAGATGCTATAAGAAAAGCAGTTGATGATGCTTTTAAAAATATCGTTGAAGTTAAAACAAAAGGTTCAACTATACCTCATGATGTGGAAGTAAAATATAATGCAAGTAGAATTTTACTTAAACCAGCAAGTGAAGGTACTGGAGTTATCGCAGGTGGTTCAACGCGTCCTATAGTAGAGCTTGCAGGTATTAAAGATATTTTAACTAAATCTTTAGGTTCAAATAATTCAGCAAATGTTGTGCGTGCTACTATCAAAGCACTTACAATGCTTAAAGGATAAGAATATGAATTTAACAAAAGCACCAGGTTCAACACACAAGACTAAAAGAATAGGTCGTGGTCAAGGTAGTGGTATGGGTAAAACTTCTACTAAAGGTGGAAAAGGACAAACTGCTAGAAAAGGTTATAATGAAAAAAGAGGTTTTGAAGGAGGTCAGCAACCGCTTCAAAGAAGATTACCAAAAGTAGGTTTTACTTCTAAATTTGAAAAACCTTATGTGATTAATGTTGAAAAAATCACAGCTATCAAAGAGCTTAGTGAGATTACATTTGAAACTATCAATAGTGTTCATAAGCTTTCAAAAAATATAAATAAAATTAAGCTCATTGGGGCAAGTGCTAAAAATCTTGCTAGTAAAATTAAAGATGAGAAGATTACTTTTAGCGGACAAAAATAATGAATAAAACATTGACAAATAAAATTCTCATCACATTAGCTTTTTTATTTGCTTATAGAATATTAGCTTATGTTCCAGTTCCGGGGGTTAATGTCAGTGTTATCAAGGAATTTTTTGATTCTAATGCATCTAATGCATTAGGCTTGTTTAATATGTTTAGTGGAGGTGCTGCTGAAAGACTCAGTATCATCTCTCTAGGCATTATGCCTTATATTACTGCTTCGATTATTATGGAGCTTTTAGCGGCAACTTTTCCTAATATAGGCAAAATGAAAAAAGAACGCGATGGTATGCAAAAATATATGCAAATCATTCGTTATGCTACTATAGTAATTACTTTGATACAAAGTATAGGCGTTTCTATAGGATTACAAAGTCTTCATGGAAAAGCTGGACAATCTGCAATTATGATTGATATGAATACTTTTATTGCACTTTCTGCTGTTTCTATGCTTGCTGGAACTATGCTTTTAATGTGGATAGGTGAGCAAATCACTCAACGCGGTATAGGAAATGGTATTTCGTTAATTATTTTTGGTGGTATTGTTTCTACAATTCCGAGTGCGATAAGTGGAACAGTAAATTTGGTAAATACAGGTGAGATGAATTTCTTGACTATCATTGCCATTTTAGTTGTAATTTTACTTACTATTTGGGCTATTATAGTGGTAGAGCTTGGAGAAAGAAGAATTCCTATTTCTTATTCAAGAAAAGTAATTATGCAAAATCAAAATAAGCGTATTATGAATTACATACCTATTAAGATTAATTTAAGCGGAGTAATTCCTCCTATTTTTGCAAGTGCTATTTTGATGTTTCCAAGTACTATTTTGCAAACAAGTACAAATGAGTATGTGTTAAAAATTTATGATTTTTTAAATCCAAATGGGTTTTTCTTTCATCTTTTAACTTTTTTACTTGTTATTTTCTTTGCGTATTTTTATGCATCAATTGTATTTAATGCAAAAGATATAGCCGAAAATTTAAAAAGACAAGGTGGTTTTATACCTGGTATTAGACCAGGTGAGGGAACTGCAAATTATCTTAATGAAGTAGCGTCAAGACTTACTCTTTCAGGCTCGATTTATTTAGGGCTTGTGGCTACATTACCATGGCTTATTGTTAAAATGTTTGGTGTGCCTTTTTATTTTGGTGGAACTTCTGTTTTGATTGTAGTTCAAGTAGCACTTGATACAATGAGAAAAATCGAAGCTCAAATTTATATGAACAAATACCAAACTTTAAGTGCAGTAGGTTTATAAGAAAGTAGATTTTCTACTTTCTTCCTTTTGATAAAAGGATTTTAAATGAGACTAGGCGTTTTTGATAGCGGTGTAGGTGGGCTTAGTGTTTTAAAATCTTTACTTCATGCAAAGCTTTTTAAAGAATATATTTATTATGGGGATACTGCAAGGGTTCCTTATGGGGTTAAGGATAAAGAGACTATTATAAAATTTTCCCTAGAAGCTTTAGATTTTTTCAAAGAAAAAAAAGTAGATATGCTTATTATAGCATGCAATACAGTTAGTGCATATGCTTTAGAAATTTTAAAAAAACAAGCACCTTTTCCTGTCCTTGGGGTTATAGAAGCAGGAGTTTTAGCTGTAAAAAATACTTTAAAAAATAAAAACTCTAAAATTTTGGTTATTGCTACAAAAGCTACGGTTGATTCCCATGCTTATAAACAAGCCTTATTAAAAGAAGATTTTTTACAAGTAGAAGAAAAAGCAACAGGATTATTTGTACCTATGGTTGAGGAAGGTATATTTAAAGGATCTTTTTTAAATTCTGCTTTTGAGTATTATTTTAACGATCTTGATTTTAACCCTGATGCTTTAATTTTAGCTTGTACGCATTTCCCTTTAATTGCAGACTCTTTAGGAGAATATTTTGGAGAAAATACAAAATTAATTCATTCAGGTGAAGCTATAGCTTTGCAATTGCAGCAAGAATTTAAATTAATGTCAATCCAAGAAGAAGCTAGTGTAAAATTTTATGCATCGAGTGATGTAAAAAATTTAAAAAAAATTGCAAAATTATGGCTTTAAACTAAATATTTACTAATTTTGTAAATTATTAATAATTTATTTTTATTTAAACATAGTTGCATTATAATCTTTATCATTTCCAATGAAAGGACTAATATGAAAAAAATGTTAATGTGTGCAGCTATGGCACTAAGTTTAGGAGCAGGAATTTTGGAAGCAAAACCAAAAGTTGCGATTTTAGCTACAGGTGGAACCATTGCTGGTTCTATTGATAGTTCTATTGCTACTACTGGTTACACAGCAGGAGTTTTAGGAGTTGATACTTTGATTAAAGCAGTGCCTCAAATTCAAGATTTGGCAGTAATTAGTGGAGATCAAATCGCAAATATTGATAGCAAGGATATGACAAATGAAATTTGGCTAAAACTTGCTAAAGAAGTTAATAGGCTTTTAAAATCTGATGTAGATGGAGTTGTAATTACTCATGGAACTGATACTATGGAAGAAACTGCATATTTTTTAAATTTAACCGTGAAAAGTGATAAGCCTGTTGTTTTAGTAGGTGCAATGCGTCCATCAACCGCTATTAGTGCAGATGGTCCTAAAAATCTTTACAATGCAGTAGCTCTAGCAGCAAATCCGCAAGCAAAAAATAAAGGTGTAATGGTTGCTATGAATGATAGAATTCAAAGTGCTAGAGGTGTAGTAAAAACTCATAGTTTAAATGTAAATGCATTTAGTTCGCCTGATATGGGAGATATGGGTTATATAGTAGATGGAAAAGTATTTTTCTATAATACTAATACAAAATTACATACTAAAAAATCTCCATTTGATGTAAGCAAATTAAAAGAATTACCAAAAGTAGATATTCTTTATAGTTATGCAAATGATGGTAGCGGAGTTGCAGCAAAAGCTTTGTTTGAAAATGGAACTAAAGGTATAGTAGTAGCTGGAACAGGTGCTGGTAGTATTCATGATTATCAAAAAGATGTATTAAAAGAATTACTTAAAAAAGGTCTTAATGTAGCGGTAAGCTCTCGTGTGGTTGCAGGTAGAGTTGCGGTGAGTGATACTGATGCAAAACTTGGTTTTATTGATACAGGCGATATGAGTCCTCAAAAAGCTAGAGTATTATTAATGCTTGCTTTAACTAAAACAAATGATCCTAAAAAAATCCAAGAATATTTCTTAAAATATTAAAATCTTAAATACCCAAATGTGATAAAATACCATTTGGGTATTTTTCTACCTATTATCAATCCAAGGAATAAAAATGAGACAATACGAAAGCTATAAATGCCAAAAATGTGGCAATGAAGTAGAAGTTCAAAATGTTGGTAGCGGAAAATTAAGTTGCTGTGGGCAAGAAATGGAATGCATTACTACTGATTTAACCGCGGTAAATTTGATGAAAGCTTTCGCTGGTGAATCTATGGCTAGAAATAAATATGATTTATTTGCAGATATCGCCCAAGAAGAAGGTTGGCATGCTGTTGCAAAACATTTTAGAGAAGCTGCTGAAAATGAAAAATGGCATGCAAGAGCACAATTTAAAGCTTATCATGAAATAGTAGATGGCAAAGCTTTAGAAGAAACTGCAAAAAATTTAATCTGTGCAGCAGATGGTGAAAATTACGAACATACTATTATGTATCCAAATTTTGCAAAAATTGCAGAAGATGAGGGTAAAAGAAATATAGCAAGATTATTTACAGCTATTGGTAAAGTTGAAATTGAACATGAAAGAGAATATCTTGCTCTTAAAAAAATGCTTGAAGAAGAAGATTTCTTTAATTCAGAAATAGAAGAATTATGGGTTTGTGAAGTTTGTGGGCATATTCATAGAGGAAAAAAAGCTCCAAATGCCTGTCCTTTATGCAAAGCTCCAAAAGAATACTTCAAACGCGAATTTTTAGGATAAAGTAAAAACATTTGGTAAAAATGTTAGAGTATTTTATTTTTGTCAAGGGTTAAAAATGCAAATTTTAACCCATCCTTTTGAACCTTTTTTTGATATAAAATCTAGAATTTTGATTTTAGGTTCCTTTCCTTCTATTAAATCAAGAGAAGAAAATTTTTATTATCAGCATAGTAAAAACCGCTTTTGGCGGATTTTTGAAATTTTATTTGAATGTGAGTTAAAAACTATACAAGAACAAAAAGCTTTTTTAAAAGCAAATCACATAGCACTTTGGGATGTTATAGCAAGTTGTAAGATAAAAAATTCAGATGATAAAACCATCTCTTATGCAAAAGCAAATGATATAAGTATTATTTTAGATAATGCAAATATAGAAAAAATTTGCGTTTTAGGCAAAATTGCTAGTAAATATTTTATCAAATTTTACCCCGATAAAAAGTTTTTTGAGCTTCCATCGAGTTCGCCTGCAAATATGAGGTATTCTTTAAAAAACTTAGTAGAAAAATATAGCATTATAAAGGAAAAGTAGTGGCCTTAGTTGGAGTAGATGAAGCAGGACGCGGAGCTTTAGCTGGAGATATGCATATAAGTGCTTGTAAGCTTTTTAAAAATATAGATGGTTTAGCTGATTCTAAAAAATTAAGTGCAAAAAAAAGAGAAATGTTATATGAGCAAATCATTGCTAATTCAAAATTTCTAACCCTCGCTTTTTCACCTTTGCAAATAGATACTTTAGGGCTTAGTAAATGTTTGCAATTGGGATTAAAAATAATCCAAAAGCACTTTAGTCAAGATGAGATTTTGTATGATGGAAATTTAAATTATGGAATTTTAGGTATTAAAACCATGATTAAAGCTGATACAAAAGTACAAGAGGTTTCGGCTGCTAGTATTTTAGCAAAAGTTAGTCGTGATCAAAAAATGTGTTTTTTGTCCAAAACATACACTAATTATGAGTTTGATAAACACAAAGGTTATGGAACAAAAACCCATATAGAAAAAATTAAAGCTTTTGGATATTCACCTTTGCATAGAAAAAGTTTTGTTCTAAAATCTTTTGAAAAAAATTTATTTAGTATTTAAAAATTAAAAAAAATTATTAATTATATTTTTATTATAAATACCACAAAATAGCTCTTATATTCTTGATTCTAGTGAAATTTATGATTTTAAAATTTGAAAAAAAATAATCATTATATATTTTTTTGATAATTTTTCATCAAAAATTAATATATTTTTTTAAAGTATTAATAGTTTTAAGAAATTTTAATTTTTTTATATATATAGTAATATAAATATTTTTTATTTTTACAAGGAGAAAATGTGGATAATCTTAAATGGAATTCATTTGATACGCGTTGGATGCTTTCTCTTTTTGGAACAGCAGTTGGTGCGGGTATTTTATTTTTACCTATTAAGGCAGGTGTTGGTGGTTTTTGGCCAGTTGTCGTAATGGCTTTGATAATTTTCCCAATGGTGTATTTAAGTCATAGAGCTTTAAGCCGTTTTGTATGTCAAGCAAATGGTAATGATAAAGATATCACTCATGCGGCTGAAGAGTATTTTGGTAGAAAAGTAAGTATTTTTATTTCTATACTTTATTTTTTTGCAATTTTTCCAATTTGTTTGGCATATTGTGTAGGTATAACTAACACTTTTGAGAGTTTTATTTATAATCAATTCTTGCCGCTTTTAGATCCAAACGGATCTTTAGCAAATACAATTAGTGCTATGTATCAAACAAGCGTAAATGAACAAGGAAAAACCATAGCTAATTTACTTCCATTTTATAGAGCGGTTTTTGCTTTTGTTTTAGTAAGTATTTTTATGCTTATTATGCTTTTTAGTGAAGAGTTGATTACTAAAGTATGTGAATGGCTTGTTTATCCTTTATGTACTATTTTGTTTTTATTTTCATTATATCTTATACCACAATGGTCATTTGAAAGCTTTAGTGCCATTCCTGGAACAAAAGAATTTATTACTATAGTATGGCTTACTTTACCTGTATTAGTTTTTTCATTTAACCACTCACCAGCTATTTCAACATTTTCTTTAAG
Source organism: Campylobacter armoricus (assembly GCF_013372105.1). NCBI lineage: Bacteria > Pseudomonadati > Campylobacterota > Epsilonproteobacteria > Campylobacterales > Campylobacteraceae > Campylobacter > Campylobacter armoricus. The sequence goes on from NZ_CP053825.1 coordinate 42,446, forward strand.
TGTAAAAAGACAATATCCTGAAAATTCAGTACAAAAAGCAAATCAAGTATTATTTAGAACTTCTGTAATGCTACTTGCTTTTGTTATGTTTTTTGTTGTATCTTGTGTGCTTTCTTTAACTCCTGCAGAACTTGCTGATGCAAGAGCACAAAATATACCTGTTCTCTCTTATTTTGCTAACAAGCTTGATAATCCATTTATTTCTTATGGTGGACCATTGATTGCATTTTTAGCAATTTCTAGTTCATTCTTTGGACATTATTTTGGCGCTAGAGAAGGTGCTTATGGTATAGTTAGAAAATGCTGCAAATTAGCAGGTAATGAAAATCCAGATTTGAAAAAAATTGCAGTTTATTCAACTTTGGTAATGTATATTATTATGCTAATTACTGCTTATATAAATCCAAGTATTTTAGGTTTTATTGAAAGTCTTGGTGGGCCAATTATTGCGGCGATTTTATTCTTAATGCCTATGATTGCAATTTATACTGTTTCAAAAATGAAAAAATTCCAAAACAAAGCTTTAGATGCTTTTGTGTTTATTACAGGTGTTTTGACAATCATCACCGTAATTTATACTTTTTAGGTATGAGTGAATGAGTAGTAATTTAAGTATATTTAAAGTTGGTGTTGGTCCTTCTTCTTCTCATACGCTAGGACCAATGCTAGCAGGCAATATGTTTTGTGAAAAAATCAAAGATAAAATCACACAAATTACAAAAATTCAAATTAGATTATATGGCTCTTTATCGCTTACTGGTAAAGGCCATTTGAGTGATAAAGCTATTATATGGGGTTTGAGTGGTTTAAGAGCAAAGGAGCTAAATGCTGCTTTGCAAGATCGTGTATTTAATAAAATTTTACAAGATAAAATTTTGGTTTTAAATGCTCAAAAAGAACTAAATTTTGATTATGAAAAAGATTTAGTTTTCGAAAAAGACTTTTTACCTTTACATGAAAATGGGTTAAAAGTGAGTGCTTATGATGAAAATGGAAAAATCATTGCTGAAGAAATTTATTATTCAGTAGGCGGTGGTTTTGTGATGAGTGAAGCAGAACTTCAAAAACACAAAGATGGAGCTTGCGAGCAAAAACATACTAAATTAGAACTTGATATAAATAATGCAAGCGATGCTTTAAAAATTTGTGAAGAAAAATCATGGGATTTGGCAAAACTTTCTTATGAATATGAGCTTCAATTTCATACTAAGGAAGAAATAAGATCTTATTGTTTAGAAATTTGGGAAGTAATGCAAGAAGTGTATTATAATGGTATTCATCCAAGTTCGGATTATCTTCCTGGAAATTTACATTTAAAACGCCGTGCTAAAGGGCTTAATGAGCGTTTGGCTATGACAAGCGATCCTTTAGGAATTATTGATTTTATTTCTTTATATGCTATTGCTATTGCAGAAGAAAATGCAAGTGGCGCTAGAGTAGTAACTGCACCTACTAATGGAGCGTGTGCGGTCGTGCCTGCTGTAATGCTTTATCTTAAAAATCATAGCGTTGGTTTTAATGATGAAAAGGCTATTAATTTTCTACTAACTGCTATGCTTATAGGCTCTTTTTATAAAAAAAATGCAAGTATAAGTGGTGCTGAAGCTGGTTGTCAAGCAGAAATTGGAAGTGCAAGTTCTATGGCAGCAGGAGCAATGGCTACTGTGATGGGCTTTAATGCGAAAATAGCTTGTAATGCTGCTGAAATTGCAATGGAACATCATTTGGGTTTAACTTGTGATCCAGTAAGTGGCTTGGTGCAAATTCCTTGTATAGAAAGAAATGCCTTTGGTGCTATCAAAGCAATTTCAGCCGCTAGAATGGCAATGAGTAGAAAATCCACTCCAAAGGTAAGTCTTGATGAGGTTATAAAAACCATGTATGAAACAGGTAAAGATATGAACTCAAAATACAAAGAAACTTCTTTAGGTGGCTTAGCTACTAATCTTACAAGTGTATGCTAATTCTTGAAGATTTAAATCTTCAAGAATTTTTAATTAAACAAATACCTAAATTCTCCTCTAAAGCCGTAGTTTGCATCCATATTTTCTATAAAGTAGCGATTTGCTTCAAAAGATATTTCGGTTTTATTGTTAGGTTTTAATCTAAATCCTATGATAGCATTAGCAAAAGCATAAGAATAATTCGCAATTTTATAATCCCAATTTCCTGTTAAAGGATCTTGAAGTTTTCCTTGATTTTTAGCATCTGAAAAATATTGTCCAAAATCAGTTTTTAAATATACCATAGATTTTCCATAATTATATTGCTGAGCAATTAATACTGAAGCTGTAATTCCAAGGTTTCTATAATCATCTTGTTGCATTCTTATGCCATTAGATGTTTTAACATCATGGTCTTGATAATAAGTAAAGTCAATATCCATATAAGCATCTAAGAATGCATTGTTTGGTAGATAAAATTTTCTTCCTAATGCAAAACCAGCAGAATATGCAAGATTATCAAATTTTGCACTATTTGTTTCAAAACTACCAGCTTGCGATGCAGATATTTTGCTTTTATAATGATCTATTGCAAAATCTGTTTCAAAATAAATGCCATTTTTCCAATACATTGCAGAATACATACCTGTTGTAAAATTGTTGATTTCAGAATTACTTAGCTTATCTAAATCAGAATGTAAAGTTCCATATCCTAAATAGACACCTGTCATCATATTAAAATTTAGATAATTTATAATTTCATCAAATCCATATTTTGCACCTGTATAGATACTATTTATTTCTCTAGGATTATAAACATTAGTATGTTGGTTTAAATGTGAATTATAAGCTTGTGTCCACATTCCACCTTTTGAATGATTTTCTTCTTTGAGTTGTCTAAATCTTTCAGAAAGTTGATTTTGCGTTAGAAGATGCATTCTATTTAGTAAAAATGCATTATCAATTACAGCTTTAACAATTTCTGAAGGATCCACCAAAGAACTTGTATTGTTATTGATTATATCTAGTTTATCAATGTATATATTTCCATTGCTTTGGTTTTGATCAATGTTTGGTGTTATAGTATAGCGTATAGCCCCGTGATCTTTTTCTACTATTTGATTAGAAGCAAGAATAAAATCTTTTAAATTGAGTTTATCTTTGCTTCCAACTTGACTTAAATCAATAAGTGTATGGTTTCCTGTAATTGTTTGCGTGGTAGGATTTTTATCATCAAATAATCCTGCACTAGCATCATCTAAGATTTTAATATGGAGTTTATTTAAGGCTTTAAAATCAATTTCTTTTGTAATAATATATGTATCTCCGCTATTATTAGCTAAATCAGTATAAAAGCCAAAATTATTATCTCCAGCTAATGTAAATTTGTCACTTGTTACTTTTCTAAAGCTGTATTTTGAAGCTTTTGTAGCATCATCGGTGTTGTTTATAGGAAAATCAATATGGCCAAAATTTATAGTGCTATTATTAAAATAAGCTCCATTTCCAATTTCATTATCATTAATTTGTGTTTCTAAGTTAATACTAGATAAGAAGTTTATGTTTGAACTATCTGCATAGATAGAATAAGCTTTAACATTGTCTTTGTTTTTTGCTTGAGTGGAAGCTGCAGCTTTGATAGTGTGAATTTTTCCATCTTTAGAGCCAATATTTAGTGTGCCACCAATATCTGCTAAGCCTACCGCATAAGAAAGTCCATCAAGTCCATCATAACCTATATTCCCTGCTTGAGATTGCTGATATTTTGCATCTTCATTGATGATAGTTGCATTGGTAATATCTCCAACTTTTCCAGCCTCGCCACCTTTTCCAGCTTGAGTTTTTATATTTACATCTCCATTTAAATCAATATTTATTTCTTTTCCTGATCGGTTTAAAATAGCTATACCTATAGCATCTCCGCCTCTACCACCATGTCCTGCATTGCCAGATTGGACTTTATTTACACTGCCATTATTATATTTATGATCAGCACCATCGCCTTTTCCGCCATCTCCACCTTTTCCACCATTCCCAGCTTTTATGTCTATATTAACATCATTTAAAACTATAGAATTATTTGTTTTTGTGTCTTTTTTTATGTTGTAGCCAAATACTCTAAAACCTTCTCCATGACCACCATTTCCTCCATTTCCTCCACTTCCATAAAGATAAGCATCGCTTCCATTTATTCCATCTTCACCATTTTTTCCAGTTTGGTTAAATGTTAATGCTTCTTTAAAAGACCTGTTTCTTAAAAGTTCTGTGTAATTGGCAAAATTGTATCCCATGCCACTTTTTCCATGTTCTCCTTGTTTGCTTTCTGCTATACTTACTTTATCAATGATTACTTGATTGTTAGTTTGGTTTATAGAGAGTTCTATTCCATATCTTTTATCTTTTGTGTCATATCCTCCACCACTACCACTTGATTCAAATTTCAAATTATTATCGAAATTTTGCGTTGATTCAATAACTACTATATTTGTATCCCAGTTACCAGATGTCAAGCCACCTTCTTCTAGTTTTTTATTGATTTCTTGATCTCTTATAGATACGGTTTGAGTCCCTGTATTTTCATCAACGATAAATTGATCTACTTTTAACTTATCTCCTTGATTTTTTGTGTAATCTGTGTTGAAAATAAAATTATTATTGCCTTCTAATTTTATAGTATCAGATGTTAATGTATGATACTTTCCATCTTTATGTATGAAATCAACTCTAGAATCTTTAAATGTAGCTCCATTTCCACTAGCTCCATTAGTAGTTGTAGTCTTTAGAGTAAGATCGGTTCCAATTTTTAAGGTTGCATTATCAGCATATAGTGAGCTAGCTTTTGCATTTTTTCCATCAGCTTTTACATTTATTTCAATTCCTTCTTTTGCAAAAAGATTAAGTGTAGATCCATTTGCTATATGTATGCCATAAGCACTTGCACTCCCATCTTCGCCTTTTATTCCATCTATTCCATCAATAGCTGTTTGATCTCTATTTGGATCGAGTATGGTTAAACTTCCTCCATTATAACCTTTATCTCCACTAGCTCCCTTACCAGCTTCACCACCTTTACCACCGGTTGCATCTAGGGTGATATTTGCATTTAAATTTAGTGTAATGTTTTTTCTACCTTCAGCATAAAATCCATTTAATTCTACGCTTCCCCCATTACCCCCATTACCTCCGTGTCCTGCTTGAGTTCTACCATCTTTATGATCAGGTCCATCAGCATATCCACCATCAGCACCTTTTCCACCATCTCCACCTTTAGCTATTATAGTTATATTTTTATCAATAGTATAAGTTTTTCCATTTTCTATACCATTTACACCATTCATAACAAAGCCTTGTCCATGACCACCATGACCACCCTTTCCGCCATTTCCATATAACTTAGCATCGGTTCCTTTTGTGCCATCTCCACCATCTAAACCATTGTTATTTGTAGAAGAAAGAGTTGTTTTTCCACCATTTAAATTTAAAATTTGAGTAGTATAGCTTGTTCCATTTTTACCATCAACTCCAGCCTTTGATTTATCTATAGTAACACTATCTACGCTTATTTTGTTATCAGTTTTGCTTTGCTCATATTTAGTTAAATATCTTTCGTTTTTTAAATCAATACCATTAGATAAAGAATTTATATTAATACTATTTAATCCGCCGTTTGTAGAGGAAATAATATCGTGATTTATATCTATGGTATATGGATTTTCTATGTTTGAGTATTTTCCATCTTGTATATCTTTTATTAAGGAATCATCAGTTATTTTTAAATTCAAATTTCCATTATTGCTTATATAATCTGTTTTGATGGAATTTCCTGTTTTTTGTTTGGAGTCGATGTTTATTTCAAAAGTATTATTTCCAGCTAGAACCAAAGAATCTGTTGTAAGGTTTTTGTATCCTTTGGTATTATCAAATTTCAAAGTGCTGTTTTCAAATTTTGCACCTCTTTTATCATTTGAATTTGCACCATTGTCTATTTTTGATGTTATGGTTAGATTATCTTGTAAAATAATGGTTGAATTGTTTGCTTTGATACCAAATGCTTCTTTGTTTTTTGCATTAGAAGCATTAGTTGTAATTTGTATATTGCCTCCATTAGCACTATTTATGATTAAAATACTATCGCTTAAATCAATACCATTAGCTATTGCATGATCTGCATCTTCAGCATTTCCACCATCTCCGCCTTTACCTCCGCTGCCACTAGAGCCAGTAGTTCCTTGTTTTCCTTCTTCAATTGTTCCACCAGTAGATGTAGCACCACCTCTATTTCCTCCTTGACCTTGAGTTCCAGCATTTCCACCAGAGCCGATACTTCCTTTATTGCCACCTGTTGCTGTAATATTAATAGAATTAATACTTAACAATGCGTTTTTATTATTATTTAATTTTATAGCTGTAACAGAAACAGAGCCTGCACTACCAGCGTCTCCTCCATTTCCACCAGAACCAGCATTACCTCCATTTCCTCCATTACCACCTTGTGCTGGTAGTGGGCCTGCACAAACACCAGGAGGCCATCCTGCCATACAATTAGACTTAGCATATCCGCCATTGCCTCCTTTGCCACCATTACCTCCCTTACCGCCAGAGCCACCATTGCCTCCATTTCCGCCTTTGGCTGTAACATTTAAAGAGTCTATGGCTAGAAAAAAATCATTATTATTTTTGTTTTCAAATAAAGTCGCAGTGATTGAACCACCATCACCTCCATTGCCACCTTTACCTCCATTGCCTCCATGTCCAGCATTTGCTCCATTGCCACCTAGTGCATTAGTAGGTCCTCCGCCTGAAGTGTTAAATTTAGGAGCATCTGCTGCTGATCCATTTCCGCCATTACCTCCATTACCACCATTTGCACCATTGCCTCCATTACCTCCTGAAGCTCCTTGAAGTGTGATATTAAATGAAGTATTTTTTAAATTTTGTTTAGATATTTTTGCTGAATTTATAGTTATATCGCCTAGAGAATTTCCATCACCACCATCTCCGCCCTTAGTGCCAGATGTTCCATATCCTCCATTAAAACCATTAATTCCTCGATTTCCTGACCACTCAGGATTGCTACCATCACTACCGCTATTTCCATTTTTACCATCACTACCATTTTTTCCGTGAGCTTTATTTTGTTCAGAAGTATTAATGGAAATATTTTGATTATTTTGAGTAAAATCAAAATCTTTATTAATATTATTAGTAGAAGCTGTGCCGTTAGCACCTTTATCTCCATCACCAGTTACCACTTCACCATTTTGTCCATGATTTCCAATGCCTTCTGCTTTTAGATTTATTGATGTGAAAACTAAAGAGATGGTTAAAACTAAAGTAGAAAATTTAAGAGAATTTTTTAAGAGTTCGCATTCTTTTATATCTTTATAAAAGCAATCCCCCCCCCCGTGAGAATTATTTATAATTTTATTCATAATCATTTACTCCTAATTTATAATTATTAATAAAAATTTTGTAATTATAAATATTTTTTTATTAATAAAAAATAAATTTAAAACAAAAATAAATATAAAAATTCAAGCTTTTAAAAGCGCATAAATGCTAAATTTTTAAAAATTTTTAAGGAAATATAAAATGATAGAGATAAAAAAACCAGCAGAAATAGAAAAACTACGCAAAGCAAACGAGCTTGTAGCTAGAACACTTGATTATTTAGAAAGTATTATAGTTCCAGGTATGAGTTTAAAGCAAATTGATATAAAAGCAGAAGAATTTATACTTGATCATGGTGCAAAACCATCTTTTAAAGGTTTGTATGGTTTTCCAGGTAGTATTTGTATCTCACTTAATCAAGCTTGTATTCACGGAGTGGGTGATGAGCGTATATTAAAGGAAGGTGATATTTTAGGTCTTGATGTAGGAACTTGTATAGATGGATATTATGGAGATGCGGCAAGGACTATACCTATAGGTAAAATTTCAGCTACTGATGAAGCATTGATTGCTTGCGCTAAAGATGCTTTGTATTATGCTATAGATATTATAAAAGAAGGTATGCGATTTAAAGAGCTTTCTTATGAGCTTGGTGAGTTTATTACCAAAAGGGGCTTTGTACCTTTAAAGGGTTATTGTGGTCATGGTATAGGTAGAAAGCCACATGGTGAGCCTGAAATTCCAAACTACTTAGAACCAGGTGCTAGTGCCAAAAGTGGTCCTAAAATAAAAAATGGTATGGTGTTTTGTATAGAGCCTATGATATGTCAAAAAGACGGCACTCCGGTGCATTTAAAAGGAAATTGGGAGGCAGGAAGTAAAGATGGTTTAAATGCGGCTCATTATGAGCATTGTGTTGCAATTATAAATGGTAAAGCAGATATTTTATCTAAGTAAGAAAGTTTAAATCTTTCTTACTCAAATGTTTTTAACTTATCTGAAAGTTTAGAAGCATTTTCTAAAACATCTTGTGAAATTTGTGTTAGATCAAGTGAGTAGTTTTTAACACAATTTGCAAGCTCGGTTACTTTTTCTATGTTTTGTTCTAACTCATTCATCTTGGCTTTTGACTCATCACTTTTTTCTTCCATGATTTTGGTAGAATGAATACTTGTTTTGAGTTTTTCTATAGATGTTCCTACTTCACCTTGTAAAATATTAGCCTTATTAGAAGTATCGCTCATAGACTGATGGATTCCATCCATTAAACTTTTATTATCGTTGATTTGTTGAACGATTGTTCTTACGGTGGTTTCTATAGCAACTAAAGATTTAGTGGTTTTATCAGCTAGGTTTCTAACTTCATCAGCAACAACAGCAAAGCCTCTACCATGCTCACCAGCCCTTGCTGCTTCAATAGCTGCATTTAAAGCTAGTAAATTTGTTTGATCTGCTATGTCTTTAATGGTTGTGGTAACTTCTACTATACTATCAGCACTTTGCACTAACATATCCATAGCACTTAATACGCTTTGTTCTTTTTCTCCACTTAGTAATATCAATTCTACTAATTCTTTTAATGTGGTTTCAACTTCTCCCATAACTTCTTGCATATCGTGCATATCTTTTATAGTGTCTTTGGCTAAATTTTGAGTTAAATCTATGTGGCTTTCCAAAACAGAGCTTATTTTATGAACATTAGAAATTTGCTCATGTTGTAAAAGAGAACTTTGCTGTAAAACTTCAGCATTTTGAGAAAGTTTTTGTGAGCTTTTGTGGCTAGAGGTTGCAGTCTGTATAGCTTCTAAAACAGAATTTTGAACAATTTGTATAAAAGAGTTGATATAACCAGCACTAGTAGCTAATTCGCTTTTTTTATCTATATCTAATCTAGCACTTAAATTTGCATGTTCTCCAGCTAAATTTGCACTAAGTTTTTCAAGTAAAGATATAGGTATAATCACTTTTTTTAGTGTAAGTAAAACAAAAAATACCAATACGGCTAAAGTAAATAAGAATATTCCTATGGCAGTGAATAGATTGTATTTATTGTTTTGATTTATTTGATCAGTGATAGTTGTTTTATGAGTAATGATTTCTTTTTGTAATTCTTGATCTAAAAAAGCTTGAGAATTTTCTTTTAAAATTGCTATTTGGCTTATTATCATTTTACAATGTGTGCTAAAAAGATCTAGTAGCTCATGTGGTAATTGCGAATCTTTTATATTTAAATTATCTACCAAATTTCGCAATCTATTTTGTGCTAAAGGCTCTAAAATATCCATAGTTCCTATAATGCTTAAAATATCTCCAATATATTCTATTTGTTTTGCTTCTTGAGTGTTTAATGCTAGTTTATTTGTTTGCTTGATTATTTCTTGCTGAATTTCATAAAGATATAATTTTGAATTAATAGCTATAGAATTTGCGGATTTAAAATGCTGCAATTGTGTATTTTTTTTCTGAAAAATCATCTCTATTTTTGAAGTATCAATTTCATTATTTTTTAAAATATTTAAAGTATTTTCAAAATCTTGCACTAATGCAACACTGCTATCATAATTTTGTAGATTAAATTTATTTTTAAATATTTCATCTAGTTTTGTATCTAAAATTTCAAGTCTTTGAAATGAACTTATGATAGTAGAATTTCTTTTTGCGGTATTATAGGTGTTAAATATAAATAATGTTAAAATCAAAAGCAATACCAAAACCACTACAGATAAAGTGATAAATTGTGATAAAAAAGAAAAAGTTTTTTTATTTGAGTGAGTCATGATATTCCCCTGTTAAAGAATTTAAAAATGCAACTATATCATCTACTACATTTTGCTCTAAAAATTTTCCAAGTTGATAATATGCCATAAATTGCACACACGCATCAAGTGTTGGCATAGATCCATCGTGAAAATATGGTGCTGTCTTAGATATATTTCTAAGGCTTGGAACTTTAACCACGAATTTATCATTAGGATCTTTTGTTATTTCATAGCGTCCTTGCCAGTTTGTTCCATTATCGTATGGAACAAATACCCCCATTTTTTGATACATATTACCACCTATATTTTGTCCTTGATGACAAGCTATGCAACCATTAGATAAAAAAGCATTATATCCTCTTTTTGCTTGTTCGCTTATAGCATTTTTATCTCCTTTTAAATAACGATCAAAAGGAGAATTTGGAGTAAGTAGTGTTTTTTGAAATTCGGCTAAAGCATCGGCTATATTATCAAAGGTAACTTCTCCGTAAAGTCTTTGAAACTCTTTTTCATAATAAGCATTGCTTTTTACTATTTCAACTGCTTCATTTCCATCTTTTAATCCCATCTCTTTAGGGTTAGTTAAAGGGCTTTTTGCTTGCTCTTGTAAATCTTTTGCATTTCCTCTCCAAAATTGAGAAAGATTAAATACTGCATTGAAATTTGTAGGTGTATGGAATGGTTCATCTAGTATGCCATTTATACCAGTAGAAAAAATTTTATTATCTACTCCAAAATTAGCAATATCATGACAAGTATTGCAAGATACTTTTTTATCTTTTGATAAACTTGTATCCATATAAAGTTTTTTCCCTAATAATGCTTTTTCTTTATTATAAGGAATGCTATCTGGTATCGGAGTAATCATTTCTAATGCTAAAAGTGGAAAAAAAGAACATATTAAAACGATAAAAAATTTCATAATTATTTTCCTTTATTTTATATTAAATTTTTAATTAATAATTTTTTTATTATAACACTAAAATCTTAATCTCTTATAAGTAATAATGGCAGTTATAAGCGTTATGAGAGATAAAATTAAAATATAAATAAAAATTCCGAATATAAAAGGATTATCCGGTTTTATGGCTAAAGAATGTAAGGCAAAAACAAGTTGAGGGCTAAAACCACCTGCAATAGCATATGCAATATTATAAGAAAAAGAAATACCGCTAAAACGAATATTTGGTTTAAAAATTTTACACATTAAAATAGGTGCTAAGGCATTAATACCACCAAAGAAACTGGAAATAAAATAAAAGTATATACTTAAATGTAAAATTTGTTCATAGAAAAAATAAAAATAAAAAAAGCAAGATATACTAAGTCCTATTGAAAAAATTATAGCTGTCGGTAAAAACCCAAATTTATCAACCCATAAGCCAGCTAATAATGTTCCACATGAAAGAATTATAATTGCTATCATTTGTATGCATATAGAATCAGTTTTATTTATAATTAATACTTCGGACATAAAATTTGGCATTAGTAGTATTAATATAATCACACAAGCTGTAAGCATCCATGTTAAAAGCATAGAAGAAATAGTGTTAAGCAACGCATCTTTTTCTTTGAAAAAGCTTTTTAATGGGAAATTTTCTAAATTATTTGTTTCTTGCATTAGCTTAAAAATAGGAGTTTCTTCTAAAAATTTTCGAAGATAAACAGAGATTATGCCAAAAATCGCTCCAATAGCAAATGGAATTCTCCAAGCATATTCATAAATTTCATCTTGTGAAAAATAATGGTTTATAATTAAAGCAATAATACTTCCTAACAAAATTCCAAATGCCATAGAAGCATTAATAGCACTAATATAAAAACCATCTTTTTCATCAGGTGCGTGTTCTTTTATAAAAACCCATGCTCCAGGTAACTCACCACCTATTGCAATACCTTGAGCAATTCTAGCAAGTATTAAGATTAATGGGGCCATGTATCCTATGTCTTCAAAAGTTGGAGTGATTGCAAGAGAAAAAGTTGGTATAACCATTAATAATATACTAAGCATAAACATTTTTTTACGCCCAAATTTATCTCCAAAATGAGCCATTACAATACCACCAAGTGGTCTAGCTAAATACCCTGCAGCAAATGCTCCATAAGTATTTAAAAGCTTCCAAAAATCACTTAAATCACTAGGAAAAAAATTTTTTGAGATATAGCTTGCAAAAAATACAAAAATAATAAAATCATAAAATTCTAAAGTTCCTCCAAGTGAAGATAAGAATAGGGTTTTGATATTATTTTTTTTAATTTTCTTTAACATATTATTAAAACTTTCTTTTTGTAGTAATTTTGAAATTATAGTAAAAAAATATAAAGTTTATAAAAAAATATTAAATTTTAAAATGAAAAATTATGGTAAAATAATAGCTTTGTATTTTATATAGAAAGGAGAAAAACATTGGCAAAAGATGATATTATTGAAATTGATGGTAATGTGATTGAGGCTTTACCTAATGCAACTTTTAAAGTTGAGCTGGATAATAAACATGTGATACTTTGCCATATCGCAGGTAAAATGCGTATGCATTATATTAGAATAATGCCTGGTGATAGAGTTAAGGTTGAATTAACACCTTATAGTCTTGATAAAGGGCGAATTACATTTAGATATAAATAAATCTAAGTTATTTAAAAGCAAAAGTAGAATATAATTAGCACTTTTGCAGAAATTGCAATAAAACTGTATGAAGAAGTATTTTCAAAATCACCACTTATTTTGAAAATAGTTGGTTGTTCTAAAAACCTGGTGCAGTTGTAAAAAAAGTGGAATTTACAATAACAGGAGTAAAGCATGAAAGTTAGACCATCTGTTAAAAAGATGTGCGACAAATGCAAAGTAGTTCGTCGTAAAGGCGTAGTTCGCATTATTTGCGAAAATCCAAAACACAAACAAAGACAAGGATAATTTATGGCTCGTATTGCAGGTGTGGATTTACCAAAGAAAAAAAGAATTGAATATGGCTTAACTTATATTTATGGTATAGGTTTGCATACTTCAAGAAAAATCTTAGATAAAACTGGAATTTCTTATGATAAAAGAGTTCATGAATTAAGTGAAGATGAGGCAGCAGCTATTCGTAAAGAAATTCAAGAAAGCTATATGGTTGAGGGTGATCTTAGAAAACAAGTTGCTATGGATATCAAAGCATTAATGGATTTAGGAAGCTTTAGAGGTTTAAGACATAGAAAAGGCTTACCAGTTCGTGGTCAAAAAACAAAAACAAATGCCAGAACTAGAAAAGGTAAGAGAAAAACCGTTGGTGCAAAATCATAAGGATAAAAAATGGCAAAAAGAAAAGTAGTTAAGAAAAAAGTAGTTAAAAAAAATATAGCTAAGGGTATAGTTTATATCAGTGCAACATTTAATAATACTATGGTTACTGTAACTGATGAAATGGGAAATGCTATTGCATGGAGTAGTGCTGGTGGTTTAGGATTTAAAGGTTCTAAAAAATCAACTCCTTATGCAGCACAACAAGCAGTGGAAGATGCTTTAAATAAAGCAAAAGAACATGGTATTAAAGAAGTAGGAATTAAAGTTCAAGGACCAGGAAGTGGTCGTGAGACAGCGGTTAAAAGTGTAGGTGCTATGGAAGGAATCAAAGTAACTTTCTTAAAAGATATAACTCCATTAGCTCATAATGGTTGTAGACCACCAAAACGTCGTCGTGTCTAAGAATAAGATATAAGATTTTAGGAGAATTACAATGGCAAGATATAGAGGACCAGTAGAGAAATTAGAAAGACGACTTGGCGTAAGCTTAGCAATGAAAGGCGAAAGAAGATTAGCAGGTAAAAGCGCACTTGATAAACGCCCTTATGCACCAGGTCAGCACGGACAAAGAAAAGCAAAAATTAGTGAGTATGGACTTCAATTAAGAGAAAAACAAAAAGCTAAATTTATGTATGGGGTTAGTGAAAAACAATTTAGAAGATTATTTAGCGAAGCTGCAAGAAAAGATGGCAACACAGGTGCGCTTTTAATTCAGCTTTTAGAACAAAGACTAGATAATGTTGTTTATAGAATGGGCTTTGCTACAACTCGTCGTTTTGCTAGACAGCTTGTAACTCATGGGCATATTTTAGTAAATGGCAAAAGAGTTGATATTCCTAGCTATAGAGTAGAAGCAGGTCAAAAGATTGAGGTGATTGAAAAAAGTAAAAATAATCCTCAAATTTCAAGAGCAATTGAGCTAACTGCTCAAACAGGTATAGTTGCTTGGGTTGATGTAGAAAAAGAAAAAAGATTTGGAATTTTTACAAGAAAACCTGAAAGAGAAGAAGTTATCATTCCAGTTGAGGAAAGATACATCGTTGAGTTGTATTCTAAATAATAAAGGTTTATGATATGAGACATATTACAACTTCTGCTTATACACCAACAGAGTTTAGTATTGAAAATATCAGTGATACAGTGGCAAAAGTAAGTGCATGGCCTTTTGAAATTGGTTATGCTATTACTTTAGCACACCCTTTACGCCGTTTGCTTTATTCAAGCACGGTTGGTTTTGCTCCCACTGGAGTAAAAATTAAAGGTGTTGCACATGAATTTGATAGTATGCGTGGCATGCTTGAAGATGTAGCATTGTTTATTATCAATCTAAAAAAATTAAGATTTAAAATAAAAACAGAGTCTGAAAAAGAAATTGTTACATTTAATTTTAAAGGACCAAAAGAAATTTGCGGAAAAGATTTAAATAATGATATTGTCGAGGTTGTTAATGTAGATAGCTATCTTGCAACAATCAATGAAGATGCAGATTTAGAATTTACTTTGATTATAGAAAAAGGTATTGGTTATGTGCCTTCAGAAGAAATCCAAAATTTCTTAGATCCTGATTTCATAGCGCTTGATGCATTTTTTACTCCAGTAAAACATGCAGTTTATGATATAGAAAAAGTGCTTTTTGAAGATAATCCAGATTATGAAAAAGTTGTTTTTACAATTACAACCGATGGACAAATTTCACCAAGTGATGCTTTTAAAAATGCTTTAGAAGCAATGTATAAACAATTATCAGTGTTTGACAAAATTGCAAATGCACAAAGCGTCGCAAGAAATCAAACACCGAGCAGTGAAGTAGAGCATGTAAAATTACTTCAAAATATAACTGAATTAAATTTAAGTGCTAGAAGTTTTAATTGCTTAGAAAAAGCAAATGTAGTTTATATCGGCGAACTTGCTCTAATGAGTGTAAGCGAACTAGCGGATTTAAAAAATCTAGGAAAAAAATCTCTTGATGAGATTAAAAGTGTAATGGAAACTATAGGATTTCCTATAGGTGGTTCGAAACTCAATGATAGTGCAAAAGAAACGCTAAAGAAAAAAATTATAGAATTAAAAGCACAAAATGAAGGATAATCAATGAGACATAGACATGGATATAGAAAATTAGGTCGCACTTCTACCCACCGTGCTGCCTTGTTAAAAAACCTTACCATTGCTATTATTAAAGCAGGTAAAATAGAAACAACATTACCTAAAGCAAAAGAATTAAGAGGTTATGTTGAAAGATTAATTACTCGTGCAAGAAAGGGTGATTTTAATGCTCATAGAGCAGTATTTGCAAGTTTGCAAGATAAAGAAGCTACAAATAAACTTGTAACTGAAATTGCACCGAAATTTGCAGATAGAAATGGTGGATATACTAGAATCATCAAAACTAGAATTCGCCGTGGTGATGCTGCTGAAATGGCTTTCATAGAATTCGTAGCTTAAATTTTAGCCTTTTTTAAGGCTAAAATTTCCTATTCTCATTGTATTTACTCATTATTCTTTGTATTTTTACTCTTTTTTTGCTACTATTAATTATCTTAACTACAAAAAAGGTATAAAATGCAAGAAAATTCAAGATTGCGTATAGCTATACAAAAATCAGGTCGTTTAAGTAAAGATTCTATAGCCTTGCTTGAGTCTATAGGCGTAAAACTTCGCATACATGAACAAAGTTTGATTGCTTTTTCTACTAATTTACCGATTGATCTACTTAGAGTAAGAGATGATGATATACCAGGACTTATTTTTGATGGAGTAGTTGATCTTGGTATAGTTGGAGAAAATGTTTTAGAAGAAAATGAACTTGAAAGAAAATCAAAAAACGAAAACGCAGATTTTATAATGCTTAAAAAACTTGATTTTGGCGGATGTCGTTTGTCTTTAGCATTGCCAGAAAAGTGTGAATATAAAGGTATAGAAAGTTTTAAAAATTTACGCATAGCAACTTCTTATCCACAGCTTTTAAAGCGTTTTATGGAGGAAAATAATATTCCTTATAAAACTTGTATGCTAACAGGTTCAGTTGAAGTGGCACCAAGTGCAAATTTAGCTGATGGAATTTGTGATTTAGTTTCAAGTGGGGCTACTTTAAAAGCAAATGGACTTAAAGAAGTTATGGTAATTTATAAATCCAAAGCTTGTATTATCCAAAGAAAAGAAAGTTTAACTTCTTGCAAGCAAGAGTTAATTGATAAATTACTTATTAGGATTAATGGAGTTATGCAAGCTAGAGAATCAAAATATATTATGCTTCATGCTCCTATTGAAAAACTAGAAAAAATTACAGCCTTATTACCAGGTGTTGAAAAACCTACTATTTTACCTTTAGAAAATGATAAAGCCAAAGTTGCATTGCATATGGTTAGTCAAGAAAATTTATTTTGGGAGACTATGGAAGCTTTAAAAAAAGAAGGCGCAAGTGCAATTTTGGTTTTACCTATTGAAAAAATGCTCTCTTAAGGATATAAATGCAAATATTAGATTTTCAAAAATTAAATACAAAAGAACAAGAGTTAGCGCTAAAACGCCCTGCTATAAGTGCTAATACGCAAGTTAAAACTATAGTAGAAGACATTATAGAAAATGTTAAAACAAATGGTGATGAAGCATTAAAACAAATGGCATTGAAATTTGATAAAGTAGAGATAAACTCTATTAAATTAAGCCAAGAAGAGCTTAGTAGTTTAGCAGGACAAGTTGATGAAGAGCTAAAACAAGCTATTAAAATAGCTTATGATAATATTTATAAATTCCATAAAGCACAAGAGAGTAAAACCATAGAAGTACAAACTTTTGAAGGGGTAACTTGCAAAGTAATAACTAGGGCTATAGAAAAAGTAGGTCTTTATATACCAGGTGGCTTAGCACCTTTATTTTCCACTGCTTTGATGCTTGCTATTCCAGCAAAGATAGCTCAGTGCAAACACATAGCTTTAGCTTCTCCGCCACCTTTGCACCCTGCCATTACTTATGTGGCAAAACTTTGTGGGGTTGATGAAGTATATCAAATGGGTGGAGCAGGTGCGATAGCAGCACTAGCTTATGGAACGCAAAGCGTAAAAAAAGTAGATAAAATTTTTGGTCCAGGAAATGCCTTTGTAACAGAAGCTAAAAAGCAAGTTAATAATCATGGAGTAGCCATTGATATGCAAGCAGGGCCTTCAGAAGTACTAGTTTTAGCAGATGAGTTTGCTAATGCTAAATTTATAGCTTCAGATTTACTCTCACAAGCTGAACATGGAGCAGATTCTCAAGCTATTTTAGTTTGCACAAGTGAAAAATTAGCCAAAGAAGTAGATAGTGAAGTTGCTTTACAGCTTGAAAAACTTTCACGCAAAGAAATTGCTTCAAAATCTTTAGAGCATTCTAAAATCATTCTTGCAAAAGATATAAAACATGCCATAAGCATTTCAAATGATTATGCACCAGAACATTTAATCATTCATACACAAAATTCATCTAATTTGCTTGATGATATTATGCATGCAGGTTCGGTATTTTTAGGTGAGTATTCTCCAGAATCTATGGGAGATTATGCAAGTGGGACTAATCATGTATTGCCAACTTATGGTTTTGCAAGGTCATATTCTTCTTTAGGACTTGCTGATTTTATGAAAAGAATGAGTGTGCAAGAACTTAGCAAAGAAGGTTTTAAAAAACTTGGACCTATAGTGGAAATTTTAGCAGCTGCTGAAGGGCTTGATGGGCATAAAAATGCCGTAAGTTTAAGATTAGAAAGCTTAAAATGAGTGCAAAAATTTTATTTATAGATAGAGATGGCACACTCATTGATGAGCCTAAAAATGATTTTCAAATTGATTCTTTAGAAAAGCTTGAATTTGAAAAAGGTGCTATCAATGCACTTTTAAAGTTAAAAAATTTTGGTTTTAAATTTGTGATAGTGAGTAATCAAGACGGCCTAGGCACAAATTCTTTCCCTAAAGAAGACTTTGATAAAGCTCATGAGAAGATGCTAAGTGTTTTTCAAAGTTGTGGTATAGAATTTGAAGATATTTTTATATGCCCGCATTTTGAGCATGAAAATTGTGCTTGTAGAAAGCCAAAAACAGCTATGCTTGAAAACTATATCAAAAACAAACTTTATGATAAAAACAAAAGCTTTGTCATAGGCG
Organism: Campylobacter armoricus; assembly: GCF_013372105.1. Taxonomy (NCBI): domain Bacteria; kingdom Pseudomonadati; phylum Campylobacterota; class Epsilonproteobacteria; order Campylobacterales; family Campylobacteraceae; genus Campylobacter; species Campylobacter armoricus. Next base: position 60,957 of record NZ_CP053825.1, read on the forward strand.
ATAGGCTTAGCGATATGCTCTTAGCGCAAAATCTTGGAATTCAAGGTTTAAAATACGACAAAAACGATTTTAACTGGAAACAAATTGCTAATTTTATTTTGCAAAATTATCGTAGTGCTTGTATAGAGCGTAATACCAAAGAAACTCAAATTCAAGTTAAAATAGCTTTTAACGACACTTCAAAAGCTAATATTAACACAGGTATAGCTTTTTTTGATCATATGTTAGAGCAAATTGCTACGCATGCAAATATTTCTTTAAGCATTGAATGCAAAGGGGATTTGGAAGTTGATGAGCATCACAGCGTAGAAGATGTAGCACTTGCTTTGGGCGAGGCTATCAAAATAGCACTAGATCAAAAAATAGGCATTGCAAGATATGGTTTTGTTTTGCCTATGGATGAGAGTTTGGCAAGTTGTGCGATTGATTTTTGCAATAGACCACATTTGGTTTATAAGGCTAAATTTAAAAAAGAAAAGCTTGGAGAATTAAGCACAGAAATGATAGAGCATTTTTTCTACTCACTAAGCTATGCTATGGGAGCTAGTTTGCATTTAAAAGTTAAAGGCAAAAACGATCATCACAAAGCCGAAGGACTTTTTAAAGCCTTTGCAAGAGCTTTAAAAATGGCTATTAAAATAGAAAATGAAAACCTAGCAAGCTCTAAAGGAGTGATATGAAAAATTTTTTTATAATGCAAGTGTTTGTGAAATATGATCGCTTGTTATGTTATATGAGACTTAACAATGAAACAAAAAGATAATGTTATAGAAGCTTTTAAAAATAATAATAACTTTGCAACTTTAAGTCAGCTTTATATGCTGACAGATGTTAGTAAATGGGAAACAAAAACACCTTTTGCAAGCATTAGAAGAATATTACAAACAAATAAAGAATTTTATAAAATCACAGCAGGACTTTGGGGTTTAACAGAGAAAAAGCATGAGATTGAAAAAAAATTAAATTTGATAAATAACGAATGCCAGTTTAGCCATTCTTATTATCAAGGGCTTATTGTCTCAATTGGAAATTTAAGAGGCTTTCAAACTTTTATTCCTAGTCAAGATAAGAATAAATACTTTATGGATACTAGGTTAGGCGACTTGGCTACTTTAGATTCTCTTTATAGTTTTACATATGATGAATTGACACAAAAAGCTAAATTTAGCGATTGTATTTGGTTTAATGAACGAAAAATGCCTCATGCTTTTTATGAGGTAGAGCATTCTACTAATATAAAAAATTCTATTAACCGTTTTTATGAGCTTCAAGATTTTAGAGCAAAATTTTTTATTGTTGCGCATAAAAATAGATATAGAGAATTTCAAAATATAATTTCAAATTCTATTTATGAAAAAATAAAAGATATTGTATATTTTGCAGATTATGAGAGTATTGCTAAGCAATATGAGAAAGAGAGTGTAAAATATGAAATGGGAATTTAATTTTTCAAGAAAGTGTTTATCATGAATTTAGCCATTATAGATACAGGTTGTGCGAATTTAGCTTCTTTGAAATTTGCTCTTGATCGTTTAGGGCAAAATAGTATCATAACTCATGATTTAAAAGAACTCTCACAAGCAGATAAGCTTTTACTCCCTGGTGTTGGCACTGCAGCTAAAGCGATGGAGAATTTACAAGCATTAAATTTAGAAAATTTTATCCAAACTACTACTAAGCCCCTTTTAGGAATTTGTCTTGGTATGCAAATTCTAGGTGAATTTTCAGAAGAGCTACACCAAAAAACACTTGGTATTATGCCTTTTAAAACGCAAAAATTCCAAGAAAAAGCTAATTTTACCTTTCCGCATATGGGGTGGAATCAAGTATCAAGCACACATGAGCTTTTTAAAGGCTTAAACGGGGCTTATTTTTATTTTGTGCATAGTTATTGTGTGGGTTTAAATGAATACACCATAGCAGAGTGTGAATACTCTACTAAATTTAGTGCAAGTTTAAATAAAGACAATTTCTATGGCGTGCAGTTTCACCCTGAAAGAAGTGGCGAGGCAGGTGAAGTGTTATTAAAAAATTTCATAAATATGTAGGTAAAAATGCAAACTCAAATCATTCCAGCATTAGACTTAATCGATGGCAAGGTAGTAAGACTTTATAAAGGTGATTATGCTAAAAAACAAGAATACAGCTTTGATCCTTTAGCTAAATTTCAAGAGTATGAAGCACAAGGCATATCGTGGCTTCATTTGGTGGATTTAAGTGGTGCAAAAGATCCTAGCAAAAGGCAATTACAACTCATAGAAAAATTAGCCTTAAATGTCAAAGTAAATTTGCAAGTAGGCGGAGGCATACGCACTAAAGATGAGATTAAGGCTTTATTTGATAGCGGTGTTAAACGCGTAGTTATAGGCTCTTTAGCAGTTAAAAATAAAGCCTTTACACAAGAGCTTTTGAGTGAATTTGGCGTAGAAAATATAGTCTTAGCGCTTGATAGTGTTTGTATTAAAGGTGAGTTTTTTGTAGCCACTGATGCGTGGAGCAAAACAAGCGATGAGAGTTTGTTTGAGCTTTTAAATTTTTATAAAGATATAAAGCATATTTTATGCACTGATATTTCCAAAGATGGCACGATGAGTGGAGCAAATATAGCTTTATACAACGCTTTGCATGAAAAATTCCCACATTTACAAACCCAAGCAAGCGGAGGTGTGGCGAGTTTGCAAGATTTTATCGATTTAAAAGGCATAGTAAGTGGTATCATCACAGGCAAAGCCTTGCTTGATGGAAAATTTAGCATTAAGGAGGCTAAAGAATGCTTGCAAAACGCATAATAGCATGTTTGGATGTCAAAGATGGTAGAGTTGTAAAAGGGGTGCAGTTTAAAAACCATGAAGATATGGGCGATATCATAGAGCTTGCTAAATTTTACTCACAAAATGGCATTGATGAGCTAGTATTTTATGATATTACAGCTTCAGCTAAAAATGAGCGTGTAGATAGGGCTTGGGTAAGCAAGGTCGCACAAAATATCTCCATACCATTTTGCGTAGCAGGTGGTATAAAAAGCGAAGATGACGCAAAAGAGCTTTTGGCAAATGGAGCTGATAAAATTTCTATTAATTCCCCTGCTTTAAATGATCCTGATTTAATCTCACGCCTTGCTAAAAATTTTGGCGTGCAGTGTGTTGTTGTAGGTATAGACTCGTTTAAAGATGAAAATGGCGAGCTTTTGGTTTATAAATATACAGGCGATGAGAGCAAATCTCATCATAGTGGTAAAAAAACACTAGAATGGGTAAAGCAAGTATGCGAGTTAGGAGCCGGGGAAATCGTGCTAAATATGATGAATCAAGATGGCATGAAAAAAGGTTATGATTTAGATCAACTTGCTAAGGTTAGAAAAATTTGCCCTGTGCCTTTGATAGCAAGTGGTGGAGCAGGTGCTAAAGAGCATTTTTTAGACGCTTTTAAGCTCGGAGTAGATGGAGCTTTAGCTGCTTCGATTTTTCATAAAAAGCTTATAGATATAAAAGAATTAAAACTTTTTTTAAAAGATCAAGGCATCACAATACGCATTTAAGGACAAAAAATGGATATCAATCAAGAAGAATTTATAAAAAGCATTAATTGGAACAAAGTAGCAAATTTAGTCCCTGTCATAGTGCAAGATTTTCACTCGTGTGAAGTTTTAATGCAAGGCTTTATGAACGAACAAGCCTTAAGAGAAAGTTTCAAGCATAAAAAAGTCGTATTTTACTCCCGCACAAAAGAGCGTTTGTGGATGAAAGGTGAAGAAAGTGGAAATTTTTTAAATATCATAGATTTAGGGCTTGATTGTGATAAAGATTGTATTTTAGTTTTGGTTAAACCAAGCGGAGCTACTTGCCATAGTGGTGATGTTTCTTGTTTTGAGCAAATTTCTAAAAAGGCTGATTTTGTATTTTTATCACGCCTTGAAAAACTTATTTACTCAAGGAAAAATGCTGCCCCAAATTCTTCTTATACGGCTGAACTTTTTGCAAAAGGCACCAAACGCATCGCACAAAAGGTAGGCGAAGAAGGCGTAGAAACATCCTTAGCAGCCACGGCAAAAGACAAAGACGAGTTAATCTGCGAAGCAGCTGACTTGCTTTATCATTTAGATGTTTTATTAGCCGATGCAAATTTGAGTTTAAATGATGTCATAGCAAAATTGAAAGAAAGAAATAAAAGTTAAGCGTGATTTCTCACGCTTAATTAAGCAATATTTTTGAAAAGATTCACTAACTATATCGAGTAATTTTAAAAAAACTTTATAAAATTTTTACAAATATCTTTTTAAAAAGTTATAGTAGTTTTAATTTATTTTTTATGTTAGAATAAATTATCACATAAGCAAGAAGTCGTCTAGCTATTTATTTTATGAGTAACCTTAACGAAGACATAATTTTTCCTACAGCCTAGAAAAACCGCAGTTTTAGTGGATTTGTCTTTTTTTATAGAAAGATATAATACTTTAAAACATATCAAAGATATGACTCCTGAAGAACTAGCAAAACGATTAAAAGATTATGTGTTTGAGTCTGTTAGAAGAAATAAAGATTATTTATATAGAGTGTATATTTATGATTGTGAGCCATTAAATAAAATATTCCTATGCCACCTATAGAAAAAACAGATAAATCATTAAATCTTGGAAAAACTGATACTTTTAAATTTAGAATTAGCTTGTTGGATTGTCTAAGACAACAGCCGTATTTTGCTGTAAGATTGGGCGAGATTGATGAAAATAGTTTTCAATGGAAAATCAAAGATTATAAAAAATTTAAACAGCTTTTGCAAAAAGAAATAGAAATTGATAGCTTACTGCTGATGATTTTGTTTTAGATATCAGACAAAAAGGCGTTGATATGAAAATAGGATTTAGATATTGCCACTTTATCTATAAAAAAACAAATCGAAAAAATCATTCTTATTACCGCAGATAGCGATTTTATACCAGCTATAAACATACAAGAAAAGAAGGGTTATTGTTCAGTTATATCCCATGAGAGTTCCAAATTCTCAAATCAAAAAAGGTCTATTAGAGCATATAGATATTCTCTCATCAGTTTTAAAAATACTAGCAATTCTTAATTACACAATTCACATTATAAATTTATACAAGTTTTATAAATATCTTCATTTTTGGAACACTTCTTGCTTTTATATTTGCAAGCAATAGAAGATTGTGAGATATTCACAAAACAATATTTTTTAAAGGATTTAATTATGATGAGATCTCTTTGGGCTGGAGTTTCAGGACTTCAAGCACACCAATACGCAATGGATGTAGAAGGTAACAACATAGCCAATGTTAATACATTTGGTTTTAAGTATTCTCGTGCGGATTTTTCTACACTTATGAGCCAAACTTCTAAAATCGCCACAGCTCCAGATGGGGATTTAGGTGGTAAAAACCCTATGCAAGTAGGTCTTGGTGCAGGTGTAAATTCTACCACAAGAATCCACTCACAAGGTAATATCCAAACCACAGATAAAAACACAGACTTAGCTATCAACGGAGATGGATTTTTCATCGTATCAAATGATGGTGGTGTAACACAATTTTTTACTCGTGCAGGGGATTTTAAAACAGACGCAGTAGGAAATTTCGTAGATAATAACGGCTACACAGTCCAAGGATGGAATTATAATCAAGAAACAGGTCAGATTGATTCATCTAAATCAGTAGAAGACATAGTCATCCCACCAGGTATGAGTATGCCAGCTAAACAAAGCTCTATAGTAAAACTTACAGCAAACCTAGATAGTGGTAATACTCTAGGTTCAAATGCTTCAGCTAAAAGACCTATCTATGCTCTTGATTCAGCTCATGGCAGAAGAAATGATACAGGAACAGCTATAGATGAAAATGATACAGGCCATACTGAATTTTATACTACTTCAAAAACTGGAGCCCAAGTAACCGAAAAAGGTGTAGATATGGGAGTGGTGTTTAATGCTAAAGGAGAAGGTTTAAATTTAAGAGATGGTCAAGGTATATGGGTAAGCTATGCTGAGGCTAAGTATCAAGCTCCAGCATTTGTAAATCCTGATTTACCTACTAATGAAAGTGATATACAACCAAATGCTAATTATACTTTTTGGGGTTATACTAAACAAGATGGCACACAAGTTCCTGCTACTTTAGACATTACTATAAATGGAACACACATTACAGCAACTGGTGTAGGTAGAGAAACATTTTTAAATGCTATCAATGCAAAAACAGCCGAAACTGGTGTAGTAGCTTCTATAGTAGATGGTAAAATGACCTTTACAAACGATAATAGCACGGGAACTACAGCTAAAAGTAAAAATATAAATATTAGCGTAGGGACTACAAATACAGCTGGAGAAGTTACAGCTACAACTGGAACTACTGGAAATGTGACTATCCCAGTTCCACCAGCAGGTCATAATATAACAGGACTTGCTACTCCAGTCCAAGTCATCACAGCTCATGAGTATATTTATAGTTCAAATAATGTAGATATAGGAAAAGATCCTAATCCAAAGGCAACAAATGTCAATGATGCAAATATGCCTAGTGCAACAGGACAAAGGACTTTCCACACCACTGAAGATTTAAGAGAATTAATGCAAAGAGATGCTAGGTTTGCAGTAGATTATGATGGAGATGGCTCTATAGAAAATTATAACACTGGTGGAACAACAAACGGACAAGATGTTAATATAGGCGTAGAAGTTGTAGTAGAAAGTGATGGTAGATTTAAAATAACTAATCCTAAAATAGATAATAATTCTAAAGATATGACTTTTAAAATTACAGGTTATTCTAATGAAGCAAATAAAATAGCTACGAATGATAAATTTACAAATATCTTTAGTGCTTTAGATGGAAATTTCAATGCAGGAAATAATGAGAAGTATTCTCAAGATATGTATCTATCAGCTCATACTGCTAGTATAGAAATTTTTGACTCATTAGGAACTAGACACGAGCTAACCGTGCAATTTACCAAACAAACCAAAACAGCAGATGGTGGTGCTGAATGGTCTATCATCATCTCAGTGCCTGAGCCTGCTGAGATAAATTTTAGCGGAGATGGTGCCCCTGGTAATATAGTAGTAGGAAATTTAAGATTTGGTAATGATGGTTCGCTTCAAAGCTATACGCCAAATGTATTAAACTTTACAGGAAATAACGGCTCAAAACCTGATCAAGTAATAAAACTTGACTTTGGGACAACTGGAGCTTTTGATGGTTTAACAAGCTATGATAAAGACTCAGCTACTACTAAACAAGAAACAGATGGCTACACAGGAGGTAATCTAAAGCAAGATGCACTAAGAACTGATGAAAATGGTTATATCTATGGAGAATTTACTAATGGTAAAACTCTAGCTTTGGCTAAGGTTGCTTTAGCGTCTTTCCCAAATAATATGGGTCTTGAAGAAATAGGAAATAATCTTTTCAAAACAACGGCAAATTCAGGAACTCCTACTATAGGCCATGCTGGAGAAGGTGGTAGAGGTGGGCTCAAATCTTCTGCGATAGAAATGTCAAATGTGGATTTGAGTCGTTCATTAACTCAGCTTATCGTTATACAAAGAGGATATCAAGCAAGCTCTAAAACTATCACTACAAGTGATCAGCTTTTAAATACTTTGCTTCAATTAAAACAATAATTCTAACCCAAGGTTTTAAAGCCTTGGGGTCAAGCTTTACAAGGTTATCAAGGTAGCCTTGTAATACTTGATAGCCTTGAGCCTTCAATCTATTGCTAACTCACTTCTTTTTTGCCTAAGGAGTGAGTAGCATGATTTCATATCGACAAAAGAAAATGAAAATTTATAAATTTTTGCTTTTAAAATTTATCATTAGTGGTTCTAGCCATTTGGTGATTTCAAATACTTCTAGTTTGTTGTTTTTAAATTCTAAGAGTTTTTTATAATTTTGAGTATTGTCAAAAATAGTGATGTGATTGCAAAATTTTGCAATGATGTTAAAATTTTTTAAAGACTCGTGGTATCTTTTTTCTATGAGTTCTTCTTTTATATCGTGTCCGCCCTTAGCCACGCGAATCTTAACTCTTTGCTTTGCTGTATTTGGAGAATCTAATCCTATGTAGTAAAGATTTATAGTGTAAGAATTTTTTTGTAACTTTTTGAATAAAGATAAAATGCTAGTGCCACAAAGTGTAGTTTCTTGGTTAAAATCATAAGCTTTTTTGATATAGTTTTCACGCATTTTAATGGCTATTCTTGAAGCTCTAAATTGATCTTCTTGATTTTTCCAATCACCAAAGCTACTTACGATTTCATCGATGTTGATTCTAAGTCCAAAGTCTTTGTTTTTTTCAAGTTCATTATAATACAAGGTAGTTTTTCCAGATCCATTAACTCCTGCAAAAATAGTAGCTATTTTTTTCATTAATAAAGCCTTTGTTGAATGATGTGAAATTTTAACATAAATTGTTTATAAGTGTTTTGAAAATAAATATAAAGTTTTTTGAAAAAGGTTCGATATAGTCAGTGAATCTTTTCAAAAATATTGCTTAATTAAGCGTGAGAAATCACGCTTAACTTTTTTGTGATTTTATTTAACTTTCTTTTATTAATCAAACTTAGATAAGAAATCAAAGATAAAAACGAACAAGCACCCAAAATACTAGCTAAAAGTATAGGTGTATTAGCATTTAAAAGACTGACTAAAAATGCCATCACTCCAGCCATAGCAAATTGAGCTGCACCTAAAAGTGCTGAAGCACTACCTGCATTTTGCTTTGATCTTGCCATAGCTAAAGTGGTGGTATTTGGTAAGATAAAACCTAAACTTGCTATGATAAAACATAAAGGAATTTCAAAGGCCCAAAAACCTAGGTTAAAAGTTGCTCCTAAAATGAGTAAAAAGGTTAAAAAAGTAATCATTATAAGCGCTCTAGGTAAAACATAATAAGGCGAGAGTTTAAGAACTATCCTTGCGTTTATATTAGCACATATAACAAAACTTAAAGCATGTGCTCCAAAAAGAGCTGCGTATTGTTGTGGGCTAAGCTCAAAAACGCGTGTAAAAACAAAAGATGAGCCAGTTAAATAAGCAAAAAACCCTGCAAAGATTAAATTCCCGCAAAGCAAATATACGACAAAACGACGATCTTTTAGGATTTTTTTGTAACTTCTTGCAACTTCTTTGTGATTGAATTTTTTTCCTTGTGTATTGTGGTTGCTTTCTTTTAAAACAAAAACCACAAGCAAAAATAAAATAAAACCTAATATAAAAAGTGTTAAAAATATACTACGCCAAGAAAAAAATTCAAGCAAAATTCCACCAAAAGTAGGCGAGAGCATAGGAGCTAGTGAAGTAAAAACCATCATCAAAGCATAAACCCCCGCAGCTTCTTTAAGCTCAAAAACATCATTTACTATAGCTCTTGCTACAACTACACCCACACAACCTCCCAAAGCTTCAAAAAAACGCAAAGCTATAAAAGCATGAATGGAATCAACTAAAACACAAGCAATACTTGAAGAAATAAAAAGAAAAAGTCCTATATATAAAGGTTTTTTTCTTCCAAAGACATCACTTAATGGTCCATAAAAAAGCTGACCCAAAGAAAATGCTATAAAAAAACTTGCAAGAGAAAGTTGAGTATAAAAAGAATTAGTTTGAAAGCTTTTTTCTACTTCATTTAAAGCAGGTAAATACATATCAGTAGAAAGCGGTGCTATAGCAGATAAAAAGCCTAGTATGATAATGAGTTTTAATTTTTCAAAACCTTTGATTTGTGTGTATTTTTGCATAAAATTTCCTAAAATATTTTTATCATTGTATAGCAAAAAGTCTAAAATAAACAATAATTTACATTTTTTAAAGGCAAATAAGATAAAATTAAACTAAAAAATATTTAAGGAAAAAAATTATGAATATGCCTTTTAGTGATGATGAACTAATTGAGCCTGTGAAAGCAAGTTTAGCTAAAACTATGCATATTTTAGAAAAAGATGGCGGTGGGCTTGATTTTTTAGGGATTAAAAATGGTGTTGTTTATGTGAAATTAACTGGGGCTTGCCATGGTTGTCCTTCAAGTGGAACGACTCTGAAATATGGCTTAGAAAAACAGCTTAAAATCGATATACACCCAGATATAACCATAATAAATTTAGCAGGCGGAGAAAGCGAATTTGCAAAATTATAAAAAAATAGCCATAGAGTGTTTTTATAACAAGGACTTTAAAAATGCTAAAATGTATTTTTCACTAGCATACCAAAAGCGTAAAAATAAAAGATTATTAACTTTTATAAATATTTGTGATTTAGCATTAAAAAGCCCTGAAGAAGCTTTTGTCTTTTTTGAATTTTTCTTGCAAAATTATAAAAATTCTAAAGTAGATAAAGACTTAGAAAAATTAATCAATCTTAGTCAAAGTGTGAAATTTGATGAAGAAAGTGAAGATTTTGATGGTTTAAGTTATCAGGATTTTTTACTCAGTGAAGAAAAAGTTGGGTTTAAACAAGCTTTAGAAAATGTTATAATATCTAATAAACTTATTATAAATGATAAAGAAGATTTTGTGGATTTTTTGGAAAAACTTTTAGAGTATGGTTATAAAGATATGCTTGTAGCTTATATGGAAGATGTTTCAGCACATTTTTATTCTAATTATAGATTTATCAAACTTAGCGAGAAAATCAAGGAATTAAAATATGATAGTAAAGATTGAAAATACTTTCATTTGCGATAATTCTAACGAATGTGAAAAAGGGTGTTTTTTTCTAAAAACTTCTCAAAATGAAAAATTTCTTAATCAAGCTTTGGAAAAAAAGGCAAAAATTATAAGTATAGACGAGTGTAAGAAATTTTTAAATATAGATGAAAATATTAAAATCATAGGCATTACTGGAACAAATGGTAAAACTACTACAGCAGGAGCGATTTATTCTATCTTGCTTGATTTAGGTTTTAAATGTGCTTTGATGGGAACTAGGGGTAGTTTTATAAATGATAAAAATATCACTCCAAAAGGCTTAACCACTGCACCTATTTTACAAACTTTAGAACTTTTATCTTTAGCAAGTAAGGAAAAATGTGAATTTTTGATTATGGAAGTAAGCTCGCATGCTTTAGTCCAAAATCGCATAGAAGGGCTTGAGTTTAAGGCTAAAATTTTTACTAATATCACTCAAGATCATTTAGATTTTCATAAGGATTTTCAAAACTATCAAGCAGCAAAAGAAAGCTTTTTTACTGATGAGTGTATGAAATTTATCAATAAAGATGCAAAAGCTATAAAATTTAATGTAAAAGGTGCTTTTACTTATGGAGTGGAAAATCCAAGCTATTATCATATAAAAGCTTATGCTTTAAAAAATGGCATAGAAGCTGTGGTAAATTTTGGCAAAGAAAGCTTTATGATAGATTCTTCTTTAGTAGGGCTTTTTAATCTTTATAATCTTTTAGCTGCAAGTGCTTGCGTGAATGAGCTTGTTAAGCCGAATTTAAAAGAACTTGAAAGAGCTATTAGTAATTTTGGTGGCATAGAAGGTAGAATGCAAATAGTTGCAAAAGATGTGATTGTGGATTTTGCTCATACACCAGATGGTATAGAAAAGGTTTTAGACGCTTTGAAATACCGTGATTTGATTGTAGTTTTTGGAGCAGGGGGAAATAGGGATAAAACCAAGCGTCCATTAATGGCAAAAATTGCTAAGCATTATGCTAAAAAACTTATTATCACAAGTGATAATCCGCGTTTTGAAGAACCTATGGATATTATAAATGATATTTTAAGTGGTATAGAAAAAGATGAAAATGTTTTCGTAGAATGTGATAGAAAAGAAGCTATAAAAAAAGCTTTAGAGTTTAAAAATAAAGATGAATTTGTCGTAATTTTAGGAAAAGGTGATGAAACTTATCAAGAAATTAAAGGAGTAAAATATCCTTTTAATGATAAAGAAGTAGTATTAGAGATATTAAAAGAAGGAAAATAAATGTTTGAAAATATGGATTTTTCTAAAATGGGTGAGCTTTTAACAAAAGCTCAAGAAAAAGCAAATGAATTAGAGCAAGAAGCTTTAAAAAAAGAATTTAGTGCAAAAAGTGGCGGTGGCTTAGTAAAAGTTAGTGCTAATGGAAAAGGCGAAATTATCGATATAAATATTGATGATTCTTTGTTAGAAGATAAAGAATCTATGCAAATTTTACTAATTGCTGCGATTAATGATGTGCTTAAAATGGTAGAGCAAAATAAAAAATCAATGGCTAGTAATTTATTTAGCGGAATGGGAATGATATGAGAATTTTACTTTGTATGATGGCAATAGCAGGAGCATTATTTGCAATTCCAAGACCAACTTTTAATGATTTTTTAGGTTGTTATGAAAAAAATAAGGCTAGTATGCTAATTTATGAGGGTTTGCCTGCTTTTGCATTAAATGAAAATACTTTAGCGGTAGTAAAAACTAAAAATGCAAAATTAAATAGCTATACAAAATATGATCCGTTTTTAAATTTGTATTTAGTAAAAACAGATTTTAGTTTAATCCCTGCTCCTATGGGAGATGAAGAAGAGCTAACACGCAATAGCTGGGTGGGAATTTTGGATAATAACCAAAGCTATATAGGGCATTTAAAATACTTTGGACAAAGCTTAACAGAGCGAGATCAGCTTGATTTTGCTTCTAAAATCGGAGAGCTTAATTCACCATGTTGTAAAATGCTTGGTATAACTTTAGAAGATGGTAAGCTTATAGGAAATCGTTATTTAAAACACTTTGCAAAATATCCTGATGTTTATTGGGGTGATATAGGTGTAGATTTTGATATGCGTGATGGTAAAATTTATGTAAAAAATGTGCGTAAAAACGGACAATTTTTGCTTAATGATGAGCTTGTGAGTGTAGATGGACAAGTTTATGATGATATAAGAAAATTAAATGAGAAAATTTTATTTGCTGATCGCGGTGCAACTTTATATTTTAATATGCTAAGAGACAATAAAGATATAAATATTTCTACAGCAGTTTTTGATAAAGATTTGGGTATATTTGCTAAGCCTAAAAAAGTAGTTCAAGCTAAACCAACTTCTTTTTATAGCAATCTAGGATTACGCGTAGATACGAAAATGAATGTTACGGAAGTTACTTCAAATTCTAAAGCGCAAATGGCTGGATTTATGAAAGGTGATAAGATTTTAAGAATCAATAATCAAAAAATCAATAATTTTAATGAGCTTCAGGCTGTATTAGCTCAAGCTAATACTTTTGATGTTTTAGTTTCAAGACAAGCAAGTAATATACCTTCGGCTAAAAATAATGATTTTGAGCATTTTAATAAAGGGTATTTTGACTTTTTCATAAGGCTTAATAAGTGATTTTAGAAAAATTTAAACAACATTTAAAGCAAAATTTCCCTAAGATACAAAGCTTTCATCCTTTTTTTAATGAGGCTTTAAAGTGGATGCTAGAAGCTGGCGGGAAACATTTTAGAGCACAACTTCTTTTAGGTATAGTCAATGCTAAAAATCCTGCTTTATTTAATCAAGCTTTAAATGTTGCATTAGCTTTAGAATTTATTCATACTTATTCTTTAATACATGATGATTTACCTGCTATGGATAATGCTTCTTTGCGCAGAGGAAAGCAAACTTTGCATAAAAAATACGATGAGACTACAGCTATTTTGGTAGGAGATGCTCTAAACACGCAAGCTTTTTTGCTACTTTCAAAACTTGATTTAAAAGAAAATGTTAGATTAAAACTCATAGAAACCTTAGCTTTTAATGCAGGACTTAATGGTATGATTATCGGTCAAGCTATTGATTGTTATTTTGAAGATAAACCATTAAATTTAGAACAAGTTGAGTTTTTGCATATACATAAAACCGCAAGATTAATAGCAGCTAGTTTAAAAATGGGTTGTGAAATTTGTGAGTTAAGCCAAGAAGATAGTGAAAAAATATACCAAATAGGATTAAAGTTAGGACTTATTTTTCAAATAAATGATGATATTATTGATGCGACTTTAGACACAAAAGAAGCAGGCAAGCCAACCCATAATGATTTGCATAAAAATTCTTTTGTGAATTTGCTTGGCTTAGAAGAGGCTATAAATTCAAAAAACCGCTTAAAAGCTGAGTGTGAGCAAAATTTGACTAGTGTAGATGAGGCGGTTGCAAAAACGATAAATGATTTAATAAGGCAATATCTTTAAGGGAATAAATGAATAAGCAAGATATAGAAGATTTAAAATTTAAAGACAAAATAAGAGAAAAAAAGCACACACTTTTTTATAGTCTTTTATTTTGGTGTATTGCTTTTGGATGGGGGATATATTTTTTCGAAAATCCTATGAATAGCAAGTATCCTTTTATCCCTTCTGTTTATCCGTATTATTCTCTTTATGTTTTTGCTATTTGCTATATTATTTTTGCTATTTTTTGGATAAAAATTCTTTATGATTTTAGCTTAAAAGTAGAATATTTTATTTGGTTTTTGGTTATTACTTTTTTGTGGGGCATACTGCAAAATGATATTTTATACATACGCATGGTAGATTATGATAAACATAGAGTTATCCTAAGTATTCTTAAAATGATTTTATTATTTTTTATGAGTGCAAGTTTTTGTTTATGGATAAGATATTTAGTGAAAATTAGCGAAAAGAAGTTTTTAAAATGTGTGCTTATAAGCTCTGCTGTATTGGCAATAATTGCATTTTTGTGTCTGTTTTATTTTAATAAAATTCCAACACTCTTATATCCATTAAGCTCAGGAATGGCTCATATGGTTTTATTTTATAGCTTGGCTTTATTGGTTCTTGCAATCGCTTTGGCAAATTTTGATTTTGTAAATATTATAAAAAGGAAAAAAATGGATAAAAAAATTCTACAAAAACAAGCAAACACTATAAGATTTTTATGTGCTGATATGATACAAAAGGCAAATAGTGGCCATCCGGGTGCTCCTATGGGTTTAGCTGATATTATGAGTGTATTAAGCACTCATTTAGTGCATAATCCAAAAGACCCAACTTGGTTAAATCGCGATAGATTAGTCTTTTCAGGGGGTCATGCTAGTGCTTTGCTTTATAGTTTTTTGCATTTAAGCGGTTATGATGTAAGTTTAGAAGATTTA
Organism: Campylobacter armoricus; assembly: GCF_013372105.1. Lineage (NCBI taxonomy): Bacteria > Pseudomonadati > Campylobacterota > Epsilonproteobacteria > Campylobacterales > Campylobacteraceae > Campylobacter > Campylobacter armoricus. The sequence continues at coordinate 76,036 of NZ_CP053825.1, forward strand.
AAAAATTTCCGTCAATTACACTCTAAAACCCCAGGTCATCCAGAAATTTTTACTCCAGGTGTTGAAATAGCTACAGGGCCTTTAGGACAAGGTATTGCAAATGCGGTTGGTTTTGCTATGGCTGCTAAAAAAGCAAGTTTGCTTTTGGGTGAGGATATTATCAATCATAAGGTATATTGTTTATGTGGTGATGGGGATTTGCAAGAAGGAATTTCTTATGAGGCTTGTTCTTTAGCAGGACTTCATAAGCTTGATAATTTAATCATCATTTATGATAGTAATAATATTTCTATTGAAGGTGATGTAAGCATTGCTTTTGATGAAAATATTAAAGAGCGTTTTAGAGCGCAAAATTTTGAAGTGCTTGAGATAGATGGGCATGATTTTGAACAAATTGATTTGGCGCTTAAAACAGCTAAAGAAAGCAAAAAGCCTTGTTTGATTATAGCTCATACTACGATAGCTAAAGGAGCTTTAGAGCTTGAGGGAAGTCATCATTCTCACGGAGCACCTTTGGGTGAAGAGCTTATCAAGAAAGCAAAAGAAGCTTTGGGCTTTGATCCACAAAAAACTTTTGAAATTGCTGAAGAAGTTAAAATTCGCTTTAGTGGAGCGATAGAACTTGGAGATTTAGCACAAGCTAAATGGCAAGATAAGGTAAATAAGCTTGATTTAGAAAAACAAGCTTTATTAAAAGAGCTTTTAGAGCCTGATTTTACCAAAATAGAATTTCCTGATTTTAAAGGTAAAGATTTAGCTACTAGAGATAGCAATGGTATGATTTTAAATGCTATAGCTAAGGCTTTACCAGGATTTTTAGGTGGAAGTGCGGATTTAGGTCCATCAAATAAAACAGAGCTTAAAGATATGGGTGATTTTCCAAATGGAAAAAATATCCATTATGGTATAAGAGAGCATGCAATGGCTGCTATATCAAACGCTTTTGCAAGATATGGTTTATTTTTGCCATTTTGTGCTACATTTTTTATATTTAGCGAGTATTTAAAACCTGCTGCAAGAATAGCAGCTTTGATGAAAATCAAACACTTTTTTATCTTTACTCATGATAGTATAGGTGTAGGTGAAGATGGTCCGACCCATCAACCTATAGAGCAACTTAGCACTTTTAGAGCTATGCCAAATTCATTGACATTTAGAGTAGCTGATGGAGTTGAAAATGTAAAAGCATGGCAAATAGCTTTAAAAACTTCTATGCCAAGTGTTTTTGTTTTATCACGCCAAAAACTTAGTGCTTTAAGTGAGCCAGTTTTTGGAGATGTTGAAAATGGAGCATATTTACTAGAAGAAAATGCAAATGCAAAATTCACACTTTTAGCAAGCGGTAGTGAAGTAGCATTATGCTTAAAAACAGCAAAAATTTTAAAAGAAAAAGACGTGAGTGTTAATGTAGTTTCTATGCCTTGTTATGAATTGTTTATCAAACAAGAAAAGGCTTATAAAGATAGAATTTTACAAGGTAAGGTTATAGGCGTAGAAGCTGCAAATTCAAATGAGCTTTATAGATTTTGTGATGAGCTTTATGGTATAGAGAGTTTTGGGGAAAGTGGTAAAGATAAAGATGTATTTGAGCATTTTGGATTTAGTGAAGAAAAATTAAGCTCATATGTTTTAAGTTTATGTAATGAAAAATAAAATCATCAAAGATGTTAAAAATCAAGAATGCATTTTTAGCGTCTTTGGTATATGGGATAAAACTAGCGTAGGAAAATTTGAAAAATTAGATTTTCCTACTCAAAAAAATATTATTTTTGATTTTGCAAATTTAGATTTCATAGATACTGCAGGGATTAGGTATTTTTTAGCTTTAGAAAATGAACTTCAGCAAAAAGATTATAAATTTAGCAGGATAAATCTTAAAAGCGAGCATGCTAAGCTTTTTGAACTTTGTCAAAAACATTATAAAGCTTATAGTTATACTCAAGAACATAAAAATAATTTAAAAGATTTTTTTGAAAATTTAGGCAAGAAAGTTGTAATTTCTTTTACACTTTTAGTGCAGTTTTTAAATTTCATAGGGCTTATTGTTTATACTTGTTTTAAAACACTTTTAAATCCTAAAAAACTTCGCTTTAGGGCATTTTTATACCATGTAGAAAATAGTGCTATTAATGCTTTGCCTATTATTATGCTTACTTCTTTGTTAGTAGGTGTGGTGCTTGCTTATCAAGCTGCTTATCAACTTGCACAATTTGGAGCTAATATTTATATAGTGGATTTAATGGGGATTTCTGCTACTAGAGAACTTGCGCCATTAATTAGTGCTATTGTTATTGCAGGTAGAAGTGCGAGTTCATATACAGCTCAAATTGGAGTGATGAAACTTACTGATGAAATAGATGCAATGAAAACTATGGGGTTTAAAGAAAGTGAATTTATCATTTTACCTAGAGTTTTAGCCTTGACTTTTGCTATGCCTTTAGTAGTTATAATAGCTGATATTTTGAGTGTTTTGGGTGGAATTATAGTTGCTTGGGTGAGTTTAGAAATTAATATGAGTGAATTTATGAGTCGATTTAAAGAAGCTGTGGAGTTAAAACATATCATTATAGGTCTTGTAAAAGCACCTATTTTTGGATTTTTGATAGCTTCTATTGCTTGTTTTAGAGGATTTTTCGTGCAAAAAACAACAGAAAGTATAGGTATTTATACGACAAAAAGTGTGGTAAATGCTATCTTTTGGGTGATAGCTTTTGATGCGATTTTTTCAGTATTTTTAACAAAGGCTGGATTTTGATCATAAAAGCAAAAAATATTAGCACTTATTTTGGAAGTAAATGTGTCCATGAAGATATTAGCTTTGAAATTGAAAACAATGAAATATTTGGTATTTTAGGTGGTAGCGGTAGCGGTAAATCTGTGCTTTTAAGACAAATGCTAATGCTTGAGCATTTTGACAATGGCGAGTATGAAATTTTAGGTAAAAAATTAAAAAATATTAGCGATGAAGATGCTTTGTTTTTACAAAAACAATGGGGAGTTGTTTTTCAATATGGAGCATTGTTTAGTTTTTTTAATATACTTGAAAATATCAGCATACCTTTGGTTGAATATACAAAGCTTAGTAAAAACGATATTAAAGAAATAGCGATGATGAAGCTTAAAATGGTAGGACTTGATGAGAGTGTGGCAAAGCTTTACCCTAGTGAGTTGAGTGGGGGTATGAAAAAAAGAGTGGCTATAGCTAGAGCTTTAGCACTTGATAGCAAATTGCTTTTTTTAGATGAACCAACTTCAGGTCTTGATCCTTATAGTTCAAGAGAATTTGATGAGTTGCTTTTGAGTTTAAAACAAAGTTTTAAATTATGTGTGATTTTAATTACTCATGATAAAGAAAGTATGAAAAATGTTTTAGATAGATTTTTGATAATAGAAAATAAAAAAGTTGGGTTTTTAGGAAATATTAATAGTTTAAAAATTCAAAATGAAAGATTATATGAAAGGTTTATGCAATAATGGAAAATAAGGCAAATTACATATTAATTGGGATTTTTGTTAGTGTATTATTTTTTATTAGTTTGTTTTTTATAGTTTGGTATGGTAATTTAAAAGATGAAAAATCTTTCAAATATTATGAAATTTTTATGGAAGAATCTGTTGCTGGACTTAGTGTAAAAGCACCTGTTAAGTTTTTAGGTGTTGATGTGGGAAGTGTTGAGCATATTGGTATTGATAATTTAAGTGATAAATTAAGAGTAAGAATTTTAGTAAAACTTGATTCTAATTTAGTGATAAAAACGGATACTTATGCAAGTTTGCAAATTCAGGGTATAACAGGATTTAAATTCATTCAGCTTGCTGGAGGTAGTGAAGAAGCTGAGGTGTTAAAAACTACAAATGATACTTATCCTATTATAAAATCAAAAGAAAGTTTTTTTGCTAGTATTGATAAACAAACAACTAATCTTTTAGATTTAATCACAAGTGCAAAAGAAAAATTAGAAAATTTACTAAGTGAAAAAAACCTAAAAAATATAGAACTCACACTACAAAATTCTTCACAATTTTTTACATATTTAAACACTCAAACACCTTTTTTATTAGAAAATTTAAACAATACTTCGCTCAAGATTTCTAAAAGCTCAAATGATTTATCATTATTTTTAAACCATGCAAATTCTGAATTAACAGAGTTAAGTAAAAGTAGAATACTTTTAAATGATAATTTGGATATTTTAAGAATTGTATTTTTAGATTTTTCACAATTGCTTGAAAAAATAAAACAAAACCCATCAAATTTAATTTATAAAGATAAAAAAATTCAATATGCTCCAGGAGAATAATATGAGAATATTATATTTTATATTTATTGCTTTGTTTTTTAATGCATGTTCTTTAGTAAGTCCTAATCAAACTTTACCCGCAAATAAATATTTTGATATAACATTAGAAAAAAATACTTCATATAAATCAAAGCAAACAAATTCTACTATAATAGTTGCTTTACCTAAAGGATTAACTTATACTAATGAAATTTTTTATAAAAAAGATGGTATTGTTAATGCTTATGCTTATCATTTTTGGAAAGAAAATCCTGCATTGATGATAAAAACTTTTATGGAATTTCATTTACAAAATTTAGGAATTTTTAAAGCAGTTTTAAATCAAGATAGTTTGGCTAGTTCTGATTATGTTTTAGAAAGTAAAGTGGATATTTTGGAACAAAATTTTAGTGATGAAGTGCATTCAAAAATAAAATTTGGTATTAATTTAAATTTAGTCCAAATAAGCACAAAAAAACCCTTAGCAAATAAGTATTTTTACTATGAAAAAGAATTAAATAGTAACAATCCTCAACTTTTAATCCAAAAATATGATGAGATATTTATTTTATTTGCTGATGATATGCAAAAATGGATAAGTAAAAATTTGGAATAAAAAATGCTTTTCCTTATCATAGCAATGATAAGGAAGGTGTATTATGAGAGATGAATTAGAAATTCTACAAAAACACTTAGGACAAGCAGGTTCTAGCATAGATGGTGCCAATTTAAAACACCAAACGCAAAAATTTAGTGAAGATATTACTGATGCTAATGATTTTGTCGGTGCTTTGCAGATTTTAGATTCTTCGTTGAAAAAAATTTCAAAGCTTTTGGAAGATAAAAACTACGAAGATATTCAAGATAAAGTATTAATCGCAAGTGAGAGTTTGAAAATAGTAGATAATTGCTCGTTTTTAGGTAATGCTTTATTTGATAATGATTATAATATAAATGTGAATTCAAAGGTTTTTATTTTCGAAATTTGTAATCCTTTAAAAATTTTAGAAACTAGTGATTATGAAGGTATGAAAGCCTATATAGAAGATAAAAGAGAAGAAATAGCTTCTATGCTTTCAGAACTTGCTGTAGCCATTGCTACATATAGTCCTAGTCAAAGTTTTGGTAGATCAAATTTTGACTATACGAATGATTTAGATTTTACTAAACTTTTTAAATAATACTAAAGGCTTAAAGCCTTTAGTATTATTTGATAACTCCACAAGCCATTCTAGCACCACCGCCACCAAGTGCTGCTGGATGATCGCTGTGATTATCTCCTCCAAAGTGAATCATTAAAGAATGGTTTTTCAATTCATCAAGAGTTTTGATTTTTGGTGCTAATACAGGGTTGATTGCTTTACCATCTTTTTCTACATAAAGTGGTGGTAAATCTCCTTTATGACCTTTATCATCCCATGGGCTTGAGTGTGCGTTTGTTTTTTCAGGATCCCAATGTCCTCCAGCTTTCAAACCCAAGCCTTTATCGGTTGCTCCACAATCTGCATTTTCATGAATGTGAAAACCATGAATTCCACTTTCTAAGCCTTCAAGATTTGGATAAAATGCTATTCCATAAGGAGTTTGCACTGCTACTACTTCTCCTGCATTTTTGTTGGCATTTTTATCAAGAATTTCCATTTTTATGATTAAATGATCTTTTTGTGCCTTTGGATCAAAATTTTCCAAATTTGCTCCAAATAAAAAACTTGATAACAATAATGAGCCTAATATAATTTTTCCCATTTTCTCTCCTTATTATTAAAAATTATTTTATTGTAACATATATTATTAGTTAAAAATTATTTTTTGTTATTAATTATAAAGTATAATAATCAAAAAACTTATAAAAAGATATTTATGTTAATATTTCCAAATGATTTGAAAAAAATTAGTAATAATGTTTTATTTACTCAGTTATTTTCGCTTTGTTATTATCAAAAAAATTCATCAATAACTACAAATCAAGAAGTATTGTTTAATGATTATGCTTTGGTTTTGATTTTAAAAGGAAGCAAAAAAATTTATTCTATAGATAATCAATTTATTATAGATAAAGATGAAATTGTATTTTTTTCAAAAAATTCTTTTTCTATAAGAGATTATGTAAATGATGATAATATTTACAAATCCATTATTTTATGTTTTAAAGAAAGCATTTTGGTAGAATTAATTTTTAAATATAAAGAGATAATTTTTAAATTAGATTCCTTGAAAAACAATAAAAATCTTTTTAAATTAAAAACTGATTTGATTACCAAAAGCATATTTGAATCTTTTATTCCTTGTATTAATTTTTCTCATAAAAATAATGAAAACTTGTTGAGATTGAAATTTGAGGAATTATTTTTATCTTTATTGTATAGCGAAGACAATATGGAATTTTTATCATTTTTAAAAACTATTTTGGGTGGGTTTAAATTGGAGTTATATAAAATGTTTGCGTATTGTCAAAATGATTTTGAAAATGTAGCTTCTATGGCTAAATTTAGTAAAATGGATATAGCAAGTTTTAGCCGTAATTTTAAACAAAGTTTTGGAATCAGTGCTAAAGAATGGCTTGATAATAAGCGTTTTGAAAAGGCTAAATTTTTACTTGAATTTTCTACAAAAAATATCACTCAAATTTGCACCGAATTAGGATTTAATTCACCAGCGTGGTTTATAGCAAGATATAAAAAAAGATATGGTATAACTCCAAAACAAGAGCAAAAATCAAAAAACTTATATTTTTTATCTTATAAATGATAGATTTATATTTTAAAATTTATTACAATTTGTAAAAAAAGAAAGGATAATTATGAAAAAAAGTATTTTAGCGTTATCAATTTTTGCATTTTGTAGTGCAAATGCTTTGGATATTCAAGAATTTAAAGGTTTTTCTCATCCAGAGAGTGTATATGTAGATGGGAATTTTGTTTATCTATCTAATGTAGGAAAGGAATTAGCTCCATTAAATAAAGATAATGATGGGTTTATTTCAAAATTAGATAAAAATGGAAAGGTTATAGAATTAGGATTTATTAAAAATCTTAATGCTCCAAAAGGAATGTCTAAAATAGGTGATATTTTATATGTAGTGGATATTGATATAGTGTATGGCTTTAATGTAAAAAATAAAAAAGAAGTATTTAAACTTCCTATAAAAAATGCAGTTTTTTTAAATGATATTGCAGTGTTAAATGAAGATATTTTATTAATAAGTGATACAGGTACTGGATATATCCATAAGGTATTTTTAAAAGACAAAAAGTATGAAAATTTTATACATTTAGATCCAAAATATGGTGGTCCTAATGGCTTGTTGTTAGATAAAAACACTTTATTTGTGGCAGGGTATGATCCAAGTGATAAGTTAGGTGGTAAAATCATCAGCATTGATTTAGATACAAATAAAATTCAAGAATTAAGTCAAAAAATAGAGCAGTTTGATGGTATAGTATTTGATAAAAATAAAAATATCTTAGTGTCAAGTTGGGGTAGAGATTTACAAGGGTATATTTATTCTTTAAAAGATGGCAAGGAAACTAAACTTGATTTAGATTCTATAAAAGGTCCTGCAGATATGTTTTTTGATGGTGAGTATTTGTGGATTCCAAAAATGGCGGAAAATGCTTTAATAAAAATAAAATTATAAGGACTTTTAAGCCTTTAGGCTTAAAAGTCAAACAACTCTCCTAGCCAACTTTCTTTTTTCTTATGTTTATAGCCATTATTATGATTATAGTTTGGTTGGCTATAGCTTTGATGGCTATAGCTTTGTTGAGTGCTTTGAGTATTTTGAGTAGCATTTCTTTCTATAATTTTATCAAGTTCGCCACGATCAAGCCAAACTCCACGACATTTTGGGCAATAATCAATCTCAACACCATTTCTTTCACTCATCATTAAAGCAGTATTTTCACAAACTGGACAATTCATCTTTTTCCTTTTATTAAAAAATTTTATAAAGTATATAGATTTAAGGTAAATTATGAGTTTAAATTCCAATCAATTATATCTTTATGCATAAAAGTTAAAATGTCGTTGGTTTTAGAAAAATGTTTGCAACCCAAAAAAGCATTTCTTGCTAAAGGGGAAGGATGTGCTGCTTCTAAAACATAATGTTTTCTTGTGTCAATTAGATTTTTTTTATTTTTTGCATAAGTTCCCCAAAGTAAAAATATTAAACCTTCTTTTTCTTGACTTAGTTTTGAAATGACCGCATCTGTGAAATTTTGCCATCCAAAATTTGCATGGGAGGCAGGTTTGTTAGCTTCCACACTCAAAATAGAATTTAAGAGTAAAACCCCTTGTTTTGCCCATTTGCTAAGATCTCCATGTTTTGCTATAGGGATATTTAAATCTTGTTGTAATTCTTTATAGATATTTAGTAAAGATGGTGGGATTTTAACCCCTATAGGCACACTAAAGCTAAGTCCCATAGCTTGGTTTGGGTTATGGTAAGGATCTTGACCTAAAATTATAATTTTTAAATCTTTTAAAGGAGTAAGGTTAAAAGCATTAAAAATTAAATTCGCTGGCGGGTATATGGTTTTGCCTTCATTTAAAGTTTTGATATATTTGACTTTTATGTCTAAAAAATATGATTTTAAAAATTCATCTTTTAAAAATTCTTTCCAATTATCATTGATTTTTATTTTTTCTAAAACAATTTCCATATATATCCTTACCAAGAAAGTATAAATTCGCTTCCTTTATCTTTCTCGCTTAGTATTTTAATGTTTATATTATTTTTATCTGCTATTTTTTTTACCAAATTTAAGCCTATACCAAAGCCACCTTGATCTTGATTAAAACGCTTATAGCGAGTAAAGATTTGGGCAATTTCTTTTTGACTCATTCCCTGACCTTCATCTTTAATACTTAGTGTTTTTTTATCTAATGTAATAGATATTTTTTTAAAAGCACTAGTATATTTTATAGCATTACTTAAAAGATTATCAAGCAATATTTGAATTTCTTCTTTATTAGCATAAAAAAATTGCTCTGAAAGATTTTTTTCTAAAATAAGATTTTTTTGTGTAATTAAAATTTCAAAGTATTCTAACCTTTGCTCAATTAATTCTTTTAAATCAATATTTGCTTTAATGTTGTCTTTTTGTATAAAAAAATTTAAGGCTATAAGATTTTGATAAATATGGTTTAAATTTTTGCTAGCTAATTTAATGTGATTTAATTTTTTTATGTTGCTTTGGTTTAAATTTGTATCATCAAATTTTTTTACACTAGCTAATATTACACTTAGTGGTGTGTTTATTTCATGAGTTGTATCTTTGATAAAATCATTTAATGTATTAAATTGTTCTTTTATATTTTTAAAAACAAGCAGTATTAATACATAAGCAATAAATGCAAGTAGAATAATGCAAATAAGAGCATAAAAAATCGTTTTTAATTTTAATTTCCATAGTTCGTTGGAAAAATCATTAATATTAATATTGTTATAGTTATCTTTGCTATATTGTTCTTTTTGAAAACCAAGATCATCTGTTTCTATGATAATATGAATATTTTTATGTCTTAAAAATTTAAAATAATGTCTAGGTTTTTTTATGTCATTACTATCTATATAAGCATCAAGATTTCGAACTCTTAGAAAATCTATAAATAATTTTTGATTTTTAGTATAAATAAAATCATTTTTTTTTAGTTGGTTTAAGATTCCAAAAGCATCAAAAGAAAGATTGCTAAATATGGTTTTATTATCTATGATAATAGCAAATGAAGTATTAAGTTTGTTAGAAATATCAGCAAAGTTGATTTTTTCTAGCGGAATTTGATTATGTCTTGATTCTATGATATTTTGTAAAATATAATTATGATGAGTGTATATATGTGTGAGTTGATTTAAGCGAATATAGCTTGCTTCTTTTTGATAAAAAGTTACAAAAAATATGGTTAGAAAAAAACTACTAGTGATGATATAAAGTGCTAGAATTTTGAAAATAGTATTATTAAAATTTTCACTTTTCATCTTCTAGCCTAACAGCATAACCTATATTTCTTTGATTAGCGATAATATCTTTCCCTAAAATTTTTCTTAGATTTTTTATATAAACTCTAAGACTCATAATGGTTGGTTCTTCATCAAAAGTCCAAATTTCATCAAAAATTTTCTCAAGGCTTACAAAATGAGGACGATTTTTTAAAAGTAACGCTAAAAGATCTTTTTCTTTATTTGTTAAATCAATAATTTTTTTATTTTGATAAAGAGTTTTATTAATAGGATCAAAAGAAATATTTTTTGAAGAATTTAGCGAAATTAATTCTTCTTTTTGATGGTTAAAATTTCTTTTTATAATATTTTTAACTCGTATAATCAGCTCGTCTATGTCAAATGGCTTTTTAATATAATCATCACAACCTACTAAAAATCCTTGTTTTACATCATCAAGCATAGATAAAGAAGTTAAAAATATAGCAGGAGTGCTTTTTGCACTTTCTCTTAGTTCCTTTAAGACTTCAAAACCATTTCCTTTTGGAACTTTTACATCAAAAATCCAAAGATCAAAATTTTTTTCATATGCTTTTTCTAAAGTTTCTTGTGCATCATACACACAAGAAACTTCAAAACCTTCATCTTCTAAGGCATCTTTGATGATTTCATTTAAACTTAAATCATCTTCTAAAAGTAAAATTCTAGCAGACATTTTACCTCATTGGGCAATCATATGGTTGTGTTTGAGAGTGATATCCTCTATGATGCATACCTTTAGAATAGCCTCTATGGTGTAGATTAAGCTCTCTTATTTCTTTGCCATTCATTTTATCGGTTATATTTTGCATATTTTGTTGTACAATAACTCTTCTTTGACTTCTTTCTTGCGGAGTTAATTTAGAAACATTTTCTCTTAGGTTGTTTCTAAATTGGTAATGATATTCTTGAGCGTCATTGTATTTCATTTCATTCATTCTCTTACGCATTTCTATCATTAAATCTGCTTGATCTTGTGCTGAAACACTTTTTGCTAGATTTAAAATCTCATCATTGCTTTTTTTTGAAAAATCAGCACCTAAAGCTAAAGTAGCAGCCAAAGAACTTATGATAAATAAACTTATAGTTTTTTTCATTTTTTCTCCTTTAAATAAATGATAAGGAATTATAAAGCTTCAAAATAAAGCAAAAATGAAATTTTATTGACATTCAAAAATTATATCAGCTTTTAAAATTTGCCTTTCATTTTTAACAATAGGCAAAACAACTCTATCTGCTGCTACAGCTAAATTCGAACTAAAAAATTTTGCATTGTTTCCATCAAAATAAATATTTTTTATTTTGCAAGTTTTTGCTAATACTTTAGAGTAGTGTTGTGCTTTTTCATCTGCTTTATTTAATGCTAAATCATAGAGAATTTCTTTATTGTTTTCTAAAGTAACTTCGTCAAAACTTGCTTGTAATGCTTTGGTATTAAAAGTAATTAAAGTGTTTGTTGAAGCAATATTTTCTATATCTTTAAGCAATTGTTCATATTTTTTACTTTGATCTTGTGAAAATTGACAAGTAAAATTAGAATATAATTTATAACCATTAAGAACTTTTTGTCCTTGGTAGTAATTATAGTTTGGTTGTAGTGTATAACTACCACCTTTGCAAAAATCCTCTTTTGATATACGCTCTGAAATTTCTTTAAATGTTTTAGCTATTTGATTTTTTTCTTCTTGCGAGATTGTAGTTTTTTCACTAAGCTCATCACTAGCACTAAAATCTAATATAGCATTGTAAATATTTGGAGTAAGTTCATTAAAAACTTCTATGCTTCTTGAGAATTCAAACCCTTGCTTTTGATTTTTTAAACCTAGAAATTCGGTATTAAAAATAACGCCTAATATAAATAAAAACAAACATAACAGACCTAATCCTAGTCCTTTTAAAAAACTTTTCATCATTGTTTCCTTTTTAAAATATTTTTTTAATTTTAGCACAAAGCTTTTAAGAATTGATTGTATAATTTTTCAAAAAATAAAGACAGGCTAATGTATCAAATTCATCAAAATATTTTAAAATGGTATAGTATAAATGGTAGAAAGAATTTACCTTGGCGTATCTTGCATGATAAATATAAAAAATATGGCAGTGAAAATGATTTAAGAAGATTAAAAGATATTGATATTGCTTATGGGGTTTATGTTAGTGAGATTATGTTGCAACAAACTCAAGTTAAGAGTGTTTTACAAAATTATTATTTTCAATTTTTATCTAAATTTCCTTCCTTGCAAATACTTTCTATGGCAAATGAAGATGAAGTTTTAAAAGCTTGGCAAGGACTTGGATATTATACAAGAGCTAGAAATTTACATAAAAGTGCAAAAATTTGTGTGCAAAAATTTAATGCAAAATTACCTTATGATATAAAAGAGCTTAAAATGCTTCCTGGTATTGGAGAATACACAGCAGGTGCTATAGCTTGTTTTGGGTTTTTACAAGCTAAAGCTTTTGTAGATGCAAATATCAAAAGAGTTTTAAGTAGATTTTTTAGTTTGCAAAATCCAAATTCTAAACTTTTAATGCAAAAAGCAAATGAATTTTTAAACTATAATAATGCATTTGAACATAATCAAGCATTGCTAGACATAGGAGCTTTAGTATGTCTTCCTAAAAATGCAAAATGCAATTTTTGTCCTTTAGTAAAACATTGTAGTGGTAAGAATGAATATGAGAAATTTCATATTCGAAAAAAAATTCAATATGAAAATATTGTTTTAAAAATACTTATAGTGCAAAAAAATAATAAATTGTTATTTGTAAAAAGCAAAGAAAAGCTATATTTTAATTTGTATAATTTTTTAGAATATAAAAATGAAAAAAACGCAATATATATTGGAGAATTTAAACATTCTTATACTAAATATAAAATTGTTGCTAAAGTGTATTTTTTAAAAAATGATTATTTTAAAGATAACGATGAACACAAAGCTTTATCCTATGAACAACTAGAACATAATGCTTTATCTAAATTAACACTAAAAGCCTTAGAGCTTTTAAAAAAGAGTGTTTATTATGCAATTTGAGAAAATTTATATTGAATTAAGTGATATTTGTGGTTTAAAATGTGATTTTTGCCCCACTCAAAAAGCTCAAAGAAAATCTATGAGTCTTGAAAATTTTGAAAAAATTTGCAAAAGCATACATAAAAATGCAAAGATTTTTACTTTTCATGTGCTTGGAGATCCTTTAAGAATTTTAAATTTAAAAGAATATCTAGATATAGCATTAAAATATAATATGCAAATAGAACTTACCTCAAGTGGATTTTATTTTGATAATGAGAAAATAAATCTAGTGTTAAACTATAAAAATATACATCAGATTAATATATCTTTAGGGGCTTTTTTATCACAAAGTAGAGTGGATTTAAGTGAGTATTTTAACCCTATTTTAAAATTAATTTTTTTGCATTTAGAAAAGAAAAACAATTCTTTTATTAATCTAAGACTTTGGAATTTAGATAAAAATTTCACACCACCATCCGAAAATGAAAAAATATATAAATTTTTAGAGCAAGTTTTTAAAGTAAAAATTCAAACACAAAAAATAAAAAACCGCTTAGAAAGGCATATTATCTTGCATCAGGCTAAACTTTTTAAATGGCCTTCTTTAAAAGATGAGGTTATTAGAGAAAAAGGATATTGTTATGCTTTAAATGGGCAAATTGCTATTTTGAGTGATGGGAGTTTAGTGCCTTGCTGTTTAGATGCCAAAGCAGATATGAAACTTGGAAATTGTTTTGAAAAAGATTTTAATGAACTTTTAAAATCTCCTTTATATATAGAGTTAAAAGAAGGTTTCAAACAAGGAATTTTAAAAGCTGAGCTTTGCAAAAGATGTAATTTTTTGAATTTAAAATCTTAAATCAATATTTTTAACTTCATTTTCTTGTTGATTGTTATATTCGATTTCTTCTTCATCTATGATATTATCTTTTGCATACTTAAATAATTCATCGGTAATTTTCGTAGCTATACCTCTAAGTGCTTTTTGTTTGCTAAATTCACTTGTAGAAGTCATTTTGTATTCTAGGATATTAGTTGTTATAGGTTGCATTGTGCTAAAATCTATTAGATTATATTCAATGTTGATTTTATATACTTGAGTATCGGTTTCTTCTTGGATTTGTTCTATATTTGGATTTAAAATAAGCAAAAAATTTGCTCCTAAAGTAGCATAAGTATTGATGATTTCATCATTATTTGTATTATTTTCAAGTAAAATATTTCTTTCTTGATTGTAAATTTTTAGATGATTTTTATCTAAAATTTTAAATTTTTTACCTTGTAATAAAACACTTAATAATTCTTGTTCAAATTTAGATGATAAATTATTTTTTATTTTATTCACAATTATTAATGAGCTTTTATCTTCAAAATTTTTTTCACTATAAAGTTTTTTATATACAACAATTTTAGCGTGATATTCATTTGTGTTTGTTTGAGTTAGAGATCGGATTTCATAGCTATTAAAAATTCCATTACTTACAACATCAATTTCTTCTTCATAGCCCATATCAAAATTTCCATTAAATGTAAAATCAAATTTTGCTAATTTTACTTGTCTTAAATTATCTATTTTTTTTAGTGCATCATTAATTGCATTTTTTATAGCTTCATTTCTTGAAATACCAAAACCCTCACCTTCGCTTTTTTTATTTAGCGTATCTTGTGCTTGAGCAATATAAAGTAAGATAAATAAAATAAAAATCTTTTTTATCATTTTTATCCTCGAATTTGTATTTGTTTTTTACTATTTTATTATATGTTGAGAAAATAAATGCATATTTTCTATAAATTTAAAAAATTAAGCTATAATTTATATTTTAGAGAGGTGTCCGAGTGGTTGAAGGAGCACGCCTGGAACGCGTGTGTGGGGCAACTCACCGAGGGTTCGAATCCCTTCCTCTCTGCCATTATGCACTTTTGTTATACTGACTCCCTATATAATCTTGTGAAGAATTTTGTGTATATGATTTTATAGCTTGTGAGTTTGTATTGTATTCTTTGTCATTTTCATTTGTATCTTTTTCATTTTGAGCTTTTAATTCTTCTGCTTTTTTCTTAGCCTGCTCTATGCGTGATTCATTTTGCATTTGCATAGCATTGGCTGCAACTTTATAATCTTGCGGACTAGGATCAGCTGGTGCCATTGCAGCAGCAATTATTTGCATAGCATTAGCTATAGTTTCTTCTGGAGTATTTCCTTTTTGCATTTTTATAGGAACTTCTCCTTCGATTGCATACATTCTATTATCAGGACCTCTTGTATAGCCATAACTAGCACCACCAGCTAAGGCACCACCAGCGGCCATATGAGCTGCTTCATGGGCTTTTACTTCTCTATCTATTTTTTCGAGTTCTCTAACTTGTCTTACTTCTTCTTCGCTTAATTCTTTACCATTAACTTTTTGGGTCTTTTCTTCATTGTTATTTTTTTTATCTTCTGTGGAATTTTGGATTTCAGAATTTGTATTTTCCTGATTGTTTTCTTTTTCTTTATTTTTGTAAGGATTTTGTATATATAAAACACTATTGTAATTTGAGTTAATTTGCATTAAAACCCTTTTTTAATATTATTTTATATTTGTATCACAAAAAACTTAAAAAGTCTATAAATTTTTATAAACTTAATTTTTATAAAAAGTTAAGCAAAATAAAGTATAATTTCAATTCTTTGGTATTTATGTCAGGGTAGCTCAGCTGGCTAGAGCGCTGGTCTCATAAGCCGGAGGTCGGGAGTTCAAGTCTCCCCCTTGACACCATTGGTGTTTTATTACTTCTTCTCATTAGGTTTTAAGTAGTATAAGTATGTGATATTAGTATCATGATTTTAATATTTCTTGCAATGGTTTCAAATTTTCTTGATAAATTTTCATCTATTATAATTTTTTAGTTCTATGGTATTTGTTAAAAGATCTATGATTTCAAATTTAAAACTTTACAAGGTCTATCTGCTAGGATAATTAAAGATTCTCTTAAAAATTTTTTCTTCAAAATCTATTTTGCAAACTAAAATCAACAAAATATTAATATGATAAGTCCTATCTACTTATAGATGAAAGATTTTAAAAAATGTATTGAAAATAATATAGCTCTAGTGTTGTATAATAGGAAGCATAAAGATAAAAGCATTTTATTAGTAATAAATAAAATTCTTATATTTTCTATTCGAAAGATAATTTTATCACAATAAAATCTAAAATTAAAATTTTTTTATTTAAAACTTATATAGAGAAAGAAACTTTCCACTTTAAAAGTGGAAAGTTAGAGTATTAAAGCATTCCTACTGCTAAGAAACCTAGGGCAACAGCTATAGCTATAGCTAACACACCAGGTATAAAGAATGCGTGGTTGAAAATGAATTTTCCAATTCTTGTTGTGCCTGTATCGTCCATTTGAACTGCACCTAGCAAAGTTGGATAGGTTGGAAGAACGAAAAGTGCTGAAACAGCAGCAAAACAAGCAACTAGCATATAAGAATCTCCAGGATTTGTAGCTGAAATTCCTAATGCGGCAACGATAACTGGAACAATAGCTTTTGCTGTAGCTGCTTGAGAATATAAAAGCATACTAGCAAAGAAGAAAGCAACAGCAAGCATAGCTGGAGTTTGTTTAACCCATTCACCTGCTACTTCTTTAATACCTGCTTCATGTCCTGCAACGAAAGTATTACCAAGCCAAGCAACACCAAATACACATACACAAGCTGTCATACCTGATTTAAATACACTTGTGTCTAAAATTTTAGCAGGCTCAACCTTACATAAGAATGTGATTAAAGTCGCAGCTGTTAATAAGAAACTCATAATAGCAGCATCTCTTGGGATAACTACTGGATCAATCCATTTGATATTATTAGAAATTGCTGTAGCATAAAGAACAACCGCTAATACTGTGATTAAGAAAATAGCAACTGAAAGTTTTGCACCTGGTTTGTCTTCACTTTGTAAAACATCTGAAGCACTTTTTACAAGACCAGCTTTTAAGCGTTCTTGATATACAGGGTCTTTACTAAGATCCATAGGAGTGATTAAGCTTACGATGAAAGCTGTAATCATACAAGCAGCAAAAGTAGTTACAATCCAAATACCAATCAATGCAGGATAGTTCCAACCAAGTGGTTCTAATACACCAGTCATATAAACAACTGCTGCACTAACAGGAGAAGCTGTAATACCAATTTGTGAAGCTACAACCATTAGTGAAAGTGGAACTGATGGTTTGATGTTTTGTGATTTTGCAACATCAATAACAACTGGCATTAATGAAAATACTGCATTACCAGTTCCTGCTAAAATAGTAAGCAACCAACCGCAAGCTGGTGCAAGATAGTTGATAAATCTTGGATGTTTGCGTAAAATTCTTTCAGTAACTTTTACCATATAATCCAAACCACCTGCTTGTTGCATTGCTGAAATTGCAGCAATAGCTGCAGCAATAATCAAGATAACATCCCAAGGAATGTTACCTGGTTTCATACCTAAAACAAGACCTAAAATAACAACACCCAAACCTCCGGCATAGCCTATTGCTATGCCACCAAGGCGGATACCTATGAATATTGCCCCAAGGAAGACAACAAGTTGTAAAATAATCATAATATCCATGATTAAACTCCTAAATTATTAAGCTTTTCTTTTTTCTGTCATATGTGGATTTAACATATTTTCTGGTGTTAAAATCTCATCAATTTTTTCTTTTGATAAATACCCTCTTTCAAGACAAATATCACCAACTGCTTTACCAGTTTCTAAAGCCTCTTTAGCGATACTTGCTGATTTTTCATAACCTAAAACAGGATTAAATGCAGTTACTATACCGATTGAATTTAGTACAAGTTTTTTGCAATTTTCAGGGTTTGCTTTTAACCCTTTAACAGCTTTTTCTGCTAGAGTTTTCATAGCGTTTTCAAGCAGCACTATAGAGTTAAATAAGCCATAAGCAATACCTGGTTCAAATGCATTAAGTTCGAATTCACCTCTTTCAGAGCAAAGCATGATAGTAACATCATTACCTATAACTTCATAGCAAGCTTCGCCAACTACTTCACAAATTACAGGATTTACTTTACCTGGCATAATAGAACTACCTGGTTGCATAGCAGGTAAGCTAATTTCAGCTAGACCGCATCTTGGACCTGAATTCATCAATCTTAAGTCGTTTGCAATTTTAGAAAGTCTAACTGCTGCTGTTTTTAAAGCACCACTTACATGAACAAAATCAGCTGTATCTTGAGTAGCAGCAATAAAATCTTCAGCAGGCTTGAAATCAACACCAGTGATTTCTTTTAATTTTTTCTCAACCACAAATTTATAATCAGGGTGGCAGTTAATTCCTGTGCCAATAGCTGTTGCACCAAGATTTAAATAAGTCATAGAATCTCTAGCTGCTGTGATTTTTTCAATATCACTTTTGATATAAGTAGCAAATGCATTAAAAGTATTACCTAGTGTAGTAGGAACTGCATCTTCAAGCTCTGTTCTACCCATTTTAATAATATCTTTGTAATCTTTAGCTTTAATTTCAAGCTCAGTTTTTAAATTTTCCATAGCTTTTAAAAGATCAGTAAGTTTTGCATAAGTTGCTACTTTGATTGAGCTTGGATAGGTGTCGTTTGTAGATTGTCCTAAGTTTGTATGATCATTTGGGTGAAGATATTGGTATTCACCTTTTTTGTGTCCCATACTTTCAAGAGCAATATTAGTGATAACTTCATTAGTATTCATATTTGTACTAGTTCCAGCACCACCTTGAATCATATCTACTACAAACTGATCTAAAAATTCGCCAGCAATCAATCTATCGCAAGCTTTAGCAATAGCATCAGCTTTGTCTGCATCAAGAACTCCAACTTCTTTGTTAGCAAGAGCAGCTGCTTTTTTTACTTGAGCGAAAGCTTTTACAAAATAAGGATAATCTTGTAATTTTCTACCACTCATATGGAAGTTTTCTAGTGCCCTAAAAGTTTGCACTCCATAATAAACTTCATCAGAAATTTCTAATTCGCCAATAAAGTCGTGTTCTTTTCTTGTTCCCATGATGTACTCCTTGTGGGTTTTATTTAAGTTTTGTTTATAAACTTAGGAAGTATTATATAACAATTTTTTATAAAAGTTTAATAAATTTTCATATTTTTTTGCAAATTTTAATAAAAAAATATGAACTAATAATGTTTATTTTTTATATAAATTAAATATTATGAAATTTTATTGATTTGTTATAGTATGAAAAATAAATTTGTATTTAAAAACTAAATCTAAATAAATTGAAAGTAATTGCAGGATAAACAATTTTAATTAGTTTGATAATTAAAATTAGCAAGCTTTAAGCTTGCTAATTATTTATTAAAACCTCTTCTTCCTAGCATCTTCTAAGATATCATTAGCTATCTTATTAACATTATCAGATATTACTGCACTATCATTAGCTATTTTTAAGTTCTCTTGGGTTACATGATCAATTTGAGCTACAGCATCATTTATTTGAGTAATACCTGTAGTTTGTTCTTTAATACTCTCACCCATTTCATTAATAGATTGAACTAAGATATTAGTATTAGCTTCTATTTCACCTAAAGACTTTTGAGTTCTTTCAGCTAGGTTTCTAACTTCATCAGCAACAACAGCAAAGCCTCTACCGTGCTCACCTGCACGAGCAGCTTCAATAGCAGCATTTAATGCAAGCAAGTTAATTTGATCAGCAATATCTCCTATAATAGAAGTAACATTTTTAATCTCTTCACTTTGAGCAATAACTTCACTAGTTTTATGCGATACATTTTGCATAGAAGAAGTAATTTCTTCTAGTGCTGCTGCTGTTTCTTCTAAAGAAGAAGCTTGGCTTGATGAAGAATCTGTTAAATCTTTAACAGCACTTTGTAATTTACCACTTTCAGTAGCAAGTAAAGAAGCAAATTCTGATGATTGTCTTAACATAACTACTATTTCTTTACCTAAGGTATTAGTAGTTACTTCAACTCCACCTTTAGCATTTTTAACCTCAGTTGTAAAGTCTAATGCCTTATAGCTATCAAATACTCTATTAATTTCATTCATATTAGAACCAATTTTTGCTTCTAATACATTAAGCATTTCATTTAATACATTTTTTAATTCTATTAATTGAGGATTAGCAGGAATTGCAGTAATTCTTGCTGTTAGATTACCACTTTCTATTTCTTTAGCTGTATCTACTGATTGTTCTACTGCTTTAGCATCTTGTTCTAGTGCATTTTTAGTTTTAGTGATATTTTCATTGATAGCTTTAGCCATAGCACCAAACTCATCATTAGTATTAACATTAATCATAGTAGAGTCTTTTGTTTTATGATTGATGAAATCAAAGAATGAGTTAAGGCCGGTTTGGATTGCTTGAAGTGGGGATAGATAGCGCGAAACTATGAAATACAAACCGGCTATACTTATTGCAATCATAATTGCAACAATCGACATTTGTATAAAAGCAATTTGTTTGATTGGTTTATTGATAATTTCAGCACTTTCTGTACTACATACAAGATAGTCAAAAACATTTGCACAAACACCAAGTCTTTCTTGCCCTTTTAGACCATATTCAAAAAATTGATGATCTCCATTTTGTTTATACGCATTAAGAACAGGAGAATGATCCACAGAAGGCTCTAATAGTTGTTTATTTTTAGCAACAAATATTTTTCCATCTTGGTTAAATAAAAAACTATTTCCTGGTTTGTTTTCAAAGTCTTTTTGCAAATTAGCAATTGGGATATCAACTCCAATTACACCTATAAATTTATTGTTTTTATATATAGCTTTTGTGTAAGTAATAACATATTGATTAGTTGCCTTATCAATATAAGGTGAAGTTACATATACATTATTTATTTTTTTTGCTTCTATATACCAAGTTCTAGTTCGTGTATCGTAATTTACAGCTTTGCCATAAATTACGATATTTGTATCTTTTTTGTCACTACTATCATCGCTAACTATATTCTCTCCATTATCCAAGCCTATAAAAACTGCTAAAACCCCAGATGCTTTTCGATAAGCTTTTAAAGTTGGACCAATATTTTCAATGAGAGCTTCTTGAGAATTTAGCTGTTCATATGAAAATTCTAAAATACTATCCTCTAGATGTGTAATGAGTTCAATATTATCTTTTCTAAAGGTTTCAAGTGAAATTTTTGAAACTTGTAAGATATCAGTTTGTCTATTAAGTTCATTTTGATATAAAAAATTTTTTGTAAAAATGAAGCTTGTAATTCCTAGTATGATTAGTGCTAAAGCAGCAAAAACATTAGCCAAAAGAGAAAGTTTAATTTTTAAACTTGAAAACATAATTTACTCCTAAAATTTTGAAGTATATTATAATTATTGGATATAAATTATTAGTTAATAATTTATATCTTATTTTTTAACTAATTTTTTTGCCTTTTCCCAAAGTCTTACACCTAATTTTTTTGCATTATTTCTATCTATGATTTTGTATTTTTGACTAGCAATTTTTTCAAGTTCGCTTAATTCTTTGGCTAGAATATTAAGTTTGTTTTGTGCTAATTTGCTAAAATCATCAATTCTTGGATTTTGTTTAAGCTCATTGATTTTTATTAAAATTTGTTCTCTATTTTCTTGAATTAGGCGTTTGAATTTAGCAAATATAGTATCAAATTTATTTTCTAATAAATCTTTGAGTATATCTTTTACAGGATTATTTAATTCTAGTGATATTTTTTTAAGCATTTGGATAAATTCTTGCTCTATGTCAATTAATTCTTTTTCTTTTTGTCTTAATTCTTGTTCTAAACCACTATAAGCAAAGCTTGCTTTAAATTTTTCAATTGCTAAAGAAATCCCTTCTTGTGTTCCATAAATGGTTCCTATACATAAATCATATGCAAAAACCTTTGATTCATTGGCTAGTTCAAAAGCAACATTTAAAATCACTTGAGAGATTTTTAAAATCCTCTCTTTTTCAAAACTTCCTTCACAGATTGCATTAAATACTAGGTTTTTAGCAATTTCACAAGAGGTAAGTTCTATATTTTCACCTTTTTCTAAAGTAGTTATAAAAGCACTTTCGGCAGTTTCTTTTAGAAGTCCTAGTATTTCTATATCATAAAGCATAGCATCATTCACACTTATATCAAATTCATTTAAATTTAAATCCTTTAAAGTTTTTTCTAAATCAAAAAAATTATCACAAATTTTGTGTTTAATAGTATTTTTTTGCTCTTCAATTTTAGCTTTTAATTTACTAAGTTCATTAATATAAGTAAAAAATATTTTTTTATCCTCTTCTACTCTAGCTTTAACAATACCTTGAATTATTTTAGAGATGTTTTCTTCATTTACAAGATTAAGTTTTTCTAATACCTTGGAAAAGACAGCAAAAAGCTCTTCATTGCCAGTATTCTCAAAGCTAATTTTCTTATAACTTAGGTTAAAGACAAGCTCACTAATCAAGTTTGGAATTTCATTTTTTTCACAAGCTAAGAGAGAATTTTCAAAAATAATGGCTAAATTTTTCATAGTTTTCCTTTTTTATAATACAAATTTGGCTTTACTTTTTAATTGATTAAAAATATTTAAACGATCATTTTTGCTATCGACATAAACACTTAAAAGGTAACTTTTATATGTACCTTGTTTGCTAGTATTTGAGATTTTATATTTAAATTCTCTTTCGTTAAGTATTTGGGTAAAAACTTCTAGCGCATCAACTTCGGCTTCAAAAACGACTTTATAATCCCAAAAAGTAGGATAATTTATAATAGGTTCTTTTTTAAGATCGCAGATATTTACCACTTTTTCCTCCTTCTTTGCTTTCTAAAACTATATCAGTAATTTGCATACTTTTATCAATGGCTTTAACCATATCATAAATAGTTAAAAGCCCTATGCTAACAGCTGTTAAACTTTCCATTTCTACACCTGTTTTTCCTTCACATTTAACACTTACAAAAAGTTTAAAAGAATATTCTTTTTTATTTTCTTCTATATGAGTTTGAACTTTTGAAATCATCAAAGGATGACACATTGGAATGAGATTTGAAGTTTGTTTAGCTCCCATGATGGCTGCTATAATGGCAGTTTGTAAAACAGGCCCCTTTTTAGCTTTATTTTCTATAATAGTTTCAAAAGCTTCTTTACTCATATATATTTTACCACTTGCACAAGCTTCCCTTTGGGTGATATCTTTTTGGCTTACATCTACCATTTTGGGATGATTTTTTTCATCTAAATGCGTTAAATTCATATTTTTCCTTAATTATGGTTTGAAAATTATACCAAAATGTATATTTTTATAATAAAATATCGAAAAATATTAAAGGATTTATAATGGCTTATGATGATGAAGAATTTGAAAATTATGATGATGAAATGTATGATGAAGCAGATGATGATACTTATACAAACAATCAAAGATCGTATAATTATGATGATGATGATTATGAATACGATGATGATTATAGTGATGATGATAGCTATGAGATGGATTGATAGTGAGTAAAAATCTTAGAAAAAAAGATATTAAAGTTGTAAGGCTTCCTTTTTTTGGGAGAGACTTTTAAAATTTTATGATTTTTGTATTTTTTTGCAAGTTTTATTTCTAAAATTTTTCCCTGAAAATTTAAATTCTTTAGGATATTTAGCTAGAGCATTTGGTGTATAATGGCTCCTTTTGGATATAAGTTTGGCTGTAAGAAAATGTTTATGTTTATATTTATTGATGGTTGTGCTAACTTTTCTACTTGCTTTTATACCTACTTATGAAAGTATAGGGTGTTTATGTATAATATTTTTAGTGTTTGTAAGGATTTGTCAAGGTAAGCTATAGATGGAGAATTACCTGGTGCTTGGGTTTTTGTGTTTGAGTATGTTCTAAAGGGTTAAAAACATACTTATCTTGGAATTTTACTAAGTAGTTTTGTATTTTTGATGATAAATAAGTTTTTTTACACAAGAAGAGCTTTGTGAGAGAGTTTGGAGAATTCCATTTTTATTGGATGAAATTTTTGGGATTATTTTTGCTTATTTGCGTCAATTTTTTAAGAGAAACTCCTGTTTTTGAGTAAATGAAAAAAGACAAGGCTTTAAAAAATTTTCTTTAAAAGAAGTGTTTAAAAGCTAAGTTAGGTATAACACTTTCTATGTTAATAACTTGTTTAATTGCTTGTATTGTTGTGATGATTTAATCATACTTTCTTTTATAGTAAAAATGTTAAATATTGATATAAGCATTCAAACTTATACGCAAATACTTGGTATAGTTGTACTTGCAATTGGCTGTATATTAATTGAAATTTTGCCTGATAAAATAGGCATAACAAAAGCTTGTGTGATTTTTCTTAATTTATTTGTTTTTAATATTTTTTATACCAAAACCCTAATTGATAAAGTAAGTATTCACTGCATATTTGTTTGTTTTTTGCTGGAGTGATGAATTTTTGTCCTTTAATGATGAGTTGAAGTATTTGATGCTAAGATTAAATTTTCAGGGCTTAGTTTTTCATATAATATTGCTTGCATGAGCCAGTGTTTTACCCTACAACTTGCTTTGAGAAATTTAGAAAATATTACTCGTTTTTCTTTGAGATTTTTATGCTAGTTATGAATATAATCTCACTTTTGGCTGCTTTGATATTTAAATCTCTTAGTAATAACCAACACACATACTCTCGGTGATCTTGATACGCTTTTCTAAAGGAGTGGGGCTAAAGAAATGGCATTTTTCGATATAAATATTGCAGTTATAATCAAGTTTTAAAAAATCGTAAAATGCCTTTAAATTTACAAATTTAACCCCGCATACTTCTTTAATATCTAAAATTTTATAAATTTGAGAATTATTTTTTTCTACTAAATGAGATGGACTAGGGTTGTGAAAGAACAAAAAGCACTTGCTAAAACAAAACCATTTAAATTTTCACATTCTTTTATAAGATCTTGATATTTTTTTAAAATACTTTGTTTGCGTAAAAACACTACTCTTGTGCCTTGATAGCGTGCTACTTGAGTATTTTTCCAAAATTTATAAGCATTTTTAGAAATATTTGCTAATTTGTGTAATTGTATATTTAAAACATAATCATCTAAAAATTGATTAGGTGGTAAAATGGTATAAGTCATATTCTTTTCTTCATTTTTTAAAAAATTATACTAAAAATTAACTTTTGTTCATATTTTTATTTTGTGCTTTTAATATAATTTTGAAAATTTTAAAGGGTAAAAATGAAATTTAAAACTATCAATCATGAAGGTATAAAAAAACTTATGGATATTTTTTATGCAAAGATTAGAATGGATAAAGACTTAGGACCTATTTTTAATGATAAAATAGGAATAGATGATGAAAGTTGGAAAAAACATAAAGAAAAAATTGCAAGTTTTTGGGCTGGAATGTTTTTAAATGATCCAAGTTATAATGGTTCTCCATTGAGAGCTCATCATGAATTACCTCCATTTCCAAGAGAATTTTTTAATATTTGGCTTAATTTATTTGATGAGAGTTTGCAAGAAGTTTTTGAAGATGAGCCAAGGAGTATTATTATCGAAAGAGCTAAAATGATAGCTCAAAGATTTCAAATGATTATTTATGATCATAGATTTGTATAAGAGTTTTTAAACTCTTAGCGATAATTGAAAGTGTGTAAATTTTCACTATGTGAGTATTTGTAGCTGTATTTTCCATCAAGATATATTACTAAACGATAATATCCTTTATGTGATCCAAATACAACTTTTTTAACTTTTGCTGTATTTACCTGTAGGGTTTTTGTGTTGAAATTTTGCTTTTTAGCAAAATCTATAATGATTTTTGTAGGATCTCCTATAGATAAATTTCTAAGCATTTTATCTTCTGTTTTAATGTTGATTTTGTTGTTGTAAAAACTGATAGATAAAAAGTTATAAATGTTACCACTAAATAAAGGTGTTTCTATATTTAATGTGGTGTTGTTTTCTTCTATTTTGGTATTTTTTGCCCCTTGCTCTTGTGGCACAGTAACAGAAACATCTAATATTGGAGTAGCATTTGGACTTTTTGTTTTTATAAAAGAATAAGTATCATGCCAATTAATGCTTTTATAAATATCTAAAGTTGTTTGTTGTTCAGATCCATCAAGATTAATATATGTTATAGTGATATTTTTTAAAATTCTAGCTTCAGAATTAAAATTAAAATCTTGTCTTTGAAAAGGATTAAGTTGTGCAAATTCGATTTTTTGCTGTTGTAAGTTGTTATCAAATGGATTATCTTTTGCGTGCAAAAATACACAAAAAATTAAAGATAAAATAACAATATTAATTCTCATGCGAATTTTCTCCTTTAAGCCTTAAAAGCTGTAAATATTCTTTTTGTGCTTGAGCGTTTTTAGCTTTTAAAATATTTATATTTTTTTCTAATTTTTTTTGTTCTTCTTTAAGTGTTAATAAAACATCTAAAGAAGATTTTCCAAAAAACATATTACCAAAATATATAGCAACTATAATAACTATAAATGATAAAACAATAGTTTTTATTAGATGATGATGAGCTTCCTTTTTTTTAGAATGCTCATCATACTCTTTTAATAAATCACTCAGAGTTTATCTCCTAAATATTCATCATTATCAAGTTCAATTTCTAGCAAACGATTGTATTTAGCCGTCCTTTCACCTCTTGCTAAAGCTCCTGTTTTAATTTGTCCTGTATTTAATGCTACGGCAAAATCAGCTATAAAAGTATCTTCACTCTCACCACTTCTATGGCTCATAATACATTTATAGTTATTTCTATGAGCTAATCTAACCGTTCTCATGGTTTGAGTGATGGTTCCAATTTGGTTTGGTTTGATTAATACAGCATTTGCCATATTTTTCATGATACCTTCTCTTAAAATATCTTCATTGGTTACAAACAAATCATCGCCTACAAGCTGAATTTTATTGCCAAGTTTTTGAGTGAGCTTAATCCAACCTTCATAATCATCTTCAGCCAAACCATCTTCGATACTAAAAATAGGATATTTAGCACATAATTCTTCATAACGAGCGATTAAGTCCTCGCTTGAGAAAACTTTACCTTCTAAGTGATATTTACCATCTTTGTAAAGTTCGCTACTTGCTACATCTAATGCTAGTTTGATTTTATTTTCATAGCCTGCTTTTTTAATGCAAGTCATTAAAAGATCAAGAGGTTCTGTATTGTTTGCTAAATTTGGAGCAAAACCACCTTCGTCGCCTAAGGCAGTAGAGTGGCCTAAACTAGCTAATTCTTTTTTCAATACTGCATAAATTTCACAAACTGATCTTAATCCTTCTTTAAAACTTGAAAATCCAAAAGGCATAATCATAAATTCTTGAAAATCCACACTATTATTTGCGTGTGCGCCACCATTGATGATGTTGCACATTGGCACAGGTAATACACTTGCATTTGCTCCACCTAAATAACGATATAAAGGCACACCCAAAGCATTAGCAGTAGCACGCGCTGTAGCCATAGAAATTCCTAAAGTTGCATTTGCTCCTAGATTTGAGTAGTTTTTTGTTCCATCAAGTTCTAAAAGGGTGTTATCTAGTTGAGTTTGATTGAAAGCATCAAGACCTATGATGTTTTCAGCTATAGTTCCATTGATATTTTCTATCGCTTTTAAAACACCTTTTCCACCAAATCTTTCATCATTATCTCTTAATTCTAAAGCCTCTTTTTTTCCTGTGCTTGCTCCGCTTGGCACAATAGCACTGCCAACACTACCATCACTTAATACAACTTCAGCTTTTATAGTAGGATTACCTCTACTATCTAAAACTTCAAAAGCTCTTAAATCTTCAATAATCAGCATTATTCTTCTCCTTCATCATCATCTTTTGCACCTAAAATCATACTATCTATACCGATTGAATTTTGTATAGCTTGTGTGATTTCATCTGCAATAGCCGGATTTTCTTTTAAAAAGGCTTTAGCGTTTTCTCTACCTTGTCCGAGTTTAGAAGCTTTGTATGAAAACCAAGCACCGCTTTTATCTATAATATCAAGTTTTACACCATAGTCAATTAATTCGCCTTCGCGGCTTACACCTTCACCAAACATTACATCAAATTCGGCTTGTTTAAAAGGCGGTGCAACTTTATTTTTAGCTACTTTTACTTTAACGCGATTTCCTATAGGCTCATCATTTTGTTTTAGAGTAGCTGTTTTTCTTACATCTAAACGCACTGAAGCATAAAATTTCAAAGCGTTTCCGCCTGTAGTTGTTTCAGGGGTTCCATATCCCATCATACCTATTTTCATACGAATTTGATTGATAAAAATTACCGTGGTATTCATTTTATGAACGATACCGGTTAATTTTCTTAAAGCTTGGCTCATTAATCTAGCTTGAAGACCTACATGCTGATCACCCATATCGCCTTCAATTTCTGCTTTTGGAGTTAAAGCAGCAACGCTATCTACTACTATTAGATCAATAGCCCCACTTCTTGCTATGGTTTCAACGATTTCTAAAGCTTGCTCGCCAAAATCTGGCTGAGAAATATAAAGATTTTCTGTATCAACACCCAAATTTTTTGCATATCTTACATCAAGTGCGTGCTCAGCGTCTATAAATGCACAAACTCCGCCTTTTTTCTGGCATTCTGCTATGATATGCAAAGTAAGTGTGGTTTTACCTGAACTCTCAGGACCATAAATTTCTATAATTCTTCCTTTTGGAATACCACCTATACCTAAGGCTAAATCAAGTCCAACTGAACCTGTAGGAATAGAGTCAATCTTTTCAACTTCTTTATCACCGAGCCTTAAAATGGTTCCTTTTCCAAAGGTCTTATCAAGACTTTTTAAAGCTGCATCAAGTGATTTTCTTTTATTATCATCCATATTATTAATCCTTTTTTAATATGTTTAAAATTGTATCAAAAAGAAATTTAATATAAGTTTTTATTTTGATTTTTGCTAAAATACTTTTTTAAAATTTAAGGAATGGAATGAATAAAAAAATTAATGTAGCACATTCTCCCGATGCTGATGATATTTTTATGTATATGGCGATTAAATTTGGCTGGATTGGAAATGCTTATAAATATGAAAATATAGCTTTAGATATACAAACTTTAAATGAATTAGCGTTGCAAAATATTTACGATGTTAGTGCAATTTCTTTTGCACTTTATCCTTTAATAGCTAGTGAATATGCTTTGTTAAAAACTGCTGTAAGTTTTGGTGAGGGTTATGGACCAAAACTTATTAAGAAAAAAGATAAAAAATTAAAACCAAATTTCAAAGTCGCATTAAGCGGAGCGCATACTACTAATGCTTTAATTTTTCGTATAAAATACCCACAAGCTAGGATAGTTTATAAGAATTTTTTAGAAATTGAAAAAGCTGTTTTAGAAGGAGAAGTTGATGCAGGGGTGCTTATACATGAGAGTATTTTAGAATTTGATTCTAGTTTATGTGTAGAAGCTGAACTTTGGGATATATGGCAAGAATTAGTAAAAGATGATTTACCTTTGCCTTTGGGTGGTATGGCACTTAGAAGATCTTTGCCAATTAGTGATGCTATAGCTATTGAAAAAGATTTGATTAAGGCGGTAGAAGTAGCTGATCATAATAGAAAAATTCTAGCTTCTATGCTTTTAGAGCGTAATTTAATACGCGTTGATGCGCAAAAACTTGATATATATTTAAATTTATATGCTAATAAAAATTCTATTAATATGAATGATAAACAATATATTGCTATTGATAAGCTTTTTGAGCTTGGTTTTAATCATGGATTTTATGATAAGTTGATTATAAGTAAAGACTATCTTATACCTAGTGAGTATGAAGAATTTAGAAATTCTTGATAGAATTTAAATTTTTAAGGAGAAAAAATGGAAAGTACTTTAGTGGCTTTGGGTGTGCAAACTTTTAAAATTACACTTATGCTTTCTTTGCCTATGCTTTTAGCAGGACTTATTGCAGGACTTGTAATAAGTATTTTTCAAGCTGTTACACAAATTAATGAAGCTACACTTTCTTTTGTGCCAAAAATTTTACTTGTTGTTGTGGTGATAGTATTTTTAATGCCTTGGATGATAAGCTCTATGATGGATTTTACCATTAATATGTTAAATCAAATTCCAAGCTTTGTTCGATGATTATTGATTTTTCTAAATACTCTTCTGTTCGTATAGGGGAAAGCTTTGAAGTGCAAGTACTTGAAGAGCTTTGTGAGTTTGATGGCTTTTTAATAGGTGGAGCAAATAATTTGCTTGTTTCGCCTAAGCCAAAAAAACTTGGAATTTTAGGAAAAAAATTTGATTTTATTCATATTTTAGATGAAAATAAAAAAGGTGTATTTTTAGAGATAGGCTCTAGCGTAAAATCTTTTAAAATGTATCATTTTGCCAAAGAAAATAATCTAAAAGGATTTGAGTTTTTAAGAAATATCCCAGGAACTTTGGGTGGAATTTTAAAAATGAATGCAGGTTTAAAAGATGAAAATATCAGTAAAAATTTACTTAGCATTAGAATTTTTGACAAAGAAATTTTAAAACAAAATATAGCTTTTGATTATAGATTTAATCCCATTAAAGAAGTAATGTTTAGTGCAAAGTTTTTTTTAGAATATGGATTTAATCTGGCTAAAGATGAACTTTTGAAAAATGCAAGAAAAAACCAACCAAAAGGGGCAAGTTTTGGATCCATTTTTAAAAATCCTAAAAATGATTATGCTGGAAGATTAATAGAAGCAGTGGGGCTTAAAGGTTTTAGTAAAAATGATGCAATGTTTAGCAATGAACATGCCAATTTTTTGATTAATAAAAAATATGCTAATTTTGATGATGCTATTTTTTTGATAGAGCTTGCTAAAAAAAGAGTGTTTGAAGAATTTGGCATTATTTTAGAAGAAGAAGTGGTGATTATATAGTATTTTTAATATCTTCATAAACAATTGTAGCTATCTCTTGAACTAATTCTTGATAAGATCTGTTTTTATCGTTTGTGCTAAATTGAGTATTTATAGTAAGAATTTTATGATCTTTTAATTTTTTTGTTTTAGCATTAAAAAGTTTGTATTCTATATCAGCCTTGACTTCAAAATTTGAAAAAAGCAAGAAATTTTGCTGGCTTGCTTGAATACTTTTTAAATCTAGTAAAATAATAAAATCAGCTTTTTTAAAACGATTAAATTCTAAAAATTCACTTGCATTGATGAAATTTTTATTTGCTTGTGTGATATTTTGACTATTGATATAGCTTTGATTTTCTTTTTGGCTAAGCAAGGCAAAATTGTTTTGCTCATTTAAAATAGCGCTTAATGCTTTTAGTGTGTCTTTTGCCATGGTTTTAGCATCGATTTTTAAATTTGAAAAATAAAAATTATATTCTTTTTCATAGCTTGGTACTAAAGCTAAGGTGTTAATGTGTGAGAGTTTATCATAATTTATATTTTGATTAAGATTAATAATATTAAATTCATCGTTATTTTGCAATTTGATGATTTTTTTATTTGCAAAAGAATTTGCATAAATAGCGCTTAAAAAACACAAAAACACCAAAAAAAATCTCACTAAAAACCTTTTAATTTAAATTCATTCTTAGCAAAAGCTATAAAACTTGGAAGTTTAAAATCAGGACTATTATAATCTAAAGCCTTTTTATCAAAATCATATAAAATTCCACCATTTTGTTTGATTAAAAAATCTCCAGCAGCTATATCCCAAGCTTTTGGACCGCCAAAACGCGGATAAATTCCAGCTTTTGCTTCAAGTAAATATACAAATTTTAAAGCAGATGAAACCTTAATACCTTCAAGATGATTTTGAATGAAAAAATCTTCATTATTATCATGGTTTTTAGAGTAAAGGGCTATTTTTTTAACCTTTTCATACTGCTCTAAGCTAAGATTTAAAATTTCATTATTTTTATAAACTTTTGTGTGAATATGTGCGTAATAAAAAGCATTATTTTCTGCATCGCCTATAAGTGAAAGCATAGGAGTATTTTTATGGATTAATGCAATTAATACACAATATTCTTTATCTTTTTTAGCGTAAGATTTGGTGCCATCAAGTGGGTCTATAAGCCAAAAATACTCTAAATTTTTTCTTTCTTCATAAGAAAGTATATTTTCTTCAGAGCATATAGCTATATCACTTGAAGCTAAAATTTCACTAATAGCTTCATTGGATTTTATATCAGCCAAACCTACTGGAGATTCATCATCTTTAAGCCACAAGGTATTTTTATCTTTATATTCAAGTAATACCTTAGAAGCTTCTTTACCTGCTTTTAAAGCTAGTTCTAAAAGTGTATCTAAATTTTTCATAAAAAAAGTATAGCAATTTTATATAAATACTTAGTAGAATTATTTTCTACTAAGATTATTGATAAATTTAATCAAACTAATAGCCAAAATTGCTTCAAGTAAAGCTGTAAGTACCAAACCTGAATATATATCTTGAGTGATGATATTGGTTTGGTAAGAAAGCGTAGCTACTGCTATGAGTAAAGTTAGTGGCATAGAATGGCTTAGACCAAACAAAAAGGTATTTTTTAAACCAAGTATTTTTACAAAAGTCATGGCACAAAGTATTCTTAGTCCTATCATAAAAGCAGTTAATGAAAAAGCTATGATTAAAACTTGAGGATTTAAAAGCATTTGGAGTTTAAAGCTAGAGCCTATATAGATAAAAAATATAGGGATTAAAAAGCCATAACCAAAACTAGAAAGTTTATGCTCTAAATCTTTTTTATGATCAAAAAAAGTAGCTATAAATGAACCTGCTATAAAAGCTCCAAGTGCAACTTCAAGCTTGAAATAAATCATAATCGCAACTATAGCAATAAATATAGCCATACAAAATCTTATATCTTTTTCGTTTTGATCTTGCCAAGGCATGAGTATGGTTTTTAGTTGTGGATACCACCAAAAAAGCACTTCTAAAAATTTAAATCCAAAAATACAAAGTGCTAAAAATCCCACTAGGTATAATAAATTTTGAGTAAGTGAAAAAATATCAGCACCTTTTCCTAAAAATGCTGCAGCTATAGTAAGTAAAACTATGCTTACAACTTCAGCTAAAGTAGCTACTACCATAGATACATTAAGCCACTCACAATTTTTACCAAAATCTCTATAAAGCGTTGAAAGCAAACCTACACTCATAACAGGTATGATAATGACAAAAATATAAGAAATATCAATGCTCTCAACCGCTAAAATACTAAAAGCATATAAAAGTATGATATAAATAAAGGCTTTATTTAATAAGCTTTTTTCTGTATTTAAAAAGGTTTTAAGATTAATCTCCATACCTGCTATAAACATAAGATAATAAAACCCAGCATTAGCCAAAAGTTTAAAATTCTCACTCTCGCCTATAAAGCCCAAAAATCCTATAAAAGAGCCAAGCATAATTTCTGTGGCTGAAAGTGGAAGTTTTAAAAATTTAGCAATATAAGGTGAAGTAAGCAAACATCCTGCCACCACTAATAAAATTTTTAAATCTATAGCAACTTGAGCATCAATGGCACCCGCTAGCAAAGCTAAATCCCATTTGTTTTAGTTTTTGTATATCTTTGCTAGGTTCTTCACCTTTAGTGGTAAGATAATCCCCTACCACTATAGCACTAGCTCCTGCATTAAAAATTTCATATTGTCTTTCTTTTAGCACAACTTCTCTACCACCTGCTATCATAATATGTGTATTTGGTAAATCTTTTTTTGTATCTTTAATGATATTTAATGCCTCATCAGGATTAAGCAAGTCTTGTTTTAGTTTTAAATTTTCATTAGGTATAAAAAAATTAATAGGCGAAGAAAAAGGATCAAGTTCTTTTAAACTTGCTCTAAAACTTTTTCTATCAGCCTCATTTTCTCCAAGTCCATAAATTCCACCACAGCAAAGCATTAATCCTGCTTCTTTAGCATAAAGATTAGTTTGAAATCTTTGCTCCCAAGTATGCGTAGAACAAATGTTTGGGAAAAATTCTTTAGAGGTTTCTAAGTTGTGATTGTAAGAAAAAATTCCCGCTTTTTTTAATTCTTTGAGTTGTTCTAAATTTGCTATACCATTACAAGCTATGAGTAAAAGTCCTTCTACTTCTTTTTGCACCGCGTGAGCTACTTTGCATACATACTCAAGTTTTTCATCATCAAGCCCAGCTCCAGCTGTAACCAAACAAAAACCTAAAGCTTCGTTTTTCTTAGCCATTTTAGCTTCTAAGATGATTTGGTCAATATCTTTTCTTTTGTATTTGTTGATATTAGTTTTTACATGAGCACTTTGAGTGCAGTATTTACAATCTTCCCCACACCCTCCACTTGCTATATTAGATATAGCACAAAGCATAATTTCCATATTAAATTTCCTTTTTGATTTTGCATTTTAAGCACTCTAAAAATGTGCCTTTTTTAAGCTCTTTGATAATCATAGTTTCACCACATTCGCTACATCTTTCTTCACTTGGTTTATATTTGCTTATATAGTTGCATTTTGGATAAGCACTACACCCATAAAATTTACCACGCTTAGAAAAACGCTCCACGATTTCACCTTCTTGACAACTTGGACATTTTACGCCTATGGTGTTGAGTTTTTTCTCGCTTTTTTCTTCATTTTGTGTTTCTTGTTTTAAATTTCTTGAGTATTTGCATTTTGGAAAATTTAAACAAGCCACAAATTCACCATATCTTCCTTTTCTTATAGCAAGTTCGCCTCCACAATCAGGGCAAGTTTCATCTAATTTAGTGAAAGTTTTTTGGCTTTTTATATTTTTTTTACCCTCATCAATTTTTCTCATAAAAGGAAAATAAAACTCTCTTAAAACCTCTTGCCAGTCCATCTTGCCTTCTGCAATGATATCAAGCTTATCTTCCATTTTAGAAGTAAAATCACTATCTACTATATCACTAAAATTTTGCTCTAAAACTTCTGTTACGACAAAGGCTATTTCATTAGGTATGATTTGCTTTTTATCTATATATACATACTCTCTTGCACTAAGTAAAGAAATAGTTGGAGCATAAGTAGAAGGGCGTCCTATGCCAAGATTTTCTAGTCTTTTTACAAGTCCAGCTTCTGAATATCTTGAAGGTGGTTCGGTAAAATGTGAGTTTAATTCTATATTTTGGATAAGAAGTGTATCTTCTATTTTTAAATTAGGTAAGATTTTATCTTTATCCATATCTCCATATACTTTATAATGTCCATCAAATAAAATTTTTCTACCACTTATTTTAAAACTTGCTTCGTTTGATTTTGCATAGACATTTTGAGTTTGAGATATCGCAGGATTCATCTGTGAAGCTAGGAAACGATTATAGATTAAAGTATATAATCTTGCTTCATCTTTTTCTAAAAACTCATTTGCAAGTTTTGGGGTAAAGCTTAGATTAGTCGGTCTTATAGCTTCATGTGCTTCTTGAGCACCTTTGCTTTTAGTTGTATAAATATTTGCTTTGCTTGGTAAGTATTCTTTACCAAATTCATCTTTTATAAGTTTTCTCACTTCTTCTAGTGCTTCTTTGGCTATGTTTAAGCTATCTGTCCTCATATAAGTAATTACACCCATTACACCTTGGTGGGTTTTTACGCCCTCATAAAGCTTTTGAGCTATCATCATAGTTTTTTTAGGATTAAAACCTAGGCGATTGCTTGCGCTTTGTTGTAAGGTTGAAGTCATAAAAGGAGCTTGTGGGGCTATTTTTCTATCTTTGCTTTCTATATCTTTGATTTTAAAGCTAGCATTTTTACAAGCTTCAAAGATAAGTTTAGCTCTATCTTCATTGGTTATGCTTAATCTTTCTAATTTTTGGTTTTGAAATTCAATTAATTCAGCTTGCAAGTCTTTTTCAAAAACCATATCGATACTAAAGTATTTTAAAGGCACAAAAGCTTTGATTTCTCTTTCTCTATCGACTATGATTTTTAAAGCTGCACTTTGCACACGCCCAGCACTTAGACCTTTTTGAATTTTTTGATTAAGCAAAGGACTTAGTTTATAACCTACTATGCGATCAAGTAAGCGTCTAGTTTGCTGGGCATTGACGCTATTTACATTTAAAGTTCTTGGATTTTTCAAAGCATTTTCTATAGCATTTTTAGTGATTTCATGAAAAACTATGCGTGGCAAGGAATTTTCATCTTTATTAATAGCCTTAGCTATATGATAAGCTATGGCTTCACCCTCGCGATCCTCATCGGTTGCAAGGTAGATAGTTTTAGCTTTTTTAGCTTTTTCTTTGAGCTCTTTTACTAAATTTGAATGATCATTTGAAATTCTATATTCTGGTTTAAAATTTTCATCTTCTATTTTTATACCAAAGCTTGTTTTGGGTAAATCTCTAATATGTCCTTTAGAAGCTATGACTTCATAGTCTTTGCCTAGAAAATTACCTATAGTTTTAGCTTTGGCAGGTGATTCTACTATGATTAAATTTTTCATTATTTTCCTTGTGAGGATTAAAATTAGTAAAAGTGTATAAAAAAAAAATAAATTTTTTGCTTATAAATAAAATCTTACCGATTAAAACAATAATACAATCAGTCTTTCTTTAGTATTTTAAAATATTGTTATAATATAAAAAACAAATACACAAGGGAAGATTTAATGCTAAAAAGAAATTTAGAAAGCTTAGAATTTACAAATAAACCTTTAAAAGAAAAAATTTTATCTTTAAAAGAAGAAGAATATATAAATATTTTTCCAAGTCAAATTCCTATCATACCATCTAAAGAAGCCTTGAGTATGCCAAATATATTTTTTTGTGGCATAGGTGAAGGGCTTTTTTTAAAAAAATTGATTAATAAACATATTTTTATTTTTGATAAGGTTGAATTTTTTGCTAGTGTTTTAAGTAAGATTGATTTAAGTATGGAGCTTTCAAGCGGGAAAATTTATCTTTGTGATATAGAAGAAAAAAGGCTAGAAGAGCAGCTTTGCTTGCTTTTTTCTCAAAAGGATTGTTTTGAGTATTTAGGTCTTTTTAAGCTTTTATCTTATAGTGAATTTTATGAGCAAAGTGCTATGTTTGATTTTGTTTATAATATGTGTTTGAGTGTGATAAAAAGAGTGGTTGGAAATGTCGATACAAGCTTTACTATGGATGCTAAAATTTACAAGCAATTTTTAGCTAATATCCCTAGTATTCTTGAGAATATACCTTTTCAAAGATTTATTTATGAAAATAAAGCTAAAAATAAAAGTGTTATTGTAGTTTGTGCTGGACCTTCTTTGAATAAACAACTTGAGCTTTTAAAAGCTTACCAAGATGATTATGTGATTTTTTCTTTGGATGCTACTTATAAGACTTTACTTAAAAATGAAATTTATCCAGATTTTGTTTTTTCTATGGATATTTATGAACAATGTATTTGTTTTTATGAAAATTTACCATCAAATAAAAAAGAACCAATATACATTGTAAGTTGTGCTGTAGATAAATCTTTGATGAAAATTTTAGAAAAAAAAGAAAATAAAATTTTTATTTTAAAAAATTTAGATTATCAGCAAAAATTGAATTTAAATGAATTTGGGTATTTAGACATAGGCATCAATGTGGCTCATTTTGCTTACTCTTTTGCTATTGCTTTGGGTTTTGCTAATGTTATTATGATAGGGCAAGATTTAGCTTTTAATGAAAAAGGCAATTCTCATGCAGATACCAGTGCTTTTACTTTTCATGATGTAGAAGCAGCTGAACATAAGGCTACAAAACTTGAAGTTTTAGCTTATGGTAAATCAGGATTTGTTCAAACTCATATAGGCTGGGATGAATTTAGAAAACGATTAGAAGTTTTATTTTTATCTCATCCTAATGTGAATTTTTATAATGCTACTGAAGGTGGAGCTTTTATTGATTATACTAAAGAGATTAGTTTTAAAGAAATTTTAGAAAAATTAAAAGATAAAAAACAAGATTTTATTTTACCTAATGCTCTAAGCGTTAATAGACAAAAAAAATACCTAAACAAAGTTTTAGAACTTTTGCAAAAAGATTTTTCAGAATTACAAAATTTAAACGATGATGCTACAAAACTTTTAAGTGTTTTGCAAAATTGCAAAGAAACTAATGCCAATTTAGCATTTGAAACCATCTTAGACTTGATTTTAAAATTTAATACCCTTTTAGATGAAGCTAAAATTTTACAAAGTTTTATGTATAAGCCTTTATTTTATCATAGAGGTTTTTTTAATGCTAGTTTATACCAAGATCCACAAAATGCTTTAGACAAATACATAGACTTTTTAAAAATTTTTATAGAATTTAGTAGTTTAAGTCTTGAAGCTATATCTCAAGCTAAGCAAAAATACAAATTTTCTTAAAAATATAAATTTTTTTTATACTTTTACGATATGGTTTTTGTAAATCGCATGGAAGCGATTAAGATTATTTAAAAGGATTTAAAATGGGATTTCGTATAAACACTAATGTGGCATCTTTGAATGCTCAAGCAAATGCAAATTTAAACTCAAGAGCTTTAGATACTTCTCTAAGCAGACTTAGTTCAGGTCTTAGAATCAACTCTGCAGCTGATGATGCTTCAGGTATGGCTATTGCTGATAGCTTAAGATCACAAGCTAATACTTTAGGCCAAGCTATAAATAATGGTAATGATGCTTTAGGTATCTTACAAACTGCTGATAAAGCTATGGATGAGCAACTTAAAATCTTAGATACCATTAAAGTAAAAGCTACTCAAGCAGCTCAAGATGGACAAAGCACAAAAACAAGAAATATGCTTCAAGCTGATATCAATCGTTTGATGGAAGAACTTGATAATATAGCAAATACTACAGCTTTTAATGGTAAGCAACTTTTAAGTGGTGGTTTTACTAATCAAGAATTCCAAATAGGTGCTCAATCAAATCAAACCATAAAAGCTACTATAGGTGCTACTCAATCAAGCAAAATCGGTGTTACTAGATTTGAAACTGGTTCTGCTGCTAAAAGTAGTGGTATAGCTCAACTTACTATTAAAAATTACAATGGTATAGATGATTTTAAATTCCAACCAGTGATAATTTCTACTTCAGTAGGAACAGGGCTTGGTGCTTTAGCTGAAGAGATTAATAGAAATGCTGATAAAACTGGTATTAGAGCAAATTTCTTAGTGCAAACTACAGGCGTAGGTCCTATAAAAGCTGGAAAAACAGATAAAGACTTTACTATTAATGGAGTAAAAATTGGTGAAGTAGAATACAAAGATGGTGATGAAAATGGAGCTTTGATTTCAGCTATAAATTCAGTTAAAGATACTACAGGGGTAGAAGCTTCTAAAGATGCTAATGGTAGATTAGTGCTTAACTCAAGAGATGGTAGAGGTATTAAAATCGAAGGTAGTATAGGAGCAGGTGCAGGTATTTTAGCAAAAGATAAAGAAAATTATGGTCGTTTATCTTTAGTGAAAAATGATGGTAAAGATATATTAATCTCAGGAACTGGACTTGAAGCTATTGGTATGGGTGCAGGAGATATGATTTCTCAAGCATCAGTTTCACTAAGAGAATCAAAAGGAAATATCGACACCAATGTAGCTGATGCTATGGGCTTTAATGCTTATAAGGGTGGTGGTAGAATGATAGTTACCTACTCATCTGTTTCTGCTTTTATGAGTGCTGCTGGAAGTGGTATGAGTGCAGGTTCAGGATTTTCTGTAGGTAGTGGTAAAGATATGTCTAAGCTTTATAATTCTACTGAAGCTTTAGCTTTTGTAACAGCTTTTTCGGCAGCATTTGGAGTGAGTGCCAAAGGTGATGGTTCTTCTCAGTTTGCAAATTTTGGACATTCTGATGCAAGCATAAAAGATATAGCCGCAAAGGATCAACAAGCAGGTGTTACTACACTCAAAGGTGCTATGGCTGTGATGGATATAGCTGAAACTGCTATTACTAATCTAGATCAAATTAGAGCTGATTTAGGTTCGGTGCAAAATCAAATCACTGCTACATTAAACAATATCAGTGTAACTCAAGTAAATATCAAATCAGCTGAATCAAACATTAGAGATGTGGATTTTGCGGCTGAAAGTGCAAACTTTGCTAAATTTAATATCTTAGCACAAAGTGGATCTTATGCTATGAGTCAGGCTAATGCTGTGCAACAAAATGTAATGAGATTATTACAATAATTAAGAAATCCAAAACACCTTGAAAATTTTTCAAGGTGTTTGAAACTTTTATTTGAAACTTTATTTGAAACTTTTATTTGAAACTTTTATTTGAAACTTTTATTTGAAACTTTTATTTGAAACTTTTATTTGAAACTTTTATTTGAAACTTTTATTTGAAACTTTTATTTGAAACTTTTATTTGAAACTTTTATTTGAAACTTTTATTTGAAACTTTTATTTGAAACTTTTATTTGAAACTTTTATTTGAAACTTTTATTTGAAACTTTTATTTGAAACTTTTATTTGAAACTTTTATTTGAAACTTTTATTTGAAACTTTTATTTGAAACTTTTATTTGAAACTTTTATTTGAAACTTTTATTTGAAACTTTTATTTGAAACTTTTATTTGAAACTTTTATTTGAAACTTTTATTTGAAACTTTTATTTGAAACTTTTATTTGAAACTTTTATTTGAAACTTTTATTTGAAACTTTTATTTGAAACTTTATTTGAAACTTTTATTTGAAACTTTTATTTGAAACTTTTATTTGAAACTTTTATTTGAAACTTTTATTTGAAACTTTTATTTGAAACTTTTATTTGAAACTTTTATTTGAAACTTTTATTTGAAACTTTTATTTGAAACTTTTATTTGAAACTTTTATTTGAAACTTTTATTTGAAACTTTTATTTGAAACTTTTATTTGAAACTTTTATTTGAAACTTTTATTTGAAACTTTTATTTGAAACTTGGAACGATTATTGCTTTTACTTTTTTTAAGCAATATTTTGAAAGGATTTAAAATGGGTTTTAGAATAAACACCAACATAGGTGCAATGAATGCACATGCAAATTCAACTATCACAGCAAGAGAATTAGATAAATCTCTAAGTAGACTTAGTTCAGGTCTTAGAATCAACTCTGCAGCTGATGATGCTTCAGGTATGGCTATTGCTGATAGTTTAAGATCACAAGCTGCCACTTTAGGTCAAGCTATAAATAATGGTAATGATGCTATAGGTATCTTACAAACTGCTGATAAAGCTATGGATGAGCAACTTAAAATCTTAGATACCATTAAAGTAAAAGCTACTCAAGCAGCTCAAGATGGACAAAGCACAAAAACAAGAAATATGCTTCAAGCTGATATCAATCGTTTGATGGAAGAACTTGATAATATAGCAAATACTACAGCTTTCAATGGTAAGCAACTTTTAAGTGGAAATTTTGTTAATCAAGAATTCCAAATGGGTGCTCAATCAAATCAAACCATAAAAGCTACTATAGGACCAACTCAATCAAGCAAAATCGGTGTTACTAGATTTGAAACTGGTTCTGCTGCTAAAAGTAGTGGTATAGCTCAACTTACTATTAAAAATTATAACGGAGTTGATGATTTTAAATTCCAACCAGTAGTGATTTCTACTTCAGTAGGAACAGGGCTTGGTGCTTTAGCTGAAGAGATTAATAGGGTAGCTGATAAAACTGGAGTTAGAGCAAATTTCTTAGTGCAAACTACAGGCGTAGGTCCTATAAAAGGTGGAACTACGAGTGATGATTTTAAAATCAATGGTGTTGTTATAGGTAAGATAGAATACAAAGATAGTGATGAAAATGGAGCTTTGGTTGCTGCTATAAATTCAGTTAAAGATACTACAGGGGTAGAAGCTTCAAGAGACCCTAATGGAAGACTTGTATTAAATTCAAGAGATGGTAGAGGTATCAAA
Organism: Campylobacter armoricus; assembly: GCF_013372105.1. Lineage (NCBI taxonomy): Bacteria > Pseudomonadati > Campylobacterota > Epsilonproteobacteria > Campylobacterales > Campylobacteraceae > Campylobacter > Campylobacter armoricus. The sequence continues at coordinate 118,104 of NZ_CP053825.1, forward strand.
ATAGAAGGAGATATGGGTCCTGGTGCAGGTATTTTAGCAAAAGATAAAGAAAATTATGGTCGTTTATCTTTAGTGAAAAATGATGGTAAAGATATATTAATCTCAGGAACTGGACTTGAAGCTATTGGTATGGGTGCAGGAGATATGATTTCTCAAGCATCAGTTTCACTAAGAGAATCAAAAGGTAGAATTGATACCAATGTAGCTGATGCTATGGGCTTTAATGCTTATAAGGGTGGTGGTAGAATGATAGTTACCTACTCATCTGTTTCTGCTTTTATGAGTGCTGCTGGAAGTGGTATGAGTGCAGGTTCAGGATTTTCTGTAGGTAGTGGTAAAAATATGTCTTTAGTATATAACTCTACCGATGCTTTAGCTTTTGTAACAGCTTTTTCGGCAGCATTTGGAGTGAGTGCGGCTGGTGATGGTTCTTCTCAGTTTGCAAATTTTGTAGCAACTGCAAATATAGCAGGTAAAGATCAAACACCAGGTGTTACTACACTCAAAGGTGCTATGGCTGTGATGGATATAGTTGAAACTGCTACGGCAAATTTAGATGCTATTAGGGCTGATATAGGTTCGGTGCAAAATCAAATCACTGCTACATTAAACAATATTAGTGTAACTCAAGTAAATATCAAATCAGCTGAATCAAACATTAGAGATGTGGATTTTGCGGCTGAAAGTGCGAATTTTTCTAAATACAATATCTTAGCACAAAGTGGATCTTATGCTATGAGTCAGGCTAATGCTGTGCAACAAAATGTTTTAAAACTTTTACAATAATCCTAAAAGCGAGTATAAAAACTCGCTTTTATATTATATTTCTTTTTTCTAAAATATCTTGCAATGGCATAATGGCTATTTTCAAAGCTTTTTGCTGGACTAGAGCAAGTTCTGTTATATCTTCTAACCAAGTTTTATGTGCTTCAATCCAAGCTAAAAGTTTATTTTGTTTATCACTATCATTGTTTATAGCAAGAACATAAATTTTTGAAAAATTACTTTCCAAATGAAACAAAGAAGGACTTAAAACTTCTCTTAAAAAAATGAATTTATTGCTTTCTAATTTTTCTTTTAACTGATCTATTTTGGCGTTTAATTCATGAAGTGTATAGCGAATTTTTGTTTGGTTGTTTAATTCTTTATATAGTCTTTTACAATCTTTTAAAAAAACTTCACTATTTTTGATGTTTTGCTTGATTTGTTTATAAGCCTTTAGCATTAGCTCTTCACTTTTTTTGCGTTGTAAATTCTTTAATTTTGCAAAAGGTTTTTTAATCTCTTTTTGCAAAAGTGTTTGACATAAAGTTTTAAAAGGTTTTTCTATGGTTCCTTCTATCCTAGCACCACCTTCAGTAGCATTGTAAATTTTTGCTTTTGTTTGTTTATAGATTAAGCCTTCAAAAATTTGTTTAAACAATAACCAAACTTCTGAGCTTTGAACATAACCTTTTCCTCCATAGGCTAAGGTTTTGAATTTATCTTTATCTTTTTCAAATTCTTTTGCATAATAATCATCATAATCACTAAAAAAACCTTCGCTATGAGATTTTCCATCATCGTTATAAGCTAAGTCTTGACCTATTAAAATGATATTTTTATGTCCTAGCAAAAGAGCTAATTCGTAATTTAAATGTGCTACACTCATTCCACCACCAATATAACCAAATTCATGCAATCCCAAAGAATAAGCAAAAGGTAATGATCTTGAGATTAAAAGGTATTTTCTTTTATTTTTTTCTAAAAAATTGATACTATTTTTATGAACTAGAGAAACTAAAACAAAGGTAATATCTTTATCAAAGTCGCCAAAATCATTATCAAAACATTTTGCAACCGCATCATCTCTTTCTAGCATACAAACATAATCAGGTTTAATCCCTGCTCTTGCTAAGATAGGATATGCACTATCAGCACAGAAAATAGTAGCTTTGTTTGCGTATTTTTTAAGTAAAGGAAGTTGTTTTTTTAAAGATGGACCAGTGGCTACTAAGATGGCATTATCGCTTTTATTGCTTCTTTTTGCTTTTAACTCTTCAAGACTTGGATGAGTAAGCATTTTTGGTATATTTAAAACAAATTGTTCTATGCCTTGCATCGCATCTATTGGGTCATTACCTCTTCTTAAAGCTATATTTTTAATCACTTTAGAATTTAAAGAATTTATTTTTTGAATTTCTTCTTTTTGTTCTTCGTAAAAAGAAGAATGAATATGAAGATTGTAAGTTTTTAAAAATAAATCCAAAAAAGAACACAAAATATCAGCTTTAGTATAATTCATCTCACTATTGAGAATAAGAATTAATCTACCTTGAGAGAGTTCTTTTGAAAAATCTATCATATTTAAAACTAAAAATATTAATTCTAAATCTCTTTCAAAAACTATAATTCTTTTGTGCTCTTTATTAAGCAATAAACTTTTATATAAAATTCCATTTCCTAGACCATAAAAAAATAACACAGGGTATCTTGCGTATTCTTTTTTGAAAAATGCTAATTTTTCTTCTAATTCTTTCAAGGGATTTTGATTATAAATAAGTTTAGAATTTTGAAAGATGATATTACAATGTAAAGGGTCTTTTCCAAACTCGTAGGTATAATTTTTACTTTCTTTTACTTTACTTAGTTTTTGTCTTAAATTTTTGTATTCTCCACCTTTGAGTGCTTTTAAATTTTTTTTAAAAATTTCTGTTTTCATTTATACTCCCTCTTTATCTTGAAAAAGTATATCGTCATTTTTTAATATATTTTTCTAACTTATTTCTTAAAACTTCATTTTCAATAATATCTTTATTTTTTAATATAAGATTTTTTAAACTTTCTAGGGTAATTAATATAAGCTGAAAATACTCTAAATGTAAATTAACCCAAGCTTGATTTTTTTGTAAAAGAATATTTTTATCACTTGGAATGATTATGTAAATTTTAGCTAAAGTAAAACGCATTTGATCTAAATAACAAGCAAGTAAAGTTTTAATCAATTCATTGTTTTTAAAATCATCTAAATCAAAATCATCTAAAAATTGAATGATTTTTGAAAAATCATTAAAATTATCTTTGATAAATAAAATCATATCAGCATATTTTTGCAAATAATGCGTGATATCTTTTAAAAGTAAATTGATTTGATAGTAAGTTTTTAAAAGATATTCTTGTTTTTTGGTATATTTTAAATTATCTAATTTTTTAAAATTTTTATCAATTTTTTCTTTTAATAAATCCTCGCACAATTTTTTAAAAGATTTTTCTATACTTCCTTCTATCCTAGCTCCACCTTCAGTAGCATTGTAAATTTTAGCTTTTGAAAGAGTAAAAAGGTGTTGCAGATTTACTCTAAACATGTCCCATACAATATGTGTTTTAACAAATCCTTTTCCACCATAAGCTATAGTGTTAAATTTATCCATTTGACTTTCGTAAGTTGGGCTATGTTTGTAATTTTTTGGATGAGAATGCCCTAAATCATTATATGCTAAATCTTGACCGACAAAAATAATATTTTCAAATTCCAATAAATTAGCAACTATAAAAGCTAAATGTGCTACTGAAAGTGCATAATCTACATAACCAAAAGCATTGAGTTTAAAATATGTTTCAAAGGTTTCTTTTGAGATTAGCATAAAATTTCTTTTATTTTTCTCTAAATATTTTATAGCATTTGGATGGACTAGTGAGCTTAATATAAAGAGAATATTTTTATCAAAATCTTTAAAATCATTATTAAAAAATTCAGCTGTAATTTCACCTCTTTCAACCATAAAAACATAATCAGGTTTGATATTTTTTTCTTCTAAAATAGGATAAGCACTATCAGCACAAAAAATCACGACATTTTCTTGATATTGTTTTAATAAAGGAAGTTGTTTGCTTAAAGATGGTCCGGTTGAAACTATGATGGCATTTTTAGCTTTAGCTTTTCTTTTATCTAGCAGTTCTTTCAAGCAAGGTTTTGATAGCATAATAGGAATATTTTGCATAAACTGATCTATACCTTGTAAGGTATCTTTTGCATCTGTGCCTTTTATGGTGGCTATGGATCTTATATTAGATAGTATTTTTTGATTTAAATTTAAAATGCTTTGCTCAAATTGCTCATAATATTGACAATGAGGTTCTAAAAAATAAGTTCTTATAAATTCTCTAAATGGATTTTTAGACATTAAAGCAAGCAAAGCACAATTTTGTGGATTTTCTTCAGCAATGATTAATTTACCTTGTTTTAATTCTTGTGAAAAATCAATATAAAAAAATAAAAGATATATAAGCTCAAAATCCTTTTCAAAAACTACAATATGTTTTAAATTTGGATTTTGCAAAAGAGCTTTATATAAAATTCCATTTCCAAATCCATAAAAATAAAGCACCGGATAAAGCCTATAATTTTGATGATAAAAATTTAATTTAGAGTTTAGTTCCAGTAAAGTATTTTCATAGATTACCCCCCCCCATTCATCAATAATATTAATATCTAAAGAATCTTTGCCTTGTAAAATTTTGTATTTTGTTTTTTTAATATTTTTAAAAATAGTTTGAAAATTTTCATTTAAAGCGGAAATATTTTTTTTAAAAAGAGCTTTATCCATTTTAGACCTTTAAATTTTCTTTTATGGTTTGATTGTATTTTTCTAAATAAAGGATAACTTCTTCAAAAAAAGCTAGTTGAGAATTTAAAAAATACTTTTTATCTAAATCTTTACTAACTTTATATCTTAAAACTTCACATTCATTTTGAAAACATCTAGCTTGTAAAATATCTGAGAAAAATTCGCTTTGTGGCAGTTTGATTCTTAATTTTTCAAGTTTTTCTAAATTTTGTTCTTTTAAGGCTTTTTGACACTCTTTGATAAAATTTTCACTTTGTTTGATTTGTTTTTGTAATTTTTCCTTGCATTGTTTTAGCTTTTTGCTAGGATTTTTTGGTTTTGATAAAACAAAACTTTTATCAATTTTTTCTTTTAATAAAGTTTCACATAATTCTTTGAAAGGTTTTTCTATACTTCCTTCTATCCTAGCTCCACCTTCAGTGGCATTGTAAGTGGTGATTTTTAAAACATCTCTTGTTAGAGCAATATCTTTTTCAAAACTTTTTAAAAATAAATACCAAGTTAGTTGAGTTTTAACCTCACCTAATCCACCATAAGCAGGAATTTTTTTATAAACTACTTCTTCATCTCCTTGATCGCCATATAGGTGTTCTTTAGGATGAGATTTACCATCATCACTATATGCTAGATCTTGACCTATTAAAATGATATTTTCAAACTTTAATGCACCTGCTAGCTCATAAGCCATATTTGCAACACTTAATCCATTTCCCAAAAAGCCATATTCGTTTAATCCAAGCTTACTTTCAAAAAATAAAGGCCTTAAAACAAGCATATATTCTCTACCATTTTTTTCTAAGTATTCTATGGTTTTAGGATGGGTTAAAGAAGATATGATAAATAAAACATTTTTATCAAAATCTTTAAAATCATTATTAAAAAATTCACTTGTAAAATCAACTCTTTCTAAGGAAAATACATAATCAGGCTGGATATTTTCTTTAGCTAAAATAGGATAAGAACTATCAGCACAAAAAATCACAACATTTTCTTGGTATTGTTTTAATAAAGGCAATTGTTTTGTTAAAGATGGTCCGGTTGAAACTATGATGGCATTTTTAGCTTTAGCTTTTCTTTCTTTTAAAAAATTTTTAAAAGGAGAACTGAAGATAATTTTTTCAAGATTGATAACATTATGTTTAATTCCAATTAATGCATCTTTTGGATCATTTCCTCGAGTTAGCATTAAGCTCTTAACTAAATTTAATAAATTTTGCATAATATTTTGAGCATTTGGTGTATAAAAATTAATATAAAAATCATTATAAAAATGAAAATTAAAAATTTTTAAAGTATGTTTGATATGAGGGTAGTTAAATAAAATTTTAAGTTGAGCTGTATTGATATTTGGTGGGTAAAATAAAATGAGTTTTTCTTTTTGTAAAAGAGTAGTAAAATCAAATAAATGAAAAGCAAGATATAAAATTTCTAATTCTTCTTCAAAAACTATAATATGCTTTAGGTGTTGATTTTTTAAAAGTTCTATAAAAAAAATTCCATCACCAAAACCATAAAAAAATAACACTGGATATAGATTGAATTTTTCAAAGTCAAAAGAGTGGTTTTTATCTAAAAAGATTTGATTTTGTGTATCAAAAATTTTATTATCTATAAGTTGAAATCTTTGAGTGCTGGTTAATTTTCTTAGATTATAGGCTAATATTTGATCAACTTCAAAAAGAGCTTGGGTGTTTTTTAAAAATAATTCTTTATTCATTTAAAATCCAAATTTTTATTTTATTATATCAAAACTACATATGTTTTATAAAATATCAAAGTGAAGCATTTTTTATTCTAAAAATTTGCTTTTGGAGATTTTTATTTATCAGTTCTTTTTCTAAATTGATAATATTTTTTTCAAGACTTTCTTGTAGTTTTTTTATATGACCTATTATAAGTTCTAACCATTCTAAATGCTCTTTAATCCAAAGATAATTTTTGTTAAAAACATCTTCTTTTGTTTTAGGATTTAATACATAAATTCGAGCTAAGTTAAGTTCAAATTGAGTATTTAAAGGATTAAGTAATTCTTTTAAAACTTTTATTTTTTCAAATTTAATTTTAAAACAATCTAACTCTTTAATTAATGATGAAAAGTTCTTTTCATCATTTCCCATAAAATTTAATCTATTTGATAGATCAAGACATTCTATACTTAAAGATTTACATAGCTTTATGACTTGGTGAATTTTATAAAATGCCTTTAGCATTAATTCTTTTTGTTTATTTTCATTTAATTTTTCAAGTTTTACAAAAGGCTTATTAAGTTTTTTTGTTAGAAGTTGTTCGCATACTTGTTTGAAAGGTTTTTCTATGGTGTGATTGATTCTAGCTCCACCTTCAGTGCAATTATAGGTTGTGATATGTGTGCTAGAAGAAATAAAAAATTCTAACATTTGTTTAAAAATCATCCAAGTTTCATGTGTTTTAACCAAACCATCTCCACCATAAGCTAAAACTTCTTCATGCTCATAACTAGTGCTTTCGTAATTTGCACTATAGTGATATTCTTTAGGATGAGAAGAACCATCTTTTGCATAGGCTAAGTCTTGTCCTATAAAAATGATATTTTCAAATTCTAAATTTAGAGCTAAAAAATATGCCATAGTTGCTACACTTGGAGATGAATGCAAACTACCAAATTTTTTTAATCCAAGATGATGAGTAAAACCTGAACTTCTTTGTAAAAACACAATTGTATGATTTTTATTTAAAAATGTAATTGTATTTTTATGAACAACATTAGCCAATACAAACACTATATCTTTATCAAATTCTTTAAAATCATTATTAAAAAATTCACTTGTAACTTCAGTTCTTTCCAAAGATAAAACATAATCAGGTTTTATATCATATTTTGCTAGTATAGGATAAGCACTATCAGCACAAATTATACTAGCATAATTAGCATATTGTTTTAACAAAGGAAGTTGTTTGATTAAAGAAGGTCCAGTTGAAACTATAATAGCATTGTTTGCTTGTTTTTTTCTTTTTAAACATAATTGCTTAAAAGAATGATTACTAATAATTTTAGGTAAATTATAGATAAAATTTTCTATACCCATTAGAGCATCTTGGGAAGAATTTCCATTACTTAATACAATTTGCTTGATGTGTTCTTGTATTGTTATATTGAGTTTTAAAATATCTTCTTGATATTTTTCATAATAATCACAATGAATATCTAAAAAATACACACGCAAGAAATTAAAAAAAGGGTTGTTGAAAAAAAGCATTTGAAAATCAATCGCTTTTAAATCATTAGTATCCAAAACAATCAAAGCATTATTTTTTAATTCTTCACTAAAATCTATATAATGAAAACTTAAATAAATAAATTCTAATTCTTTTTCAAAAACAACAATCTTTTGTCTGTTTTTATTTTGTAAAAGAGCTTTATATAAAATTCCATTTCCAAATCCATAAAAATAAAGCACAGGATATAAAAGATATTTATCATTGTATAAATTTAATTTTTCATTTAATTGCAAAAGCACATCTTCATAAAGCCTATACCCCCCCCCATTATTTATAAAATTAATATCTAAAGGATCATTGCCTATAATTACTCTAAAATGATTTTGTTGAAAATTTTTTAATTTTTCTTTTAATGGTATGTTATTTAATGCGTTTATGTTTTTTTCAAATAAAGTTTTTTGCATTTTTATCCTTTGAAGTGTTTTTCTTTTAAAGCTTGGGCAAATTCTATATCACAGCTTGCTTTTTTACCTAGTATAATAGGTAAAAACTTAGGGTGCAAACCTAAACTAGGTCTTACGCTTTTTACATTCTCTTCTGTGAAAATTTCACCTTTTTTTATGTTTTTGCTAGCATATAAGCTTCTTGCAAAATGACGATTTTTTAAAGTTTTTTCATCCATTTTAAATTCTTTGCTTCCTAAAGCTTGCTCGCTTTGTCGCACCATAGAGCACATTTGCTTAAACTCATTAAAATCAAGGCTAAATTTAGCATCAGCACTATTTAAATTTTTATCAAGTATAAAGTGTTTTTCAATTACTCTTGCGCCTAGTGCTACAGCTAAAACAGGAGCTAAAAAGCCTTCGCTGTGGTCGCTTAAGCCTATTGTAGTTTGAAATTTATCTTTTAAGGTTTTTATTATGTTTAAATTTAAATCTTGTATTTGAGAAGGATAGGCCGAAGTGCATTTTAATAAAATTAGATTAGAATTTGACTCCTGTTTAAAAATTTTTACAATTTCTTCTAATTCTTCTTCATAAGCAATACCCGTAGAAACCAAAGTAGGTTTTTTTTCTTTTGCAACAAGCCTTATAAATTCATAATCATTTGCTTCAAAAGAAGCTATTTTGTAAGCTGGTGGATTAAATTGTTTTAAAAAATCTAAATCTTTTTTAGAAAAAGGACTAGAAAAACATATAAGCCCTTCGTTTTTAGCACATTCAAAAAGTTTTTTATGCCATTCATAAGGTGTTTTAGCTTCATTGTATAATTCATATAATTTGCGTCCATGCCATAAGCCACCTTCTATAATAAAATCTTTTTTATCAGAATTTAATGTTAAACTATCTGGGGTATAAGTTTGAATTTTGATAGCATCAGCTCCTGCTTTTTTTGCTGCTTGTATGGTTTTTAAGGCTACTTCAAGACTATTTGCATGATTTGCTGAAAGTTCGGCTATGATAAAAACTTTTTCATCAAGGTTAAAATTTTCTATAAACATTAAAGCCCTTTTTTGTTTAAATAAAAATTTACCATATTTTATATTTTAATTATTAATTATGATTAAAGGTTTATTTAGTAAAATAAATTTATTATAAGTTTTAAGGATTATGCTATGAATAAAACCCTAGAATATTCAATATATCACTTTTGCGAGCATATTTTGAAGTTGAAAATTATGCCAACTAGTGTAATTAGAGGTGAGCTTTATGGTGCTTCTATACCTTTATATTTTAAAGATGAAGAGTATAGTTTTTATTTGTTTTTTCAAAAAAAAGCCCTAAATGAAATTGCACAATTTTTATTACATGAAGATTTAAAAGAAGATGGTTTGGCTGATTTGGTAAAAGAAGTGGCAAATCAAATTATAGGTTATGCTAAAAAGTTACTTAATGATACTAATGGCAAAGATGAATATCGTTTAGGTGTTCCTGAATATTTGGGGCGTATAGATGGATTTTCAAAAATAAAACTCAAGGAAAAATTTACTTATGAAATGAAAAACGCTCGTTTTAGAATAGGCTATAAAAAACTATGATAGAAGATCATTTAGGATTATTACAATCTTATGAGGATATTTTAGATATAAGTGTTGATTTTGTTAGTGAGCTTGGCACGACTAATATGAGCGTTAGGGACCTTTTAAAGCTAGAAGTAGGTTCTGTTATAGATCTTGAAAAGCCAGCAGGTGAAAGTGTAGAACTTTATTTAAATAAAAGAATTTTTGGTAAAGGCGAGGTTATGGTGTATGAAAAAAATCTTGCCATAAGGATTAATGAAATCTTAGATTCGAAGTCTGTGTTGCAATACTTTAAAAAAGAATTGCAATGAAATTTTTATGGTTTTTATTTTTAGTTTTCTTTCCACTTTTTGGTGCGAATATTCTTGATTATAATATCTATCCAAGAGATGATAGGGTAGATATTACATTTTCTTTTGATGGCCCTTATGATTTAGGTATTAGCCAAAATAAAAAAGGGAATATTGTGATTTTTACTTTAAATGCAAAAATTTCAAAAGAAGAAGATAAGACAATTAATTCTAAGATTATAAAAAAAGTTAAAATATTTTCAGAAGGCGAGAAAACATTTATTGCTTTAAATATTGGTGATGATGTAGATATAAAAGCTGATACAATCGGTGATAAATTTGGTTTAAGACTACGAGCACAAAAAAAAGATAGTTTTGTATCACAAGAACAGCCAGTTTTAAATAATCAAACAACTACGGGAGTAAATATGCAAGAGTATGATTTTACAAATTACATTTTAGTTGTAAGTGTTTTAGTTCTTTTGCTTATAGTGCTTTGGTTTTTTAAAAATTATTTAAAACAAAAACATCCTATAGATAGAAATTTCAATATGATATTTCAAAGATCTCTTGATAGGAATAATCAGCTTATAGTTTTTGAGTATGGGTTAAAACGCTATATAATGATAATTGGAAATTCTAATGTTGTTTTAGAAACTAGTGATGCCTTAGAAAAAAATGAAAATATAAATTCGCAAAAATCGCAAGAAAAAGATTTTGATTCGTATTTTGAAGCAAATAAACAAAGATTGCAAAATTTAATTTCAAAACAAAATAATTAATTTTTTTGATTAAAGGCTAAAATAATCAGCTTTGGTTTTGATATTTTTTTAATCTCTTCTTTAGAAAAATAAATTTCTTTTTTAGATGAGTAAATATATAAAGTATAATTTTTTAACTCAAAGTTGAGATTTTCATCTGTATCTTTTGCTAATTTTCTAGCCAATGATAGAATAAAATTAAACCAAATTAAAATATGATTATTTGGTAATAATTCTTTATAATGCTCTATTGTTAAAGGATTGATTTTTTTACCATTTGCTTTTAAGAGAGTAGAAATAAGTAAAATTTCTTTATGTGAAAAACCAAAATGCAAGCCATTTAGTGCCATATATGCACTATGTTCATTTGCAAAGTAAAAATTTATTCTCTCTCCAATATGGGCAAGCTTTGCCGCGTTTAGAAGATTTTTTTTGTAATTTATATCTATTTTGTGTATGGGTAGGAGTGCTTCAAATATCTTGTTTGCATAATAAGAACTTCTATCAGTATAATCAACGCAAAAACGATCTTGCAATGACTTTAAGCTAGGATTGAAATTTGGTGGAAAATTAGCATTAAATTTTGAAAAATCCGTTGTTTCGTTTTTGATTTTTGTGTGTTTGTGAAATATATTTGATAAAAATACCCCTTCTCTTACTCCAACAGCTGAGGTAATGATTGTTTTTGCTCTTAAATTTTTTGCTATGTTTAAAAATATTATGCAGCCTTCTTTAATAGTATCAAAACGATCTTTTTTAATATTAAAATCAATTAAATTTTTAGCATTTTGAATTTTTTCTATATAGCTTTTTTCCTTATCAAAATTGTAACTAAAATTATGAATCATTTTTAAAGGATATGAATTTTTTTTCATAATAGAATTTGATAATGCTCTTAAACTACCACCTATGGCGATGATATTGTCATTTTGAAATGATTTTGGAATCTGCAAAAGAGTTTCTTTTATAAATTGCTCTAATGCATCAAATTTTTTCATATCATAATAAAGCTCTTTTAATCTTACTGTTCCAAGATCCAAAGAAATACAATCAATTATTTTACCATCTTTAATTAAGCATAGTTCTGTAGAGCCTCCACCTATATCTATAGTGGTGGCATTTTGAATGTTTGATAATAAATTTAAAGTAGCCAATCCACCCAGGAAAGATTCTGTTTTGCCATTAATGCATTTTATATTTAAACCGACATTTTTATTAATTCTTGTGATAAATTCTTTAGCATTAGGTGCATCTCTTAGGGCAGAAGTTCCAACAACAATAATTTTTCTACATTTTTCTTTAATAGCTTTTTCTTTAAAATAAAGTAATGCTTTTTGTGCTTTAAGCATCGCATCTTCTTGAAGAATTTTATTATTATTGTAAGCATTTTCTCCAAGCCTAACTTTTTTTTTGTGCTCACTACAAATAAAAAAACCATATCTTGAGGTTCTCTCAAAAATTACCATACGAACAGAGTTAGAACCAAGATCAATTACTGCTGTTTTTTTTGCCATTAAATATCTTTGTTTTTATGTTTAAGACGAAGTTCGTCAATACTTTCAACATTATCAGGATCAGGTATGATACAATCAACAGGACAAGCTACTATACAGGCTGGTTCTGAAAATTCATTCACACACTCAGTGCAAAGATCAGGATCTATAACATAAATAGGATCATTATCATAGATTGCTTCATCTGGGCATTCTTCCCTACATGCATCACAGGATATACATTCTCTAGTGATTAAAAGTGACATATTTTTCCTTTTTATGAATAATAAAGCTAACTTATACTATATAAAAACTTATATGTAATTTAAAAAGGTAAGAAAATTTAAATTTTTGTTTTATCAGAATGAAAATTCATTCTGATAATTTTTTAGTTTGTTTTTTTAGGGAAGCAAAAGCGATAACCTCTACGACGCACCGTTTCTATAGTAGAGATATTAAGCGGTTTATCCATTTTTTGTCTAATTTGATTGATTGCAACTTCAATAACATTTGGAGTTACTAATTCAGGTTCCTCCCATATTGCGTCTAGGAGTTGTTCTTTTGAAACAATTTGATCAGAGTGTCTAGCTAGGTGAGTTAAAACTTCAAAAGGTTTACCTTTTAATTCAATATCTTTACCTTGATAAGTAATTTTTTCTTCATCTGGATCAATAATCAAATCATCTATTTTAATTACATTGGTTCCGCCAAATCTAAGCCTAGCTTCAATTCTTGCCATTAAAATATCAAAATCTAAAGGCTTTTTTATATAATCATCAGCACCAGCTTTTAATGCTTTGATTTCATTTTCTTTATTTGCTTTTGAGCAAATTGCTATTATAGCAGTTCTTGGAGATTTATGTTTTATAACATTAATCAAATCACTTGCATCAGAACTTCCGATTATCCAGTTTGATAACACTAAATCATAATGTCTAATACCTATAAAATACTCAGCGTCTTTAAAATTTTCTGAAGTATCACTTTGATATCCAAATTCAGTTAAAGCATTAGATAGTGTTTTGTTTAGTGATGCTTCATTTTCTACAACTAAAATGCGCATTTTATTCCTTATTGAAGAATTTTTATGCGAAAGCATAGCATAAATTAAGCAAATATTCAAAATTCTTTAAAAATTTTTAATATTTTTTGACGATACTTGCTCCAACAAGTGCGTTTTTTATAACATCTGGTTTATAGCAAGTAATGCTTATAAATTTAAGCTTTTTATGATATTTTTTTATGCTTTTGCATAGATATTTTAAAGATTTTTCTATAGTTTTAAATTTTTTCTTTTTGTAAATTATTTCAATTTTTTCGCATAATTTAGCATAATCTAAAAAATTTTTACTTTTTGCTTCTAATTCTATAAGAACTTTTTGTTCTTGAATTCTCTCATAGTCCAAAAGACCTATAATACATTTAAATTCTAAATTTATTTTTATATGACTTTGCATTCTTGTTTTCCAATAAGTCTTAAAATATTTGGTATATGCTTATAAACTACTATAAAAGCAATGATAAAAATAGGTGCATGTGTATTGATAACTGGTATTTCATAGTGAAAAATAAAAGAGGTGGTGATTAAAACTATCAAAGCACCAAGAGAAGCTAAACTTGAAATTTTAAAAACTTTTCCTATAACAAACCATGTTAAAAACGCACATATAATTTCAAAAGGTAAAAATACTGCTAAAACTCCAGCCCCAGTAGCCACTCCTTTGCCACCTTCAAATTTTAAATAAGGTGAAAAGCAATGCCCAAATACTGCCAAAACAGCCATAGTCCATAAAATATTTTCATCATAACCTAAATTTTTCACAATTAATATAGGTAAAATTCCTTTTAAAGCATCTAAAACAATGGTTGCTATAGCAAGCGCTTTGGCAAGTTTTGGATCACTTTTTTTTACTACCCTTAAAACATTAGTTGCACCTATGCTTTTACTTCCTGTATTTTTGATATTTGTTTTAGCAAAAATTTGAGCTAGTAAAAGACCAAATGGTATGGCACCTATAAGATAAGCTAAAAGATAAATTATCAAATTTTCCATTCTATATTTCACTCTATTAAAATAATTTAGACAAATAATATATCAAAAGTAACAATAAAAAAAACTGAAATTAATATTTAAGAGATATTTTATCTTATAATAATTTTTATTTATAAATATAAATTTTTTATTTTATTTAAAGAAAATTATAGATATATTTTCAATAAGTTTATTTTAAATAAGCTTTATTTTATCTTATTTCTAGGAGTAGATAATGAAAAAAATTTCATTATTAGTTGCATCATCATTATTAGTTGCATCAACTGCTTTAGCTAATGATAAAGCTTTATTAGATGAAGCAAAATCTGCAGGTTTAGCACCACTGCCAAAAGATCAAGCAGGCGTTGAAAAGCTTTTAAAAGAAATGGGCATTAAGGCTAGTAAATTTTCTAAAGAAAAAGCCAATCTTGGTAAGAAATTATATTTTGAGCCAAGACTTTCTAAAAGTGGTTTGATTTCTTGTAATACCTGTCATAATTTAGGTATGGGTGGTGCTGATGGTATAGCTGCTGCTGTAGGACATAAATGGACTGCTAATCCACATCATTTAAATTCGCCAACCGTTTATAATTCAGTGTTAAATTCAACTCAATTTTGGGATGGTAGAGCAGGAACTTTAGCAGATCAAGCAAAAGGTCCAATCGAAGCAGAGCCTGAAATGGCAACTCCGGCAAAATTAGCAGTAGAAAAAATTTCTTCTATGCCAGAATATGTAAAAGAATTTAAAAAAATATATGGTGGCGATGGAGTAACTTTTGACAATATTGCAGATGCTATTGCTACATTTGAAAGAACACTTTTAACTCCATCTAAATTTGATAAATTCTTAGAAGGTGATACTAAAGCTTTAAGTAAAAAAGAAAAAGAAGGTTTAAAAACTTTTATTGATAAAGGTTGTACAGCTTGCCACACTGGAGTAAATTTAGGTGGTAGTATGCAAGCTTTCCAAGTAGCAGCACAATATAAATTTGCTAATATTGGTGATTTTAAAGGTGATGCAAATGGTTTAGTTAAAACTCCAACATTAAGAAATATAGCTGAAACAGCTCCGTATTTCCACAATGGTGCTATTTGGTCTTTACAAGAAGCAATTAAAGAAATGGGTAGTGTTCAACTTGGTATAGAAATTTCTGATAAAGAAGCAGCTTCTATAGAAATTTTCTTAAATGCTTTAACAGGTAAAAAACCAAACATTACTTATCCTCAGTTACCAAAAGCAACTGAAAAAACTCCAAAACCAGAGCTTTGATAAAGTTTTCCCTAAAGTTCATTCTTTAGGGAAATATTATTTATAATTAAATATATTCAATTCTTTCTTATTTTTTAAATTACTATTTTCATTGTATTTGCAATGATAATATATAAACAATATAATTATTGATTTATATGTTTTTTGTGTATAATTTTAAATAATTATTCATTTAACTTAAGGATTTGTTTATGAAAAATAAATTTCTGTTTAGTATTGTTATTGCAACGGCAGTTTTATTTAGTGCATGTGCTAATTATGCAAAAGTAAATAATGACTTGGAACAAAAATTAGTTCAAAAGGTGTGTTCTAAGGATTTTTTTATTCAAGAAATGGCTAAGGTAGATAAAAATGATGATCCAGTTTATGTGGGATTAAATGCAGGTTTAATTGCAAAAAATTGTGGCGATTTTAATCTTAGTAATGAATTTTTTGATAAGGTAGAAGAATCTTATCAGGTTGATGTTGATTTAAGAAGCGGTGTTCAAAAAGTTGCTAAAACAGCTGCAACTACATTGATAAATGATTCTATATTAGATTATGATGGTTCCTTATATGAAAGAATTATGGTTAATGTATATAAGGGCTTAAATTTTATGAGCGAAGGTGATTTTAATAATGCAAGAGTAGAATTTAAAAGAGCATTACTCCGTCAAGATAGAGCAAAAGATTACTTTAAAGCCCAAATTGCTAAAAACAAAGCAGAATTAGAAAAGGCCAAAAAAGAAGATCCAAATTTTAATAAAAACTTTACCGATTCAGCAAAACAAATAAACGCTCAGTATGATGCTTTATTTGAAGAATTTTCAACAAGCAAAAATTTCACAAATCCTTATGCGACTTATTTGGCTTCAATTTTTTATTATATGAGTAAAGATTATACCTTAGCCAAAGACTTATTTAAAGAGATTAAAGTTTTAAATCCAAAAAATGGTGAAATCAATAAAGAATGGAAGATAATAAGTCGTACTCATAAAGATAAAAAATATATTTTTGTGGTGTATGAAAATGGTTTTGGTGTGATAAAAGATGAATTTAAATTAACCTTACCTCTTATTTTAAATGATACACTAACTACAGCTTCTATTGCGTTGCCTACTTTAAAGAAAAGAAGTCAATCTTTTGAGTATTTAAGTGTAAATGATGCTAATACTACAAAATTAGTTGATTTAGATAATGTTGTAGCAAGTGAGTTTAAATTTGAACAACCAGCAATAGTTACAAAGGCTGTAGTTTCTGCTATTTTAAAAACAACATTAAATGCAGCAGTTGCTAATAATGACTCAACAGGAGGATTTTTAAGTTTAGCTAGTGGTATTGTAACAGCCGCAACAACTCAAGCTGATGTTAGATCTTGGAGAGGATTGCCGCAAAATATTGGTGTTGTTATAGTAAAAAATACAGGCAAGGTTGTAATTAAAACTCCTAATAAAAGTGAATTATTTAATAAACAAGTTAATCCAAATAAAAATGTATTGATTATAGTGCGTTCTTTTACTCCTAGTATTGCTCCAAGCATAAATATTATAGAAAAATGAAAAAGATAATTTTTTTATTGTTATTAAATTGTATGTTATTGGTTTCACAAGATGCTCTTGATACAAACTTTAAACATACAAATGTAAAAAGTGTAAAAGAAAGAATAAATAATGCAGGATTATTAGAAGTGCAGATTATTTTTTATAGTTCTGTTGATAAAAAACTTTCTTATAAAATAGAATGGTTTGATAAAGATGGTTTTGTGTTAAAAAATACTATTGATAGAAACTATAAAAATATTAACTTATTAGCTAAACAAGAGTATATTATACAAAATATAGCTAGTAATAAGGAAGCAAAAAAATATAAAATATATATTAAATAAAAAAGGATAAATAATGAAAAAAATTAAAATTTTAACAAGTGTGGCAATTATAGGTGTTTTATTTAGTGCGTGTATGCAACAACCTGCTTATGTAGATGGAACTGCAGCTAAAGTAAAGAAAGGCGATTCTTTAAGCATGGCTTTAACTGGTGAAGATTTTGATAATACCGCTAAAGAAATGCTAAATAGTTTGTTTAGTTCAGGATATGTTGTCAAAAAAATAGGAAATTCGGGTAAGGCGGTAGTTGCAGTCTATGATGTAGTAAATAACACTGCTTTGAGAATTGATACTAGAAATTTGACTGATTTGATGGTAGAAGAGCTTATAAATTCGGGTAAATTTGCAGCTTCAGCTACTCAAGGTAATGATAATGCAACCCAAAATAATATGGATGAGCTTATAAGTGATAAAGATGATGATAGGTATGATAAAGCAACAGTGTCAAAAAAATACACTCAAATCAGTGCTTCTTTAACTTTACAAGGAAGAATTGATCAGCAAAATGTAAAGTTAAACAATGGAAAAACTCAAGTTGAGTATTTTTTTGTAATGAAATTAGCTGAAAAAGTTAGTGGTTTGGTGGTATGGCAAAAAACTAATAGAATCAATAAGCTTGGTTCAAGTAAAACCGTAAGTTGGTAATAATAAAATAATAAGGAAAGATATGATGAAAAAAAGATTTATTATTGGATCATTATTGGTAGTTAGTTTTCTTTATGCTCAAGCAACTTCACAGGTTGAAATCACTCAAGAAGATGTTAAAGTTCAAAATGAAATATCTGATGCAAGCTCTAAGGATATTTCCCCTAAATCACTAGATGATTTTTTCGAAGAATTTGCTAAAGATTTTAATATAGAATATGGAGTAACAAAAAAAGGAAAAACTTTTTACACAGGTAGAAGCGAAGTATCAATAAATGATAATGACCCTCAATTTGCACAAGCTTTACAAAATGCTTATCAAAGAGCTATGTTAAATTTGCAAACAGAATTTATCAAAGATGCTTTTGGAAGAATAGCTGTTAGTAAAATACAAAATTATGAATCTGATGGATCTTCTAATGCAAAAGAATTTGAAGAGCTTTCAAAAGGTGGAGTTTTATCACAAATTTTTGACAAGCTTACTCAACTTACTGGAGCAAAATTAGATAAAGCATTAAAAGATTTAGGTATAAATGTAGAAGGTTTAACAGAAGAAAGAAAAAAGACATTATTAAAAAAAGAATTTCTTAGTAAAACTATAACAACTGCTGTTGGTTCTATGAGTGGTTTAGTTCCTGTTCAAACTATAATTACACAAAGAAGAGGACAATATGATATAGGTGTAATTGCTGTTGTATCAAGTAAAACGCGTCAACTTGCAAAAGATATGGCACTATCACGCAAAAGCAATATAACTGGAAAAGGAAAAAATATTAGTGAATATTTGCCTCAAGATGATAAAGGTTTTCTTAATGAATATGGTATTCGTTTAGTTTATGATGAAAAAGGCTTGCCAGTAATTTTAAGTTATGGAAATTGGGGGTATGTTGCTGATGCTAATAATGCTAAGAAAACAAATATTTTAGAAGATAAAGCTAAAAACACTGCAGCAACAATGGCTGATGTAGCTATTGTTGAATTTATTAATACAAATTTAAGTCTTGTTGATGAAACTACAACTGGAGAAAGTTATGAAGAAATCATCAAGCAAAGTTTTAATATAAATGACAATACTACTCAAGAAGAAACTCAAAATTTTATGAATATTATCGAAAAAATAAATACAAAAATAAAGGCTAGTGCTAGTGGAAAAATTCGTGGTATATCAACATTAAAAAAATGGAGTTATACAAGCGATAATGGTGTAGAGCATGTTGGGGTTGTAAGATTTTATTCTTATGCTAATGTGGCAAATATCAATGAAACATTAAATCCAAAATCTTCTAAAGTTCCTATTAAAAAATCTTCTTCAAATATCCAAAGAAGTTCTAATGTTGTAAATGATATAGATGATTTTTAGGAATATTTTATGAGATATTTAATAGTTTGTATCATAGGTTTATTTTTACACTTAAATTTGAATGCAAAGATTGTTAGTTCTACTTCTAGTTATTCAAGCAGTGGTGAAGGTGTTGGGGTAACTAGAGATGAGGCTGTGAATAACGCCATTATAGAAGCCATTGGAAAATTAAATGGAGTTAGTATTGATTCAGCAAAAGAAGTTTTTATTAATATTGATTCAGATAGTAAAAAAACTAATATTAAGGATAATTATAAAGAAGAGCTTTTAAAGGTTACAAAAGGTAAGATAGATACCTACGAGATTAATAATATAGAACAAAACGATAAAGGATATACTGCTAGTGTAACGGTTTTTAAAACGACTATAAGCAAAAAATACCAAACCCCAGGCTTAAATTCTAACAACAGAAGAAATATTACGATTTTTAGTACTTCTTCTAGTTATAAAGAGCTTAGCAATATTTTGCAACAAAAAATAATTACAAATTTAATTCAAAGCAGAAAATTTAATGTTTTAGATCGTGATTCTAAGGGTTATTATGATATGGAAAAAGCTTTGATAAAATCTCCTGATGCATATAAAGATGAAATATATAAATTAAAGAATGTTTTGGCTACTGATTATATATTATTATTTAATGTTGGTGGAGTTGATCTTAAAACGAAAGGTAGCAGAAATAAAATAGATGTTGTGGTGGATTATCGTGTGCTTTTATTTGCTACAAGGCAGATTAAATTTTCAAACACTTTAACCATGTCAGCTTCTATTAAAGGCGATTCTTTAGTTGCAAGTGAAAAGCTAAGTGAAAAAATAGCAAAGAAAATTTCAGATGATATATTAAATGCTATTTATCCTTTAAAAATTGCACAAGTTAGCAACAATGAAGTAGTTTTTTCGCAAACTTTAAGCAATGATGATATTTATGAGTGTTATTCTTTGGGTGAAGTGATAAAGGATGTTTATACTAAAGAAAATACAGCAAGAATAGAAACAAAAAGTGGAAAGGTTCAAATTATACGCTCAACACCAAAATTATCATATGCAAAAATTCTTGAAGGAAGTGTTAAAAAAGGAGATATTTGCAGGCCTTTAGATGATGGTGGTGTTGGAATGGAAAAACAACATAGTGTTAATCAAAATGGCACAGTAAATTTAGGATGGTAATTAACCTAAATTTAAAATTATTTGAGTATAATCTCAAGTTTTAACCACTAAAGCTTTCTAAATTTATGTTTTATACATAATGCTTTATGGTGCTACCAAAATATTTTAAGAAAGGATAGCTATGTATGCTATTATAAAACACAGCGGAAAGCAATATAGAGTAAGCCAAGGTGATGAGCTTAAACTAGATCGTTTTGAAGCTGAAGTAAAATCAAGTGTAGAAGTAAGCGAAGTTCTTGCTGTATGCGATAAAGAATTAAAGGTAGGTGCGCCTTTTGTTGCGGGTGCAAAAGTTGTTTTAGAAGTGGTTGCTCATGGAAAAGACAAAAAAGTTGTTATATACAAAAAAAGACGCAGAAAAGACTCTAAGCTAAAACGCGGTTTTAGAAGACAATTTACTCGCGTTAGAGTAGTAGATATTAAAGCATAAGGAGTAAAGAATGGCACACAAGAAAGGTCAAGGTTCAACTCAGAATAATCGTGATTCTATAGGTCGTCGTCTAGGTGTTAAAAAATTTGGTGGAGAATTTGTTCGTGCTGGTAATATTATCATCCGCCAAAGAGGAACAGCAACTCATGCAGGTAATAATGTAGGCATGGGAAAAGATCATACAATTTTTGCTTTAATTGATGGTTTTGTAAAATTCGAAAGAAAAGATAAAAATAGAAAAAAAGTTTCTGTTTATCCTGCATAATTTTTAAGGCTACTTTGTAGCCTTTTTCTTCTTTTTAATCTTAATATATTAAAAAAATTATAATATCATTTTAAAAAATTTATACTTTGGTGATTATATGTTTATAGATAATGTGAAACTTGTTTTAAGTTCGGGTAATGGTGGTAAAGGTGCAGTAAGTTTTCGCCGTGAAAAACATGTGCCACTTGGTGGACCTGATGGTGGTGATGGCGGAAATGGAGGTCATGTATATTTTATCTGCGATAATAATACTCATACCTTAGTTCATTTTAAAGGTAAAAAAGAGCTTAAGGCTCAAAATGGCCAACCAGGTTTAGGGCGAAATAAAAATGGTAAAAGAGGGGAAAATTTAGAATTAATTGTTCCGCAAGGAACCCAAGTAATTGATGCACAAAGTGGAGAAGTTTTGCTTGATATGCTTGTTGAAGGTCAAAAAGAATTATTTTTAAAAGGTGGTAAAGGCGGTCTTGGCAATACTCATTTTAAAAACTCCACTAATCAACGTCCAGATTATGCCCAACCAGGTGTTGCAGGAAAAACTTTAAGTGTGCGTTTAGAATTAAAACTCATAGCAGATGTAGGGCTTGTTGGTTTTCCAAATGTAGGAAAATCCACTCTTATAAGTGTAGTATCTAATGCAAAACCTGAAATTGCTAATTATGAATTTACCACTCTAACCCCAAAGCTTGGTATGGTTGAGGTGGATGATTATAATTCTTTTGTAATGGCGGATATCCCAGGTATTATAGAAGGCGCGAGCGATGGAAAAGGTTTGGGATTTGAATTTTTAAGACACATAGAAAGGACTTCATTTTTACTTTTTGTGCTTGATCCGTTAAGAGAAATGAGTTTGAAAGAACAATTTTGTATCTTAAGAAAGGAATTGGAAAAATTTTCAAGCAAGCTTTATGCAAGAAATTTTGGAATAATGCTTTCAAAAAGTGATAGTGTAAATTTAGGTGAGGAATTTGCTCAAAAAATGGAGGATGATTATAGTGAATTAAAAGCTTATTTGCAAAGTCAAAACAATCCACAAAGTTTTTTGATTAAAGTATCAAGTCTTGAAAAAACAGGACTTAAAGATCTTAAATTTATGCTTTTAGAGGAGATTAAAAAATTAAGAAAAAACGAAAAATGATGAAAAATAAAAAGCCAAAAAACAACACTTTGTAATTAATTATAGCTTTAATCCATTTTAATTATTTTATGTATCTTATTATCTTGGTAAAATTTAATGCTTGTTTTTTTGGAATTTTTGATTTATTTTAGGAATTGGTTATTTTATTTATACTAAAATCAATTATAAAAATTTCTTTATAAAAAAGGGAATTATGGCAAGTAGCGAAGATTTTAAAGATTTTGTTTTAGAGCAACTTAGATTTTGTGAAAGCAAAATTGTTTTTAGTGCAAGAAAGATGTTTGGTGAATATTGTATTTATGCTGATAATAAGCCTATATTTTTACTTTGTGATGATGTTTTATATGTCAAACAATTTTCTTTTTTAAATGAACTTTTAAAAGATAACGATTTGGGCATTCCCTATCCAAAAGCTAAACAATGGTATATTTTAGATATTGAAGATATTGAAATTCTAAAAAAGGTAATTGAAAAATTTGCAAGCAAAATGTAAAAATGGTTTAAATATAGATTTTATCCAAGAATATATCAAGTCTAATTTTAAAGGCTTGGTATATAAATTTACCTATAAAGAACATAGCTTTTTTTATAATCCCGATAAGGTTTTAAAAAATGGAGTTTATTTTTGTACTATTAAAGAAAATGATGGCATAAATGATAATGCTTCGAATTTAAATAGAGAAGGTGTGTTTCGTCTAAGTTGCTCTCTTTGTGATCAAGATTACCAAAATCTTTTTGGTCAAAAACCTAAAAAAGCTTTAAAGGGGGAGGTTGTTAGTTTAAATTATGATTTTTCTATGCTTGATTTTATCATGCCTCATCCAATTTATGCTTATATGGGATATATTTGTATTAATAGTCCTTCTAGAAAAAATTTCGAAATTTTTAAAGATTATCTTGAGCTTTCATATCAAAAAGCTATAAAAACCTACCAAAAAAGAATAAAAAGCAATTAAATATCTTTTAAAACCTTAAAATTATAAAATTTACACATATTTAATATAATACACTATTTGATAATAGGAAAATCATGAAAAATATTATTTTTATGGGGACTCCCTCTTATGCAACTTGTATTTTAAAAGAGCTTGTTAATAAAGGGTTTAATGTCCAAGCTTTATTAACCCAGCCTGATAAACCTGTGGGAAGAAAGCAAATTTTAACTCCAAGTGATACTAAAAAATTTGTTTTAGAAAATAATTTAAATATAGAAATTTTCACTCCAAAAACCTTAAAAGATGAAAACATAATTAATGAAATAAAAAGTTTAAAACCTGATTTTATAGTTGTTGCTGCTTATGGGAAAATTTTGCCAAAAGAAATTTTAGATATTGCTCCTTGCATAAACTTACATGCTTCGTTGTTACCAAAGTATCGTGGTGCTTCTCCTATACAAAGTGCTATTTTAAATGGGGATAAAATAAGTGGAATTTGTACTATGCTTATGGAAGAAGGTCTTGATAGTGGTGCAATTTTAGAAAGCATAGAATGCAATATCGAGGGTAAAAATTCAGTAGAAGTTTTTACTATGCTTTCAAATTTAGCAGCTAAGCTTACTATTTCTACGCTTTTGAATTTTGAAAAAATTATTCCAAAAAAACAAGATGAAAGTTTAGTTACACATTGTAAAAAAATCAAAAAAGAAGATGGGTTGATTGCTTTGGATAATGCAAATGAAATTTATCAAAAATTTTTAGCTTTTACACCTTG
The DNA here is from genome assembly GCF_013372105.1 of Campylobacter armoricus. NCBI lineage: Bacteria > Pseudomonadati > Campylobacterota > Epsilonproteobacteria > Campylobacterales > Campylobacteraceae > Campylobacter > Campylobacter armoricus. Next base: position 142,352 of record NZ_CP053825.1, read on the forward strand.
GCCTGGAATTTTTTTAGAAAATGGTATGAAATTTTTAGATATAGAATTAGTTGATAGTGAAAAAAATCAAGACTCAGGTGTGGTTTTGCAAATAGAGAAGGAAAGCTTTTTGCTTTCATGTAAAAAAGGTATTTTAAGGATTAAAATTTTACAAGAAAGTGGAAAAAAAGCCTTAGATGCTAAGACTTATTTGAATGGAAAAAGGTTAAAACTTGGAGATAGTTTATTTTGATGAGCTTGAATCAACACAAATTTATTTAAGTGATAAAATCCGTAGTGGAGAAATTACTAGCAGCACTGCTATTTGTGCTTTTATTCAAAGTGCTGGTATAGGTAGTAGGGATAATACTTGGCAAAGCAAGCAAGGAAATTTACATGTTTCATTTTGTATAAAAATACAAGAATTAACACAAGATCTTCCTTTGGCTTCTGCTAGTATATATTTTGCATTTTTAATGAAAGAGGTATTGCAAAGACAAAATTCAAAAGTATGGATTAAATGGCCTAATGATTTTTATATAGATGATAAAAAAATAGGTGGATTAATGAGTTCTAAAATCAATGATTTTTTGGTTGTAGGAATGGGAATTAATCTTAAATATGCTCCATTTAATGCTGAAATTTTAGATATAGAAGTAGATATACAAAAACTTTTAATTGAATATTTTTCTTATGTAGATGAGAAAATTTTATGGAAGAATATTTTTAGCAAGTATATGTTAGAATTTGAAAAATCAAGAAATTTTTTTATACACAATGAAGGTAAAATTTTATCTTTAAAAGATGCTTTGTTGTATAAAGATGGTTCTATATTGTTAGATAATAAAAGGATATATAGTTTAAGATGAGTGAGATAATAACTATTGCAAATCAAAAAGGTGGAGTAGGTAAAACTACTACTGCTATTAATCTAGCAGCTTCTTTAGCGGTAGCTGAAAAAAAAGTTCTTTTGATAGATATTGACCCACAAGCGAATGCTACAACAGGACTTGGTTTTAATAGAAGTAATTATGAATATAATATTTATCATGTTTTTATAGGTAGAAAAAAGCTTTCTGAGATTATTTTAAAAACTGAACTTCCACAATTATATTTAGCTCCTTCAAATATTTCTTTAGTTGGGATTGAACAAGAAGTTGTAAAAGAAAGTGGTGAGTATAGAACAATTTTAAGAGAAAAAATTAAAGAGATTGCTAAAGATTATGATTTTATTATCATCGATTCACCTCCTGCACTTGGAAGTATCACGGTAAATGCATTTGCAGCAAGTGATAGTGTTATTATTCCTATACAATGTGAGTTTTATGCACTTGAAGGCGTGGCGATGGTTTTAAACACCATAAAATTTGTGAAAAAAACTATTAATCCAAAGCTAAAAATCAAAGGTTTTTTACCGACTATGTATAGCTCGCAAAATAATCTTTCAAAAGACACCGTAGAAGATTTAAAGCAAAATTTCAAACAAAAATTATTTAGAACAGGTGATAATGAAGATGATTTTATCATTATACCAAGGAATGTAAAATTAGCTGAAAGTCCAAGTTATGGAAAACCTATAATACTTTATGATATAAAATCTCCAGGTTCAGTGGCATATCAAAATTTAGCACATTCTATATTAGGATAAAAAATGGCAAAAAAAAGTGCATTAGGAAGAGGTTTAAGTAGCATTTTAGCTGATATTGATGAAGTTTATGAAAAAGAACTAGGCTCCAATGAAGGTAGAATAGAGGAAATTGATATAGAATTAATTAGCCCAAATCCTTATCAACCAAGAAAAAATTTTAATACGCAAGCTTTGGAAGAGCTTGCAGGATCTATTAAAGAATATGGTTTGATTCAGCCTATAGTTGTTTTTAAAAAAGATGAATTTAACTATATTTTAATAGCAGGTGAGAGAAGATATAGGGCATGCAAGTTTTTAGGAAAAGAGCAAATTAAAGCCATTGTTTTAAATGTTAATGATATAAAATTAAGAGAAATAGCCTTAATAGAAAATATTCAAAGAGAAAATTTAAATCCTATAGAGTTGGCACATTCATACAAAGAACTATTAGAAATTCATAATATTACTCAAGAAAAATTGGCCGATCTTATTCATAAATCAAGACCACAAATTGCTAATACGCTAAGACTTTTAAATTTAAATAAACAAACACAAGATTTTATTATTGAAGGCAAAATTTCTCAAGGTCATGCAAAAGTTTTAGTGGGACTTGAAAAGGATAAAGAAAAAATGATAGTTGATACTATCATAGGTCAAAAGCTTAATGTAAGAGATACAGAAAAGTTAATTAAAAATTTTAAAAACAAAAATACAAATAATAAAAAGTATCAATCTATAATAAAATTAAAAGAAAAATTAAATAATTTAGGCTTTAAAACACAGAGTAAAAATTTAAAATTGACTATAGAATTTATAGATGAAGATGAGGTAGTAAAATTTATAAGAACATTGGATTAAATATGTTTTTAGGTATATTTTGATAAAATAAAAAGATTTATTTTATTTTAGGAGTATTAATGTTTAATGATGTACATTTTTCCATCATGATAGCTACAGGTGTTATTTTTTTACTTTTAATAGTGATTTTAAATTCCATGCTTTATAAACCTTTGATTAAATTTATGGATTCTAGAGATTTAACTATTAAAAATGATGAAGAAAAAATGAAAAAAAACTCTGATGATATTTCAAATGTTGAGATTGAATTAGAAAAAATTCATATCCAAACAAGAGATGAGATTAATCAAATTAAATCTAAAGCAATTGAAGAAGCAAAATTTAAACAGGAGAAAGAATTATCAGCACGAAAAAAAGAACTGGAAGAGCAAATGGTTGTATTTCTCAAAAGTCTTAAAGAAAAAGAAAAAGAATTAAAAGAAGAAATGCGTTTAAAAATGCCAGAATTTAAACATAGCTTTAAGCAAAGCTTAAATAAAATTTAAAGGAAAGACGATGAAAAATTTTTTAGTATTGATATTTCCTTTTTATGCTTTTGCAGCAGGTAATGGAAGTGGAGAATACGATATAATTCCAAGAGTGGTTAATTTTATTTTATTTGCTGCTATTTTGTATTATTTCATTGCAACTCCTTTGAAGAATTTTTACAATGGAAGAATTACAAAAATTGCTTCTAGAATGAATGAAATTCAAGAAAAGCTTATTGCAAGTAAAAATCATAAATTAGAAATGATGAAAAAGCTTGATTTGGCAAAACAAGAAGCTATTAATGCGGTTGTGTTGGCGAAAAAAGAGGCTGAAATTATTGCTGATAAAATTGATAATGAAACAAAAATGGAACTTAAAGCATTAGAAAAAACATTTGAAGAGCATAAAGAATACGAAATGAGAAGAATGGAAAAAGAAGTTGTTCAGGCGGTGTTGGATGAAATTTTTGATGATGAGAGTTTGCAATTGCAGCAAAAAGAAATTTTAAATATTATGATGAAAAAGGTATCTTAATGGAAAATGTAATTGCAAAAACTTATGCTAAAGCTATATTAGAAAGAAATGATTTTGAATTTTTTTATAATAATTTAATATTACTTAGTTCTGCGTATAATTGTGAGAAATTTATAAATATTTTAAATTCTTATGAAGTAAAACAAGAAAAGAAATTAGAATTGCTGCTTTCTTTGTTGGATAATGTTAGTGATACTTTTAAAAATTTTCTTGCTTTAGTTATTAATAATAATAGAGAAATGTTGATTCCGGATATTACTAAAGAATTAAGTGAGCAAAAAGCATTAAAAGAGAATACCTTTTTAGGACAAGTTTATTCAAAAGAAGAGTTAAGCAAAGACGATATTAAAAATTTGGAAGAAAAACTTAGTCAAAAATTTAATGCAAATATTAGACTAGATAGTAAAATAAGTGATAACGACAGTGTAAAAATTAGCTTAGATGGACTTGGATATGAAATTTCATTTTCAATGCAAAATTTAAAAGCTAAAATGAATGAATATATATTAAAAGCAATTTAAGGAGACTTAATGAAATTTAAAGCAGATGAGATTAGTTCTATTATAAAAGAAAGAATTGAAAAATTTGATTTCAATCTTGAAATAGAAGAAACTGGTAAAATTATTTCAATTGCTGATGGTGTTGCTAAAGTATATGGACTTAAAAATGCTATGGCAGGAGAAATGGTTGAATTTGAAAATGGTGAAAAAGGTATGGTTCTTAACCTTGAAGAATCAAGTGTAGGTATCGTTATTTTGGGAAAAGGACTTGGTCTTAAAGAGGGGAGTTCTGTAAAAAGGTTAAAAAAACTTTTAAAAGTTCCAGTTGGTGATGCATTAATCGGGCGTGTTGTAAATGCTTTAGGCGAGCCAATTGATGCCAAAGGTGTGATTGAAGCTAGTGAATATCGTTTTGTTGAAGAAAAAGCAAAAGGTATTATGGCTAGAAAAAGTGTTCATGAGCCATTACATACAGGTATTAAAGCAATTGATGCTTTAGTTCCAATTGGTAGAGGACAAAGAGAGTTGATTATCGGCGATAGACAGACAGGTAAAACTACTGTTGCGATTGATACAATTATTAGTCAAAAAGGAAAAGATGTTGTTTGTATTTATGTTGCAATCGGTCAAAAACAAAGCACAGTTGCTCAAGTGGTTAAAAAACTTGAAGAGTACGGTGCAATGGATTATAGTATAGTTGTTAATGCAGGTGCTTCCGATCCTGCTGCACTGCAATATCTTGCACCATATACTGGTGTAACCATGGGTGAATATTTTAGAGATAATTCAAGACATGCTTTGATTGTTTATGATGATTTAAGCAAACACGCTGTTGCTTATCGTGAAATGTCATTGATTTTGCGTCGTCCTCCAGGTCGTGAAGCTTATCCAGGAGATGTGTTTTATTTGCATTCAAGATTACTTGAAAGAGCAAGCAAATTAAGTGATGAATTAGGAGCAGGAAGTTTAACAGCTTTACCAATCATCGAAACTCAAGCAGGCGATGTTTCAGCGTATATTCCAACAAATGTTATTTCAATTACAGATGGTCAAATTTTCTTAGAAACTGATTTATTTAATTCAGGTATTCGTCCAGCAATTAATGTTGGTCTTTCTGTATCCCGTGTTGGTGGTGCTGCTCAAATTAAAGCAACAAAACAAGTTTCAGGAACACTAAGATTAGATTTGGCTCAATATAGAGAATTGCAAGCTTTTGCTCAATTTGCAAGTGATTTAGATGAAGCTAGTAGAAAACAATTAGAGCGTGGACAAAGAATGGTTGAGGTGTTAAAGCAACCTCCGTATTCACCACTTTCAGCAGAAAATCAAGTTGTAATGATTTATGCAGGAACTAAGGGATATTTAGATGATATTGCTGTTTCAAAAATTGGTGAATTTGAAACAGCTTTGTATCCGTTTATTGAAGCTAAATATCCAGAGATTTTTGAGCAAATTAGAACAAAAAAAGCTTTAGATAAAGATTTAGAAGAAAAATTAGCTAAAGCATTGAGTGAGTTTAAAGCAAACCACATATAAGGTTTTTAAATGTCTAATTTAAAAGAAATTAAAAGAAAAATAAAAAGTGTTCATAATACACAAAAAACAACAAATGCAATGAAGCTTGTTTCTACTGCTAAACTTAGAAAAGCAGAAGAAGCAGCTAAAAAATCAAAAGTTTTTGCTCAAAAAATTGATGAAGTTTTATCAGAAATTGCATTCAAGATTAATCAATACAATGGTGTTGATGATAAACTTCTTTTTTTTAGAAAAAAAGATAATATAGAAAAAGTAGATATTATTTTTATTACTGCTGATAAAGGTTTATGCGGTGGTTTTAATATAAAAACCATTAAGGCTGTTAATGAAATGCTTGAAGAATGTAAAGCAAAAAAAATAAAAGTAAGGTTAAGAGCCATTGGAAAAACCGGTATAGAATATTTTAATTTTCAAAATATTGAAATTTTAGAGAAATATTTAGATACTAGCTCAAGCCCAAATTACGAAAAAGCATGTTTGATAATTCAAAGTGCTGTGGATGATTTTGTGAATGAGGTTACAGATAAAGTTGTTATTATACATAATGGATATAAAAATATGATTTCTCAGGAAATTCGTATCAATGAATTGTTGCCAGTTCAAGCTATTGCAAGTAAAGAAGAACAAGATTCTCAATCTCTAATGGACTTAGAGCCTGAAGATGAGGAAATTTTAAACGACTTGTTAAAAACTTATTTTGAGTATAATATGTATTTTTCTTTAGTTGATTCTTTAGCAGCAGAGCATAGTGCAAGAATGCAAGCTATGGATAATGCTACTAATAATGCAAAAGCTAGAGTGAAACAGCTTAATTTAGCTTATAATAAAGCTAGACAAGAATCTATTACAACGGAATTGATAGAAATTATCAGTGGCGTTGAGTCAATGAAATAATTTTAGGAGTGATGATGCAAGGTTTTATTTCTCAAGTTTTAGGACCAGTTGTTGATGTGGAATTTAAAGATTATCTTCCACAAATTAATGAAGCAATTATAGTAAATTATGAGTTAGAAGGTAAGGAATGTAAATTAGTTCTTGAAGTAGCAGCACATTTGGGTGATAATAAAGTAAGAACTATTGCTATGGATATGACTGATGGCCTTGTAAGAGGTTTAAAAGTTGAAGCTACCGGCAATCCTATAAGCGTTCCTGTGGGTGAAAAAGTATTAGGAAGGATTTTTAATGTTACTGGAGATTTAATAGATGAGGGTGAAAATATAGATTTTGACAAAAAATGGTCTATACATAGAGATCCTCCTCCATTTGAAGAACAAAGTACGAAAAGTGAAATTTTTGAAACAGGTATTAAAGTAGTAGATTTATTAGCTCCTTATGCTAAAGGTGGTAAAGTAGGACTTTTTGGTGGTGCAGGTGTTGGTAAAACCGTTATTATTATGGAATTAATCCATAATGTTGCATTTAAACATAGTGGATATTCAGTATTTGCAGGCGTTGGCGAGAGAACGCGTGAAGGTAATGATCTATATAATGAGATGAAAGAAAGTAATGTTTTAGATAAAGTTGCATTATGTTATGGGCAAATGAACGAACCACCAGGAGCAAGAAATCGCATTGCTTTGACTGGTTTAACTATGGCTGAATATTTTAGAGATGAAATGGGACTTGATGTTTTAATGTTTATAGATAATATTTTTAGATTTTCTCAATCAGGTTCAGAAATGTCAGCACTTTTAGGAAGAATTCCTTCGGCTGTTGGTTACCAGCCAACTTTAGCTAGTGAAATGGGTAAATTCCAAGAAAGAATTACTTCAACTAAGAAAGGTTCTATTACTTCAGTTCAAGCTGTATATGTACCAGCAGATGACTTGACTGACCCTGCACCAGCAACTGTTTTTGCGCATTTGGATGCAACCACTGTTTTAAATAGATCAATTGCCGAAAAAGGTATTTATCCAGCAGTTGATCCACTTGATTCTACATCAAGAATGCTTGATCCTCAAATCATAGGTGAAGAGCACTATAAAGTAGCTCGTGGAGTTCAATCAGTATTGCAAAAATACAAGGACTTACAAGATATAATTGCAATTTTAGGTATGGATGAGCTAAGCGAAGAAGATAAATTAATTGTTGAAAGAGCAAGAAAAATTGAAAAATTCTTATCTCAACCATTCTTTGTAGCTGAAGTATTTACTGGAAGTCCAGGGAAATATATCTCTCTTGAAGAAACTATAGCTGGTTTTAAAGGCATTTTAGAAGGTAAATATGATGATTTACCGGAAAATGCTTTCTATATGGTGGGTAATATAGATGAAGCTATAGCAAAAGCTGAAACGCTTAAAGAGGTAAGTAGAAAAGATGTTTGTCTAGATAATTGTAAAGTGGATAAAGCTAAAAAAGGTTAATTTTATGAAAGATTTAATATCTTTAGAAATTATTACTCCTCTTGGTATGATTTATCAAGGGGAAGTAAAACTAGTTGTTTTGCCAGGAAGTGAAGGAGAATTTGGAGTTTTAAGAGGTCATGCATCCTTGATTTCATCACTTAAAGCTGGAGTTATTGATATAGAAAAATCAGATTCAACTCACGAATTAATAGCGATTGATTCAGGTCATGCTAAAGTTTCTGAAACAAAAATTAGTGTATTAGCTAAAGGTGCTGTATGGGTTGGAGGAAATAGTGATAATGAAATTGCACAAAAATTAGAAGAAGCAAAAATGCTAATTAAATCAATGAGTAGCGATAGTACAGCTTTGGCATCTACTTTTGCTAAGCTAGATAATAGTGTAAGGCAAAGATAGTGGATTTTCAAGCTATTTTTCATTTTTTTGACAACACAAGTTTGGTCACATATGTAGTTTTAGTTTGGCTTTCTATGTATTTTATCCTTAGTTTTAGTATTTTATTTTCAAGATTGATGCTTATTAATAAATGGATACAAAATGAAAGTCAAGCTTTAGAAGCCTTAATGAAAGGTGAAAATGATTTAAGTCAAAGTGCATCAGTTTTGAAAAAATGCAAAGAAATTGATGAAACTAAAATGAATATCTATAAGAATTCGGTAGAAAAAAAAGCAACTATTGGATTAACTTGGCTGAGTATTGTAGCTTCTACTTCACCATTTATAGGGCTTTTTGGAACTGTTATTTCTATTCTTGAGACTTTTGGTGGTTTAGAAATGCAAAATTCATTAAGTATTATAGCTCCTAAGATTAGTGAAGCATTAGTCGCTACAGGATGTGGAATTTTAGTTGCAATTCCTGCATATAGTTTTCATTTGATTATAAAAAGAAAAGCTTATGAATTGATTAATATTTTAGATAGCGAAATTAAATTATTAATCAGTAATTTCTCGAAGGCATAATAAATGTTTTTAGAGGATAAACCAGAACTAAATATTACACCTTTAGTGGATATTATGCTGGTTTTATTAGCTATATTAATGGTTACAGCACCAAGTATTACATATGAGGAAAAAGTTCAACTTCCACAAGGCTCACAAAAGACTTCAAGTGCTCCTAATATAAAAAGTTTGATTGTAACTATTAATGCTAAAAAAGAGATTTTTATAGGAAAAGATAAATTTGATTTTGTAAGTTTTGCAGATAATATGAATGCGTTAAAAATTCAATATAATACTCAAGAAATTGTTTTTATAAGAGCAGATAAAAATTTAAAATATGATGATGTAATGAGTGTTTTGAGAACTATGAAACACTTGGGTTTTCAAAAAGTTGCTTTGCAAACTGAGTAAAAAATGGAAGAAAATTCTAAAAATAACATAAGAGCTTTTGTTTATGCAATTTTAATTTATTTTTTTGTTGTTTTTTTAGTATTTTTTAAATTAATTGAGTTTAAAACCAAAGCTGTTGAATATACTGATGATCCTAATAGTTTTATTAATATTGAAATTGGAGATAATATTAATAAAAATCAAGTAAATATGATACAAGAATTGCAAAAAGAGAATTTGCAAAATTTATTCGAAGAAAATATTTTACAAAAATATACCACAAATAAGAGTGTAAATACTCAAGATATTGAACAGCAAGCTAGTGTTTTTGATGAATTATTTGGAAAAATAGAAGATTATCAAGAAGAAAAAACTACAAAAGTACAATCTTCAATGCCATCAAAAAAACCTATTTTTACACAAAGGGAAAAAATTAATGATTTTTCAAAGCAGTTAAATGAAAATTTGCAAATTAATCAAGAATTAGGTCAATCTTTAATGGAACAAAAAATAGGTATCTATGATCAATTTTTGGGAGCTGTAAGAAAATACCTTGAAGATAGATGGAGAATTTACAATCCTAGCGGGAATTTAAGTATAGAAGTAGAATTTGTAATAGATAATAATGGGTGTTTTTACCTGCTAAATGCTACCAGTGCATATAGCGATAGTTTTGATAAAAAAGTAAAAGAATTTTTGCAAAATTTAGAAGGAAAGTATATAACTTTACCTCCAAATGGTAAAATAATAAAAATCAAAATGCAGCTTAGTGATGTAATTGAGTTTAAAACGGAGAAGTGATGAAAAAAATATTGATGTTATTATTTTTTTGTTCGATATTATTTGGACAAGATGCGACAATTTCTGTTGTAAATAAAGGTATACAATTGCCTAAAATTTATATTAAAGATCAATCCAAACTTAATGATTTAGATCTTAAAAAAAGTTTTTATAATATGCTATCTAATGACATTAAAGTAAGTTCAAATTTTGAATTAATCCAAGATGAAAAGCAAAGTGATTATATTTTTTCTTATACTTTAAATAAGAATGGAAAACTTTTAGATATTGATGTAGAAATTTTAGCTGCAGGTGAAACTAAAACAAGATTTTATGAACAAATTTTATCTATAGAGGAATATCCTTTTTTAGCACATAAAAGTATTGTTCAAATGGTAAAAAAATTAGGCTTTGCACCAGTTGATTGGATGGATCATAAAATTTTAATAGCTAGAACTCAAGGTAATAAACAAAGCGATATTTTATTAGCTGATTATACTTTAACCTATCAAAAAGTATTAATTTCAAAAGGTTTAAATCTATTTCCTAAGTGGGCAAATAAAGAACAGGATGCTTTTTATTTTACAGCTTATGAAGATGAAATTCCAACACTTTATAAGTATAATATAAAAAATAAGAATATTATAAAAATCATTTCAAGTAAAGGCATGATAGTTGCTTCTGATGTTAGTGATGATGGTAAAAAAATACTTCTTACTATGGCGCCAAAAGATCAGCCAGATGTATATTTATATGATATAGGTACAAAAAATCTTATACAAATTACAAACTATACAGGAATTGATGTAAATGGTAATTTTGTAGATAATGATAAAAATATAGTCTTTGTATCCGATCGCTTGGGTTATCCAAATATTTTTATGCAAAATATGGATTCTAATTTAACACAGCAAGTAGTTTTTCATGGTAAAAACAATTCTTCGGTTTCTACTCATAAACATTATATGGTATATTCTAGTAGAGAAGCAAATCAAAGAGGGGTTTTTAATCTTTATTTAATGTCAACGCAAAGTGATTATATAAGACAGCTTACTGCAAATGGAAAAAATCTTTTTCCAAGATTTTCTAGTGATGGAGAAAGTGTAGTTTTTATTAAATACTTAGGCTCACAAAGTGCTTTGGGTGTGATAAGGATTAATGCAAATAAAGCATTCCATTATGGTTTAAAAGTTGGAAAAATTCAATCAATTGATTGGTAAGATATAAAAATATCATTTTTTTTGTTATAATTAAATATTATTTTTAATAAAAAAGGGGAAAGTAATGAAAAAAATCATTTTTGCTTCAATTACTGCGTTTGCTGTTATTGTCAGTGGTTGTGCTACAAAAAATACAAGTGTAAGTAGCTCAAGTAGTGTTGATAGTTCTAAAGGAAGTGGTGGTTCAGATAGATTTGAAAATCTTGAGTCTTTAAATTCTATTGCTAATGTGTATTTTGATTTTGATAAATTTGATGTTAGAAAAGATATGCAAAAAGTAATTGCTAATAATGCAGAAATATTTAATAAAGAAGCTTCTAATGCTACAATTGTAGTTGAAGGAAATTGTGATGAATGGGGAACTGATGAATATAATCAAGCTTTAGGATTAAAAAGAGCAAAATCAGTAAAGGAATCTTTAGTTGCTCAAGGTGTTAGTGCGGATAGAATTAGCGTAAAAAGTTATGGTGAGACTAATCCTGTATGTACTGAAAGAACTAAAACTTGTGATGCACAAAATCGTCGTGCAGAATTTAAATTAGCAAAATAAGCTTTATAATAATGAAAAAAAAATTATTATCCGTAGCTCTTTTGGGAGCTACTTTTTTATATGCTGAAATTTCAGCATTTGATGCAGGAAAAGTAGATACAAAAACACCTTATGGATTAACTCAAAATGAAAAATTACAATATGAAAATCAAGAACGATTAAAAGCTTTAAATGAATACTATACTAATTTAACTAGCAAATTAAATACCGCAATAGAAAATATAGAAGGCTTACAAAGTGTAACAGAAGGTTTGAATGTTCAGTATTCTAAAGTTAATACAAAATTATTTTCATTAGAAGAAAATCATCAAAATTTCGATACAAATATTACTCATGAAATTCAAAATTTGAGAGCTTATGTAGAAGAAAATAGACAAATTCAAGAAAAAAATCATCAAGAAATCCAAAAAATACTAAGTGAAATTACAACTTTAATTAATAAAATTAATGATGATTATGCATCTAAAGAAGATATGAATCAAAGTATAGCTTTTTTTCAATCAGAAATAGCTAAGGTGCAAAATCAAGCAAATGCTTCTAAAATTATTCCTATAGTTAATGATATGAATAAAACTCAAGAAAATATTCAAGAAGTAAATACAACGAATGTAGAAATAATTGAAAAAAAAGATGATAGTTGGAAAAAATTACAATCTAGTGAAATTTTACAGCAAGCAATTGTTGAAACGAATAAAAATCAATTTGAAAATGCAAAAGAAAAATTTGAGCATTTAATTAGCATACACTATAAACCGGCAAGATCTACATTTTGGCTTGGAGAAATTAGATATAAACAGCAAGACTATGCCGGAGCTTTGGGATTTTATAAAAAAAGTTCAGCTATAAGTACAAAAGGTGATTATGTCCCAAAATTGCTTTACCATACTGCTATTAGTTTAGATAAAGTTGGAGATACTAAAAGTGCTAACAAATTTTATAAAGCACTAAAGACAGCATATCCTGATAGTCCTGAAGCAAAAGCTTCACCAGATAGAAAATAATTTAAGAGAGGATTTATAAAAAATGGCTATAGAAAAAAATAGTGTAGTTTCAATGTTTTACGAGTTAAAAGATGCAAATACAAATGAAGTTTTAGAGTCAAATATCTATGCTGAACCTATTTCTTTTATTTTAGGTAAAGGTCAAATTTTAGAAGGATTGGAAAATGAAATTCAAAAACTTAATGCTCCTTGTAATGCTGATATCATAATAAAAAAAGAAAATGCTTTGGGTGAGTATGATGCAAATGCTTTGCAAACTTTACCAAAAGAGCAATTTGCTGGAATTGATTTACAAATTGGTATGGAGCTTTTTGGTGAAAGTGAAGATGGTAATACTGTCAGAGTTATAGTTAGAGAAATTACTGAGAATGAAGTTACCATTGATTATAATCATGCTTATGCGGGGAGAGATTTACTATTTTCACTAAATATTGTAGATGTAAGAGCTGCAAGTGAAGATGAAATTTTAACAGGAATAATTGCAGGTAGTAGAAGTTGTGGATGTGGCGGTGGAGGACATCATGATCACCATCACGGACATGGTGGCGGTGGATGTTGTGGTGGCCATGGAAATGGTGGTGGTTGCTGTGGAGGACACCATCATTAATGAATAGTGTATTTATTTTTCCAGGACAGGGCTCCCAAAGTGTTGGAATGGGACTTAGTTTTTATGAAAATTCATCTAAGGCAAAGAAATTGCTAGATCATGCTAGTGAATATTGTAAAATTGATTTTAAACACTTGCTTTTTGAGAATAATGAAGATTTAAACAAAAGTGAATTTACACAAATGGCTATTGTGCTAAATTCATTAATGGCTTATGAAGCTTTAAGAGAACAAATTGATATAGAAGCGAAGTTTAGTTTGGGTCATTCATTGGGAGAATTTAGTGCTTTAGCGACGCAAGGTGCATTTGATTTTTTAGATGTAATTGCGCTTGTTAATAAACGCGGCCAATTTATGCAAGCGGATTGTTCTAAAATTGAAGCTGGTATGATGGTAGTTTTGGGACTTGAAGATAAAATTGCAGAAGAAATTTGTCAAAAAGCATTTAATGATGGAAAAAAAATTTTTGCAGCAAATTATAATTGTGATGGACAAATTGTATTAGCAGGTTTAAAACCTGACTTAACTACTTATGAAATCGAATTTAAAAATGCTGGTGCAAAAAGAACTATGCTTTTAAATATGAGTGTTGCAAGTCATTGTCCGTTATTGAAAAATGCATCTTTAAAACTTACAAAAGAATTGGAACTTGTATTAAAAGATAATTTTAAGAGTGTGGTTTCAAATGTCAATGCTAAAGCATATAGTGATAAAAATCAAGCTTTGAAGCTTTTAAGTGAGCAACTTATTAGACCTGTTCTTTATAAACAAAGCATCGAGGCAATAGATGATGAAGTAGATTTTTATATTGAATTTGGTGCAAGTGTATTAAAGGGTTTGAATAAAAAAATTACTAAAAAGGAAACTTATGCTTTAAGTAAGATGGAAGATATTGATGAAATTTTAAAGGCGATTAAATGAAAATAGCTATTTTAGGAGCTATGCCTGAAGAGGTTACTCCTTTATTAGAAACATTAAAAGAATATCAAGCAATTGAATATGCAAATAATACTTATTATCTTACAAAATATAAAAATCATGAATTAATCATTGCTTATTCTAAGATAGGAAAGGTTAATTCTACTCTTAGTGCAACTATTATGATAGAAAAATTTAAAGCAGAACTTTTACTTTTTACAGGTGTTGCTGGAGCTTTTAATCCCAGTTTAGAAATAGGTGATTTAATCTATGCTACAAAATTAGTTCAATATGATTTGGATATTACAGCTTTTGGACACCCATTAGGTTATGTTCCTGGTAATAAAATTTTTATAAAAACAGATGAAAAATTAAATAATCTTGCTTTAGAAGTGGCTAAAGAGCTTGGCATTAGATTACAATCAGGTATTATTGCTACAGGTGATGAATTTATTTGTGATGAGAATAAAAAGTCAAAAATTAGAGAAATTTTTAATGCAGATGCTTGCGAAATGGAAGGGGCTAGTGTAGCTTTGGTGTGTGATGCTTTGAAAATTCCTTGTCTTATTTTGAGATCAATGAGTGATAAAGCGGGTGAAAAGGCTGAATTTGATTTTGATGAATTTGTAGAAAAATCAGCACAAATTTCGGCTAATTTTGTTTTGAAAATTTGTGAGAAATTATGATAAATCTTAGCAAAAAATTAATAAGAGAAGTTGCAAAAGCAAATGCTAAATTTTCTTTAATAAAAGATAATGATAAAGTCTTATTAGGACTTAGTGGTGGAAAAGACTCATTGGCTTTGGCACATCTTCTAAAGCGTATGCAAGTACATGCGCCTTTTAAATTTGAACTTAAAGCGGTAACTTTAAGTTATGGTATGGGTGAAGATTATACTAAACTTCATAACCACTGCAAAGAATATGGTATTGATCATGAGGTGATTGATTCTAATATTTATGAAATTTCAGGTGATACTATTAGAAAGAATTCAAGTTTTTGTAGCTATTTTTCAAGAATGAGACGAGGTGCTTTATATACCTATGCTTTAGAAAATAATTTTAATAAATTAGCTATAGCGCATCATTTAGATGATGCTGTTGAAAGCTTTTTTATGAATTTTATATATAATGGCTCTCTTAGAAGTTTAGCTCCAAAATATAAAAGCAAAAGAGGGGTAGAGGTTATTCGTCCTTTAATTTTTGTAAGAGAAAGACAATTAAGAGAAAATGCTATTACTAATGAATTAGAAGTAATTGGCAATGAATTTTGTCCTGGTATGAAATTAAGTGAAAAAAATGTTAAATTTCCCCATGCAAGAGAAGAGGCTAAACAGCTTTTAGCAAATTTAGAAAAAGAAAATCCAAAATTATTTACAAGTTTAAAAACTGCATTTGAAAATATCCATACAGATAGTTTTTTTGTGGTCAAGGATAATGGCTAAGCTTTTAGTTGTTGTTGATTATCAAAATGATTTTATTGATGGTAGCTTGGGCTTTGAAGAAGCTACCAAGATAAAAGATAATATTCTTACTCTTTTAAAAAATCATCAAGGTGATATCGTTTTTACTTTCGATACACACGATGAGAATTATTTAAAGACTCAAGAGGGAAAAAATTTACCTATTTATCATTGTATTAGAGATACTCTAGGTTGGAAAATGTCAAGTGATTTTGATGTGTATTTAGAAAAAGCAAAAAAAATCTTTTATAAGAATGCTTTTGGTAGCTTAGAATTAGCTAATTTTTTGAAAGAAAACTATTATGAAAGTATAGAATTTTGCGGTCTTGTTTCGCATATTTGTGTATTTAGCAATGTTATTTTAGCTCAAAGTGCAACTCCTAATTCTAAGATTACTTTATATAAAAACGCTACTGCAAGTTTTGACAAGCAACTGGAAAAAAGTGCTTATGAAATATTACAAGCTTATGGTGTAAAACTTTTATAAATGCAAGGATTTATTTTACATACTCAAAGTGTAAAAGATGAAGATTTGATTGTCTATCTTTTAAGTGCTAAAAAAGTTATTAAAAGTTATAGATTTTATGGCATGAGGCATTCTAATATTTTAAGTGGTTATAAAATAGATTTTGAGTTGGAAGAAAATTCTAGGTTTTTACCTAGATTAAAAGATGTTTTACATATAGGATTTTCTTGGATTTTAGATAGAGAAAAAATGTATTTTTGGCAAGAATTTATCAAACTTTTTTATTGGCATTTGAAAGATATTGAAGAAATTGATAAATTCTATTTTGAACTTTTGGAAGATTGTTCTAAAAGATTTGAAAAACAAGACTGCAAACGCGTGATTGTAGATGCTTATTTAAAGATTTTAAATCATGAAGGGCGTTTGCATAAAGAGTTTAATTGTTTTTTATGTGATGGGCGTATAAAAGAAAATGTGGTTTTAATAAGAGCTTTCTTACCTGCACATAACAATTGTTGTTTTGGTTATGAATTTAAAATTAATGATGTTTTGCAATTTTATGAAAGTTTTAATTCATCGCATTTTAACGATGAATATATTGATAAATTATATAAAATTATCAAAGAGGGTTTTTAAGAGTAAAATCATACATCATAATAGCCTCTTGTCTTAATCTCGCAATAATATTTTGTGTATCAATGCGACTATTTTTTATAATATTTTCTTTACTATTTTTAATATCTTCTAGTAAATTTCCAAGTTGTTTTTGAGAATTTTCCAAACAAGTGTTGATACATTTTGGTTGTTCTTGTTTTAAAATTTCTTCAAAATTTAAACTTTGATTATTAAGCTTTGAAGCATATGCTGCTAGATTATTTGCACTTGTTCTAATGCCACCTAATGATTTGTAAATCCCTTTTGAATTGATATGAGCTGCCATGAACCTTCCTTGTTTTATGGTATCTCTTCATTCATATTGCTTGATATCTTACAAGCAAAAATCATTCCTTATTGAAAAAATCATGAATATACTTACGCATTAATTCTATATCATTAATACGATTAATCTGATCTCTAAAATTTGAAGCATCTTCATAGCCTTTAGAGTATTCATGTAAATGTTTTCTAAATATACTTATACCTTGTTCTTTGTAATGTTTTACCATTTCTTCAAAATGTGTAAATATAATTTTATTTTTCATGGTTTTGTCAATTTTTTTACCATGCTTAATTTCATAAAATATCCAAGGTTTTCCAATACTTGCGCGTCCTATCATCAAAGCATCGCTTTTAGTTATCTCAAATACTTTTTTAGCATTTTCCTCATTTATATCTCCATTTGCTACTAAAGGAATTTTGATATTTTCTTTGGCTAACGCTATAGCTTCATAATCTGCATTTCCACTATACATTTGTTTTCTAGTTCTTCCATGCATGCTGATAAAATCAACCCCAGCATTTTCACAAGCTTTAGCTATAATGACAGGATTTTTTTTATCAAATCCTAGTCTTACTTTTACACTAGTTAATTTTTTATTGCTAGTTGTTTTTATGGTTTCTAAAATTTTTTTTAATTTATCAAGATCTTGCAAAAGCGCACTGCCTGCACACTGTTTGATGACTTTATTTACAGGACAACCACAATTAAAATCAATTCCATCTATAAAATCAAAATGATTTAGAATTTCTACTGCTTTTTGGATAATACTTTCATCAGATCCTGCAAGTTGAACTATATAAGGTTTTTCAAGTTCAGCTTTTTCTAGCATTTTAAGGGTTTTTGAACTCTCATATACTAAAGCATTAGAACTTATCATTTCACTAACTGTCACATCAGCTCCAAATTGTTTAACTAGATTTCTTAAAGGTAAATCTGAAAATCCAGCCATAGGAGCTAAAAATAAAGGTTTTTTGCTGAAATCTATCATTGTATAAAATTTTCAAGATTGATTTTTTTATTGTGTTCTCTTAAAAATAAAATAAGTCTAAAATCTTTATATTCATTTTGATCATTGCCAAGCTCGCTTAATAATTCATCATACATTCCAAATTCAGCCAATGTATAAAAATACGCTCTTAGAGCTTGAACTTGGTTGTCTTTTAATTTTTTATATAATGCAATTAAAATTTGAGGTTCTACTTTTTTGCAAAGAATTTTTGCAATTTTCATATATGTACTTTCATCTAGTATATTCATACTTAATAAAACTTCTATTTCTGCATGGTTTAATTCTATATTTTCATCTGTAAATCTATGAAAAATTAATAAAATATCATCTTGACTTTTTTGTATTTTAAGTGTTTTAATTTGATTATATGGTGCATTTTTTAATACCTGTTCGTAGGCAAATATTTCAAGTTCATTAGATAAGTTTTCTTTATTTTTAATAAAAGAAAAAGCATAATTACTATCTTTTTGAAAATGATTTTTTTCATTGTGTATAAAAAATTCGTTATTAGATTCAAGCTTGTATTTTTTTAAATCTACAAAATCATTATTTTTTAGTTGTTCAAAAATATCAATAATAGCATCTATTTTAGGATTTTGATTTTTCTCTTTAAAATATAATGCTTGTGTATTTTTTGCTATTTCTTGGAATTCTTGAGTTTTAAATTTTATTTTACTTATTTTTTTTAGAAAAATATCAATAATAAAATTTTCATAATTTTTGCTATCTTTGATAAGATTTTTATATTGTAAATGTTTTAAAAACCCATAAAAGCTCATATGTATTAATGCTAAAACCATTAATACAAAAGCAGGTAAAATGATCCATAAACTAATAGGTAGTGTTAATTCAAAAGAAGAAAGTATAAAAGTATAATTTCCTAAATTTAGATTATAGACTAAGGTTGCTACAATTAAAAGATATACAAAACTTGCAAAGAAAAATAATTTTATTTTCATAATTCTTTCCTTTTTTCTAAGTTCTCACGACAATTTATGCAGTATTTTGCATGAGGTTTTATTTTCAATCTTTCAGGGTGAATATTATCCTCACAATACTCACAAATACCATAAGTATTATTTTCTATTTTACTTAATGATTGTTTAATTTCTTCTAACTCGATTTTTAAATTTTCATTAATCTTAAAATCAATATGTGAGCTATTATCAATTTGCTGTAAATCAACTTCATCTCTGGGTTCGCTATCGTGTAAATTATGTATATTGTCTATATTACCTTGAAGCTGGTTTAAAATTTCTTTTTGTCTTTGGATTAAAATGTTTTTTATCTCACCTAAATTTAATTCTTGCATAAACGCTCCTATTTATGATATGGATGATTTGTATTAATACAAAATGCACGATAAATTTGCTCTAAAAGCATAGTTTTTGCAAATTTATGCACTAAAGTCATCTTGCTGAGTGCTATACTTGTATGCATTTGTGTGGTAAAATCTTGTTCAAATCCATAAGCACCACCAATAAAAAAAGAAATTTCATTTTTATCTTGGAGTAATTTTGCAAATTCTATACTTGTAAGCTCCTTGCCTTTTTCGTCTAATGCTATACAAAACCCTTTTTTGTAAGGGTTAAAGGCATTTGTATAAGATTTTTTAGCTTCTATTGCATTTGTGTTTTGTGCTAAAGCTACTTTATTATTGAAAATACATATATCATTAAAAATGCAAAATTTTTTAATGAGTTTAATGTAGTGTTCATTTATTTTGCTAAAATCATCTTTATTGTTTTTCTGAATGCTTAAAAGATTAATTTGCATTTTTAGTTTTTAGAAAAAAATCTTAAAAAATCTGCTATAAATTTTTTATGACTACTTCTTTCTACAATAGCATCAATCAATCCATGTTCGAGTAAAAATTCAGCCTTTTGGAAGCCTTCAGGTAAATCAGCTCCTATGGTTTGTTTAATCACTCTAGCTCCAGCAAAACCCACTAAAGCACCAGGCTCAGCTATGATAATATCTCCAAGCCAGGCAAAAGAAGCACTAACTCCACCCATTGTTGGATCTGTTAATACTGAAATATAAGGTAGTTTTTCCTCGGCTAATAATTTTAATGCGGCGCTAGTTTTACTCATTTGCATTAAAGAATAAGTACTTTCTTGCATTCTAGCACCACCGCTTGCACTTACTATAATCACAGGAGTTTTCTTTTCTATAGCTCTTTCTATAGCTCTAAGAATTTTTTCCCCTTCAACCGAGCCTAAACTTCCACCCATAAAAGAAAAATCAAAAACAACTAATTGTGTCTTAATTCCATCTATAGTGCATTCCCCGCTTATTGCGGCACTTTTTCTACCTGTTTTTTCTTCATTTTCTGCTAATCTTTTCTTATAGGATTTACTATCGACAAATTTTAACGGATCAACCGCGTGTAAATCTTTATCCATTTCTACAAAAGTATTTTCATCACTTAGCAACTCTATGCGTTTTAATGGAGAAAGTCTCATATGAAAATTACATTTAGGGCATACATTATAACAAGTTTCTATTTCTTTATAATACATTAATGCATGACAAGAATTACATTTAACCCAATGATTTGGTGCTTCACTTGGAGTTGATTGTTTGCGTCTTATACTAGAAAAAATATCTAAAAAATTCATTATCGCTACCTAAATATAAAAATTTTAAAATTATAGCAAGATTTTATATTTTTTAAAATCTTGCACCCAACATAAATTCAAATTTGCTTAAATCATCTTTGGAATTTGTATTGAAAGGTTTAGCAAAAACTAAATTCAAAGCTCCTAATGGAGTTAGCCATTCAAAACCTATACCAGTACTCCATCTTTGAATTTGAGTTAAAGAACTTTGCCCTATAGCTCCATAATCAAAAAATACACTTCCTCTTAATTTTATTCTATCAAAAATAGGAAAGCTAAGCTCTACAGAATTTGCAAAAGCCACAGTACCACCTGTTTCATCACCCCATTCATTTTTTGGACTAACACTTCTTCTATCAAAACCTCTAATAGTTCCTATGCCTCCAAGATATAGTTTTTCATTGATTGGTAAATACCCTTGATCCCATACTTTATAAAAGCTAGCTTTGTAACGATAGATCAAATCCCATCCTATAAAATCTTCTAAACCTTGATAATAGTTAAATTTAGTAACAGAGCTTATAAATTCTTGATCACCACCCAAGCCTGCATATTCAAGTGAGGTTGATGCAATAAAGCCAGATCTTGGTAAATAATAATCATCGGTATTGTTAAATACTATTGAAGGTGTTAAAGAACTTTTATAAGTTTTACCAAGCTTATATCCTTGTGCAATTAAACGATTGCTTAAATGATATATATCACTTTGTTCAAGATTATAAGTTAAATCTATATTTGTATATCTTCCTAAAGATTTGCCAACACTTACATTAAAACCATAGTTTCTTTCATCATAGCTATCCCATTCTAAGCGATCTGAATATAAAGATCCTCCAAGAGAATAATCACTATCATTAACTCTAGGATTTCTTAAAGACACTCTACCTGAAAGTGTATCATCGCCTTTATCAACGCTAACACTTCCTTTCATACCAGAACCTAATATATTTGCATCAGATAAAGAAGCACTTAGTAAAATTCCATCACTAGTTCCATATCCAATACCGCCAGAAATAGCTCCTGTTGAAGCCTCTTTTACTTCTATTATTAAATCAATATGTGTGTCATCTATTCTTTGTTCTTTTATATTCACATTCTCAAAATAAGCAGTTCTTCTTAATGCGTTTCTTGAGTCTGTTAAATCAGTTCTATTATAAAGATTTCCCTCGGTTAAATAAAGCTCTCTACGAATAACTCTATCAACCGTTTTAGTATTGCCAGAAATAATAACATTTCTAACATAAACTTTCTCGTTTGGTATTACTTTAAAAACAACCACTGCTTCATGATTTTCTTTATCTTTTTGTATGTCAGGGATAACTTGCACAAAAGCATAACCTAAATCTGCTGTTTTTGTTTCTATGGTTTTTATATCTTCTCTCAATTTTTCTATATTAACTATTTTTCCAATACTTAATTTTAAATCATTTACCAAAGCTTCATTTTCTTCATCACTAAAAATTGGATTAAAGATTTTAATATCTTTGACCTTATAAACTTCACCTTCGTTAATAAAATATGTCAAATCAGCTTGATAAGTATCTGTGTAAGTATTTAAAAATGCAGGTGATACACTAACATCTAGATAACCTTCTTTTAAATATACATCCGAAATTCTTGAACTATCATTTGCAAGATCAAAAATTTTAAGTTTGCCATCATTAAATCCCCACATCCATCCTAGGATTTCTTTTTGTTTGTTAGCTATGACAGGTTCAATATCTGAATAGCTCAATTTTTTTGCTCCACTTAAATGAACTTTTTCTATGATAATGTTTTCACCACGATTTACGATAAATGTTAGTTTAAGAGAGTTTGAGTTGCTTAGTTTTTCGCTTTTTATTTCTACTATGGTGTCATAAAATCCTTTGGCTTGATAAAAAAGCTTAATTTTTTCTGCTGATTCTTTAGCTGAATTTTCATCATATAAAATTCCGGGTTTTAATCCTACTAAAGATTCTATTTGTTTTCTATCATTGCTTGCTATACCTTGAATATCAACTTTTCCAATTGAAGGTTTTTCTATTACTTTAAAGATTATTATGCTATTTTTTTCTTCAACTAATATATCTTTGAAATAATTTCTATCAAAAAGATTTTTAATTGCCATATCTATACTAGCAGCATCAATTTTTTGACCAATTTTTAATTTTGAAATCGCAATAGCACTTTCTTTGGAAAGTTGCGATAAACCTTCAAATTTAATATCTTTAATCGTAGCTGCACATAAAGAACTTGAAAGTGCAAAAAAAACAAACCATTTTTTCATTATTTATACCTAAATTTTTATATACAAAAGCGTTATAATACCAAAATATTTTTAACTAATGCTTTTTAAGGAAAATTTATGAAAATAGGTATAGTAGGACTTGGCTTAATAGGTGGTTCATTGGGGATTAGTTTAAAGGAAAATAAACTAATAGATTTAGTTTGTGGATATGATATTAATAAAGAATTTGAGCAAATTGCTTTGAATAAAAAGTTAGTGGATAAGATTGTTGATTTTGAAGAATTAAAAAAATGCAATATGATTTTTTTAGCTATTCCTGTAAATGCTATTGTAAAATTTTTACAACAACTTCAGGATATTCCCAAAGATTGCACCATCGTAGAACTTGGAAGTACTAAAGAAAAAATTATTAAAAATTTACCTTGTAATTTACAAAGACAATTCATTGCAGCCCATCCTATGGCAGGAACTGAAAATAGTGGACCAAATGCAGCTATAAAAGATTTATATAAAAATGCTGTTTGTGTTTTATGTGATATACAAAATGCAGATCATATTCATCAAAAAAGAGCTATAGAAATTTTCTCAGATTTAGGAATGAAACTTGTATTTATGGATAGCATATCACATGATCATCATGCTTCTATTATTTCACATTTACCACATGTAATTAGTTTTTCTTTGGCAAATTTTGTAATGAAAGAAGAAAATAAAAAAAATATTGCCCATTTAGGTGGTCCTTCTTTTAAAGATATGTGTAGGATTGCTAAATCAAATCCTCAAATGTGGAGTGGTATTTTTGAACAAAATAAACAAAATTTATTAAATTCAATTGACTTGTTTCAAAAAGAATTACAAGAATGTAAGAAAATGATAGAAAAATGTGATATTAATGAGCTTGAAAATTGGATAAAAGATGCTAATAAATTAAGAGAAATTTTATAAATTTTTTTATAATTTACTCTTAATTTGCTAAAGCATAATATATTTTTAACAAAAAATAGATTGAAAGTGAAGAAATATGGTTTTTGTGCGTAAAAGATCAAACAAAAAATGGGTTTTTATAGTTTTTTTGATAATTTTAGCTTTTATAGTATTTGTTTTAAATACGAGTTTATTTGAGAAAAATGCTCCATCAATTCAAACAAAATCAGATATTATTTATAGCAATTTAAATGATCCTATATCAATAGAAATAAATGATGAAAGTGTCTTAAAAGATATTAAGGTAACTTTGTATAAAGCAAATGAGATTAATGGAGAAACTTTAGTTAATGAACATGTTAAAGGTAATAAAAAAAATATTCATTTTGATTTAAAATTGCCAAAACCAGCTTATAAAGAAAATATTGATTTATATAAATTAGTAATAGAAGCAAATGATAGTAGCTTTTGGAATTTTTTCTTGGGTAATCAGACTATAAAAGAATTAAAAATCATAATAGATACCAAAAAACCTTTTGTAGAAATTTTAGACAATTCTTATCAAATTGAACAAGGTGGGGTTGGTAGTGTAGTATTTAAAGCAAGTGATGAAAATTTACAAGAAGTATATATTACAAATGACAAAGATAAAATATATCAAGCAACGCCTTATATAAAAGAAGGATATTATGCAGCTTTAATCCCTTGGGAAGCGACTGAAGAGCATTTTAGAGCTTATGTTGTAGCAGTAGATAAGGCAGGAAATATAAATAAACAAAGAATTAGATACTATTTTGCAAATAAAAAATATCGTATTTCTAATATAAAAGTAAGTGATAGATTTTTAGATGGTAAAATAGAATTTCTAGCCCAACAATATGCTCCAAAAGATAGAGAGTTAAGTAGGCTTGAAAAATTTAAATTTGTAAATGAAGAGCTAAGAGCTTCTAATGAAGTAATTATCCATAATATTACTAGTAAAGTACCTGATACTTTAATAAATAATTTTAAAATAAATCTTTTTAAACCTTTAAAAAATGGACAAAAAGTAGCCGATTATGCTGATCATAGATTTTATTCTTATAATAATCAAGCTTTTAGCAGTTCTTATCATATGGGGCTTGATCTAGCAAGTACAAAAGAAGCACCTATTATAAGTAGCAATAATGGAGAGGTTGTTTTTGTTCAAGAAAATGGAATTTATGGTTTAAATATTATAATTTATCATGGTTTTGGAATTTATACTCTTTATGGACATTGCACAGTAGCTGAAGTAAATGTAGGGGATAAAATTAGAGTAGGCGATGTGATAGGAACAACAGGAACAACAGGTTTGGCATTAGGCGATCATGTGCATTTTGGAGTATTGGTACAAGGTGTTGAGGTGCGACCTGAACAATGGCAAGATGCTAAGTGGATAAGAGAAAATATCTATAATGTATTAGAATCAAGTAAAAAAAGAATTTTAAGTGAATAAATATGAATCAAACTACAATAGCAAGAGAAGTTAAAGGTGTTGGTATAGGTTTGCATAAAGGTGAACCCATAAGTATAAAATTAGAACCATTAGAAGCTGGAAATGGTATAGTATTTTATAGAAGTGATTTGGGAATTTCTTACGAAGCAAAACCTGAAAATGTAATTGATACGCAAATGGCTACTGTCATTGGTGATCATAGAGGTTATGTTTCTACTATAGAGCATTTAATGAGTGCTATTAATGCTTATGGTATAGATAATGTGCGTATAGTTTTAAATGCTAATGAGGCTCCTGTAATGGATGGTAGTAGCATAGGTTTTTGTATGATGCTTGAAGAAGCTGGTATAAAAGAGCTTGATGAAGCAAAAAAAATTTTAGTGATTAAAAAAACTATAGAAGTTAAAGAAGGTAATAAATTTGTGCGTTTAAGTCCTACTGATATGCCTATTATAAACTATACAATTGAATTTGATAATCCTATTATAGGAAAACAAAATTATTGTTTTGAATTTAGTAAGGAAAATTACATCAATGAAATTGCAAGAGCAAGAACTTTTGGATTTTTAAAAGATGTCCAAGCTTTAAGAGCTATGAATTTAGGTCTTGGAGGAAGTTTGGAAAATGCAGTTGTGATAGATGATAACCGTATCTTAAACCCTGAGGGTTTGCGTTTTAAAGATGAGTTTGTAAGACATAAAATTTTAGATGCTATCGGGGATTTAACTTTACTTGGATGTAGAGTTTTTGGAGATTATACTTCTTATGCAGGTTCGCACAAGCTTAATCATCTTTTAACTAAAGAACTTTTAAAAGATCCTAGCACTTATGAAGTGGTAAGCTTGGAAAAAAGCACACATAAAGTCTATGAAAGGGTTTTTGCATAAAAAAGGTTACTTTACTATTAAATGCCATTGCAAAACCTTTAATGCTTGGTATTTATGAAAAAGATGAGTTGTTAAAAATTATTGAGAGTGATTTAAAAGTTAGCGAGTGTTTGCCAAAAATTATACAAGAATTGCTTTTGCAATATGAATTTGAAAAACTTATTTATGTGCATGGGCCAGGTTCTTATATGGGTATAAAAATTTCTTATGTTTCTTTTAAAGCTTTAGCTATGGTTAAAAATATTCCTTTAAAAGCAATTAGTGCTTTTGAGTTAAATAATAATACACCTATAGCGGCAAATAAGCATTTATGTTTTGTAAAAAAATATGATGGTGAAATTGCATTGGAAAAAATACAAGCAGGAAATTTCTTTATGCCTCAAAGTTTAAAAGGTTTGAATTTAAGTAAAGAAAATACACCCTTTTATGTTTTAGATGCGATTAATTAAGGTTAAGAATGAAAATTTTAGTTCCTGCTACAAGTGCGAATTTGGGTCCTGGTTTTGATTGTTTGGGTTTAAGTTTAAAGTATTTTAATCAAACCATAATTGAAAAATCTAAATTTTTTAGTATCAGCATACATGGGCAAGGTGAAAATAATATCTATCTTAAAAAAAATAATACTTTTGTAAATATATTTTATGAAATTTATCAAAAACTTAGTGGAAAAAAAGATACTTTCCGTTTTATTTTTCAAAATAACATTCCTTTATCAAGAGGTATGGGAAGTTCTTCTGCTGTGATAGTAGGAGCTATTGCTTGTGCTTATGAATTAAGCGGGTTTAAAATAGACAAAAATATCATTTTAAATGAAGCTTTAAAATATGAAAATCATCCAGATAATATTGCACCAGCTACTCTTGGTGGTTTTGTGTGTGCATTAACTTACAATGAAAAAGTTTTAACTATAAAAAAAGAAATAGATAAAGGTTTGCAAGCTGTTATTACTATACCTAATATACCTATGAATACCCAAAAATCAAGAGCAGTTTTGGCTAAAAAAATCAACTTAGAAGATGGTGTTTTTAATCTTTGCCATGCTTCATTTTTGACGGCTTGTTTTTTAGAAAAAAAATATGATTTATTAAAATACGCAAGTTTAGATAAACTTCATCAAATTCAAAGAATGAAACTTTTGCCAGAACTTTTTGAAATACAAAAATTATCTTTAGAAAACAATGCCCTTATGAGCACTCTTTCAGGTTCAGGTTCAAGTTTTTTTACCTTAGCTTATAAAGATGATGCAAAAAACATTAAAGAAAAAATCAAAAATAAATTTGCTAAATTTAGGGTTGAGCTTTTAGATTTTGATGATGAGGGTTTTAAAATTTGCTAAAAATTCCAAAAAAAAGATATAATTTTGAAAAATCATATACCCATTAGAATGTGCATCGTTTGTAAAGGGCGTCACGAAAAGCAAAATTTGCATCAATTTCAAATAAAAAATTCTCAAATTGTCACTAAAGTGGAGTTTGGTAGAAGTATGTATATTTGTAATTTGTGTTTTGATAAAGATGAAAAAACATTGCAAAAAGCTTTTATGAGGGCTTGCAAAGGCAGTTTTTGTGGTAGTATAAAACAGCAGGATTTAAAGGAGATATTTTTTAATGGCAGATGTAAAGATTAGTGAAATTGCTCAAGAGTTAGGATATACTAGTAAAGAGATTATAGAAAAAGCTAATGAAATGGGCTTGGAAGATATAAAATCCCCTAACAAAAAAGTATCTTCTGAAATTGCAGAGGCAATTTATCAATATGTGCAATCAGGTGAGATATTAGATGTGGTGAAAAAAGTGGCAAAGCCTAAAAAAGAAAGTGTTGCTAAAAAAACTACAACTAAAAAAGAAGCAAAAACTTCTACCAAAGTGATAAGTGAGAAAAAAGAAGAAATTAAAAAAGAAGAAAAACAGCCTGAAAATCCTATTAAAAACGAAGTTTTAGAAGAAAAAAAAGAAGAAGTTAAACTAGATGAAAAATTAGGTTCTAATTTAAATTTAGCCAAAAGAAGAGGTTTGGTTATTGTTAAAAAGAAAAAAGAAGAAGGTAAAGATAATCTAATAGATAAAGAAGAAAAACCTAGTGTGCAAACAACTCAAGGTTTAAGTCTTAGTATGATTTTTTCTAATTCTGATGAGAATTTAAAAAGAAAGAAAAAAGAAAAGAAAAATCATCCAGTTGTAAGTAAAAAAGAAAGCACTACTAAAATGGATCTTTTAGGTGATAAAGATTTTGCTGATATTTCTTTAGAAGATGAAGATATGGTGGTTTTACCTGATTTTAGTGTAAAAGAAAACAAGCCAGCACAACCAGCTAATAAAAAACAACCAAATATCTTAAAACAATCTTTAAATAATTCTATCAATCCTTTTGGCGAAGGTGGAATTCAAAGAAGAAGCCGCAAAAAACCACCTAAGAAGATAGAAAAAAAAGAAAGCGAAGCTATAACAAGTGTTAATATACCTAAAGAAATTCGTGTTTATGAATTTGCTGATAAAATAGGCAAAAATACAGGTGAAATTATTTCAAAGCTTTTTATGCTAGGGCTTATGACTACTAAGAATGATTTCTTAGATGAGGCTGCTATAGAAATTTTAGCTGAAGAATTTGGTATAGAGATTAATATAATAGACGAAGCAAATGAATTTGACTATGTAAAAGATTATGACGAAAATCAAGTAGAAGAAAATTTAAGCCAAAGAGCACCAGTTATTACTATTATGGGACATGTTGATCATGGTAAAACTTCTTTACTTGATTTTATAAGAAAATCTCGTATCGCAAGCGGTGAAGCAGGTGGCATAACTCAGCATGTTGGTGCTTATATGGTAGAAAAAAATGGAAGAAAAATAACCTTTATAGATACTCCAGGTCATGAAGCTTTTACAGCTATGCGTGCAAGAGGAGCTAGTATAACAGATATTGTTATTATAGTTGTTGCAGCAGATGATGGAGTAAAACCACAAACAAAAGAAGCTATAAATCACGCAAAAGCTGCTAATGTGCCTATAATCATAGCAATAAATAAAATGGATAAAGAAAACGCAAATCCAGATATGGTAAAAACTCAGCTTGCTGAAATGGAAATAATGCCAGTAGAATGGGGTGGATCTTATGAATTTGTCCCTGTTTCAGCTAAAAAAGGTGATGGTATAGAAGATTTACTTGAGATAGTTTTACTTCAAGCTGATATTTTAGAATTAAAAGCAAATCCTAAAACTAAAGCAAAAGCTAGTATTATAGAATCTTCAGTTCAAAAAGGTAGAGGTCCTGTAGCTACTATAATAGTTCAAAATGGAACTTTAAAAGTTGGCGATACTATGGTAGCTGGTGTTGCTTATGGTAAAGTTCGTGCTATGAGTGATGATCAAGGAAAACCTTTAAAAGAAATAAAACCAGGTGAATGTGGAGTTATCATAGGACTTAGTGAAGTAGCTGATGCAGGTGAAACTTTAATAGTTGTAGATAGTGATAAGCAAGCAAGAGAATACGCAAATAAACGCCATGAGTATAATCGCCAAAAAGAACTTAGCAAATCAACAAAAGTAAGTATAGACGAACTTGGAGATAAGATTAAAGAAGGAAGTTTAAAAGCATTACCTGTAATTTTAAAAGCTGATGTGCAAGGATCTTTAGAGGCACTTAAAGCTAGTTTAGAAAAACTTAGAAATGATGAAATTAAAGTAAATATCATACATAGCGGAGTAGGTGGTATAACGCAAAGTGATATAGAGCTTGCAAGTGCTAGTGAAAATTCTATTATCATAGGCTTTAATATACGCCCAACCGGAGAGATTAAAGAGCGTGCCAAAGATAAGGGTGTAGAAATAAAAACTTATAATGTAATTTATAATTTATTAGACGATGTTAAAGCTTTACTTGGTGGTATGATGAGTCCTATCATCTCAGAAGAGCAACTTGGTCAAGCACAAATTCGTCAAGTTATAAATGTGCCAAAATTAGGTCAAATAGCAGGATGTATGGTAACAGAAGGCACTATAAATCGTGGAGCTAAGATAAGACTTATTAGAGAAGGTGTTGTAGTATATGAGGGCAATGTAAGCTCACTTAAACGCTTTAAAGATGATGTAAAAGAAGTAGCAAAAGGCTATGAATGTGGTGTAGGTATAGAAGGATGTAATGATATGAGAGTGGGTGATTATATAGAAAGCTATAAAGAAGTTGAGGAAAAAGTAAGCTTATGAATCCATCAGAGATTAAAAAACTTCGCACAGAAAGCATTTTAAAAGAGCTTATACCTGAAGCTTTATCAAATTTAGATAATGCAAATTTAAAAAATTTATGCGTTGTTGATGTGGAGTGTAAAAAAGGTAGATATGATGCCTTTGTATATTTAGATAAGATGTTTTTTAATACTCATGAACAAGAAATTATACTAAATCAGCTTAAAAAAGCTTCAAAAGCTTTGCAAAATTATTGTATGAGTGAGCAAGGATGGTATAGATGTCCGAATTTTCATTTTAAATTTGATGATAGATTAGAGTATCAAAACCATATGGATGCACTTTTTGAAAAGATAAAAAAGGAAAGAAATGAATCTTGAAGCTTTGTGTAAAGAAGTCAGACTTAGTTTTTATGATGATGAGTTAGTAAGTGAAAATGGTAGAAAGATTTATAGAATTTATGTGCAAAAAGAAGGTGGTGTAAGGCTTGATGATTGTGCTAAGTTAAGTGAAATTTTATCACCTATTTTTGATGTAGAACCGCCTGTAAATGGAGAATATTTTTTAGAAGTTTCAAGCTGTGGGCTTGAGAGAAAATTAAGCAAATTAGATCATTTTGCAAAAAGTATAAATGAACTCGTAAAAATCACTACAAATGAAAAAGAAAAAATTGAGGCAAAAATCATCGCCGTAGATGATGAAAATATCACTTTAGAAAATTTAGAAACTCAAGAAAAAACTACTATAAATTTTAGCGACATAAGAAAAGCTAAAACCTTCATACAATGGTAAAAATTTAGAAATCTAAATTTTTACTTATCTTTTGTATAATTAAATTTAAATACATTATTTTGTAATTTATTATAAAATAAAATAGGATTTAGATATGAATATTATTTTAGATGAGAAACAAAAAGAAAGTAATAAATTTTTAGAATTTCAAAGAATTTGGACTTTAGAAAAAGTTAAAAGTATGAGTCTTGAAGAATATACAAATCTTAAACATGAAAACCCAAATTATTATTGTTATTGGTTAGATGTTTTATTAAAAGAATATGCAGGATTTGGAGGAAATGATGCTGGAAAATTTGGAATTTATCGTTATAAAAAACCACCTAAAAAAGATGATTATTTGTATGATAATAGATATGCTTGGAGAAAAAATCTTGGAAATACTAAAGATGAAGTTTTTGAAAAAGTAAAAAAAGAAATAGTTAAAGTTATAGAATATTCGCAAAATAATAATTTAAAATGCATTGATAAAGAAATTTTAAATGAAATTTTACCTTTTGGTTTAAAATGGAAGATAGCGTTTCATTATCAAAATCCAAATGATATTAAGATTGTTAATATATTTAAAAAAGATATATTAGAAGCAATATGCAAAAATGAATTTAAAAGCAATTTAGAAATTTATGAATTACATAAAAAGTTGTTAAAAGATAAAATTTATACACTCGATAGTATGAGAAATGAAGTTTCGGTTCCATTATGGGGGCATTATTCAAATTTGAATACTAAAACAACCGAGCAAAATAAAATTAATTTTTCTATATACTTAAATAAAGTTACTAAAAAAGATGGTAGCAAACTAAGTGAAGGAACTAAAGAAAATTATATAGAAGATATTTCTCGAATTTCTACCAAATATTTGAATGTAAATCTATATAAATGTGATATAGAACAATTTGATCTTAAATGTAAAGAATTAGAAAATAATAAAAAATATTTAGATCAGAATTCTACAAATAAAAATAGATATTCAAGTGCTATAAAATATTATAGAGATTTTCTGATTAATTCTTCCGATAAAGAGTTTTATAATAACAAAGAAACAAATAAAGGATTGAATGTAGAAAATCCACCTTTAAATCAAATTCTTTATGGACCTCCAGGGACAGGAAAAACTTATCAAACGATAGATAAGGCTTTAGAGATTATATCAAAAGAAGAAAAAATACAAATTCCAAGCAAAGATGATAGAAAAAATAGAAAAGAATTGTTTGATAAGTATGTAAAAAACGGGCAAATAGTTTTTACTACTTTTCATCAAAGTTATGGATATGAAGAATTTGTAGAAGGCATAAAACCTATAATAAACAATGATGAAAATTCTCAAGAAGTAAATTATAAAATAGAAAATGGAATTTTTAAAGAGCTTTGCGAAAAAGCTTTGGAAAATAGAGATAGTATAAAAAGTTTTAATTTTTATATAAATGATTTGAAAGAAAAAGCGAAAGAAGATGGTAATAATCCAGAAAAATATTTCAAACTACCAAATACAAAATATTCTATTCAATATAGGGGTGGAAAAACATTTAGAATTAAATTTGATGATATGAGTAAAAATCATAAAGATTATCCGGTAAATATAGATAATATAGAAAAATTATATAAAACCTCTAGTGTAGATGAAATATATAATTTAGCGTATGTTAGAGCTATATTAAATTATTTAAAATCGCAAGGTTTAAGAGATTATGAAGAGAAAGATGAAAAAACAAATTTACCTTACATAATCATCATAGATGAGATCAATCGTGGTAATGTAAGTAAGATTTTTGGTGAGCTTATAACCTTGATAGAGCCTAGTAAAAGGATGGGTGAGCCAGAAGGGCTAAAAGTAAGATTGCCTTATAGTGGTGAAGAATTTGGGGTGTCTAAAAATGTTTATATCATAGGGACTATGAATACAGCCGATAGAAGCATTACTTCACTTGATACAGCCTTAAGAAGACGCTTCGAATTTGTAGAGATGATGCCTGATGTAAGCAAATTATCTACAAATTGTGAAGGTGTTAATTTGCAAGAATTATTAAAAGCTATAAATACTCGCATAGAATACTTGCTAGATAGAGAAAAAACTATAGGACATGCATTTTTTATAGGTGTTGAAAATTTAAATGATTTAAAAAATGTTTTTCAAAATAAAATTATCCCACTTTTGCAAGAGTATTTTTATAATGATTATGCATTGATTGACGCGGTTTTAAATGAAAATGGTATGCTAGAAAAACAAGATACAAATAATGATTATTTGAAAAATATTACAAATTTTATAGAAAGAGATAATGGTATTTATAAATTTAGTGATAGTCAAAAATGGGATGAAACTACTTTTAAAAAAATATATATGAATAATGAAAACAAGTAGTACTTTTTCTATCATCGAGCACCAAGATTTTTCTAAAAAAGATTTAAAAGAAATTTTCAAAGAAAAGGCTGAAATTTTCTATGAAGAATTGGAAAATTTTGTCAAAGATAATGAAAATTTTTTAGGATTTAAAAATAAAAATACTTTAAAAGCTAAAAATTATGTGGGTATTATACAAACAAAAAGCGGTGTTTTGGAAATTTTACCAAAATGCACGGATTCGGATAGTTATAAAGAAAAAAAAGATAAATCTTTGAGTGTTTCAAAGAGTAAATTAAAATATGCTTATACAATAAGCAACGATAATAAACTATATACTAATTTTAGCTATTTCCAAGAATATAAAATTTTGAAAAATATCAAAATAAAAAAATGGTATAGTTTAAAAGAAGTAAATTTTGACCCTAAAATTCTTTTGATTAATATGCTAAAAACTTTAAAAAATTCTCCATTTAAAAAATCTCAAATTTCATCTTTGCAAATTTCTAAAATGCCTTTGTTTGAGATTTTCATTAAGATGTTTTTAGATGAATTTGATAGTGTTATTACAAAAGGTTTAAAAAGAGATTATGTAAGTGTTGAAGAAAATAGAGCTTTTTTGAAAGGAAAGCTGCTTTTTAATGAAAATATTAAACAAAATTTAGTCCATAAAGAAAGATTTTTTACCCAAAGTGATGAATTTATTTTAGATATAGCTCCAAATCGCTTGATAAAATCAACACTAAATTTTTTGAAATCAAAAACAACTATGTATAAATTCAAAATCACAAAAGCTTTGCAAATGCTAGATGAGGTGGAATTTTCTACAAATTATGCAAAAGATTTTGATTATAAAATTTCAAGACATTTTGATTATTATGAAAATATACTTTCTTGGTGCAAGATTTTTTTACAAAATCAAAGCTTTGCGCCTTATAAAGGTCAAAAAGAAGCTTTTGCCTTGCTTTTTCCTATGGAGAAAATTTTTGAAGATTATGTAGCTTATATGTTTAAATTTGCAAATCCAAATAAAAATATCAAAACTCAAAGTAGCGGAAAATATCTAGCAAATAAAAATGGTGAAAAATGTTTTATGTTAAAGCCTGATTTGTATATAGAAAATAAAATGATTTTAGATACTAAATGGAAAATTCCCGATCAAAATAGTGAAGATAAAAAGCATGGTATAGCACAGAGTGATTTGTATCAAATGTTTGCTTATGCTTGTAAATTTAAGATAAATGATATAAAGCTTGTTTATCCACTTTGTGAAAGAACTTTTGAATTAAGAAAAAATACCAAAGAAAATTTTATATTTAATGCAAGTAAGCATTTATGGTTTGAAAATGAAAAATATTATTCTAAAGATGATATAAAGGTGCAAATATTTTTCGCACCTTTGCCTTTTTAAAATTTTCTAAACTCTACTCTAAATCCTTAAAATATAATTTAACTTTTTTTATTTTTTGAATATATTGATGTAAATTTTGATTCTCAAGTTCTTTTTCTAAATTGATAATATTTTTTTCTAAAGTAATCTTTAATGCTTTTATATGTTCATTTAACATTAAAATCCATTCTAAATGCTCTTTAATCCAAAGATAATTTTTGTTAAAAACATCTTCTTTTGTTTTAGGGTTTAATACATAAATTCGAGCTAAGTTAAGTTCAAATTGAGTATTTAAAGGATTTGTAAGTTCTTTTGAAATTAAAATTTTATCTATTCTACTTTTAAAATTATCTAATTGCTCTATAATATTTTTAAAATTTTTCTCATCATTGTTTAAAAAATATAAAGTATTATTAATATACAAACATTCTTTTTCTAAAGTATTACAAATTTTTATAGCTTTATGTACTTTATAAAATGCCTTTAGCATTAATTCTTTTTGTTTGTTTTGATTTAATTTTTCAAGTTTTACAAAAGGCTTATTAAGTTTTTTTGTTAGTAATTGTTCGCATATTTGTTTGAAAGGTTTTTCTATGGTGTGATTGATTCTAGCTCCACCTTCAGTGCAATTATAGGTTGTGATATTTAGGTATGTTTTTGCATTAAACACAGCTTCTTCTATTTCTGTTTTAAAAAGTATCCAAGCTTTATGTGTTTTAACTAAACCATTACCACCATAAGCTAAAACTTCTTCATGCTCATAACTAGTGCTTTCGTAATTTGCACTATAGTGATATTCTTTAGGATGAGAAGAGCCATCTTTTGCATAGGCTAAGTCTTGTCCTATAAAAATGATATTTTTGTGTTCTAAATGTAGAGCTAAAATATAAGCCATAGTTGCTACACTATGTCCCATATCCATATAACCAAAGTCATGCAATCCTATAAAATGAGTAAAAAAAGTATAGTATGTAATAGGAAGTATTTTTCTATTATTTGTATCAAGATATTTAAAAGTATTAGGATGAGTTAAAGATTTTAATACAAACACTATATCTTTATCAAATTCTTTAAAATCATTATTAAAAAATTCACTTGTAACTTCAGTTCTTTCCAAAGATAAAACATAATCAGGTTTTATATCATATTTTGCTAGTATAGGATAAGCACTATCAGCACAAAATATACTAGCATAATTAGCATATTGTTTTAACAAAGGAAGTTGTTTGATTAAAGAAGGTCCAGTTGAAACTATAATAGCATTGTTTGCTTGTTTTTTTCTTTTTAAACATAATTGCTTAAAAGAATAATTACTAATAATTTTAGGTAAATTATAGATAAAATTTTCTATACCCATTAGAGCATCTTGGGAAGAATTTCCATATCTATACATAGATTGTTTAATATGAAGTTGCATATTGGAATTAGTATTTAAAATATCTTCTTGATATTTTTCATAATAATCACAATGAATATCTAAAAAATACACACGCAAGAAATTAAAAAAAGGACCATTAGAGCAAATTTCATTATATGAGTTGATATTAATTATATTAGTATCCAAAACAATCAAAGCATTATTTTTTAATTCTTCACTAAAATCTATATAATGAAAACTTAAATAAATAAATTCTAATTCTTTTTCAAAAACAACAATCTTTTGTCTGTTTTTATTTTGTAAAAGAGCTTTATATAAAATTCCATTTCCAAATCCATAAAAATAAAGCACAGGATATAAAAGATATTTATCATTGTATAAATTTAATTTTTCATTTAATTGCAAAAGCACATCTTCATAAAGCCTATACCCCCCCCCATTATTTATAAAATTAATATCTAAAGGATCATTGCCTATAATTACTCTAAAATGATTTTGTTGAAAATTTTTTAATTTTTCTTTTAATGGTATGTTATTTAATGCGTTTATGTTTTTTTCAAATAAAGTTTTTTGCATGGGGTTCCTTATTAAAATTATTTTTTATTCTATCAAATTTCAACTTGTGAATAAATTGTATATAAAATATTTTTTGCTATATTTTTTAAAATAAAACGATAGAAGGCAATATGAATCACGAATTTTATATGAATTTAGCCATAGATGAAGCTTGGAAATATCAGCTTTTAACCTATCCCAATCCAGCCGTAGGTTGTGTGATCTTAGATAAAAATGGCAAAATCTTAAGCATAGAAGCACATAAAGAAGCAGGCAAGGCTCATGCAGAACTTGAAGCAGTAAGCAAAGCCTTAAAAGTGCTTAATCCAAATTTAGATTTACCGCAAAATCCAAATGATTTGCATGAATTTATTTGCAAAAATCATCAGGGTTTATTAAAAGGCTCTATTGTTTATGTGAGCTTAGAACCTTGCAATCATCAGGGTAAAACCCCACCTTGTGCAAAACTTTTTAGTACGCTTGGATTTAGTGAAGTTTTTATCGCTACCAAAGATGAGCATAAGCTCGCAAGCGGTGGAGCAGAGTTTTTAAAAAATCAAGGCATAAAAATTCACATGGGAATTTGCGAGCAAAGAGCCAAAGAGCTTTTAAAGCCTTTTTTAAAATGGCAAAAATCAAGCTTTAAATTTTTTAAACTCGCTCTTTCGCTAAATGGTTCAGCATATGGAAAAATAGTAAGTTCTAAGGCAAGTAGAACTTATGCTCATGCATTACGCTCAAAGCTTGATTTATTGGTAGTAGGTGGTGAAACTATAAGGCATGATAGACCTATTTTAGATGCAAGATTAGCTCAAGATAAGGCGCCAAATTTATGCATACTAAGTCATCAAAATTTAGAAAGTTTTGATCTAAAAATTCCTTTATTTAGCGTGCCTGAGAGAGAAATTTTTACAAGCATTCCTAGTGAAGCTAAGTTTATCATGTATGAGGGCGGGGAGAATTTTTTAAAAGCCTTTAAAGATGAGTTAGATATGCTTTTGATTTTTTCAAGCTCAAATTTAAATACCTTTGAAAATGTTAAACTAGATATGAAGCTAAAGCCTTTATACAAAGGCTTTTTAGAAAATGATACTTATGGATTTTATGAGATTGTTAAATCTTAGTAAATTTTTGTGAGCTTACTTGTGTGAAAAATTGTGCTAAAGTGTTAGCAAAAAAGCTAGCACTTTGCTCTTCTAATCTTTTTAAGAATTTATCTATAGCATCTTCTTTTTGCCAGATAGGGTTTTGAACTTTAGCTAGTTTTTCTAACTCTTTTTTGGCTTGCTCGTAATTGCCTATTTTATCAATGAGTTTTAATTTTAAAGCCTCATTAGCTAAAAACACTTTCGCATCAGCCCATGAGTTTGTTTGGTTTAAGTCTAGCTTGCGATTTTGTGCGACAAATTGTGTAAAAAGCTCATAGCTTTGATTAGCTAAATTTTGTAAAAAGTCTTTTTCTTCTTCGCTCCATTTGCGCATGAAGGTTCCTGCTTCTTTATAGCTTCCTGCTTTGATAGTTTGTTCATTTATGCCAAGTTTTTGTGCAAGCTCGCTTACTTCAAAACCTTGCATAATTACCCCAATAGATCCTACAAAACTAGCAGGATTAGCAATAATCATATCAGCTCCTACTGCACTTAAGTAACTCCCACTTGCTATAGTTCCACCCGCATATACCACTACAGGTTTTTTAGCTTTAAGATCTTGTATAGCAAGAGCTATTTCCATACTTGGAGCAAAAGCTCCACCAGGACTATCTATAAAAAGTAAAACGCCTTTTATGGCTTTATTATCTTTGAGTTTGTAAATTTGCTCTAAAAGATTGCCCGCATCGCTAATTTCACCTTTAAGGTTGATTTGAGCTAAGTTTGCATTAGAAAGCTTAGCATTATCCCCGCTTGGAGCAAGGATTAAAAACACGATAAATAAAAATACAAAGGTTTTAAAATAAGTGTTGATATAAGAAATGATTTTCCCAAGTCCTTTGAAAAATGATTTTATAATTTGCATTTTTTTCCTTATTTTTAGCTATTTCATCAAAAATTAAATCCAAAATTTGAAACTAAATTAACATTATATTGATTTTTGTAAATCTCATTTAATAATTTTATATCAAAAAAGAATGATTTGTTTGGTTTTAAATTCAGACCAAGATTGATATTTAATAAATTAGTATCTAAATTATAATATTGCTTAAATTTTTGATTTTTAAAATCTATAAAATTTGCGGTATTGCTTAATTTTTTCCCTGTTAATCTTCTTTCGTATAATATAGAACTTGTTAAGGTATTATATCCTTCAAAATTTGATAGTATATAAGAAGATGTTATACCTAAAACTACAGAAGTGCTATTGTGTTTGATATCATCATAAGATTTTGAAAAAATTCCACCATTTTCACTAAATGCGTTTTGTTGAAAATAATTATAATTAAAATAAGTTAAAGGAGTAATGTTTAGATTAGTGTTATGATTAAATTCTTTAGCTATCCCTAATTGAGTAGAAGCTATTAATCCTTTGTATGAACCTTGGATATCATTTGAATTTAGTATATATCTTTGCATATTGTTTGAGTATGTTCCAATACCTGCTCCACTTAGAATTTTAAAATGACTTAAATTTAAAATATAATTGCTAGATAAATTAACATTTCTTGTTTTGATATTAGATGTTGAAAAATCAATATTAGAATATGATGTACTTAAATGTGTTACAAGAATTGAAGAATCAATTTCCCCTCCTATACTAACATTAAGTCCGCAAGAACTTCCATGAAAGTCGTCTCCAAATATTTTTTTTAAATTAGGTCCAATTTGAAAAATATACTTTTGATTATCATAAAAATTGAAACCAGTTATATCGTCTTTATATAATATATTTGTTGGGTGAAAATTACTAGCTAATTTTATATTTTCTATAGGTTGGTTAATAAAAGTTGGATTAAGAGCCCAAAGCATATTGTTTTGTCCAAAACTGCTGTAAGTATTCAACAACTGAACTGAATTAGATAAATAATCATTTGATTCTAAACTTTTTAAGTTATCTTGCATGGTCTTTTTGTCTGTATTATCTAAAAAAGCAAAATAATTTTTATAATCATCGCTTAAATTATCCATTGCTCTAATGCTTCGTAATGATTTACCTATTGTGCTGTTTTTGGTATTGTAAGCATTATTTTTTATGATTGGTTTTACTATGATTTGAGAATTATTGTCTGGTTCAGGTTTTGGTTCAGGTTTTGGTTCAGGTTTTGGTTCAGGTTTTGGTTCAGGTTTTGGTTCAGGTTTTGGTTCAGGTTTTGGTTCAGGTTTTGGTTCAGGTTTTGGTTCAGGTTTTGGTTCAGGTTTTGGTTCAGGTTTTGGTTCAGGTTTTGGTTCAGGTTTTGGTTCAGGTTTTGGTTCAGGCGCGGGTTTGTTGATATTAACTTTATCTTTATCTAATACAGCAACAAAGTCAATGTTATTATTTCCTGATATTTCAACTTTTTCAAAATCACTAATGCTATCTTTTAAACCAGCTAAATCAATAGTAACAGCACTTCCGCTAGTATAAAACATAGGCAATGGTATATATTGTAATTTTCCACCTTCTATTTGATAAGTATTTGCTATAAGTTTTGAATTTCCACTATTTCCAAAATCAAGTTGCAAAACAGCATTATTTTTTTGATTATATAAACCTTCTATTATCAAATCACTCAGATCTTGATTTCCAGGTCTTACAATTCCTTGGTTATATAAATTATTTTTTATTAAACCATTTCCACTAAATTTACCATTAGTTAAAACTTTAACTTCACCATTGATGATACCTTTATTATTTTGTGTTTTTATGAGAGAAAGTTCGCCTTCTTTTACTATAGTTTTACCCAGATAAGTATTTTCTCCACTTAAAATTAACTTTCCTTGACCATCTTTGATAAATCCAACATTTAAATTTTGTATTTCATTTTTTGGAGAATTTAAAGCATCAAGTCTGTGTAAATTATCATCCCATTTTTTTTGAGATATGTTATTGCTAAAAATCGCACTATATCCTTTTGTATCTATGGTATAGTATGCTTCTTTCTCTCCATAAATATCAGTTATATCTTGTAAATTTAGTCTATTTGCATCTAAAATACCTATACCATTTATAGCCTTTTCAACATCTAAAATACCTTGCCCGAATAATTCTTCTTTTCTTAAACTCATGATTGCTTTGTAATCATCTTGTGCATTTGCCATTAATTTATAATTATCAATGGTATTTTTTAGAATATTATCTGCTTGAAAACTCCAATAACCAGCTTCGATTAAATCATTTTTTATTTTTTCTTTATCATTAGGAACAGGTGTATCTATATAAATAATAGTATAATAAATTTGTTTTTTTCTAGTGGAAGTATTAAAAAGCTCGGTTTCTTTAATTGTTAGTTTTGGAGCTATATAGTTTTTATTTGCAGTGCTTAATAAAACATCAGCAATTTGTTTTCCGTTTAAAAATGGATATTTTTGTGATACTAAAGCAGCAGCAGCACTTACCATAGGTGCTGCCATAGAAGTACCGCTCATTTTAATATATAAATTTTTATCAGGTCTTCCAAAAACAGGATTAATATCATATGCACCATTAGCTGAATTTATAAAGCTACCAGGTGCTACTAGTGAAAAATTTTCAGCACCTTTTAATCCATTGCTATATGCAGCTATAGCATTAGATGATAAAATTAAATTACCATCTTGATTTTTAGTGATTTTAGATGAATCAATAGCACCTACACTAAGCCATGATCTAACACTTTCATCATAATAAGGAACTACAGCACTTAATCCAGGTGATATTATACCTTCATTTCCAGCCGCAAACACTGATAAAATTTGTTTTTCTTTTGCAAGTTTGGTTAATTCCTCAATCGTTTTGTTTTGATTGGCTAAATTTATAAAATATGAAGAAGAATTTTCTTTATATTTTGGTCTATACCATCCTGGTTCATTCATTCCGACTATAGGATATAAAGATGCATTCCAGCTATTATTGATTATTTTTACATCTTTATTGATGAAATAATTATACACATTATATGGTATTATTTTATTACTTCCATTATTGTAACCAAATACTTGAATCCCATACATTTTTGCATCATATGCAGCCCCATAAGGTTGGTTTTTATTTTGAAACTTTCCTAAAATAATTCCAGCAACATGTGAACCGTGAGTATCTACTGTTAAATCAGGAATATAAGGTTTGTTATTATTTAGTTTAGAATATTGCTGATCAATGATTTGTCCTTGCAAACTAGGATGATTTGCATTAAAAGCAGAATCTATAATGCCTACATTTACATTTTTTCCTGTGATATTAAGATCATGTACTTTATGGATATTAATAACCTCAAAATCACTTAAAGCAAAAGTCTTACTAGTAAAAATAAGTGCTATTAAATATTTTCTCATATCTCTTTCTTGATTCTTAATTTTTTAAATTTGCTATATTTTAATTAAGT
The DNA here is from genome assembly GCF_013372105.1 of Campylobacter armoricus. NCBI lineage: Bacteria > Pseudomonadati > Campylobacterota > Epsilonproteobacteria > Campylobacterales > Campylobacteraceae > Campylobacter > Campylobacter armoricus. Next base: position 184,765 of record NZ_CP053825.1, read on the forward strand.
ATAACAAAAATATTTTAATTTTTATTCTATATCGTTATTTCTTTTCCTTCTATAAAGAGTTTTAAAACTTCTTTACTTTGTAAAATAAATTGCAAAGGAAGTTGATTTAAATTTGCACTATTTGGTAAAGCAAAAAGACTAAAATCTGCTATTTTTCCTTTTTGGATTTGACCTAAGTTTAAATTTATGGCTTTTGCGGCCTTGTTAGTTGCCATTAAAAGCAGTGTTTTGGCAAAATTTTCTAATTCAAAACCATCATGTATAAGTAAATTTGCTCTCATTTCATCAAGCATACTTAAAGATATATTTGAGCTTGAACCATCAGTTCCTAGGTGGATATTAATGCCACTTTTCAATGCAGATTTTAACTTAAAGGTGTTTTTACTTAAAAGTCTATTAGAAAATACACAATGAGTAATAGAATGTAAATTTTTATCTAGTAAATCCCACTCTTTAAAATAAACACAATGAGTAAATAATGTTCTTTGCCCTTTAAAAAGCCTCAAAAAGTTTTGTGGTGTGTAAAATGGCATAGGATTTTTACTAAATTTTGCCAAGCTTTTTTTAAAACCACCTTTTTTAAACCTTAGCCAGTTGTTTTCATGATTACTTTCAAGAAAATGTGTGCTTAGTAAATGATCATTTTTTTTAGCTAGCTTGATAGCAAATTGAGCAAGTTTTAGATGAGTTGAATAAGGTGAATGAATTGAAATTGCTGGAATAAATTTAGAATTTTTAAATTTTAAACTAGCATTGTATCTTTGTAAAAAATCTTTTTCCTTCTCTTTTAAAAAGGTTTCATTAGATCCTAAAATTTCATTAAAAAATACTATTCTAGCTTGTGAATTAGCACAAGGTTTTAAATCACTCCCAAAGCTAGAAATTTCACCTATGGTAGCAGTACCACTTTTTAACATTTTATGAATATTTTGAGAGATAAGTTTTTCTTTAGCTTTTTCATTGAGTATTTCGCGGTTATTAAAAACACTATCAAGCCATTTTAAAAAGTCCCCAAAAACTAAATTTCCATTATTTGCACTAAATTCTAAATGTGTGTGTGGATTGATAAAAGCAGGTAAAAGTAAAGTGTCTTTTGGAATTTGTATAAGTTTAGCTTGTGGATAGTATTTTTGTAAATTTTCTAAAGTGTCTATTTCTAAAATATTATCATTAAAAAGAATAGCCCTTTCTTCTAAAATATTAAATTCATCATCGCAAGTTAATATAATTTTGGGTGCTATTATAAACATTCTATAAATCCTTAAAAAGAAAAAATTATAGCTAAAATTTATCTTTAAAGTGCTACAATATAGTAAATTTTACTAATATAAAGGTTAGATTATGAAAGTTATGGTTATACAAGGTCCAAACATTAATATGCTAGGCATGAGAGAAACTCACATTTATGGCAATATGAAAATGGATGATATTCATGAGCAAATGAAATTAGCTGCAAAACAAGCAAATGCAGAAATTGAGTTTTTTCAGAGTAATTTTGAAGGTGAATTGGTTGATAAAATTCAAGAATGCTTAGGTAGTGTAGATGGAGTGATCATAAATGCGGCTGCTTATGCACATACTTCTATCGCAATTCGTGATGCGATTGCAGCGATTAATCTACCTGTAATTGAAGTGCATATTAGCAATACTTACAGAAGAGAAGAATTTAGACAAAAAAGTATGATAGCTCCAGTTTGTGCAGGTAGTATAGTAGGTTTTGGTCCTTTTGGTTATCATATGGCTTTAATGGGACTTTTCCAAATTTTTGATCAAATCAATGCATATAAAGCAGCTCAAGCAAAAGCACAACAAGCAAATCAATGAATTTTATCTTAAAAAACGAAAATGCACTTTTTTATGAGTGTGGCTATTCTTGTGATAATGCTTTATTTTTAAAACTTGAAGATGAAGCATTTTTCATCACTGATGCAAGATATAGTTTTGAATCTAATGAATTTATAAAAAATGCTAAGGTGGTTTTAGCACAAGATCTTTTTGCTAGTGCTAGAGAGCTTTTGGAAAAAGTAGGAGTTGATAGAGTATGTTTTGACCCAAAAGACTTTAGCTATTTTGAATTTAAAGAGCTTAGCAAGAGTGCAAATATCGTTTTTGAAGAAAAATTAGACTTAAGTAAAAACAAACGCATTATAAAAAATGCCAAAGAATTACAACTTTTGCAAAAGGCTGTAGATTTTGGCAAAGAATGCTTTGAAGAATTTGCTAAATATATTAGTCAAGAAGGTCATGGAAAAAGTGAAAAAGAATTGCATTTTAAAGCATGTGAAATTTTTCAAAAAAAAGGTGCCTTAGGACTTTCTTTTTCACCTATTGTAGCTATTAATGAAAACGCAGCTAAAGCACATGCTTTACCTAGTGATAAATGTTTAGAATATGGAGATTTATTATTAGTTGATGCGGGTGTGGTTTATCAAAGGTATTGCTCTGATCGAACTAGAACAGCTTGTTTTAATGAGAATGGAATAATTTTTGATAAAAATAAGCCAAATTTTAAAGACAAAGAAATCACGCAAATTTATGAAGTAGTTAAGCAAGCTCAGTTTCAGGCCATAGAAAAAGCACGCGTTGGTATGAGAGCAAGTGAGCTTGATTTTATTGCAAGAGAAGTGATTAAAAATGCAGGCTTTGAAAAAGAATTTATTCATAGCTTAGGGCATGGAGTGGGGCTTGATATACATGAACTACCAAACATTAGTCCAAGAAGTGATTATGAGTTAAAAGAAGGTATGGTTTTTACCATTGAACCTGGAATTTATATCAAAGATAAACTTGGCATTAGAATAGAAGATATGGTCTATCTTAATAAAGAAAAGGCAGTGGTATTATAACTTGCTGATTAAAGGAGCTAGAAGGTTAGAAAAAATTCGTTTTTTTCCTTTTTATTCAAAGGCAGATAAAAAAGGAAAATATATAGCTATTATAGGACTTGGAAGTAATATAGAAGATGAAAAAAAACGCTTTCGAGGTTTATTTAGGCTTTTTATACAAGATAAACGCTTGCAAATATTGCAAACATCGCCATTTTTGATTAATAAAGCTTTTGGCTTTGAAGAGCAAAAAGACTTTACTAATGCAGTGATGGTTGTTAGCACAAGTTTGCATGCAAGAGCACTTTTAAAAGTTTTGTTTTTTTATGAATTTAAATTTAGAAGAAAAAGAACTTTTAAAAATGCTCCTAGAACGCTTGATTTGGATTTATTGTATTTTTCAAAAAAGGTGCGAAAAGATGAGTATTGTATGGTGCCTCATGTGGGGGTAAATGATAGAATTAGTGTAATTTTGCCTTTGGGCATGTTAAGATAAGGAAAAATATGGGACAATTGATTCATACTTTTACGGTTGAAAGCACAGATGAGATTATACCTAAAGTTAAACAAGATTATGGCGATAAAGCTTTAATAGTAACTAATAAGCAAATTCGTCCAAAAACTATTAATCAAAAGCCTTTATATGAAGTTATAGTAGCGATTGAAGAAGCTGATTATGAAGAGCATTTAAAACAAAACAATTTACCTATACCACCAAAGAAAAAACCAACTACCCCAAATTTTCCTGAAGCTAAAATTCAAACACCAAAGCTTGAAGATGAAAAAGAAGAAGATGTAGTACTTGATTTTTCTTCAAAAGCTAAACAAAAACCTATAAATCCTTACTTAAATACAAATAAAAAAGATGATAATTTTTTAAATTTAAAAAATAAACTTTCTCAAGTTAGTTCAGAGATTAGTAAGGTTTCTAATTATCAAGATTTCTCCATGCCAAATTCAAATTATGATAAGAAAATAGAAGCCTTTGAAAAACAAATGAATAAACTCAATGATAAAATGAATTTGCTTGTGGATATGATGTGGGATGATAAGACCGATTTACGCAAAGAACTGGTTATACCACCTGAATTTGCAAGTATTTATAAACAGGCTAAGGCAAGTGGTATGCAAGAAGCACATTTAGAAGCTATTATGAAAGCTACTATTGAAAATATGCCAAGCACTATGAAAGCTAATCAAGAAGCGGTTCAAAGATATTTTTACTCACTTTTGCGTAATATGCTTCCATGTCGCTTAGAAAGTGAAATTAAAAAGCAAAAAATTATGATGTTAGTAGGTCCAACAGGAGTGGGTAAAACTACTACTTTAGCAAAACTTGCTTTTCGCTATGCGTATGGAGATAGACGCTATAAAACAGGTATCATCACACTTGATACCTATAGAATAGGTGCAGTAGAGCAACTTTTCCAATATGCTAAGATGATGAAACTTCCTATTATTGATAGTATCGAGCCAACAGATTTAGATGATGCAATAAGAAGTTTAAATACTTGTGAAGTGATTTTAGTAGATACAACTGGAAATTCACAATATGATAAAGCAAAACTTGAAAAGACTAAAGAATTTTTATCACATTCTAATGCACAAATTGATGTAAATTTAGTTCTTTCGGCAAATACAAAATATGAAGATTTATTAGAAACTTATAATAATTTTTCATTTTTAAATATCGACACCTTAATCATTACAAAATTTGATGAAACCAAAGTGTTTGGAAATGTGTTTTCTTTGCTTTATGAAACTGCTACACCAATGAGTTTTTTTTCTTTGGGGCAAGAAGTACCTGATGATATAGAAGTAGCAAATAGTGACTTTTTAGTGCGTTGTGTATTAGAAGGTTATAGGAGAGAAGAAAATGAGTAATCAAGCAGAAAAATTAAAAGATTTGATAAAAAATGATAATTCAAATGCAAAGCATACTCATTTTATAGCAGTAACTAGTGGTAAAGGTGGTGTTGGTAAAAGTACTTTTAGTGCAAATTTAGGCAATATCTTGGCTAAAAATGGTTATAAAGTAGGGCTTTTTGATGCAGATATTGGGCTTGCGAATTTAGATGTAATTTTAAATGTGCGTGTGGAAAAAAACCTTTTGCATGTTTTAAAGGGTGAGTGCTCATTAGAAGATATTTTAATTGAAGTTAAGCCAAATTTATGGCTTATCCCAGGTGAAAGTGGTGATGAAATTTTAAAATATAATGATAAAAATATATATGAGAGATTTTTAAACCAAACAAGCATTTTAGATGATTTAGATTTTTTAATCATTGATACAGGAGCAGGTATTGGTGGCAATATAGGAAATTTTCTAGAAATGTCTGATGAAGTTATAGTAATCACTGTTCCTGATCCTGCTGCTATTACTGATGCTTATGCTACTATAAAAACTACTTCAAAAACTAAAGAGAATTTATTAATGGTGTTTAATGTTGTCAAAAATGAAAGCGAAGCATTAAGAATTTTTGATAATATTAAAAAAGTAGCTGATATTAACATTAAGCATAATTTAGATTTAGAATTTTTAGGATTTTTGGGTCAAAGTAAAGATATTAACTCAAGCATCAAAAAGCGAACTTTGTTTAGCGATGATGATACAAATGCAAGTGATGAGCTAAAAGTTATAGCTTCTAAGCTTTTATATAGATTGGAACAAAAAGTGCTTAATAATGTAGGAGATAAAAGCATTATGAGTTTTTTTAAAAAGCTTTTGGATCGTTTTTAGATTGAAGGAAAAAGATGAGACCAGAGAATTTTGTAGCTTTTTTTACTGTTTGCGGGTTTTTTATAGGCTTAATGTTTACCATAGTTAATATAGAAGATGCGTTAGAAATAGTTGTATATACTTGTTTGATTACTTTTGTATTTTATGTATTAATTCATATAGTGATTATGATTTTTGTAGATGTTAATAAGATTAGTGGTAGAAGTTTTAATAAAGAAAAATATGAAAATGAAAATAATAGCTTTATAGCAGAATTAGCTGCAAGAGAAAAGAAAATGGATTATTTGCTTGAAAAACTTCAAGAAGAGCGTGATGATCTTAAAAAGCTTGAAAGCTCTTCAAAGAGAAAAGTAAAACATGCAGCCGCATAATGCCTATGCTTCTACGCTAAAAAAAGAACAAGATGAATTAGTCATCTCCTATATGCCAGCATTAAAGGCTATGGCTTTTAGACTTAAAGAGCGCTTACCTGCTAGTATTGATGTAAATGATTTAATTAGTATAGGCGTAGAAGAGATGATAAAACTTTCACGCCGTTATGATAAAGAACAAAATGATAATTTTTGGGGTTTTGCGAGAAAAAGAGTTAATGGGGCTATGCTTGATTATCTAAGAAGTTTAGATGTAATGAGTAGAAGCAATAGAAAAATTATCAAAGATATTGATGCTATCATAGATGAGTTTTATCAAGAAAATGAAAAAGAACCTGATGATGAGTATTTAGCACAAAGACTTAATTTAGAAGTAGAAAAGGTAAAAGAAGCAAGAGCAGCTCATGCTATATCGCTTGTTATGCCTTTGGATGAACAGCTAAATTGCTTTAACGATAGCAATATCATAGAGCAAATAGAAAAAGAAGAATTAATAGAAAAAATCAATGCAGTTTTAGAAGAATTCAAAGAAAGAGAAAAGCTTGTAATACAGCTTTATTATTATGAAGAATTAAATTTAAAAGAAATCGCAGAGATTTTAGAGATTAGCGAGTCAAGAATTTCACAAATTCATAAGCGTTTGCTTAAGAAGATTCGAGAAAGGCTAGTTTAATGGCTGAGATACTTTCCCAAGAAGAAATTGATGCTCTTTTAGAAGTTGTTGATGATGATAGTGATGAGAGTACAGCTACATCAAAATTAGAAGAAATAGAAGATAAAAGAGATATAGTTGTATATGACTTTAAGCGTCCAAATAGAGTTTCTAAAGAGCAACTTCGCTCTATTAAAGGGATTCATGATAAACTTGCAAGAAATCTTGCTTCACAAATCTCATCAATGATGAGAAGTATAGTTGAGATTAAACTGCATTCGGTTGATCAAATGACTTATGGTGAGTTTTTGATGTCTTTGCCTTCACCAACAAGCTTTAATGTTTTTTCGATTAAGCCTTTAGATGGAAATTGTGTTTTAGAGATAAATCCAAGTATTGCTTTTCCTATGATAGATAGACTTTTGGGTGGTCAAGGAGAGAGTTTTGATACTTTAAGAGAGCTTACAGAAATTGAGCTTAACTTGCTTGATTCTATTTTGCGTATTATTATGCAAAGATTAAAAGAAAGCTGGATGAATGTTACTGAAATTTATCCAAGTGTGGAAGCAAAAGAATCAAGTCCAAATGTTGTGCAAATTGTTTCACAAAATGAAATTGTCATTATGGTGGTAATGGAAATTATCATTGGAAATTCAAGTGGTATGGTGAATATTTGTTATCCTGTTGTGCATTTGGAAAGTATTTTGAGTCGTTTGGCAAATCGTGATATTATGATGGGTGAAACTTCAGCTAAAAAGTCAAGAAATAAAGAACTTAAAACCTTGATCGGTCGTGCTGAAGTTATATATGAAGCTATGCTTGGTAAAACTTTTATCAATGTGAATGAATTTTTGGATTTAAAGCAAGGAGATATTTTAAAACTTGATAGAAGTGCAGATGATAAAGCAATAGTGGCTATTGATAAAAAGGAAGTATTTTTAGCTCAAGTTGGGCTTCATAGATTTAGAAAATCAATTAAAATCTTAGAGCTTATTAAAACAGATAAAGATGAAATCAAAGAAATGCTTGAAAGATATGAAGATGAAAGACGAGCAAAAGCAAATTCTTATGATGATAATGAAGAACTAGAAGAGGAAGACGATGATCAATGATTTTTTAGGCATATTTGTCAATGAATGCGTAAGTACCATAGAAGGTTTAACTGGAAAAAGTGCTGAATTTAGTGAATATTATGAGTATGATGTAAATTCTCAAGATTCTATGACTCCACCATTAGTTAGTGCTACTTTTAGCATTAATAGTGAAATGAAAATGAAAGTTCTAGCTAGTGCGGTTTTAATGAGTGCAATTGGTGAGTGGATGATGGGAGAAGAAGAAATCTCCAAAAATAGTGAGCTAAATGAAGATGAAATGGATGCAGCTAAAGAAGCTATACAAAATATTATCTCAGCATTTTCCACAACCTTAGGTGCTCAAAAAGAAATTCCAAAAATGGAATTTAGTTTAGAAAATTGTGAATTTGTTGCAGATAGCTTAGAACTTGGTGGTTTTCACAAATTATACTTATATAATGTAAAAATAGCTGACTTAGAAGAAAAAGTTTCTTTGGTTTTTGATGAAAAAATTTATAAAGTTCTAACTAAAACTGATTTAGAAGAAATTGTTGCAATAGATGAAGAACATGTACAAGATCACAAAGCTTTAGCAAATGTTGAAGAATTAAGAAATATTGGTTTAATTATGGATGTACGCTTGCCTATAAGGGTGCGTATAGGTAGTAAAAAAATGCTTTTAAAAGATGTTTTAACTATGGATATAGGTTCAGTAATCGAGCTTGATCAATTAGCTAATGATCCTTTAGAAATTTTAATAGGTGATAAAAAAATTGCTTATGGGGAAGTGGTGATTGTAGATGGAAACTTTGGAGTACAAATTACTGAAATTGGATCTAAAAAAGAAAGATTAGAACAATTAAGATGAAAGAATGTATTATTGAAGATATTACTTATCTTCAAGAATTAGATAAGATTCAAAAGGGTATTACTTTTTTTGGTTCAGCAAGATTAAAAGAAGATGATGAGTATTGTATATTGGCTTCAAGTTTAGCGAAACGATTAGCTGATGAGGGTTATAGTATTATCAGCGGTGGAGGTGGAGGTATTATGCAAGCTGCTAATTATGGTGCTATGCAAAGCCAAACTCCACACTTAAAATCTTTTGGATTTAATATACATTTACCATTTGAGCAAAAAGCAAATGACTTTTTAGAGTATAATATCACTTTTAAGAGCTTAGCCATTCGCAAAATGGCTCTTATTCAAAAGAGTCTAGCTTTTGTGATTTTTCCAGGCGGCTTTGGAACATTAGATGAATTTTTTGAAATTCTTACTCTTAAACAACTTAGTTTTAAAAAAGATGTTCCTATTATTTTGGTCGGGCAAAAATTTTGGCATACTCTTGATAAATTTATCAAAACTTCTTTACTAGAACTTGGAACTATATCTAAAAATGATGAGTTAAAGTATAGTATAAATGATGATTTAGATGAAATTATAAGAATAATAAAGGAAAAAGATGAAAATTCTTGTTGCGATGAGCGGGGGTGTAGATAGTTCAGTTAGTGCTTATAAGTTAAAACAAGCTGGATATGAAGTTCAAGGGTGTTATATGAAACTTCATGGCAAAGCAAACTATCATGAAGAAAATATTCAAAAAGTAGAAAAAGTTGCTAAATTTTTAGACATTAAATATCATATTTTAGACTTACAAGAAGATTTTAAAAATCAAGTTTATATGCCTTTTATAAATACCTATAAAGAAGGAAAAACACCAAATCCTTGTGCTTTGTGTAATCGCTTTATCAAACTTGGTAAGCTTTTGGAATTTGCTAAGAGTTTGGGTTGTGAGAAATTAGCCACGGGTCATTATGCAAGGATAGAAAATGGTTTGATTAAAACTGCAGTTGATGAGAGTAAGGATCAAAGCTATTTTTTGGCAAATGCAGACAAAGAGGCTTTAGAGTATTTGATTTTTCCTCTTGGAGAGATGAAAAAAGAAGATGTGAAAAAATTTGCTTCTACAATTGATGTTTTAAAATCTTTTGCAACACAAAAGGAAAGTTCTGAAATTTGTTTTGTGGAAGATACTTATGTGCAAGTTTTAGATCAGTTTATGGATACTAAAATTCCAGGTATTGTAAGAGATAGTAGTGGCAAAGAAGTGGGAAAACACGAAGGTTATATGCACTATACTATAGGTAAAAGAAGAGGTTTTGAAGTGCGTGGGGCGCATGAGCCACATTTTGTATTAAAAATTGATCCTAAAAAAAATGAAATCATAGTAGGAAAAAAAGAAGAGCTTAAGATAAGTGAATTTAATCTTGATGATATTAATTTATTTATCGATGCTAAAGAGCTAGAATGTGAAGTAAAAATACGCTATAGATCAAGATCAACCCCATGCAAAGTCTTCATTAGTGATGATAAAAGTGCTAAAATCATCTTACAAGAGCCTGTTTATGGACTTGCTAGCGGACAAATGGCGGTATTTTACGACAAAGATTTAGTTCTTGCAAGCGGATTTATAAAATAAAAAAGCTAAAGGGTTGCACCCCTTTGGCATTGTATTCTTAATAGTTATTCTAATAAATCTGTTAATGGAATTTCTAAGCTTTTGGAAATTTTATATAAGTGCTCTAAATTAAAATGTTTACCATATCGATTGCACTCACAATTTGAATAAAACGCAACGGATTTTATGCCTATATCTAACGCTAATTCAAGTTGTGAAATTCCCTTTTTTTCTCTAAATTTTCTTATATTTGATGATATTTTTTTATAAAAATTTAGAATTTCTTCTTCACTAGAATTACTAAAGTCATCTTTCATTTTTTATCCTATAGGATTAATATGAAATTAAACTTTACAAGGATATAATTTTTTTAAATATATCCTATAGGATAAATTAAAGAGGTAATAATATGATAAAGAAAATTATTAGCAATGGTAGAAAGAGAATTTTTGACACGATCAATACAAAAGAAGTTAAGATAAAATATCTTGAAAATAATGAAATTTGTATCACACTAATAAACAAAGAAGATAATGAGTTTAATAATTTTAGATTTAATTGTTTGGAAAAATTTAAAGATGATATTTATAAATTTCTTACAGAAGAAACACAAGAAAACTTAATGGAAATAAAAAATTCTATTGTTCAATTTATTTATCAAGAAAATTTAATGTTAGGAGTTAGTCAATGAAGAAAACTATAATATTATGTGTTTTAGCAAGTATGAGTTTTGGTTATGTTGGTGATTGTAGATATCAAGAAAATATGTATGAACAAGCATTAAAACAATATGAGTATAGTCAAGCTGATTGGGATTATAGAGAGCTTAAAGAAGCTAAAAGAAAATTAGAAAGATGTTATAGAGAAAAACAACAGGAATATCTAAAACAAATGAGTGATTATTTAAATCGATATTAGTGGTTTATTCTAAAGATTTATTTTTAGAATAAATAACTAATAGATATAAGTATTAAAATATCTCCATAATGCTTATATCAAACCATAAAAGATCAAATTTAAGTAAAATTCCATAAATTACTGCACTAAACAATCCTGCGAAAATTCCCGCTAAAACATCATCTAGCATTACGCCTAAACCGCCTTTAGTTTTTTTGTCAATTTTACCTATGATAGAAGGTTTTGTGATATCAAAAAATCTAAACAAAACAAAAGAAAGTAAAAAAGTAAAAACACTCTGCCCACAAATTGCCAAAGCTAAAAACACACCTACAACTTCATCTATAACGATGTGTTTATCATCATGTTTGCCTGTTTGTTTTTCGTATTGATCGATGATTTTTATAGAGACTAGGAAAAGTAAAATTGCAAGTAAAATTAAAGTGCCTATGCCAAGATATCTTAGTATAAAAAAAGCAGGGATGAGTGCTGCTATCGTGCCAAAAGTTCCTGGAGCTTTACTTACACTACCTGAATAAAAAAAAGTTAAAAATAGTTTTTGCATGATTACACCATATATGACATTTGATGGAGTTTTATAAGTTGCTCGTAAAATTCTTTATCGCTTCTATATTCTAAAATACCATGCGTAGGAAAAAGGTTGCTATAAATATTTTGTTTATTATGGAAGCGATTTGGAAAAAGCTCAGATAAAATCAAAGCCGAAATTTCTCTTCTTATAAAAACTGCTGGTGGAATGATACCAAGTCTAAGTAAATTTTTTAAAGAATCTCCGTGGTATTTCATATGATGATGAGCTCCATGTGGGCATGATTTTGTGCTAACTATCATTTTGCACTCATCACAAAATACGAACTCAGGAAGTATAGTTACTTCTATATTATAATCTTTTGCAAAATCATCAAGAACGGTAAATGCTTTATTTTGGTTAAAATACATTCCAAGCCCTGCGTGATTTTGTCCTACGAAAAGTTTATTACAATCAAAACTTTTAGCTAAAGCACATTCAAGTATAGGATTTAAATGTGAGGCAAATATTTTTATATTATATAAAGGTATAAGTAAAACCCTAGAAGATGGTAGGTAATTTTGTGCAAAAATATCAAAACAACGCTTTTTGAGTTTTAAGTTTAAGCCATTATTTTCATAAGATTCTATAAGGAAAATAATCACTAGATCAGATTGTTCTATGGCCCATCTTAAAATTCTCTCATGTGCTCTATGAAAAGGATCAAAGCTTGAAACAATAGCTGTGATATTAGAAGGATTTAGTCTTTTTTTAATTTTTTCAAAATCTTCTTTAATGGCTTTAATGCGATTATTGTAAATTTCAAATTCACCACTTATGCAAGTTTTTCCAAAATCATCAATCAAACACGCATTAGGTCTAAAAATATCATTAGTATTTTTATCGTTTTTGAATTTGCTTTCTAAGATTATATGTCCTATAACTTTATCATCACATATAAATTCGATTTTTTCACCAATTCTTGCATTTTCTAAAGTTTTTTCATTTTCTTTTGTGTTTGCTGGAGCAAAGGTTAGAGTGTAAGGAATTTTTTGATTATGGATCATTCCTGTAGCTAAAACTTCATCTCTTTCTTTTTCATTCATTAATTTTGTAAAAGAACCAAAAATACCTTCTTTTATAAAACATAAAACTTCGTATTCTTCTTCTGAAATTATAATGCTATTTTTTCTTTGTAATGCCATATTTTTTCCTTTTTTCCCATAAAGATTTTCTTGAAATTCCTAATTTTTTTGATAAATCAGTATCAGGAAAGACATTTTGATAACTAATAATAATATGTTTAACATAATCATCAATAGTTAAAATTCCATTACTTTCAAAAGTTTTTTCATCAGTGTTTAACTCTACAACTTGGAATTTATCACATTCGATATTTGAATTTGTATGAATGATAACTGCTTTTTTTAAAGCAAGATTTAATATCTTCTCTTTTTCTAAAGCTTTTAAATTTTGAAAATTGACTAAATAATATAAAGAATTATCTTTAAAAATTTTATCTAAATTTTGATGATGAGAAAGATCAATATATATATTTGCAATATTATGTTCATTAGTATAATTAAAAACAAAATGATCAGCAAAAATTTGATTATTTGTTTTTAAAATCAATGGAAGTTTTATTTTTTTATAATCAATAGCAGGTAGTTTTGCTGTCTCGAATTTATGTTTTAAATAAGATTGATAAGTATGATTTAATATACTCATTTTTTTAAATTCTTGAAAATGCTTGATTTTGCGCGTAAGTTCTTCTATCATAAAAGGTTTTTGTATATAATCACTAGCTCCTGCTTTTAATGGTGTTAAAACCGTATCTGAACTAATATAAGAAATAAGCAAAATAATAATTTTGTGTTTAAAAATTTCTATAATATGTTCAAAATTATTCATACTAGTAGAAAGTAGAATGATTTCATAATCATATTCAGTAAGTTCATTAATATTTGCTATTATATTACATTCATAACCTATAGAATTAAGTTTTGAACCTATACTTTGAGCTAAATAAAATTCATTTTCTACAATTAAAACTTTCATAATTTCATCCAATCAAAATATTTTAAATTTACACTTGCTAAAACAGCAATCCCTTCTTTTCTTCCTATAAATCCTAAGTGTTCTGTGGTGGTAGCTTTAATATTGATTTTATTTGGAGTAGTTTTTAAAATTTTGGCTATATTAAATGCAATATCTTCTTTAAAATCTTTCATTTTGGGTGTTTGGGCTATGATGGTAATATCAGCATTTACAAGCTCAAAACCATAATTTTGCACTAAAGTATAAGCACTTTGTAATAAAAGCATAGAATCAGCGTTTTTATACTGCATATCATTATCTGGGAAAAGCTCACCAATATCTCCAAGTCCTGCCGCGCCTAAAAGTGCGTCAATTAATGCATGAGCTAAAACATCTCCATCAGAATGTGCTTTTAAACCCATACTTTCATGCACTTTTACTCCACCCAAAAGTAAGGCTCTTTGCTCTCCAAATTCATGCACATCAAAGCCACTTCCATTAAAAATATCCCAAGATGGCTTTGGCAAATTTAAGTTTTTTAAATCTTCTTTAAAAGTGATTTTTTTAGCTAGTTCTTCACCTTGCACATACCAAATTTTACCGCCTATGGCTTGAATTGCCGTGCTATCATCAGTAAAACTTGTATTTTGTTCTAAAGCTTTTTTTAGCATATTTGTGCGAGAAAGTTGTGGGGTTTGTATGAGTTTGATTTTATCTCTTTCTATAGCTTCTTGAGCATAAATTGTTGTATCACTTACCTTTAAAACAGGGGTGATACAATCAGCTTTATCATAATTTTCTATGATATTATCAAAAAGGTTTTTAGAGATTAAAACTCTTGCTACATCACTAACTAAAACATATTCACTTTGCACTAAATTTAAAGCATTAAGTAAAGATTGTGCTCTAGTTTCACCACCTTTAACAAAATGATATTCAGGGGCAAATTTTTTCATATAAGAAATATTACTAGAAGTAACAACTACCTGTTTAAAAGGATAAAAAGAACTTAAATTTTTAGTAACATACAACCATAATGGTTGATCCCCTAGTCTTAAAAATTGTTTTTTCACTGGGGAATTAAATCTTGAAGATTCTCCGGCAGATAGCATAATCAAGGAAATATCTAACATTTGTTACACCTTAATTTTTTGTTGATGTTACGATATTATACACCATAAAAGCCAAAATTTATATTTATGTTAGTAGAATTAATTATTTTAAATAAAAGGAGAAAACATTGAAGGAAAAAATAGAAGAAAGACTAAAACAAGTTGTATATCCAGGATTTAAAAAGGATATAGTAAGTTTTGGTTTTGTTAAGAAAATTGAGATTAACGAAAATAAAGCTCATATTATAGTAGAAATTGTTTCGGCTAATACTCAGGTTTCACAAGAGCTTAGAGAGAATATTGTAAATGTTTTAAAAGATTTAAATTTAGAACTTAATTTAGAAATTATTCAACCAAAAATACCTGAAGAAAAAAGTAATTCAAGAAGTGGTAAAAATATTGCTCCACAAATTAAAAATTTTCTTATGATTTCAAGTGGAAAAGGTGGAGTAGGCAAAAGTACTACAACTTTAAATTTAGCTATTTCTTTAGCTAAAATGGGTAAAAGAGTAGGGCTTTTAGATGCTGATATTTATGGACCAAATATACCAAGAATGTTAGGTGAGAGTAAAAGTAAACCTGAAATTGTAGGGCAAAAAATTCGTCCTATTTTGTCTCATGGAGTTTATATGATGAGTATGGGTGTGCTTATAGAAGAGGGTAAAGGTTTAATGTGGCGTGGTTCTATGATTATGAAGGCTATTGAGCAGCTTTTATCTGATGTGCTTTGGCCTGAACTTGATGTATTATTACTTGATATGCCTCCTGGAACGGGTGATGCACAAATTACTCTAGCTCAAAGTGTACCAGTGAGTGCAGGGGTGTGCGTAAGTACTCCACAAGTAGTATCTTTGGATGATAGTAAAAGAGCACTAGATATGTTTGAAAAATTGCATATTCCTGTTGCAGGTATCATAGAAAATATGAGTGGTTTTTTATGCCCTGATAATGGTAAAGAATATGACATTTTTGGAAAAGGTACCACAGAAGAAATGGCAAAAGCTTATAAATGTGAAGTTTTAGCTCAAATTCCTATTGAAATGAGTGTAAGAGAAGGTGGAGATAGTGGAAAACCAGTGAGTTTTTATATGCCTGAAAGCGTAAGCTCAAAAAGATATTTGCAAGCTGCTGAAAAAATTTGGGAATTTATAGAAAAGGTTAATCAAGAAGGTAAAGTAGATAATTCAGCTATTCAACCTGTAATGAATGGCAAAAGCGCGTGCTCGCAATAAGGAGAAACAATGGCAATAGAAAATAAAGAAGAGTTTTTAAATTTAATCAAACAAATCGAACAAAGGATTAATTATAAAAAGCCTAAAGCTTTTGCTATAGCAAGACTTGATCTAAGTCAAGTTGATTCTAGTAAAAAGCTTCAAGCTAATTTTGGTGTGATTAATTTTGAGCAAAATTATGCTGCTGCTGCAGTGATGTTTGAAGCATTTTTTAGAAGAGGGGTTGATATTGATTTTAATGAAAGTGAATTTGTAGCTACTTTGATCAAAGAAGATTTAGATTTTGCACTTGAATGTTTTGCACCATTTTTACAAGAACAAGGCCATAAAAATATAGAAGTTATAAAAGCAGCAAAGGAAAATTTTAGAGAAAATACTTTTTCTTTTGTTTGTATTTTTGAAGATGAAGCACCAAAAAGCTTAGAAAGTGTGTATTTAAAACTTTACTTGCTTTCAAACAAAAAAGTGCCTTTAAGAAGCTTAAATTTAACAGGTGCCTTTGGAATTTTACCAAATGTTGCATGGAGTGATAATAAGCCTATTGATTTAGACTTTTTAAGAGAAAATGAGATTGATTTAAAAATGAGTGGAAGATATCCAAGGATTGATTATGTGGATAAATTTCCAAGATTTCTAGCTCATGTAATTCCTGAAGATAATACTAGAATTTTAGAAAGTTCTAAAGTAAGAATGGGTGCGGTCTTGGCTGCAGGTACTACTATAATGCCAGGTGCTGCTTATGTGAATTTTAATGCAGGAACAACTGGTGCTTGTATGGTGGAAGGTCGTATTAGCTCTTCAGCTGTGGTAGGTGAGGGAAGTGATGTAGGAGGCGGTGCTTCTATACTCGGTGTTTTAAGTGGTACCAGTGGTAATGCTATTAGTATAGGTAAATCTTGTCTTTTGGGTGCAAATTCAGTTACAGGAATTCCTTTAGGGGATAATTGTATAGTTGATGCAGGTATTGCTGTTTTAGAAGGGACTAAATTTGCTTTAAGAAATAAAGATGAACTTCAAAAAATCAATCCTGACTTTAACTTTGATAAAGATATATACAAAGGTTTAGAATTAGCAGGATTAAATGGTTTGCATTTTAGACAAGATTCTCAAAGTGGAGTGATGATAGCAGCTTTTAATAAAAAGGCTGTAAAACTTAATGAAGATTTGCATTAATTCTTAGCCCTTATGGGTTAAGAATTTTAAAAATTCATCTAGTTTGTAAATGCAAACGCTAGGATGATGCTTGATACTTCCTATACGCAATAAAATTTCTTCGCTATCTTTTTCATAAAGCTTTTGCACAAAATTAAAATTCCACCATTTGTAAGTTTTGAAATTTAAATTATAAGTAGTATTTATATGAAAATTTATATAAGAGTATTTTTGAAAATTCTGTCTTAAACCAGGTGCTTGAAAAGCATAGACTTCTTTTACTACACTAGGAAAGGTTCTTGCAAAAGTTTGAGCTAAATATCCTCCTAAAGAATGTCCTATGATTATGAGATTTTTATCGATGGTGTATTTTTGTTTGAGTTGGTTGTAAAAATACTGCATGGATTGAATTTGGCCTTTTGGAGTTTTGTTGAGTAAAATCAAAAAATCACTATAAAAATCTTTAAAATCAAAACACAAAGGATTTAAATCACTTCCTGCGAAAGCTAAAATGTTGTTTTTTCTTTTTTTATCATAAATAAAATTAGCTCTAAAACCCATTTTAGATTGTGGATGTGTTTCATTGATGTGTTCAAGTATTTCATAATTTTTTACAAATTTTAAAGCTAAAAATGCATTGTTTAAACCACCTACAGGGATTTTTTCTTTTTTATAAAAAGGATTAGTTAAAGCTTTTATAATGGCTTTGTGTTTTTGCAAACCTTCTTTTTTCAAGCTTTGATTTAAATATACATTAGCACAATAAGCTACTAAACTATAATCATATAATTTTTGCAATAAATCGATATTTTTTTTAAAATGAATTTGAAATTTAAATAAGAGTAGTTTTTCTTGAGAGGTTAAATTTGTTTTTTGACTTAAAGCAATAAAGCTTTGCAAGTCAAAAAACATTATAAATTCTTACATAGAGCAAGTATTTTGGATAGTTGAATTAAGCATCCAAAGAACTTTTTCATATTTTGCGATATTTTCTTGAGCAAAAGCTGCAGTTGTAGTATCACTTGCTTTTTCAGCTTCTTCATTTAGTTTTTTAAATTCAGCTAAAAGGTATTTATAATCTTCTCTAATAAGCTCTAAAACTTCTATTGGAGTAAAGCAATCTTTTTGAGCCTTAGGTGCTTTTGCATTTTCTAGTAATGTTTTTGAGCAAACGATAGCTTTTTCTCCAAGTTGCAAAGCCCTTTCAGCACAATCATCAAAAAGTTCAGCCATTTCTTCATAAGCTTTTTCTGTATATTCATGAATTGAAAAAAATTGCAAACCTTTTACATTCCAGTGATAATTGTGAAATTTAATCCATAAGCTATGAGCATCCGCTTGTAATTGTAATAATTGTTTTGTTACTGACATGTTATCTCCTTTTTTTATTTTTGAAAATTATAACACAAAATTCTTAAATAATAATTATTATTATATAATAAATTTTAATGTTAATAATTATTATATATTCATTATACTCTTTTTTTATAATAAAGCAAATTTATTTACTTAACATATTTTTGAGTATTAATTTCCCCACTTCCACACCAGGTTGATCATAAGTATTAATCCCAAGCATAATTCCACAAGCTGAGGTAAATAACTCATAATAATACATCAAATATCCGCAATGATAAGCATCTAATCTTTCAAGTTCTATCACATCAACACTTAAATTTTCAGCAATCAAAGCATGCATGGTTGCATCACATTGAGCATTTAAAAGATCGTGTAAATTGACTTCATTAGTAAAATCACAATTTTGCAAATGATTAAAGCTTATATTTGGGATACTAGGGGATTTTTGACTATCTTTGATTTTTAAAAAAGTAACGGTTTTATCTTTGGGTCCATCCATGATAAGTTGCAAAAAGCTATGCTGATCTCTAGCGCCAATTAAAGCAACAGGAGTTAAACCTATGCGTTTAAAGCCTTGTTTTTTACCTAGGCTTTCAGCAATTAGTTGAATATACCATTCATTAAAACCTTTAAAAGCATCTCCATAAGAAAAAAGTACATTAATATGCGCACTTTTATGTGTGCAATAATGATAAGCTTTTTGCAAAATTTGATCACATTTTTTTTCAAAAAAATCCACATAACAAGCTTTTGCACCTTCTAATAAGGCTTTGGTATCATAGCCACAAAAGCTCAAAGGAACAATACCAATAGCAGATAAAACACTAAATCTACCTCCAACATTTTTAGGTATAAAAAAGCATTTTATATTTAATTCTTCACCTAGTTTGTGAAGTTTTGATTCAAAATCAGTAATAAACACAAAGTTTTCGTGTAAATTTTCATTTTTAAAATTAAAATGAGCAATGATGAGCTTAAATAAAGAAATCACTTCTATAGTTGTGCCTGATTTACTTGCTATAATGAAAAGTGTTTTTTGTGGGTTTATTTTTTGCATAGTTTGGGTAAAAGTATGTGAGGAAGTATTGTCAATAATAAAAAGTTTTTTTTCTTCTACTTGATCAAATAAAAGCTCTTTTAAAGCTTTAACCCCACAACTTGATCCACCCATACCAACTAAAACAATATTTTCTATATGAGTTTTAGTAGTAATAAATTCTTTGCTTTCTTTGATTAAATCAAAGCTTGTATCTACTAAGTGATAATATCCTATATCGCCACTTTCCAACTCATCATTCATTCTATTTGCATAAGCGGTGATTTTTTTAAAATCTTGGGTTTTAAAAAATAAAGTGTTATTTAGCATTTTTTGCTTTTCTCATAAAAATAATTAGTTGCCTCGACAAAGCCTTCTACGCTTCCACAATCAAATCTTTGTCCTTTAAATTTATAAGCTAAAACCATATTATTAGTTGCTTGTGAAAGTAGTGCATCGGTTAGTTGAATTTCTCCGTTTTTACCTGCTTTAGTATTTTCTAAAATACCAAAAATATCAGGTGTTAGAATGTATCTTCCTATGATGGCTAAATTACTCGGAGCATCTTTTGGATCAGGTTTTTCTACCATAGAATTTACCATGATTAAATCTTCTTCCACGGCATTTCCGGCTATAACTCCATAATTTGAAACTTGATCAGGTTCAACTTCCATCACAGCTATAATAGAGCAGCGGTATTTTTCATAAATTTTTACCATTTGAGCTAAGACATTTACCCCATCTTCATTCACACATAAATCATCTGCCAAAATCACTCCAAAAGCTTCATCTTGCACCAAAGGCTTTGCTTTTAAAACTGCATCTCCTAAACCTTTCATTTCATTTTGTCTTGTAAAAGTAAAAGTGCAGCGATCTATAAGTGTTCTTATTTCGCTTAAAAGGTATTCTTTTTTAGTGCCTGCGATTTGATGTTCAAGCTCATAAGAAATATCAAAATAATCTTCCAAAGCTCTTTTTCCACGCCCTGTAACAAAGCCCATAGTTTCCATACCAGCTTCTAAAGCCTCATCTACTCCATAGTGAATTAAAGGTTTGGTTAGTATGGGTAACATTTCTTTAGGTAGGGTTTTTGTAGCAGGTAAAAATCTAGTCCCATAACCTGCTGCTGGAAAAATACAAGTTTGAAGCATATAAATTCCTTAAAATTTTATAAGTTGTTTTGATTATAATTTTATTTAAATATTATAGCTAATTTAAGGAAAAAATGAAAACCATTGATCAAATTTATCAAGAAAAAATAGAAATCAAAAAATCAACTTTTTTATCTTTTTTATGTCCTTTTGAAGATTTTCAAACTTTAATGCAAAAACTAAGAAGTGAGCATTTAAAAGCTGTGCATTTTGTATATGCTTATAGATATTTAAATGAATTTGATCAAATTATAGAAGATAAAAGTGATGATGGTGAGCCAAAAGGAACTTCTGCTATGCCTTGTTTAAATGTCTTAAGAGGAGCTTTGCTTGTTAATTGTGCTGTGATTGTGGTGCGTTATTTTGGAGGGATTAAGCTTGGCACGGGTGGGCTTGTAAGAGCTTATAGTGAAGCCACAAATGAAGTCATCTTAAAGGCAACACTTTTAGAATTTGAGGCTAAAAATATTTTAAAGCTAAATATACCTTTTCATCTTTATGCAAGATTTGAGCATTTTTTAAATAAAAATAACATTTCATATGAAAAAAAATTTCAAGAAAATGTTGAATTGATTTTAAGTGTTAATGCAAAAGAAGAAGAGGAATTTAAAAAATTTGCAAAAGAGTTTGAATTTAGCGGACTTGTTTGGAAGTAAGCAGTTGCTTACTTCATTTTTATAAAGAACTTAAAAGATCTTTTACTATATCTTTTTGCGGCTCTTGTTTTTCTTCTATATTAGCTTGCATAGGAGTTTCGTTTTGTCCTCTAAAACGATAATTATAAATATTTGACATATTTGAGCTAAAAATTCCTGTGCTAAATTGATCTTGACTCATAGCTTTTGAAAAAAGCTCATCAAGTTTTAAACTTTGCTCGTTTAAATTTTCACTATTGTTTTGACTAAGTAAAGACATAAAGTCTTCATTAGCTCCTTGAGTGCTTTTATAAGCACCACTTTGGCCATATCCATACTCTTTAACCGATAAATTATCATGGCTAACTTGCATGTTTTCTCCTTTCAAAATATTACAAGGAAAAAACAAGCAAAAATCATTCCTTAATCACCATGAGTTGGGTAGTATTCAGCTTCTATTTCGTTGTTTTTGATAAACTCTTCTCTAGCTTTATTACAGCGTTCATCTCTTAATTTTCTATAAGCATTTCTACTTTCTAATTCTTGAGGTTTTAAGGGGCGATCTTCCAAAAAAGAAATGTGAAAATAAGTATCATCTTCTTTGCTAAATTTCTCATAAAATTCTACATAATCAAAATAATCTTTTTCACTTTGAAAATCTACGCTTTCTTCTACATAAATAGTTGGACCAAAACCTCTGTGATTTTGAGTAAAATGCCCAAAACCAGCTGCATATTTTATCTTAAACGAATTCACTCTAAACCTCCTAAAAATTCGTCATAACTTCCTTTGAAATCTGTTAATTTCCCATTTTCTAAAAACCATATACGATTAGCAAAAGCACTAATTAACTCTCTATCGTGGCTTATGCATATCACACAGCCTTTGAAATTATACAAGGCTTCGCCTAATGCAATGATACTTTCAAGATCTAAATGATTATCCGGTTCATCTAAAAGCAAGAAATTTCCACGCTCTAACATTAACTTTGAAAGCATTAAGCGGTGTTTTTCACCTCCACTTAAACTAGAAGCCATTTTTTCTTGATCGCTTCCGCTAAAAAGCATTCTACCAAGACATTTGCGAATTTCATCTAAATCTTTGAATTTTTCACTCATTAACCATTCGTAAAGTTTCAAATCTTCATTAATTAAATTTGTCGTATCTTGAGCAAAATATCCCATTTCTATAGTAGCACCAAGGTGAATGTGACCACTATCAGGCTCTAGTTTTGTAGCAATGATTTTAGCCAAAGTACTTTTTCCTACACCATTTGCACCGATTAAGGCTATTTTATCACCTTTTTCTAATTTTAATTCTAAATTTTCAAATAAAGTTTTATCATAAGCTTTGCTAATGCCTTTTAATTCTAAAACTTCATTTCCTATTTCTCTATTAGTTCTAAAAACTATGCTAGGATCACGCCTGCTTGAAGTTTTAATCTCTTCAAGTTCAAGTTTTTCTAAAGCTTTGGCTCTACTTGTAGCTTGTTTGGCTTTTGAGGCATTGGCACTAAAACGGCGTATGAAATTTTCTAATTCTTCTCTTTCTTTTAAGGTTTTATCGCGTTTGAGTTCAGCTTGTTTAGCAAGTAAGGTTGAAGCCATATACCAATCATCATAATTTCCAGCAAAATCGCGTATTTGCTTAAAATCCACATCTAAAATTCTTGTACAAACTTTATTTAGAAAATGTCTATCATGGCTAATTACTACTAAGGTTCCCTCATGTCTTAAAAGCTCATTTTCAAGCCAAGAAATAGCTTCTAAGTCAAGGTTGTTTGTAGGCTCATCTAAAAATAAAATATCTGCACCTAAAAACAATACTTGAGCTAGTAAAACTTTAAATTTATCTGCACTTTGTAAAGTGCTCATGAGAGCATTAAAATCTTTAATATTTAAAGAGCTTAAAATTTTTTCACATCTAAGCTCACAATCATAGTTTGGATCTTCTTCTGCTGTTATGATTTCAAGCTCGCTTAATCTATCATTGATTTCATCGGTAAATTCTTCACTCATATAAAGTTTTTCTTTTTCTTTTAGTGCATCATATAATCTTTTATTTGCACACATTACCGCATCTTTGATAGTGTAGTTTTCAAAAGCAAATTGATCTTGACCTAAAACAGCGATTTTTAAATTTGGATCTATGCAAATTTCTCCACTACTTGATTCTATTTGACCTGAGAGAATTTTTAAAAAGGTTGATTTACCAGCTCCATTTGCTCCTATAAGTCCATATCTTTCACCGCGATTTAGTTTTAAATTAACATCTTCAAATAATAACTGATTTGCAAAACGCATCGTAAGATTTTTAACTTCTACCATTAATATTCCTAAGTTTTTGCTTGCAATTGTATCAAATAATGAGTATTATTTAAAATCTTTTGCAACTATTTCTTTTAAAATTTTCTTATGTTCTTCAAGAGAATCATAAAATACATCTATTGCAAAACCCGTAATAATTGCAATATAAATTTCTGATTCTAGTTGTGTTATGCTATAAATTCCTTCTATTTTTATATATTGTAGTGTATTAATATCTGCTGGTAGGGTGGGTGAAGATAAAAAAGGTGAAGAAGTTTTAACACTACAAAATCTAGTATTTGGAAAATTATTGCTATTAATGATAAATTTAAAATTTTGAAAATCAAAGTTAAAATTTTTAATTTCATCGAAAGTTTCGATTTTGCTTTTTTCAAAAAATGTAGCTGTTTCAAAATCATTTTGATTTAATTTTTCTTTTATAGCCATATTAAACATTTCATCATAATGTGAGATATAAAAATCCTTTAATTGTTGGTCTAAAAGAGTGATGATTTTTGGATCATCACATCTTGGTAAAAAATTTGCAAAAATAAAAGTTTGGAAAAACAAAAGTAAAATTATTTTTTTCATAAAAATCCTTTTGCTTATTTTTGAATTAATCTTCCATTTTCAAATTTTTGTTCATTTACTATAGCACCATTTCTATATGTTCTAAAAATACCATTTTTTAAATCATTTTTATATTCTTCTTCTGAAATTAAGGCTCCATCTGGACTATACTCTTTAAAAATTCCATCCTTTTTGCCATCTTTATTATAGTTTTGCTCTGAAATAATATTCCCATTAGAGGCATATGCTTTATAAGCACCAATGAATTTTCCATTTTTATAAGTTCCTTCAGCCTCTATTTTTCCATCATCATAATAAGATTTAAATTGTCCATCATATTGATTGTTTTTAGTTTGTGCCTCAAGTTGAAGTTGTCCATTTTCAAAATATTGTTTTATAAATCCTTCTTTTTTACCATCTTTGTATTCTTCTTCGCTTTGTAATTGTCCATTACTAAAAAAAGTTCTTTTAATTCCATGAATTCTAGATTGAGAATTATAAGGAATTTCTTCTTTAAGATTTCCATTTTGATACTGGCTTTGATTTACTTTAACCGTATCACTTGGTTGTCCTGGAAATTTCTCTCCACTGCACGCTACAAATAAACTCATTAGTCCTATTAAGGAAATAATTTTAACTTTTTTATTCATTTTTATCCTTTGATGTTATTTTTTCGTTTTGTATGATTATTGTTTGCTGTGATTTATTTATGAAAGACCATATTAAACACACAATCCATACTATTAAAGTCCATCCTAGTAATAGATTTAAAGCAATAATTGCAAGCCAGTTACTATGTTTTCTACAAACTGCTATTACCGATGGAAGCATATATAAAGTCAATAATATAATAGCTGTAGTATTGCCTATCTCTTCAGCACTCACATTCAACTCCTCCTTAATTTTTAATTCAGATTTTATTTTCAAAATTATAGAAAATAAATATAAAATTAATCTTAAAAAACATAATATTTATTTATTTTTTTAAAAAAAAGAATAAATATTATGCTGTTTGCTTTTAAATAATTTTCAAGTATTCTCAAAAATATCAATTAAAATAAAGAAGAATATAAATATGACAAAACGAGATATAGCAGGCTTTTTAGGAGTTGATGTGCAAACATTGCGTAATTGGCAAAAGACACGCCCTAACCTTTATCGCGTGATTATGCAAGGTTTGGCTATTGAAGAAGCTGTAAAAGAAAGCAAAGAGCATTATGAAAAACTTTCGTCTATTGCAAAGGATGCACAAAAATATGTATTAAAAAAATAATTCAAAATTGTTGTATAATTTTTAAAATTATTTTTAAGTTAAGGTTATTTGATTGAGTTTAGTTTTGTTATCTTTTTTACCTTCTTTTAGTCTTGTTTTGGAGTTTTTAGCTTTATTTTTAGCTTATTTTTTTAAGCAAAATAAGATTTTTTTCTTGCTTTTGTTGATTTTATGTGCTAGAGCTTTATCTTTAGTAGCAAGTGAGTATCAAGCACATTTGTTTATCTCGGTGTTTTTGCCTTTTTCTTTTGTGCTTTTTGTGTTTTTGCAAGATAGTAAGCTTGTGTTTGAAAGAATTAATCTCATTAAATTTGCTTATTTAGCCTTTATGGGGCTAGTAGCATTGATACTTAGTACAAGTACTAATTTTAACGCAAGCATTACAAGTGAAATTTTTGGCCTCTCAATACAATTTTTTAAGCCTATTAGCGAGTTAAGTTTTTGTGTGTTTTGGGTAGGATTTGTATTTTTATTATTTTCATATTTTAAAAATAATGATTTTCATTTTTTACTAGCTTATATGGGTTTGAGTGTGCAATTTTTATTTTATAATAATGTCGATTTGGGTTATTATGAATTTGCCTCTTTAGTTCTAATAGGATTTTTGGTATATAAAGCTTATAAAATAGCCTTTTTTGACACTTTAACTAATTTACCAAATTTAAAAGCCTTAAGAAGATATGCACAAGGGCTTGAAAATTTTCATCTAGCTTTGATTGAAGTAAAAAATATCAATGAAATTTATCATCAAAAAAGCTTAAAAATGGGTGAGTTTATAATGCATGAATTTGCTAGGATTTTAAAAAAAGCTTTACACGCTAGGGTTTTTAAAGATGATAAGGATTATTTTATCATTGTATTTGAAAATGAAAATATGGCCTTTGTGCAAAGTAAGCTTCAAATGCTTGAAAATTTTATGCAAAAATATACTTTTGAATTTAAAGAGCAAAGTGTAAAATTAGAAATTAAACTTTGTTTATCAAGCAAAAATGAAAACATAGAAGAGAGTTTAAAACAAGCAAAATTAGAACTTAGAAGACAAAAGGATTAAAATGCTAGATTTGATTTTTAGAGAGTATGATATAAGAGGACTTTACCCAAACGAATTGAATGAAAAAAGTGTAAAAGCCATAGGCTATGCTTTGGGTTTAGAAATGAGAGCAAGAGGTTGTGAGAAAATAAGTGTGGGTTATGATGCAAGATATAGCGCAAATGAACTTTTCAACTATTTAATTAGTGGTTTAAATAAAGCTAATATGCAGGTATTTAACATAGGCTTAGCACCAACTCCTATGGGGTATTTTAGTTTATTTTTTGATGATATTTTTGATGCAAATATCATGATAACAGGCTCACACAATCCAAAAGAATACAATGGCTTTAAAATTACAATTAAAAAAGAAAGTTTTTTTGGTGCTGATTTGAAAAAACTTTCTTTAAAAGTGCAAGAGTATTTAGAACTTGAAATCAATGATGATTTAAGATATGAAAATTATGATATTAAGAGCTTGTATATAGACTTTTTAGTTAAGCATTTTTCACATCTTAAAAGCTATAAAGAAAAAATCATTATTGATTGTGCAAATGGAGCTACTGGAGTGATTATAAAGCCTTTGGTGGAAAAATTAAATCTTAATGCGCAAATTTTATTTGAAAATCCTGATGGAAATTTCCCAAATCACGCGCCCGATCCAACAGAGCTTGAAAATTTACACGCATTGCAAGTTGCATTAAAAGAAAATGAAAATGCAAAAATGGGCTTTGCTTTTGATGGAGATGGAGATCGTTTAGTAGTCGCAAGTAAAGATTATGTATTTAAGGGCGATGAGCTTTGCTATTTATTTGCTAAAAATATAAAAAATCCTAGAGTTTTAGGTGAAGTAAAATGCTCTAAAAATCTTTTCGATGAGGTAGCTAAATTTGGTTTTATCATGATGGGTAAGACCGGACATTCTAATATTAAAAAAATGATGAAAGAGCAAAATATCGACATAGCAGCAGAGCTTAGTGGGCATATTTTCTTCAAAGATAGATATTTTGGCTATGATGATGGAATTTATGCATTTTTAAGAACTTTAGAACTTTTAGTAAATGGTTTTGATATAGAAAAATTAGTTAAAGAGTTGCCAAAACTTTATGCAAGTGAAGAGATTAAGCTTAAAGTCAGTGAGGAAAATAAATTTCAAATCATAGAAAGATTTAAAGAAAAAGTAAAAGCAAATGCTTTTGAAAATGTGCTTGATTGTAATGAAATTGATGGAGTTAGAATCACCTTTAAAGAAGGCTGGGCACTTTTGCGTGCTTCTAATACAAGTCCATATCTTATCATGCGTACTGAAGCTACAAGTGCTGAATTTAAAGACTTTTTGGAATTAAGAGTAAAAGAACTTTTTGAAGAAATTATAAAAGAGCTTGCATAAGTTCTTTTACATCAATATTTTTTGTGTATAAATATGCTCTTAAGAATTTAGGGATTTTTGCTTTTCTATAAATTTCTTTAAATTCTTTTGGCATTTTCTCACAACTTACAAAAGGAAAAATCAAAGCTTTTTCTTGCATATAAACAATACCTATTTTATGAGAAATCACCCCATCGCTTTTTAATGCTTCTTGTCTTTGTTTAGCACTTAAAAGTACTCCAAGTTTTTTAAAACATTTTGCGATTAAGCTTTCATCTTTTTGAGTTATATAAATATTTTTAAATTCACAAATATTCTCTTCTTTTAAGTCTTTTTCTAGGTATTTAAAGCTTTTTTTTACTCCATTTGGATAAAGCTTTAAAAACTCATTAGCAAAATTTTTGCGTATGAAATTTCTAAAATATTTCTCATCATAATTACTCTCATCATGAAAATAAGTGATATTATTTTCTTTTAGGTAGTTTGAAATTTCTTCTTTTGGAGTTTCAAGCAAGGGTCTTATGATGGTAAAATATTTTCTTTTTTCAATATCTTTAAAACCAAGTAATTCTCTAAGCCCTGCACCTTTAGAAAACTGCATTAAGAACCATTCTAGTTTATCATTTAGATGATGAGCTAATAAAAGATTGTCATAAGAGTGATTTTTGCAAAGTTTTTCAAAAAACTCATAACGCAAAGCTCTTGCATGGGCTTCGAAATTTTTTGTTATTTTGGGTGCGGTTTTGATATAAATTTTTTTATGAAAACGCTTGGCTAATTTTTTAGCACTTTGCTCTTCTTTGTCGCTATTTTTGCGAGTTTTATAGTTTATAAAAGCAAGGTCAAAATCTATATTTTTTTCTAAAAGCATGAAAAATAAAGCACTAGAATCACTCCCATGAGAAAATGCTAAAAGATTTTTCCCCTGCTTTAAATGATTTAAATATTTGCTATCAATCATCAAGCTTTCTTAAGGCTTTGGCAATAAGTTTTTTATCTAAGCTCTGCGTAATTTCACACTCATAAAGCTCACCCATTTCTAAATCGCTACAATCACTTTCATTGATGAGAATTTCTCCGTCTATATTTCTATCCCAACGAATATCTTTTGCACCGATGAAAAATTCTCCTTCAGAGCTTTGACCTTCACAAAATGCTAAGGTTTTTTTACCAACTTGTTGATTAAAGCTTTTTTCTATGCATTCATCTACGATTTTTTCTATCACTTTTAATCTTGCATTGATGGTTTTACTAGGAATTTGTTCCATGTCAAAAGCTGCAGTATCTTCTTCTTTAGAATAAGCAAAGACACTAATTCTATCAAAACCAAATTCTTTTATAAAAGCACATAATTCTTCAAAATCCTCATTACTCTCTCCAGGGTGTCCTACTATAAAACCTGTGCGTAAAAATGAATTTGGGGCTTGTTTCATTAAATTTAAAAGTTCGATTAATTTAGCTTTGTTAGCCCCGCGTTTCATGATTTTAAGCATATTGTCACTGATGTGTTGCAAAGGCATATCAAAATAATTTACAAAAACTTTTGATTGAATGATTTTTTCTATCACTTCTTTGCTAATGCTTGTTGGATATAGATATAAAATTCTAGCAGCTTTTATACCTTGGATATTTTCTATAGCTTCAATAAGCTTTAAAAGCCCATCTTTTTGGCCTTGATCAAATAAATACGAGCTTGTATCTTGAGCGATAAAAGAAAAATCTTTATAACCTTTACTAACAAGTTCTTTTACTTCATTTATAATGCTTTTTAAATTTCTTGATTTGAGTTTGCCTTTAAAACTTGGTATGGCACAAAATGAGCATTTTTGATTACACCCTTCAGCTATTTTGATAAAAGCATGATAATTTGATCCAGTAATCACACGATTTGTGTTTTCATCTTGCAAGTAAGTAGAAGTTGAAAAAAGATTAGTTTTTTTAAGTATCATTTCATCGATTTTTTCATAATCTCCTACACCGGTAAAAAGATCAACTTCAGGTAGTTCTTTCATCAATTCTTCGCGGTAGCGTTGCATTAAGCATCCTGTTACAACCAAGAGGGAATCTTTTTTTCTTTGCTCATGTAAATCTAAAATCGCATTTATGCTTTCTTTTTTAGCGCTATCTATAAAACCACAGGTATTTACAATTAAAACATCAGCCATACTTGGTTCATCACAAATTTCATAATTACTCAATCTTCCAAGCATAATTTCACTATCAACTAAATTTTTATTACAACCTAACGACATTAAAAAAAGTTTTGGCATATTTCTCGCTTTAAATAATTTATTTTGCTAAAATTATGAGATTAAATTATATCAAAATTAGAAAGAAAATTTTTATGGATAATTATGAATACAGCGAACTTTTAAAAAAATTAAAAAATAAAGTTGGAAATATAGCTTCTATTATTAAACCTGAGGAGATAAAAGCAAGATTAAAAGAAATAGAAAATTTAGAAAATTCTCCTTCTTTTTGGAGCGATGTAAAACAAGCAGGAGTAATTGGAAAAGAAAAAACTAAAATTTCAAATTTACTTAAAAATTATGAAACTGCTTTTAATGCCTTAAATGATGCAAGCGAGCTTTTTGATCTAGCAAATAGTGAAAATGATTTAGATACCATAGAAGCTTTATTTGAAGATGCAAATAAGCTAGAAGATCTTATTGTAAATCTTGAAATTTCTATGCTTTTAAGCGGAGAAAATGATGGCAAAAATGCCATAGTTTCTATCCATCCAGGAGCTGGTGGAACAGAAAGTAATGACTGGGCAAGTATGCTTTATAGGATGTATTTAAGATTTTGCGAAAGAGAAGGTTTTAAGGTAGAAACGCTTGATTTTCAAGAAGGCGAAGAAGCAGGATTAAAAGATGTAAGTTTTTTAGTAAAAGGTGAAAATGCTTATGGGTATTTAAAAGCTGAAAATGGAATTCATCGTTTAGTAAGAACTTCTCCTTTTGATAGTGCGGGGCGTCGTCATACGAGTTTTTCTAGTGTGATGGTTTCTCCTGAACTTGATGATGATATAGAAATAGAAATTGAAGAAAAAGATATAAGGATAGATTATTATAGAGCAAGCGGAGCAGGTGGACAGCATGTTAATAAAACAGAATCAGCTGTGCGTATCACGCATATGCCAAGTGGTATAGTAGTGCAATGTCAAAATGATAGAAGTCAGCATAAAAATAAAGCCACAGCCTTTAAAATGCTAAAATCACGCCTTTATGAGCTTGAACTTATGAAACAACAAGATGAAGCAAATTCGAGTGAAAAAAGTGAAATAGGCTGGGGTCATCAAATTCGCTCTTATGTTCTTTTTCCTTATCAACAAGTTAAAGATACACGCTCAAATGAGGCATTTTCACAGGTTGATAATATCTTAGATGGAGATATTAAAAAAATCATAGAAGGTGTTTTAATAGCACAAAAAGCATAAGATTAATACTACAAAAGGATATTAAATGGAAAAAATTCTAGTTTGTGTGGATGTTTTAGAGCCTTGTAGGGATAGTTTGTATTATGGAGTGTATTTAGCTAAAAAGCTAGATTTACCTTTAATGTTTTTATACACTATAGAGCCAAATTTTACTAATGCTGAATTAGCTTGTAGTTTTGGCATTGGTGCTAGTGGGTGTGTGATTGAAGATTTGGTAGAAGAGCAAAATCAAAAAAATGAAAGTCTTTTCAAAAAAGGAAAAAGAATTTTAGAAGAATTTTGTGCTTATGCAAAAGAACAAGGTGTAAAAGAATGCTTTAGCGTGCAAAGAGATGGAGATTTAGAAGATATTTTAAAAGAATATGATAATCAAATAAGATTAGCTATTGCAGGTTTAAAAGGTGGTGGCAAGAAAAATAAAATAGGCATTCATACTGAAGAATTAGTAAGAGCTTTAAATGTACCTATTTTACTTGTAAATTCCACATTTAAAGAGATAAAAAGTGTGATGATGGCTTACGATGGAAGTAATTTGGCTAAAAAGGCTATAGAGCAAGCTATTAAAAAGCCTATTTTTAAAGAAGCTAAGCGTTATGTGGTAAATGTATCCAAAGATGAAAAAGCTTCTTGTGAGTTATTAGCTCAAGTGAGTCAAATTTTTAAAGAAGCAAGTTTAAGTGTGCAAACACAGCACTTAAATGGCGATATTACTCAAGCATTGTTTGATTTTGGTGAGCAAAATGATATAGATTTGTTGATTATGGGAGCTTATTCACACCATTGGTTAAAAAGTATTTTATTTGGTAGTTTGACAAATGAGATTTTAACTAAAGCTAAAAAACCTTTATTATTGATACGATAAAAATGTATTATCAAAGATTTTGAATTATTTATTCATACATATTAAAAGATTCCAAACGATTTTTATTTGTTTGGATTTTGCTTATTATCTATGTAACTGAAAAATTACTTCTGAAATTTTATTTTTAATTTTTAAATATCATTCTTATTATGTGGCTTAGCATTGATGTTTTTGTTTATAATATTTGAACTGCTTTTTAGTAGTAAGATTAATATTAAAAAAATTTCTATTATTTTACGCTTATGTTTTTGATATGATTTGTGATAGAAATTTGTATTATTTTTCTTGTGATGTGGATAATTATAATAAAATGTTAATTACTACTCAAAAAATAAAATCTAGATATTATAAATTTACAAGAAAAATCACCTAGAAGTGTAATTTCAACTCTTATAAGAAATATTTATAATTTTTTGTTTGTTAAGCAATGAGTTAAAATCTCAAATTTAAAATAGAATTAAAGACTTAGTTGATATTTTAGTGAAGTTACTATACTAATGATAGGTTTTTTGGTGATGTAATATTAATTGGTTTTTTGCTAAGAATATTTATAATATTTTCTAAGGATTTTAGAGCAAGTTATCAGATTATATTATAGTGTTTTGGATAATCAAATAGGTAAGCCAAGTAGCTTACCTATGATTAATATTTTAAGGCGTATTTGTTTTGAATTTCTTCATGGCCTAACATTTTTTGGATATTGCAATTTTTGTCAATATCTAATTTTTTAACATCATGATGAAAATTGGTGCAATTATGAAGTAAAAATGCCATCGTTTTTGCATTATGCACATCCCATCTTGATAAATCTTGATTAAATTGTTTGCAATTTTCAAACATATGTGCCATTGTAATGGCATTATGCACATCCCAATTTTCAACCTTATGGTTAAATTTAATACAATTACAAAGCATATATTTTGTATCTTTTACATTAGACATATTCCAAGAAGATAAATCTTGATTAAATGCTTCACAATCAAAAAACATTCCTTCCATATTTTCAACATTTTTAACATTCCATTTTGAAATGTCGCTATTAAAATTTTTGCAACAATAAAACATATAAGACATATCTTTAACATTTGATACATTCCATTGTTCTATACCAGAAAAATCAGTTCTAGTGGAGTAATAGAACAAATAAGACATATCAGTAATTAAACTTACATCAATTTCGCTCAAAGCTATAAGCTCTTCTCTTACAAGGGCAACTAATTCATATTTTGATTTTGGCGTAAACATGTTAGCTCCTTTTATTAATATTTTCATTGTAATTATAATATTATTTAAATATAAAATATAAAAAAATAAATATAAAATTAATAAAATATAATTTATTGTATCATTTAGTAACATAAAGTAAAAAATATAAGAATAAAAATAAAATATTTAGTTTAAAATAAGAAAAATTATATAAATGAATATTAATATTTATCCTAGTTTTTAAACTAGGATAGTTACATCAAAATATTGATAAGAAAAATCCCAGAAGCTATAAGCCATATAAAAAGTATAAATGCCATTAAGAAAGGTTTTAATCCTGCATTTTTTATAACATCTTTATGAATATTAACACCAAGTGCTACCATAGATATAGAAAGCAATAAAGTGTCTATAGTTTCAATATTTGATTTAATATGTTTTATAGCAAAAGGTGTGTTTAATATATCTAAAGAGCTAATAACACTTGCAACTAAAAATAATAGAGCAAAGTAAGGAATATTGTTTTTAATAGATATTTTTTCTTTTCCTTTGTTTAAAAATTTCAAAGAATAAAACGCTAAAAATATTAAAAAAGGAACTAGCATTAAAACTCTAATCATCTTTTCAATCACAGCACCATCGCCTGCTTTGATAGCTTCACCAGCTGCAACTGCGTGTGCAACTTCGTGTAAAGTAGCTCCCATAAAATATCCCATTTGTTCGGTATTAAAAAAATCAAACCAGCCAAGATTCCAAGCTAAAGGATATAAAAACATTCCCAAGGTTCCAAAAACTACAACGGTGCAAATTGCTACTCCAACTCTTGAGGATCCACCCTTTACTATGCTTTCACTTGCCATTACAGCAGCAGCCCCACATATACTTGAACCACTACTAATTAAAATACTCTCTTTTAAATCAAGTTTGAATAATTTTCCTAGGATAAGTCCTATAAAAAATGTAGAAAATACTATGATAAAAGCTAAAGTTATGCCTTCTAAACCTGCTTTTTGAATATCATTAAATGTAATTCTAAAACCATAAAGAATAATACCAAGCCTTAAAATTTCTTTAGTGGCAATACCCAAAACACCTGTTTTTTTTAGTAAATTTGCATTTTGGTGTGCAAAATTTCCTATTAAAGCTCCAAGACATACTGCTATAATCAACGCAGAAATCCCTATATTTTTAAAGAAGTTAAGCTGTGAAATGGCATAAGCACAAAATGCTAAAACAAATAATAATAAAAACCCTTCAAATTTACGACCTTTGTATATTTTTTTATGTCTAGTATGCATATTTATCCTTTTGTTTTTTTATAATTTTAGCTATTTTTTTATGATAAGAA
This sequence comes from Campylobacter armoricus, assembly GCF_013372105.1. Classification (NCBI taxonomy): domain Bacteria; kingdom Pseudomonadati; phylum Campylobacterota; class Epsilonproteobacteria; order Campylobacterales; family Campylobacteraceae; genus Campylobacter; species Campylobacter armoricus. The sequence goes on from NZ_CP053825.1 coordinate 219,427, forward strand.
AAATTAATTTTATTTGTTATAATGATTAAAAATATTTATCAAGGGAAATAATGACTTTTAAACAAATTAAATATTTTCAAGCTTTAAGTAAAAATTTGAATTTAAGAGCTTGTGCCAAAGAATTAAATATAACTCAATCTGCTTTGTCTTTAGCTATTTTTGAACTTGAAAAAAGTTTAAACACCAAGCTTTTTGATAGAAATGCTAAATTTTTAAGCTTAAATGAAAAAGGAAAGGTTTTTTTAAAACAAATCACACCTTTAATTTTAGAATTTGAGCGCATTGAAAAAATGATGCAAAATGATGAGAATTACGAGTTGAATATAAAAGTGAGCCAAAATATAGGAACTTTTTTAATGGCAAATGTTTTAAATCATAAAAATGATAAGATTAAATTAGAATTATCTTTGGATAATAGTAAAAATATTATAAAAAGTGTTTTAGAAAAAGAGATTGATTTGGGTATTATTGAAGGAATTTGTAAAGATAAAGATTTAGAAAAAATCAAAATTTGTAATGATGAGCTTATAGTAGTTAGTCGTAATGAATTTAAAAATGAATGTTTTATTGATGAATTGAAAAATTATCAATGGTTAAGTAGAGAAAAAGGTTCTGGAGCTAAAGAAGTTTTTTTAAGTGCCTTACCAAAAAATGTGACATTAAATTTAATATATGAGCTAAATTCTACCGCTATGATTAAGGAATTAGTAAAAAAAGGAAATTTTTTAGCAGTATTGCCTAAATTTAGTGTCAAGGAAGAATTGGAAAATAAAAAATTATTTCAAGTGAGATTAAAAAATTTTAAAATTTCAAGGGAGCTTTTTATAATTTATCATAAAAACAAAGAGCTTAATGAAAATTTTTTAAATTTTTGTCAATTTTTATTAAAACAAATACAAAAAGATATTTTAGAATAACTTTTTAATGCATTCTTTAAAAACATTACCTCTTTCTTCGTAGGACTTAAATTGATCTAAGCTCGCACAAGCAGGACTTAGCAAAGCCACTTCATTATTAGCTAGGTTTTGATTGATTTTTTCAACTGCATTAGGTAAAAATTCACAAAAATGTACTTTTAAGTTTGCATTTTTAGCATAATCTATCATTTTGTTTGTGCTTTTACCTATGGCATAAAGCTCTATGTTAAGATTTTTCATAAAAGAAAATAAAGTACTTAAATCAACCCCTTTATCATCTCCTCCTATGATAAGATGAATTTTTTTATCTTTGTAGCGTTTTAGTGCTGCTAAAGTAGCATCAAGATTTGTTGCTTTGGTGTCATTTACCCAAAGTCTATTTTTGCAATCAAATATCTCTTCAAGTTTATTTTTTTCTATTTTAAACTCATTTAAAAGTTCATACGAACAACGATCAAGTATGATTTTTTCTATACTTAGTGCTATTATTGCATCTAGTAAAAAAGGAGTTTTGAAGTTAATTTTTTCAATATCAATTTGCATTTTTTTAGCTAAATCTTGCTCATCTTCATAGCTTACAACATAGGCATGAGTTGGATAATTTTCGTATTTTTTGGGCAAAATTACAACATCATTTTCATTCATTCTATCAAGCACGCTAAGTTTTGCTTGCTCGTAAGCTTTAAAAATCTTATGCCAAGAAAGATGATCTGGCGTAATAGGTAAAAGTGCGTAAATTTCAGGTTTGGCTATTTTGGTGTAAAAAAGCGAAAACGAGGAACTTTCTAAAATCCATAATTTTGCATTAGTATCCATTTGTGCTAAAGGGATTCCTATATTTGCCCCCATTTGTGCATTGATATGTTTTAAGAGATGGTGCGACATTTGGGTAGTGGTAGTTTTGCCATTTGTACCACTTATCCAAACACTTTTTGGCATACCATCATAAAAAAAATCATACTCGCTACTTAAATTTTTTGCTTGTTGTACAAGAAAATGATCATTAGGAAAACCAGGACTTGGTATTTCTAAATCACTCTTTAAAGGATCAAATTCACAAGGTGGTAAAAGAGTATTTCCAAATTCATCTTTACTAATGCTTGTAAAATGATCATCATAAATATCGCAATTTCCAAAACGCTGTGCAAAAGCTTTGGTTGTTTTTCCGTATCCAAAAAGTGAAATTTTCATTATCTTAACTTTATACTAATTAATGCTATGATATTAGCAAGTAAGGCTATCATCCAAAAACGCACAATGATTTTATTTTCTACCCAACCTATTTTTTCAAAATGATGGTGAATCGGCGCCATTTTAAAAACTCTTTTGTTAAAAATTTTAAAACTTCCTACTTGCAAGATCACTGAAATGGTTTCTAAAACAAATACAAAGCCTATGAGTAAAAGTAAAATTTCATTTTTACTTACTATGCCAAGATAGCCTATAAATGCACCTATGCTTAAACTTCCACTATCTCCCATAAAAACTTGTGCAGGATAGCAGTTATACCATAAAAAGCCCATTAAAGCGCCAATTAATGCTGATGTTAATACAACAAGTTCTCCTAGACCTTGAACTTTAGGTAAAAATAAATAAGAGCTATAAATAGCATTTCCACATAAATATAAAAAAGCTCCAAGGCTTAAGAGGGAAAATATAGAAGGCACGGTTGCAAGACCATCAAGTCCATCGGTTAAATTTACAGCATTAGAACTTGAGATAATAACTAAAACCCATAAAAATAGCATAAATACACTGCCATCAAAAATAGCATACTTATAAAATGGTAGATAAAATTCAGTATTTATATTAAAAAAATATAGTAATAAAACACATATAAAAGCAGCGCTAAATTGCCCTAAAAGTTTCATTTTTGGACTAAGACCCGCATGATTGTCTTTTTTTAAAATTTTACCCAAATCATCTACTAAACCTATAGTACAAAATAACACTAAGCATAATAATCCAACAATAACAAAGCTATTGTTTAAATCAGCACTGAAAACACTAGCTATGATGGTGGCAAAGATAAAAACAAGTCCGCCCATAGTAGGGGTATGAGATTTAGCCTTATGTGATTGTGGAGCGTATTCATAAATAGGTTGGTTTGCTTTTTTATTTTGAGCCCATTTAATAAATTTTGGCATTAAATATAAACTCAAAAATAAAGCAATGAAAAATGCAAAACCAGCACGCACGCTAATATAAGAAAAAAACATATAATTTGTATATTCTGTAAGATAAAGCAAAATTTTAACCTTGTATTTGTTTTTTAAAAGCATAATTTTAGTAAAATCATATTAAATAAATTATAAAAAAGAGTAAAAATGAGTCAAAAATGTATTTTGATAATCACAGATGGTATAGGACATAATATAAATTCAAACTATAATGCTTTTTTTCATGCTAAAAAACCAACTTATGACAAGCTTTTTAAAAATACTCCTAATGTTTTGATAAAAACAAGTGGCTTAGCAGTTGGCTTGCCTGAAGGACAAATGGGCAATAGCGAAGTAGGGCATATGTGTATAGGAAGTGGCCGTATAATTTATCAAAATTTGGTTAAGATAAATAAAGCTATAGAAAATGATACTTTAAAAGATAATAAGGCTTTAAAAGAATTATTACAAAAATGTAAAAGAGTGCATATCATAGGGCTTTATAGTGATGGTGGCGTGCATTCTATGCATACGCATTTTAATGAACTTTTAAAAATTTGCAAACAAGAAAATAAAGAAGTATTTGCACACGCAATTAGCGATGGTAGGGATTGTCCGCCAAATTCAGGTTTAGAATTTATAAAATCTTTACAAGAATTTTGCGAAAAAGAAAGGGTTGATTTTGCTTCTTTATCAGGAAGATTTTATGCCATGGATAGAGATAAGCGTTATGATAGAATAAAACTTTATTATGATGCTTTATTTGCCAAAGCGCCAAGATGTGATGATTTTGTGCAATTTATACAAAAAAACTATGATGAAAATATCACAGATGAATTTTTAACCCCAGTTATTAGTCAAACTTTTGATGGGATTAAGGCTGAAGATGGTGTGATTTTTATCAATTTTAGAAACGATAGAATGCGTCAATTGGTTGCTTCTTTAACCCAAAAAAGTTTTAATGAATTTTTAAAAGAAGTGCTTGTGGAAAATGCTATCACCATGAGCTTATATGATGAGAGTTTTAAGTTGCCTGTGATGTTTGAAAAAGAAGAGTTAAACAATACTCTAGCTTCTGTAATAGCTAATGCAAATTTAACTCAACTTCACACAGCTGAAACTGAAAAATATGCTCATGTAACCTTTTTCTTTAATGGAGGAAAAGAAGAGTTAGAATACAATGAAACTAGAGTTTTAATTCCAAGCCCTAAAGTAAAAACATATGATGAAAAACCTCAAATGAGTGCTAAAGAAGTTACAGATGAGGTACTTAAGGGTATAGAAAATGGTATGGATTTTATCGTAGTAAATTTTGCAAATGGTGATATGGTAGGACATACGGGTGATTTTAATGCAGCTATAAGTGCAGTAGAATGTGTGGATGAGTGTTTGGGTAGGGTTATAACTAAAGCAAGAGAGTATGGATATGCTTTTATTATCACTTCAGATCATGGAAATTGCGAAGCGATGAGGGATGAAAATGAAAATATACTTACTAATCACACTATCTTTGATGTTTTTGCTTTTGTAGAGGCTAAAGGAGTGAATAAGCTCAAAGAAGATATGGGGCTTAGTAATATAGCACCAAGTGTGCTTAAAATTTTAAATTTGCCCATCCCAAAAGAAATGGATGAGGCTTTATTTTAATTCAAAGGAGAACAATGAAATTTAGTGGAAAAAATGTTTTAATAACAGGTGCAAGTAAAGGTATAGGTGCTGCAATAGCTAAAGAATTAGCAAGTTATGGTTTAAAAGTTTGGATTAATTATAGAAGCAAACCTGAACTTGCCGATGCTTTGAAAGAAGAAATAGAAAAAAATGGTGGCATTGCAGCGGTGATTAAATTTGATGCAAGTGTTGAAGAAGAATTTGTAAGTGCTATAGCTACTATTGTTGAAAGTGATGGTGAGCTTAGTTATTTGGTTAATAATGCAGGTATTACAAATGATAAATTAGCACTTAGAATGAGTATGCAAGATTTTTCAAATGTAATCAATGCTAATTTAAATTCAAGCTTTTTAGGTTGCAGAGAAGCATTAAAGACGATGAGTAAAAAGCGTTTTGGAGCAGTTGTAAATATCGCTTCTATAGTTGGAGAAATGGGTAATGCAGGCCAAACTAATTATAGTGCTAGTAAAGGTGGTATGATAGCTTTAACAAAGTCTTTTGCAAAAGAAGGTGCTGCTAGAAATATAAGATATAATTGTATTACTCCAGGCTTTATAAAAAGCGATATGACTGAAGTTTTAAGTGATGAAATAAAACAAAATTATATTAATAATATCCCTTTAAAACGCTTTGCAGATGCTAGTGAAGTAGCTCAATCTGTGGCGTTTTTATTAAGTGATCATTCTTCTTATATTACTGGTGAAATTTTAAAAGTAAATGGTGGTCTTTATATGTAAAAAGCAAGGTTATTCCTTGCTTAATTTTTTTCTATAGCAACTACAGCTATAGCAAATCCACCATCATGAGCTATACTTACGCTTGTTGATTTTATATTAAATTCTTTCATAACTTTTGTAGAAAATTTAATATGAGGGGCATTTTTTTTATCTTTAAAAATAATGATGTCAAAAAATGAACATTCTTTTGAAATTCCTACTCCTAAAGCTTTAGAAGCTGCTTCTTTTATAGCCCAAAATCCTGCTAAAGTATTGGTGTTTTTAATATAAGTTTGCTCTTGCTTGGATAAAAATTTATCCAAGAAAAGCGTTTTGTGTCTTTTGTAAATTTTTTCTATGCGAGAGCATACGACTATATCACATCCAATCATTAAGAAACAACAAAGTCAGTAAAATAAATATTTTTGATAAAACCATCGGTTAAAACCTCATTGATTTTACCAGTTAATTCATCTTTTAATCTTTCTTTACCTTTGGTTGTGCTTACTTCTTCAAAAGTTTTTGAGGTAAGCGTTCTAATGATAATATCTCTAATAATAGCAACTTTTTTATCAAGCTCAGGAGTTAAAGTTTCAACATTTTGTTCAAGCTGTATCGTGCATTTTACATATCTTGATCCACCATCACTAAGCAAATTTAATGTAAAAGGTGCTAAAGGATACATAATACCAATATTTGTATAATCACTCCCTCTGGTTGATACGGCATTTGTTTTTTTAGGAGTTTGGGCAACTTGTGCATTTTCTTCAGCTTGTGGAGCTGGATTTTCTTCAGAATTTCCGCTAAACATTAAATAAGCAATTGCTCCTACAATAACAAGTAAAAATACAAATAAAAATACTACTATTATAATTACTAAAGTATTGCCACCTTTTTTCTTTGATTCTGTTTGTTCATCTAATGCTTCATCAGCCATATTTTTCCTTTTTTATTGAAATTTAATGTAATTGTATCAAAAATTATTTTTTTTAAAAACCTTTATTATTTAATCTTTTGTAAATGTCTATAAACACTAGGTTCTGAAATATTTAAAAGTTCAGCAACTTTAGGGATGACACCTTTTACATTAAAAATACCTTTTTTGTATAAGTCTGCTATCATTTTTTGTTTTTCTTTTGGTTTTAAATTTTTATTTTTAAAATTATCTATGCTTGTACCGATAATATCTTCTACTATTTCTTCTAAATCAAATTTTATATATTCTTTGTTGTCTTGCTCGGTAAGCTCATAAGTATTATCATATATATTTCCAAGACTTAGAATTTCATCAGAAATCTTTTTAAAAGCTGAAGTATCGTGATTAATACAAAGTAGGCCTTCAAGCTTTTCATCTTTTTTGATAAAAAAAGTAGAACCTGACATTATTTGTGAGTTTTTAGCAGAGGTTTTATAATGTGTTATATAATCACGCTCTAAATAGATTTTATTTTTAATCATTTCTATTGCAAAACCACTAAGAGGTGAATTTATGGTTCTTTTGCTAATATGATTATTAGCAATTTCTGCTATATTAGTTCCATCTTCACTTACATCATGTAAAACTATTTCGTAATTTCTCCCTAAAGCCTCAGCTAGAAATTTTACCAATTTAATGTAATATGTGCGTGTTTCTTTGTCCATGAATCCCCCTCCTTTTTTTTGTTATTAGAATGTTGTAGTAAATTTTTAAATAAGAATAAATAATCTTATTTTTAACAATTTTATTACAAAAAGAAAATATTTATGCTTAAAAAAATATTATATTTGAAAAAATAATAATTTTTATGCCTTTAAATAATAAAATTTATTAATTAATTTTATTTTAATTTTTTATAGATATAATTTATTAAATAATAAAAATTATTATTTATATAAGGAGATAAACAATGAAGAAATTAACTAACGATTTTGGTAATATAGTTGTGGATAATCAAAATTCATTAAGTGCAGGTGCTAAAGGACCGCTTTTAATGCAAGATTATATTTTACTTGAAAAACTTGCTCATCAAAATAGAGAAAGAATTCCAGAAAGAGCAGTGCATGCAAAAGGAAGTGGTGCTTATGGAGAGCTTAAAATTACTAAAGATATTTCTCAATACACTAAAGCAAAAGTTTTACAGCTTGGAGAAAATACACCCTTATTTATAAGATTTTCAACCGTTGCAGGTGAAATGGGTGCAGCTGATGCAGAAAGAGATGTGCGTGGTTTTGCAATTAAATTTTATACCAAAGAAGGAAATTGGGATTTGGTAGGTAATAATACCCCAACATTTTTTATAAGAGATGCATATAAGTTTCCTGATTTTATTCACACTCAAAAAAGAGATCCAAGAAATAATTTAAGAAGTAATAATGCTGCATGGGACTTTTGGACTTTATGCCCTGAAAGCTTACATCAAGTAACCATTTTAATGAGTGATAGAGGAATTCCTGCAAGTTATCGCCATATGCATGGTTTTGGAAGTCATACTTATAGTTTGATTAATGATAAAAACGAAAGATTTTGGGTGAAGTTTCATTTTAAAACAAGGCAAGGCATTAAAAATTTAACTAATGAAGAAGCTGCAAATTTAATAGCTAATGATAGAGAAAGTCATCAAAGAGATTTATATGAAGCTATAGAAAAAGGAGATTTTCCAAAATGGACTTTCCAAATTCAAGTTTTAAAAGAAGATGAAGCAGAAAAACTAGGTTTTAATCCTTTTGATTTAACTAAAGTTTGGCCTCATAGCATTGTGCCTTTAATTGAAGTAGGAGAATTGGTACTAAATAAAAATGTGAAAAATTACTTTAATGAAGTAGAACAAGCTGCATTTAGCCCAAGCAATATCGTTCCTGGTATTGGTTTTAGTCCTGATAAAATGCTACAAGCTAGAATCTTTTCTTATCCTGATGCACAAAGATATCGTATAGGGACAAATTATCATTTATTGCCAGTTAATCGTGCAAAAAGCGAAGTAAATACTTATAATGTAGCAGGAGCTATGAATTTTGATACTTATAAAAATGGTTCAGCTTATTATGAACCAAATAGTTATGATGATAGTCCAAAAGAAGATAAAAGCTATCTTGAGCCTGATTTAACTCTTGAAGGTAGCGCACAAAGATATATTCCACTTGATGATGATTTTTACACCCAGCCAAGAGCCTTGTTTAACATAATGAATAAAAATCAAAAAGAGCAGTTATTTAAAAATATAGCAGCTTCTATGAATGGAGTTGAAGAAAAAATCATACAAAGAGCATTAAGTCATTTTGAAAAAATTTCAAGTGAATATGCAAATGGTGTTAAAAAAGCTTTAAAAATGTAATTTTTACTTGCCACTTTTAAAGTGGCAAACTAAAGATTATAAAGGAAAAATATGTTTAGTGATGAAGAAGAAAAAAGAATTCAAGAACTTTGTACTATGGCTTTTGATTTTGCAAGAAAAAATGATTTACAAAATTTAAAGATCATGATAGAAGCAGGTTTGAGTGTAAATTTAAAAAATCATAAAGGTGATAGTCTTTTAATGCTTGCAAGTTATCATAACGCTTATGAATGTGCTAAGTTTTTACTAGAAAATAATGCTAGTGTAGATGAGAAAAATGATAAAGGACAAACCCCATTAGCTGGGGTGTGTTTTAAAGGGTATCTACCTATGTGTAAGCTTTTGGTTGAATATGGAGCAAATATAGATGAAAATAATGGTCTTGGTATGACGCCTTTTACTTTTGCACTAATGTTTGGGCATAGTGATATAGTAGAGTTTTTAACAAAGCACTCTAAAAAAAGTTTTTTTAAAAAAATAGCTTTTGGTGTATTAAAAATTTTCAAAAGAAATAAAAGTTAAACTCTTTGAAAAAATAAAAATTATAAAATTATCCTTTGATTTGCAAATAAAAGGATAAATATGTCGCAAAAAGCAGAGAAATTATGGGGTGGGCGTTTTGATTTGCCCACAAATAAATTAGTTGAAGAATACACTGCTTCATTGTTAGTTGAACCTAGACTTGCTCCTTTTGATATACAAGGAAGTATAATCCACTGCACTATGCTTGCAAAACAAGGCATCATAAAAGAGGATGAAGCAAAAACTATTATCAAGGGTTTAGAACAAGTTAGAGAAGAAATTCAAAATGGAACTTTTGTTTTTGATATAGCTGATGAAGATATTCATATGGCTGTAGAAAAAAGAATGACACAAATTGTAGGTCCATTGGGTGGAAAACTACATACCGCAAGAAGTAGAAATGATCAAACTACGCTTGATTCAAAAATGCATATGAGGGCTGTTATTAAAGAAATTTTAAGCCAAATCATTGCTTTGCAAGAAGAAATTATTCATCAGGCTCAGAAAAATATCAAAGCTATTATGCCAGGTTATACACATTTACAAACAGGCCAACCTATTTTATTTTCACATTGGATTATGGCGTATTTTTGGATGTTAAGTAGGGATTATTCTCGTTTTGAAGATTTGCATAAAAGAATGGATGAGTGTCCTTTAGGAGCAGCTGCTCTTGGTGGAACTACATTTGATATAGACAGACATTTTTGTGCCAAAGAATTAGGTTTTACTAAACCAACGGAAAATAGTATTGATAGTGTTAGCGATAGAGATCATATGATTGAATTTACTTCTGTAGCAGCAATGTGCTTTATGCATCTTAGTCGTTTTTGTGAAGAGCTTGTACTTTTTTCAAGTCAAGATTTTAAATTTATAGAATTAAGCGATGATTTTTGCACAGGCTCAAGCATAATGCCTCAAAAGAAAAATCCCGATGTTGCTGAAAAAATGCGTGGCAAAACAGGTAGAATGTATGGTAATGTTATGGCTATGCTTACAATTATGAAAGGTATTCCACTTGCTTATAATACTGATATGAGTGAAGATAAAGCTCAAGTTTATGACTCTATGGATACTTTAATGGCTAGTTTAAAAATAATAACCCCTATGATAGAAAAAATGCAAGTAAATGCTGAAAAAACTAGAGCTGCAGCTGCAAAAGGTTTTTCAAATGCCACAGATATGGCTGATTATCTAGTGAGAAAAAATATACCATTTAGAGAAGCTCATAGTATAGTAGGTTTGGCTGTGAATTATTGCATTAAACATGGAAAAATGCTTGAAGAGCTTAGCATGGAGGAATTTCATCAGTTTAATAAAAATATTCAAGAAGATATTTATCAAGCAATTGCCTTAGAAACTTGTGTTGATGCAAGGCTTTCTTATGGTGGTACAGGAACTAGGGTGGTTCTAGAGCAAATTAAACACGCAAAAGAGCTTTTGGAACAATATAAGGCACAAGATTAATGGATATTATTTTTATATTAGAATTTTTCATTATTTTTTCTATGATAGCCATAGGTGGTAGATATGGTGGTATAGGACTTGGGGTTGCAGGTGGGCTTGGTATGTGTATTTTGGTTTTAGTCTTTGGTATGCAACCAGCTTCACTTCCTGTGAGTGTTGTGTTTATTATACTTGCTGTGATTACTTGTGTGAGTGTTTTACAAAGTGCAGGTGGACTTGATTTGCTAGTAAAAATAGCAGAAAAAATTCTAAAGAAAAAACCTCAAGCTATTGTTTTTATGGGACCTTTGATTAGCTCTATTTTTACAATATTTTGTGGAACTACTTATGTAGCTTTTTCTATTTATCCAGTAATTGCAGAAGTTGCAGCTGATGCTAAAATTCGTCCAGAAAGAGCACTTTCGGTTTCGGTTGTAGCCGCAGGTATAGGGGTTGTAGCTTCTCCTATGAGTGCTGCTACTGCTGCTATGGTGGCTATTTTGGCTTTTAGCGGTACAACGATAGTGCAAATTCTAATGGTAAGTTTGCCAGCGTTTTTTATAGGGGTATTTTTTGCGTGTTTGAGTGTGTATAAAAGAGGTAAGGAACTTGAGCAAGATGAGGAATTTCAAAGAAGGATAAAAGCAAGAGAGTATCATTTTTTAAACGAAGAATTGCAAAATAAAGACAGCGAGCATGATCCTATGGCAAAAAGATCTTTATATATTTTTTCTTTGGGAATTTTAACTATTATTTTCTTTGGAACTTTTACAAATTTATTACCTCATTATGAGCTTGCAAATGGTGATATAGAAAGACTTTCTACTCCAAATTTAATCCAAATGATTATGCTTGCAACGGCTTGTTTAATTATGCTTTTTGCTAAAGTTTCTGCTAATAAGCTCGGCGAAGCTTCTGTATTTAAATCAGGACTTATAGGAGTTGTGGGAGTTTTTGGTATAGCTTGGATGACGGGGACATTTTTTGAAGCTTATAAACCTTTATTTAGTGATTCTTTATCGCATATTGTAGAGGATTATCCGTATTTATTTGGAGTGGCTTTATTTGCCTTTTCTATGGTGATTTTTTCTCCTTCAGCAACTGTAGCTGCTTTAATGCCTTTAGGGGTAAGTTTGGGAATTCCACCTCAAATTCTTATTGTGCTTTATCCTTGCGTATGTGGGGATTTTATAGTGCCAGGTGCAAATCAAATTGCTTGTGTATCTTTTGATAGAACAGGGACAACAAAAATAGGAAAATTTGTTATTAATCATTCCTATTTAAGACCTGGTTTTGTTTTGATTATTAGTGCGACAATTGCTAGTTATCTTATCTCGCAAATTATTTTTTAAGCTTTTGTAAATACCTATAAACGCTAGGTTCTGATATATTCAAAGATTTAGCTACTATAGGTATGCTTCCTTTTATATTAAATATTCCTTTTGAATGAAGATTTTTGATTATTTCATCTTTTTGTTCAGTGCTTAAACTATATCCTGAATTTAAATATTTTAAATCTATATTTTCAGCTAAAATATCTTCTATAGAATGACTAAGTGTTTCTATATTACTCATATTATGTAAATTTACATTGTTTTGGTTTTGAATGTTTAATAAGTCACTAAAATCGTTGATTTTTTCAAGTTCTATGATTTTGCTAATAGCACTACGAATTTCTGTAGTATCATGGTTTATGCATAAAATTCCTACAATTTTATTTTGGTTTTTGATAAAAAAAGTTGATCCTGTAACTATTTTAGATTTGCCTACTTTTGCTTTATAATCACATAAAAAATCTTTATTTAAATATTCTTTTTCTTGTATAAGTTCGCTTGCAAATGAAGTCAAAGGAGAATTTATGGTTCTACCGCTTATGTGATTATTTGCAATAGCTGCTATATACGAACCTTCTTCAGAAATTACATGAAACACTATCTCATAATTACTCCCAAGTACTTGTCCTAAAAATTGAGTTAATTTTATAAATAATTCTTTTTGTTGTTCATCCATGATCTAGACCTTTTTGTTGTTTTTTGTTATTTTACAAAATATTTCATCAAAGTTGTTAGTATTTATCATAATAAAAAAAATTATTATCATGATAAAAAATATTGACAATTTATTATTATGATGATAATATTATATTACATTAAAATTAAAATTACAAGGAGAAATCATGGCAAATTATCCAAAAGCTATAGGACCATATTCAGCTTATAGAGAAGCAAATGGTTTATTGTTTATTTCAGGACAACTTCCAATTAATCCTGAAAGTGGCAATATTGAAAGTGAAGATATAAAAGAGCAAACAAGGCAATCATTGTTAAATATCAAGGCTATATTAGAAGAAAATAATCTTTATTTTAATAATGTAGTTAAAACCACTTGCTTTTTAGCAAATATTGATGATTTTTTAGCTTTCAATGAGGTTTATTCTGAATTTTTCGCAGCTCCATATCCTGCTAGAAGTGCTTTTGCAGTAAAAGATCTTCCTAAGGGGGCAAAAGTGGAGATAGAGGTTATTGCTCATAAAGGATAGAGCATGTTGGGTTTATTTTTTGCAGGATGTTCTGTAGTATTATTAGTTTTTATGCTTTATAAAAAAATCAACGCTCATATGGCGTTGCTTTTGAGTGGTTTATTGTTACTATCTTTAGCGGGAATTTTTGGTCTTTCTCCTATAATTAGTGAAAATAAATCTTTACATTTAGGTCTTTTTGATATTTTTCAAGTGGTTAATACAAATATGTCAAGTACTTTAGCAGGACTTGGACTAACTTTGATGTGTATAGCAGGATTTTCTGCATATATGGATCATGTGGGTGCTAGTTATGCTTTATTTAAAGTATTTGAAAAACCTTTAAAAGCAGTAAAATCCCCATATATTTTATTATTGGTTTCATATTTTGTAGTTCAATTTTTAGTGCTTTTTATTCCATCACATGCAGGTTTAGCACTTTTGCTTATGGTTACAATGTATCCTATTTTGGTGCGTTCAGGTGTTTCTAAGCTTTCAGCACTTTCAGTTATTGCTATATGTCAATACATTGACCATGGTCCAGGTAGTGGGAATGTAATTTTAGCTGCAGAAAAAGCCAAAATTGATCCAGCTGTGTATTTTGTGCATTATCAGTTGCCTACAACTATACCAATTATTATAGCTGTAGGTATTGCAATTTATTTTTGTGCTAAATATTTTGATAAAAAGGAAAATTTTGTTTTTAATCGTGATGAGATAGAAAAAGAATTATCAGAACATGATGGCAAAAAAGAAGAGATGAAAAAACCTCCTAAAATTTATGCAATATTGCCTATTATACCTTTGGTATTGATTTTAGGTTTTAGTAGTGTTTTAGATAGTATTATGGTTTTGATGGGATTTACTACTATGGAAGAAGTTAAAGCAGCTTCATCTACTGCCATTAAAATGAATGTTCCAGTTGCTATGATGATTTCAACCTTTATAGCAATTATTTTTGAAATCATTCGTTATAGAAGTTTGATTGATACTTTAAATTCTATTATGGTTTTCTTCAAAGGTATGGGACATTTGTTTGTAATCACAGTTTCTTTGATTGTTTGTGGTCAAGTTTTTGCAAATGGACTTTTATCAGTTGGTTTTGTAGATACTTTAATAGGTTTTGCAAAAGATGCAGGTTTTGGAGTGCTTGCTATTATCATAGCAGTATCTATTTTGCTTGCTGTGTGTGCATTTTTAATGGGTTCTGGAAATGCGGCATTTTTCTCTTTTGCACCACTTATCCCAAATATAGCAAAATCTTTTGGAGTTGAAACCATAGCTATGATAGCACCTATTCAAATTATGACAGGTTTTGGTAGATGTGTTTCACCTATTGCACCAGCTATTTTAGCAATTTCAGCTATGGCTAAAGTAAGTCCATTACAAGTTGTAAAAAGAACAGCTATTCCTATGCTTGTAGCTGCTATTGTAAATGTGATCATGACTTATGTTTATTTATAAAAAGGAGCAAAAAATGAATAACAAAACTAAATTAATCCATCTAGGAAGAGGCGATCAAAACGCTGAAGTAAGATCAGTCAATCCAACTCTAATGCGTGCATCAACTATACTTTTTAAAGATCATGCTACTTGGCAAAAATACCGCGAGCTAAGAAAAACAGATCGTGTTTTGAGTTATGGTGCTAGAGGGACAGCTACAAATTTTGAGCTTGAAAAACTAATTTGTGAGCTTGAAGGGGGCTATAGAGCGCAACTTTTCCCAACAGGACTTGCAGCACTTGCTATGGTGCTTTTAAATTATGCTAGTAAAGATGCTCATTTTTTAATCACCGATGCTATTTATGGACCTGTTAGAACAATTTGTGATTTATTTTTAGCAAAAATGGGTGTAGAAATTGACTTTTTAAAAGCTGATGCAAGTGATGTGGAAGAAAAAATTAAACCAAATACAAAATTAATCCTTTGTGAAAGTCCAGGCTCTATACTTTATGAAATCATAGATTTACCAAAACTTTGTGAAATTGCACATAAGCACAATATCCCAGTAGCTATTGATAATACTTATTCAAGTGGATATTTTTTAAATCCACTTGAGCTTGGAGTGGATATTTCAGTGATTGCTGCGACTAAATATTTAAGTGGACATTCAGATGTTACTATGGGTATAGTGGTAATTAATGAAAAAGAATGGAAAAATTTTGACAAATTACCTGAAGCTTTAGGATTTACTACAAGTCCAGATGATTGTTATTTAGTGCTTCGTGGTATGAGAACTTTAGATGTTAGAATGAAAGCTCATGAAAAAAGTGCAGATGAGGTAGTAGAGTTTTTGCAAAGTAGAAAAGAAGTTAAAACCATCTTTTATCCAAAATTAAAAACTCATCTAAACCATGAAGTCTTTATGCGTGATCACAAAGGTGCTAATGGTATGGTAACTATTGAATTTGCAGATGGTATTTCTAAAGAACAAGCTATTAAATTCGTAGATGATTTAGAGTATTTTTCAATCGGTGCAAGCTGGGGTGGATATGAGAGTTTAGCTACCGTTACTACTCCACCTAGAACTGCAACAGATTGGAGTGCTAGAGGTCCTTTTGTGAGATTTCACATAGGTCTTGAAGATAGTAAAGATTTGATTGCTGATTTAAAACAAGCATTTGAAAAAATAAATTTTTAAAGGATAGGCTATGGGTGTGAGTGTATTTGATATGAGGTTGCTTCAAGATTCTTGGAGCACCCCTGCAATGAGGGCTATTTTTAGTGAAGAAAATAGAATTCAAAAATGGCTTGATGTAGAAGCTGCTTTGGCAAAGGCTCAAGCAAAACTTGGCATTATCCCTAGTGAAGCAGCTACAGAAATAGCTAAAAAAGCTCATTATAAATTTATGGATATGGATTTTATTTTTGCTGAGTTTAAAAAAACCAAACATCCTTTAGTTCCGACCGTGCGTGGTTTGGAAAAAGCTTGTGAAAATGGTTTGGGAGAATATGTGCATTTTGGAGTTACTACTCAAGATATTATAGATACAGGCATAGTTTTGCAATTTAAAGAAGCTATGGCTTTAATTAAGCAAGATTTAAAAGATATAGCTAAAAATTTAGTAAAAATCGCAAAAGAGCATAAAAACACTGCGATGATGGGAAGAACTTTAGCTTTACAAGCTTTACCTATAACTTTTGGACACAAAGTTGCAATTTGGCTAAGTGAGCTTAATCGCCATTATGAAAGAATAAACGAGCTTGAAAAAAGATTATATGTGGGATTAATCGTAGGTGCAGTAGGAACTAAAGCAAGTTTGAGTGAAAAGGCTAATGAAGTAGAAAAACTTACTTTGGAAAGCTTAGGTTTAGAAGTTCCTGATATTTCTTGGCAACCAGCAAGAGATCGTTTCATCGAGCTTGGTTATGTTTTAGGCAATATAAATGCAACCTTTAATAAAATTGCACATCAGCTTTTAATTTTAGCTCATAATGAAATCGATGAAATTGCCGAACCTTTTGGAAAAGGTCAAGTAGGAAGCTCTACTATGCCACATAAAAGAAACCCAGCGGTAAGTGAAAATGCAGTAACGGTAAGTAATGCTCTAAGAGCAAATATTGCAATTTTAAGCGATATAGAAAGACATGAGCATGAAAGAGATGGTCAAGTTTGGAAAATGGAATGGAAGCTTTTGCCAGAAGCGTTTTTAATGCTTTCAGTAGTATTAGCAAATATGAAATTTGTCTTTGATGATTTAGAAGTTAAAAAAGACAAAATGTTAAAAAATCTTAATACGCTTAATGGCTTTGTATTAGCAGAACGCGTGATGTTTGCTTTGAGTGATCATTATGGTAAGCAACACGCACATGAAATTGTTTATGAAAATGCTATGAGAGGTATAGAAAATCATAAAACTTTCAAAGAGGTTTTACTTGAAGATGAGCGTGTGAGTAAGGTTTTAAGTGAAAAAGACATTGATGTTTTAATGGATGCTACAACTTATGTAGGATACGCACCAAAATTAGTAGATGAATTTTTGGAAAAAATTGCAAATTCTGAAATTTTAAAGTAGGAAAAAATGTATTTAAGTGAAAAACTAGCCGAATTTATCGTAAATTTAGACTATGAAGCTATTCCTAGTGAAGTAAAGCAAAGAGCAAAAGAGCTTATGCTTGATGCACTAGGAACAGCCCTAGCTGCTAAAAATGAATCTTGTGTGCTAAATGCAACTAAAGCTTTTGAAGCTTTAAGCATAAATCCTAGTGAAAAAATTTGGAGTGAAGATAAAAAGCTTGATGTAATATATGCTGCGATGGTAAATGCTATTGCAGCACATGCCCTTGATTTTGATGATACTCATACTGAAGCTATTTTGCACGCTAGTGCTATTTTAACTCCACTTTGTTTAACTTATGGATTTAGTGTAAGTAAAGATGGAAAGAAAGTTTTAAAAGCCTTTATTGTTGGTTGGGAAATTGCTGCTAGAGTGGGTATAGCAAGCAAAGGAAGTTTCCATAAACGCGGGTTTCATACTACAGCTATAGCTGGAATTTTTGGGGCAGTTAGTGCATGTTGTGTTTTGCTTGATTTAAATAAAGAACAAATCATAAATGCGCTAGGCTTAGCAGGAAGTTTTGCAAGCGGTGTAAATGAGTTTTTATCTAATGGATCTAATTCTAAAGTTTTACATATAGCTAATGCTTTGAAAAATGCAATTTTAGTAGCAAATTTTGCAAAAGCTAATATGAGCGGTCCTTTGAGTATATTTGAAGGAAGGGATAATATCTTTAGAACTTTTGGTTTAGAAGAAGAATGTGATAAAAATGAGCTTTGTAAGGGTTTAAATGAAATTTGGCAAGTAATGCAAGTTTCGTTAAAACCTTATCCGTGTTGTCATTTTGCACATGGACTTATTGATTGTGCTATGAGTTTAAAAAATGATGGTTTAAAAGCACAAGATATCAAAAGCATACATTGCTTTGTAGATGAGGTGCCAATTTCATTTATATGTGATCCAATCGAAGCAAAATATGCTCCACAAAGTGCTTATGCTGCTAAATTTTCTATGCCTTTTTTAATGGCTTTGGCATTTTTTGATGGTAAGATTACTTTAAAATCTTATGAAGATTTAAATAGAGCCAAATTAATAGAATTTGCCAAAAAAATTAGCTATGAAAAGAAAAAATCTAGTGGTTTTCCTAAATACTTTCCAGGACATTTAGAAGCTGTTTTAAATGATGGAAGAGTAATTAAAAAAGATGTACTGATTAATAAAGGAAATTTTGATAATCCTTTAAGTTTTGATGAATTAAAAGATAAATTTCTTTCTAATGCTAACATAGCACTTTCTTTAGAAAAGGCTGGGGAATTAGTTAAAAAGCTCCAAAATTTAGAAAATCTAAGTGATTTTAGTTTTTAGCAATCTCAAAATGAGATTGCTTATTATTTTAAAAAAGAAATAATTTAATTTTTTATATAATATTACATCTTAGTTTTTGTAAGGAAAAACATGACTTTAGATGTTTTAAAAGATAATGAAGAGGCTATTATAGTAGGTTTTGAAGCAGATAAACAACTCCAAGCAAGACTTTTTAGTTTTGGTTTTGCAAAAAATAAAAAAGTTAAAAAAATTCGCTCTTCTATAGCAAATTCTACTATTATGGTAGAACTTGATACGACTTGTGTAATTTTAAGATCAAACGAAGCAAAAATAATACAAATTTCAAAAGAGTTTTAATGAAAGAAATCATCGTTGCTTTAGTAGGTCAACCAAATGTTGGTAAAAGTTTATTAATAAATGCACTTTGCAAATCTAATATGAAAGTTGGAAATTTTAGTGGTGTTACAGTAGAAAGAGCTGAAGCTAGATTAGTTTATAAAAATTATGAGTTTAAATTTATAGATTTACCAGGAACTTACGCATTAGATGGTTATAGCGAAGAAGAAAAAATCACAAAAGAATTTTTAAAAAAGGGTAAATTTGATCTTGTGGTAAATGTGCTTGATTCTACAAATTTAGAACGCAATTTAATTTTAAGTGCTAGCTTAATAGATGCTAAAATTAAAATGATTATGGCTTTAAATATGCAAGATGAAGCAAAAAGTGAAGGTTTCAGCATAGATTTTAAAATTTTGTCACAACTTCTAAATATACCTTGCCTTGGTGTATGTGCTAAAACTAAAGAAAATCTAAATACACTTTTGGATTTAATCATTTCAACTTATGAAACTAAATTTGAAGCTAAAGAGCGAATTTATAGTGATATCATAGAAGAAGAACTTGCAAAAATAAGTGAATTTTTAAATCAAAATGAAATTACATATTTAGATTTTTCTACAAAAGATTTAGCACTTGCTTTACTTAAAAATGAAGCTAATATAGTCATTTCGCACGCTTTGAGAAAAATACTTGATGAGGCTTTAGAAAAAATTTATATGGCATATCATAGTAAGGATATAGAAAGTATTCTTAAAGAAGAACTTATTGCTTTTGCAAATGGTATATGTGCTAAAGTTTTAAGTAAGGGTGTCAAGTATAAAAATCATACGAAAGAAATTGATTCTATTTTAATTAATAAATATTTAGGGATTCCTATTTTTTTATTTTTTATGTGGGCTTTGTTTCAGCTAACCTTTACTTTAGGCCAAATTCCTATGGATTACATAGAAATGTTTTTTGCTACTTTAGGTGAGATAGTAAAAAGTAATATTAGCAATGAACTTATTGCTTCAGCCTTAGCTGATGGTGTTTTAGGTGGAGTTGGTGCTGTGATAACTTTTTTGCCAAACATTGTGATTTTATTTTTTGGTATATCCTTGCTTGAAACAACCGGATATATGGCTAGAGTTGCATTTTTATTAGACGGAATTTTATATAAATTTGGATTACATGGTAAAAGTTTCATACCTTTAATTACGGGTTTTGGTTGCTCGGTGCCTGCATTTATGGCTACAAGAACTTTAAAAAACAAAAAAGATAGATTATTAACTCTTTTTATTATTAATTTTATGAGTTGTGGTGCAAGACTTCCTGTATATGTGCTTTTTGTTGGAGTGTTTTTTCCTGCTGATGTAGCTGGGAATTATCTTTTTGGGATTTATCTTTTGGGTGCGTTTTTGGGTTTGATTGCAGCTAAGATTTTAAGAATGAGCGCTTTTAGAGGACAAGATGAACCTTTTGTAATGGAAATGCCAAAATATAGAATGCCAAACTGGAATTTAGTATGGTTTATGGTATTTAACAAGGCTAAAATGTATCTTAAAAAAGCAGGAACTTTTATTTTAATGGCTTCTTTGCTTATTTGGTTTGCAAGTAATTTTCCTATGCAAAAAAATAATAGTCAAGATATTACAAATCAAGAAATTCAGATAGAATATAGTTATTTAGGGCAATTTGGTAAAGCTATAGAACCTATTTTTACACCACTTGGGTTTGATTGGAAACTTAGTGTTTCTTTGATCAGTGGTTTAGCTGCTAAAGAAGTAATGATTTCTACCATGGGAGTGCTTTATTCTTTAGGTGATGAACTTGATGAAACTAGTTTAGATTTAAAAGAGGCCATAAAAAACAACATTCCTTTTAGCACAGCGGTTGCTTTTATACTTTTTGTGATGATTTACAACCCTTGCTTTGCAGCTACTATAGTATTTAACAAAGAATCAGGAAATAAAAAATATACTTTATATTTATTTTTATTTACTTGTTTAAGTGCATATTTTATTGCATTTATAGGAGTAAATATAGCAAATCTAATCATTGGTTGATGACTAGATTTGCATTTTTTGTTCTAAAGAGTGTTGCCAAAAGGCTGTTTCAAGTCTTACAGTAGTATAAAAAATTTCATTTAATTTTTTAAATTTTTCTTCACTAATGCTATTTGTATAAGAATTAAAAAAGTCTTTAAATTCTTTAATTTCATCTTGAAATTCTTTACCTGCATAGGTTAAAATCCATTCTTTATAAGGATGATTTTCTAAGCTTTGTTTATTAAGTCCTTTATAAATTTCTTCTCCTATATATGCATAACCTATAGCACAAGCACTCAAAGCACACAGCATATCCAAATAATCTCCATTTTGTCCCACACTTAGTAAGTATCTTGTATAAGCAATATTAGTTAAACTTTCATCTTTATAATCTAGTTTTTCTACATCAATACCTAGTTTTAAAATACTTCTATGAAGCTCTAATTCTCCTTCTAAAGTGTAGTTTTGATTTTTAATAGCAAATTGAATTTCTTTAGCATTGTTTGCATTTAAAGCAAGCAAGGCATAGCATTTTGCATAATTATTTAAAAAGATATAATCTTGCTTTAGATAAAACAAAAATACATCTTTTTCTAAAGTACCATTTTGAAGTTTTTTTACAAATTCATGATGGATGTATTGATCCCAAATTTTTTTATTTTCTTTTATAAGTTTATCAAAAAGCATAATTTTCCTTTGTTATAAAATAAGCTTTTATTTAAACACATATAATTAAATTTTTCGTAATAATCTTTAATTTTTAACTTTTTAAACAAGAAATTTATTTTTTTATTGTAAAATGTGGTTTAATTTTTTAAACTAGGAGATAAAAATGGCAATTTTTGATGATGTAAAAAAAGTAGTTGTTGAGCAACTTAGTGTAGATGAAGATGCAGTTAAAATGGAATCTAAAATTATTGAAGATTTAGGTGCTGATTCTTTAGATGTTGTTGAGTTAGTTATGGCTTTAGAAGAAAAATTTGATGTAGAAATCCCAGATAGTGATGCTGAAAAACTTGTAAAAATTGAAGATGTTGTTAATTATATAGAAAATCTTCAAAAATAATTTTTAATTTTTTAATAAGGAGTGCGGTTTGAAACGCGTTGTAGTAACAGGTATGGGAATGATCAATGCTCTTGGCTTAGATAAAGGTAGTTCTTTTAAAGCTATTTGTGATGGTAAAAGTGGCGTTGATAAAATCACTCTTTTTGATACCACTGATTTTCCAGTGCAAATTGCTGCTGAAGTAAAAAATTTTGATCCTTTGAGTGTGTGTGATGCTAAAGAGGTCAAAAAGATAGATCGTTTCATACAACTTGGTATTAAAGCAGCTAGAGAAGCTATGGAAGATGCTAAATTTGATGAAAATTTAAATAAAGAAGAATTTGGCGTAGTTTCAGCAGCTGGTATAGGTGGTTTGCCAAATATTGAAAAAAATTCTGTTACTTGCGCACAGCGTGGACCACGCAAAATCACTCCTTTTTTCATACCTTCAGCTTTAGTTAATATGCTTGGTGGGATTATCTCAATTGAGCATGGATTACAAGGACCAAATATCTCATGTGTAACTGCTTGTGCGGCAGGAACTCATGCTATAGGTGAGGCTTATAAAAGTATAGCCTTGGGTAATGCAGATAAAATGCTTGTAGTAGGAGCTGAAGCGGCTATTTGTGCTGTAGGCATAGGTGGTTTTGCTGCTATGAAAGCACTTTCTACTAGAAATGATGATCCATCAAAAGCTTCAAGACCATTTGATAAAGAAAGAGATGGTTTTGTTATGGGTGAGGGTGCTGGTGCTTTGGTTTTTGAAGAATACGAAGCAGCTAAAAAGCGTGGTGCTAAAATTTATGCTGAATTAATTGGATTTGGAGAAAGTGCAGATGCACATCATATTACTTCTCCTACCTTAGAAGGACCATTGCGTGCTATGAAAAAAGCTTTAAAAATGGCTGGGAATCCCAAAATAGATTATATTAATGCACATGGAACTTCTACTCCAGTAAATGACAAAAATGAAACAGCAGCTATTAAAGAGCTTTTTAAAGATCAAATTCCTTTAGTGAGTTCTACAAAAGGTCAAACAGGACATTGCCTAGGTGCTGCAGGTGCAATTGAGGCTGTTATCTCTTTAATGGCACTTGATCAAGGCATACTTCCGCCAACTATCAATCAAATTTCAGCAGATGAAAATTGTGATCTTGATTATATACCAAATGTTGCAAGAAAAAGTGAAATTAATGTAGTAATGAGCAATTCTTTTGGTTTTGGCGGAACAAATGGTTGTGTAATTTTCAAAAAAGTAGATTAATATGGCTTCTTATTTAGATTTTGAAAAAAATATTCAGCAAATTGATGAAGATTTGGCAAATGCTAAAATCAAAGGCGATGATGAAGCAGTAAAAATTTTAGAAAAAAATCTTGAAAAAGAAACTCAAAAAGTTTATAAAAATTTGAGTGATTATCAACGCTTGCAGCTTGCAAGACATCCAGATCGCCCTTATGCACTTGATTATATTCAAGCTATATTAAGTGATGCCTATGAAATTCATGGTGATCGTGCTTTTAGAGATGATCCTGCTATTGTGTGTTATGCAGGTTATATAGGTGGAAAAAAAGTTATTGTCATAGGCGAGCAAAAAGGTAGAGGTACTAAGGATAAGCTTCATAGAAATTTTGGTATGCCTCATCCTGAAGGTTATAGAAAAGCCTTGAGAGTAGCAAAAATGGCTGAAAAATTTGACATACCAGTGTTATTTTTGGTAGATACTCCAGGTGCTTATCCAGGAGTTGGTGCTGAAGAACGCGGACAAAGTGAGGCTATAGCTAGAAATTTATATGAATTAAGTAATCTTAAAACAATTACTATAGCAGTAGTTATAGGTGAAGGTGGAAGTGGTGGTGCTTTAGCTATAGGAGTAGCTGATAAACTTGCTATGATGAAAAATTCAGTTTTTTCCGTAATTTCACCTGAAGGTTGTGCTGCTATTTTATGGAATGATCCCTCAAAAATAGAAGCTGCTACTAAAGCGATGAAAGTAACTGCAGATGATTTAAAAAATCAAGGTTTAATAGATGATGTCATCGAAGAACCAATAAGTGGAGCTCATAGAGATAAAGAAAATGCTATAAAAAATTTAAGTGATTATGTTTTAAAAGCTATAGAAGAATTAGAACAATATGACAAACGAGAATTAGCGGCTATAAGAATGCAAAAAGTATTTAAATTTGGAGCTTTTTCAGAGTAATTTGTATTTTTATATAAATTTCAACTTTTTTTAAAAAAAATATTGTATAATTACAACTTCAATTCAATGGTTGGATAGCTCAGTCGGTAGAGCAGCAGACTGAAAATCTGCGTGTCGGCAGTTCGATTCTGCCTCTAACCACCATCTTTATTTTTTATTATAAAAATCATCTAATTCTTTAAGCTCTATTTCTTTAAAACCAGCTTGAATTCTAGCTGTTTTATTATATATTTTCCCCAAAAGGTTAAAATCTTTATATATTTTGCAAAGATTTATATAATTTTCATTTTCGTTTTTTGCATAATTCCACCAAAAATTACCTTTATTTACATGTTTTATTTCATCATTTAATATAATGGTAAAAATCTCGTTAAATAAACTTTTTATGGGATGATTTGTTGTATTTAGTTTTTTTAAAACAAAAGGATTAGCATCAAGTCCTTTTGCCTCAAGTCCTCTATGAACTATACCCATTCTATGAGCAAGATTATCTTTAGTTAAAAATAAGGCTTTTTCAAGATTATCATGTGCATAAAAATCTCCATATTTAAAACCTAACTCATTTAAAGTTTTTTCTAAAAGTAAAAAATGTTTGATTTCCTCATTGGCCACCTCAAGCCAATCTTGATAAAATTTCAATGGTAAGTTTTTAAACCTATAACTAGCATCTAAAGCTAAATTTATAGCACTATATTCTATATGTGCGACTGAATGTAAGATTTTAGCTAAAGATAAAGTGCTATTTGCTTCTTTTGGACGCCTTATTTTCATAGGATGAAGGATTTTAACTTGTGAGTTTTCACAAATGATAGCTTTGTGTGTATGATCAAAATCATATAAATTAGTTTTAAAATTTTCATAAAATTCATTAAAATCTTGAATTTTTTCGAAAATATCTTTTTTATATAAAATTTTTTCTAAATCTATAAAAAAATTTCTTTTCATTTTTAAACCTTGTTAAATATTATATAAGATAAAAAAGTATAATATAAAAATTTTTAAAAAGGTTTGCTAAAATTATGTTTAATGTCATACATGCTCTTTTTTTTAGAGAGTTAAAAACAAGATTTGGTATTAACAAATATTTGGGTTATTTTTGGGTGATTGGTGAACCTATGATGGTGGTTTTGGTGATTACTTCTATTATAGCGGCTATTAGAGAATTTCACCATCAAATCATGCCAGAAGGAATTTCTATTTTTATGTTTTTAGCAGTAGGTATTATACCTTTTTTTATGTTTAGAAGTATTATTACTCAACTATTAAATGGTATTGGTGCAAATTTAGCACTTTTTGCTTATAAACCTATTCGTCCTATACATGTGTTTATTGCTAGAACTATGCTTGAATTTTGTATTTATTTTACTATTTTTATTTGTGTGATGTTTTTAGCTGGATGGTTTTTGCATATGCAAGTTATTCCTAAACATTTTTTAGAGGTAATGTTTTCGCTTTTTTTACTTGTGGTGTTTGGTTTTGCTATGGGGATGTGTTTTGCTATAGCAGGACATTTTGCTGAGCCTTTAAAAATGGCATTAAATTATTTAAATATAGTTTTATATTGGACAGCATTGGTTGTATTTCCTATATGGATAGTTCCAAAACCTATTTTAGATATTTTATATTATAATCCACTTTTACATATTATGGAGCTTTTAAAATATAATTTTTTTCAAAATTATCCATTACTTGATGATTATAATTATTACTATCCTATTATATGTTTGGGTGTGATTTTATTTTTAGGTTTGTTTTTTTATTATTTTACTAGAGAAAAGTTGATAGCAGTGCGATGATAAAGTTAGTTAATTTAACCAAATCTTTTCCTTTGCGTAATGGTGGTAGACATTATGTTTTTAAAAATTTAAGTTTTGAGTTTCCTGAAAATTGTAGTATAGGTTTAATGGGTCGTAATGGTGCTGGAAAATCTACTCTAATGAAGCTTCTAAGCGGATCTTTGCTTCCAGATAGAGGTAAAATTATAACCAATAAAAAATTATCCTGGCCTTTAGGTTTAGCAGGTGCATTTCAACATAGGCTTTCAGCAAGAGATAATGCTCGCTTTGTGGCTAGAGTGTATGGTTATAAAGGAAAGGCTTTAGAAGAAAAAATTCGTTTTGTAGAAGATTTTGCCGAACTTGGTAAATTTTTTGATGAACCTATGAATACTTATTCGGCTGGTATGAGTGCTAGAATATCTTTTGGTTTAAGTATGGCATTTGACTTTGATTATTATTTAATTGATGAAGCAGGAGCTGTAGGAGATCCTAAATTTAGAGAAAAAAGTTCTAAAATTTATAAAGAAAAACTAAGCCAATCAAAAGTTATTATGGTTTCGCATAATGTAGCTGAAATTAAAGAATGGTGTGATAAAATTATATTTATGCAAGATGGACAAGCTACAATATATGATGATGTGGATGAAGGTATAGCGATATATCAAGGAAAAATAAATGCAAAATGAGTTATTGACAAAATTTAAAAATTTAGAAATATTTAATTCTTTTAAAATTGTATTGATTTTAACAGCATTTGTTGTATTTTATTATGTTTTTATAGCAGCAAATCGCTATGTGAGTGAAAGTGTTTTAAGTGTGAAATCAACTACAGGAGATAGCGGTGCTATTACTGGTATAGCAGCACTTTTGACAAATAATTCTTTTTCAAGTGATGATATTAATTATTTGAAATCTTATATTCACTCTTTAGATATGTTAAATATCTTAGAGGAAAAAATTCAAATCCGTGAGTTATATCAAAAACAAAAGCTTGATTTTTTTTATAGTATTTCCTCATCGGCTGATCAAGAGGATTTTTTAAAATATTATAAAAATCGCGTTAAGATTACTCAAGAAAATTCAGCTAATGGGCTTTTGCGTGTGGAAGTTGAAGGTTTTAATCCTCAAAGTGCACATTTAATAGCTTCAACCATAGTTAAAGAAAGTGAAAAATTTATCAATGAAATTTCACATAAAGCTGCAAGAGATCAAATGCAATTTGCTGAAGAAGAGCTTTTGCAGTTTAAAAAAAGATATCAAAAGGCTAAAGATGAACTTTTAGCTTTTCAAAATAAATATGGAGTATTTGATCCGCTTAAACAAGCAGAGGGTACACTGAAACTTATTGGTGAGCTTGAGTCAAAAATAGCTGCCAAAGAGGCGGAACTTTTAATGATGCAAAGTTATATTAATGATAATGCACCACAAATTATTACCATAAAAAGTGAAATTACTGCTTTAAAAAAACAACTCCAAAAAGAAAAATCTAAAGTTTCATCACCAAAATCATCTCAAAAACTTAATGATCTTGCAGCTAAATTTCAAGATTTAACCATAGAGGTTGGTTTTGCAGAAAGTGCATATACGGCTGCTTTAAAAGCCTATGAGAGTGCAAGAATAGAAGCTTTAA
The DNA here is from genome assembly GCF_013372105.1 of Campylobacter armoricus. Classification (NCBI taxonomy): domain Bacteria; kingdom Pseudomonadati; phylum Campylobacterota; class Epsilonproteobacteria; order Campylobacterales; family Campylobacteraceae; genus Campylobacter; species Campylobacter armoricus. The sequence goes on from NZ_CP053825.1 coordinate 247,025, forward strand.
GAAAGATAAAACAAGTAGTTATAGTTCAAAGCCCAAGTTTGCCTCAAAGTGCAAAATATCCAGAATCTTTATATAATATACTCACGGCTTTTATGATTTTATCCCTAATTTTTGGAATTGTTAAATTTATTAAAATGATTATAGAGGAGCATAGATACTAATGAAAAAAGTATTTTTATTTTTAATTTTACCTTTGTTTTTATTTTCTGCAGTTGATGTTTCTCAAATTGCAAAAATTCAAAACCAATCATTAAGTCCAACTATAGAACCACAAATTATAAATTATGATAGTAATCAAAGTGATTTTAATCAAACTCAAGCTTCAGTAATTAAAGTTTTCGGAGCTCATTTATTTAATGGTAATTTTACTAAATTTACTCAGCATGTTTATAATCCTGATTATAAATTAGCAGTAGGTGATAGGATAAATATCAAAATTTGGGGTGCGGTAGAATTTATACAAACTTTAACAGTAGATTCTCAAGGAAATATTTTCATACCAAAAGTAGGTGCTATTAATCTTTTGGGGGTAAAAAATAGTGCTTTAGTGCAAGTTATCACAAAAGCTATTAATAAAATTTATAAAAGTAATGTCTATGTATATGCAGATATGGATATTTATCAAAATGTGTCAATTTTTGTTACAGGAAATGTTAATCAGCCTGGACTTTATCAAGGTCTAAGTTCAGATTCTATCATACAATATTTAGATAAAGCAAAAGGTATAAATTTAGAATATGGTAGTTTCAGAGATATACAAATTTTAAGAGATAATAAAGTTATAAAACATGTAGATCTATATGATTTTTTACTTAAAGGACAACTTGATCTTTTTCCATTTAGAATGGGAGATGTGATTTTAGTTGGTAGTGTGCAAAAGTATGTTTTTGTAGAGGGAGATGTGCAAAAACCTTTTAGATTTGAACTAAGTAATGATATTTTAAATTTAGAAGATATAGCAAGGGTTGCAGGGGCTAAACCTATAGTAACTAATGCTGTGGTAAAAAGCTATAGAGATGATCATAAGCTTCATATAGATGCTTATAGTAAAAAGCAATTTTTGGGTGTGAAATTATACAATGGTGACGAGATAGAATTTAGACCTGATTATACAGCACAAAATATTAATATCAGTATAGAAGGCGAGCATAGCGGTTTGCATTCGGTGGTAGTAAAAAAAGGCACCACCTTAGCTGAACTTGCTAAAATGATCTTAGTTAATGATCAATCAAACATTAATGCTTTGCAAGTGTTTAGAAAAAGTGTTGCAGCTACTCAAAAACAACTTATAGAAGCCCAGCTTAAAGAGCTTGAGACACTAGCACTAACAAGTTCTTCGGTAAATGCTGAACAAGCTAGTATTAGAGCAACACAAGCAAAAACTATATTAGAATTTATTGAGCGTGCAAAACAAGCCCAACCAAAAGGACAAATCGTTATAGACAATGTTAAAGCGTATAATTCTATAGTTTTAGAAGAGGGTGATATAGTGAATGTCCCTAGTAAAAATAATATTGTTTTAGTTCAAGGTGAAGTTTCTATACCTGGTGCATTTGTGTATATGGATAAAGAAAAATTAAGATATTATATCAACTTAGCTGGTGGTTTTAGTGATAGGGCTGATATATCAAGAGTTTTAGTAATTAATGCTAATGGTAAAGCGACTAAATATAGTGGTAGAAGTTCAGCAGATATCAAAGCAGGAGATTCTATTTTAGTCTTACCAAAAGTTGATAGTCAAAATTTACAAATCTTTAGCATGCTAACACAAATTTTATATCAAATAGCTATTGCAACTAATGTAGTATTAAATATATAGGAATTTAGATGAGTCAAATAGATGCGATTAAAATAGCCAAAGAAGTTTTTGAAATAGAATCTAAAACTATTTTGGATTTGTGTGATAGCCTCAATGAAAATTTTAGCAATGCAGTTGAGTTGATTTTATCTATCAAAGGTAGATGTGTAGTAAGTGGTATGGGTAAGTCAGGTCACATAGGAGCTAAGATAGCTGCAACTTTAGCTAGCACAGGCACTCCAAGTTTTTTTATGCATCCAGGTGAAGCTTTACATGGAGACCTTGGTATGCTTACGAGTGAAGATGTGCTTGTAGCTATTTCAAATTCAGGAGAAACTGAAGAGGTTTTAAAACTTATACCCGTAATAAAAAAAAGAAAAATTCCTTTAATTGTCATGGCAGGTAATGAAAAATCCACTTTGGCTAAACAAGCTGATGTTTTTATTAAAATATCAGTAAAAAAAGAAGCTTGTCCGCTTCAACTTGCTCCAACTTCCTCAACTACTGCTACATTGGCAATGGGTGATGCTATTGCAGTAGTTTTAATGAGAGCAAGGAAATTTAAACCAGATGATTTTGCTTTATTTCATCCAGGAGGAAGCTTAGGTAGAAAGCTTTTAACTAGAGTGAGTGATTTAATGGTATCTAGTAACTTACCTATAGTAAGTCTTGAGAGTGAATTTAATGAGCTAGTTGATGTGATGACTAGTGGTAAATTAGGACTTTGCATAGTACTTGAGGATGAAAAACTAGTTGGGATTATCACAGATGGAGACTTAAGAAGAGCTTTAAGAGCAGATGATAAGCCAAGATTTGATTTTAAAGCTAAAGAAATTATGAGCGAAAATCCAAAAACTATAGAAGCAAATGCTATGGCAAGTGAGGCAGAAGAGCTTATGTTAAAACATAAGATTAAAGAAATAGTTGTTACTCAAGATGAAAAAATAGTAGGCATCATACAGCTTTATGCGATAGGAAATATGTGAAACTTTCTATTGTTATACCTTTTGGTTTAAGTCAGGAAAGGATTTATATAAAAGATCGTGTTATCCAAAAAGCATGTGAATTTAAAAGTGATAATAGGATTGAATATATTTTTGTTGAAGGATATTCTTCTTTAAAAAATAATTTAAAATGTGTTATTGAAGAAAAAGGACATATTTATCTTAAAGATGAAAGTCAAAAAGAATTTTTCTCACAAGGCAAATGTCGCAATCTAGGTGCATCATTTGCAAACTCTGATGTAGTGATGTTTTTAGATGTGGATTATTATTTATCATGGAAATCCTTAGAATGTATTTTAGAACTTATTGATATAAAAGAAATAGCTTCAAAGCCAAATCATATTTTATCTTTACCGGTTATGTTTTTAAATAAAGAAGGTAGTGAATTTATTTATACTCAAGATAAAAAATTATGGGATGGTTTGATAAAAAACGATCTGATTAGTGGAAAAAAAGAATGGATTAAGTTTTTTGCTCCAAGTTCTACTTCTAGTGTAGTGGTTAATAAGCATAAATTTTTAACACTTGGTGGAAATGATGAGCGATTCGTAGGCCATGGATATGAAGATTTTGATCTTTTAGCAAGAATTTTATACTCTTGTGTTGATTTAGAGCAAATGCCAACTAATTTAAGCTACGATGCAAGAAATTGGAATTTCAAAAATTTTGAAGGTTTTAGAGCTTGGCTTGCTTTGCTTGGATATGAAGCAAGTTTTCATGGGGTGTATTTATATCATTTTTATCATGATGAACCAAATCAAAATGGCTATATGGATAATAAACACAAAAATCATCAAAGATTTTATAAACATATATCAAATATCAAAGTGCATTCTATAAGGCACTTATGTGATAAAAGTGTTTATCGACATAATGTTTTATTTATCCATGCTCAAGAATTATTATATTCTATAAAAGAAATATTGCCTTATGTAGGCAATATTATACATATTAAAGAAAATGATTTAACTTGTAAACATCAAAAGGAACTTGAAGATATAATTGTAGAAAATCAAATTTGTAAAGTTTTGTTGATAGATGAATATATCAAAAATAAACACTTGTTAGATTTTTTTAAAAAACTAGATTTAGAGATTATTTATTTTGAAAAAGGAATTTTACCTGAGTCATATTTGATAACCAGTGATAAAAATAAAATATTAGAATTTGATAAAATTTTACTACAGCAAGATCAAATAGCACAAGTAAGATTATATTTAAAAAACTTATCAAAAAAAGATAATGAAAAATTTTTAAATTTTATGATAGAAAAAAATATAGATAAAAATGATATGGAAGTTTTTGCAAATTTTTTAATTAATGATTTATATTGTTTTGGTAAAAAAGAACAAGGGATTATAAAATTTTATAAAATAAATTTAAAAAATAAAAAATGTTTTTTTAAAAATATTCAAAAAAGTAAATATAGTTTAAATTCTTTGGTTTATAAGCCTTTCATATATGAGATTTTATCATTTTCATTGATAAAAATGTTGAGTAAATATACAGGTTTGAAATTTATGCAAGCTAAAATTTCTCATACGAAATTTTATCGTTTATTTCAAAAGTTTTTCTATAGCACAAAACTAATTTTTAGTGATTCTAAATTTTTAAAGCAGTTTAAAAATGCAGACTAAAACCGTAGTAGGCGTAGTAATCCCCATATACAATGTAGAAAAATATCTAAAAGAATGTTTAGATAGTGTAATCAATCAAACTTATACTAATTTAGAAATCATACTAGTAAATGATGGCAGTACAGATGAAAACTCACTCAATATTGCAAAAGAATATACTCTAAAAGATAAAAGAATAACTCTTTTTGATAAAAAAAATGGTGGACAAAGTACAGCTAGAAATACAGGTATAGAATATTTTAGCGGAGAATATAAACTCAAAAATAAAACTAAAAATTTAAAAAAAAATTCTTTAATAGAATTTAACATAGAAGGTAATAATCCTTATGAAATATATACTGTATATAAAAGCTATAAAGCTTTTAATGACGAACAAGATTTAACTAACTTTACTTATCCTATTATAGATTATATTATTTTTTTAGATTCTGATGATTATTGGGAATTAAACTGCATAGAAGAATGTGTGCCTAGAATGGATGGGGTAGATGTGGTGTGGTTTGATTATAAGGTCTTGTATGATAAAGTTAAAAGAAAACACATTAGTCAAATGACTTATTTTGATTACAAAAGTGAAATGATTATCACACCTAAAGAGTGGCTAGAGAAAGCTAGAGAAAGAAAACTTTTTTATTTTTGGTTTGCTTGGCAAGGTATGATAAATTTTAATTTTTTAAAAAATATAAAATTAAAATTTATTGATGGAATTTTTGCAGAAGATTGTCATTTTGGAGTGATGCTATTTGCTTTAAGTAAAAATATTAATATATTACCAAAACAAATATATATTTATCGCTTAAGAGAACTAAGCTCTATGAATTTTACCAATAAAAAATGGATAATACGTCCAGATTCACATCTAAAAAAAATAGATGTTTTTGAGAATTCAAATACGACTAGATTGTATTATGAAAGTGCAAGTTGGATGCAAATTGCATTAGAATTTATAAAATTTATTGATTCTAATCATTGTTTGAGCGAAGATATAAAAGTATATTTTTTACCAGTGGTATGTAATAAAGCTTTGACTTTACAAAGGTTTGATAAAGACCCGTTGTGTTTAAAAAAATATGCTAAAGATTTAAAAATATATATACAAAATCAACCTTTAGGTGCAGTTGCTAGAGTGAAAGAATATCTTTCATATAAACTTACAAAAGAACTCTCTAAAAAGAAAGGGATAAAGAAATTAATGTTGCCTTTTAGTATTGTTAGAATATCTTTACGACACCAAAAAGAAGTTAGAATGTACAAAAAAAGTATTAAAAGAAATGTTTTAAATAAAAGATTGCCACTAGAATTTTATAAAGACTATCAAAAAGCTTTATGTTTAAAAAATCAAAAGCTAATCAAAGTATTGTATAATACAAAAAATATCTACTTAAGGTTGATTCATGATTTTTAATTCTAGAAAGTTAAAAAAGTTTAAAGCTAACCCAAGATTGTTTTTCAAAGATGCTATAAAAAAAAAGATTTTTTACTTAGGTAGTATGTATAAAAAATATCTTCCTAAAAAATATAAAGCTTTTGCTCGATATACTATAGTTTCAGCTGTGTATAATGTAGAAAAGTATTTAGATGATTTTTTTAATTCTATTATAAATCAAAGACTTGATTTTAAAGCAAATATTTTTATGATATTAGTAGATGATGGCTCCACTGATAACTCCGCCAATATCATTAAGAAATACCAAAAAAAATACCCAAAAAATATTGTTTATATTTATAAAGAAAATGGCGGGCAGGCTAGTGCTAGAAATTTGGGTTTAAAATATATGCAAGAAAATGAATATAAAACTCCTTGGGTTACTTTTACTGATCCAGATGATTTTTTAGATATAAATTATTTTTATTCAATTGACTCAGCTTTGCAAAACTATCAAGATAGTAAGATAAGCTTTGTTGCCAGTCAATTAATATTTTATTACGAAAAGATTAAAGTTTTTAATAATGATAATGTTTTAAAATTTCTTTTTGGGAAAAATGATATAAAATTGGTAAATAATAGCAGTTTGGAGTGTATCCAATTAAGTGCTCCCTCGACTTTTATAAATTATGATTTGTTGGTTGATAAAAATATAGTATTTGATGAAAGTATAAAACTATGTTCTGAAGATGCTAATTTTATTGCACGCATTATGATAAATAGTTTAAATTACCAGTCTTTATATGTGGATAATGCTTTGTATTTTTACCGCAGAAGATCTGATGGAAGTTCTACTATGGGAAATCAAGATGCAATTTTAAATAATAAAAATTTTTATATTAATACAGTTGAGAGAGCTTATGTTGGTATTCTAAATGAAACACTTCGAATTAATACTTTTGTTCCTTTAAGTATTCAACGATGGTTTTTATGTTTGTATATACTTCAATTTATTCATTTGCGAAAGGCTATTAATAAATCTAAAATATTACACATATTGTCAAAATCAGAAGTTTATTATTTCTTTCAAATGTGGGAGCAAATTTTTTATTATATACAAGATGAGATCATTTTACTAGAAAATGATATTGTTTTGTTTGATGTTTTTGAAAAGATTCTAACTTTTTTGTTATTTAAACCAAAAAGTAAATATCATCAATATGTTTTTGTTGATAAAAAAAATGATAAAATACAAATTTTATACCTATCATTAAATCAATGTAAAGTGAAGATTTGTGTAGATGATGAAGTAATTTATTTAAATGCTCAGCAAGAGTTGTTTTTAGATAAAAAAATATTTAAATATCATTATGAAATTCAATTAGAAGATATAAGAAATAAAATTTATATAAAAATAAATGATGAGTATGCAGATATATTATATGAAAAACAGATATTAAAGTTTGTAAATTTTAATAAAATTAATGTAGCAAAAGCAGCAATTGTTTCGGCAAAACCAGATGGATTTGGCATGAGATTAAGCTCTATGCTAGTAGGATTGTATTTATCTAAAAAATTGTCTTTTAATTTTTATTTTTTATGGCCAAAGACAACAGATTTGGAACAATATAATATTAGAAATCATGGTGTGTCGTTACCTGATGTTTCTACTGTTTTTAAATTCAATTTTATAGATAAGTATTTATTAGACAACGGTAAAATTAAAGAGAATTATGGTACAGAAATTTGGTCAAAAAAACGTACTGTAGAAGAATTAAAAAATATTAATTTACAAGAACAATGGGGGTGGTTTTCTACAGAACAAAATCCTAGCGAATGGATTTATAATATTGATAAAGAAAAATGTCTTCAGGAATTAAGTTTTATCTATAAAAATATTCCTTTTTCTTATCGTTTTAGAGAATTGATGTTTTTGGCTGATGAGTATTTGGGTAAAATTGGAAAAGATTTTATTGCCATACATATTAGAAGTGGTGATGTTGTATTCTCGGATACTAAAAATTTAATATTTCATCCAATGATGGAAGAGAGATATTTTCCTTATGAGATAGCAATTGAATTAATAAAAAATATAGGTTTAAATCAGAATGTTGTCATCTTTGGTCAGGATCAGCAGTCAAATAGAAAGTTGATAGATTTTTTTAAAAAATATCATAAGAATGAATTTAATATTTTTGTTGTCGAAAAAAATGAGAAATGTCATGATGATAATGAGCAGATGTTCTTTGAAGTTAATCTTTTGTCTAAGGCAAAAGCTGTATATTCATCTAAAGAAAGTGCATTTTCTAGACTTGCAATGTATATAGCAGGTAAAAATATTTTGATTTCGTATCATAGTATTTTAGATCAAAAAATTCAGATTAATGCAATTAAAAAATATGGTAATTTGCTGAAGCTGGATAATATACAACGAAGTATGTCTTATTTTTTTATTGCACTACACTATTATAATTTAAAAGAATTTTTAAAATCTTTAGATTATACAAGACAAGCTATTAATTTTGATGTAGAGAATTATGGTTATATTTTATTTTTAATATACAGTTGTTTATTAACAAATAATTTACAGGAGGCAGAGCAGGTCATTTGTTGTAATATGGATAATTTTAGTGTATTTAAAAAAATTTTATTTTACCTGTGTCATTGGTCTAATTTACGAATTAGAGAAAAAATTATAGAACTAAATTTTGATAATACTTTCTATGGCTTAAATTTTTTGAAAATGGTTGTTTTATTTGAAAAAGGTGATCCTATGGCCTCTAAGTTTCTTGATAAAATGTTAAAAAGAAATAAAGATAAAGACTTTTGGGAGAGATTTTATTTGATTTGTTTTTTATGTCCTGATGTAAAATTAAAACTACATTTATCCTATAGGCTAGGTTATATTTTAATTCATTCGGGAATTAAAATATTTAATCCTTTTTATTTAATAGATTCTTTTAGAAATGAATTAGTGTGCTATAGAATTAGAATAAATAAAACAAAAGAAATACTAGACAAAACTATGATTTTTAATGATGAATCGAATGTTTTAAAAATAAAAAATCATCTTTCTTATAAGTTAGGAGCACTGTTGATACAGACCCATAAGAGTCGTTTTAAGATTGGTTATTGTATTTTATTATTTCGAATTGTAAAGTTATTTTGTAAGCATTACTACAAAAGGAAATAAGATGAAAAAAAATATTATATTGCTTGGAGGAAGTAGCTTTTTAATCCAAAATGGATTTTCATCTGTTTTTAACATAGATGAAATTAGTTTTGCTAATTTATCTCTTGGAGGTACAACATCAATCCAATTGTTATATGAGTTAAAAAAAGAAAAAAATCGTAAATTATTTGAGAATGCTGATTTAATTATTTTAAATTCCAATGTAAATGAAATTCAAAGTTGTGCAAATGAGTACGAGAGGTTACCATTAGAATTGATTTATCGAGATATGGAATTTTTATTTTTAGAATTAAATAAATTAAATAAAAGAACTCTTGTGCTTATTACTCCATTTTTCTTTTACTGCGATATAGTCAATAAGGTAAATAGTATTGTTAAATATTTGACTAAAAAATACTCATTTAATTTAATAGATATGCAAAAATATTATGAAAAATATAATCTTGAAGATATTGCAAAGGCTTGGGATGGCAGTCATCAATTTGGTTTTATTATGAGAGAGTTAGCTACTAATATTTTAGGACAAATCGAAAATTTTAAAAAAACTATTTGCTTAAGTAATTATCCAAAACTTGAATTTAAAATTTATTGTTTTAGTGAGCATAGAAAACATACAATTCAAAATTCTTTTATGAGTGAACAATATTTACGAATAAAAAATGGAAATAGAATAAAATTTGATAAAAAATATTATGGCTATAAAATTCTCGCAATTCATACTTGGAATAACACAGATAATACAAATATGAATAAAATTATGAAGAAAGATTGGAATACATTAGTACACACTATATCCCCTTTTGTATTGGAAAATAGAAAGATACGAATAAGCAAACCAACTAATTTTATGAATATGATTGTTTCTATTCAGAAAGAAATTTATGTGGATGATTTTACTTTTATTTTTAACTCTGAAGAAAATAATTTTAGTGAATTTTATCATAATGCTAGAACTTGGGAACCATTTAATACTGCAAATCATCTAGATTTAGTTTCGGTGCTCCTTTTAAATGGAGAGTTGATTCAAGATGATTTGGATAAAGTATTTGCAAGCGATAATACACTTTCATCTTGTTATGATTTTGAGTACTTAATACCGCCTATTGAAAAATATAAAGAAATTATTAATGAATATTGTCTTATAGCAAATTCTAGAACATTAAAACAAGATAATCAAGCGAGTTTTCTAAAAGATGTTTTAATTAAAATAGAAGAAAAACTATCTTTCCAAACCAAATATGGCACAGCTAAAACAAGAATTCAAAACCAACTTTCATATAAACTAGGCCAATCTATGATAGCAAATTCTAAATCTTTTTTAGGCTACTTAATAATGCCTATAGCATTATTAAGTATAATAATTTCATTCAAACAAGAACAAAAAATATACCAAGAAAAAATAAAAGAAGACTTTTCTTTAAAATTACCTCCTTTGGAAAACTATCCTGATTATAAAGAAGCTTTAAAAGAAAAAGAATGCTTAACATATAAACTAGGTCAAGCTCTTATACAAGCTAATAAAAATTGGTATGGGGGGGGGTATATCAAATTGCTGTTTGAAATTAGAAAGTTGAAGAAGAGAAAATGAAATATATCAAGGATGAGAATAATAATATTATATATTACTATTTAGAGAAAAGTTTAAATAGTATTACTATTGATTTTAATGCTTTTTGTAATAATATTATTTTTATTGCTGGTAATATTAAAAATATAAAAGTTAATTTTTATGGCTCAAATTCAGTAATATTTTTAGGTGAAAATTGCCAATGTTTCCATATAGAAGTTGCTTCTGATTCTTTGTGTTATATAGGAGATAATACAACATCTGGTGGGGCAAATTTAGTTGCAATTGAAAATCAAAACATTTTAATAGGGAACGACTGTTTGTTTTCTTGGGAAATTTTATTAACAACTAGTGATTATCATGGTATATATGATATTCGTAGTAAAAATAGAGTTTCTTTTGGAGGTGGAATTTATATAGGAGATCATGTCTGGTGTGGTAGGAGAGTATCTATTTTAAAAAAATCTAGAATTTATTCTGGTTCTATAATAGGTTTTAATTCAATATTATGTTCTAAAAAAGTGTTTTCTAATAATATTTTTGCAGGAATTCCAGCAAAGAAAATTAAAGAAAGTATTTTTTGGATTAAAGATAATATTGATAGGCTAGATAAAAAAAACACATTGAAATACAATTATTATTTTAAGGATGATTATATTTTTCAGGAAGATATTAATGAGTATATTGATTTTGACTTTATAGATAAAGAAATAAAATCTTTAACATCATCACAAGACAAATTGCATTTTGTATATGATGTTATTTATAAGAATAATTTTAAAAATAGATTTGTGAATTTTGGAAATATAGGTATGAAAAAAATAAATAGGATCTATTATTTTTCTAAAGAAGTTCAAACCATTATTTCTTTCCAAACCAAATATGGCACAGCTAAAACAAGAATTCAAAACCAACTTTCATATAAACTAGGCCAATCTATGATAGCAAATTCTAAATCTTTTTTAGGCTACTTAATAATGCCTATAGCATTATTAAGTATAATAATTTCATTCAAACAAGAACAAAAAATATACCAAGAAAAAATAAAAGAAGACTTTTCTTTAAAATTACCTCCTTTGGAAAACTATCCTGATTATAAAGAAGCTTTAAAAGAAAAAGAATGCTTAACATATAAACTAGGTCAAGCTCTTATACAAGCTAATAAAAATTGGTATGGGGGGGGGTATATCAAATTGCTGTTTGAAATTAGAAAGTTGAAGAAAGAATTTAAGAATAGAAAAATTTGATATAATCTTTTAAATTAGGTCAAGTTCTTATGTAAATTAATAAAACTTAGTATAAGGGTGAATATGTTAAGATATTGCTAGGAATTAGGGAATTGAAAGGAAAAATTATGGCGATAGAGTTTAATATAAAAGAATCAAAAAAAATAAAAGGTATTTACATTATTACTCCAAATAAATTTAGGGATTTAAGAGGTGAAATTTGGACAGCTTTTACTGAAGAAATATTAGGGGATATTATCCCAAAAGGTTTGAAATTTAAACATGATAAATTTATAAATTCGCATTTTAATGTATTACGAGGTATTCATGGTGATATTAAAACTTGGAAGCTTGTTACTTGTGTTTATGGAGAAGTACATCAGGTTGTAGTTGATTGTAGAAAAGATTCACCTACATACTTAAAATGGGAAAAATTTATTATTAATCGAGATAATCAACAATTAATTTTACTACCGCCAAATATGGGAAATTCGCATTATGTTAGTTCCAAAGATGCTGTTTATTATTATAAACTTGCGTATGAGGGTGAGTATTTGGATGCACCGGATCAATTTACTTATGCTTGGGATGATGAAAGAATAGGCGTTGATTGGCCGACTAATTCACCAATTCTCTCAGAAAGAGATATTTTAGCTACAAAAAAGGAAAATAAATGAATAAAGATTCTAAGATTTATATTGCAGGACATACAGGGTTAGTTGGATCGGCATTATTAAAAGAACTGACAAAACAAGGATATTATAATATATTAACTAGAACACACAAAGAATTAGATTTATTAAATCAACATGATGTTGATGGTTTCTTTAGAGAAGAAAAGCCAGATTTTGTATTCTTTGCTGCTGCAAAGATGGGTGGAATGATGGAACAGATTCAAAGAAGAGCAGATTTTTTATATTTAAATTTGATGATGCAAACAAATATTATACAAAGCTCCTATATGCATAATGTCAAAAAAATGCTTTATCTTGGAAGTATTTGTGTTTATCCTGAAAAAGCATCTTTGCCTATTCATGAAGATAGTATGTTGACAGGAGAATTGCAATATATTAATGAGCCTTATGCTTTAGCTAAAATTACTGGTTCTAAGATGTGTGAATTTTATAATCAACAATATGGTACAAATTTTATAAGTTTAATGTTGACATCTATATATGGTCCTAATGATAATTTTAATCTTGAAACAGCACATGTTTTTCCAGCTATTTTTAGAAAGATTTATTTAGGAAAGTTATTGAAAGAAAAACAATATGATTCTTTGTTGAATGAGCTTCAAGTTGAGCAATTAGAATATGCTAAGGAGTATTTGTCTAAAATGGGAATTTCTGAGGAGTTTGTGATATTGTTTGGTACTGGTAATCCAAAACGAGAATTTATTTATATAGATGATGTTGTTTCGGCTGCTATTTTTTCTATGTATAATATTAATTATAAAGACATTAAAAAAGATAAAAATGTACATATTAATATTGGAACAGGAGTTGAATTTTCTATTAAAGAAGTTGCTTTTGAAATTGCTAAAGTTATGGGATACAATGGAGATATTTTATTTGATTCTTCAAAGCCAGATGGTACTATGAGAAAAATTATAGATTGTTCTAAAATTCATTCTTTGGGGTGGAAGCATAAAATCGAACTCAATGAAGGAATAAAAATGATGTATGATTGGTATTTAAATAGTCGTAATAAAGAAGTAAAAACTCACATACGGGGGGGGTATAGAATAATTTGCATTTATTCTCCTTATAGTGACACCTATAAGGAGGTAGCATGACAAAAAACTCCAAAATATATATAGCTGGACATAATGGTTTAACCGGATCAGCTATTTTAAAAAAATTACAACAACAAGGTTATAAAAATTTTATTTTAAAATCTCACAAAGAACTAGATTTAACAAATCAACAAACTGTGAAATATTTTTTTGAAAAAGAAAAACCAGAATATGTTTTTTTATGTGCTGCAAAAGTAGGTGGGATATTAGCTAATAATACTTATAGAGCAGATTTTATATATCAAAACTTGCAAATTCAAAACAATGTTATTCACAGTGCTTATTTAAATAATGTAAAAAAACTTCTATTTTTAGGAACAGCTTGTATATATCCCAAAAACTGTTCTCAGCCTATGAAAGAAGAGTATCTTTTGACAAGTATTTTGGAATATACAAACGAACCTTATGCTATATCTAAAATAGCAGGTCTTAAAATGTGTGAGTCTTATAATTTACAATATAACACAAACTTTATTTCTGTTATGCCTTGTTCTTTGTATGGTTTAAATGATAATTTTAATTTAGAAAAATCACATGTATTACCAGCATTGATTAGAAAATTCCATTTGGCTAAGTTACTTAACGAAAAAAAATATGATCTTGTATTAAAAGATGTACAGATGGATGATATTATTCAAGCTAAAGAGTATCTTCAAAAATTTGGTATTAGTGAGGATGAAGTTGAAATTTGGGGAACTGGAAATGCAAGAAGAGAATTTTTACATGCCGATGATATGGCAGATGCTTGTATTTATGTGATGGAAAATATCAACTTTAATGACTTATATAATTCTCAATATAGCGAAATAAGAAATACGCATATCAATATAGGCTCTGGTAAAGATGTGGCAATAAAAGATTTGGTTTCTTTAATAAATAGAATTATTGATTTTAAGGGAAATATATTTTATAATAGTATAAAACCAGAAGGGACTTTTCAAAAACTTAGTAGTTGTGATAAAATCTATTCTCTGGGTTGGAAACATAAAATCGAACTTGAAGAGGGTGTTAGAATGATGTATGATTGGTATTTAAAGCAAAAATATATAAGGAATTAAGATAAAAATGTTATTATTTTCATAAAAAAAGGTTTATTATGAAAAAAAAAAAACATTAATTACAGGTTTTACTGGACAAGTTGGCTCACAAATGGCGGATTTTCTATTAGAAAATACTGATTATGAAGTTATTGGCATGATGCGTTGGCAAGAACCTATGGATAACATTTATCATTTAAGTGATAGGATTAATAAAAAAGATAGAATTAATATTTTCTATGCTGATTTGAATGATTATTCAAGTATTCAAAAGCTTTTTGAGAGCAAACGACCGGATGTGATCTTTCATTTAGCCGCACAATCTTACCCAAAAACTTCTTTTGATATACCTATAGAAACTTTACAAACTAATATCATAGGTACAGCAAATATTTTAGAAAATATTAGATTATTAAAAGCCAAAGATGGTTATGACCCTGTAGTGCATATATGCTCTTCTAGCGAAGTTTATGGTAGAGCAAAGGCTGGTATTAAGCTAAATGAAGATACAACTTTTCATGGTGCAAGTCCTTATAGTATAAGCAAAATAGGAACTGATTATTTGGGAAGATTTTATGGTGAGGCTTATGGCATAAAAACTTATGTCACTAGGATGGGGACTCATAGTGGTCCAAGACGCTCTGATGTGTTCTTTGAAAGCACTGTTGCAAAGCAAATCGCGTTGATTGAAGCAGGTTATCAAGAACCTATTATTAAAGTAGGAAATTTATCAAGTGTGAGAACTTTTCAAGATGCAAGAGATGCTATAAGGGCTTATTATTTGCTTTCATTAGAAAGTGAAAAGGGCAAAGTTCCTTATGGTGAAGCTTTCAATATAGCAGGTGAAGAAGCTTTTAAACTTCCTGAAGTTATCGACATACTTTTGAGTTTTTCTACAAGAAAAGATATCAAAGTAGAACAAGATGAAGAAAGATTGCGTCCTATTGATGCAGACTACCAAATGTTTGATAATACTAAAATCAAAAGTTATATCAATTGGAAGCCAGAAATTCCAGCTAGGCAGATGTTTGAAGATTTATTAAATCATTGGAGAAAAGAAATCTCTATGGGTAGAATCCCACTAAATAGGTAGTAATCATGATAATTCGTTCTCAAACTCCTTTGCGTTTAGGTTTAGCCGGTGGAGGCACTGATATAAATTTATATTGTGATCAATATACAGGTTATGTTTTAAATGCAACGATATCTTTATATGTGCATTGTACTTTGACAGAAAGAGATGATGAAAAAATTATCTTTGACTCATCAGATACTAATGCAAAAGTAGAGTATAAGAGTAAAGATTTTTTAGAAAATGATGGCAAGCTAGATCTTTATAAAGCAATTTATAATCGCTTAGTAAAAGATTACATTAAAAAACCTTTAAGTTTTTCTTTGCATACTTACTCAGATGTGCCAAGTGGTAGTGGGCTTGGTGGTAGTTCTACTTTGGTAGTGGGTATCATTAAAGTATTTGTTGAGTGGTTAAATTTGCCATTAGGTGAGTATGAGATTGCGCGTTTGGCTTATGAAATTGAGCGAGAAGATATGGCTATAGTAGGTGGAGCACAAGATCAATATGCTGCCACCTTTGGTGGTTTTAACTTTATGGAATTTTATGATCAAAAAAGAGTGATAGTTAATCCCTTGCGTATAAAAAATTGGATAGCAAGCGAACTTGAAGCTAGAGTTTTGTTATATTTTACAAATATTACCAGAGAAGCTAAAGACATAGAAGAGCATAAAAAAGGGAAACTAGGAGATGAAAACTCCCTTAATGCTATGCATGCGATAAAACAAGATGCCTTAGATATGAAAGAAGCATTATTTAGAGCTGATTTTGATAAAATAGCTCAAATTTTAGGAAAATCATGGCAGTCAAAAAAGATTATCTCTGATATAGTAAGCAATGATGAGCTTGAAAGAATTTACCATTTAGCTATAGAAAATGGTGCTTATAGTGGCAAAACAAGTGGAGCTGGTGCCGGAGGATTTATGTTTTTTATGGTTGATCCTATAAAAAAATATAAACTTAAAAAAATTCTAAACGAACAACAAGGATATGTGCAAGAGTTCTATTTCACTAAAGAAGGAGCAAAGTCATGGAAAATTTAAATTTATATATAAAATCTCATTTTAGTGATTCAATCGATATTAAAACTAAGATTTTAAACGATGATAATATAGTTGATCTAATTAAAGAAGTTTCTTTAAAAGTAATTAGTGCTTATAAAAATGGCAATAAAACTTTACTAGCAGGTAATGGAGGAAGCGCAGCTGATGCACAGCATATAGCAGGGGAATTTGTGAGTAGATTTTACTTTGATAGGCCTGGTATTGCAAGTATTGCCTTAAGTACTGATACGAGTATTTTAACAGCCATTGGCAATGACTATGGTTACGAAAATTTATTTGCTAGACAAGTGCAAGCTCAAGGTGTGAGTGGAGATGTATTTATAGGAATTTCTACAAGTGGAAATAGTAAAAATATTTTAAAAGCTTTGGAAATTTGCAAAGAAAAAGGAATTTTAAGTATAGGTTTAACCGGAGCTAGTGGTGGAGCTATGAATGAACTTTGTGATTATTGTATCAAAGTACCATCATCTTGTACGCCAAGAATCCAAGAAGCACATATTTTGATAGGACATATCATCTGTGCTATAGTAGAAGAAGAGCTTTTTGGCAAGGGGTTTGATTGCAAGCTATAGTTTTAGCAGGGGGGCTTGGCACAAGATTAAAAAGTGTGGTACAAGATCTCCCAAAGCCTATGGCGCCCATTAATGGAAAACCATTTTTAGTTTTTGTTTTGGAATATTTAAAAAAACAAGGAATCACTGAAATTGTTTTAAGTGTTTCGTATAAATATGAACTTATCCAAGAATACTTTAAAGAAAAATTTGAAGGTATGAAAATACACTATAATATTGAAAAAGAGCTTTTAGGTACAGGTGGAGCTATAAAAGATGCCTTGAAATTGATACAAAATCAAGCTTATGTTTTAAATGGAGATACTATATTTGATATTGATCTAAAAAAGCTTGTTTTAAATGATAGTAAAATTTGTATCGCACTCAAACAAATGCAAAATTTTGACCGATATGGCACTGTAAATGTTGATGATCAAGGTATTGTAACATCTTTTGAAGAAAAGGTGTTTAAAAAGCAAGGTCTAATCAATGGTGGTATATACTTGCTAAAAAAAGATATTTTTGATGAATTTGATTTAGAGAAAAAATTTTCTTTTGAAGAATTTTTGCAGATAAATTATAAGATATTGAAAATACAAACCCAAGTTTTTGATGATTATTTTATTGATATTGGAATACCGCAAGATTATCTTTTATTATGTGATAAAAAATGACCTATTTAGAATATTTAGAATCGCAGTCCATTTACATCATCCGTGAAGTTATAGCTGAGTTTGAAAAACCAGCTATGCTTTATAGTATAGGTAAAGATAGCTCGGTTATGCTTCATCTTTTGCAAAAAGCATTTTACCCAAGTTTACCTCCATTTCCTTTAGTACATGTAGATACTACATGGAAATTTAAAGAGATGATAGAATTTAGAGATAAAAGAGTCAAAGAGCTTGGTATGGAACTTATTATCTATCAAAATCCTAAAATCAAAGAATTAAATCTTTCTCCATTTGTGCATGGCTCATCTATGCATACAGATATTGCCAAAACGCAAGGTTTAAAACAAATGCTTGATCTGTATCAATTTGATGCAGTATTTGGTGGTGCAAGAAGAGATGAAGAAAAATCGCGTGCAAAGGAAAGAATTTATTCTTTCCGTGATGAAAACCACTCATGGGATCCAAAAAATCAACGCCCAGAATTATGGGATATCTACAATGGTCGTCATAAAAAAGGTGAATCCATAAGAGTTTTCCCGCTTAGTAATTGGACTGAGCTTGATATATGGCAGTATATTTACAAAGAAAATATTCCCTTACCAAGTCTTTATTTTGCTAAAAAGCGACCGATAGTAGAATATATGGGGGCTAAAATTTTAGTTGATGATGAGCGCATGCCAAAAGAACTTGCCAAAAATGCCAAAGAAGAATTGGTTCGTTTTAGAACTTTAGGTTGCTACCCGCTAACAGGAGCTATAAATTCAAGTGCTAGCAATGTTTTAGAAATTATCGAAGAGCTTTTGTTTTCTAAAACAAGTGAAAGACAAGGTAGGCTTATAGACACTGATGAAGAAGCAAGTATGGAAAAAAAGAAAAAAGAGGGATATTTTTAATGAAAACAAATGTAGAAAAATACCTAAAAGAACATGAAAATAAAGAGCTTTGTAGATTTATCACTTGTGGTAGTGTAGATGATGGCAAATCTACCCTTATAGGTAGAATGCTTTATGATGCAAAAATGCTTTTTGAAGATCAAATTTTATCTTTAGAAAAAGATAGTAAAAAGCTTAGTAATGCAGGAGAAAAGCTTGATTTTGCGCTTTTAGTGGATGGCCTTGCAAGCGAGAGAGAGCAAGGTATAACTATAGATGTAGCATATAGATTTTTCACAAGCGAAAAAAGAAAATTCATTATAGCAGATACCCCAGGCCATGAGCAATACACTAGAAATATGGCAACAGGTGCTAGTACAGCTGATGTAGCTATCATACTTATAGATGCTAGAAAAGGAGTTTTAACTCAAACTAAAAGGCATTCTTATATAGCGAGTTTGCTTGGTATAAAACAATTTATTATTGCTGTTAATAAAATGGATTTGATTGATTATAATCAAGAAATTTTTAATACAATCTGCAAAAATTATCAAGAAATTTTACCATGCTTAAAAAATTATGAGTGTATTAAAACCCATTTTGTTCCTATATGTGCATTAGATGGAGACAACATAGCTTTTAAAAGTATTAATATGCCTTGGTATGATGGAAAAACTTTATCTGAGCTTTTAGATACTTTGCCTATTGCTACTAGCTTGAGTGATGAGTTTATCATGAATGTGCAATATGTCAATCGTCCTCATTTAAATTTTAGAGGTTTTTGTGGAAATATTGCTAGTGGTAGTATAAATACTAAAGATGAAGTTGTAATTTTACCTTCTTTAAAAACAAGCAAAGTAAAACAAATTATCACACCTGATATTAAAAACCTAAATGTGCCTGATAAAAATGAAAAAGTTCAAAGTGCTAAAAACGCTAGCCTTCCAAGTGCTATAACTTTAACTTTAGAAGATGAGATAGACATTTCAAGAGGTGATGTAGTAGCTTCTAAAAATCATAGTATAGAAATTTCAAATTCTTTTAAAGCTATGGTGATATGGATGAGTGAGGTTAAATTTAATTTAAATGAAAACTATCTTATCAAAATAGCAAATTTAACTACTAATGTAGTATTTGAAAAAATTGATTTTAAAAAAGACATTAATACTTTCAAAGAATTTCAAAGTGATGAATTAAAACTCAATGATATTGTTAAATGTACCTTAAAGCTTAATAAAAAAATAGCCCTTAAAGCTTATAAGGACAATAAAGCCTTAGGAGGCTTTATCATCATAGATAAATACTCTAATGAAACTTTGGCAGCGGGTATGGTAGAAGAAATTTTAGCAAGCGAAGAAAAGAGTAGAATTTATACTCAAGCAGAAATAGAACTTAATGCTTACATTAGAAAAAACTATCCTGAGTGGGAATGTAAAAAAATATGAAAATCATTGTCACATTAAGTATTTTATTTTTGCTTATTTTGCTAATTAGTAATAAAATTAAACCTTTTGTTTTATTTGGTAGTGTAGCTGTGCTTTACTATCTTTTGGGGTATTTAAATTTAAATATTTGGCTTAGCTCTTATACGAGCGAATCTTTAATAGTGCTTATTTTGCTTTTGTTGGTTTCGCTAGCTATAGAAAAAAGCGTTGTGATAAGTTGGTGTTCTAAATTCATCATAGGTAAAAATTATCATCTATCGCTTTTAAAACTTGGAGTTGTTACAGCTAGTATTTCAGCTTTTTTAAATAATACTGCAGTAGTGGCAAGTTTTATGAGTATTATAAAAAATAACAAATTTCAAGCTCCTTCTAAACTACTCATTCCGCTTTCATATTTTTCCATAGTTGGTGGAACGATGACTTTGATAGGTACTTCAACTAATTTGATAGTCAATTCTTTTGTAGTGCAAAATGGCTTGGAAAGCTTAAAGATTTTTGATTTTTTTGCGGTGGGTTTTTGTATAAGTATTGGTGTGCTTATAGTGCTTTTGATTTTTAACTTTTTATTGCCTGAGTATAAAGAAAGAGAAAATGTCATTAATGAGTATTTAATCGATGTTAAAGTGTTGAAAAATAGCCCATTAGTGGGAAAAACTATACAAGAAAATGGCTTAAGAAATTTAGAGTTTTTGTTTTTACTTGAAATTCAAAGAAAAGATGGGCTTGTCACTCCTGTTAGTCATAATGAGCTTATAAAAGAAGATGATGTATTAGTTTTTAGTGGAGATATTACACATTTAGAGACTTTGAAAAAATTTGATGGCTTACAAATTGGCTCACAAGATTTAAAATTAGAAACATTAAATTTAGTAGATGTTGTTATAAATTCTGAGTCAAATTTGATAGGAAAAAGTGTTAAAGAAGCAAACTTTAGAGCTAAATTTGATGCTGGGATTGTAGCTCTAAAAAGGGGCTCAAAAAATATTTCAAAAATTGGCCAAAGTTTATTGCGAGCTGGAGATAGGCTTGTTTTAAGTGTAGGTAAGGATTTTCACTCAAGAGATAATATCAATAAAAACTTTTACATTATCTCAAATATCATGCAAAATCAAAAGTTAAGCAATACTCAAAGTTTTATAGTTATTTTTGCGTTTTTAGCCATCATTGCTTTATCGGCTTTGGAGTTAGTGTCTTTGCTTAAAGCACTGTTAGTGTTTCTAGCTTGCTTGTTTATATTTAAAATTATAAGTTTTGATGAAGTAAAAAGACGCTTTCCTTTGGAAATTTTTATTATAGTAGGATCTTCTTTGGCTATTACTAAAGTTTTAGTTGATAGTGGTTTAGCTAGAGATTTGGCTGAATTTATTATAGGAACTTTTGGGGTGTATGGATTATATGGTAGTTTTGTAGGGATTTATCTTCTAACTTTGCTTTTAACTGAAATCATTACTAATAATGCTGCTGCAGCTTTAGCTTTTCCTATCGCTTATAGCACTGCTTTAGCACTTGAAGTTAATCCAACTCCGTTTATATTAGCAGTTGCTTATGGAGCAAGTTGTGCGTTTTTAATGCCACATGGTTATCAAACTCACTTGATGGTAGGTTCAATTTGTGGGTATAAAACTACTGATTTTATAAAAATAGGATGGATAGTTTCCTTGACTTATTCAGCTATTGTTTTAACTATAATTCCAGTATTTTTCAGTTTTTAAGGAAAAAAATGAGTAAAAATTTAACTTGGCATGCAAGTAGCATTACAAAAGCCCAAAGAGCTAAACTTAAAAATCAAAAACCATGTGTTTTATGGTTTAGCGGGCTTAGTGGTAGTGGTAAATCTACTTTGGCAAATGCGGTTGAAAAAAAACTTTTTGAGCAAGGTTTTCATACTTATCTTTTAGATGGGGATAATGTACGCCATGGACTTAATAAAGATTTGGGTTTTGATGAAGCTTCAAGAGTAGAAAACATAAGACGCGTAGGAGAAGTATGTAAGCTTTTTGTAGATGCTGGCATGATAGTGCTTTGTGCTTTTATATCGCCTTTTGAAAAAGATAGAAAACTTATAAAAGAACTTTTAGATGAGGATAAATATATAGAAATATTTGTTGATACACCTTTGGAAATTTGTGAAAAAAGAGATCCAAAAGGACTTTATAGAAAAGCAAGAAATGGAGAGATTAAAAATTTCACAGGTATAGATAGCCCTTATGAAAAACCTAAAAATCCGCATATACATATAATAAAAGAAGATCTTAATGAGAATGCAGATATGATTTTGAAATTTTTAGATAGGAAAGTTAAATGACTGCTTATGTACATATAGGAACTCCAAAAACAGGAACCACAACTATACAATATTTTTTAACTCAAAATACTAGATTGCTTGAATCAAAAAATATAATTTACCCACTTTCTATAGAATCTTTATATCAACATTGGGAGCTTGTTAATCTATGTTTTGAAATTTACCAAAATATAGACTCATTTCATAAAATAATAGAATATTCCGATGTTTTCAGAAAATTATCACTAGAAATATTAAATCATCCAAATAAATCTTTTTTATTTTCAACAGAAGGATTAACTTGGTGGGTCGATGATGTAAAAAAAATTAAGATTTTAAAAGGAATATTTGATAATTTAGGGTTCAATAAAGTATATATAATAGTATATTTAAGAAATATTTATGATTTTACATTATCTATGGCATCACAGAGTGTTAAAGAAAATTATACTTCACCTTTTGATGTATTTCCTTGGAAATATTTTAAGAGACATATTTTCGATTATCAATTTATATGTAAATGCTACTCTGAAGTTTTTGGCAAAGAAAATATGATAGTAAGACTATTTGATAAAAATGAATTTTATCAAGGAGATCTGTTAAAAGATTTTGTTCATGCTATAGGCTTAGAGTGGAATAATGATTTTACTGTACCTATAAAACAAAATAAAAGTATGGATTTATTAGGAATGGAGTTGTTTAAGAGAATTAATAAATTGTCTTTTGAGTATAGTCAAATAAATTCATTTGTTCAAAATTATTCTGAAAAATATTTTGATTCAAAAGAAATTTTATTACAATACAAACCATCTAAAAAAATAATAGAGTCTTATATAAATTATTTTGAAGAATCAAATGAATGGGTAAGAAAAGAATTTTTTTCTCACAAAAAGAGTTTATTTCCTAAAAAAGATTTAACCAAATATAAAGAAAATTATGAACTTAAAGAAATGAAACCAGAATATTGGGATAAAATAGCTGAATTTATAGCTGATATTGTTAAAACTAAAAATCAAATTATTATAGATAAAACTAATATTATTCAAAATAAAGATAAAATTATTATTGAACAAACTACTCAAGTAAAATCCTTGCAAACAACCATAAAAGATAATGAAACAAAATTAATACAATATCAAACTTCTAATAATACTTTTAGTAATACTATAAAAGAAAAAGATAATATTATAAATTCTAATATAAATCAAATCAACCAATTGAAAAATAATATACAAGAAAAATCAACCCAGCTCAATCAAATTCAATCTAAACTATCTTTCCAAACCAAATATGGCACAGCTAAAACAAGAATTCAAAACCAACTTTCTTATAAGCTAGGTCAAGCTATGATAACAAATTCTAAATCTTTACTAGGTTATATAAGAATGCCTTTTGTATTATCTTATATAAAAGACAAACATAAACAAGAACAAAAAATCTACCAAGAAAAAATAAAAAAAGATCCTTCTTTAAAATTACCTCCATTAGAATCTTATCTTGATTACAAAGAAGCTTTAAAAGAAAAAGAATGTTTAACTTATAAATTAGGCCAAGCTCTTATACAAGCTAATAAAACTTGGTATGGGGGGGGTATATCAAGTTGCTGTTTGAAATTAGGAAATTGAAGAAAGAATTTAAGAATAGAAAAATTTGATATAATCTCTATTTGATAATATAAAGAGAAATTATGAAATTTTACACCACATCCAAAAAACTAAAGAAAAATATTAAAAATTTTTATAATATAACTTTGTATCATACCTACAAAAACATTATTAAAGAAGATGTTTTTGTAGGTTGGGGTAGAAAAAAGTCAGGTTTAAAAGCCATAGCATTAGCTAAAAAGCATAATGTAAAATTTTTGCTTTTAGAGGATGGCTTTTTACGCTCGCTAAATTTAGGTGTAGAAAATAGTCCGAGTTTTTCTATTGTCAAAGATGATGTGGGAATTTATTACGATGCAAGTGCTCCATCTAAACTTGAAAATATTTTAAATACTTATGAGTTTAGTACTGAAGAATTAGAGCAAGCAAAAAAAGCTATAGAGTTTATAAAAAAAGAAAAACTTAGCAAGTATAATAATAATCTTTGCGTGCCAAAAGAGCTTTTTGGTGCTAATGAAGAACGCGTATTAATCATCACTCAAGTAGCAAATGATGCTTCGTTAAAATTTGGTTTAGCTGATAGTTTTTCAACTCAAGATATTATAAATGAGGCTATTGAAGAAAATCCAAGTGCTAAAATATACATTAAAATTCATCCTGATGTACTAAGTGGCAAAAAGCAAAGTGATTTTAATGTACAGGATTTACCAAGTAGGTATGTGATTTTAAAAGAAAATTATAATCCCATAGAATTACTAAGTTATTTTAAAAAAGTTTATACCAAGACTTCTGGTATGGGTTTTGAAGCATTGATGCTAGGAAGAGAATGTGTATGTTATGGTATGCCATTTTATGCAGGATGGGGTTTGACACAAGATAAGTTAGAGTGTAAAAGAAGGCTAAAAAAAAGAAGCTTAGAAGAAATGTTTTACGCCACTTATATTTTATATAGTGAATATTTTAATCCTTATCTAAAACAAAAAAGTGATATTTTTGATACTATTCATACCCTAGCAAAGTATAAAAAGATAGAACAAGCTAATTCAAATACTTTATATTTTTTAGGTTTTACTTTGTGGAAGCGTTGGTTTATGAAGCCATTTTTTAAAGCCAAAAATAATAAAATCATTTTTTTAAACTCACTAGATGAGCTTTATAAAGTCCATCTAAAACCTAAAGATAAAATTTTTATCTGGGGTAAAAAATACGACAAGGCTTTATTAGTAAAAGATTTTAGCAATGAAATATTTCTAGTAGAAGATGGCTTCTTGCGCTCAGTTTTTTTGGGTTCAGATCTCACACGCCCTTTTTCTTTGATAGTAGATAGTAAAGGTTTGTATATAGATCCAAGCAAGCCAAGTGATTTAGAAGATATTTTACAAAATTATGAATTTGATGAAAGTTTGAAGCAAAGAGCTAAAAAACTCATCGCCACTATCACAAAAAATAAATTTTCAAAGTACAATGGCCTAAAACATGAAAGATTAAATTTCAACACAAGTAAAAAAGTTATTTTAATCCCTGCTCAGGTGGAAGATGATGCTTCTATGATCTTAGGTGGTGCAGGGTTTGATACTTTAAAACTTTTACAAAGTGTAAGAGAGGCAAATGAAAAAGTCTTTATAGTTTTTAAACCTCACCCTGATGTTTTAAGCGGTAATCGCAAGGGTTTAAAAGATAAAAACATTATTTTAAAATATTGTGATGAAATTATAGAAAATGTCAGTATAGATAGTGCCATAAATGCTTGTGATGAAGTACATACTATAACCTCCACAAGTGGTTTTGATGCTCTTTTGCGTGGTAAAAAAGTGGTAGTGTATGGCAAGCCTTTTTATGCAGGTTGGGGTTTGACTACGGATTTACATCAAATTCCAAGACGCACAAGAAAACTTAACCTAGAAGAGCTTGCAGCAGGAGTTTTGATTCTTTATCCAAGATATATTCATCCAAAAAGTAAAATTTTATGTGAAGTTGAGCTTGCGTTAGATATAATGCTAAAAATGCAAAAAGATTATTTTTTTAAATTTTATTTGCGTTGGTTTATAGATATAAGAATTTATATATTAAGAAAAATAAGAAGATTAATAGAATTTATTTTGATTAGATGAATTTAAGTAAAAAGTTAAAAAAATTTTCTGGTAAAAATGTTTTATTGCTCCAAGGACCTGTGGGAAGTTTTTTTCGTAAAATTTCTACAAAAATACCAAAAGCTAAGGTTTATAAAGTAAATTTTAATGGTGGAGATTTTTTCTTTTATCCTTTTAAAAGCATTAATTACACTAAAAGTTTAGCTAAACTTGAAGACTTTTATAAAAAGCTTTTTGAAGAAAAACAAATTCAAGTTGTCTTGATGTATAATGATTGTAGAAAAGTTCATGAGATAGCCATTAATGTAGCTAAGCAAATGGGTATTGAGGTATGGATTTTTGAAGAAGGTTATATAAGACCAAATTTCATTACTTTTGAAAAAGATGGAGTGAATGCAAACTCGACCCTACCAAGAGAAAAAGAATTTTATCTAAGTCAGAAAAAATTTAACAAAGATTTTAAATTTAAAACTTTTTCAAACACTTTTAGAAATATGGCTTTTGCTTCATTTTTATACTGGTTTTTTGCTTTTTTATTTTCCTGGTATTTTAATAATTCCTTACACCATAGAAGTTTAAAATTATTTGATTTTTTACCTTGGTTTTGCTCAGTATATAGAAAAAACAAATACAAAATCACAGAAAAAAATTTAAATGAAAAAATTCTTTCATTAAAACAAAAGTATTTTTTAGCTATTTTGCAAGTGCATAATGATACACAACTTTCGCATCATTATAAAAAAAGCATAGAAAAATTTATAGAAGAAGTGATTATTTCTTTTGCTAATCATGCTAAAGCAAAGTCTTATTTAGTTTTTAAGCATCATCCTATGGATCGTGGCTATAGGGATTATACTAAGCTTATAGAAGATTTGAGTTTAAAATACAATGTTGAAGGTAGAATTTTGTATATACATGATTTGCATTTGCCCACGCTTTTGATTAATGCAAGAGGCACAATAGTCATAAATAGCACAGTAGGTCTTTCTGCTTTATATCACAATAGTCCTTTAAAAGTTATGGGAAAAGCATTTTATGATATAGAAGGCTTAACTTATCAAAAAAGCTTGCATACTTTTTGGAAAGAATGTAGAGCATATAAACCTGACATAGTTTTACATACTAAATTTAGAAATTATGTGATATATAAAACTCAAATCAATGGAAATTTTTTTAAAAATACTAGTTTAGACTAAAATTTCTTTTTATAATTTTTAGCAATCTTTCTAAGTTTAAAGGGTAGGCTAAGATAGCCTATTTTAAAAGGGGTTCTTGAAGCTTGTAAAAGCGCATTGCCTAAAAGATAGGGTAAATGTGTTTTGGCTATTTGAGCGTGTTTATAGTCTGCATAGGCTTTTAGAGATGGTAGATTTTTTTGATCTTTTTGATTTTTAAAATGTTCTTTTTTAACTTTTCTTAATTCAAAAGGTATTTTAAAGTAACCTAGATAACTTTGGCTATTTTTTATGATAGCTTCTCCAAGCTTATAACTTAATCTTTCCTTTATCCTTAAACTAGCTCCATAAAGCTGATTATTTTGATGGATAAATATTTCATATTCATTTTTTAAACCCTTGTGATTTAAAAAGCATAAAAGATTATGATTTTGACTTTGTAAAAATGTTTGTGTATCAAGTTTAGTTAGCTCATGGTATTCTAACGCTAATTCTTTATAAAATACGATAGGTGGAATTAAAATTTCATTAGTATTTATAATATGGTAGTAGTAGTAGTGGTGGTGGGGGGGGGTAATTGTGTATTCATTTTTTACTACTTCCTTTTTTACAAGTAGAATTCCTATTAAATCTACATAATCAAGTCTAAGTGTTTTTTCATTTGCTGAACTTAAACCTAAACTTTCTTCGCTTTGTTTGGTAATTTGTGTATTAACATATAAAAAAGTTTTATCATCACAAATTGCTTTTTCATTTTGTATATCTTGAAAAGTATTGATAAGCCCAAAATTTTTTACTAATTTAAAAGATGAGTTTTCAATATTTATAGATGATATAGTGTGGGTTGTTAGATTGGTTTGATTCCAAGTGTGTATGCCTAAAATTTGATAATCTTTTAGCTCTTTTGGAAAAAAGACTTTTTCATTAGCTTTGATTTTTACAACTTGCTCACAAAAAAATGAGTTTTTATGCTCTATTTTAGTTAAATTTGATGGTGTAAAGATATAAAATTTTCTTTTTGAACAAATGATATTTTCTTTGGATTTTTTAAAAGTATGTAAATTTTTTATAATATTTTTACCAAGCTCTTGCATTGCTAGTGGCATAGGATGAAATTTGTAATTTTGATCAAAATCATAAAGATTATTTTTTTGATAGTAAAGATCTATATCGATTAGATTAAACCCATAATAAGCACAATTTTTCCTGTGGGCTTCATTGATAGCTTTTGATTTATCATTATAAGCTGGTATGGGGAGTATAAGCACTATGGTGATTTTATTTGTTTTGTAAAGTTCTTCATAAAAATAGTCAATATTTCTAAGTATAATATTTAAACTCATTGGGTTTAAATAATCATTGATATTTGATTCGCTGATGATATAAGTGCTTTTATTTATATTTTCTTTGTGGCGTATTAATTCATAAAGATTTTGCAAAGAAGTACTAAGTCCTAAAGCGTAGTTATGTAGTTTGATGTTTTTATTTTCAAGACCTACTCGGAGTCCATTTTTAACTACACTATTACTACCACCTAGTAAGATTACATCCATAATTTCTTTCTTTATTATTATAAATTTATATTAATTTTACAAAATATTTTTTAATGAATAATTTCAGAGTAAAAACACCTCATTTTGCCTTTAAATAAGCATTTGACAAAGATAACAACTTTAGCTATATTTTTAAATTCATTTTGAGTTTATTTGGGATTTTAATGGATAAATTGTGTCAAAAAAGAGATGTTTTTTATATAGCTGGTTATGATCCTAGGGGGTATAGGCACTACTATACTATGTTTAAAAAAAACCTTTCTTTGCAAAATGAATTTTTAGCTTATGATTATACTTTATCAAAAGCTAAAGTAAAAGAAAATACTTATCCATTTTGGCAAATTCAAACTCCATATACAAATACTACTTATACTTTTTTAAGTTGGAATGATATAGTCAAGAAAAACTGGTCAGAAGGTATAAAAGATGCTTTGAGTGATTGTTATAGTTTTTTTAGAATTTATACCATCACAGGACTTTTTTTAAAATTTGGCAAAGAATCCCCACATCAACTCATCACAGGCTATTATCCGTTTTTTTATGTGTTTTTGAGTTTGATTTTTACTTTATTTTTTGCTTTTGGAAGTTTATTTTATTTACAAAATTTTCATATTGTTTTAGCAATTATAGCTTTTATTTTGAGCATGGTGCTTTTACCAAAAATGTTTTATAGATTAGGAAAAAAACTAGCTGTTTTTTGGATAGCTAGAATTTGTTCTTTTTGTGCAAATTGGGAAAAAAATAGACAGGGTCAATTAGAACAAAGAATGCAAGAATTTTCTCAAACAATTTTTGAAAATTTAAAAACTCATTCTAAAGAAAAAGATTATGAATTAATTTTAATAGCTCATAGTGTAGGAACGATTTTGTGTATTAATGTTTTGACCAAAGTGCTAAAAAAATGCGAACAAGAAAATATTGATTTCTCAAATTTAAAAATACTCACTTTAGGAGAGTGTATTCCACTAGTGAGTTATCAGAAAAAATCACATGAGTTTAGAAAAGACTTGGAGTATTTGGGAAGTAAAAATTTAATATGGTATGATTTTACTTCTATTATTGATGGTGCTTGTTTTGCACAAATTGATTTTATACGCACAAGTGGAGTAAAAGCTAAATTTAGTCCAAAGTACTTTTCGGCTAAATTTCATACCTTATATAAAAGTAAAGATTATAAAAAAATCAAAAAAGATAAATACAAAGCACATTTTTTATATTTATTTGCTACACAAATTCAAGGAATATATAATTTTTTTGAATTTATTGTAGGTAAAAATAAATTAGAAGAAAAAATTAGATAGGAGAAAATTATGGGTCAATGTCCTTTTCATCCAAAGCCTTATAAAAATAAAGCTTCCACTCTTACGACTTTTTTATTCAAAAGAAGATCTTGGCTTGATGGATTATATGAAAGAAGCTATAAAATGATGATGGGTAGAGTCCAAATGCCTGGTTTTGATCTTTATGTGGTAAATGATCCAAAAGAAGTAAGACGCATTATGGTTGATGAGGTAAGAGAATATCCAAAAAGCCAACTTTTACATGAATTACTTGAACCGCTTTTGGGTGTTAGTATTTTTACTACAAATGGTAGAGTATGGGAAAAACAAAGAGAGCTTTTAAGACCTTCTTTTGAAATGACAAGGATTTCTAAGGTTTTTGGTTTGATGAGTGAGGCAGCTTCTGATATGATGGCTAGATTTGCAAAGTATGAAGATAAAGCGATTATAGAAGTAGATGAAGCTATGACTTTTGTAACTGCTGATGTGATTTTTAGAACTATCATGTCATCAAAACTTGACGAGCAAAAAGGCAAAATTGTTTTAGATGCTTTTGTAACTGTGCAAGAACAAACGGTTAAAACAGCTATGCGAAGAATGTTTCGTTTTCCAACTTGGCTTTCAAATCTTTTAGGTGAGAGAAAAAGACTTAAGGCAGGTGGAGTTATACGCAAGGTTTTATCTGATATTATCAAACCAAGATATGAAAATGCTTTAAATGATCAAGGAAAATACGAAGATATTTTATCTTCTTTGCTTATGGTGGTAGATGCAGATACTAATGAAAGATTTTCTTTTGATGAAATTTTAGATCAAGTTGCCATGCTTTTCTTAGCAGGTCATGAAACTACCGCAAGCTCACTTACTTGGACATTGTATATTTTGAGTATGTCTCCAAATGAACAACAAAAAGCTTATGAAGAGATTATGCAAGTTGCAGGTGATGAAAAATTTACCATAGAGCATATTAAATCTATGAAATATCTGACTAATATTTTCAAAGAAAGCTTAAGACTTTATCCTCCTGTGGGATTTTTTGCTAGAGAAGCAAGAAATGAAAGTAAAATGAGAGATAAACTTATTAAAAAAGGTTCAGGTGTAGTGGTAGCTCCTTGGCTTATCCATAGACATGATAGTTTTTGGGAAAATCCTCATGAATTCGATCCAAGTCGTCATGAAGATAAAAGTAAAATTAAAAAAGATACTTATATGCCTTTTGGTATGGGAGAGCGTATTTGTATAGGGCAAGGTTTTGCTATGCAAGAAGCAATTTTAATTTTAGCAAATATTTTAAGGACTTATAAGTTAGAATTAGAAGAAAATTTTGTACCTGATATTGTAGGAAGGCTTACTATAAGATCAGCAAATGGTATGAATATAAGATTTATCAAAAGGTAAAAATGAAAGAAAAATTAGCAGGAACCATACTACTTTGCGCTATTGTTCCTTTGGCTGTAATTAGCTATCTTTTTATAGTTATAGTAGGTACTTTTGGAAATCCTGCTAGAGTTAGACAGGGTGTGAGAGCGCTTGATCATTTTGTTAATGCGACTTTGTTTAATGGTTATGCTTGGGAGTCTTTATCTTCACATGCTTGGAGAGAGCGTCATAAAAGATGGGCAAAAATAGTTATTAAAATTACAGATTTTTTCGATAAAGATCATTGTCAAAAGGCCAATAAAAGAGAACAAGCTATAGTTGATTTGGTATTGGAAAAAAAACTTACCGAGCAAACAGTCGGTAAGCAACTTTAGTTTTCTCCAAATAAAGCTTTAAGGTTTTTAAATGCTTCTTCTTGGTTAGCTGTTTTATCTTCATTGTTTATTTCGTTTAGTTCTATTTCATATCCAAGAAGCATGCTAGCTAAGCGTATATTAATCCCACTTTTCCCTATGGCTTTGCTTTTTTGCTCACTATTTAGCGTTACAATAGCTTTTTTATCTTCAATACTAACAGAATTTATAATTGCTGGAGCTAAACTTCTAGTGATTAAAATTGCCATTTCATTAGAATACTCAATGCAGTCAATATTTTCATTTTTTAATTCTTTACTTACAGCATTGATTCTAACTCCTTTTATACCTACAGTAGCACCTACTGCATCGATACTAGAACTATTAGTTTGTAATATAATTTTTGCTCTTTCACCCGGAATTCTAGCACTTGCATAAATACTAATAAGCCCATCTTTAATTTCAGGAACTTCAGCTTTTAATAGAGCTTCTAAAAATTTAGGACTAGTTCTACTAAGTTCCATTCTTATTCCTGATTTATCAATATACACATGTCTAATAACAGCTTTAATCACATCACCAACTTTAAATTTTTCACCTTTAATGCGGTTTTTTCTTGGTAAATATGCACGAAATTCATCAATTTCTACATAAGTATTTTCTTCGCTATCTACTCTTACTACACTACCAAAAACCATATGTCCTACCATTTTTTGATATTTTTCATAGATTTTTTCTTCTAAAAGTTTTTGGATGTTATATTCTAATTCTTTATGCAAAGTATTTACTGCAGTGCGACCTAAATTTTCTAAAGAACACTCATAAGTTAGCTCATCACCAATCTCTACATCTTTAACCTCAGCTTTTGCTTTACTTAGAGCAATAAAATGTTCATTTTCATTTTTTAATCTTTCATCATTGTCAGCTACTACGATGATTTTTTGATAGAGTTGTAAATTTTTACTTGAATCAACAAAAAATTCATATTTATCACCATAAATTTTCTTAGCAGTATTGATAAGTGCTTTTTTAACTCTTTCCCTTACATCTTCTATTTGTAAATTTTTTTCATTAGCAATGGATTCAATTATATCTGTGATTTTTTCCATAATGACAATACAACCTTAATTTTGGATTTTTATTTTTGAAGAATAAAATTATATCTTTAATAAGTTTAATTAAAAGTAAAATTTGCTATAATTTCAGATTAAAAAAGCTTGAGGATGATGATTATGGATTTAAAAATAGCAAGAACCTCTGTTGATGAAAAGCCAAAAAGTATAAGTTTAGAAAACATTGAAAAGGCTGTAGATAAAGAAGGTCAAAAATTTTTTTATTTTGATAAAGATAATGCTCATAAACAATTAATTGCTTTAGTGGAGCATTTTGAAAAAAAAGGAAAATGTGTTTATCATAGAACAATTAAATATGGTTTAGATGATGCAGATTTTATGTATGAGGTACATATTCTTTGAGTAAAAAGCTTTTTATACAAACTTTAGGTTGTGCTATGAATGTTAGAGATTCAGAGCACATGATAGCTGAACTTAAAGAAAAAGAAAATTATGAATTAACTCAAGATGCCAAAGAAGCAGATTTAATTTTAATCAATACTTGTTCAGTGCGTGAAAAACCTGTACATAAACTTTTTTCAGAAGTTGGAAGTTTTGAAAAAATTAAAAAAAATGGTGCAAAAATAGGAGTTTGTGGATGTACTGCTTCTCATTTAGGAGATGAGATTTTTAAGCGTGCTCCTAATGTGGATTTTGTTTTAGGAGCTAGAAATGTTTCTAAAATTACAAAAGCTATAAATACTCCAAAATTTTTAGGCAATGATATAGATTTTGATGAGAGTAATTATGCTTTTGCAGATTTTAGAAATAGTCTTTATAAAACTTATGTTAATATTTCCATAGGTTGTGATAAGCATTGTACTTATTGTATAGTACCTCATACAAGAGGTGATGAAATTTCTATACCTTTTGAGATTATTAAAAATGAAGCCTTAAAAGCAGTTTCAAATGGTGCTAAAGAAATTTTTTTATTAGGACAAAATGTTAATAATTATGGTAAAAGATTTTCCAATACACACGAGAAGATTAATTTTTCAGATCTTTTGGAAAAATTAAGTGAAATTGAAGGTTTAGAACGAATTCGTTTTACAAGCCCTCATCCTTTACATATGGATGATAGATTCTTAGAAGTTTTTTCTAAAAATCCTAAAGTATGTAAATCAATGCATATGCCTTTGCAAAGTGGTTCGAGTGAAATTTTAAAAGCTATGAAGAGAGGTTATACTAAAGAATGGTATTTAGATAGAGCCTTAAAGCTTCGTTCTATGTGTAAGGATGTGAGTATTTCCACTGATGTGATAGTAGCTTTTCCAGGTGAGAGTGATAAAGACTTCGAAGATACTTTAGATGTGCTTGAAAAAGTAAGATTTGAGCAAATGTTTTCGTTTAAATATTCTAAAAGACCACTAACTAAAGCAGCAACTATGCCAAATCAAATTCCTGATGATATAGCTTCAAAGCGTTTGAGTATTTTGCAAGCTAGGCATACAGAAATTTTAGATGAAATCGTTGCAAAACAAAAAGATAAGGAATTTAAAGTTTTATTTGAAGAGTTAAGAAGTGATGGTTTTGTAGCGGGTAGAAGTGATAATAATTTTTTAATTCAAGTAAAAGGAAGTGAAGAATTATTAGGACAAATGAAAAAAGTTAAAATCACCAATCCTAGGCGTATGGTGTTAAATGGTGAAATCTTTTAAGATTAATCTTCTAGCTTTTGGAATTTTTTTATTACAATGGCTAGTTTTTTTAACTTGTAAAAAAGTTTATTTGGGAAAAGAATTATCACAAAAACCTTGTGTGATACTTTTTTGGCACGGGCGTCTTGCTTTGATGCCATTTGCATATCGTAAAATGGGTATTAAAGGTAAAAAAGCTTATGTGATGATTTCGCACCACAAAGATGGAGAAATCATTGCTAGAAATATAGCTTTATTTGGTTTAAATGCTTTGAGAGGTAGTACCAGCAGGGGTGCTTTATCTTTATTAAAACAAGCTTTTAAAATTTTAGATCAAGGTGATGATATTATTATTACTCCAGATGGTCCTAGAGGACCATATCATAGTCTTTCAGATGGTTCTGTAATGATTGCTTTGAAAAAAAATGTCCCTCTCTTTTTGTTAAATTACGAGGCAAGTTCTTTTTGGGAATTTAAAAGTTGGGATAAAATGATATTACCAAAACCATTTTCTAAAATTACTTATAGATTAAGTGAAGAAATCAAAATAAAAAATTTAAATTTAGAAGAAGCTAAAGTATTGATAAAAGAAAAATTTGATATGATAAGTCAAATAGATAGAGGTTAATACTATGTTATCTTTTTTTAGAAAGTATATATTACAACTTTTGGTTTGTATATGTTATGATGAAAAACAATATATTATAAGATGTCATACTTGGAAAAAATCTCAAGCTATTGATACTTTTGAAAAAAGTTTTGAAGATAAAGAAAAAGCCATAGAATATGTAAAAAATTTAACCAAAGATTTTCAAATTTATTATATAAGCATTTTCTTTACACCTATTGCTCAAGGTATAATTCCAAGTTCAAATTTTAAAGACTTACCTAAATTTGGTGTAGATGAAAATAGTGTTAAATGTGTTTCGTTTAACAATAGCTTATTGTATGCTTCTAGTGTTTCATTACAATCTTGTCAAGAAGATTATGAGAGCTTTGGGGGATTAGATTTAATTTATTCCCCTTTTTCTCTGCTTTATTATTGTATGGAAAACAAGGGATTTGGAGATAAAATTGGGCTTTATGTGTATAGATATCATGATTTTGTTGCTATGTTAATTTGTAAAAATAATTCAATTTTATTTGGTAGTTATTTTAATATTGCTAGTCAAAATTACGAAGATGATGAAGATTTTCTAGATGAAATAAAAGAAGAGTATGCTGCTTTAGATTTAGATGATGAAAATAATAATGAAGAAGAACAAAATTTTGATTTAAAAAGTTTAGAAGAAATGAGTCAAGAACTTGAGAAGATAGATGAATTAGAAGAGCAAGAAGAAATTCCTATGGAGTCTTTAGAGAATTTTAGTTCTGATATGAAAATGATAGAATATATCATTTCCAGTGTAAAAGAATTTTACCAAAATCCCTTGTATGAAAATAACTTTTTAGAAGAAATTATTATATTTGATGAAGAGAGTTTTAGCCATACTTCTTTGGATTATTTAGAAAATGAACTTTTTATCAAGCCAAAGGTAGAGCTTGTAGATACTTTAAATTTAATGAATGAACTTATGGTAAAGGACTTAAAATTATGAAATATAGTCTTGTAAAGCCAAATATAAAACCTGTTTTTAATCTTTTTACGCGTATTTGGATTTATTTTACCGGTATTAGTGTTGGTGTAATATTTATAGTTTTTATAGTAGTTGCATTTAAAAGTTATTATGCGACAATTCAACTTAATAATAAAAAAGAAGAATTGGTTCAAATTATATCTTCAATTAATGCAAATAAACTTAAATACCAAGAATTAGTTAAGCAAAACAATAAAGCAGAGATTGTTTTAGGTGATTTTGAACAAGAAAAAGAAAATGGCAAAAATAGAGTTTTATTAAAAAGTATTCAAAATCTTTTTACTTTAGTTCCTAAAAGTATTTCTTTAGAGGAGGTATTGATGGAAGATAGATCATTGGTTATAAGAGGTATTACTCCTACTAAAGAAATGTTTGCTTTGTTATTAGAAGCTCCATTAAGAAGTATTTTTTCAAATTCTCAAACAAGTTATTATCAATTGGAAAATGGTTGGTATCGCTTTGTTAGTGTAAATATTATTATACCAGAGGAAATGTATGAACAAAAATGATAAAAGTTTAGAAGAAGCTGATATATTAAAAATATTAATTTATTCTTTTTCTTTTGTTGCTATATGTGCTGTATTGATTTTATTTTTAATTATCCCTTTTTTAAAAGATTATAAAATAGAGTATTCAAGATTAGCAAAACAGCAAATTCAAAATACCAAAGCATTAAACGAGCTACAAGCAATAGAAAATGTTATTGCAAAATTCCAAAATACTTATAAGCAAAATTTATCGCAAATTAATACTGATTTTTCTCAAAAAGAATTTATAGATTATATGAAAAACTATTTTGATGATGTTAAAATCAACTTAATTCCCATTAAAATAGAACAAGAGTATTTGAAATATCAATTTAATGTAAATGCAAAAATCAAAAATCCACAAGCCTTTTATTCATTTTTAAAAGATTTACAAAAATATAAAAATTTAATAGAAATTTCAACTCCAGTAGAATTTAAATCAGAGGGAAAACACATAAATCTTAAATTTAAAATCAAAGTGTTTTATGCTCCATCTGTTATTCAAAAATAATGATTTCATTGTTTTGGTAAGGACTTGTATTTTCGTTAGTGTTTGTTTTATTGATAGTTTTTTCTTCATGAGATTCTAGTTTGTCTTCATTTATTTCATGTTCATCTTTGAATTCTTCTATGTTTGTTTTTAAAGTTGATGTGATTTCTTTGTAAAAACTAACAAATACTTTATCTACTTCCAAAGCACTAGCTGCGATACTTTCATTTATTTGTGTTGGAACAGCACTATAAACTTGTCTAAAACTTTCTATGGTAGCATCACCTTTGATGGGATAGTTTAAATTTATTGGTTCGTTTAATTTTGTAGAGCTTGTTGTGGTATTGAATGTTTGGTCTTGTTTTAAATTGATAAAATTGCTTTGAGCTTCTAAAATAATCATAAAAGAAGATTCAATACTATTACCCCCAAGACTTGAATTTCTTGAAACTTTATCTTCATATAAATTTGCACTAATAATAATATTAAAAGTATAATCAGGATTTTCATTATTTATGGTATATCCTTTACTTTGAAGTAGTGTTTTACTATCTTCTAAAAGTTGATTTTTGAGTAATTCTAGGCTTTTATTGATTCTTTGATTTAGAGTAGATTGTTCAAAATAAGAACTATAAAATGTGTTTTTGATGATTTCAATATCAGAAATTTTGACTTTTAGGGCATTTTTATTTGTAATATTGTGTTCTTTAAAAGTACTTTTGAAAGTTGGCATAGAAATATAATAAGTTTTTTGATTACTAGTGCATGCACTAAAAAATAAAACTACACTTACAAGAAATAATATTTTTCTCATATGTTCTCCTTGTGATTTTTATAATTATAACAATTTTTTGCTATATTATGGATTTTACAATAAAGGTATTTTATGGATTTTTGGCAAAATATTTATGCAAATTTTGATGTTGTAGCTTTTGAAATTTTTGGTTTAAAAGTACATTGGTATGGCATTATGTATGTATTAGCTTTGCTTGTAGCATTAATGGTAGCAAAATACTATGCTATTAAAGACAATATGGGAATTTCAAAAGCTATGCTTGATAGTTATTTTATATGGGTAGAAATTGGAGTTATTTTAGGCGCAAGAATAGGTTATATTTTAATCTATGATCCAAATACTTTGTGGTATTTTACACATCCTTGGCAAATATTTAATCCTTTTTATAATGGAGAATTTGTAGGAATTAGAGGTATGAGTTATCATGGTGCTGTTGTGGGATTTTTAATAGCCACTTATGCTTTTTGTAAAAAAAATAAACAAAATTTATGGAAATATTTAGATTTGGTAGCTATTAGTGTGCCATGTGGCTACATTTTTGGGCGTATAGGAAATTTTTTAAATCAAGAATTATTTGGTAGGGCTACTGATATACCTTGGGGCATTTATGTTGATGGAATATTGCGTCATCCTTCACAGCTTTATGAGGCATTTTTAGAGGGTTTTGCTGTTTTTGTCATTTTACTACTAATAAAAAAATATAAAAAATATAATGGGGAATTGATTGCTTATTATACGATTTTTTATGCTCTAGCTCGTTTTATTTGTGAATTTTTTAGAGAACCTGATTTTGGGATAGGTTTTGTTGTATTAAATTTAAGTATGGGGCAAATCCTAAGTATTTTTATGTTTTTATTAGGAGTGTTTTTATCTTTTTATTTAAGAAATATTAAAAGAAATTTATAAATTTTTATTTATTTTAAGAATAAAAGTTTTATAATTGCTCCGATATTTAAAACTTATCAACTTTTTTAAAGGAGTAAATATGAGCCAACTCATTGAAGGTTTTTTAGGCAAGAGTATTGATGGTAAAAAAAGTAAAATACCAGCAAAACTTGACTATATTCAAAGTGCAACAGGCTTAATTTTAGGTTTGTTTATGTGGGCACATATGTTTTTTGTTTCTACCATTTTGGTTAGTGATGATTTTTTTGATTCAGTGGTTCATTTCTTAGAGCTAAAATTTATTATCAATAGTCCTATGATGAGCTATATCACTTCTTTCTTAGCAGCCTGTGTTTTGGTTATTTTCTTTGTTCATGCTGGTCTTGCAATGAGAAAATTTCCAATTAATTTCAGACAATATCAACTTTGTAGAACACATTTAAAATATATGAATCATGGTGATTCATCTTTATGGTGGGTTCAAGCAGCGACTGGTTTTGTAATGTTTTTCTTAGGTTCTGCACACCTAATTTTTGTTATTACTAATGCAGATAAAATTAGTGCTGATATGTCAGGCGATAGAGTTGTAAGCCATTTTATGTGGTTATTTTATATTGCTTTATTAATTTGTGTTGAGTTACACGGAAGTATTGGTCTTTATAGACTTTGTGTGAAGTGGGGTTGGTTTGAAGGAGAAAACGCTAAAGAAAGTCGTAAAAAACTTAAAAAAGCAAAATGGTTTATCAGTATTTTCTTTTTGGTTTTAGGTGTATTAAGCTTAGCTGCTTTTGCAAAAATAGGCTTTAGTAATTACCAAAATAATTCTGTGGCGCAAATAGTAAAAACTTATGATGGAGCTAAATATGAATATACAATATAGTGATGCTTTAGTTATTGGTGGTGGTCTTGCAGGTTTAAGAGCTGCTATTGAAGTTGCAAAAAGTGGTCAAAGTGTAACTTTATTAAGTATTTGTCCAGTTAAAAGATCTCACTCAGCTGCTGTACAAGGCGGTATGCAAGCTAGTTTAGGAAATAGTATCAAAGGTGAGGGAGATAATGAAGATGTGCATTTTGCAGACACAGTAAAAGGGTCTGATTGGGGCTGTGATCAAGAAGTTGCAAGAATGTTTGCCCAAACTGCACCAAAAGCTGTTCGTGAGCTTGCTGCTTGGGGTGTGCCATGGACTAGAGTTACAAAAGGCCCTAGAAGTGTAGTTATTAATGCTCAAAAAACTACTATTGAAGAAAAAGAAGAAGCACATGGTCTTATAAATGCAAGAGACTTTGGTGGTACTAAAAAATGGAGAACATGCTATATTGCTGATGCAACAGGACACTGTATGTTATATGGTGTAGCAAATGAAGCGATTAAACATCAAGTTAAAATCATTGATAGAATGGAAGCAGTAAGAATTATCCATGATGGTAAAAAATGTCTAGGAGCTATTGCTAGAGATTTAACTAATGGAGAATTGATTGCTTATGTTGCTAGAGGGACTATGATTGCAACTGGTGGCTATGGTAGAATTTATAAACAAACAACAAATGCTGTTATTTGTGAAGGAACAGGTGCTGCTATTGCACTTGAAACAGGACTTTGCAGGCTTTCAAATATGGAAGCGGTACAATTTCACCCAACTCCAATTGTCCCAAGCGGTATTTTATTAACCGAAGGTTGTAGAGGTGATGGTGGTATTTTAAGAGATGTTGATGGATATCGTTTTATGCCAGATTATGAGCCTGAGAAAAAAGAACTTGCAAGTAGGGATGTTGTAAGTCGTAGAATGATGGAGCATATTAGAAAAGGAAAAGGTGTAAAAAGCCCTTATGGAGATCACTTATGGCTTGATATTTCAATTCTTGGTCGTGCTCATGTTGAAAAAAATCTTCGTGATGTTCAAGATATTTGTAAAACATTTAATGGTATTGATCCTGCTGATGAGGGTCCAAAAGGTTGGGCACCGGTTTTACCTATGCAGCATTATTCAATGGGTGGTATTAGAACAAAACCAACCGGTGAAAGTCAATGGTTAAATGGTCTTTTTGCATGTGGTGAGGCAGCTTGCTGGGATATGCACGGATTTAACCGCTTGGGTGGAAATTCATGTTCAGAAACCGTTGTTGCAGGTATGATTGTGGGAGATTATTTTGCACAATATTGTAAAGAAAATGGTAATGATATTGATACAAATATCGTTAAATCTTTCCTTTCTAAAGAGTATGATTATTTAAAATCTCTTGTAAGTAAAGAAGGAAAACACGATGTATTTGAAATCAAAAACAGAATGAAAGACATCATGTGGGAAAAAGTAGCCATCTTTAGAACAGGCCAAGGTCTTGAAGAAGCGGTTAAAGAACTTGAAGAGTTATATCAAAAATCACTTGATTTAAAAGTACATGATAAAGAATTAAAATGTGCAAATCCAGAGCTTGAAGAAGCTTATAGAGTTCCAAGAATGTTAAAAATTGCTTTATGTGTAGCTTATGGAGCACTTTTAAGAACAGAAAGCCGTGGAGCACACTATAGAGAAGATTATCCAAAAAGAGATGATTTAAATTGGATGAAAAGAACAAATACTTACTGGGTAGAAGGTGAAAGTATGCCAAGAGTTGAGTATGAAGATCTTGACATTATGAAAATGGAAATCCCACCTGCATTTAGAGGTTATGGTGCTAAAGGAAATATTATTGAAAATCCATTGAGTGAAAAACGCCAAGCTGAAGTAGATGCGATCCGTGAAAAAATGGAAGCAGAAGGCAAAGGAAGATATGAAATTCAAAATGCTTTAATGCCTTATGAATTACAAGCTAAATTTAAAGCACCAAATCAAAGAATAGGAGTTGATTATGAGTAGAAAATTAACAATAAGAGCATTTAAATATAATCCATTAAGTAAAATTTCTAAACCTCATTTTGTTACTTATGAGCTTGAAGAAACTCCATTTATGACTATTTTTGTGTGCTTAACTCAAATCAGAGAAAAAATGGATGCGGATTTGAGTTTTGACTTTGTATGTAGAGCAGGGATTTGTGGAAGCTGTGCTATGATGATTAATGGTAAGCCAAAACTTGCTTGTAAAACATTAACAAAAGATTATCCAGATGGCATTATAGAGCTTATGCCATTACCTGCTTTTAGACATATAAAAGATTTAAGTGTTAATACAGGTGAGTGGTTTGATGGTATGTGCAAACGCGTTGAAAGCTGGGTTCATAATGAAAAAGAAACTGATATTTCTAAACTTGAAGAGCGTATTGAACCAGAAGTTGCTGATGAGACTTTTGAGCTTGATCGTTGTATAGAGTGTGGAATTTGTGTTGCTTCTTGTGCGACTAAACTAATGAGACCTGATTTTATCGCGGCGACTGGACTTTTAAGAACAGCTAGATATTTACAAGATCCGCATGATCATAGAACTATAGAAGATTTTTATGAATTAGTGGGTGATGATGATGGTGTGTTTGGTTGTATGTCTTTGCTCGCATGTGAAGATAATTGTCCAAAAGAATTACCTTTGCAAAGTAAAATTGCGTACATGAGAAGACAGCTTGTCGCTCAAAGAAACAAATAATTCTAACCCCCAAGAAAAGGGGGTTCTTAAAACATTACTTAAACAAATTTGGAAAAATCATAGTGTATATCTTGATATAAATGCTCTTTTTGATGATAGTTTAATTGATACTCAAAAAGCAGCAATTATTTTAAGCACTAATCTTGATAATTATGAGAGATTTAGCACTCTAAAAGAATTTAAAAGTTTGATGAAAAGTTTAAATTTACGCTTAGATCTTTATGCTATACAATATGCACAAGTTTGTTTTATTAATGCTTTTAGTTTGGGAATTTTAGATAAAAATGAGCTTTTAAGGGCTTTAGAAAAACTTCAAAAAATTACTGATAATTCTTTAGTTTATACTTTTATATCTAGACAAAAAGTTATCCAAAAAGATTACAAACAAGAAGTTAAAAACTCTCATCAAACATTAGATCATATTAATCAAAACCTACAAGAACTTTATGAAGATGAAAAAGGTCAAAAACTCTTACAAGAAGCTTTAGTTAAATTTAGTAATATTGATTTTTCTATCGCAGTAACTGGTGTAGTAAATGCAGGTAAATCAAGTATGTTAAATGCACTTTTAAAAAAAGATTTTTTAGGTGTATCTAATGTTCCAGAAACTGCAAATTTGACTATTTTAAAATATGGACAAAATCAAATAGCCAAGATTTATTTTTGGAATGAAGAAGAATGGCAAGGTATTCTAAAAAGCTCTCAAGATAATCAAGATATGCAAGAACTTATAAAACATCTAGAGCAAAATTTTAAACTTGATGAATACATTAAACAAGAAAGTAAGAGTATAGAAATAGATTTTAATGGATTAAAAAATTACACTAGTGCAAAAAATAAAATTTCAGCTCTAATTAAAAAAATAGAACTTTTTTCTATGCTTGATTTTTTAAAAGATAATGTCTATATAGTTGATACTCCAGGGCTTGATGATGTCATTATTCAAAGAGAATTTTTAACAAAGGATTTTATTAAAAAGGCTGATTTTTTAATCCATCTTATGAATGCTTCTCAAAGTCTTAGTCAAAAAGATTGTGATTTTATTATAGAATGCTTGCTAACTTCAAGAGTAAGTAAGCTTTTGATTGTGCTTACTAAGGCTGACTTGCTTAGTCAAAAAGACTTGCAAGAAGTAATTAACTATACTAAAAATAAGCTCAAAGAAAATTTAGCACAAAAGCAGTTGAGTCAAGAATTATTAGATAATGTAGATTTTGTGTGTATTTCTTCAAAACTGGCTAATGATTTTTATCAAAAAAGAGGTGGAAATTTAGAACAAAGCAACATTTTAATATTAGAAGAACATAT
The DNA here is from genome assembly GCF_013372105.1 of Campylobacter armoricus. NCBI lineage: Bacteria > Pseudomonadati > Campylobacterota > Epsilonproteobacteria > Campylobacterales > Campylobacteraceae > Campylobacter > Campylobacter armoricus. Next base: position 291,007 of record NZ_CP053825.1, read on the forward strand.
AGCTAAAAGTTTATATGATAAAAATAAAATTGCTTTAAATGCTTATAAAAAAGAATTATTATTACATTTGGAAAAAATAGAAGAAAAAATTAAATTTTCTAATAAAATGCTAAATTATGAAAATTTTGAACTTGATAAACAAAGCAAAACCATCATTGATGATTTTAAAGCGAAAAAAGAAAAGTTAAACCAAGTAAAAGCAGAATTAAGTGCTATTTTTAATACAAAAGATGAGAATACTCAAGAAATATTGATGCTTTTACTTTTGTTGGCTAAGAAGCTAAAAGAAAAATTAATAGATGAATTAAAATATATCCAGAGTAACAAAAGTCAAATTAATATTCAAAGATTAAATACCATCATTGATACGACTTTAAAAGATGGTATTTTTGATCTTTTAAGAGAGTTAAAACAGCAAAGTGAGTATAAAATTAATGAGGCAAAAAATACATTAAGTTTAAAATATAGTTTTTTAAAAGATATTTTAGAGCAAAGTTGTGATGATTTTAAAAGTAAGGTTGAAGCAAAAATAGAGAGTATTTTTAATGATAAAATTTTTTTTGCTTTAAAATCAGATCTTTTAGAAAGTATTACGAAAAATAAAGATATTTATAAATTACAAACCACATTGGAAGATCAAATTTTAAAACAATTACAAACTTTTGGTATAGAAACTATAGCAAATGAACTAAAAAACAATCAAGAATTTTTTACAAATTTAGAGCATAGTCTAAATTTATATGAAAAAGAACAAGAAGAACAAATCAAAGATTTAAAGGATTTAATTTTACAAATAGAACAAAATGAACAAAATTTCAAAGAACTTTTAGAAAAAAACAATGCAAAATTACAAAGTCTAAAGACTTTAAAAACGGAGCTTTTAAATGCAAAATGATTTGATTGATGATTTTTTAAAGGCTTATGAAAACACTTATTGTAAAAGGTTTGATGATAGTTTTGAAGGAAAAATTCTTGCAATAAAAAATGCCTTTTTAGAACCAAGTTTGCATTTAAACGATACTTTTCTTAAAGATCTTGAAATGATTATTACTAGTTATAAAAAAGCTGTTAATGTAGCTATTATAGGGCAATTTTCTAGTGGTAAATCTACACTCTTAAATTTGATTTTGCAAAAAGAATGCTTGCCAACAGGTGTGGTTCCTGTTACATTTAAGCCTACTTTTTTGCGTTATGCTAAAGAATATTTTTTAAGAGTTGAGTATGATGATGGTAGCGATGAGATTGTAGATATAAGTGAGCTTTCTAAATTTAGTGATCAAAGAAATGAGTTAAAAGAAACCAAAAGTTTGCACCTTTTTGCGCCTATTGAGCTTTTAAAAAATATTACCCTGATAGATACTCCAGGACTTAATGCAAATGATATTGATACACTAACTACTTTTAAAGAGCTTTCTTTTATGCATAGTGCTATTTGGCTTAGTTTGATTGATAATGCAGGTAAGAAAAGCGAAGAAGATGCCATAAAAGCAAATGCTAAACTTTTAGAGCGTGGTGGAATTTGTGTGCTTAATCAAAAAGATAAACTAAGTCAAGATGAGCTAGAAAATGTTTTAAACCATGCACATTTAGTGTTTGATAAATATTTTAAACAAATCATAGCAATTTCATGCAAAGAGGCAAAGTTTGATTTACAAAAGTCAAATTTGCCTTTGCTTTATGAGTATTTAAAAGGGCTTGATTATGAGCGTATTAAAAAAGATTTTATCAAAGAAAAACTTAGCAATTTATGCGAGCTTTTGTCAAATCAATATGATTTGTTTCAAAATGCTCTAGAGCAATTAGAGCTTAAATTTAATACTATTTTGCAAACTTTTGAAGTAAGCAAACTAGAGCAAAAAATCAAAATTTTAAATCATAATTGTTTGGATAAATTAAAACTTGTTGGAGAAAAAATCGCCCAAGAAATTTTAAAATTTATCAAAGAAAAGGATAGTAGTTATTATAAAGAAGCTAAGAGTTTATTTAAGAAAAATCTTTATGAGAAAGTCGTTTATAAAGCACCATATCTTTCAAGTGATGATGCATTTTTAGCTATGTTTTATAACTCTGAAGCAATGAATAAAGAATTTAAAAAGCTAAAAAATGAAATCGCTTTAGAGTTTAGTCAAATTAAAGATGATTTTTCGTTATTTTTTACTAATTTAGAAGAGCAAATTTTGCTTTTTAAGGCTCAATTTTCAAATTTACAAAAAGAAAATGCATTAGAAAGTGAAAAAGAATTTGCTAGCTTTAGAAGCTTTGCTAGTGCTAGCGAAGAACTTTTTGTAAAAGACTTTAAACAATTATTATTTAAAAGTCAGCTTGAACTTGATTTATTTTTAGAAAAACTTAATTTAAAAGCTTTGGCAAATTATGAAAGTGCTACTAAGCTAGCTTTAGGATTTTTTAGCGCTAAAATAAATGCAAGTAGAGAATTTTATGAGCTGGATAGTGCAGAGTTTAGCTTGTATCACCCAAAAGCGAGTGAAGTTCATCAAAGAGTATTAACCGAGCTTAATGTATATGAGTTTGAAGATTTGCTTTTAAATAAGCCTGTGGTTTTAAAAATTTATAAAAATTATATACAAAACTTTGCTGAATTTATAGAAGTTAAAAAGCAATTTATTTCAAATTTAAAAAGTGAATTTGATGCTAAAAAATCAATGATTTCTAGTATCAAATCTCAAATTTCTAAACTTTAAAAGTTTCTAATAATATTTTTTAAGATTTTATAAAATTATCTATTTGAGAGTTTTACTACATCATTTGTTATAAAAGTATGCAAAGACTTAGTTTTTGTGGTATTTTGTGGAAAGTTATGTAATCTTGTATTAATTTTTTTAACTTTAAAGTTTGCTAAAGTCTTTTTGCTTTATTTGGCAAAAAATGTTTTTATATTTATCTTTATTTGCAGTGAATAAACGGAAATGGACTAAAGATTTTTTCTAAGCAAAGAGCTGATTTCTAAACTTTTTGCTTTATTTTGAAGTAAAATTTCTTCTAAAATTTCTAAATTCTTTGGCGAAAGAAATTCTAGAAGTTCTAAGAGATTGCTATAATTTTGATGAGAAATTTTGTTTTTATAAAGTTTGCGGACAATTTTAAAATTTTCTTCTTTTTTATCACTGAAAAGCTCTTGCTCAAAAACCCCTAAAGCATCAGCAATAAAAGGTATCATATCTGCTTTTATGTCAATATTTCCATTTAAGTAAGCATAAATACTTGAAAGTGTAGGAATTTCTCCTGTTTTATTCGCTCTCATTCCTAAATTTATCAAGCGATTAGCCAATTCTTTTTTGCTAATATTTTTTTCTTTTAAAATTTCATTAATTCTATTGACAACTTTCATTTTCTTACTTTTAATCTATAGTTTATCTGTAATTTTAAGCTAATTTATTATTGTAAAAGTATAATTTAAGTATTGATTATCTATAATTTTATAGTTTTTCGATAAAAACTAGGAGTTATATTTGACAAAATTATCTATCATCATTCCTTTTGGCACGAGCAAAGAACGACCTTATATCAAAGAAAGAGTGATAAACAAGGCAAATGAATATAAAAGTGACGAATTAGTGGAATATATTTTTGTAGAAGGTTTTTCATCTTTAGAACACAAAGAGCTTAAAAGTCTTATTGAAAGTAAAGGACATCGTTATTTTAAAGATGAAACTCAACAACTTAGCAAAGCTTTTTCACTAGGACAATGTAGAAATTTAGGCATTATTAATGCAAAAAGCGATGTAGTGATGTCTTTGGATGTTGATTATGTGATAAGCGAAAAAAATTTAGGAAATATTTTAGAGTTAATAAGTATAAAAGAAATAGATAAAAATCCTAATGCTTTTTTGGTCTTACCTTGCGTATTTTTAAATGAATTTGGAACCGAAATTTTACAAGGATATAAACTTTCATTGTGGGATAATATCATTATACACGATATGAATTTTGATCGAAAATTTATCAAATTTCTTACACCAGCTTCAAGTACCATCATAATGAATCGTTTTAAATTCTTAGAGCTTGGTGGAAATGATCAAGAGTTTATAGGACATGGTTATGAAGATTTTGACTTAATGATGCGAATTTTAAAAAGTTGTGCCAATTTTGAAGCAATGCCTACTAATTTAGAATTTGATTATAGAAATTGGAGTTTTAATGATTATAAAGGTTTTAGGGCTTTGTTTTCAGTAGTCGGAAATGAAGCTTGTGTGCATGGAATTTATCTTTATCATCTTTGGCATACCGAACCCAATCAAAATGGATATTTAGATAACAGAGAGATCAACCATCAAAAATTCTATCAAAAACTTAAAAACTATAAAGATATTTTTGATGGTCCTGATAGCTTAATAGAAAATGAAGCTAAAGATCGCAATGCTTTAGTATTTTTTCGGCAAAACTCAAATTTATATAGTGGTTTGCGAGCAATAATGCCTTATTTTGAAAAAATTATTTCAGCTAAAGAATACTATTTTTTCGATGAAAAAGATAGATTTGATTCTAAAAGTTTTTTAAAATTTTATCATCAAAATAATATCACACATATCATTTTTCCAAATTCTCACGCTAATGAAAAAAGACTTGAAATTTTTAATTTTGTAAGAGAAGAAAATTTACCTTTTATTGTTTATGATAGGGGTGCTTTACCTGATTCTTGGTTTTTTGACGATAAAGGCTTTAATTATGATTCTACTTCTTATGATGAAAAAAATTGGAACAAAGCTTTAAATGAAGAACAAATTGCCAAAACACTTGCCTATATAGAAGAAGTTTTAAAAGGAGAAAAATTTTTAGAAAAGCAAGGATTAAGCAAAGGAAGTGATAATCTAAAACGAAAATTAGGTTTAAGACATAAAAAGATTTTCTTTGTGCCTTTGCAGGTTAAAGATGATTCTGTGCTTAAAAATTTTACTTATGAACCATTTTTATATGAGAATTTTTTAAATATTTTAAATGAACTTGCAAAAAAGCTATTTATAGAAAACATTGTTTTTGTGGTTAAAAAACATCCTTTAAGTTTGGACTTGGATAAAAAACCTTATGATAATTTAGTTTTTGCACCTGATGATACAAATTTAAACGACCTTTTAGGGCTTTGTGATGCTGTTTTGACTTTAAATTCTGGAGTTGGTATTTATGCAATTTTAGCTAAAAAGCCTTGTATAGTTTGTGCAAATGCGTTTTATAGGTTTGATAATCTTAATTTACAAGCAAACAATGAAAAAGAGCTTTTAGAACATATCTTAAGCATATCTCAAGGAAAATTTAATTTTGATGAAGAAAAAGCCTTAAGATTTATATATTATTTAAGATATGAATTTTACAGCTTTGGGAAAAGTTATTATAAAAAAAGTGAAGAAAATGGACGCATTTTCACTAGAGTTTATAGAATAGAATTTTATTCTTTGATACTTTTTGGCAAAAAAATACTTGATTTTAATAGTGTAGAAAAACAAAATTATAAACTTAATTCTCCTATTTATAAACCTTATATTTATGAAATTAAAGAAAAAAAATTAAAAGGAAGTTTAAAGGATAATTTAATTGTTACTACACAAGCTAAATTTTCACATTTTAAATTTTACAGACTTTTTAGAAAATTTATCACCAATCCAAAAGATTTCATAATGGATAGTAAAAAACCTTTTATGAAACCTATCAAATTGATTTTAAGGAGGGCTTTATGAAGTATCTTTTAGGAATTTTGCTTGCTGCTACCAAAGATAGTGCTTTTACCATAGGAACTTTGCTTATAAATATTAAAGATAAAATGGATATTTCACAAATGATATTTTATATCATCAATGATGGCTTTAGTCAAAACGATAAAAGAATTATGCAAGAACTTGTGCCAAATATCAAATTTATAGATTTTACAATAGATGATTTTGAGACAAATATTAGAAAATTCAATACTGAATTTAAACTTGATAGGCAAAGCACTATATTAAATCGCTATACTCATATGGCTTATGCAAGATTTGAGGCTTTGAAATTTTTAAAAGAATGTGAAAGTATTATTTATCTTGATTTTGATATGCTTTTGCTTAAAGGTATTGATGAATTAAGAGAAGTTAAAAATAAGGGATATGATATTGCCTGTTTTAGAGGCTCTGCTACAATGAGTATGGGGGGGGGTAAGCTTACTCCTATAAAATTCACTCGCACTAATAATTATTCTACAGGTATTATCGTCTTCAATGACAATCTTAAAAATTCTCAGGAATTTTATGATTTTATTTATCAATTTATTGCTGAAAATGAAGATTATTTTCTTGAAGTCAAACTTGGTGATCAGTTTTTGTTTTCTTTGTATTTGCTAGAAAAAGATTTAAAAATTTACGAATTAGATGATAATTATTATGGAAATATTTCTTGGGTAAAAAGTAAAGATGCTTCTATTATACATGCTTGGGGACAAAATAATCGTTTTTGGAATAATAAACTTTGTGCTCTTGCTTGGCCTTCTTGGAATGTGTATTATCAAAAATGGTTAAGCTTAGGTGGAAGTGCTTATGAGAAAGGTTTTGTAAGCTTTTTAGAAGTTCCACAAAGTGGTGGGGAAGTGTTTCAGTATTTTGAAAAAATTGCTTTGGCTAAAAGAATTTCTCAAATCAAATTAGAAAAGCAAGAACTAATTATCGATATTGACTTTAATAAAAAAATTAAATTTCATCTTGCTTTTGTTGAAGATTTTGTCTTTTATGTGTATTCAAAATCAATTTTTACCTTTATACTAGAATGCGAATTTCAAGGTAAAATTATACAAAGTATTACTATAAAAAGACCCGAACTTGAAAAAGATTTAAAAGAATTTATCACTAGCAATTTAAATAAATATCCAATTTAAGCAAGGAAATTCCTTGCTTAAAAACTTATTTAAGTATTGGAATGATAAAAAGTAATAAACATTCATATTGAAAAAATCTAATAAAATTTTCAAGTATAGTTTAACAATTAAAATATAAGTCATAGAGTTTTATTAAAATATAAAATTTGCAAACTTGTTTAAAATATTCATTTTGAGGTAATTTGCTAGTCTAAAGGAAATTTTTGGAAATTTAAAATAAAAAGAACCTACTAAAACCAAGGAAATATACTAGTCAGATTTGTTAAATCTTAAATGCTGTGATAAAACCTATAAAAATATAGTGACAATAAATTATATAAATAGCATTCTTTTGTATTTCCTTAAATTTTTCTTTAAATTTATTTTATCTTATTTAAATCTTTGGTATTCAAAATACTAAAAATGCTTTTTTTATCCAATGAAAAAGTATTATTTTCATCGTTTTTAATCAAATAACTTTCTTCAATATTTGAAAGTACATACAAATCTTTTACAATTAAGGTGGCATTGTTTTCTTTGATGATGGGGATATGATTAAAATCTAATAATTCTTTGATTTCGTTTTTATTATAAAGCATAAAGCTTTGATTATAATTGCCTATTTTAGCTGTTTTCACAATATAAGGATTTAGCATAATAAACACTAGTATAAAAGCGGGTATGCTACTAGTTAGTAAAATTTTGAAAAAATTGTATTTTTTATAAATAGAAAAATACATTACAAAAATAATCAAATAGTAGACAATACACGCAAATATAGAGATAAAGAATTCTTCTACTTTAAAAAATATAATAATAAAGCAAAAATTAAAAAATAGAATACATAAAATGCAAAAAAATAACATTATTTTTAAAACAAATTCTTTTTTGAAAATTTTTTTGATACCAAATAAAAATAATGTTGCAGTGATAATAGGTAGTAAAGGGGCTATAGTGTGTATTAAAGATTTTAAATTCGGAAAGAAATTAGCAATGTTATCTAAAAAATAAATAATTAAAAAAGCCCCAATGCCGGATAATATAATAGGCAACAATATAAAACACCAATTTTGCCAAGTTTTAATGCTTGAAACATCATTTAAAAATTCTTTAAAATATATCAATGGTATAGTATAAAAAATAACAAAAAATGGAATAAATATAAATCCTATCCAAGAGACTAAAAAAATATTAGAAATAATTAAATCTTTACTAAATTCAGGGATAAAATTAATCGTAAAAACATAATACCAAGTTAAAATTAAAATTCCTAAAATAAAACTTATAAAAATAATACTAGTGCTTATTATCCCTAAATATTTTTTCAAAAAATTCATTGCAAGAAAGAATTGTTGTTTAAAATTTTCAAATTCATTTATATTTTCTTTGTTCATTTATTTATCTTTTGTAATTTTATAAAAAGTTATTTTACAAAAAAATACTTTTTAATTTTTTAAGTAATATTTAAATCAAATAAAACTAAAAGATTTTCAAGAGTTTAAATTTTTATAGTTTCCTCAATCTTAAATGTTTCTAATAATGTTCTTTTTAAGATTTATAAATTTATTTATTTATGGATTTTCATTCCATCATTTGTTTAAAAATATATAAAGACTCATATCTTATGTGTTTTTAATCATATAAGGTTTTTATCTATTTAATATGCTATATAAAGCACTCATTTAGATTTTTTACCCCATCATTTATATTATAATCTTGATTTATGTGTATTTATTAGGTTTGTAAGCTAAATTCTTGTAAGGTTTTAAGTGTAATATATAAGCTTGAATTTAGTTCTATATTAGAGTATCTAGAGTCTTTTACTCCATTTAGTAATAATATTTTTCTATATTTATCTATTGTGTTTTTTGAAATTATAATTTAACTATAATTTTATTTCAATACTGAAATTTATGTAAGATACTATGCTATAAGAAAGTGTAAAACAAATATGTTACTTTTTATGATTGATTTTTTAAAAATAATATAAAAATTGTATTATTTTTTCTATTTAAGACTAGATTAAAAAAGCAAGGAATAGAATGAATATAAGTTGATACTATCAACAAAAAGGAGAAAAATATGCAAGATAATGTTATCGACCGTAGAAATTTTTTTAAATTAAGTCTTTTGGGTGGCGGTGTGGTTGCTGCTAGCACCATAAGTGGTGGAGCTATATTGCATGCTGCAGAATTAACTCATGTGCATAAAAAATCACAAGGAAGCTCAAATAAAATAAGAGGAAAAATGTTTTTTCAAATGCAGACTGATTTTGATAATCTAAGTGCAGCGTGTGAAAGAATTTATCCAAAAGATGAACAAGGTGAGGGTGCTATAGGTTTAGGCGTGCCTTATTTTATTGACAATCAACTGGCTTCAGCTTATGGTTATAATGATAGAGAATACCTACAAGGACCATTTATAGAAGGAATTGTTGAACAAGGTTATCAAACCCCAATGAAACGCAATGAGATTTTCTTAGAAGGCGTTAAAGCTTTGGAAACAATATCTCAAAAGCGTTATAAAAAAACTTTTTCATCTTTAAAAGGAGTTGAGCAAGATAAAATTTTAGTTGATTTAGAAAAAAATAAAATCGATTTCATAGGATTTAAATCTTCTGAATTTTTTACTCTTTTAAGGGATATGACAATAGCTGGAGTTTTATCTGATCCAATCTATGGTGGCAATGATAATAAAAATGGTTGGAGAATGATGCAATATCCTGGTGCTCAAATGAGTTATATTGACAAAATTACAAGTGATGAGTTTTTTGACATAGAACCTATGAGCTTGGCTGATATGGAAGGATAAATTATGGCAGAAGTATTAAAAAAAGTAGATGTGGTAACAGTAGGGGCTGGTTGGACAGGTGGTATAGTTGCAGCAGAACTTACCAAGGCTGGATTGAATGTCTTGAGCTTAGAGCGTGGTATGATGCAAACTACGGAAAATTTTGCGATGATTCATGATGAGTGGAGATATGGTATTAATTATGGTTTAATGCAAGATTGCTCAAAAGATACAGTAACTTTTCGTCATAATATTAATGGCTTAGCCTTACCATATAGAAAAATGGGTTCATTTTTACTTGGAAGTAATGTTGGTGGTGCAGGGGTGCATTGGAATGGTTGGACCTTTAGATTTTTACCTTATGATTTTGAGATTAAAACAAAAAGTTTTGAAAGATATGGCAATAAATTAGGCGATGATTATACTTTGCAAGATTGGGGTTTAACCTATAAAGATATGGAGTCTTATTATGATAAGTTTGAAAAAACCTGTGGAATTTGTGGAGAGGAAAATCCACTAGCTGAAAAAATGGGTTTATTTAGATCAAATCCTTATCCACAAGAACCTTTAGAAAATACTAAAATGCTTAAACGCTTCGAAAAAGCTGCAAAAGAAATGAAATTACACCCATTTAGATTACCTGCGGCTAATTCAAAAGGTGGCTATACTAATCCAGATGGTCAAGATCTAGCCCCATGTCAATATTGTGCTTATTGTGAGCGTTTTGGTTGCGAATATGGTGCTAAAGCAAGTCCTATCAATACTGTCATACCTAAAGCTATGAGTACGGGAAAATACACCATAAGAACCCATAGTAATGTTATAGAAATATTAAAAAAAGATGGAAAAGCTACAGGGGTTAGGTTTGTAGATACAAGAACTATGAAAGAATATATTCAACCAGCAGATATTGTTGTGCTTACAAGCTATATGTTTAATAATGCAAAACTTTTAATGGTAAGTGGTATAGGTGAGCAATATGATCCAAAAACAGGCAAGGGAACTTTGGGTAAAAATTATTGTTATCAAATTAATATGGGAACAACAGCGTTTTTTGATGAACAATTTAATACATATATGGGTTCAGGTGCTTTGGGTACAACTTGTGATGATTATAATGGGGATAATTTTGATCACTCAAAAGAGAAGTTTTTACATGGAGCCATGATTTATAGTGTGCAACTTGGAAATCGCCCTATTCAATCAGCTCCGTTGCCAAAAGGAATTCCAAGTTGGGGAGCTGAATTTAAAAAAGCTTTAAATTATAATTTTACAAGAGCTATTAGTGTAGGTGGGCAAGGTGCGTCTTTGCCACATAAAAACAATTATTTAAGTTTGGATCCAACTTATAAAGATGCCTTTGGAATGCCATTAGTAAGACTTACTTATAATTTTACAGAGCAAGATCGTGCTTTGCATAAATTTATAACAGATAAAACAGCCGAAGTGGCTAAAAAAATGCAAGGAGTAAAGTCGATTAAAAAAGGAGCTTATTTAAAAGATTATAGTATAGTACCTTATCAATCTACACATAATACGGGTGGAACCACAATGGGTGCTGATCCTCAAACAAGTGTTGTTAATACTTACTTGCAACATTGGGATATGGATAATCTTTTTGTTGTAGGTGCGGGGAATTTTCAGCACAATAGTGGATATAATCCTACTGATACAGTTGGAGCTTTGGCTTATCGTTGTGCAGAGGGTATTTTAAAATATCATAAAAATGATAGACAATTAGTATAGATATATGTGAAGCATTTGCTTCACATGCTATTTTTCGCTACTATCTTTTTCTTTTTTCTTTTTCCACAAGTGAAGTGCAACTCCACAAGCACCACCAACAATAGCAGCAATGATAAGATTTGTGATGAAATCCATCGAAATCCTTTTAATTTGTTTTCATTTTGATAAAAAATGATTTTGGATTATAATATAAAAAAGCATAATACTATATTAAAGGAAAGTATATGGAAGAAAAGTGTGATTTTGCAGAATGTGGGTTTAACTATACTTTATCTTTGATTTCGGGTAAATATAAGATGAGTGTTTTGTATTGTTTATTTTGCTATGAAGTTGTAAGATATAATGAGCTTAAAAGATATCTTGGTAATATTTCTTTTAAGACTTTAACGCATACTTTAAGAGAGCTTGAAAATGATGATTTAATCACGCGTAAAGAATACCCGCAAATCCCTCCAAAAGTAGAATATCGCCTTGCTAAAAAAGGACAAAGTTTAATTCCTATTTTACAAGCAATGTGCGATTGGGGTGAGGTAAATCAAAAGGAAGAAAAATGATAGAATTGTTAGATGGTATAAATTTAGAAAAATACATGGGCACATGGTTAGAAATGGCTAGAAAACCTGCCTTTTTTCAAAAAACTTGCAAAAGTGCTAAAGCAGAATATGAATTAGAGTATAAAGGCTCTATACCTATAATTAAGGTTAAAAATATATGCACAAAGGAAAATGGAGAAATCTCCCATGCAAATGGTAAAGCTAGGGTAAAATCTCCAAGAACTTTGGCGGTTAAATTTAGTATTTTTATGAATATCTTTAATAAAGCAAACTATGAGATTATTTACATTGATACAAATTATCAAGTTTCTATAGTAGGTAGTCCTGATAAAAAATATCTTTGGATTTTGTCAAGGCAAATTTTAGCAAAAGAGCAAATAAACTCTTTGCTTGAAATAGCCAAGCAAAGAGGATTTGATATAAGCGATGTGATTTTTGATGAGTATTAATCCTCTGCACTCATATCAATTACATAGCGGAATTTGGCTTTTCCTGAAGTGAGATTTTCATAAGCTTTGTCAATCTCGCTTGGTTTGATGAGTTCTATTTCAGGGTAAATCCCATGTTCTAAAGAAAAATCAAGCATTTCTTGAGTTTCTTTAATGCCCCCAATAAGCGAGCCATATACTTTTTTACCTGCTTTAAATACAAAATTAATAATATTTATATTAGGGCTTACTTCATATGGAGGTAGTCCTACTATAGCCATCTCACCGCCAAATTTTAGTAAATCCATATAAGCTAGTGGATCATAAGGGGTTGGTATGGTTGAGATGATAAGATCAAATCTTTCTTTAACTACGCTTTTGTCTGTACTAGTATAAAAATTACTCACGCCCATAGCTAGAGCTTGTGCTTTTTTGTTTTCATTTCTTGCAAAAACACTCACCTTTGCACCCATTTTTACAGCGTATTTTACCGCCATCATGCCAAGCCCGCCAAATCCTGCTACGGCTACGCTTGAGCCTTCTTTGATGTTTGAAAATTTAAGCGGTGAATAGGTGGTGATACCCGCACAAAGCAGGGGTGCTACTTTTTCAAGTGGAGCGTTTTTTGGTACATTGATAGCAAATTTTTCACTTACTACGATGTTGTTTGAATAGCCTCCATAGGTGTTTTCATTATCATGAAATATATCTTTGCAGTTATAAGTGTAGATAGTTTTACCATTTTCGCAAAATTGCTCTTGAGACTTTTTACATGCTTCACATTCTCCGCATGAATTTACCATACACCCAACCCCAGCAAAATCACCTACTTTAAATTTGCTCACATTTTCGCCCACAGCGATAATCTCACCTGCTATCTCATGCCCAGGTATGCAAGGGTAGGTTGCCTCACCCCATTCGCTTCTTGCAGTGTGAATGTCGCTATGGCAAATTCCTGCGTATTTGATAGCGATTAAGATGTCGTTTTTGCCTACTTTATGGCGTGTGAATTCAAAAGGTGTGAATTTAGAATCCTTGCTAAGCATAGCATAACCTTTGCTTTTAACACGACCATTTTCTAAAAAGATTTTTGAGTCCATTTTTTTCTCCTTTGTGGTTTTTGAAATTATATTAAAGCTAGATTTTTATTGCAATAGGGAAAATAAAGTAAGATACTATACTCAAGGGAAGTTATAAGGAATCTTCCCATTCCATCAATGAACATCTAGCAGCATTGCAAGAATTTGCATTTCTTGTATTAAGGTTTAATCCATTACCTCTTCTCCCATCACTTCCTTCTCCACTGCAATTATTTTGACTTAGTAAAGAACTTAGTGTATCCTCGATAGGACCTTGCATTTGTATAAAATTTAAAGCTGTAACTTCATAAGAATTGTTTGTTGAAAGACGAAGCATTATTTCTTCTATGGTATTTACAGGTCTTATAAAATCAGCATAATCAGTAAAACTAATATTTCTAATATTTGTAGGTATAATTATAACTCCTTGGTTTGTTCTAATAATTGGCATAGCATGCCCATCAAATGCAACATTAGGATTTGTATTTAATAAAGCGATAAAAACACTTCCAGCTGGAGCATCTAATAAGTCTTGGATTCTTTCAGCAACTAAATCTCTTGAAAAAACAGGATTTCCAATTTCCCAGCTTCTTCTAGGTAGTGTTATCCTTGTTGCTGATTCTACAGCTCTTGATGCTCTAAGATATAAAGGTTCGTTGGTGTAAAAAGAATCTCCCCAGTAATTTAAAGAAAAGAGTAAAGTATTGCTTAAAGTTGGAAATCTAAGTCTGAATGATTCTAAAGGGTTTGTGTTTAATCCGTAATTAAAAAAATATCCCATATTTCCTATAGGTGCTTGATCGTTTCTTGGAAATACTTCAGTTAAAAGAGCTAAAATTTCATAAGTATGTAATAAGCAATATCCGCAAATTCCATTAAATGCATTATTACCATCAGTTGATGTTGATATGTCAAAAAATTTCCTTCTCCATCCACCTTTTAAAGGATCAAAATTCGCAAGAGAATCATTGATTATATCTCTTTTAAACCTTTTTTCATTACCACAAGTATCATTTTGAAAGGATATGTTGCGTGCTATAAAATTTCTAAGAGAATTAAAATATCTATTAAAAATAAAAATTCCACTAAAATCAGAAGTATGTAACCCTTGTTTTGCAAATTCTTTTTTTGTAGTAATAAAAAGCTTTCCAAAATCACTCCCTCTAGCAACATCTAAAATATTTCCATTTACATCAAGTATGAAAGAATTGACTGAAATGTCAAAATTCCAAGTGTAGGGATCAGAACTAGGCGGTAGGTTAATTTGAGGACAATTTGTCCAAGAGATCGAAGAGCTTGTTTTGTTATCGAGATTGCTCATTAAGCAATAAAAATGAGCATTGCTTGGATTGTAAGTTTTTAAATATCCTTTGGTGGGATCATAAAAAAAGTCATAACTATTTCTTCCTGCACCATTTGGATGTATAAAAAAAGTTTTGATGGCTCTTGTTTGTGGGTTGATTGTATTAAAAGCTATACTAGTTTTAATGTCGTAATTTATAGGAGGAGCTAAAGATTCTAACCATTCTTTCATTATAGGTTTAAATATTTTAACTTTATTTCCAAAATTTACTTTACTTGCTAAGATTAAATTATTAAATTCAAATAATTTGATATTTGGATATTTGCTAAGAGAAAATTCATTATTTTTTATATCAAACCATTGAGTATCATCGTTTAAAACACAAGGTCTTAATACTAAATGATCTTTATCTCCTCTTCCTTTTGTTAAACCTTCTCTTAGTGATAAGCAAAGCCATTCATTTTTATATTTAAATGCTATTCTTTTAAATATATCATATCGTGCAATACTTGCACCTTTACATTCTTGAACTCTTAAAAAAATATCATCATCAAAAGATACTGGACTTAAACATCTTGGTTTTTCACCATGTGTTTGAACTAGCAATCTAGAATCTTGTATAACATTAGCTCTTTTTTGAACAACTGAATTTTGAGCATATAGTGTGGCTATTAAAAGTGTTAAAAATAAAATAATTTTCATTTAAACCCTTAATTTTAAATATATTTTATCAAAGTATTAATAAATTAATTATTTTAAAAGCTATTAACTATAAATTATCTAATCTGTTTTTGATTTGTTCTTTTTCTCCGCTACCAATAGTGCTTAAACGCAATAATGGAATATTGTATTTTTTTAGAATCGAGTTTTTTATTTTATCTCTTTCATATTGTTTGTTATTTTTGTTATGAAAACCATAACCATCTATTTCAATAGCAAGAATAAGATGTTTATCCATTTCATGATAAATTAAAAAATCAATATGCGTTAAAGCATTGTTAATATATGTTTTTTCTGTTATATCTAATAATGAAAAATCTTTTATTAAAATTCCTAGACGAACATGATTAGCAACTTTAAAACTAGGATAATCTTGTAAAACCTCTAAAATTGCATGATAAGCTAAATTTTCAGAATCATATAAAGAAATTTTCTTCTTTCCTTTGAGATATTCTTTTCTTACACCTTTGTTTGCATCATATAACAAATCAAAAATAGAATTAATATTACTTTTTACAACTTCAAAATTGTTATATTGTGCATAGCGTATGAAATCTGATATATTGCTTTTGGTATCTATAGTTTCGGAATTTGTTACTAGATATAAAAATTTTTTAGCTCTAGTGATTGATACATTTAACATCTTTGGATCGTCTATAAAACTGCTTGGCTTGTTATCGACAAGACTGATAATAATCCCATCTTTTTCTCTTCCTTGAAATTTATGTATAGTATCTACTTGAATATTTTTATCAAGCTGTAATTTAAGTTCATCTTTTTGATTATTGTAAGGAGAAATAATTCCTAAATTTTTAAGCTCTATTTTTGTGTTTAATTCAGGAATAATTTCTTCTTTTATAATTTCTATTTCTCTAGAATTGCAATTATTTCTTGCATGATTACCCGCTTGTGTTAATATCACCTTGATTGTATTATCTTGTTTTTCATCTTTAGAAAATATAAGCAATTCATTATTATAAAACTTTTTATTGCAAAATCCAATTATTTTAGGATGACATCGATAATGTTCTCTTAATAAAATTTTTGGAGAGTTATGAAAAATTTTACACACTGAATCTAGGAAACTATGTGTTAAGTAATTATATTCCTCTTTAACATTAAATTGCTTATTAAAATTTTTAACTTTCTCTAAAATTTTTGAATCCACAATATATGATAATTGCTTTTTATCTCCTACAATAACAGCATTTTTTGCAATACTTAGGGCTAATGCTCCAGTTACAATATCTACTTGAGAACTTTCATCTACGATAATATAGTCAAATAAATTATTTTTCATATTTAATGAGTTGATGATAGAATGAGTTGTGCTAAATATAATAGGATATTGTCTTAAGAATTCATCGACATTTGTATTTAAGTCTTCAAGGGTAAAAATTTTTCTTTTATTTTTATATTTTGAGACTAGATAATTTTTTAGGAATTTAATGGAGTTGTTTTGTAAATTTTTAATTTTATTTTCGTAATCTAATTGTACAAGTTTGTTTTTGTGTGCTTGGATATCATTTTTTAGTTCATTAATTGAATTGATGTAAAAATAAGATTCTAATGTTTGTAAAATTACTTCCTTTGTATTTTTAAAAAAACTAAAATTTGCAATACCATCTAATAAAATAATTTTTATTTTGTGAAAAAATGAAATGTATTGTAATTCTTCTAGATAAACTTTTACTTTTAATATTTTTTTTGATGAAAAATTTAAGAATTTTTTATTTTGTATAGCATTAAAAAAATTTGTATATTTTTTTTGAGTTTTAAATTCTTCTAAAAGTTCTTTGTCTTTGGCTAATTTATTTTGCAAGATGAATATTTCTTGTATATCTTGATTTAATTGATTTATGATATTAGATGATATTGTGTTATCTTTGAAAGTATCAAAATTTTGCGGTAATTGAGGTTGGTTGCTAATAAAATTTTGTTTATTATCTGCTTTTCCTAAAGTAGCACAAAGAAAATCTAGATTATAGTTTTTTAATTTTTCAAAAACATTTTGTGTGGCATCATTGTTGTTAGAAACTACTGCAACATTTTTTCCTTGTGTAATAAGATTAGCAATGATATTTAAAATAGTTTGTGTTTTTCCAGTTCCTGGCGGTCCTTCTATGATACTAACTTGCGAATTTAGGGCATTTTTAACGGCTTGATATTGAGATTGATTTGTTCCAAATGGAAATAATAAAAAATCTCTATTGTGTGATAATGTGTTAGCATTTTTTGTTAAATAAGCGTGTAATGCAGAATGTTTGTTAATATTTTTAATTTTTTTGTAAGATCTTTCAATTATAGATTTTTCATTATCTTGTATAATCATTTCTCTTGCAATGCTTTGATAGTAGTTAAAAATATTATTATCTGTATGTGAGCTTTGTGATAAAGAAGATAAAATCAATTCCACACTATCGTCATTGTAAAATATTTTATAATAACAATCAAATTGTAAAATGAATTTTATATTGCAAAAAATGATTCCATTTATTTGATTAGCATTTATTTTTTTAGGATTGTCGTAAATTTTACAAGTATTGATATTATAGTCATAAATTTTCTCTGATGTATTAAATTTAATTGATACTGTTTGCTCGCATTTTTTAAATGAATAAATTTTTTCTGTTTCATCTTTACCTTTAATGATTATTAGAAATTTTTCTATATCCATTTTTAGTCCATAAGTATTATATTTTATTATCTATTGTATTTTATTTAATTTTTTTTAAAATGAAGTTATACTTACAATTATAAATAAATTTCTATTTTAAAATTAAGGAAATTATGAATACTAAATTATTTTCAGAAGATGATACTAGAGTCAAATTTATAGATACAAAGCTTTATGAGAGTTCTTATAAAGAAGAAAATATTAGACGAAATTATTATTTTACAGATGGTAGAAAACTTTTAGGTGGCAAAAGAGGTGAAAGAAAATTTGCAGATTATTTGCTTAGATATGAAGGCAATAACCTTGCTATAATAGAAGCAAAAAAACTCAGCAAAGATCCACTAGATGGCTTATCTCAAGGTATAGAATATGCAAAAATTTTAAATATATCTTTTGTATATAGTAGCAATGGAGAAAAAATTTACGAATACGATATGAGAAGCCACAAAGGAGAATACATAGACAAATTCCCAAGTCCAAAAGAGCTTTTTGATAGAATTTATGGCAATATCAAAGAATGGCAATACAGGCTTTTAACTCAAAATGTTATGTATATTCCGCAAAAAGAATTAAGATATTATCAAAAAATAGCCATAGATAAAGTCATAGAAGCCATCATAAATGATAAAAATAGAATTTTACTCACTCTTGCTACTGGTACAGGAAAAACTACTATAGCTTTTAATTTGTGCTATCGTTTGCTAGAAGCAAAATGGAATAAAGAAAACAAAGATCAAAAACCTAAGATATTGTTTTTATGCGATAGAGTAAGTTTAAGAGATCAAGCCTTAGGAGAATTTAATCCCATAGAAAGTGATTGTAAGGCAATTAGCGCTGAGGAGATAAAGAAAAATAATGGAAAAATCATAACAAATGCAAATGTTTTCTTTGGAATTTATCAAAGCTTAGCTGCAAATTCAAAAGAACAAGAAAACACTCAAGAAGAACAAGAGAGTAAATTTTATCTTCAGTATCCAAAAGATTTTTTTGATCTTATCATCATAGATGAGTGCCACAGAGGCGGAGCAAACGAAGAAGGAAGCTGGAGAGCTGTGCTTGAGTATTTTTCTTATGCAACTCAGCTTGGCTTAACTGCTACTCCAAAAAAAGAAGAAAATATAGACACTTATGAGTATTTTGGTGAGAGTGTTTATGATTATAGTCTTAAAAGTGGCATTGAAGATGGATTTTTAACACCTTATAAAGTCAAACTCATAAAAACAACTTTGAGTGATGGCTATACTTATAATCCTGATGATTTGATACAAGGTGAGCTTGAAAAAGGCTTTTATAAACAAAGTGAATTTGAAAGAAATATCTTTTTACCAAACTATAATGATTTTATCGCTAAGAAAATTTTAGAGCTTATAAACCCTATGGATAAAACTATAATTTTTTGTGCAAATCAAACTCACGCAAGCGAAGTAAAAAGAGCTATAGATAAATATAAAAGTGTTAAAAGAGATGATTATTGTGTAAGAGTTACTAGTGATGAAGGCAAAATAGGGCTTGATTATTTGAAATTGTTTCAAGATAATGATAAAAGCTATCCT
The DNA here is from genome assembly GCF_013372105.1 of Campylobacter armoricus. Lineage (NCBI taxonomy): Bacteria > Pseudomonadati > Campylobacterota > Epsilonproteobacteria > Campylobacterales > Campylobacteraceae > Campylobacter > Campylobacter armoricus. Next base: position 310,689 of record NZ_CP053825.1, read on the forward strand.
GTCATACTTACAAGCTCTAAAATGCTTACAACTGGAGTGGATGCAAAAAATGTGCGAAATATAGTATTGCTAGCAAATATAGGTTCTATGGTGGAATTTAAGCAAATCATCGGGCGTGGCACTAGGGTTTATGAAGGTAAGGACTTTTTTACTATACTTGATTTTGTAGGCACTACTAAGCTTTTTTATGATCCAAAATGGGATGGTGAAAAAATAGAAGATTTAAAAGAAAATGATGAAAAAGAAAAAATTACTAAAGAGCATATAAAACAAACAAAAGAAGAAAATAAAGAGAAAAATAGCGTAACTATACATTTAAAAGGCACAAAATTAAAGGTTTTAGATATCACCACAAGTTATGTAGGAGCACAAGGAAAGCCACTTAGCACTAAAGAATTTTTGGAATTTTTAATAGGAAAGCTTGGTGAGTATTATGATGATGAAGCAAAATTGCGTGAAATTTGGAGTGATCAAAAAAATAGAGAAAGATTTTTAAAAGCCCTTGCAAATGATGGAATAGATGAAGATGCTTTAAAAGATCTAAGAGAAATTTTTCAAAAAGATTGTGATATATATGATGTTTTGGCGCATTTAGGCTTTAATAGCGAGATAAAAACAAGACAAGAGCGTGTTTTGCAAGTAGAAAATAGTGAGTTTTTAAAACGCTTTCAAAAAGAAAAGGCTATAAAATTTATAGAATTTTTACTAAATAGATATCAAGAATACGGCATAAAAGACTTTGATGATGGCTTAAAACCGCTTATAGAGCTTAGTTCTTTAGGCAATGTAAGAGAATTAGCCGATGAATTTGGTGGCTTAGAAATTCTAAAACAAAGCTTTGATGATTTACAAAGGGAGATTTATGCAAGATAAAGAAATAGAAAATACAACGGCAATAAACACCTATGTGAAAAATAAAAATGATGTTGCTTTTGAGATTTGCCTTGATTCTGTAATGGATGACTCGTGTAGTAGATTTTTATTATCATTAATTAACGACTTTGAGGAAGGTGAGTGGAGATTTGAGAAATTTAATCAATATATAATGAATGCATTGGCTGAAACTGCCTTATCGAAAACAGAAAGAGAAGCTTTAGCTTCAAAAGAAGAGTATTATTCCATAATACAACGATCTGTTGCAAATCTAAATAAAAAAGAAGGAGAGATAGGAGAAATTTTTCTTTATGGTATTATGAAGAAATACTATAATGCTTTACCTATTGTGCCTAAGATTTTTTATAAACAAAATGCCAATGATAATGCAAAAGGCGCAGATAGCGTTCATTTAACTATAGAGAATAAAGAATGTCATTTGTGGCTAGGGGAATCTAAATTTTATACAGATATAACCAATGCAATTAGTGAAGCTATAAAATCCATTAAAGACCTTTTAGTAAAAGACAAGCTAAATAAAGAAAAGTCTATTATTATGGATATAAATGATGTTGAATCTTTTATCAAAGATAAAATCTCTGAAGAAAGTATAGATAAAATAAAAAGAGTTTTAAAACAAGATACTTCCATAGATGAACTAAAGAATATCTTACATATTCCAATATCAATCATTCATCAATGCGAGATAACTAAAACATATAACGAGTTATCAGAAGAATATAAACAAAAAATAGTAAATTTTCATCAAGAGAAAGCAAAACAAGTTATTACAAAAATTACCAATGAGCTAAACAATGTGCATAAGATAGAAAAAATAAAATTTCATATCATTTTATTTCCTGTACCAGATAAAGAAAAAATCAAACGCGATTTTGCCAAAAAACTAGAGGCAGCCAAATGACCAGTGAGCAAATTTTTAATGAATGTGTAAAGATATATGAAAATCTAAATGATAACAACAAAGAAACAGAAGCTAAAGAAAAGCTTTTTTATTTGCTTGATAAAATTCAAGATAAAGCTTTATATCCGCCTATATTAAATCATCTAATCAGACAATTTGGCTTATATCCTTATATGAATCAATCTACTTCAATTTTAGAAGACAAATTCTTACTAGAATGTTTTAAAACAAATATAGGAGAAGATGAACCAAAGGTTTTACATAGGGAGCAATCAAGGGTTTTAAAAAGACTTTTAAGTAATGATAGTCTTATTTTATCTGCTCCAACAAGCTTTGGCAAAAGTTTTATTATTGATGCTTTAATAGCTATGAAAAAACCAAAAAATATATTAATCATTGTCCCTACAATTTCTTTATTAGATGAAACTAGAAGAAGACTTGTAAGGAAATTTTACGACTATAAAATAATTACAACTACACAACAAACCAATCTTGAAAATAATAATATCTTTATTTTTTCTCCAGAAAGAGCAGTTGAATATTTTTCATTTATTCGCAAAGAAAATATAAAGCTTGATTTTTTTATTGTTGATGAGTTTTATAAGATATCAAAGGAATACGAAAATGAAAGATTTGCCCCATTGCAAAATGCTATTTTGAAATACACAAATATCTCCAGTCAAAGATATTATGTTTGCCCTAATATAGATAAGATAAATAATAAAAATAGTATTCTTTGTGAAGGAATGGAATTTGAATGCCTGAATTTTAATACTGTTTTTATCAATATTAATAAATGTTACAAGGAGCAAAATTTTAAAAAAGAACAAAAAATTATAGATATAATAAAAAGAGACGAAAAAACTCTAGTTTATACTAAAAGTCAAAATAGTATAAAGAATGTTTATGCTATTTTGTCAAAAAATGATGTTGTAGAAAATTCAAATACTTTATTAGAAAATTTTTCAAAATGGCTATCAAAATATTATGGAAAGTATTACCTTAATGATGCATTAAAAATTGGTATAGGAATACATCATGGAAAACTTCATAGATGCCTATCACAATTGCAAGTAAAACTATTTGATGAGAAGGATTTGTTAAAAACTATCATTTCCACCTCTTCTTTAATAGAGGGAATTAATATTCCAGCAAAAAATCTTATTTTATGGGATAATAAAAATGGGTCGAAAATTATAAATCATTTGACTTATAAAAATATTATAGGCAGAAGTGGAAGGATGTTTAAATATTTTATAGGTGAAGTATATTTATTTGAATCTCCAAACGAAGATAATAATCAAGAAAAAATATTAGATGTAGAAATCAAATCAGAATCCTTGTCTATTAATGATGAAATAAACAATGAAATTCCGAATAATATACAAGTAGAAGTTGAAAATAATCAATTAGAAATAATAAAATTAATAGGAAAAGATAAATTTAATTTACTTAAAAAAGAAGCTTCACTGAAAAATGATTTAGAAGTTATTATAAAAATAATTCAAATACTACAAAGTGAAGATTTTAATAGTGAAATTTTTACATATTTATTTAATGATGAACCGGATAAATGGTATATATTGTCTAAAATTGCAATTATAAGAGAGTTTCATTGTAGAAATATTAATGATATTAATAATGTTGAGTTGGTAAAAAAAATATCACGAAATTGGATTAAACCATTGCCAGAACTTATTAAAGATATGCAAATTGATTTAGATGATTTTTTTAAATTTGAAAACCATGTGGCTTTTAAAGTTGCATCGTTATTTTCTGATATTAACATTTTGCAAAAGATACTTTATCCTGAAAAGTGGATAGATATTTCAAGTTTTGTTACAAAACTTTCAAATGCTTTTTTACCATCAGTGGTATATACTCTTGAAGAATTTGGATTACCTAGAATCATTTCTAAAAAACTTCATCAATGTGGATTTATTGATTTTGAAAATAATGATTTAACAATAGAGCAAGCGTTAAACAAATTTAAAGAACATACAGCTGATGATATAATCAATATATTAAAAGAAAAAAATCTTTACGATAATTTTGAAGATTATATATTAAATTATTTTTATGAAGGTTTGGGATAATAAAATGACAAATTTACCGCGGGGTTGGGAAGTTAAAAAGCTTGGTGAAATAGGTGAAATTGTTACAGGTTTAACACCTAGTAAGAATAATTTAGATTTTTATGGAAAAGATTACCCATTTTTTAAGCCAAGTGATTTTGAACAAGGATATTTTTTAGAAAGTGCTGTAGATAATTTGTCTAAGTTGGGTTTTGAAAAAGCTAAACAACTTCCATCAAAAACAATTCTTGTGGTTTGTATAGGTTCTTTAGGTAAAGTAGCATTAACTAGAGTTATTGGAAGTTGCAATCAGCAAATAAATGCAATTATCTCAAATAAAAATATAATTCCAGAGTATATTTATTATTATTGCATATCTTCTAAATTTCAGTCTATATTATTTTTAAAAGCACCTCAAACAACTTTACCTATTTTAAATAAAACTGAATTTTCTAAGCTAGAAATTATGTATCCAAAAAATGTAAAAGAGCAAGAAAGGATAGTGGGAATTTTAGATGAGAGTTTTGCAAATATAGATGAGAGTATAAAAAATTTAGAGCAGGATTTGCTAAATTTAGATGAGTTAATGCAAAGTGCTTTACAAAAGGCTTTCAATCCTTTAAAAGACAATGCTAAGGAAAATTATCAACTTCCGCATGGTTGGGAATGGAAAAGCTTAGGGGAAATATGTTTTATTACAGACGGAACACACAAAACACCTAACTATATAAAAACAGGGATTCCTTTTTTATCTGTTAAAAATATTTCTAAAGGTTTTTTTGATTTAAGCGATGTCAAATACATTTCACTAGAAGAGCATAACAAGCTCATAAAAAGAGCTAAACCTGAATTTGGAGATATTTTAATTTGTCGTATTGGAACTTTAGGAAAAGCTATAAAAATTTCTTTAGAATTTGAATTTAGTATTTTCGTTAGCTTAGGGCTTTTAAAACCAAAAGTTAAAATTATAAGTGATTATTTGGTTTATTTTTTAAATTCTTATTTTATTGAAGGGTGGATTAATAATAATAAAGTTGGTGGTGGAACACATACTGCAAAATTAAATTTAAATATTTTAGAAAAATGTCCTGTTGCACTGCCCCCACTCAAAGAGCAAGAGCAAATCGCATCATATTTAGATGAGCTTTCTTTAAATATAAAAGATTTAAAGCAAAATTATCAAACACAGATAAAAAATTTACAAGAGCTTAAAAAATCATTGCTAGATAGAGCTTTTAAAGGAAGATTATAAATGTTAAAAATTTTATCAAATTTTAACACATTAGCTAGATATGTTAAAAATTTTTGATTTTTTTAACATATTTTTTGAAGGATAAAAATGCAAAAAAATATAAAACGAAATCTTGCTATGGATTTTTTAAGTTTTAGCTTGGAAAATCAGAAAGATTTTTTAGAAGTGATTTATAAAGATGATGATATATGGCTTAGCGTATCTTTAATGGCTAAGCTATTTGAATGTTCTAGTGATAATATTTATCTACACCTTAATAATATTTATAAAGAAAATGAGCTTGATAAAAATTCAACTTCCGAGGAAATCTCGGTAGTTCAAAAAGAAGGAAAAAGAGAAGTTAAAAGAAAAATAGCATTTTATAATCTTGATGCTATTATAAGCGTAGGATATAGAATAAATTCTTATAAAGCTACAAAATTTAGACAATGGGCTACGGCAATTTTAAAACAATTTAGCATTAAAGGGTATGTGCTAGATAAAGAGCGTTTGAAAAATGGTAGTGCGATAAATAAAAATTATTTTGATGAGCTTTTAGAAGAAATTAGAGAAATAAGAGCTAGCGAGAGATTGTTTTATCAAAAAATAACAGATATTTACACAACGGCGATTGATTATGATAAAAACGATAAATTAACTAAAGAATTTTTTGCTAGTGTTCAAAATAAACTTCATTTTGCTATACATAAACATACCGCAGCAGAGCTTATAAAACAAAGAGCAGATCATAAAAAAGAAAATATGGGACTTTATACATGGAAAAATGCCCCTGAAGGAAAAATTTTACAAAGCGATGTGGTGATTGCTAAAAATTATCTTAGTCAAGATGAGCTTTTAGAATTAAATCGTATAGTTGGTATGTATCTTGATTATGCTGAAGATAGAGCAAAGAAAAATATAGCTATGAGTATGCAAGATTGGAAAGATAGATTAGATATTTTTTTGGAATTTAATGAAAGAGAAATCTTAAAAGATAATGGCAAAATAAGTAAGAAATTAGCAGATGATTTTGCTAAAGAAGAATTTTATAAATTTAGAATTATTCAGGATAAAAATTATAAATCAGATTTTGATAAAACTATTTTAAAAATTTTGAAGGATAAAAATGCAAAATAAAATAGATAAAATCACAGATATTTTAAGAAGAGATGATGGTATAAGCGGTGCTATGCATTATAGTGAGCAAATTAGCTGGATATTGTTTTTGAAATTTTTAGATGATTATGAGACAAATTTAAAAGATTTAGCCTTTTTAGATGGTAAAGATTATAAAAGCATTTTAGAAGAAAAATTTAGCTGGAGTGTTTGGGCAGCACCAAAAAAAGATGGCAAACTCGATGTAAAAAATGCTTTAAGTGGTAAGGATTTGCTTGATTTTGTAAATAATGAATTGTTTGTTTATCTTAAAAATTTTAAAAGCAATGATGATTTTAAAAGTATAGAATACAAAATAGGCGGAATTTTTGAATTTATAGACAATCGCATCGCAAACGGCCATACCTTAAGAGAAGTGATAAATATAGTCGATGAGATGAGTTTTAACAAAGAAGATGATGTTTTTGCCTTGGGTGAAGTTTATGAAAAGCTTTTAAAAGATATGGGGAGTGATGGTGGAAATAGTGGAGAATTTTATACTCCGCGTCCTTTGATAAAAGCTATGGTAGAGGTTATAAACCCTAAAGCAAAAGAAAGAATTTATGATCCTTCTTGTGGGAGTTGTGGCTTTTTAGTGGAGAGTTTTTTGCATATTTTATATGAAGATAGAGCTAAAGGAAAAAAGGCAAATTTGAGTGTAGAAGAGCTTGAATTTTTAAAAAATGATGCGCTTTTTGGACAAGAAAAAACCCCGCTTAGCTATGCAATGGGCGTTATGAATATGATACTTCATGAAATTTCAAGCCCAAATATCATAAAAACAAATACTTTAAGTAAAAAAATCACAGATATAACAGAAAGCCAAAGATACGAAGTAATACTTGCAAATCCACCTTTTGGTGGCAAAGAAAAAGAGCAAATTCAAGAGAATTTTCCTATAAAGTCAAATGCTACTGAACTTTTATTTTTACAGCATATTTTAAAATCTTTAAAAAACAACGGAAGATGTGCTATAGTAGTGCCTGAAGGTGTGCTTTTTCAAAATTCAAATGCCTTTGTGAGTGTAAAAAAAGATTTATTAGATGATTTTAATTTAGAGTGCGTTTTGAGCTTGCCAAGCGGGGTATTTTTGCCTTATAGTGCGGTTAAGACTAATGTGCTTTTTTTCTCTAAAGGTAAAAAGTGCATTTGTGAAGGCGATGGGGTGTATTATTATGAACTTATACCACCTTTTAAACTTACTAAAAATAAGCCTTTAGAATATGCACATTTTAAAGAATTTCTAAAATGCTATAAAGAAAGAAAAATTACGCCAAATTCTTATATAGTAAGCTTAGAAGAATTAAAAAATAGAAACTATGATTTAAGCGCTAAAAATCCAAATGCAAAAGAAGAAAAGGCTTTGCGTGAAGTGGAAGAAATTTTAGATGATTTAAAACAAAATCAAGAAAAAGCCAAAGAGCTTTTAGAAAAAATTCAAAAAACTCTTGTTTAAGGCATCAAAAGTATATCTACTAAATCATTTTGTTTTATATCATCATTTGCTATCATAAGCGCAGCTTTGTTATTTAGGTTGTTTATGATGGCACTTGAGCCTTCTTTTTTGCCTTTTAAATTCGCATAAATTTTTCCATCTTTAAATTCCACATTGCAAGCTACAAATTCTAAATGTGGGCTTTTTTTCTTATAATCAGTATTTAAAAATGCTTTAAAGGCATAGTCTTTTTCTTGCAAAAGCCAAGCATTTAAAAGTTCTCGAACATATAAATTAAACATTACCATCGCTGAATATGGAAAACCAGGCAAGGCAAAGATAAATTTATCTTCAAATTTAGCTATTTTTATATGTTTTCCTGGTTTGACATTTACTTTATCTATAATGATTTGATATTCTTTTATAGCTTGTTTTAAAAAGTCAAAATCACCCATAGAAACTCCACCTGTAGTGATTAAAATATCGCAAGAATTTAAAGCTTGTTTTAAAGTAGAATTTGTTTTTTCTTTATCATCTTTTAAAAGTGGAAAAATTCTAACATCACAATTTAATTTTTTTGCCATATTTGCTATGGCTACATGATTTGATGAGCGAATTTGTGCAGGATTGTCTAAGCTTTCTCCAAGATCTTTTATCTCGCTACCACTACTTAAAACACCTATTATAGGTTTTATGAAAACACTTATATGAAAATATCCAAGTTCAGCTAAAAGTGCTATTTCACTATAATTTATCTTTGTGCCTTTTTTTAGCAAAATTTCACTTTTTTTATAGCTTTCTCCTATTTTTCTTACAGCAAAGCCTTCGCTAACTTTTTCTTTTATGATTAAAGTATCTTCTTTTACTTCTACTTTTTCTATAGGTATTAAAGTATCACTTCCTTCGCTCATCAATGAGCCCGTAAAGGTTTTAACACATTCTTTATCTTTTAAATTAAAACTAGGAAAAATTCCTGCAGGAATTTCTCCTATGATCTTTAAATTCTCATTTTGATCTTTAAATTTTATAGCATATCCATCCATAGCTGAAGTTGGAATTTCAGGATAATCTTTTAAAGCTATGATATCTGTTGCTAAAATTCTATCTAAGCATTCTGTTAATGCTATTTTTTCTATTTTTTCATAAGAATTTATCGCTTGTTTTAAGCTTTTTAAACTATCTTCATAATTTTGCATTTTAATCCTTTAAAATTCCAGCGCCTTTAAGTTTTAAAGAACGCTCTTTTGCATAAATTTTTTCTCCATTTATAACATCGTATTTCCATATAGGAGCACTAGCCTTAAAATCTTCTACAAAATCATTTATAAGCTTTAAGCCTAGTTTTCTTTGTTTGCTTAAAACACCAGCAAAATAAGAGCTTTCGTGAATTTTAACTTCACCGATAGAATGAGCAAACATTAATATAACATTATCATTTTTTACTCTTTGACACCATTTTTCAAACCAATTTTTAAGCAAAGGCTCGTATATATCAAAGCTTAATGCACTTATGCCACCTTCATCTCTTACTATGCCGCAAAATGTTATTAAAGCTCCGCAATTTTGATTTTTAGAAAATTCATACCATTTTGCATAAATTTCATTTATATCTAAAGATCCATTATATAGTTCAAACATTTATCAACCTCCACAAACTGGTGGAAGTAAGCAGATTTTATCTCCATCTTTAAAATTTATATTTTCATCAAAAAGCATTTCATCATTTAAAGATATAGCACAAAGTTCTAGCCATTCTTTTAAACTTTCGTCTTTTTTTAAAATTTCTTTTAATTGTTTTAAATTTTTTACATCAATTTCTATGTTATCTTTGTTGATTGGGCCTAAAAATTCAATTTTTACCACTAATTTTCCTTAAAATTATTTATTAGTTTATATAATATCAAAAATCAAATAAAAAAGGTCATTAATGCAAATTAAAAATTATTTAGATAATGATTTTAAAACGCCAGCTTATATAGTAGAAGAAAATAAGCTGAGAAAAAATTGCGAACTTTTAGCTAAAGTAAGTGAGCAAAGCGGTGCAAAAATTTTACTTGCTTTGAAAGGTTTTGCTTTTTCAGGTGCTATGGATATAGTTGGTGAGTATTTATCAGGATGCACTTGTAGTGGTCTTTGGGAAGCAAAATTTGCAAAAGAATATATGAACAAAGAAATTCATACTTTTTCACCTGCTTTTAAAGATGATGAAATAGATGAGATTATAGAGCTTTCACATCATATAGTATTTAACTCTTTTAATCAGTTTAAAAAATTTAAAGGCAAAGCAAGTCACAAACCTCTTGGTTTGCGTTGCAATCCAGAGCTTTCTGTGGCCCCAAAAGAAATTTATAATCCTTGTGGAAGGTATTCAAGACTCGGTATCCGTGCTATTGATTTTGAAAATGAAGATTTAACTTATGTAAGCGGACTTCATTTTCATGCTTTATGTGAAGAAAGTGCTGATTCTTTAGAGCTAGTTTTAAAAGCTTTTGAAGATAAATTTGAAAAATATATTAAAAAAATGAAATGGATAAATTTTGGTGGCGGTCATCATATAACTAAGCAAGGTTATGATGTAGAAAAACTTATAAATCTTTGTAAGAATTTTTCTGATAAATACGGAGTGCAAGTATATCTTGAACCAGGAGAAGCTATTGGATGGCAATGTGGTACTTTGGTAGCAAGTGTAGTAGATATAATAAAAAATGAAAAAGATATAGCTATTTTAGATACTTCAAGTGAAGCTCATATGCCAGATACCATAATAATGCCTTATACTAGCGAAGTTTTAAATGCAAGAATTTTATCAAGTCGTGATGGTGAAAAATATAATGAGTTATCAAAAGATGAATTTGCATATTTGCTCGGTGGTAATACTTGTTTAGCAGGAGATATAATGGGAGAATATGCTTTCAAAGATAAGTTAAAAATAGGTCAAAAGATAGTATTTTTAGATCAGGCTCATTATTCCATAGTAAAAAATACAACATTTAATGGCGTTATTTTACCAAATTTAATGTTCTTAGATAAAAATGGAAGATTAAATATGGTTAGAGAATTTGGATATGAGAATTATTCAAAAAGAAACTAAAAGTAATATTTCTTTAAAGTTTTTTTTAAATTTATGTTTTTTAAATAAAACTTTTTTTAAAATAGAAATGGAAACTGAAAATTAATAAAACTACAATGCCATTTTAGTAGGCTTGTAATATTTAGGAGTGATTGATGCATAGGATTATGTTGGCTCTTTTAGCCTGTTTTAACTTTCTATTTGCTCAAGATATGTTTGATGCAAAAAACACTCAAATTTGGGATGTTCAAAGAGTGTTAAATATAGAAAGTTATCAAAATTTTGGTGCCTTGTGGACTAAATTGCAAGGTGAGTATATTGCAAGTGCTGTTTTGATTATACTTATAGTGGTTATTTCGGCTTTTGCATTACATTATATGGTTATAGGACCAAAGAAATTTTCCCATGATGGTAAGAAAATTTATGCTTTTTCAGTATTTGAAAGATTGTTTCATTTTGTAGCGGCAATTTCTTGGATTATACTTGTGCCAACTGGACTTATAATGATTTTTGGCTCATATTTTGGTGGAGGATTTTTCGTAAGAATGTGTAAAAACTTACATGGTATCGCTACTATTTTGTTTATCATTTCTATTATTCCTATGTTATTGTGTTGGATTAAAAGAATGCTACCTGCAAGTTATGATTTAAGATGGATGATGATAGTTGGCGGTTATTTAAGTAAAGAAAAACGCCCCGTTCCGGCAGGTAAATTTAATTTTGGACAAAAATCTTGGTATTATATAGCAGTTTTTGGTGGTTTTGTGATGATAATTACCGGTGCATTTATGTTTTTCCTTGATTTTAATTCTACTTCACTTCAGTCATTTTTTGGGGTTTCTCATATAGATATTTTAAGAGCTTCAGCTATTATACATAATATCCTAGGAATTTTATGTGCAGTATTTTTTGCCATTCATATTTATATGGCTGTATTTGCTATTAAAGGAAGTATCCATTCTATGATTAATGGTTATAAAGAAGAAGAAGAAGTTTATATTTTACATTCTTATTGGTATAAAGAATTAAGTGATAAAAAGCAAATCAATCCATCTTTTACTTATGATTCGAAAACAAAATTTTAATTTTTCTTGATTTTTTTGAATTTTCCTTGTTATAATCTAATAAAAATATAACAAGGAAAAACTATGATTGAAGATATCGATCTTTCGCGTAAATATTTTTATGAATTTTTTTCAAAAGCTTTTAATTTTATTGATGAAAGTGAATTTGAAATTTGGCACGAGCAAATTTTAGTTTTAGCTCAAAATCCTTTAGATGATAGTTTAAAACCTGATTTTGAAAAGCTTGGCGCGTGTGATTTTACTAGTTTTAAAGAAGAACAAAATGGGGTTTTTTTTGATTTTTCTTATGTAAATGTTCCAATCAGCGCTTCTTTTTATGATGAGGGTAGAGATGATGGTAAAATGAAAATACAAGCTTGTGATATTATCAGAAAAACAAAATTTAGAAAAAATGAAGAATGCAAACAAAGTGAAGATGAATTTGGATTTTTATTTGCTTTTATGGCAAGTATTATAGAATATGATTTAAAGATAGCTCAGCAATTATTTCGCTTTGTAATTAATCCTGTTGTTGATGAATTTATAGAAAAACTTCAAATTCATAAAAACTCAAATCTCTATATATCCATAGCAAACATTATGAAAGTTTTTTTTCAAAATGAAAGAGCTTATTTAGAAGTACAAGCGCCTGCTAAAAGAGAAGGTAAAAGCATTGCTGATGAAGCTTTACAAAGACTTCCTTATGAACCGAGGCTTCCAACCAAATTTAGCAAAACAAACATAGAAGAACTAAGTAAATTATAAAATAATATGTATTTTGTTACAAAAATACATATTATCAAAATCAACTTTTTATGAAAATAAAAATTAAATAAAATATTAAGTGAAAATATGCGAAATTTATCTCGTTTAGTGTGCAAAAGTTTAGAAAATAAACCTTTGTGAATTATTCTTTACTTTTATTTCAAAGGAGAGAGCATGGAGGCTAACCAAAGAAGAGATTTTTTAAAAAAATCTTTAAAAATTGGTGCTTTAGGTGTGGTAGCTGGTGCAAGTGTTAGTGCTTTAGCTAAAGAAGACTGCCAAGAACAAAATAGTGTAGTTTTGGGTAAAAGTACAAAAAAAGAGATACTTTATAAAAAAACTATGCACTGGGAAAAGTATTACAAAATAGCTTATTAAAAGGAAAGGAAAGTCATGGCATTGGCAAGAAGAAATTTTCTAAAGCTTGCTGGTATTGCTAGTCTTGGAAGTGCAGCTTTTGGTAGTGAAAATAAAGCTATTAGAGCTGCTAGTGAGCAAGAAGTAGCAAACCCTTATCCAGATTCTAAGATTGTAAGAACAATCTGTAGTATCTGTAGTGCAGGCTGTGGAATCAAAGCAGAAGTACAAGATGGAGTTTGGGTGCGTCAAGAAAACGCTATAGAACATCCTATTTCACAAGGATCGCACTGCTGTAAAGGGATAGATCAAATTGATCTTACTAAATCAAAACAGCGTATTAAATATCCTATGAAAAAAGAAAACGGCAAATGGGTGCGTTTGACTTGGGAGCAAGCTATCAATGAAATTGGTGATAAAATGCTTGAAATCCGTAAAGAAAATGGACCCGATAGTGTTATGTTTTTAGGTTCGGCTAAATTTAATAACCAACAAGCTTATTATTTTAGAAAATTTGCAGCATTTTGGGGTACTAATAATATAGACCACGTTGCTAGAATTTGACACAGCGCAACAGTCGCCGGTGTGGCGAATACATGGGGTTATGGCGCTATGACAAATCATTTTGGTGATGTGACTAAACACTCAAAAATGATGATTATTTTTGGTGCAAATACTGCTGTGGCAAATCCTATTGGATTTAAACACTTATTGCAAGCAAAAGATCGTAATAATGCTAAATTAGTAGTTGTAGATCCTGTATTTACAAAAACTGCAGTACATGCTGATGAATATGTAAGAATTCGTCCAGGAACTGATATAGCTTTAGTTTATGGTATGCTTCATTTAATATTCAAAAACAGTTGGGAAGATAAAGAATTAATCAAAACTAGAACTTATGGGGTTGAAGAAATAAAAGCAGAAGCTGCAAAATGGACTCCAGAGATTGTAGAAGATGTAACAGGTGTTCCAGCTACTCAACTTGAAAAAATTACAAGAATGTTAGCTACAATCAAACCTGCTACGCTATTTTGGGCTTTAGGTATTACTCAACACTCAGTAGGTAGTTCTAATACAAGAATTCTAGCTATCTTGCAACTCGTTCTTGGTAATATAGGCAAACCAGGTGCGGGAACAAACATCATCAGAGGTCATGATAATGTTCAAGGTGCTACTGATATGGGTTGTTTAGCTGATACTTTACCAGCTTATTATGGACTTGATGATAATGCTTGGAATCATTTTTCTAATGTATGGAATGTAGAAAGAGAGTATTTAAATTCAAGATTTTATTCTAAAGAATGGATGCATGAAAAAGGCTTTTCACTAGCAAAATGGTGGCAAGGTGTTTTACATGAAGAAAAAACTTATTCAAACTCACCTATTAGAGTGCTTTGGGTGCAAGGAACGGGTATTACTTCTATGGCACATACGGTAAAAATTCAAGAAGCACTTAAAAAGCTTGATATGATAGTAATTGCTGAGCCTTTTGTAAATGAAGTAGCAGTTTTAGCAGATCGTCCTGATGGTATTTATATTATTCCTGCTTCAACTCAATTTGAAACAGAAGGTTATGTGACTGCAACTAACCGTGCTATGCAATGGCGTTCTCAAGTAGTAAAACCAATTTATGAAAGTAAAGAAGATCAAGAGATTATGTTTGCTTTTGCTAAAAAATTCGGTTTTTATAAAGAATACACTCGTGGCATGAAAATGGAATTAAAAGATCATAAACTTATACAAACAAGAGATGATAATGATGATAATTTCATATGGCCTGATGATGCTACAAGAGAAATGAGCAATGGTCTTTTAAGCATAGGTTTAAGAGGTATTTCAGCTGAGCGTTTAAGAAAGCATCAACAAAATTGGGAACATTTTGATCCTGATACTCAAAGAGGTCTTGGTGGAGAAGTTAAGGGTGAGTATTATGGTTTACCTTGGCCTTGTTGGGACAAGCAACATCCGGGAACTTCTATCATGTGGAATACAGATATTCCTTATGAAGAAGGTGGTATGGGCTTTAGAAATCGCTTTGGTTTAGAACATGATGGACATTCTCAGTTAGCAGATGATAGTTTTACTCCAAAAGGATGTAAAGTTAAAGGCGGATACCCACAAATTACTAAAGAAAATATCGAAAAAGTGTTTAATATCAAACTAAGCGATAAAGAAAAAGAGCTAATGGGTGCTAGTTGGAGCACAGATATTTCAGGTATTATCTTAGAAAAATGTAGGGAAAAAAGTGCTTGTTGTTTAGGTAATGCAAGAGCTAGAATGAAAGTTTGGGAATTTGCTGATCCTATTCCACTACATAGAGAGCCTATACACTCACCGCGCTGGGATTTGGTTAAAAAATATCCTACTTGGGGTGATCAAGAGAAAAACTTTAGGGTTGAAAGTAAATTTATTAGTGAGCAGCAAAAAACAGATTGGAGTAAAGAGTTTCCAACTATTATTTCAAGTATGCGCTTAGTAAATTTAAGTGGTGCGGGTATGCTTGAGCGAACTAGTAAATATCTTGCAGCTATTACACCTGAGATGTTTGCTAATGTACATCCTGAACTTGCTTTAAAATATGGTATCAATGATGGTGATATGATGTGGATTCACTCTCCACAAGGGACTAAAATCAAAGTAAAATGTGTTCATAATCATTCTGTAACGCCTGATAGAATTTGCTTACCTTATAATTTTGCAGGTATTATGCAAGGGGTAGATTTAAGTTACAATTATCCAGAAGGAACTAAACCTTATACTATAGGTGAGAGTTCAAATACTGTTACCAACTATGGTTTTGATATTAATACGCAAATTTCTGAATTTAATGCAGGACTTTGCAGACTTGAGAAAGCGTAAGGTGTAAGTTATGGCTAGAATGAAATTTTATGTAGATAATAATCGCTGTATTTCTTGCTTTGCTTGTCAAGTAGCTTGTTCAAGTGCTCATGAAGTACCAGTAGGTATTAATAGAAGAAAAGTAATTACTTTAAATGATGGTATAGAAGGAAAAGAATTTTCAACAACCATTGCGTGTCAGCATTGTACTGATGCACCATGTGAGCAAGTTTGTCCTGTGAAATGCTTTTATATTAGAGCTGATGGTATTGTTTTGCATGATAAAAAAACTTGTATAGGTTGTGGATATTGTCTTTATGCATGTCCATTTGGTGCGCCACAATTTCCAAGAGATGGTGCTTTTGGTATCAAAGGAGAAATGGATAAATGTACTATGTGCGCAGGTGGTCCAGAGCCTACAAATTCTTATGAAGAAAGAGAACTTTATGGACAAAATCGTATTGCAGAAGGTAAAGTACCTATGTGTGCTGCGGTTTGTTCTACAAATGCACTTTTAGTTGGTGATGCAGCTGAAGTTAGTGCTATGTATAGAAAAAGAGTTTTGCTCAAGGGTCAAAATTTAGGACTTGATGCAAAATAACTCAAAGGGTGTTTATAAACACCCTTTTTTTTACTACTTACAATTCAAGGCTAATTCATGGAAGAGCTAATTTTACAAATTCAACAAAATCTTGATGAAAATAATAAACTTACTTGTAAAAAAGCACTAGATCTTTTAAAGCAGCATTCTAAAGAAGATTTGCAAAATGCCATTAAAGACTTAAATGTAAAAATTTTAGATTGCGAATTGGGTCAGTTTGGTAAATTAAGTAAAAATATAGCAAGAAGTGAAATTTTAGAACTTTTAGAAAACAAATTAGATCAAAATCGAAAAATAAATTGTAAGGATGCTTTAGAGTGTGCTGCTAATTTTAACATAGAAGATGTAAGGGCCACACTTAAAACTTATAAAATTGATGTTAAATATTGTGAGCTTGGTTGCTTTAAAGAAAAAAAAGGTAAAAAATTTCATATCAAAAGTAAAATTTGGGTGGAAAATTCTGAAGGAGAATTGCTTTTTGGTAAAGGTAAGACAGATATTTTAGAATTAGTGGGAGAATGTGGAAGTATTTCTCAAGCAGCTAAACAACTAGGAATTAATTATAAAAAAGCATGGCTTTATATACAAGATTTAGAAAAAAATATGAAAGAAGAATTACTCATTGCTAAAAAAGGTAGAGGAATTGATTCTGGCAGTAAGCTTACTCCAAGAGCTTATGAGTTAATTAAAAATTTTAAAATTTTACAACAAGATGTAGAAGAATACACAAATAAGCGTTTTAGGGAATTATTTTTCAAGAAAAATCAAGAAAAAGACAAAACTTAATTTGAATGCAAGTTATAAAAATATATCATTAATTAAAAAAGGTAAAAAATGAAAATTGATTGTAGAGATTTAGCTTGTCCGCGTCCTGTGATAGAAACAAAAAAAGCTTTAGAAGAATTAAAAGAAAATGAAAATTTAGAAATTCTTTTAAACTCCCAAGCTTCCAAAGAAAATGTAACGAGATTTTTAAAATCTTTAAATTTGGAATTTAGCATTGAAGATGTAAATGATGAGAGTATTATTAGCATCATAAAAGATTTTAATTTAACACAAGCCCAAGAGCAAAATTTGCAAGAATACAATGTTTTATTTTTAAAAAGTGATAAGGTGGGCGATGGAGAACTTGGAAAAAATTTAATGTTAGGATTTTTAAAAACTTTAAAAGATTTACCTAATAAACCTAAAAAAATTCTTTGCGTTAATGATAGCGTTTTGATTAATACTGATTGTTCTCATATGGCTTTTGAAGCTATGAAAGAGCTTGAAAATTTAGGGATTGAGATTTATAGTTGCGGAGCTTGTTTAGAATTTTTTGGCAAAAGTGCAGATTTGAAAATAGGTAAAATAGGTAATGCTTATGAAATTTTAAATGAACTTTTTGGAAAGGCTAAGATTATCTCTTTATGATATATAAAGATCAAAAATTAACTCAATATGTTAAAGCTGCGGGTTGAGCTGCCAAATTAGACTCGGTGGGTCTTGACAAAATACTTGGCATTCTAAAACCGCATAAAAATATTTTAAGTAGTATTGGCAATAATGAAGATGCTAGTGTTTATAAGCTAAATGAAGATTTGGCTTTGGTGCAAACACTTGATTTTATTACCCCAGTGGTTGATAGTGCATATCATTTTGGTGCTATAGCTGCTGCTAATGCTTTAAGTGATGCATTTGCAATGGGTGCTGAAGTGATTAATGCTTTAAATATCGTAGGTTTTGATACTTGTCATTTTGGAAATGAAATTTTACTTGAAGTTTTAGAGGGTGCTAGAGCTAAGGTTGAAGAAGCAGGAGCTGTTCTAGTGGGTGGTCATACTATAGAAAATGATGAATTTATTTTTGGTCTTAGTGTGACAGGTATAATACATCCTAAAAAATTTATAGCGAATAATAATGCAAAAGATGGTGATGTAATTTTACTTACTAAGCCTATAGGCAGCGGTATTATTAGTACCGCTATAAAAGCTAATCTGCTAGAAAAAGAAAAGATTCTAAAAGCAGTAGATCAAATGAGTTTTTTAAATGTATATGCAAGTCGTATATTAAAAAGATTTAAAAGTTTAAATGCTTTAAGTGATGTGACAGGTTTTGGTCTTTTGGGGCATTTAAAAGAAATGTTAAATAAAAATATTATGATTGAGGTATATAAAAATGAAATTCCCTTAATGGACGGAGTCTTATCAATGGCTAATATGGGAATTATTCCTGCAGGGGCTTATAAAAATAAAGATAGTTTAAAATCTTGGGTTGAAAATTTAAATGAAAATGATAAAGATATAGTTTTTTTTGATCCTCAAACTTCAGGAGGACTTTTAGCTGCTATGAGTGAAAAGGAAGCTAATGAAGCTATAAAAGTTCTAAAAGATGAAAACATAGAAGCAAAAATTATTGCACGATGTGTAAAAAATACTCATAATTATTTATTATTACGCTAATATTTTATTTACAATCAAAAATATATGTTTATATTTGTTACTTTTTAACATATAAAGACAAATTATAATTAAATATATGTTGATTTTTGTTGCATTTTTTGTATCATAAGTACATATTAACTATCTAAAGTGGAGGAAAAAATGATACAAAAAGCTTTGCAATTAGCAGAAGAGTTACAAAGAAAGATAGAAAGTAATATCTCTCAAAGTGAAAAAGAATTTCACGCCAAAATGCAAAAACTTTTAAATAATCCTAAAAATAAAGTAATGTTGATTGAGTTATTAGACCGATCTTTTAGATGTAAGGATAAAAGTGCAAGTTTTGAACTCATAGAACATACTTTAAATAAATATGGTATAGCAGATTTTTTTAGTGCTTTTGAAAAATTCTTACTTTTCTCGTTTTTAAATTTTGGAAAATTTGCACCAACGCTTAGTGTGCCATTTTTCATTAAACATTTAAGAGAAGATACCAAAGCTATGGTTTTAGATGCAAATCCTAGCATTTTAGAACCTCATATGCGTAAAAGAAAAGATGAAGATAAAATTACTTTGAATGTAAATTTAATTGGAGAGGAAGTTTTAGGTGAAGCTGAAAGTGCTTATAGAATGAGAAAATATGAAGAAGCTTTAAAAACAAGTTATATCACTTATATTTCTATAAAGATTACTACTATTTTTTCCCAAATTAATATTATTGATTTTGAATATTCTAAAGATGAAGTGGTAAAAAGATTAGATAAATTATATGCTCTTGCATTAGAAGAAGAAAAAAGGCAAGGTGTATCTAAATTTATCAATCTTGATATGGAAGAATTTAGAGATTTAGAATTAACTGTTGAAGCTTTCATGGAAAGTGTTGCTAAATTTGATATTAAAGCAGGTATTGTTTTACAAGCTTATTTACCTGATTCTTATGAGTATTTGAAAAAACTTTTTGCTTTTTCAAAAGAAAGAGTTTTAAAAGGTATGAAGCCTATAAAAATTCGCTTTGTTAAAGGAGCGAATATGGAAAGCGAAGAAACTATAGCTTCACAAAGAGGTTGGGCTCTGCCGACCTTTTATAAAAAGATTGATACAGATAGCAATTATAATAAAATGTTAGATTTTATTTTAGAAGGAGATAATTATAAATATATCAATATAGGTATAGCAAGTCATAATTTATTTGAAATTGCTTATGCTTATACTAGAATTTCACAAGCAGGAGCTTTATCATCTTTTACTTTTGAAATGCTTGAAGGTATGAGTTTGCAGTGTTCTTATGAGCTTTCTAAAATGCATGATCTTATACTTTATGCTCCAGTTTGCGATGAAGCACATTTTAACAACGCTATTGCGTATTTAGTTAGAAGACTTGATGAAAATACAAGTGAAGATAATTTTATGAGATATTTTTTCAATCTCAAAGTTAATGATGCTAATTGGCAAGCACAAAAAGAATTATTTGTAAAATCTTTAGAGGGCATCGCCAGTTTAGATAATTCCACTCATAGAACACAAGATAGAAACAACGAAGCAAAAGCTATTAGTTCTTACGAAAGTAAAGAATTTAAAAACGAACCTGATACTGATTTTATCTTAAAGGCAAATAGAGAGTGGGCTAAAGATATAAGAACTAAATATGAAAATTTAGAAAATTATGATGTATATCCAGTTGCAAAAGAGCAAATTAAAAATGAAAATTTACAAGTAGTGGAAGTAAAAGATAAAATCAATAATCGCACCATAGGAAAAGCATACTTAGCTGGTGAAACAGAGATTAAATATGCTTTAGATGTGGCTAAAAATTCAAATTTTAGCGAGTTAAGTCATGATGAAATTTATAAAATTTTAGCAAAAACTGCTCAACTTGTTAGAGAACGCAGAGGTGATTTAATAGGTATAGCAGCATTAGAAGTTGGAAAAACTTTCTTAGAAATTGATCCTGAAGTTAGTGAAGCAATAGATTTTTTAGAATTTTATCCACATTCTTTAGAAAAATTAAAAGAACAAAATCCAAATACTACATTTAAAGCAAAAGGCATAGGTGTGGTTATTGCTCCATGGAATTTCCCAGTAGGTATTTCAGTAGGAACCATAGCTGCTCCGCTTGCTGCAGGAAATAGAGTGATATATAAACCATCATCTTTGTCTATGCTAACAGGTTATATGCTTTGTAAATGTTTTTGGGATGCAGGAATTCCAAAAGATGCTTTAATTTTCTTGCCTGCTAAAGGTAGTGATATATCAAAATACTTGCTTGTTGATCAAGGTGTGAAATTTTCAGTATTAACAGGTGGAGAAGAAACTGCTTATGCAATGCTTAAAGCTAATCCAACACTGCTTTTAAGTGCTGAAACAGGCGGTAAAAACGCAACTATTGTTTCTAAATTTGCCGATCGTGATAGTGCGATTAAAAACATCATTCATTCAGCATTTTCAAATTCAGGTCAAAAATGTTCAGCTACTTCTTTACTTGTTTTAGAAGAAGAAGTTTATGAAGATGAAGAATTTAAAAAGACTTTGGTGGATGCTGCAAACTCTATGGCAGTAGGAAATCCTTTTGTGTTTAAAAATAAACTTGGTGCCTTAGCGGATAAACCAGATGCAAAATTACAAAAAGCTTTAGATGAGTTAGCTCCTTATGAAAGTTGGGCTTTAAAGCCAAGATTTGTAGATAACAATCCTTATCTTTTAACCCCGGGTATTAAATATGGTACTAAGAAAGGTGATTTTACACATATGAACGAGCTTTTTGCGCCAATTTTAACTGTAATGAAAGCAAAAAATTTAAAAGAAGCTATTGATATAGTAAATTCTACAGGTTATGGACTTACAGCAGGATTTGAAAGCTTAGATGAGCGTGAGTGGGAGTATTTTCATACTCACATAGAGGCAGGAAATATTTATATTAATAAACCAACAACAGGTGCTATAGTTCTTAGACAACCTTTTGGTGGTATTAAAAAATCAGCAATTGGTTTTGGTAGAAAGGTGGGAATTTATAATTATATCACCCAATTTATGGATATAGAACAAAGTCAAGCTGATCAAAATGTTTTGGACAATGAATTAGTATCAAATTTAAATGCTTTAAGCTTAGATTTAAATGAAAAAGATAAAGCCGATTTTGAAGTCATTAAAGCTATGGCAAGAAGCTATGCTTACCATGCAAAACATGAATTTGCGAGTGCGAAAGATTATGTCAATATTAGAGGTGAGGATAATCTTTTCTCTTATACAAAGGTTAAAAATATCGCTTATAGAGTGCATAAAGATGATAGTTTAAAAGATATTTTAGGGGTTGTTTTAGCAGCAAGTGTGTTAAATATCGATCTTTTATTAAGTTATGATGAACATGAAAAAATTGATCTTGTGCAAAAAATCAATCAAAAAATAAGCACAAAAACTTTACTATGCAAAGAAAGTGAAGAAAATTTTCTTAGAAAAATAGCTGATTATGAAAGAATTCGTTATTTTGCTCCGTTAAATGTAAATGATGAAGTTTTCAAAAAAGCAGCAAGTTGTGCAAAAGTTATTGCCAATGCTAAGCCTTTAATAAATGGACGTTTTGAGTTGCTTTTGTATCATAATGAGAAAGCTTTAAGTATATCTTTCCATCGTTATGGAAATTTAGGTATTCGTGCTTTAAAATAAAAGGAGAATAAATGGAGGTAGTTCAAATCAATACACAAATTGCGATAATGTTTGTCGCATATTCAGCATTAATGCTTTTTATAGGTTTTTATTTTTATAAGCAAAATAAAAATTCAGAGGACTATTTTTTAGGTGGTCGTTCTATGGGACCAGTAGTTTCTGCACTTAGTGCAGGAGCTTCTGATATGAGCGGTTGGCTTTTGATGGGTTTACCAGGAGCTTTATATGTAAGTGGCTTGGCTGAAAGTTATATTGCAATAGGACTTAGCATAGGTGCGTTTTTAAACTGGACTTTTGTAGCAAAAAGACTTAGAATTTACACTAGTGTGATTGCAAATTCTATTACAATTCCAGATTATTTTGAAACAAGATTTGATGATGATAAACATATTTTAAGAGTAGTTTGTGCTATTGTTATCTTGATATTTTTTACTTTTTATGTTTCTTCTGGACTTGTAGGTGGAGCAAAGCTTTTTGAAGCAACATTTGGAATCCAATATGACTATGCACTTACCACAGGAACCGTGATTATAGTTGCTTATACATTCTTGGGTGGATACAAAGCAGTTTGTTGGACGGACTTGATTCAAGGTCTTTTAATGATGAGTGCTTTGATTATCGTGCCTATAGTAATGATTTATCATTTGGGCGGATTTGGTGAAGCTGTTAATATAGTCAAAGAAATCAAGCCAAATACTTTTTCTATGGGAGAAGGATTGAGTTTTTTAGGTATAGTTTCAGCACTTTCATGGGGACTTGGATATTTTGGACAGCCACATATTCTAGTGCGTTTTATGTCTATAAGATCAACTAAAGATATTCCAACTGCTACTTTTGTAGGAATTTCTTGGATGATTATATCTTTAATTGGTGCTTGTTTTATAGGTATTTTAGGTATAGCTTATGTGAGTAAATTTGAACTTAGTTTGCAAGATCCTGAAAAGATTTTTATCGTAATGTCTCAACTTCTTTTTAATCCTTGGATAGCTGGTGTTTTACTTAGTGCTATATTGGCAGCTATTATGAGTACTGCAAGTTCACAATTGCTTGTTTCAAGTTCAACTATAGCAGAAGACTTTTATAAAAGAATTTTTAATAAAGAAGCTTCAAACAAAATGGTTATGACTTTAGGTAGATTTGGAGTTTTAGCTGTTGCGGTGATTGCTTTTATCATTTCTACTGATAAAAACTCAAGTGTTTTAAGCATAGTAGCTTATGCTTGGGCAGGATTTGGTGCAAGTTTTGGTTCAGTGATGTTATTTTCGTTGTTTTGGTCAAAAATGACTAGATATGCTGCCATTGCAGGTATGATTACAGGCGCTGCTATGGTAGTAGTATATAAAAATTTCTTAGCTGAGTGGCTTAATTTCCCAATTTATGAAATTATCCCTGGATTCTTAGCTGCTTCTGTGGTGATTGTTTTAGTTAGTTTAGTAACAAAAGTGCGTCCAGGAACCAAAGCAGCTTATGAAACTATGTTAAAGCATTTGTAGTTAGATAAACTAATCTTTTTTAGATTAGTTTATCTATAATATTGCTTGCCGTATTTTCTACAAAAAATTTAAGCTCTACATCTTGAATCCATGGTGTAAAAATTTTTAAAAGTTTTTCAAAAAGAGTATCGAATGAGTTTTCAATATCAAAATTATCATTAAATAGCTTTTGTAAAAAAATCAACAATTTTTCGTTTTGTAAATGTTGTTCAATTTCTTGTGGAAATATTATTTTCTCATAAAAATTGTTTAAAAACATTTTTATGGAGAAACATTCTATTATGTTATATATATTATAATCATATGATTGCATATTTATATTTATTAAATTGATCATTTTTCGATCTTGCATTAATTTATATAAACCTTGGTTTATTATATTTTTTAAATTATTTTCTTGTATATTGAAATTTGTTGCAATTTCTCTTTCCAGTAGAATGGTTAACATTGTTATTATTTCAAAATATGCAAAATCATTTTTAAAATATTCTTTTGTTTGATTGTTTATGTATTTTTTTTGTATATATGTAAAGCTATTAATATAATACTTAGATATTAAATCACTAATATTATTTGATTCATCATATGTAAAATATTTTAATCCTTTAACTAAAAGGCTATTATGTATTTTAAAAATATTTTCTAAATTATTTCGCGATATATTTTTAAATATACATAGATTTTGATTTGATTTTGTTGATATATCAATAAAATCTTTTTGATTTAAGTATAGTTTTATGTTTTTAAAAATATTTTCTAGTTCATTAAAACTAGCTTGTGTGAATGTCATAATATATTTTTCATTAATATATAATTTATTACCTGTCAGTCCTTTTTTTATTTTAAAAGATTGTAAATTTTGAAGCTCTATAGAGTATATATCTTCAAAATCTTCTTTACAAATAAAATATACTTGTGTAATAATTGCTCCATTTTTAGAACTTCCAAATAGTGTTTCATCGATTAAAATTTCTACTTCATTAGGATCTATTCCTAAGGCATAAGAATTTATTGCATTAAAAAGTTTAGGCTTTGGTATATTTGGCTTTATGTAAATTTTATCAGAGTTGTTTATAGATACAAATGTGCTTAAATTTTTCATTTTAATTAAAAAACCATGATAATAATTGTATAGGCCATCCCAAACCAACACCTATTACATAACCTATTCCATAACTACTTGTATCTGTATTTGTTGTAAGTTGGTAGTACATACCTCTAATAATTGCTATTATAAAATATATAATAATTATTTTTACTTTTAATGACATTATTTTCCTTAATTACTTAATACATTTTTCAATTAGACTTTGATCATTCATTAAATACATTATTTTTTCCTGAATACGATTAAATTCTTGAGGATGTTTTTGTAGTTCTATAGAATTCATGCCTATTATTTTTAATTCATCTTCTGTAAATTTTTTTACAATTTCCTTAGATAAACAAGAACATATTTTTCTATCCATACTTACATATTCGCATGCATTGGTTATTTGTTTTGTTATTTTTTCTTCTGTAGAAGATGAACAAGCGCAAAAAACTAATACGCTAGATAGTAAAGATAATTTTTTTAACATAATCTTTCCTTTATTTGTAAAATAAAAACTTGTTATAACAAGTTGAAAACATATTTTATTAAAAATAAAATTAAAAAAAACTTACTATAACAAGTTGTAATGAAAAATATAGATAAAGATTATATTGAGAATGCTTATAAAACAATAGGTTTAAATGTTAAAAAAATTAGAGAAACAAAACACATTACTCAATTAGAATTATCATTAGCTATGGGTCATAAGTCAGTGAGTCTTGTATCTTGTGCTGAAATTTATCATAAAAAACAACATTTTAATATAGAACATCTGTTGAAAATTTCACAAATTTTAGAAGTAGATTTGATGGAATTTTTTAAAGGGATATAAAAATAAACCACATTAATTTAGACATTTCATTGATTTAATTTTTGTTTTAATTAAAAAATGTTAAGGTATAATAATTCTTTTGGAAGGTTAGCTTATCTGGTGATGGCCACTGACTTCAAATCAGATGAAAGGGTAGTTGACTATTCTTTGGGGAGTTCGATTCTCTCACCTTCTCGCCAAATTTAAGTCGAAATGGAGTTTTTATGAGTAAAGCAGATATTGTCGTTGGAATCCAATGGGGTGATGAAGGTAAAGGCAAAATAGTAGATAAATTATGCGAAAATTATGATTATGTATGCAGAAGTGCAGGTGGGCATAATGCGGGTCATACTATATGGGTTGATGGTATAAGATATGCTTTACATTTAGTTCCTTCTGGTGTTTTGAATAAGAAATGTATTAATGTTATTGGAAATGGAGTTGTGGTTAATCCTGATGCATTAATTAGCGAAATGGCTCAATTTGAGAATTTAGAAGGAAGATTATTTATAAGCGATAGAGCACATTTAAATTTAAATCATCATGCTTTAATTGATCAGGCAAGAGAAAGACTTAAAGGCGATAAAGCTATAGGAACAACGGGTAAGGGTATAGGTCCAAGCTATGAAGATAAAATTAGCCGTAATGGGCATAGAGTAGGTGAGCTTTTAGAACCTGAAAAATTATGTGAAAATTTAATGAAAGATTTCGAACTTAAAAAAGCTTATTTTGCTGCACTTGGTATTGATATGCCAAATTATGACGAAATTTTAAAAGATTTAAAACGCTTTAAAGAAGTTTTAGCACCATATATTACAGATACTACAAGAATGCTTTGGAAGGCTTTAGATGAAGATAAAAAGGTGCTTTTAGAAGGTGCACAAGGTTCTATGCTTGATATTGATCATGGAACTTATCCTTATGTAACTAGTTCAACAACTATTTCAGCTGGAGCGTTGAGTGGTTTGGGATTAAATCCAAAGGAAATTGGAAAAGTTATAGGTATAGTAAAAGCTTATACAACAAGAGTAGGAAACGGAGCGTTTCCAAGTGAAGATTTAGGTGAAGATGGTGAAAAAATAGGACTTATTGGAAAAGAAATTGGTGTGAGTACCGGTAGAAAAAGAAGATGTGGTTGGTTTGATGCAGTAGCTGTAAGATACACTGCAAGATTAAATGGATTAGATACTTTATCTTTAATGAAACTTGATGTTTTAGATGGATTTGAAAGTATTAAAATTTGCAAAGCTTATGAATATAAAGGACAAGAAATAGATTATGTGCCTTGTGATTTAGAAAATGTTAAACCAATTTATGAGGTAATGGAAGGTTGGGATAAGGTTGCAGGGATTAGAGATTATGATTTATTACCTGAAAATGCAAAAAAATATATTAAGCGTTTAGAAGAATTAAGTGGAGTAAAAGTAGGCTATATCTCTACAAGTCCTGAAAGAGAAGATACTATCATTTTATGAAAAGCAAATATTCTTCTGTGATTAAGCTTAGAAAACAACAGCTTGATAAAGCAGAAGCGAATTTAACAAAAACAAGACAAAAGCTTTTGCAATGCGAAGAAGAATTTAAAGAGGCTTCGAAAACTTGTGAAAGCTTAACTTTGGCTGATAAGGGCTCAATAGCACTTCTAAGATCTTCTTTAAAATTGCAAGAAATTGCAAGAGAGGGCAAGCAAAGAATTAAACAAAAATTAGATTTAACTAAAAAAGAACTTGTCCATCATCAGCATCTATATAAAAAAGCCCATTTAGAATTTGAAAAAATAAAAGTATTAGAAAATGAAGAATTAAAAAAAATTCAAAAGGCTTTACAAAAAGAAGAAGAAAAATTTATAGATGAGCTTGCCATAACAAGACATTTTAATAAGGATAAATAATGAAAAAAATAATATATCTATTAGTTTTTTTAAGTATTTTAAATGCACAGCAAAATTGCGAGCAGTATTTTGAAGCTAGAAAAGAGCAAATGCAAGATCAAATTAGAGAATATGATGAAGCAAAACAAAGCTTAGAAGCATATAAAGCATCTTTTGAAGCTTTGCAAAAAGAAAAAATGCAAGCTTTAGTACAAAAAGAGACTGATATCAATGCAAGTTTAGAGCAAATTAAAATTTTAAAAGAGCAAAATGAACGGATTTTAGAAGCGACTAAGCAGAATTTGCAAGTAATTAATGATAAGACAATGGGGCGTATCACAGAAATTTATGCAAAAATGAAAGATGTTGCAGTTGCTGGCATACTTAGTGAAATGGATAGTGAAGAAGCATCTAAAATTTTGCTCTCGCTTGATCCTAGAAAAATTTCATCTATTATGGCTAAGATGGATCCTAAAAAAGCTTCCGATTTAACACTACTTCTTAAAAATTTAGATCAAAATGCAAGTTCGCAGTAACTTTTAAGCAGTTTTTACCTTTTTTTTAGTATTATTTCAATAAAAATAAAAAGGTGGATAAATGCGTATCAAACCAGCCCATATACCTTATATAGCAAATAAAATAATACTTGATTTAATGCATTCTTCTTTTGTTAAAATTAAAGATGATAATCAAAAGCTTATAAAAGTTACGAAGGATATTTTAGAAATTGATGTATTAAATGAGCGTAAGCTTGATGAAAAAGCTAAAGAGCTTTTAGAAAGTCAAGAAGATGAGATTGAGTTTATGCAAATAGATAGAAAAAGTATGTTTTGGATGATCAAAAAGAAGTTAGCAAGTGAGTTTAAATTTATACTTGATAGTGAAGATAGATATAATAATCTTTCTCATAAAATTTTAGAAAATCTAGTAGAAGGGGATTTGATAAATTATAATGTATCTGAAAATCGTGTAAAAAATCTAATATTTTCAAGTATTATGGCATATTTAAAAGAATATGAAAAATTAGAAGATGTGGTTTATGAAAAAATTTCAAACTATAAAAGAAAGCTTATTCCAGGCTCTGAAGAGTATGAGTTGGTATTTGAAAAACTTTATCAAGAAGAGCTTAGAAAAAAGGGACTTTTATGAAAGCGTATATTTATATAGAAAATGATGTTTTTTTAAGCGCTAAAGCTTTTGGAGAAAGCGGAACTTTTTTTGGAGAACTTGTTTTTAATACTTCTTTAACAGGTTATCAAGAAATTATTTCTGATCCTTCATATGCAGGACAATTTATAGTTTTTTCAATGCCTGAAATTGGTATAGTTGGTGTAAATGATGAAGATAATGAAAGCAAAGAAGTATTTGCTAGTGGAATGATTGTAAGAGAATTAAATGAACAATATTCTAATTTTAGAGCAAATAATTCTTTAGATGCATATTTAAAAAAGTATAAAAAAATAGGACTTTGTGAAGTTGATACAAGATTTTTAGTTAAAATGATTAGAGATTATGGCAATTTAAGAGCTGTTATTTCTACTGAAATTAAAGACAAAGAAGAATTAAAAAAAATGCTTTTTTCAAGTGCAAAAATTGATGAGGTAAATTATGTAGCACAAGTAAGCACTAAAAATTCATATAAACATAATAAAGGTGCTTGGAATCATATTACTAAAAAATATGAAAGCATTAGTTCAAGTGGTAAAAAAATTGCTGTGTTAGACTATGGTGTCAAAGAAAATATTTTAAATGAGCTTGTAAATGTTGGTCTAGAAGTAGAGGTTTTTCCTTATAATACCAAGGCAAAGGATTTGATTGATTTGTATCAAAAGGGCAAAATTCATGGAGTATTTTTATCAAATGGTCCAGGAGAGCCAAAAATTTTAAAGGATGAAATAGTTGAGATTAAAAAACTAGCAGAAGCTAAAATTCCTATGCTCGGTATTTGCTTAGGGCATCAACTTTTAAGTAATGCTTTTGGCTATGAAACTTATAAGATGAAGTTCGGTCAGCATGGTGCAAATCACCCTGTAATTAATCTTATAAATAATACTGTAGAAATTACTGCCCAAAATCACAACTATAATGTTCCAGAAGAAATAGCAGAGGTTGCAACCATCACTCATAGAAATTTATTTGGTGATAATGTAGAGGGTGTAAAATATAAAAACTATCCTATTATATCAGTACAACACCATCCAGAAAGTTCCTCAGGACCACATGAGAGTAAGTACATTTTTAAAGAATTTTTAGAGCTTTTGTGAATTTAGATTTTATTGCTTTGGCGAGTATAGCCTTTCTTTCAAGTTTAGGACATTGTTATGGAATGTGTGGAGGTCTTATATTGGCTTATACTCAATTTTCAAAGCAAATCAAACTTCCTTTTTTTTTATTGATTCTATCATATCATTTTTCAAGAATTTTTGCCTATGTTTGTTTAGGTATTCTTTTTGGAATTTTTGGAAATTTAATTTCTTTTAGTGAATTTGCAAAAGGTATTATGTTTTTTGTAATTGGAATTTTTATGATAATTTTAGCTTTTGCTTTGATTTTTAAAGGAAAATTACTATCTTTTTTTGAAAATTCAATATTTTTTGATTTTTTTATAAAAAATAATATTTTAAAACTAATGAAACAAAAATCTCTAAAAAGTACTATTATACTCGGTTTTTTAAATGGTTTTGTTCCTTGTGGATTGGTGTATTTTTATATTGCATTTAGTATGAGTGTGCAAGATATATATTTAGCTGCTTTAATTATGTTGGTATTTGGACTTTCTACTTTACCTGCTCTTGTATTTTTTGCATATTTTTCTAAAGTATTAAATGATAAATTTCAAAAAATAGCAAGCCTAATTTCTTATATCTTAATCTTTGGTTATGGCTTATATTTTTCATATATTGGTTTTACTTTTACAAGATAGTTTATTAACAAATGATAAATACTTAAAAGAATTTAAGCAAAAAAAGATATTAATTATCATATAATATATGGATTGCTTATGCATAAAAAAAATTAAGGAGAGGAAATGCACCCAGGAAATGCATTGAACTATGACTATACGGTTGCTAAATATTTCATGTTTGCTACCTTATTGTTTGGTGTTATTGGTATGGCCATTGGAACATTTATTGCCTTTCAAATGGCTTATCCGGATTTAAACTATTTAGCTGGTGAGTATGGCACTTTTTCAAGACTTAGACCATTACACACTTCAGGTGTAATTTTTGGTTTTATGCTTTCAGGAATTTGGGCTACTTGGTATTATATTGGTCAGCGTGTGCTAAAAGTTAGTATGGCAGAATCAAGCTTTTTAATGTTTGTTGGTAAATTACACTTTTGGCTTTATATGATTACTATGATTATAGCTGTTATTACTTTGTTTGCAGGTATTAGTACATCAAAAGAATATGCTGAACTTGAATGGCCGCTTGATATATTGGTAGTTTTAGTTTGGGTTTTATGGGGTGTGAGCATTTTTGGGCTTATTGGAATCCGTCGTGAAAAAACCTTATATGTTTCACTTTGGTATTATATTGCTACATTTTTAGGAATTGCAATGCTTTATTTGTTTAACAATATGTCTGTACCTACTTATTTTGTAAGCGGAATGGGTGATTGGTGGCATAGCGTTTCTATGTATGCAGGAACAAATGATGCCTTAGTTCAATGGTGGTATGGACATAATGCGGTTGCATTTGTATTCACCGTTGGTATTATTGCTCAAATTTATTATTTCTTACCAAAAGAAAGTGGGCAGCCAATTTTCTCTTATAAATTATCTTTATTTGCATTTTGGGGCTTAATGTTTGTTTATCTATGGGCTGGTGGTCACCATTTGATTTATTCAACTGTGCCTGATTGGATGCAAACTATGGGTTCTGTTTTTTCAATTGTTCTTATTTTGCCTTCTTGGGGTTCAGCGATTAATATCTTGCTTACTATGAAAGGTGAGTGGGGTCAATTAAGAGAAAGCCCATTGATTAAATTTATGATACTTGCTTCAACTTTTTATATGTTCTCAACTTTAGAAGGTCCTATTCTTTCTATAAAATCAGTAAATGCATTAGCACACTTTACAGATTGGATTCCAGGCCATGTTCATGATGGAACACTTGGATGGGTTGGTTTTATGACTATGGCAGCTCTTTATCATATGGTTCCAAGAATGTTTAAAAGAGAACTTTATAGTAAATCACTAATGGAAGCTCAATTTTGGATTCAAACTACAGGTATAGTATTGTACTTTAGCTCTATGTGGATAGCTGGTATTACTCAAGGTATGATGTGGAGAGCAACTGATGAGTATGGTAATTTACTTTATACTTTCATTGATACTGTTGAGGCTATTGTTCCTTATTACTGGATTAGAGCTGTTGGTGGCTTGTTATATTTAGTAGGATTTTTCATGTTTATTTATAACATTTATAAATCAATCGCAGTGGGTAGAGTACTTGATAAAGAGCCAAAAAGTGCTTCACCTATGGCAGCATAAGGAGGAAAAATATGTTTAGTTGGTTAGAAAAAAATCCATTCTTTTTTGCTGTAGCGGTATTTATTGTGATTGCTTATGCAGGAATTGTAGAAGTTTTGCCTGATTTTGCACAAAATGCAAGACCAATTGAAGGAAAAAAACCTTACACTGTGTTACAGCTTGCAGGGCGTAATGCCTATATAAAAGAAAGTTGCAATGCATGTCATTCTCAACTTATTCGTCCTTTTAAATCAGAAACAGATCGTTATGGTATGTATTCAGTAAGTGGTGAATATGCTTATGATAGACCATTCTTATGGGGTTCAAAAAGAACAGGACCTGATTTATTGCGTATAGGCAATTTTAGAACCACTGATTGGCATGAAAACCATATGTGGGATCCAGTATCTGTGGTACCTGGTTCTATTATGCCAGCTTATAAACATATGTTTAGCAATAATGCAAATATAGAAACAGCTTATGCAGAAGCACTAACTGTTAAAAAAGTTTTCAATGTGCCTTATGATATGGAAAATGGTACTAAACTTGGCACTTGGGAAGAAGCACAAGCAGAAGTTAAAGCAGAAGCTCAAGCTATAGTAGATCAAATGAAAAATCAAGATGTTAAAGATGCGTTTGCTAGAGGTGAGATTAGAGAGATTGTGGCTTTAATCGCGTATCTTAATAGTTTAAAATAGGAAAAAAAATGAATTTAGAACTAATGAGAGAATTACAAGCTTATGGCTTTTTTGCTCTTGTTGTTTTTTTAGTAGTAGTTTTATATTCTTATTTATTTCATTTGTATAAATCTGAAAAAACAGGTAGAAGAAACTATGAAAAGTATGCTGATTTAGCATTACATGATGAAATCAGCGATCGTGTTTTAGAGCAAAATAAAAGGAGTGCTTAATGCAATGGTTGAATTTACAAGATAATGTTAATTTATTATCTTTTATTGGAGCAATTCTTATCATCTTAATTACTCTTGTTGTGGTAGGAAAATTGTTTAAAAGTATGAAGGAAGAAAAGAGTCAAGGTGAGCTAAGTGAGCATAATTGGGATGGTATAGGTGAATTTAAAAATCCTATACCACTTGGTTGGGCTGTAGTATTTTTCTTGTCAATTGTTTGGTGTATATGGTATTTTCTTTGGGGATACCCTTTAAATAGTTATTCTCAAATTGGTGAGTATAATAAAGAAGTACAAGCTCATAATGAGAAATTTGCGCAAAAATTCTCAAATTTAAGTGCGCAAGATAAACGAGAAATGGGAAAAAATATTTTCTTAGTTCAATGTTCTTCTTGTCATGGAATTACAGGTGATGGAATTAATGGAAAGGCACAAAATCTTAACATATGGGGTTCTGAAGAAGGTCTTATAGAAGTGATCACCAAAGGTTCTAAAGGTATGAATTATCCTATGGGTGAAATGTTAAGTGCAGCAGAAAATGGTATAGAGGAAGCTGATATACCTGCCATTGCTGCTTATGTTGCTTCTGAAATTTCAGCAATTAAAAAAACTGAAAATCCTCAACTTGTAGCAAAAGGAAAGGAACTTTTTGTAACTTGTAGTGTTTGTCATGGTGAAAATGGAAATGGAACTATTGATGGACAATTGGTAGCTCCAGATTTAACAAAGTATGGTAGTGCTGAATTTGTAGTAGATGTTTTAAATCGAGGTAAAGCAGGAAGTATAGGTGTAATGCCTCACTTTAATAATGGTCTATTAAATGAGCTTCAAAAAGAAGCAGTTAGCGAATATGCTATTTCTCTTTCAAAGGGTGAATAATGGAAAATTCAAATAGATGCGTATTTTCACTTTCAGGTGTAAGTGGAATGTTAATAGCAACTGTTTTATTGCTATCAATTTTAGCAGGACTTACTATTTTGGGACTTCAAGCACAGCAAAATGTTATGCAAAAACCATATAAATTAGAAAATGCAGAGCAAATTAAAATGTTTGATTCTAAAAGAAACGAACACATTATTATAAAGGAATGATTATGGCGAAAGTTCTTGAATATTTAATTGTGGTAGGTTTAGTTGTAGCTGCTGGTATCACTGCTTGGTCAGTTTTGACAACAAATCATCTTTTTATAGGATGAGAAAATTATTCAACGGCGGTTTTTTAACCGCCATTTTTATTTTTTTTGCTAATTTCTCCTATGCTGAAATTTTATTAAATGATAATATCTTAAACACAGCCATAGAACAAAATATCACTGCAAATTCCAAACAAATATATGATTTAACCGGAGTTAATATAGCTTTAGCTTTGAGTGATAAAAAAGATTTTGATAGTTTAAGAATGTATGAATCTAATCTAACAAATCCATATATTTTACTTATTTTTTCCAAAGCATCACATAAGGTAGATATACTTGCAAGTGATGATGCGTTAAAATTTTTCGATAAAGAAGCGGTGTTAAGTCCTTATCCTGAAAAAGGAACAATTTTGCCTATACTTGCAAACCCTAAGCAAAAAGATATTTATAATGCAGCACTTTTTAATGGTTATGCAGATATAGCTGATCAAGTTGCAAATCATTTTAATATCAATCCTTTTTATGGAAATTCAAATCGTGATACTTTAAATATTATGCGGATTTTAATTTATGGCTTTTTATGTGTTGCTATTTTAATGTTAGTTCAAAGAAAAGTTAAAAGGAGAAGATAAATGCAAAAACAGAAAACATTTTGGCCTTATGGAATTTTAATTTCTTTGTTGCTTATTGTGCTTGCTTGTATTATCACTATTTTTGTTGCAAGTAAAGCTCCTGTTTATGAAGATAATTTTTATTTTGATTCTTATCAAAATGTAGAATTAAATTACAATGAAATTCAAAAAAATCAAAAGACTTTTGACGAAAATTTTCAACTAAGCATAAAAGATAAAGAAAGTTTTATACACAAGAAAAATCAAGTTTATTATATTAATGAAGGACAAAATGAACTTAGAATTAGTATTGATAATTTAAGAAATTTTGATTTAAATAAACTTCAAATCCAAACTTTGCTTTCACGCCCACATACAAATGAGAATGATGAAAAATTACAAGCAATTATAGATGGAAGTGATTTGGTATTTAATTTTAATATCAAAGAAAAAGGCGTATGGCAATTACTTGTAAAAATCACTCAAGATAAAAATAGTGTAGGTTTTTTTAAATTCTTTTTACAGACTAAATAATGAAACTTTTCGTTTTTAGCTCATTAAGAGCTTTAAGAAAATATTATGAGAAAAAATTACAAGTAGATACTTTGGTAGATTCAGCTATGAGTATAGCTGAATTTATGCAAAAGGTAGTATTTTCTAAATATTTTCAAGCAACACATTATGAATGTTTGCTTTTAATGAAAAAAGCTTGTGAGCAAACTAAAAATTTAGAACAAAACTTAAAAATACCAAGTAATTTTTTTGCATTTTTAAAAAATAATGCTTATTTGTTTAGTTTTTTTAAAGAGTTAAGTTTAGAAAAAAAAGACATTAATTCACTAAAATTTTATGATGCATATGCACAATATGATGAGCATTTACAAATTTTAGAAGAACTTTTTAAAAACTATCTTGCCTTGTTAAAAGAACAAAATTTATATGATGATATTTCTTTGCCGTTAGATTATGAAATTAATACTGATTTTTTAAAAAATTATGATGAGATTATTTTTGATTTTCAAGGTTTTCTAAATGCTTTTGAAGTAGAAATTTTACTAAAAATCAAAGAATTACTTTCTATTAAGATACATTTTAGTTGCACTAAATTTAATAAAGATTTTTTAAACTCTCTTGATTTTTTACAAGGAGTTAAAATTAAGGAAAATTTTACTTATTTGTATGATTTAAATTATAAGCAAATTTTAAATGAACATATATTTTTGCAAGAAAGTAAAATTAGTTATAAAAGCTTTAATTTAAGATCCATACAAGCTGCTTTTGTTTTTGAAAAAATCAATACTTTTTTAAAAGCAGGTATTCGTGCAAAAGATATTGTAGTGATTACACCTGATGAAAAATTTGTAGATATTTTAAGACTTTATGATAAAAATAATGTTTTAAATTATGCAAGTGGAGAAAGTATCAAAAATACACCCTTTTATCATAGATTGAAAACATTATATGAATGTGCTAAAGATGATGAGTTTGAGTATGATGCAAATGTAGAATTTTACGAAAGATATAATCTAAACAAACATTTATGTAATTTACATTTTTTTCCTTCTAATGTTGATTTTATAGAATTTAAAAAGCTTTTTGATAAAAATATTTCTTTTGATTTTTTTGAAAATTTTATTTTAGCTTTGCTAGAAGATGGTAATGAAGAACTTAAAAGTTATATACATCAAGAGCTTATTTTTATTAAAGAACTTATAAAAACCCATGAATTAAGTTTTGTACAAATTTTAGAATTATTCTTTATGCAAATTGATGATATAAAATTAAGTAGTGTTGGTGGTGGTGAAGTTACTGTAATGGGGCTTTTAGAAAGCAGAGGACTTAGTTTTGATGGGGTGATTATAGTTGATTTTAATGATGAATTTATCCCAAAAAGAGTTTCAAGTGAGTTATTTTTAAATAACGAAATTCGTAAAAAAGCAGGACTTATCACTCATGTGCAAAGAGAAAATTTGCAAAGACATTATTATTACACCTTAATAGCTAAGGCAAAGTTAGTAGGAATTTCTTATGTGGAAAATGAAGAAAAAATCAAGTCAAGATTTTTAAATGAGCTTGAATTTCCACTTTATGAAGACAAGACTTATAGTAATAAAGCTTATGTAAAATACTTTCAGACTTACCCATGTGCTTTTAATCTTGAACCTATTACAAGCATTAAAGCAAAACATGATTATTTTCAAAACGATTTTTCTTTTTCAAGACTTCATTTTCTTATTCATTATGGCTTGGATTATTATTATAAATATGTTTTAGAATTAAAAGAACCAAAGGTTTTAGATGATAATCTTAGAGCAAATGAGCTAGGAAGTTTTATCCACAAAGCTTTAGAAGAATATTATAATCAAAATAAAAAATTAAGATATTTTGACTATGAAAAATTTATAAATATAGTTAAGAATTTAAAAGATTATAAAATTGATGCTTTAAAT
Source organism: Campylobacter armoricus (assembly GCF_013372105.1). Taxonomy (NCBI): domain Bacteria; kingdom Pseudomonadati; phylum Campylobacterota; class Epsilonproteobacteria; order Campylobacterales; family Campylobacteraceae; genus Campylobacter; species Campylobacter armoricus. The sequence goes on from NZ_CP053825.1 coordinate 348,001, forward strand.
TTAGCTTTAATACAAGTAATATTTAAAGAATTTCAAGTCCTTGAAAATGAACATTTTAAGCAAGGCTATATTGTTAGAGATTGTGAATTTCCACAAAAAAAAGAATTTATTACAGAAAATGGAGTTAAAATCACTGCTTTTGGGCGTTTGGATAGATTAGATGAAAATGATAATGAAAGATTGATTGTAGATTATAAAACTGGAAAAGTAGATGAAAAATCTTATCAGCTTGCTTTTTATAAGTTTTTGTTAGAAGATAAATATTCTTTAGAAAATATAAAGACTTGTTTTTATGATTTAAAAAATATGAAAATTATATACGAAGATGCTAAAAGTGAAAGCGTACAAGAGCTAAAAAATTTGCTAAATGAACTTTCAAAAGAGTCTTTAGAAAAAGAATTTTCCAATCAAAAAAATGATAATACTTATAGTCCTTATGCTATGCTTTATAAAAAGGAGTTTAAACTTTGAGTTGTAATTTTGAGCCTTTTTTGGCTTTAGAAGCTAGTGCAGGAAGTGGTAAAACTTTTGCTTTAAGTGTGCGTTTTGTGGCTTTAGTTTTAAAGGGGGCTAAAATTAATGAGATTTTAGCCCTTACTTTTACCAATAAAGCTACAAGCGAGATGAAGGAAAGAATTTTTAAGACTTTTTTAGAATTTGATTTGCTTGAAAATGGAGAAAATAAAGCAGAATGTAATGAACTTATGAAAATGCTAGGCAAAAGTAAAGAAGAGCTTATAGTTTTAAGAGAAAAATATAAAGATGAGTTTTTAAGATCTAAGCTTAATATTTATACTTTTGATAGTTTTTTTTCGCAAATCATTCGTTCTTTTGCTTTAAATCTAGGTTTTATGAGTGATTTTGAGATTATAGAAAGTCAAGATAGCTATAAAAATTTTATTGCTAAATTAGATGAAGAAGAGTTGAGGGCTTTGGCTTATTATATCGTTCAAACTAAAAGCAAAAGTGATTTTTTACAAAATCTTGAAAGCTTATATGAAAGATCTTGTGAAATTAAGCCTAGCTTAAACGCTCACTTTCCAAGTAAGACCATTTTAGAAAAAGACCTTGATAAATTCATAACTTATGCAAGAAATTTAAGCACAGATAAAAATTACCAAAAAAACTTTAATTTTGAAAACATAGAAGATTTTTTTGCTAAGCCTATCATCAGTAATTTAGATAAAAATTATTTTAAAAAAGTCATCGATGATGAATTTATGCAAAAAAGAGCAGAATTTTTACAAAATGCAAAAGAGTATTTTACTCAAATAGAAAATTATCGCATTAATATGCTCGCAAAACTTTTGAAGTATTTTAAAGAGGCAAGAAATGAAAATTGCGCTAAACAAAATGCATTGACTTTTTCAGATATAGCTTTAAAAACATATGAATTAATTAGTGATGAAGCTAATAAAGATTTGATTTATTTTAGACTTGATGGCTATATTTCACATTTGTTAATCGATGAATTTCAAGATACTAATGTCTTGCAATATCGAATTTTAAAACCCATCATAGCCGAACTTGTTTCAGGTGAGGGAGTGAAAAAAGATAGAAGTTTTTTTTATGTAGGTGATAAAAAGCAAAGTATATATGGTTTTAGAGGGGGTAAAAAAGAGCTTTTTGATAAACTTTTAAAAGACTTCCCGCAGATTAAATTAGAGCATTTAGATACTAATTATCGCAGTAAAAAAATCATTGTTGATTATGTAAATGAAATGTTTAAAGATAAATTTTTTGACAGCTTTTTAAATCCTAGTTTTACTTTACAAAAAAGTATTAAAGAAGGTGGATATGTGGAGGTTTTGCAAAATCATATCCCATCAAAAAGTTCTTTACATGAAGCAAGTGGCAAGGAAGTTTTAAAAATCATTCAAAAACTTTTAGAAAAAGGTGTAAAGCTTAATGAAATTTGTATTTTAGTGTGGATTAATAAAGACGCAACTTTAATGAAAGAATTTCTTGAAGAAAATGGCATTAAAGCTTATACGCAAAGCAATGTAGCTTTGTTAGATTGTATTAGTGTAAGAGTGCTTTTTGAGTATGCAAAAGCTTGTGTGCTTAAAGATGAGTTTAGTTTGTATTTTGCAAATAGTATTTTAGAAAAAGAATTTGAGTTCATCACACTTGATTTAAACCGCAGTGTAGGTGAGATTTTAAAATACCTAGTGCATGTTTTAAAACTTGATTTAAGTGATATTAATCTCATTGCGTATTTAGAATATGCTAGTACTTTTGATAATTTCTTTGATTTTTTATTTACTCCGTGTGAATTAAAGTCTTTACAAGCTCAAGAAGATGGTGTGATTATCATGACCGTGCATAAGTCTAAGGGGCTTGAATTTGAAAATTTAATTGTGCTTGATAGATTTAGTAAAAAAGCTCCAGATAATGATACTTTGCTTTTTGATTATGATTTGGAGCAAGGTTGGGAGGTAAAATACAGGCATAGTGCTAGAAAATATCTTGAAGATCAAAGTTACAATGCCTTTTTAGCAAAAAGAGAAAAACTCCAAGCAGAAGATGAGATAAATTGTCTATATGTAGCACTTACTAGAGCAAAAAATTCTCTTTTTATTATAAAAAATGATGAGAATTTCACAGCTTTTAAAGGATGTTTTAAAGACTATGAAGAAAAACAAATAGGTATTTTAGAACAAAAACTTTCAAATCCAAACGAGTTTATAGAAAATTTAGAGCAAATAGAAAGCTTTGAAGAATTTCAAAAGGTAAATTTACAAGAAGTTAAAGTAAAAAGTCATCTTTCAAGTGTGCAAATACATTTTGGCTTAGCTTTGCATGAGTTTTTGCAATATTTTGATTTTAACACTAAAAGCAATTTTGAATTTTGCAAGCAAATGGTGTATAAAAAATACCGTTTTTACTTAGATGATGAAGCTTTTAATGAGCTTTTTAAAAGACTTACTATGCTTTTAAAAGATGAGAGTTTTAATGCGCTTTTAGTGGGTAAAAAATTACTAAAAGAGCAAATCATCACTTATAAAGGTGAGCAAAAACAGCTTGATATGCTTGCATTTGATGATAATGAAGCTATCATTATAGACTATAAAACAGGCTTAAATTTAAACGAGCATAAAAAGCAAGTTTTGCTTTACAAAGAAGCCATAGAAAAAATCTTAGCTAAAATTTCTACTAAGGCTTTTTTGGTATATGTTTTAAAGGATAAAGTGGAGATAGTGGATGTTTAATAATAATCTATATCATCAAATATAGGTTCTACTATAAAATTTCCATTTTTATCTATAAAGCCATATTTTCCATTTAGTCTAACACTTGCCAAATCTTCTTTAAAATCCCAAGCCCAATCAAAATTAGCTTCTATTGCAAATTTTCCATTTTTATCTATAAAACCCCATTTTCCATTTAATTTAGCTTGTATGGGCTTTTTATATTTAATAGGATAGGAATCTAAGCACGCTTTAATATCCCCACTGTTGCACTTTTCTTTTAAAATTTCATATTTGTTATTCTGTTTGTTTGGGTTAGTTGTATGAATTTCATTTTTATTTGTATTATAATAAATATCAAAACCAAAAGCTAAAATAGGTAGTACAAAAGCAATAGCAAATTTTATTTTATGTTTAGCAAATAAATTTAACATTATTTCGCCTTATAAAGTATTTTATATCACAATTGTAATATAAACTATTTAAGAATAAGTTACAATATAAAAAAGATATCATTTAAACTTTAAATATTCTTAAATTAAGTATTAATTAAGCTAAAATAATTATAATCTCATTTTAAAAAAATTTTTGGCAAAGGTAAGATGATGACAAAGATAACAAAGCCAAACGAAGTAAAACGCGAATGGATCGTTTTAGACGCTGAAGGAAAGCGTTTTGGTCGTCTTTTAACAGAAGTAGCGACTATTTTAAGAGGTAAAAATAAACCTTGCTATACTCCAAATGTTGATTGTGGAGATTATGTAATCATTATCAATGCTTCTAAAGCAGTTTTCACAGGTGCAAATAAAGCAGAAGATAAACTATACCACAGACATTCAGGGTATTTTGGAAGCGTAAAAAGTGAAAAATTTGGTGATTTATTAGAAAAAAATCCAGTTAAATTATATAAATTAGCAGTTCGTGGTATGCTACCTAAAACAAACCTAGGTAGAGCTATGCTTAAAAAATTAAAAATTTATGCAGGTAGCGAACACCCTCATACTGCTCAAATTGCTAATAAAGGAAAATAATCATGGCAACAACATACGCAACAGGTAAAAGAAAAACCGCTGTAGCTAAAGTTTGGGTAAAAGCTGGTAGTGGTAAAATCATCGTTAATGGTATGGATTTAAACACTTGGCTTGGCGGACATGAAGCTATAAAATTAAAAGTAGTTCAGCCTTTATTAGTAACTAAGCAAGAAACTTCTATGGATATTAAAGCAACAACTTTAGGCGGTGGGTATAGTGCTCAAGCTGAAGCTTTAAGACATGGTATTTCAAGAGCTTTAGCTGCTATGGATGCAGATTTTAGAGCATTATTAAAACCAAAAGGACTTCTTACTAGAGATAGTAGAACTGTTGAGCGTAAAAAATACGGCCGCAGAAAAGCAAGAAGAAGCCCACAATTTTCTAAACGCTAATTTTTTGGATCCATTTTTGGATCCATTCTCTCTTTCAATTTTTAAAATTACATTTTTTCATATATTTTTGTTTTGTTTAAAATCAAAGGATTTTTTATTTATAATAAACTTTTATAATTTCAAAGTCCGATCAGGGAAACCTCCTTTTTGTAGTAAATTTAAGCTCCTTACCCAAAAGGAGCTTATTTTATTTTAATATTCTTTTTATATAATATCTAGAACTTATTTTATTTTTTAAGGATAGTTTATGAAAAAAATTATAGGCTTAGTTAGTTTGGCTAGCGTTTTGTTTGCTTTTGATGCTAGTAAAATAGAAATTACCCCAACTTTTAGCTATACAACACCAGAAGGAAATTTAGATCTTAAAAATTATGGTGGAGTGGGCTTAAGATTTGGTTATCACTATGATGATTTATGGATAGATCAAGCTGAACTTGGGTTAGAGTATTATGATAATGCAAAATATAATAACCCAAATGATAACACCCATACAGATACAAGTGTATCAAGATTTTATATAAATGCGATTAAAGGGATTGATTTAGCAAATCATGTGTATTTATATGGTTTATTAGGAACAGGTTATGAGTATTTAAGTCATGGTGCTTATGAGAATAAAAGTGGTATGTTTGCTCAATATGGTGCAGGTTTTAAATTTGCTCTTGGAGAAGATTTGGCTTTAAGACTTGAAGCAAGAGATCAAATTAAATTCAACAATGGCGATCATAATTTGATTTCTAGTGTTGGTTTGAGTTTTTATTTTGGTAATAAAGCTCCAAAGACACCTCAAACTACAACAAAACAAATCGAAGAAAAACCACAAACAAAACAAATTGATAAGTCATGTCCAGAGCCAAGAAAAGGTGCTTTGCTTGATCACATAGGTTGTGAGAAAACGATAGCGCTTGAAGGACATTTTGGCTTTGATCAAATTTCTATTAACCCAGAATTTGCTCAAAAAATTCAAGAAGTGGGTAAGGTTTTAGAGGAAAATCCTCAATATTATACTATTTTAGAAGGTCACACAGATAGCACAGGCTCTAAAGCTTATAATCAAAAATTATCATTAGAGCGTGCTAAGGCAGTTGCAAAAGAACTTGAAAAAACAGGTGTTGCTAAAGAAAAAATTGCAACTAAAGGTTATGGTTTTGAAAAGCCAAAAGCTAGCAATGACACTAAAGAAGGTCGCGCACAAAATAGACGCGTGGAAGCAAAATTTTTCATCAAAGAATAAACTTTGTTAAAAAAAACGATTTTATTTGATTTAGATGGCACTTTGATAGACTCTACAAGTGCCATTTTAGATGGATTTGATGCCGCTTTTAAAGCATTTAATGAGCCTTTACGAGATCATGAATCCATCAAAGCTCTTATAGGATTTCCTTTAGATGTTGCTTTTGAAAAGCTTGGTGTGGCAAAAGAAAAAATAAATGAGTATATTAACGCATATAGAAGTGTATATCAAAAAATTTATATAGAACAAACTTCTTTACTCCCATTGGCAAAAGAAAGTGTGCATGAGGCTAGTTTATTTGCTGATTTAGCTGTTGTAACGACTAAAAGTTCTAAATTTTCCAAACCTTTATTAGATTCTCTAGGTGTAGGAGAATATTTTAAAATTATTATAGGCAGAGATGATGTGGTAAATCCAAAGCCACATGCTGAACCAATTTTATTAGCTTTGGATAAACTTTCTAAAAATAAAAACAATGCTTTTATGATAGGTGATACTCATTTAGATATTAAAGCAGCTTATAATGCAGGTATTATACCTATAGCTGTAAGTAGTGGTTATGAGAGTAAAGAAAGCTTGACTAAATATAAAATTTCCATTTTTGACAATACTTATAAAGCTGTGCAGTATTTAAAAAATATCCTATAAATTCACACTTTCTTTAGTAGTTTTAATATAATAAAAAATTTTTATCATTGTTTAAGATAATTAAAGATAAAGTAGTTATTGATTTTAAGTAATTATTTTAATTATAAGGATAATTAAATGAGTAAAATAATGAAAACAATGGATGGTAATGAAGCAGCAGCTTATGCCGCCTATGCATTTACAGAGGTTGCTGGAATTTATCCTATTACGCCAAGCTCTCCTATGGCTGATTATACTGATATATGGGCCTCTCAAGGTAAAAAAAATCTTTTTGGGGTACCGGTTAAGGTTGTGGAAATGCAAAGTGAAGCAGGAGCAGCAGGGGCAGTTCATGGATCTTTACAAGCAGGTGCTTTAACTACTACTTATACAGCATCTCAAGGACTTTTATTAAAAATACCAAACATGTATAAAATAGCAGGACAGCTTTTACCCGGAGTAATCCATGTAGCGGCTAGAGCTTTGGCTTCTCAAGCATTATCTATCTTTGGCGATCATCAAGATGTTTATGCAGCAAGACAAACAGGCTTTGCAATGCTTTGCTCACATTCTGTGCAAGAAAGTATGGATTTAGCTGGTGTTGCACACTTAGCAGCTATCAAAGGTAGGGTGCCTTTTATGCACTTTTTTGATGGTTTTAGAACTAGCCATGAAATTCAAAAAATTGAAGTAATGGATTATGCACATTTTGATAGATTGTTGGATCGTGAAGCTTTATTAGAATTTAGAAATTCCTGTTTAAATTCAGAAAATCCAAAAACAAGAGGAACAGCACAAAATGATGATATTTATTTCCAAACAAGAGAGTTGGCAAATAAATATTATGAAGCTATCCCTGATATTGTTAATGAGTATATGCAAGAAATTTCAAAAATTACTGGAAGAGAATATAAGCCTTTTGTATATTATGGAGATAAAAATGCAACGCGTATTGTGGTAGCTATGGGTTCGGTAACTGAAGCTTTAAAGGAAGTTGTGGATTATCTAAATGATAAAGGCGAAAAAGTAGGGGTTTTAAAAGTTCATTTGTATAGACCATTTAGTTTAAAATATTTATTTGATGTAATGCCTCAAAGCGTTGAAAAAATTGCTGTTTTGGATAGAACTAAAGAACCAGGAAGTTTAGGTGAGCCACTTTATTTAGATTTAAAAAGTGCATACTATGGAAAAGAAAAAGTACCTTTAATCATTGGCGGTAGATATGGACTTTCTTCAAAAGATGTTGACCCTGCTCAACTTTTAGCTGTATTTGAAAATTTAAATCAAGCAAATCCAAAAGATGGTTTTACCATAGGAATTAATGATGATGTAAGTTTTACTTCATTGCCTGTTGGAGAAAAAATTTCTTTAGGCGATGAAAGCACAATAGAATGTTTATTTTATGGTCTTGGAGCCGATGGAACTGTAGGGGCAAATAAAAACTCTATTAAAATTATAGGAGATAAAACAGACTTTTACGCACAAGCTTATTTTGCTTATGATTCTAAAAAATCAGGTGGTTATACAAGAAGTCATTTAAGGTTTTCTAAAAAACCTATTACTTCAACTTATTTGGTTTCTACACCGCATTTTGTAGCATGTTCTGTAGCTGCGTATTTAGAAATTTATGATGTATTAGCTGGCATTAGAAAAGGTGGAACTTTTCTTTTAAATAGTATTTGGAGCGCAGAAGAAACTATTAAAAAAATTCCTAATGCGGTTAAGAGAGTTTTAGCTCAAAAAGAAATTAATTTTTATATTATCAATGCTACAAAACTTGCTAGAGAAATAGGATTAGGCAGTAGAACAAATACAATTATGCAATCAGCATTTTTTAAACTTGCTAATATCATTCCTTTTGAAGATGCGCAAAAATACATGAAAGAATTAGCTTATAAATCATATAGTAAAAAAGGCGATGCTATAGTTGAGATGAATTATAAAGCCATTGATGTGGGTGCGGATGGACTTGTAAAAGTTGATATTGATCCTTCTTGGGTAAATTTGATTGATGAAGTAAAAGAAGAAACAATAGCTTATAAAGGTACAGAATTTGTTGAAAAAATTGCAAAACCTATGAATGCAGCTAAGGGTGATGATTTACCAGTTTCAGCATTTTTAGGCTATGAAGATGGTAGTTTTGAGCATGGTACAACTGAGTATGAAAAAAGAGGTGTTGGTGTTATGGTGCCAAGATGGATAGAAAGTAATTGTATCCAATGTAATCAATGTGCTTCAGTGTGTCCTCACGCAGTTATTAGACCATTCTTGATTGATGAAGAAGAATTAGAAAATGCTCCAGCGGGTGTAAAAGAACATAGCTTAAATGCAAAAGGCGTTAAAGATCAAAAATTGAATTTCAAAATTCAAGTTTCACCACTTGATTGTACAGGTTGTGAGCTTTGTGTGCATGAGTGTCCTACCAAAGAAAAATCTTTAGTAATGGTACCGCTAGGTGAAGAGCTTGATCATGGTGAGCAAGAAAATGCTGATTATTTATTTAAGAAAGTAAGCTATAAAGACAACATTCTCAATAGAGAAAACACTAAAGGTATTCAATTTTCTCAACCTTTATTTGAATTCCATGGTGCATGTCCAGGGTGTGGAGAAACTCCTTATATTACTTTAATTACTAGATTATTTGGTGAGAGAATGATTGTTGCTAATGCAACAGGTTGTAGTTCTATTTATGGTGGTTCAGCACCTTCAACTCCTTATAGAAAAAGCAATAAAAATGGTCATGGTCCAGCTTGGGGTAATTCTTTGTTTGAAGATAATGCTGAATTTGGTTTAGGTATGAAAATAGCAACTGAAACTACAAGACATAAAATAGAACAAATTATGAATGAAAGTATGCAAGAAGTTCCTAATGCACTTTCGGCTTTATATAAAGAATGGATTGTAAATAAAGAAGATTCTAAAGCTTCATTGGAGTTAAGAAATAAATTAATTCCTTTATTAGAAGAAAATAAAAAGATTGAATCTGTTAATGATATTCTAGAGTTAAAAAATTTTTTAAGTAAAAAATCACACTGGATTTTTGGTGGCGATGGTTGGGCCTATGATATAGGATATGGTGGTCTTGATCATGTTTTAGCAAGTGGTGAAAATGTAAATATCCTAGTACTTGATACTGAAGTTTATTCAAATACTGGAGGTCAAAGTTCAAAATCATCAAGAACTGGTTCAGTAGCTCAATTTGCTGCTGCAGGTAAGCCTGTGCAGAAAAAAGATTTGGGGCAAATTGCTATGACTTATGGTTATATATTTGTTGCTCAAGTAAATTCTAATGCAAATTATTCTCACTTGTTAAAGGCATTAATTGCTGCTGAATCTTATAATGGACCATCATTGATTATTGCTTATTCTCCTTGTATAGCCCATGGTATTAAAGGAGGGCTTGGAAATTCAGGAAATCAAGCAGAGCTTGCTACAAAGTGTGGATATTGGCCAACTTATATTTATGATCCGCGTTTAGAATCAGAAGGAAAAAATCCTCTAGTAATTTCTTCTAAAGAGCCTGATTGGGACTTATATGAAAGCTTTTTGATGAATGAGGTTCGTTATACTTCACTTAAAAAATCAAATCCAGAACAAGCAAAAGATTTATTTGAAAGAAACAAAGCGGATGCGCAACGCAGATATAGGCAATTAAAGCGTTTAGCAAGTGCTGATTTTAGCAATGAAAATTGAGTTTTGTTTAGAAAATTAATTATATTTTTTTGGGTAATTAGTGCTTTTAGCATTGATTATCCATTTTTTAATGATGATTGTAAAATAATTAATTTCGATTCAATTCAAGATCCTTTTTATCAAAATACTGCAAAATCAAAATCAGATTACTCTTTGCAAGCTATTATTTCTAATAAAGCTAAAATTAATGGCAAATGGTATGTTTTAAATGATGAAATTGCAGAATTTAAGATTGTAGAAATAAAAGATTCTTCGGTTGTTTTGATAAAAAAAGATAAGGTAGTGGTTTTAAATTTATATGATAAAAATAATATTCTTATTTATTAGTATTTTTACTTTTGCTAGTGCATCTATAAATCAATGCAATCAGCGAGTATTCGATATAAGTATAGAAGATAAAACTTCTTTACTTGAAATTTTAAATGAACTTGGTAGAGAATGTAGTTATAGTATTATTATAAAAGATTTGGTGGCTAAAGAAAAACTTGATAATATGCAAAATTATTTACATATAAAAAAAATGACTTTAAGAGAAATTTTTAATTTGTTATTGAAAGAAAATAATCTTTCTTATGAATTTGAGAAAAATATTTTAAAAATTTATGGAAAAAAAGTAAAAACTTTTAAAATTCATTATATTAGTTCTATTAGAGAAGGGCAAAGCATCACAAAAGCTTCAGTAGATTCAAGACCTAGACAAGGTGATTATGATAATGCTAAAGAAGCAGATAACTTAGTAATAAGCACAGATAGATTTGATTTTTGGGAAAAAATATCTGAAGAAATTCAAGCTTTATTGGATGAGAATACATCAAAACCTATTATTAACATTAACGCAGGGATTATAACTTTAAATGCAACACCATATGAGCTTGCAAGAGTTGAAAAATATTTATATGATTTGAATAATAGGCTTAAAAAGCAGGTGTTAATTGATGTAAGTATAGTTGCAGTGCATTTAAATAAAAGTCATTCTAGTGGGATTAATTGGCAAGAACTTGCTATTAAACTAAATGGTGATGATAATGATTTTATTATTAACAAAGGTGGAATTAGAAATATAAATTTAAAGGCTAATATAGAAACAAAGGCTATTTTAAATTTATTACAGGAAAATGGAAAAACAACAGTGCTTTCTAATCCTAAATTAATGGCTTTAAATAATCAACAAGCTATTATTTCTATAGGAGATACTATAAATTATCAAGTAAAAGAAAGCTCTAAGGGTACTGAAAATGGAACAACTATTAGCGAAACTTTTAATAATTATTCTATATTTGTAGGAATTTTGCTTAATATTTTACCAGAAATTTCAGATGATCATAAGATTATGCTTAGGATAAATCCAAGTTTAAGTGATTTTAAATATAGTGTTGATAATTATCGTCAAAATAAACCTAGAAATATAGCTCCTGACACTATACAAAAAAAGCTTTCGACGGTGGTTGAGATTGATGATGGCCAGACTTTAATTTTAGGAGGATTGATTAGTAAAAATACTATTACTAATAATAATGAAATTAGTGCTTTATCTAAAATACCACTTTTTGGATTTTTATTTCAAGGTAAACAAAATTTACAAGATAGTAGTGAAATTGTTTTTATTATTAAACCCAAACTAATTAAAGAAGATAGAAAAATTTTAAGTTTAAAAGAATTAGGTTTTGAACATGAAGATGGTATGTTTTAAAATTTTACTGAGTTTATTTACTTTTTCTTTTGTATGGGGAATTGAGGTTAAAAACGATATTTACGATACTACATTTTTTTATGAGAGATTTATAACACAGCCAAATTATGAAAATGCTTTAAATTTGGCAAAATATTTCTATCAAATCAAATCTTATGAAAATGCTATTTATTGGGCTATAGAGGCAAACGAGTTTGATTTGAAACAAAAGGAAGCATGGTTGATTTTTATCAATGCTAAGATTAAGCAAGGTAAATATGAGCAAGCTTTAAAAGCAAAAGATGAATATGAAAAACTTTTGGAAAATTACTTTGAATAATAAATATATTTCTTTAAAGCAAAATTTACTTACAAAAAAAGAATTAAGAGAGTTAAGCGAAGATTTTTTTAAAGAGTTAGCACAAGATTATGGTCTAGATTTTGTAGATTTAAAAGAAGACATGGGATTTGAAAAATATCTCAATTCTATACCAGTTACTTTGATAGAAGAATATGAAATTTTTTGTTTTAATGAAGATGATGAAAATGTTTATATAGCTTCTTTTAAACCTTTGCAAGAAAATACTATAGAAAAAATACAAAATCTATATCGATATAAGAATATACGAGTATTTATTTGTATGTATGTGCAATTTGAATATTTTTTTAACAAAATTCATTTTTTGATAAAAGTTAAAGATTTTACAGATATTTTAGATAAAAATTTAAGCAATCAAGAAACGCAAGAAGATGCAATTTTAGAGCAATTTTTACTATTGATTTTATCCCATGCGTGTTTCCTAAAAGCAAGTGATATACATTTTGAGCCTTTAGAAAATAGTGTTTTAATTAGATTTAGAATTGATGGAGTTTTAAGAAGTATATGTGATTTAAATTTTAGAGTGTATCAGGCTTTGCTTTTGCATATAAAAATCATTTCTTTGTTAAATGTAGCAGAACAAAGAAATTCTCAAGATGGTAGTTTTAGTAAAATCATTTTAGAGCAAAAATATGATTTTAGAGTATCTATTATGCCTTTACTTTTTGGACAAAGTATTGTTCTTAGAATTTTAAAACAAGAAGAACAAATTTTTGAACTTGATAAGCTTTTTATAGAAGATAGTATTTTATTAAAATTAAAAAAGCATATTCAAGCACCTTATGGTTTAATTTTATTTTGTGGGCCAACTGGCAGTGGAAAAAGTACTTTTATGCATGCAATTTTAAATCAACTTGATAGTAATAAAAAGATTATTACTTTAGAAGATCCTATAGAATATAAATTAAAACATGCACAGCAAATTCTTTTAAGTCCTAAAGCCAGCTTTGATTTTCATAGAGCATTAAGATCTGTTTTAAGACAAGATCCTGATGTAATTATGGTAGGCGAGATTAGAGATGAAGAAAGTTTGGATATAGTTTTAAAAGCATCACTAAGTGGTCATTTGGTATTAAGCACCTTGCATACTAATAATGCTTTAGAAGCAATTTATAGAATGATGCATATGGGTGCAAAATCTTACTTGATAGCATGTTCTTTGAATTTAATTATAGCTCAACGCTTAGTGAGAAAATTGTGTAAATATTGTAAAGAGAAAATTTATGAAGAATATATTTTTCAAAACCAAACAATTCAAGGAAATTTTTATAAAGCAAAAGGATGTGCTAAGTGTTTTAATAGTGGATATAAAGGTCGCTTAATGGTTGCTGAATTTTTATTTTTAGATCAAAATATTAAAAATATGATAGAAAATAATGCAAATTATGACATCATACTAAAATATGCCATAGAGAAAGGTTTTTTAACTTTAGGTGAAGATGCTATACAAAAAGTTAAATTAGGCTTAACAAGTTTAGAAGAATTAAAAAAGATAAGTTTTTGAAAAAATTTATTATTACTTATATTATAAATGAAAAGACAAAACAATGCGTTATTAAAGCTAAAACTTTATATGAAGCTAGACTTTTAGCTTTGAAAAAATACTCTAAATTAGTTGATATACAAGAGTATTCTTCGCAAATAAAAGAAAAATTAAAAGATGAAGAGCTTATATTTATTTTAAAAGATTTAAGTGTTATTTTAAAAGCAGGAATGAGTCTGCAAGAAGCAGTTTTAGAATTTAAAAACTATACATATGATAAAAAAGTTTCCAATAAGTTCGGAGAAATTTATAACAAACTTATAAATGGGTATTCTTATGAAAAATCTTTTATGTGCATATTAAATTCTAGAGAATTAGCAATTTTAAAAATATGTGAAGGAAAACAAGAATTAAGCAAAGCTTTTGATATTATTGTTGATTTAAAAGAAAAAAATTTAAAAAATATAAAACAATTTAAAAAGGCCATATCTTATCCAACTATAGTATTTGTTTTTATCGTTGCAGCTTTTTTTATTCTTATGACTTTTGTTTTACCTGAATTTAAAATTTTATTTGAGCAACTTGAATTAAATTTACCAATAATTACAAAAATTCTTTTTTCGATAGCGGATTTTTTCACTAATTTTATAGTGTATATTGTATTAGGAATACTTGCTTTTGTAGTTTTTATTGTATTTTTAAAAAACACATTATTTTTACATAAAATGATATTTTATTTTCCAGTTTTTGGAAAAATTATACAAAGTCAAGATAAATTTTGTTTTTTTATTATTTTATCTCACTTGTTAAATGCAGGAATAGATGCAAAAAAAGCTTTTGAATTATCTATTGAAGGTATAGAAAATTTATTTTTGAAAAATAAAATGTTTGAAGCTATGAGATTATTTGAATCAGGACTAGATATAGCACAGGCGTTTTTAAAAATAGATATATTTGAACCTTTTGTTATAAGAATGTTAAAATTAGCTTTAAAAAGTTCAAAATTAGATAAAAGTTCTTATGAACTTGCATTGTTTTTTGAATATAAAAAAGAAAATTACACTCAAAAACTTCTTACTTTACTTGAGCCATTAATGACGATTATCATGGCAAGTTTGATTTTAATTCTTGCTTTGGGTGTATTTTTACCTATGTGGCAAATGAGTCAAGGTGTTAGTTTTTAGAATTTTCAATGATGCTTTCTAGTTCTTGATAATCTTTTTTAAGTTTTTCTAGTATTTCTTGAGCTTTTAAACCTATCATTAGTAATTCATAAACTTTTGGTCGATCTTTTTTCCACTTACGCAATGTTTTAACATTAATATCTAATTTTCCTGCTATATCTCTTTGAGTCATCAAAATCCATTTTTTTATTTGATTTATATCAATAATGGCTTTAAAAGAAAACAAGGTAAATTTAGGATTTTTTAATTATAAAAAGGGTAAATTTAGGACTTAATTTATTTTTTAAGGTTTTGGTGTGTTAAAATCAATTGACGAAAAAGATAATATTACCTATGGAGATTTATCCGCTCAAAAGAATTTGAATATTGAATTTTATGGTAGAAAAAATATTGTTTTTTTCGCAGGATCTAGTGTAAATATTAATATTATTTTTCATGGAGATAATTCTTTAGTTTTTATTTGCAATAATTGTTGGTTGAATGGAAAAATTGAAATAAGAACAGGTGGAGTTTTTTACGCAGGTGAAAATTGTACTTCAAGTGGGACTCATTTTCGTGTTTATGAGGGAAAGAATATTATATTAGGTAATGATAATATGCTTTCTTGGTCTATTTGGATGCAAACTTCTGATCATCATTTAATTTTTCATTCAAATTCTTATAAAAGAATTAACTTTGCTAAAAGTATTTATATAGGTGATCATGTTTGGTGTGCCCAAGAAGTTGCTGTATTAAAAGGTAGTTTTGTAGCAAGTGGAAGTATTTTAGGTACAAAAAGCGTTAATGCTGGATATAAGTTTTCTAATAGTATTTATGCTGGAAATCCTAGTAGAATAATTAAGAGTAATTGTTTTTGGAGTAGAGAAGATCCAGTTACTGGTAATTGGTATAAGAATGAAATTGCACAATATTCTACAATGAATACTAAAGAATTTAAATTTGACTTTGAAGAACAAAAATTTTTAAATCCTGTTTTATTAGAAAAAGAACTTGAAAAATTAGAAAATGCACATGATAAATTAGAATTTATATACGATTATATTTATAATAATACTCATAAAAATCGTTTTGCTTTATTTGAGAATAGCAATCAAAGCAAATGCAAACTTTATAAAGACAAAAATAAAATTTCTTTTTCAAGATTAAAATTTCAAAATTCTAAAAGACAGGATGAATTAGTACTCAAGTATAAAGTGCTGTATGTATAGTAAAAAATCATTTATCCTATAAATTAGGATTTGCCATAATAAAAAACTCAAAAAATTTTAGAAACTATATAAAATACCCCTTTGTGCTTTTAAAAATTGCAAAAGAACATAAAAGTACGACCCAAAATAAAGTAAATTTGCAAGATTTTTGTGATTATGAAGAAGCAATAAATATTAAAAATAGTCTTTTATATCAACTTGGAAATGCTTTGATTAGAGCTCATAAAATTCGATATAAAGGCGGATATTTAAAATTTTTTATTGAAATAATAAAAATTATAAAGAAATTTAAGCAAGATAATCATAAGCAACTTTAGCTATAGTTAATGCAACCATAGTTAAAAAAAGCTTTTTAATGAAAGTTCCTTGAGTTTTTAAAACAAGTTTAGAGCCTACGAAAGCACCTAAAATTTGACCTACACCCATTAAAAAACCAACCTTCCATAATACTTCATAAGAATATAAAAAAACTCCCAAGGCTACTATATTGCTGGTGAAATTTAAGATTTTGGTATTAATGCTTGCATTTTTCATACTAAAACCAAGAAATATTACACAAGCAAAGATCCAAAATGACCCAGTTCCTGGTCCTAAAAAGCCATCATAAAAGCCAAGCAACAAACCAAAAGTGATTTGAAAACTTGTAGTACTCATTTTGGCTTTATTATGGATATGACCCAAATCAGGTTTAAAAATAGTATATAAAAAGATTAAAACAAGACAAATTAATACAATGATTTTAACAGCATTTTGATCTATGATTAAAACAGCATAAGTTCCAATAGCTGCACCAATGGCGGTAAATAAAATTCCCAAAGCAATTTTTTCTATATGCATAGATTTTCTATAGGCTAAAACAGCTGTTAATGAACCAAAAGTACTTTGAAGTTTATTTGTAGCTAGTGCTAAATGAGGAGGAATCCCGCAGGCAAATAAAGCAGGTATAGTAATAAGCCCACCACCACCTACTATAGCATCAACACATCCTGCAAAAGCTGCAACAAAAAATAAAATCACATAATAAGTTAATTCAAGCTCCATAAGCTTTCCTTGTTTTGTCCGATTCTATATAAAGCAAAATCATATTTTATAGGATCGTGTGGATCAAATTTTTTAAGATTTTGCGTAAGTTCTAATACACTTTTGAAATCATAAATCTTACGCTCTAAAAGCTTAATTTTTAATGAAACTTTATGAGTATGTGTATCTAAAGGTATAAGCAAATCTTTTTTATCTATGTTTTTAAATAATCCAAGATCAAGTTCATCTTTTCTAACCATCCATCTTAAATACATATTATATCTTTTTAAAGGTCCTTTAGGGAATGTAAAATTTTTAGAAAAGAAAAACTCATAACCATAACTTCTATATGAATTGATTTTATAGATTTGTTCTATAAAATATTTTATAGCGTGTGTGATATTTTGTTCTTTTTTATAGGCTGTGGTGAAAATATTTTCAATGCTATTTTGATTTTTTAAACGCTTTAGAGTAATAAAAATTTGAGCTATATCTTGTGAATTTTGAAAACGATATTTTAAATTTTTACATTCTTTTATAATATATTCATCACTTTTTTCTAATAAAGTAAAATCAAGCTTTTTTAAAAAATTGACAATATTTTTGGCATTCCCATAAGCAAATAAAGCACAAAGTAAAGCTATAGTTTCATCTTTATATATGCTTGCAATTTGCAATGGATCAGGATGAGAAAAAAGCTCTTTTTGAGTATTTTTACTTAAAATAGCTTCGTCTAAAAGAGCTTTAATTTGCATTAAGATTTTAAACCAAGAAGAGTATCTAGCATTTGATCAACGGTGGTTACTATTTTAGCTGCAGCACCATAGCTTGCTTGATATTGTATAAGCGAAGCTAACTCTTCATTGGTATTTACACCACTTTTTGATTGATATTCTGCATAGACTGTGTTATAAACTGTCATATTGGTTGAATGTGCAAAACCATTGCTTTCAGCATTTGATGCAATTTGTCCTGTAAATTTTCTATAATATCCATCTAAAGTTAAAGTATCTACCGTGCCATCTTTATTATAAAAATTTACTTTTTGAGTTTGAAGTTGTAGCATAGCATTGGCTACATCATTGTTTCCATCAACTCCATTAGAGCTTGCTTTTAGGCTATTTGGATCATTTCTAATGCTTGAATTTACATTGATACTACTAGCATCTTGTCCATTAAAAAATGAAGATACATTTAAAGCACCTGGAAAATTTGTGCCATTATCTTTAAAAGCTATCTTGTAACCTTTTTTTAAGCCATTGATTTGGAAATTTCCAATATCACTTTGTCCATCATAATGATAAAATGCCTTAAAATAGTCATTTAAATCATCTCCTTCTTTACCATTTTTATTATCATCAATATTTGCATTAATTTGCTTGATAATATCTTCTATGGTAGTATTAACATCTATTTTTATAGTTCTTGTGGCAACTGGCTCACCTTTTTCATTATAAACCGTGAGATCAAAACTTCCTGCTTGAATATTTTTATCATAACCCATTAAAGAATTATTAGGTTTTAAGCTTTTTAAGTCATCTGAATTAACTCTATCTGTAGCTGCTTGAGCATAGACATTGTTGGTTTGAGTAATGAGTGTTTTAGTAAAAGTATTTAACATATCTTTATAATCTTGTATGATTCCATCACTATAGGTATCGTGATTTCCATCATAATTTCTTCCTCTAAGATCAAGTTGTGCTCCAAGTTGTCCCCCGGTAATTTTACTTGTTAAATCATAGCGATTTTCATCATTTACTTCATAATAAATTTGGAAAAAACCATTGGGATTATTATCATCTAATTTTAAAGGATGAAAACTAGATCCATTTACTATACTAAATCCTTGAATGCTTAAATCATAATATCTTCCAGAATCTGTCATAGTTGATTCTAAAGTGCTATCTTGTGTGCTTTTACCTTTCCAAGCTACTGCATCAACTAATTTTGAAAGTCTAAGCTCAAGCTCATCTCGTCTATCTCTTAATTGATTTGCGTTATCAGTTGGTAAAACTTCTTCGTTTTCAAGTTGTTTATTAATATTCGCAATTTCTTGACCAATATTATTAATCTCATCTACAGTTTGTCTAATTTCTTCATTGATAGTCTGTTGCATTTTATCTAGATCTTGTAAAGTTTTTTGTATATTTTTTGTAAGAGTATTTGCGCTTTCAACAAGATCTATTTTGCTTGCACCATCACTTGGATTAGAAGCAAAATTATTCCAAGCATCGTAATAATTTTTATAATCTTGTAAAATACCAGTTCCTTGCATATCAGGAAATCTTTGACTTGCTTCTTGTAAAATTTTTCCCAAGTAATCTGTGTATTGTTGTTGGGTTGTAGCATTTTTTAATTTGTAGTAAGAATGCTCATCATGCAATCTTTTAATAGTGTCTATTTGAGTTCCTGTGCCTAAATGCAAGCCACCTCTATCAATAGACATTCCAGTGCCTTGTACTGCTCTTTGTCTAGTATAAAATACTGCATTTGCGTTAGAGATATTATTACCAGTTGTGTTGATTTGGAGTTCAGCAGCTTTAATTCCACTAACTCCTGTATATAAGCTATCAAAAATTCCCATAATTTAGCCTTTAAACATTAATCTTAAATAATGAATCTGGAATGGTTTTTTTATCTCCATAAGCATTATTTGTTCCATTTTGTTCAAACATAGTGTTTAAAAGATTGTCGTAAAAATCTTTAATTATAAGGACCAATTTGGCATATTCTTTGTTTTTTTGATGTAGGGTATTTAAATTTTGTTTTAAAAGAGCTAATTTTTCTTTATCTTCATCATCTAACAGCTCATCTAAACCTTTATTATTTCCTTGATTACTAAGATCTATCAAAGCTTTATCTAGGTTTTTTTTAGCAACTTGAAAATCACTTACTAATTTAGTTTTATTTTCTACACTTTTATTTACATGTTGGTGATTGGCAGCTTGAATTTGTGTTATATCTTCTATAGTAAGATTGATGAGTTTTTCTAATATAGAATTTGTTTCATCTAAATATTGCTTAATCATTTTTTATCCTTTCTTAGGCTAAACCCAAAAAAGGATAAAAATTATAATAAAGAATCCGCTATTGCTTTTGAAGTGGCTTGTAAATCTATTTTATACTCACCATTTTTTATTTGAGAAGCAATCAAAGATACTTTACTTTCTTCTACTTTTTGGGTTTCTTTTGCCTTGTTGTTTTCTTTATTTTCTGTTTTATTTAAATCATTGGTAGCAACTTGAGCTACATAACTTTGATGTATAGGGTTTATCATTTTAAGCCTCCAGTTCTATTGAAAAACTCTAAGAACTATATCGGCATTTAAAAAAATAACTTAACCCCTTTCTTTTAAATAATCAAATAATAATTTTGAAAAACCTAATCCCCCGCTTAATGCTTTACTCATAGTATCATTATACATAGATGAATAAATTTCATCACTTGCATCTTTTCCAAATAAAGAATTTTCTTGTTTTAAGGAAATATCTAAAACGCTTTTAATTAAAAAAGCTTCAAAAGCGTCTGTTTGTTCTTTTAAAGCTTTGTCTTGATCGCTTAATGCTTGTATATGAGTTAAGTCGTTTTTAAAAGCACTATCTGCATAATTTTTAGCAGCCTTATAGCTATTGTTATGCTTGGTAATGTTTTCATAAAGCTCGCTACTATAATTTTTACTAGCTAAATAATTATCTACTCTCATTATATCACCTCTAATTCAGCACTAATTGCACCAGCTCTTTTTAGATTTTGCATGATAGCTATAATATCATTTGGAGCCGCTCCAAGTTTATTTAGCATTCTTGCTATATTTGCTACTGTTGTTTTGGTGTTTGTGATTTTTAAAGTATTTGAAACAGGATCTAAAATTCCACCATCTTTCATATCTATTTCATTTTGTGCTAATGCTGTATTGTTATTTGGATCGATTTTTATAGTAATATCTTTATGGGTGATTAATATAGGTTCTACTTCTATATTTACCCCAGCTACGATAGTGCCAGTTCTCTCATCAATTATAACTTTGCTTTCAGGAGTATAAGCTATATCTTGTTCTAAAACCCTAGCCATAAATTCAACATGAGAAAATTCTTCAGGTTTAACGAGTTTGATAGTTCTAGAATCTAAAGCTTTTGCTATATCTGTATCAAAAACAGCATTTAAAACTCTTTCTATATTATTTGCTGTTTTAAAATCAGCTTCTTTTAAACTTAGTATTAAATCATCATTTTGACTAAAATTTTGTGGAATTTCTCTTTCGACAACTGCACCATTGATAACATTAGCTGAAGTTGAGTGTGTTCCTGCAGCACCTGGTCTTGGGCTAAGCCCACCAATAGCTAATGAACCTTGAGCTACTGCATAAATTTCACCATCTACACCTTTTAAAGCAGTCATAAGTAAGGTTCCGCCTTGTAAAGATTTAGCATCGCCTAGTGAAGCCACGCTAACATCAAGCTTATCCCCACTTCTTGCAAAAGCAGGAAGTTTTGCTGTTACCATTACAGCTGCTGTATTTTTTGATTTGATATCTCCTGGACTAACTTTTACATTCATACCTTGAAGCATATTTGAGATTGATTGTAGGGTAAATTCACTACTTGTTCCATCACCACTTCCGTTTAAACCAACAACCAAGCCATATCCTATAAGTTGGTTATCTCTAACTCCTACTACATTGGTTAATTCTTTGATAGTAGCTG
This sequence comes from Campylobacter armoricus, assembly GCF_013372105.1. Taxonomy (NCBI): domain Bacteria; kingdom Pseudomonadati; phylum Campylobacterota; class Epsilonproteobacteria; order Campylobacterales; family Campylobacteraceae; genus Campylobacter; species Campylobacter armoricus. The sequence continues at coordinate 369,815 of NZ_CP053825.1, forward strand.
CATATAAACTAATGCTAAAAGCTATGAAAAATAATAATATTCTCATTGATTCTTCCTTTAATCTGTTGCTTTTACATTAGATTAAAGCAAAAAAAGTTCCAAATTTATATTAAAGTGTAAAAGCTTAGAGTGGTTGAACCAAATTTTTTTTCTTTGGTTTTTTTGTAATTTTGTATTTTATCCGGAGTTTTAAAAGTGCTGTGGTGTTCTATGATGATGATTTTTACATTAGAATTTTTTATATTTTCTATCAATTTTAAAGTTTTTTTATAAATATCAAAAAAACCTTCTCTAATATCAAAGGGCGGATCAAGGTATAAGATGATATCTTCTTTAGAATTTTGAATGATTTGTGGTGTTTTTTTAAAGGTATCATCATTAAAACAAATAGTATCTTGATCAATGCTAGAGGCATTTTTTGAAGCTATTTCATAAGCTTTTTTGTCTTTTTCTATAGCATAGCTTTTTAAACAACCATTACTTCTTGCCTCTAGTGCCATTAAAGCACTTCCTCCAAAGACTTCTATGAAAACCTTATCTTGCAAAGAAAAACGCAAAACATTAAAAACACATGATTTTACTATACTTTTGGTGCTTCTTGTGGTATCTAGATTAGGAAGTAAAATTTTTTTACCCTTATAGATTCCACTTTCTATGGTGGTGTAAATTTTTTGATTTTGCTTTTTTGAATTTACTTGCTTGCTTTCTTTTTCTTTATATTTTTTTAAAAACTCTTTAACACTTTGGTATTCTTGTGTTTTATGCATTATGATTTTCTTCTTTGATAAGGTTTTTTAGCTCTGTTTTATAAAAATCAAATATTGCATCGATTTTTTCATGACTTTCTTGACGCAATTTTTCTAAAATAGCTTCACATTTTTGATTCATGATTTTTTTTTCTCGCATAGCAATTTTATAAGCAATGTTTTGCAAACTTGTATTGAAATCATTTAAAGCACAAAGCAATTCTTCTGTATTAAAAGGTAATGTTAGAAAATTTGATTTTTTATTAATAATAAATTGTGGTTTTTGTGTGTTAATTTTTTCATCACTAATGATAAAATCACAATCTTTTTTCATCACTAAAAATTCTTTTAAAATTGTCTCTAAAGTTTTTTCTAAAATTAAATCTTTACATTCAATGGCAATTTTCATTTATTAAACTCACTTTTAATTTATGTTTTTTTAAAGTATATGGTACTATACCCAAGGATAAATTTGCAAGCTCTGCAAAACTTAAAATATAAAAATCTTCAAAATTTCTATTTGAAATAGTTTGTAATTCTTTTGAACACTTGTCAAACATATAAAAAGAATAAAAATCTTCCACAACTAAAAAATCACATCCATTATCATAAGCATCTAGGATAATTGCAGTTGCACTTTTATAAGCTAATTCTATATTTAAATTCAAAAAACTATATCCACAACTTTTATGTTTTCTCTCATAATCTATTACATTAGCTTTGAGAATTTTGGCTAATTCTAGTGAGCAATTAGCATTTGAGAATCCTTGATATATGCCTATATTAAATTGTTCAAAAAAATATTTAATATGCTCTATTTTTAAGTATTGTAAAAAAATATCTGGTGCGTATTTAATTTCTTTAATTTTATTCATAAGCTCATAAGAACTATATTCACATGCTAAAATATTATCTTCATCCATCATTCTTGAGTATTCTTCTAAAATATCACTAGGATCATAATCAATAATAAAATAATTTTTTCCTAAAGGTTTTTCGCATAGTGTGGTTTGAATATCAACTTTTTGCAAAGCATCTTTGATAATATCAAAATAACAAAATAAATCATTATTGCTATTGGTGTAAAGCTTATACATTTTAAATCCTTAGAAAATTCTTTTAGCTAAACCTGATTTTACAAGCATAACTTTTAGTTCTTTAATATAAGATTCATAATCAAGTGCATTAGAGGTAATAAAATTTGTAAATTTAGTATGATAGTAAATTCCTCTATCTTCATCAGCTACTAATTTTAAAAATTGTGGAGTTTTTTCTGGATACTTTAATAACATTTTATAAGCAAATATAAAAAAACTATCACCAAGATATTCAGGTAAAAATTCCCTAACCTCACTCATATAATATAAAAAATCATATTGCTTATAAAGTTCTACATCGTGAATATCAATAAGGCCTTTGAAAAGATCTAATTTTTCCAAAAAATCGCTTTTATCCATAATAAGATCTTTTGTAGCTCTTTTTGTATCAAGTGGTTCTATGGTGAGCTCGTTTCCAAACTGCTCTATAATGTTGTTTAAAATTCTTCTTTGTCGAATAGCTAATTGATTGATTTTAATACAAGCTTCTGGATTTTCTTCAAAGTCAAAATATATATCATCTTTTTTGATTTGAACTAAAACATCATAAATGCGTTTAAAATTATTGCTTTCATAAACATAAGGTTTATAATAAGCTAAATAATCACTATTTTTATCAAAACGGAAAATTTTTAAAGTTATTTTCATTTTTTAATCCTTAGGTATTATTTGATTATATACATTTTAAACTTATAAAAATTTAATTCTTATATAAAATTAAAAGCTTTTTGTATAAAATATTCACATGGATAAAGAAAAATTTATTATAAGTGCTTTTGCTAATCATATTAATGGTGATGATGGCGCTATAGTGGATGGGTATTGTTATTCTAAAGATTTATTTTGCGAAGATGTGCATTTTAAACATCCATGGATGAGTTTGGAGCAAATTGGAGCAAAGGCTATGCTTGTAAATATTTCAGATGCTATAGCTATGAATGCTACGCCAAAATATGCACTTTTAGGGCTTTCTTTGCCAAAATATTTAGATATAAAAGAAATTGAAAATTTACAAAAAGGATTGTTGGATACTGCAAAAAGATTTGGTATTTTAATTATAGGCGGTGATACAATCGCAGATGAAAAAATAAATATTAGCATAACTATTATTTCTAAAGTTAATCATAAAGCAGTTTTTAGGAAAGGTTTAAAAAAAGGAGATTTATTTGCTTTTAGCGGAAAATTGGGTGATAGTTTAAAGGGCTTAAATATTTTACTACGGGGTGGAAAATTACACTCTAATCATCGTTTTATAAAGCCTAATTTAAGACAAAATTTTTTTTATGATATAGCGAAAAAAGTTAGAGTGAGTATGGATATTTCAGATGGTTTAAATAAAGATTTATCAAGAATATTGTCTTTAAATTATCTTAATGTGAAATTTCTCAAAAAATTAGATAAATTTAGCCTAAATAGCGGGGAAGAATATGAAATTTTATTTGCTTTTGATAAAAAACACAAGGCATTTATACAAAATATGGCAAAAAAACATAGAGTTAAATTAAATATTTTTGCAAAAACAATAACGGGAAGGTATAAATTTTATGGAAGAGAACATCATTTTTAAACCCTTATATACTTTAAAACATAGTCCTATAAATGTGTATTTTTCTAAAAATAGTAATGATTTTGTTGTTAGAGAAAAACCTTTATATGAATTTAGTGGTAAGGGTGAGCATCTTATTTTGCATATACAAAAAAAAGATCTTAGCACTAGTGAGGCTTTAAGAATTTTAAGTGAGCATAGTGGTATTAAAATGAGAGATTTTGGTTATAGCGGTCTAAAAGATAAACAAGGTTTAACTTTTCAATATATTTCTTTGCCTAAAAAATTTGAGGAAAGCTTAAAAAATTTCAAACACGATAAGGTGAAAATTTTAGAAAGTTTTTATCATGATAATAAGCTTAGAATAGGGCATTTAAAAGGAAATTCGTTTTTTATAAGATTAAAAAAAGTTTCTAAGGTAGATGCTTTAAAAATAGAACAAGCTTTTAAAAATATTCAAGAGCAAGGATATGCTAATTATTTTGGATATCAGCGTTTTGGTAAATTTCAAGATAATTTTTCACAAGGTTTAGAAATTTTAAAAGGCAAGAAAATCAAAAATAAAAAAATGCAAGAATTTTTGATTTCTGCATTCCAAAGCGAACTTTTTAATAGATATTTAAGTAAAAGAGTAGAACTTTCACATTTTATCAATGATTTTAATGATAAAGAAATAAAACAAATTTATAACTTGGAAAAAGAGAAAATTAAAAGTTTAAAAAGTCAAAAGCAGTTTTTTAAGCTTTTAAAAGGTGAAATTTTAGGGCATTATCCCTTTGGAAAATGTTTTGTGTGTGAAGATTTATTAAGTGAAGTTGAGAGATTTAATAAAAGAGATATTAGTGCAATGGGGCTTTTAATAGGTTCAAAAGCTTTTGAGACAAATGAAGGTTTAGCTAAAAGATTAGAAGATGAGGTTTTTGCTGTCGCATATGAGTTTAAAAATAAAATGCAAGGTTCAAGGCGATTTATGTGGTCATACTTGCAAGATTGTAAAAGTGCTTATGATGAAGAAAAAGCTCATTTTACTTTGGAATTTTTTTTGCAAAAGGGTTCATATGCCACAGTAGTCTTAGAAGAAATTTTACATACAGACATTTTTGAACAAATCCATAAAATATAATTTATAAAATTGATATTGAGTATCAGAAAAAATTTATCTTTTATAGATTATAATAACAATTATCATTTTTATAAAAGGAAACTCAATGTCAGTTTTAGTTATTGGAGCAGATGAGATTACGCCAATAAAAGCGGTTTTAACAAATTTAGGTGCAAAAAATATAGAACATTGGGATGCAAGAAATGAAAATAGAGTAAATAGAAAACCTATCCCACAAAATACAGAGTGTATAGTTATGCTAACTAGCTTTTTAAATCACAACACTATGAAAAAAATCAAAACAGAGGCAAAAAAACGCAATATTCCTTTGGTTTGTGCTAAACGCAGTGTTAGCTGTGTTTATTGTGAGTATTGTAAGATTTTTGGCTTAAACCAAACATATGAATGCACAAAAAAGGCATGATATGTTCGGTTTTGATTTAAAGGGTGATATTATTCCTATGATATTTAAGGATTTAGAACAAGTAAGTATTAATCACATATTTTTAAATTTATATAATGCATTAGTAGAATGTGAATTAAAAATCTCTTATAAATATGCTACTAGAGCATACAGTATAAAAAATATTTTTGAATTAAAAATTCAAGATATGTGTAAAGACAAAATATTAAAAATAAATAAAATTAAGCATTTTTGCCCTTATTCACATCGAATAATCAAGGCTTATAAAGAAGGAAAATTAAATTCAATAAAACTTGAAAATAAAATTCCAAGATACACAGTAGCTCAATTGATTCAAAATATATTTTTATCTTCAAATTTTATTATAGATTCTCAAGTGGCTTTTGAATCTTTCGTGTATGATAAAATATGTAAAAGTAATGATAAAGCTAAAATCAATATTCAAGATAATATCATTATTATTAATGATAAAATGGCTGTTATGCCATTATTTTTTGAAAATTATAAAAAAGATATAAATGTTGCTTTAAATTTGATAGGTAAAAATTCTTTTGAAAAATTTTATATTGTGTATCCAAGAAATAAAAATTTTAGTCAATATAAAGAAATAAGATATTTTTCATATGAAAATAACAAAACTTTGCTAAAATTAGTTCCATACACTATTAATAATCAAATTTTAAGGAGATGTTAAAATGTCAATAGCGGTAATTTATGGTAGCTCTATGGGAAATACTGAAAGTGCAGCGCAAATGATTGCACAAAAGTTAGGAATTTCAGAAGTATTAAATATTGCAGATATAAATGCAGAAAAAATTAATTCTTATGATAGATTGATTTGTGGAACTTCTACATGGGGTAGTGGTGATTTACAAGATGATTGGGATGGATTTGATTTTTCATCATTAAATCTTAGTGGTAAAACAGTTGCTGTTTTTGGTATGGGTGATAGTGAAAGCTACTCAGATACTTATTGTAGTGCTATGGGTAAGCTTGCTCAAGGTTTAAAATCAGCAGGTGCAAATTTAGTAGGTGCTGTTTCTACTGGTGGATATACTTTCGAAGCAAGTGATGCGGTTGAGGGAGATAAATTTGTAGGACTTGCATTAGATAACGATAATCACGAGGATTTAACTGAAAGTAGAATTAATACTTGGATAGAGCAAATTAAACCTTATTTTTCTTAAAAATAAGATGCCTTTATTAAGGCATCTTAAAATCTTCTCTTTTTTGTCTCGCTTAGAATTTCGTGTGCTAAAGTTCCTACCTCATTTGCTATAGAATTAGTTTCTACTGCTGTTTTAGAATTTTGTTGAGTTAGTTGTCCTATAGTTGATACAGAATCATTAATTTGACTTATATCATTTGCTTCTTCTTTTATAGCATCTCCCATATCGTTAATGGATTGAGCTAAGATATTAGTATTAGCTTCTATTTCACCTAAAGACTTTTGAGTTCTTTCGGCAAGGTTTCTAACTTCATCAGCAACAACAGCAAAGCCTCTACCATGCTCTCCAGCACGAGCAGCTTCAATAGCAGCATTTAATGCAAGCAGGTTAATTTGATCGGCTATATCTGAAATAACAGTAGTAACATTTTTTATATCATTGCTTTGTTTAACTACATCTTGAGCTTTGATTGAAATTTCGCTCATAGCCGAATTCATTTGTTCTAAGGCTCTTGCACTTTCTTGTAAGGAAGATGTTTGGTGTGTTGCATCATTTGTTAATTCTTGCATACTTTGTTTTAAAGCTTCTGCTTTTTGGTTTAATAATTCACCTTGTTTTAGTGATTGCAAAAGCATATTTTTAATTTCATTACCTAAAGCATTAATTGCTTTTTCTATATCTCCTTTTGGTGCGTTAATTGAAGCGGTAAAATCAAGATGTTTGTAGCTATTAAATACAGACTCAATATCATTTAAATTACTACCAATTTTTATTTGTAAAGTTGCAAGCATACTATTTAAGACTTCGATAAGTTCTTGGATTTGTGGATTATTTGCGTGTGAAGTGATTTGTAGATTAAGTTCTCCTGTTTCTATTTTTTTAGCTACTTTTACTGATTCTTCTATAGCTTTAGCGTCTTTACTAAGTGCTTCTTTAATCGTGTTTATATTTTCATTTATTTCATCTGCCATTTTTCCAAATTCATCTTGTGTTTTGAGTTTTATAGGATGAGAATGTGCATCTTTGTGATTTAAATAATTAAAGAAGTTATGCAAACCTGAAGAAATAATAGCTATAGGTTTGAGATTATAAGAAATAATCATTCTAATAAAAATTAATGTTATAAAAATAGCAATTAATGATATAATGATTTGTTCTGTTAATGTTTGTTTTGCTGCATTGTGATAAAAATCATAATCAGCAATACTACAAATAGTATATTTTGGATTAATACTACCATTGCAAATTAAAGCTTTTGTTCCATCTTCTGTTTGTAATTTAAAAATATCTTTAGAAAGACTTTTGCTATTTCCTTCCGGTGTTTTAAAATAACTATCAATTATGTTTTTACTAATTTTTGTCGAAGTTAAAATTTTAGAAGAATCCGTATGAAAAAGATATGTTCCATCACTGGCTAAAACTGCAGCGTGTGAATATGGAGTTTTACCTATAGCTAAAACTTCTTCTGAAAATTTTTTTAAATCATAGTCAGCTGCAACCACACCTATGACTTTTCCATTTTCTATAATAGGGCTAGCATAAGAAATGGTAGGCTTTTTCATACTAGATGATATATAAGGCTCAGTAACAACTAATTCTTTTTTCTCTTTGGCTTCTTTATACCAGCCTCTAGTTCTTGGATCATAACCACTTTCTGCGGTTTGATTGTTTCCATTAGACCTATACATAAAACCATTTTCAAATCCAACATAGGTTAAATCAAACCCTAAAGAATCTCCAAATGATTTTAATAAACTAGTATATTGTTCTGAATTTAAGTTATTTTGATTTTCTTTTATATATTTTGTTAAGGAGTTAATAACATTGCGTCTATCGCTTGCGTATAAATCAAATCTTTTGCTAACATCAAATGCAACTTTTTGTTGAAATTGAACCAAAAGAATATGGGTATTAGATTTAGATTTAATATAATTAAAAACACCTAAAACACATAATAACAACACAACAAAAATACATACTAAAAATGCTATTTTGTTAGAAAAATTACCTAATAAATATTTTTTAGCGAAGAAGACATTTTAGCTCCTTTAAGATAATATTTTTAAATATTCATTTAAAAATAATTAAATTTTACTCAAAAAATATTTAAAAATATATAAAAATACTATTTTAGATAAAAAATTCTAATTTTTTAGAAAGCAAAATTTTATTATCTGTGTATTTTGCCCAGTAAATATTTGAAGCAAAAATTGATGCTTTTGCAAATTTTGCAAAAGGAAATTTTTCATAGTATAATATTTCTTGTTCTTTGGTAGCCTTTTGAAAAATAGCTTTAATTTGAACTCCTTTAATAAGGTTGATAATATCTGTATTTAGTGCTATATTAACAGCTATTTTTGGAGTTTTATATGCAAGTTGGATATGTTTAGTATGTTCTTCGCTGGCAAAAATAAGAGCTAATTTTTTTTCATCAAAAGCATAATAACAGCTTGCACAATATATTCCGCCGTCTTCATCAAGCATACTTAAACTAAGAAGTTTTTGTGAATGAATAAATTTTTTAATTCTTTCATCCATTATTTTTTAACTTCTAAGTTTAAAATTTTTTGATAGCATAAGTGTGCTAAAAAAATCACATAAAAAACTTGCAAAAATATTCCGATAAAAGGAATACTTGAAATTAAAAAAAATATTAATGTGTATATTTTAAAATATAAAGGTGATGAGTTTTTATAGAAATCTCTAAAAGTTTCTTGATCTAAAACATTGCTAACTACATCTAACACAAGTAATTTGTGAAATAAGTAATAAAATACAACATAATATATAACAATACTAATAAAAGGTATAATAAGTAAAAAAGTTGCTAAACAAAATAAAATACAAAAAACAATAATAAATTTAAGAGTTTTTATTAGAACTTCAAGAAAATTTACTTCTTTGTGTATAATGTAGTTATAATATTTCTTATTAATTTTTTGAATAATATATGGAGTTAAAAAAGAAATGATTAGCATAGTTAAGAAAACCGAAGCAAATATTACTATAAAAAATCCACCAATAGCGCTTAAAAAAGCAAGTGAAAATTGAACTATAGAAAAGCTAAAAAACCAAGCTAGAAAACTTCCATTTATTAAACCATCAAAATAAGAAAAAAATACATCATAGGTAAAAAATACAAGTGAAACTAAAACTACAATGCTAATAAACAAAGGTAAGAGTGAAAATTTTAAAAAAGGTCTACTAAGAAAATCTTGCAAACTTAAGTATAAAATATTCATTTGGTCTGATTATAAGTTTCTTGAAGTTTTTGATAAATTTTTTTATATTCTAGTGTTTCCTTTAAAATTTGATTTAAAACTTCATTATCTTCTATACCATTCCATATTTTTTTATAACTACCTTCTTTATAACCATTTTCTTGTCTAAATTGATTAAGGATATTTTTACCTATATAAATTTTATAAAGTTCAAAGAAATTCAAACCACATTTTCTAGCTAATACAAAATATACACTTAAAAGTTCCCCTAAGTCATAATCAAATCCACTACACTTATGGATAATAAGTTCAATATCATTTAAAATTCCATAAATATCTGTATCTGATGGATTAGAAGTTTCTTTGCAAAAATCATCAAAAAAAGTTACAGAAGAAACTTCTTCTGCAATAAAATTTTTATCAAGAATTTGCCTTTCTTTATATTCTTCTAAAATTAAGCTTAAAATAAAATGCCAAATATCTACTATTTCAATGCGTACATTATCCCAATTTGCAGGAGTGTGGATATTTTTCCAATGTTTCCAAGCAAAAGAATCAATAAGCTCCGCACACTCCATATAAATACATCTTCTAAAACTAATTAATTTACCTTCTTTGGTATAGCCATTTTCCCAGCCTATACCATTAGTATCATCATTTAGTTTTTGCTGGAGTTCTAGCATACTTTTTAAAATATCTTTTACTTCCATTTGCTTCCCTTTTAAGCATAAAATCCAAATTCTTTATTATTTTCTTCTTCGTTTTTTTGTTTTTGTTTGTTATATTGTTCCCAAATTTCTTCTAGTAATTTAGTGCTATCTTGGAAAATTTGTTTTTTAATGTCATCAAGATCAGTTTTTGCTATTTCTTTATTTAAACTTTTATCCATAGTATTAAATAATTCGTGTAATGTAGCTTTTTTGTGTTCTTCATCTTTTGGTTCAGGCAACGCATTGCCTATTTTCATAGCTGTTGTGATAAGTTCTTTTGGTTTTAAAGTTCCTACTCTTGAGTTTTTCATAAATTCATCAATTTGAGGTTGTATTTTTGCAACCGCATCTTTTATTTCATTGATTTCATCTTGTGTAAGTTTGCTCCCACTATATGAAAATGAAAAACCAAATTGATTTCTTAGGCTTAAAGATGCTGAATTTCCATCTTTATCTAATTTTGCTTCTTTTTTATCATACATAGAAAAAGATAAGTGATTACCATTTTTTGTTTTAATGTCCATAGAAAAATTTTGAGAATTATAACTAGAAATTTGCATTGTGTTCCTTTCATACAAGATAAACCTACATCGGCAAAATAGGTAAATCTTAAATAAAAATTTGCAAAGTTTTTTAACTTTGCAAATTTCAAATATTTAGGGAGATAAATATTTTAGCATTAACTATTTAAATGCTAGTTAAATCCCAAAATAATTTTAATAATGTTTCATTATTAGAATGAATTAAAATTTGCTCTTTATTGTGTTTATTTTTACATGCTTTTAGAGCTTGTTTTAAATGTTCTTTCAAAGAGAAAATTAAGCCAAAAGCAATAGCTTCTTTATCTAATCCACCTAAAATATAAATTAAAGGCATACGCAATGATTTAGAAACATCAATTTTTGCTTGCTCATTGATAGTGGTTTTAAAATCAAATTTACTAGGGTGTTTAAATTTATAAGCTAAGGCCAGATTTAAAAATTCATCTATATATTTTAATTTTTCTCCACATATAAAAGGATAAATAAAATAAAATAAATCTTGTATGTTATTACTAATTTTGCTTTCATCGTTATAATTTGTCTGTATAAAATCATAATATGTTTTAAATTGTTCTTGATAATTTTGCACTAAAGTTATAGCTATTTTTGTTTTAGCGAAATTATTTAGGAAAACTTTAGGATTAGCCTCAAAGCTAAAATCTAAGAAATTAGTTTTTGTTTCATTTTGGTAAAAAATACTAGTGTTGTTGCTAAATTCTAGTAAGATATTTTGTGAGTTTAAATCATTTGATGAGGCATTATAAACTACTTTATTATTTAAAGTAATAGAAAAGTCATTGTAAGCAAATTCATTACTCATAGGTTTTTCATAAAAACCAAAATCATCCCAAAAATTCTCTTCACTACAAGCAATACATCCATGTCCTGCTGCTACTGGCCAAGAAGTTTTGGAATTAAATTTAACTTTAGGGCAGTTATTGTAAGCATAAGGTCCTTTGCAGCCCACTTTAAAAAGACAATAACCTTGTTTTATATTTTCATCATTAAAACTTTGAGCAAAATTTCCCGCTTCAAATTCGGCTTTTCTTTCGCATAAATCATGCAAACACTTGCCATAAAAGGCTAAAGGTCTATTTTGTTCATCTAAAGCCATATCTTGCTCAAATAATATATAAAAACAAAGTGTTGCGATGATATTTACATCACTTGGAGGACAACCTGGTATATTGATTACCTTTTCTTCTAAGACTTTAGAAATTCCTATGCTTTTAGTAGGATTTGGATGTGCAGCTTGAATTCCTCCATAACTTGAGCAAGTTCCCATAGCAAAAATTGTTTTAGCATTTTTGGCACATTTTTGCAAAATTTCATATCCATTTTCTCCATGTGCTCCTATGGTTAGAAAAAATGGATCTATAGCACAAACTCCACCTTCAACTGCTAAAAGAAAGTCTTTTTTTTCTAAAATTTCTTCCAAATGTGATTCTGCTTGATGTCCGCTTGCGCTCATAAAGGTTTCATGATATTCTAAGGAAATAAAATCAAAAATCAAATCCAAAAAATCAGGCAATGAAGTTCTAAGTAAGCTCTCACTACACCCTGTGCATTCACTTAAATGAAGCCATATAAGGCTAGGTGGGGTGTGAAGTTGAAAATATCTATGCGCCAAAGGGCTAAAGTCATTAGGCAAACCCAAAACTTTGATAATGGAATTTACTGCTTCTATAGAGATATTTTTTTCTTCTTTGTGTGAGTTTTCTAATAGAGCGATTTTATGCTCTAATATGCTTTTTAATTCTTCATTGCTTAAAGACATTTTTTAACCTTTAGCTATTTGTATCATATTTAAAAAATCATTCGCGTTTAATGCAGCAGAACCTATTAATACTCCATCGCAGTTTTTTAAAGCACAAATTTCTTTAATATTGTTTTGATTAACACTTCCGCCATATAAAAGCTTAGCCTCTGTAAATTCTCTTAAAAAATTAAGTATAGTGTTGATATCGTTAAGATCTGCGCTGACTCCTGTGCCTATAGAATAAATAGGCTCATAGGCTATAATGAGTTTTTTATAAGATAAATCAATATTTTCAATTTGTTTTTTTAAAAAATCTAAGCTTTTGTTGGAGTTTTTAGTTTCTAAACTTTCACCTATACAATAAATGATATTAAAATCAAAACTTTTAGCAAAATCAAATTTAGCTTTTAAAAAGCTTTCATCTTCATTTAAAGCTCTTCTTTCAGAATGACCGATTAAAACACTTTTTATATTAAACTCTTCTAAGTGAATTTTACCTATTTCTCCCGTATAAGCCCCATTTTCACAAGGATAGAAATTTTGAGCTCCTTGATGGAAAGAAAAATTTTCTTTTAAAAAAGCTATGCTAGGAGGGAAGATGAAAACTTCATCTTTGCAATTTAGTTTTTGATTTAATTCTTGAGCGTAAAGTTCAAAGCTTGATCTTGTGTGATTGCACTTTAAATTTGCTGCAAAAATCATTCATTATCCTTTATAGTTAAAGGTTTTACACCAGGAAGTTCTTTTCCTTCTATAAGTTCTAATGATGCTCCACCGCCAGTTGAAATAAAAGTCATTTCATCAGCATCACCTGCTCTTGCTACAACATCAGCAGTATCACCACCACCTATTACAGTAGTTGCATGAGATTCGCTAATATAATGGCTCATTTTAATGCTACCTTTTGAGAATTTATCGATTTCAAAAACTCCCATAGGTCCATTCCACCATATGGTTTGCGCATCTGAGAGTGCTTCTTTAAATAATCTCACACTAGCAGGACCTATATCAAGCCCCATCCAACCCGCTGGAATTTCTTGCACTGGAGTATATTTCATTACTGCTTCTTGAGAGCAAGTTTGAGCTGCTGTAACATCAACAGGAAGATAAATTTTTACTCCTAGATTTTTACCTTTAAGTAAGATTTTATTTGCTTCTTCAATTAGATCTTCTTCTAAAAGAGAATTTCCTATATCATAACCTTGAGCTTTTAAGAAAGTAAAGGCCATACCTCCGCCTATGATTAATTTATCTACTTTTGGAAGTAAATTAGTCAAAGCTTGTAATTTTCCACTTACTTTTGAACCACCTACCACAGCTACAAAAGGACGCGCTGGGTGTTTAATAAGATTGCTTGCAAATTCTATTTCTTTTTGAAGTAAAAATCCCGCACCTTTGTTTGTGTTATCAAAGTATTTTGTAATAGCTTCAACACTTGCATGAGCTCTGTGGCAAACTCCAAAAGCATCATTAATATAAACATCAGCCATAGAAGCAAGTTCTTTGGCTAAGTTTTCATCGTTTTTGGTTTCACCCTTTTCAAAGCGTAAATTTTCTAAAAGTAAAATTTCACTCGATTTTAATTCACCAGCTTTTTTCTTTGCGTCCTCACCTATAACATCTTTAGCCATGATGACTTCTTTAGTCATTAAGCGTGCAAGTCTTTTCGCAACCGGTTCTAAAGAGTATTTTGAAGCTATTTCTTTTGGACGACCCAAATGCGAAGCCAAAATAACTGCACAACCATTATCTAAACAATATCTTATAGTAGGAATGGCTGAACGGATACGACGATCATCTGTGATATTTAAAAACTCATCTTGAGGAACATTAAAATCACATCTTATAAATACTTTTTTCTTTGCAAGATCAACATCTTTGATTGATAAAATACTACTCATCTTAAGCCTTTGCAACAAATACTGCCATATCTACCAAACGAGAAGAATATCCCCATTCATTATCATACCAAGCAACCACTTTAACAAAATCATCACAAATTACTTGAGTTAAATCACTTGCTACGATTGCACCATATGAGCAGGTTATAAAATCACTTGAAACTCTTTCTTCATCATCTACTAACAATAAGCCTTTTAAGTTACTAGCAGCTGCTTTTCTAAAGGCTTCGTTGATTTCTTCTTTATTTACTTTTTTCTTTAAAGTTGCAGTCAAATCCACGGTTGATACATCAGCTACAGGCACACGCATGCTTTGGCCGTGCAATTTTCCATCAAGTTCAGGCATAACAAGCTTCATAGCTTTTGCTGCACCAGTTGAAGTAGGGATAATATTTTGAGCGGCAGCTCTGCTTCTTCTTTTATCTCTAGCTTTTGCATCAATAATGCTTTGTCCATTTGTATATGCATGAATAGTTGTCATCAAACCTTTTTCTATGCCAAAATTATCTTGTAAAACTCTGCAAATTGGACCTAAGCAGTTGGTAGTACAACTTGCATTTGAGATGATGTTTTCACCTTTATATTCATGCGCATTTACCCCTAAAACATAGGTTGGAGTTTTGTCTTTTGCTGGTGCGCTCATAATGACTTTTTGCACTCCATTATCTAAAAATCCTTGGCATTTTTCCATAGTTAAATGTGCCCCTGTGCATTCTAAAACAATTTGTGCCCCATATTTTACAAAATCTAAATCTGCTATATTTCTACTTTTTAAAACTTTTATTTTTTTATTATCAATTATTAAATCATCACCTTCATTCTCAACGCTACCATCATATACCCCATGAACAGTGTCATATTTAAAAAGATATTTTGTAAGCTCAATATCAGTAGTATCATTAATTGCTACAAGTTCGATATCATCGCGTTTCATGATAATTCTTGCAACACATCTTCCAATGCGTCCAAAACCATTTATTGCAACTTTTACAGCCATTTTCATTTCCTTTTTATGATTAAGTAGATAAAATTCTACTAAAAAAAGGTTAAATTTTAATGAAAATCGCACTTTTTGGTGGCAGTTTTGATCCACCCCATTTGGGGCATAACGCTATAGTTTTGAATGCATTAGCAAATTTAGAGCTTGATAAATTTATTATTATGCCTACCTTTATTAGTCCATTTAAGCAAGAATTTACAGCAGATGAGCAAAGACGCTTGAAATGGTGTAAAGCGATTTGGGGGAATTTAACTAAGGTTGAAATTTGTGATTTTGAAATAAAAGAACAAAGACCTGTGCCTAGTATAGAAAGTGTTGATTTTTTATATAAAAAATATAAAATTTCAAAATTTTATCTTATTTTAGGAGCTGATCATTTACAAAGTCTTGAAAAATGGCATGAATTTCAAAGATTACAAAATTTGGTAGAATTTGTTATAGCTAAAAGAGATGGTATTTTTATACCAAAACATTTTAAAACTTTAGACACTAAAGTAAATATTTCTTCTTCTTTTATAAGGCAAACCTTGCAAACAACACAAGTTTGCGAGCAAATCAAAGAAGAAGTTAAGCTTTATTATTCTAAATTTAAAAATATTTAACAAAAGGAAAAAAATGCAAGAAAGAATTAACAATATAGTTCAAATTTTAGATGACAAAAAAGCAGATTTAATAGAAACTTTTGATATGCAAGATAAGGATTATTTTGTTAAATTTGTAGTGATTGCTACTACTATGGGGGAAAGACATGCACTTTCTTTGATTGATGATTTAAAAACTAATCTTAAAAGCAAAGGTGAGGAGTTTTTGAATATAGAAAGTAGTGAAGAATGGACTGTGCTTGATTTAGGAGATATTTTGATTCACTTAATGAGTGAAACTTATAGAGCAAAATATAATATTGAAGAATTTTTAAAAAGTTTAAATAAAGAAAATCAAAACTAGGAAAAAAGATTTGGATAATTTAATCATTGAACTATCAGATTTAGCTAAAGAATATTTTGAAAATTCAGAATTTGAAAAATGTGATGAGATTTTAAGCGAGCTTATAGCTTTTTGCAAAGGTGAAGTTACACTTGCACAAGATGGTAAAATGATTTTTATAGATGAAGAGGATAAAGAGCGTTTGCTCTTAGAAGCTTACCATAATAGAGCACTTTGTAGATTTTATTGCTTGAAATTTCAAGAAGCACTTGAAAATGTAATTTTAGCAATAGAATTTGATCCTAATAACGCATTATTATTTAATCTTTTGGGTTTATGCAATTTTAAATTAGATTTATTACAAGAAGCACTTTTAGCTTTTAACAAGGCAATAGCTTTAGATAATGCATATCATTTAGCATATTTTAATAGAGCTAGAGTTTGGTTGCTTTTAGATAAACAAACAAAAGCTTTAAAAGATTTGCAAGCTTGTATTGACTTGGCTCCAGAATATCATGAAGCTTATTATACTAAGGCTATTGCCTTACTTGATGTTGATCCAAAACAAGCTTTGCTTGAATTTGAAAAATTACAAGATTTAGGTTTTGAATCCGCACAATTGCTTTATTGCCAAGGTATAGCTTATGAGAATTTGGAAGATTATCAAAAAGCTATAGAATTTTTTACTAAAACGATTGAATATGATGAAAAATATGCTGATGCGTATTATAAAAGAGCTAATAATAAACGCAAAATAGATGATCTAGAGGGGGCTTTGCAAGATTGCTTAAAATCAATTGAATTAGATAATGAAAATGCAATGGCATATTTGATTTTGGGACATATTTATAAAGATTTAGAAAAGATAGAATTATCAATAGATGCTTTTAAAAAATCAATTGAATTAGATGAAAATTTACAATATCCATGTTTTGCATTAGCTAGGGTTTTATATGATTTAGAAGATTATGAACAAGCGTTGAAGTATTATGATAAAACAATTGAGCTTTATGAAGAATATGCTCAAGCATACATTAATAGAGGTAATACTAAAATTAATCTAAAAATGATTGAAGAGGCTATAGAAGATTTTGACTTAGCGGCTAAATACTATCGAGAAAGAGCAAGAAAACATGATTTTACCCCATCAGAATTAGCAGAACTTGAACAAGCAGTTCCTTATGGTTTTTATCATTTAGGTAATAGCTTGTATGAGATAGATAAATACGATGAAGCTTTGATAAGTTATGAAAAAGCTTTGAAATATCAAAAAGAATATCCTGATGTGTTTTTTAATAGAGCTTATTTAAAATCTGATCTTGGAAAATATGAGGAAGCTTTAGAAGATAGCGAACTAGCTGTAAAATACTATAAAAAGCAAAATAATACTCAAGATTATGTTAATTCACTTTCTCAAAGAGCTTGGATTAAAAGCAAACTTGAAAGATTTCAAGAAGCTATAGATGAATACAATGAGCTTATAAAATCATATAAAGATTATATTGATTTAAAAGATGTGTTATTTGAAAGAGCATATTGTGCAAAAGAGCTTGAATCTTATGAAGAATTAATAGCTTATTGTAATGCAGCACATAAGGTAGATAAAAATAATTTTAAGCTTTATTTTTGGCGAGGAATTGCTAAATATAATTTAAGTTTAGAAGAAGAGGCTATAGAAGATTTAAACAAGGCTTTAAAAATTGATAAAAATCACAATGGAGCAAAGTATTATAAAGGCCTTTGTTATGAAGATCTTTATATGTTTGAAGAAGCTATAAAATGTTATGATAGTGTGATTTTAAGTAATGAAGAGGATGATGAATCATATTTTCATAGAGCAAAATGCAAAAGAAATCTTGAAAAATATAATGAAGCTTTAAAAGATATTGATGAATGCTTGAAAATAATTGATGATATTGCGGAGTATTGGATAGAAAAAGCACAAATTTTAAGCTTTTTAGGAAAATATGATGAAAGTTTTGAAGCAGCAAAAAAAGCAAGTGAGCTTGAACCAAAATCATATGAATGTTACCATTTTATGGGTGCGGTTAAAGTGTATTCGCAAGATTTTAAAGAAGCTATAAAATATCTTAATATGGCTTTAAATTTAGATGAAAGTCAAAATTGGACACATTATTATAAGGCAGAATGCTTAAGAAATTTGGGTGATTTTCATGATGCGTTGCAATGTTATGAAGATTGCTTAAAGATAGTAAATGAAAATACCGATGCTTTAGTGGGAAAAATTCAGTGTTTAGAGCAGTTAAAAGAATATGAACAAGCTTTAGAATGCACAAAAGAATTGCTAAAACTCGATGAGGAAAACGAGTTTGCATTAAAAAATCAAAATATTTTAATGCAAAAACTAAAACAGCAAAATAAAAAATGGTGGCAAATTTGGCAGCCAAAAGAATAAATTTTTGTTTATTAATCACAATTTATGTCATTTTAGTAACTTCCAAAATGTTTTTCTAAATATTTTATGCGTTTTTCAAGACTTGGATGTGTAGCTAAAATACCATCAAAAGCTTTTAAGAAAAACATATGCGCGCAATCTTTTGCTTTTGTATTATTAATATTTGTTTTCTTTTGAAATAATATTAGTTTTTTTAAAGCATTGATTAGAGCTTGTGGATTTCTAGTATATTGCACACTTGAAACATCAGCCAAATATTCTTTTTGGCGTGAAATGCTTGCTTGTAATATTCTAGCAAATAAAGTCCCCAAAGCACCTAAAATAAAAAACACCAAAGCTATTGCTCCTAAAACAGCTAAAGCCTTATTACGATCTTTTGATTTGCTTGTGTTTGTTTTACTTAAACCTCTTAACATTATATCTCCTATTAAAGAAATACAATTTAGAGCAAAAATTAACGAAAAAAGTTTTAAATTTAGCGCCACATCTTTATGAAAAGCATGAGAAAATTCATGTCCGATGACTGCTTGTAGTTCTTCTTTATTGAAAAAATTCAATGCTCCTTTTGTAATAAAAATTGCTATTTTTTCATCTTTTTTACCAAATCTTTCACCTGTGCAGAGTGCATTGATTCCTTTTTCTTTAAGCATAATAAAAACTCTAGGAAGTGGCATACTTGAAGCTATCGCCATTTCTTCTATAGCAAAAAGTGCATTTTTTTCTTTAGTAGTAAGATTTTTTCTATCAAGTGAAAT
Source organism: Campylobacter armoricus (assembly GCF_013372105.1). Lineage (NCBI taxonomy): Bacteria > Pseudomonadati > Campylobacterota > Epsilonproteobacteria > Campylobacterales > Campylobacteraceae > Campylobacter > Campylobacter armoricus. Next base: position 389,127 of record NZ_CP053825.1, read on the forward strand.
TTCTCTTGCTTCTAAAATTTTGGCAAGTTTATCAATGCTTTTATTTTTCATTATAAAAACTTTAATTAAATAAGCAAAGAAAATTATCATAAGCACAAAAAAGCTAAGTAAAAAAGATATTATGTGATAAACTTCATAATTTCTATTGTCAAAAAATTTAATACCACGATAGGTATAAGGTATATGATGCGAAAAATCCTCACGGCTTTCATAAAATTCAGGTGTAAATATATAAAAAACTTTTAAAATTAAAGAATAAGAAAGTAAAATGATGAAAAAAAGTAAAGCAAAAAATAATAAATTTAGCCACAAAATCTTAAATTTAGAAATATTTTGAAGTTCGTAAATATCGCCTTTTAATTTGCTTTGCTTACCTAAGATAAAATGAGTCATGATTAAAATCACTAAAAAACTTATAAAAACAAAACAAAGACTTATAAATAAGTTATTTGCTATAAAATAAAATGTATCAATTACAATTGAATTTTGCCTTAATTCTTCAAAAACCAATAATAAATATTTTAAAATAGGTAATATTTTTTCTATGATTATATCTGCTGATTGCTCAAGTGTTATTATAGTTATAAGTAGAACAAGCACAATAAGAAGCAAGATGAAAATATTTATTATTTGTTTTAGCAATTTTTATCCTTAAAAATTTACTTTTGGTGTTTTGCTGATTTCTTGTTTATCTTCAAATTCAAGCATAATTAAATTTTCTCTAAATTTAGGAAAATATTGCACGATTAAATTTGCCGGAAAACTTTCTCTAGCGGTATTATAATGCATAACACTATCATTGTAAGCTTGTCTTGCAAAAGCGATTTTGTTTTCAGTGTGAGTAAGCTCCTTGCTTAATTGTGTCAAATTTTCATTAGCTTTTAAATTAGGATAATTTTCTAAAACCATATTAAAATTTGAAAGTGCAGAATTTAACGAATTTTGTGCCTCGCTTAAATCTTGCAAACTTTTAGCATTTTTTAAATTAGCATTAGAACTTGCATTTAAAGCATTGTTTCTTGCCATAGTAACTTTTATAAGCGTATTTTCTTCGTGTGAGAGATATTTTTGAGCTATTGTAACAAGATTTGGGATTAAATCATATCTTCTTTTGAGTTGTACATCAATTTGCGAAAAGGCATTATAAGCACGATTAAATAAAGTTACAAGATTATTATAAATACTTACGATATAGATAACTAAAGCTAATATAATTGCTAAAAATATCACAGAAATTATCATTCCATCTCCTTAAAATAAATTATTTTTGCTCCATTTAGGCAGATTTTTTTCTAAACCAGAAGAATGAAACATAAAAAATAAATCATTTTCTTCAAAATCTTTTACTTTCCAATTGTCTATATTTTGCCTAAAAGAACTAGCATTGGCAAAAATAAGATCCATTTTTACAACATTACTCACATCCCATTTATCCAAAGGCTGATTAAAGCTTGAAGCTTTATTAAACATCATTCTCATGTCTCTTACCTTAGAAACATCCCAAGAATTAATGTTTTGATTAAAAGAACTAGCATTTGCAAACATTGCGTCCATTTTTATAACCTTACTTGTATCCCATTTATCAAGTGCTTGGTTAAATTTTAAAGCTCCTGCAAACATTTGCGACATAATTTTAACGCTACTCACATTCCAGTCATTTAAAGGCTGATTAAAAGAAATAGATTCTGAAAACATACCCGCCATATTTTCAACCTTGCTTACATTCCAAGAACTGATATTTTCATTGAAGTTTTTTGTTTGTGCAAACATATTACTCATATCAATAACATTACTTGTATCCCATTTATCAATCCCACTAAAATCTTTTCTAGTAGTTCGTAAAAATAAAGATTTCATATTTGTGATTTTACTTGTATTAATATCACCTAAATTTATACTTTCATCGTTTGCAAACTTATTAAGTTCTTCCCAAGTTTTTGGATAATATTTAAATTTCTTATCAATCTTGTCTATGTAGCCTTTCAGCCATACTGGTGGTTTGTTTTCTATGGCAGATAATTTAAAGGCATCTTTTTTGTATTCAAGTTTATCTGTATTCCAATCATTTAAATTTTGACTAAAACTTTTTGCTTCATAAAACATTGCGCTCATATCCACAACCTTACTTGTATCCCATTTATCAAGTGCTTGGTTAAATTTCAAAGCTCCTGCAAACATTTGCGACATAATTTTAACACTACTCACATTCCAGTCATTTAAAGGCTGATTAAAAGAAATAGCTTCTGAAAACATACTCGCCATATTTTCAACCTTGCTTACATTCCAAGAATTAATGTTTTGATTAAATTTCTTTGCTCCATAAAACATAAAACTCATATCCACAACCTTACTTGTATCCCATTTATCAAGTGGTTGGTTAAAAGCTATCGCCTTGTAAAAAACATTATCCATTTTTCTTATTTTAGAAACATCCCAAGTATTGATATTTTGATTAAAAGACGAAGCGTTTTGAAATATATAGTTTATATTTTTAAGGCTAGTTGTATTCCATTTATTTAAAGGTTTGTTAAAAGCACTGGCATTATAAAACATCGCTTCCATACTTTCGACTCTGCTTACATTCCAAGAATTAATGCTTTGATTAAATTTCTTTGCTCCATAAAACATAAAACTCATATCTGTTACTTTACTTGTATCCCAAGAAGATAGTTTTTGATTGAAATTACTAGCACGGTTAAACATTCCACTCATACGCATAACTTTAGCGGTATTCCATTTATCTAAAGGTTGGTTAAAAGATTTTGCATCTTGAAACATTGCTGTCATAGTTTCTACATTAGAAACATCCCAAGAATTGATATTTTGATTAAAAGAAATGGCATTTGAAAACATTGCGATTGCTTTTCTAAGTTTGCTTGTATTCCATTTATTTAAAGGTTGATTAAAGTTACTTGCACCTTCAAATATACCCGTCATAGTTTCTACATTACTAACATTCCAATCGTTTAAAGATTGATTAAAAGAACTAGCTCCCGCAAACATTGCATTCATATTTTTTACTTTGCTTACATTCCATTTATTTAAAGCTTGATTGAAATTTTTCGCTCCCGCAAACATACTTTCCATATTTTCCACATTAGATACATCCCAAGAACTGATATTTTCATTGAAATTCTCTGTTTGTGCAAACATACCTTCCATATTAGTAACTCTACTTGTATCCCATTTATCAATTCCACTAAAATCTTTTCTATCAAATTTATCATCACCAATATATATAGGATTGTAACCAAACAAACTAAGATTTATTTGTTTAATTTTATGTTCTTTTGCAACTTCCAAACAAGCATCCTTAGCTTGTGCAAAACCACAATCTTCTTTGGTAATATTTGCAAATAAAAAACTCATATCTGTAATTTTACTCGTATCAATCTCGCCTAAATTTATACTTTGATTTTGTACAAGCTTTATGAGTTCTTTTTTATCTTTTGGATGGTATTTAAAATCACTTGCATTTAAAGTAAAAGCTAAAAAGGTAACTCCAAACCCAATGATTTTCAGCAAATTTTTCATATATTTCCTTGTTTAAAAATTTTAAAAATTAAAACTGAAATAGAATTAATAATTTTTATGGTTTTTGTCAAAAGATAATTTAAAAATTGCGATTTTAAATTAAAATAAGCTTTAAAAAAATAGAGCTTTTATCGTGGTTCGAAATTTTTATAGATTATCAATATATTCTTCAATCTCTTTTTTGATTTTGTCTTTTTTATCTTTTAAAGCTTGTTTTTTACTTTTATATTCTGTTTTACTCATATAATCTTTTTGTTTTTTTAATTCTTTTAATTCTTGTTCGATTTTTTCTATTTCTTGCTCTTTAAGTTTTTTAGCTTCTAATTTTTTATCATAATAATAAGGATCTTTGGCACAATCTGCTTGAACTTCCTTTAAAGCGAGTTCTAAACTTAAAACTTTTTCTTGATGATTGTAATTTTTAGCATAAGCTATTTCTTTTTGAATTTGTGCTATCTTTTTTTCACATTGTGTGGAAAAAGCTAAAGAGCAAAGAGCAAGTAAAATAAATATTTTTCTCATATTATACCTTTTTTAAAAATTTTTCTAAATTTTAAACCAAAATATTAAATATTTTTTATTTGGTATTTTTTATAAAAATATGAGTTTTAAATTTTGTTACATTTCCTCTTGCATCTATGTTAAACATTAAAGGTATAAAAGTTATAGTAGAGCCATTGTAAAGCTCATAATCTAGTTGAGAATTTTTTTGATAGGTTTTTAAAATTTTATCAAAATCTATAATTTTTAAAATTTCTTGTTCTTGTAAGTAAAAGTATAAAGTATTATCTTGTATTTTCATTGAGTATTTAAAATTACTTTTATTAGTGAAATTAAATAATACTTCATCATAGTCTTTTTTTAATTTTAAGTATTCAGGATTAAAATTTTTATATATAGAAAGATTAGGATTGAAAGGTTTTGCTTGATTTTTTAAATGATTTAAATTATTTGTCTTTAAAAATTCATCAAAACTATAGTTGTTATTATAATTTTTATCAAAATTATGTAAGGTGTTTTTGATACTTTTAATTTGATTGTAGTATTGCTTACTTTGAATATAGTCAAGATCTAAAGAGTGTATAGAGTTTTCTAGTTTTTGCAATTGGTATTTTTGCGAAGAAAAACTTATGTAATTTGCAAAGAATCCTAAAAATAACGCCATAAACGCAAGTAGATAAAAAGAAAATTTTAATGCTATTTTTTGTTTAAATACGCTTAGATAATTTGCAATCAAAAGCCATAAATTTAAAGCCAATACTGCTAAGCGTTCTGGCGTAAAGCCATATTGTGCAATTCTAATTATAATAGCATAAAATACGAAAATATTTAATGATAGCACTACAATAAAAAAGGCATAGAGTAATGATTTTTTGATTTTATAAAAAGATAAATTTATCCAAAGATTAATTAATAAAAAATTACCAAACCAAAGACATAAATGAACTATACTAAGATTTGTTAAAAGATTAAATAACGCTACCAAGCCATAGGTAAAAAGCATGATTATATATAAAATACTAAAAGTATTTAGTATAAATATAAAAATTTTATTAAAATTAAATGAAGTAAAATTACCAAGTAAAAATAAAGAAAAAATTCCAGCGCTAAAAAGCCATAATGATAGAACACAAGAATCTAACATGCTTGAAGAAATATTAAATAAAAAATCAAACGAACCATAAAATATGGCCAAAAATATACCAAAAATCAGCCAAAAGCCTATACTAAAAGAAAGGGCAGCTAAAAAATTATGAAAATAATTAAAATCATATAATTTTCTTGCGCATACTAAAGCTATAAGAGCTGTTGTTAAGGAAATATATAAAGAATTATTAGTAAAAAATATTAAATAATTTTCTATGTCATCTTTAAAGATAAAATTTAAAAATATATAAAAAATTAGTCCAAAAAATCCAACCCATAAATTTTTCAGACTTTTATAATTTTGTATTAAATTGCTTTTTGTATTAGTAAATGTTTCACAAAAAATTATAAATAGGGTTAAAAGTAAAAAAATACTAGTTTGATATGAATTATAAAAAAATGCTATAAAAAACCAAAAACATAAATAAAAAATAACTCCAAGTGGATGATGTAATAAAGCTATATAGCTAGAATTAATAAATTTTTTAAACATGAATATTTTTTACTTTTTTAAGTAAAATTGATACAAATCCTTCAAAATCAGGCAATTTTAAATCCTTAATTTCTCTTTGTTGTTTTCCCCACATACATTCGGGAAAAAACCCATCTTCTTTAAATCTTGCCATAATATGAAAATGCACTCTTGGTACATAGTTCGCAAAGGAAGCTATGTTGATTTTTTCTGGGTTATAGTATTCTTTAAGACTTAATTCACAAGCTAAAACATATTGAAAAAGCATATTTTGTAAAAAGGTTGGACAATCACTTAATTCTCTGTAGTTTTCTTTAGTAAAAATTTTTACCCAAGGAATTTGAGAATTTTCTTTTTCTATAAATAAAAAATCGTTTTCATAAATCATACTAACTCTTAAGAAAAGACTAGGATAATCCTAGTCTTTTGTTTATTTTTTTGGTCCTATCATTTTTGTAGGATCTACAAATTTAGCAAAATCCTCTTCGCTTACTAAGCCAAGCTCCATAGCACTTTCTTTTAAAGAAATACCTTTTTTGTGAGCATTTTTTGCTACTTTAGCTGCATTTTCATAGCCAATATGTGGATTTAATGCAGTTACTAGCATTAAAGAATTATGTAGGTTAAAATCAATTTTTTCTTTATTTGGTTCTATACCAACAGCACAATGGATATTAAATGAATGCATGGCATCGGCTAATAAATCAAGACTTTGTAAGAAATTATAAATAATTACAGGTTTAAATACATTAAGTTCAAAATTTCCTTGACTTGCTGCAAAACCAATAGTTGCATCATTTCCCATAACTTGTACTGCAACCATAGTTAAAGCTTCACACTGAGTAGGATTAACCTTGCCTGGCATGATAGAACTTCCTGGTTCATTCTCAGGTATGTTTAACTCTCCAAGACCACATCTAGGACCACTTGCTAGCCATCTAATATCATTTGCTATTTTCATTAAATTTGCGGCCAAACCTTTCATAGCCCCATGGGTAAAATTAATTGCATCATGACTTGTTAGTGCATGAAATTTATTTGGACTTGAAATAAATTTAGTGCCTATTAGTTTGCTTAATTCTTCGCTTACTTTTTCACTAAGTTCTGGATGAGCGTTTAATCCTGTACCAACAGCTGTTCCACCTATTGCAAGTTCTCTTAGTGTAGGTAATGAAGCTATGATTTGTTCTTTTGAGTGAAGCAACATAGAAAGATATCCGCTAAATTCTTGTGCTAAGGTAAGTGGTGTAGCATCTTGAAGGTGGGTTCTTCCTATTTTAATAATTCCATCAAATTCTTTTACTTTCTTTTCAAAAGTTGCAATAAGATCATCTAAAGCAGGGATAAGTTTTTTTTCTACCTGCTCTACTGAAACTATACTCATAGCAGTTGGGAAAGTATCATTTGAACTTTGGCTCATATTAACATGATCGTTTGGATGGACGAGTTTTTCTTTTCTAAAATCTCCACCCATGATTTCTGTAGCACGATTTGCTATAACTTCATTCATATTCATATTGCTTTGTGTGCCTGATCCTGTTTGCCATATAGCCAGTGGGAAGTTATCGTCAAATTTTCCTGCTATAATTTCATCGCAAGCTTGTACGATAGCATCTTTTTTAGCATCGTCTAATTTGCCAAGTTTGTTATTTACTAAAGCCAAAGATTTTTTAAGATTTGCAAAAGCATAAATTAAAACTTTTGGCATTTTTTCGCAACTAATTTTAAAATTTTCAAAACTTCTTTGCGTTTGTGCACCCCAATATTTATCATTAGGAACTTTAATCTCTCCCATAGTATCGTGTTCGATTCTATATTCCATGGCTTTTCCTTGTAATAAAATAAGATATTGATATTTAAACCAAATAAACCCTAAAGTTTGCTTATAATTTAAAAAATATTTATAAAATTTTTTAAAAAAGTGTAGTTTTTTCAAAACTACACAAAATATTATTCTACAGTAACACTTTTTGCTAGATTTCTTGGCATATCCACATCATTACCAAGTCTTATAGATACTTCTAAGGCTAGAAGTTGTAAAATCACCATCATTTCAAAAAATTCACACATATAATGTTCTTGATTAGAAGTTTTAATAAAATCATCACTTAAATCAAAATCAAGTGGAGAGATAGCAAGCAAGGTAGAATCTCTTGCAGCTAATTCTTCTACATTTGATTTTGTTTTTTCATAAAGGCAATTTTTCGGTATCAATGCGACAGTAAAAAGCTCACTATCTGCCAAAGCTATAGGTCCATGTTTCATTTCGCCCGCTGGATATCCTTCAGCATGTAAATATGAAATTTCTTTGAGTTTTAAGGCTCCTTCTAAAGCTAATGGATAAAATACATCTCTACCTATGAAGAAAAAGCCATGACCATGTAGATATCTTTTTGAAATTCTATGAACCTTTTCATGTAAGCTCTGCTCAACTTTAACTATACTTGGTAAGCTTCTTAGAGCTTTAATTTCTTTATTCATATCTAAATTTGCTTTTTGTGCAAGGTAAATTGCAAGCATCCATAAAGTCGCTACTTGGGTAGCAAAAGCTTTAGTTGAAGCTACGCCTTTTTCAATTCCTGCTCTAGTAAGTAATGATATATCAGCCAAACGCACGATGTTAGAATTATCTACATTGCATATTGCTAAAGTTTTAATTCCTTGTGCTTTTGCTATTTTTAAAGCTTCTAGCGTGTCAGCTGTTTCTCCACTTTGTGAAATTACCACAAAAAGAGTGTTTTTACCTATAATGGCTTCTCTATATCTAAATTCACTAGCTACTTCAACTTTAGTTTTAATTTTAGCAAGTCTTTCAAGCAAATAAGCTCCACTTAATGCTGCATGATAGCTTGTACCGCAAGCACAAAGTGTTATTTCATCAATATTTTGTAAAAGTGATTCATCTATGTTTTCAAAAACTATTTGCTCACCTTGCAAGCGTCCCATTAAAACTTCGCCTAAAACTCTACTTTGCTCATAAATTTCTTTTTCCATGAAAAATCTATAGCCATCTTTTTGAGCATAACTTTTATCTTGACTTAGAGTTACAAAAGTAGGTTGGATGCAAGCTTGATCATGGCAAATTTTGCATTCGTTTAAATTAACATATCCATAATCTCCATCTTCAAGATAAGCCACTCTATCAACCAAGGAAACTAAAGGCGCATCGCTTGATGCAAAATAGTATTCATTTTCATCGCCGTTTTTTCCAATGATAAGTGGCACTGCATTTTTAGCAAAATAAATAGTATTTGGATCTTTTTTACTTACAAGTAAGATTGCAAAAGCACCTTTTAGCTCAGCTATAGTCTTTTTAAAAGCTTCAAATGGCTCTAAATTACTCGCATAGTATTCAAATAAATGCACAATAACTTCAGTATCGGTTTGACTTAGAAAATTAATGCCTTCTTTGATAAGTTTTGTTTTTAATTCTTGATAATTTTCTATAATTCCATTATGTATTACGCAAGAATATTGTCCTAGGTGAGGATGAGCATTGATTTCAGTCGGTTTTCCATGTGTAGCCCAGCGTGTGTGTCCTATAGCAAGTCCAAAACCATCACTAGTAAAATTAATAGTTTTGTTTGCTAAATTTTCTAACTTTCCAACAGCTTTGAAAAAATCAAGCTCCCCGTCCTTCATTACAGCTATGCCAGCACTATCATAACCTCTATACTCAAGTTCTTTTAAACCATCTAGTATGATTTTTTTCTTTTCCTTGGTTCCTATATATCCTACTATTCCACACATTTTTTACTCGCTTATTAGTGATTTAAGAATTTGATCTTTATGATCTTGCAAGCTTTTGTTTTTATGCAAAATCAAAACATTTCTTGTTCTTTCTTTTATAGTTTGAATTTTTGCTGCACTTAAAATAATATCATATCTTACAAGCACATCCATTACATAAGCCATTAAACCTTTTTGATCTTTGGTGTTTAAAGTTATTTTGGCATAATTTTTGGAATAATTCATATCTAATTTTAGTTCATCTTTTTTAATGTTTGGTTTTTTTGCTTTTTTTTGTACCTTTAAGTGCAGTTTAGAATTGAGTAAATTTTCTAAACTTTGTTTTTGATTATCACTAACTATATCTGAATATTCAAATTTAAGATAAACCTTTTCTTCAAATAGTTCAAAAAAACTCATAAAGACTAAATTTAAAGAACTTAAAGTATTAAGTATGTTTTCAAGATTATTTTTTCTATTCATTATAAGTTCTAGAGTGAAATTATCTTGATTATCAAGCCAAAAAATAAAATTTTCTTTTTGGGCAATTTGTATTATCTTAATGATTTTTTCAAAGCTATTTTTTATAAAAAATAAATTAGATTTAATATGAATTATATTATTTTGTGTTTGTTCATCAAGCTCTAAAAAAGCTTTACTTCTTTTTAAAGTCTGTTCTTTTTTAACTCTTCTTTGCCCCTCATCAATCAAATTTTCATCTTCAAAGCCTTCTAACGCATTTTGAAATAGCCTTTCAAGACTTTTGTAGTAAAAATGATTTGTGATATTTAATGCTTTGGCATTATAAAAAGATAAGATATGTAAAATTTTTAAGGTTTTTATATCATTTAGTTTAGAGATGAAATTTAAAACTATAGTAGAGTTGTAAATATCTTCTTTTTCTATAATGTCTTTAAATGTATTGAAATTTTTAAGTAATCTTAATCCAAGATCTTGTAAATTAATGTTAATTTGAAATTTTCCCACATAGGCTCTATAAATATTTGCTAAAGAAATTTCATTTTCTTCACGAATTGCACTTAAAAGTATCGTTAATTTTAAAATCAAAGTCATATTTTCATCAAAATTATGCTCACCTTCTTCAAAATATCTTAAACAAAGCAAAGCTCTATCCAATGCACTATAACATCCTTCTTCTTCAAGTAAAAATTTGCTTTGGATAAGTGGCTTACAAAAATCTTTTAAAACATTTGCATCAGATAAAAGTTTTAAGATGCTATATGAATGTTTTCTTTTTAATATATTTCTAAATAACTCTAGATTTTCATTATTATTTTTTACTCTTTTTAAGGTAAAAACTAAACGAATATCAAAATTATAATCTTGATCTTTTAAATTTAAAAGATCATTTAAGATGATTTTTAAATCTTTCTCGTTTTTTGAGTAAATAAAATTATTTTCAGTATTTTGAAATACTACTTGCTCTTTATAGTGTTTTTCTTGAATACACCTTGCTAAAAAATGCGTATAAAATCCACAAGTTTGTATGCATTGCATTGCTTTTTGAGTGAGTATGGATTTAAGATCTAAATTTTTCTTTTCTTTTCTTTGCATTAAATTCGCTAATTCTTGTGAATTTTGTATCAAAAATAAGTCAGTATTTTTGTTTTCTAAAAGATTCATTGCACATTTAAGCGAAAACAAAAAATCACTAGAAAGCTTAAATTCGCTTAATTCTTTTTCGTCAATAAAAGAGAGCATATAGTTTTTAGGAGAATCTTTAAATAAGATATTTAAATTCTCTAATTCTAATTGCTCGTCTAAGCCACCAAAATTCTTGTTTATATTAAATTCTTGATAGATTAAAGGTTGATAAAAAGGATTAAAATTTTGTAAAATTTTTAAAGCAAAATCATCCTTAAATTCTTCTTGGGCTTGATTGATTTTTTCTTTAACTTGTTTAAATAAAATTTTTGAACCACAAATATATCTATTTTGTAGTATATTTTGCTTTAATTCGTTTTTGGCTATATTGTATAATCCATTTATTTCACAAATTTGGTAGTTGATGCTTAAATTAATATCATTTAAAGAAGTGATAAATGCTTTCATTAAAGGTTTTATATTATAAGCTTTAATATCTTTATATATCAATAACAAATCTATATTTTCTTTTATACTTAAATTCATTTTGGCATATTGTTTTATAGCTATTACACAAAATGGTATTTTATCATTATGTGGATAAAAATCATCAAAAAAATCATTTAGAATAAGTTCATAAATATCTTCTATAAAATGATCAATTTCTTTAGAGTGATAAAAGCTAAAAGAGCCTTGTTTTAAAAAAAGTCTAGAACTATATGATTCATAATCTTTTAAAGAATTTTTTAGTTTCTGAATTTTTTGCATATTCATAATTGAAAATAATTCCTTATTTTAAGTTTTTAATATCATACCAAAAAATACTTTGTATTAAATTTTAAGTAAGTTGAAATTATAATTATACTTTAAATTTCAAAAATGGTAAGAATATGCAAGCAATTATAGAAAAACTAGAAAAACAAGAAAGGTTAAACGAAGAAGAGGCAAATAAGCTTTGGGATTTAGAACTTTTTACTTTAGCTAAATATGCACAAAAAGTCCGCTTAAATTTGCATGACAAAAAGGTTTATTTTAATATCAATCGTCATATAAATCCTACTAATATTTGTGCAGATACTTGTAAATTTTGTGCTTTTTCAGCACATAGGAAAAATCCTAATCCTTACACTATGTCGCACAAAGAGATTATGAAAATAGTTGATGAAACGGTTCAAAGGGACACTAAAGAAATTCACATTGTCTCAGCACACAATAAAAACACATCATGGCAGTGGTATTTAGAAATTTTTAAAATGATTAAAGAAAAATATCCATTTTTACACATTAAGGCTTTAACTGCTGCTGAGGTTGATTTTTTAAGTAGAGCTTTTGATATGAGTTATGAAGAAGTTATAGAAAAAATGCTTGAATATGGTGTGGATTCTATGCCAGGTGGTGGAGCTGAAATTTTCGATGAGGAAGTTAGAAAAAAAATTTGCCATGGTAAAGTAAGTAGTGAAAATTGGTTAAAAATTCATAAGCTTTGGCATGAAAAAGGTAGACAAAGTAACGCCACAATGCTTTTTGGGCATATAGAAAGCAGAGAAAATAGAATTAATCATATGATAAGATTAAGAAATCTTCAAGATCAAACCGGTGGGTTTAATGCTTTCATCCCTTTGGTTTGGCAACAAGATAATAGTTTTATTATAGGTAAAAAACCACTTGGTTCGGTAGAAATTTTAAAAACCTTGGCTATTGCAAGGATAGTGCTTGATAATATTAAAAATATCAAAGCTTATTGGGCAACTATGGGTATAAATTTAGCTATGGTAGCTCAAGATTTTGGTGCAAATGATTTAGATGGTACTATAGAAAAAGAAAGCATACAAAGTGCAGGTGGCGCAAAAAGTTCAAATGGCTTGAGTTTAAAAACTTTTATAGAGATGATTAAAAGTTCAGGTTACATTGCTGTGGAACGCGATAGTTTGTATAATGAATTAAAAACTTATTAAGGATAAAAATGGATTTTTTTAAACTTAAAGAGCATAATAGTGATGTAAAAACTGAAATTTATGCAGGTGTTGCTACTTTTTTAGCAATGATTTATATTATACCAGTTAATGCAAATATTATGAGTAATTCAGGTATGCCACTAGAAGCTTTAATTGTTGCAACAGCTTTAGTAACTATTATAGCTACTACTTTTAATGCCTTTTTTTCAAATACTCCAGTAGCTATGAGTGTGGGTATGGGTTTAAATGCGTATTTTACTTTTAGTGTGTGCTATACCTATCAAATTCCTTGGCAAAGTGCTTTAGGAGCTGTGTTTTTATCAGGTATTGTTTTTACTTTATTATCTTTTACTAATTTTAGAATTTGGGTTATAAAAAGCATACCTAATGATTTAAGAAAAGCCATATCAGCAGGTATTGGAACCTTTATAGCCTTTATGGGGCTTGTGCAAATGGGGGTTATTACCAAAAGTGAAGCAACTTTAGTGGGTTTGGGTGATTTTTCAAACACTAAAGTGCTTTTTGGCTTGTTTGGGTTATTTTTGGTTTTTGTTTTTTGGGCTTGGAAGGTTAAAGCGGCTTTTATTTTAGCTGTTTTTGTGAGTGCTTTATGTGCTTGGATTTTTGGTATTGATGGAGCTAAGTTTCCTGAACAACTTTTATCTTTACCAGTTATTAGTGGAGATAATGGTTTAAGTGCTATATTTGGTAAGCTTGATATTAAAGGTGCATTAGAGCTTAGTATGATACCTATAGTTTTGACTTTTTTTGTAACTCAACTTTTTGATAGTGTAGGTACAATCACAGGTGTAGGTTCAAGAGGAAAAATTTTTGATGATCCAGAACAAGGAGAAAAAAAGCTAGGTAAAACCCTAGGTGCAGATGCGGTAAGTTCAGCTATGGGGGCGGTTGTTGGTACTTCTACTGTGACTGCTTTTGTAGAAAGTTCAGCAGGGGTAGAAGCAGGTGGTAGAACAGGTCTTACAGCCTTGGTTACTGCTATATGTTTTGTTTTTACTTTGTTTTTATTGCCGGTATTTAAAGCTATTCCTGCAAATTCTATCTATCCTATTTTGGTGCTTGTTGGTGTTTTAATGTTCATGGAAGTTGCAAATATTAATTTTAAAGATAAAGCTATAGCAGTAAGTGCGTTTTTTATTATCATTATGATGCCACTAACTTATTCTATTACTACAGGTTTTGCTTTCGGATTTATCACATATTTATTTATGCGTATTATGCAAAAAGAATTTGATAAAATCAATCTTGGTATTATTGTTTTAAGTGCAATTTCATTGCTGGTGTTTTTATTACAATTTTTATAGGAAGTGATTATGTATTATTATACTTATGAAGAATTTCAAAAAGAAATTATTCCTTTTACACGCAAAATTAAGGAAGAATTTAATCCTGATGTATTACTTGCCATTGCAAGAGGTGGTATGACTTTGGGGCATTTTTTGGCAGAAGGTATGGGAAATAGAAATTTATTTTCTTTAAATTCCATTCATTATGAGGATACTCAAAAATTAGATACGATTAAAATTTTTAACATTCCCGATTTAAGTTCATATAAAAAAATTCTTTTGGTAGATGATATTATAGATAGTGGTGAAACTATGATAGAAATCAAAAGAGTTTTAATGGAAAAATATCCTCATTTAGAGCTCAAAGTAGCAAGTGTTTTTTATAAACCTTCAGCATTATTAATCCCTGAGTTTTATATAAAAGAAGCTAAAGAGTGGATTGAATTTTTTTGGAGTATAAAAATTTAATCTTTTCAAAAAAAATACTATAATGATAATTTGTATTTTATTTTGAAAGGAAAGGACTTATGAGACTGACAAGAAGAAAGTTTTTAAAAGGACTTGTTGCTACTTCAGCTATTGCTTCGGTTAATCCTTTAATGGCTGCAAGTGAGGGAACTAAATTTTATGATACTTGTGCAGAAAAAATAGAATTTTAAGATTTTTACAATCTCACGCAAGCAATGGGCCTGTAAAACTTGACTAATTAAAAATGAAAAGGTATTTGCTAGCTGTTTTATTTTTTGATTTTTGTGCTTTATTATATGGTGTTAGTACTTTATCTATAAGTTACAATGAAGCACAAATTTATTTTTACGATCATAGCTTAATTGCTATGATCGCTAGATTTGGCACCGCTCTTTTTGGTCAAAATGACTTTGGTTTAAGAATTCTGTTTATTTTACTTCATTCTTTAAGTTGTATTTTACTTTATATTCTAGCATTAAAATACACTAAAACTTCTTTTGATGCTTTTGTATCTGTAATTTTATTTATATTATTACCGGGTAGTGTTGCTAGTGCCTTACTTATAAATGAATCAAGTATTGTAATCTTTTTAACGCTTTTGATTTTAGTATTGTTTGAATATAAGAAATTTTTTTTATTTTATATTTTGTTTATTTTGGTTCTTTTTATAGATAAAAATTTTGCGATTTTATATTTATCTTTTTTCTTCTATGGGGTTTATAAAAAAGATAAAATACTTATGGGAGTTTCTTTGGTTTTGTTTGGTATCTCTATGAGTATTTATGGTTTTGACGCAAGTGGCAAACCTAAAGGATATTTTTTAGATACCATAGGAATTTTTGCAGCTTGTTTTTCTCCGTTAATTTTTCTTTATTTTTTTTATGTTGTTTATAGAATTCTTTTGCAAAATGACAAGCCATTGTTATGGTTTATCAGTGCTACCACTTTTATGTTTTGTCTGATATTTTCTATTAGACAAAGGCTTTTTTTAGAAGACTTTTTACCTTTTTGTGTGGTTTGTACCCCGCTTTTAATTCGTTATTTGATGTCTTCTTATCGCTCAAGAGTTCCTGAACTTCGCTTAAAACATAAAGTATTTATAGAGTGTTCTTTGATTTTTTTAGCTATTTTTTATATTGGAATAATTTTTAATCATAGTTTTTATTATATATTAAAAGATCCTAAAAAGCATTTTGCATATGATTATCATATTGCAAAAGATTTAGCTATGAAGTTAAAAGAACAAAATATCAATTCTATTACCCTTAATGATGATAGTTTGGCTTTAAGATTACAATTTTATGGAATTTCTAAAGGCAAAATAAAGCTTGTATTTATGCAAAAACCTGGTGATTTATATGTGAAGTTGGGTAAGCATAAGATATATTTTAATTTAAAATGAAGAAATCTTTCACGCTTATAGAATTAGTTTTCGTTTGTATAATACTTTCAATTTTATTTTCTATTGGATATTTTTATTTTAAACCAGATTATCTAAGATTGGGTGCAGAGCAAATTTTAAGTGATATTAAATACACTAGACATTTAGCAATGATGCAAAATGACTTTAGAGCAAGAGAATTTAATGTCGCAAAAAGAGAATGGTTTAAAGCTAAATGGCAAATATATTTTATACGCTCAAAATCTGCAACCAACAATGAACAAACATATACAATTTTCTTAGATAAAAATGGAGATGGTAATGCAAATATAGGAAAAAATCTAATCAATAAAGACAGGGAAATAGCAGTTGATTTGATAAATCCAAATATTTTGATGAATTCAGGGCAAAGTGGGGTAATAAATCAAAATGATTTTAAAACAAATCCTAGATATAATATAGAAAAAACTTATGGAATTAATGAGGTATCATTTGAAGGCTCATGCAAAGGAGGTACTCGTTTAATATTTGATGATTATGGGCGTTTATATACTCCATTAAAGAATTCTTCAAGAGTTTATGATAAATTATCAAATCCTTTGAATAATTGCATAATAAAATTATCCAATAAAAACAATAAACATATATGTATTGTTGTAGATCCTATAAGTTCTTATGCTTTTATTCCAAAATTTACACCATCAAATAAACAATTAATTGTTTTAAATAATAAAACCATGTATTGTGAAAATTTATAATTATTTAGTTTCCAAACATTAACTATCAAAGAGCATAATTACAATTGTAAAAGCAAACATTCATAGATAACTCCTTAGTTTTTAAAGATCTAGTTTCAAACTAGATCTTTAAAGATATTTACAGAGTTTAAAATATACGCAATTAAAATTTTATACTCTTTGCTTTATATATTTAAAATCCATCAATAAACTTTTTTAATCAATATTTATTTACTTTAAGATTTCTTATATAAAACTATGCTATAATACAAGCCATAGTTTTAATTTTAATAAGGAGAATTCTCATGAAACTAGTTAAACTTAGTTTAGTAGCAGCTTTAGCTGCAGGTGCTTTTTCAGCAGCAAATGCTGTTTCACTTGAAGAAGCTATAAAAGATGTTGATGTATCAGGAATGTTTAGATACAGATTTGAATCTGATAGATTAGATGCTGGTGCAAAACCTTACAGTGGTTTTACTGCAGGTGTTCAAAATGGTTACAATGGTGATAAAGAAAACAGACACAGATTTAAATCTCAATTAAACTTCAAAGCAGCTTTAGATGATAATTTCAAAGCTTTTGTTCAATTCCAATATGACAATACAGGCGAGTTAGGTTTTAATAGTCCAAGTGCTAAAGCTGAAACTAACACAGCTCAAAGCTTTGATGTTGAGCAAGCATACTTAGAATACACTAACGAAGCTTATGCTACAAGTGTAACTTTCGGTAAAATGGAAGTTGGTTCAATTTGGACTGATGATGCTATCGGTACAGGAGCTAAAATCATTAACAACTCTATCGAAGGTTTAACTTTTGCAGGTTACTGGTTTGATAGTTTTAATGTTACAGATGATGGTGATTTTACTGGTTTAGGTATAGCTGATGCTTCATTATATGGCGCTGCTGTATTAGGTGATTTTGATCCATTTGCTTTCCAATTATGGGCTGCTTATTCAAATAATTGGGCATTCTTATATGCAATAGATGCTAGCTATAAATTCAGCTTTAATGATGTAGCTAATTTCAAAATCCAAGGTCAATACTTAGGAAATAGCCTAGATAGCGATAAAGAAAAATTAGGTCTTGACAATGGTAATTTCTATGCTGCTCAATTACAAGGTCAAATTTCAGCATTTGATTTTAAAGCAGGTATAGTTGGTTATGGTGAAAAAGATAAAGCTAGCTTAGTTGTATTAGAAGATAAAGGTCAAGTAATCGCTCCAGGTGAGCAAATTTTCTATTCTACTGGTAGTGATTTAAGAGGTGATGTAGGTGAAAACTTCTTCTATTTTGCAGGTTTAGGTTATACTTTTGCTGAAACTGTAAGAGTAGGATTTGATTATATAGGTGGTAAATCTGAGCAAGTTGGTTATGATATAGATAAAAACGAATATGTAGCAAGTGTGTCTTATGCTTATAGTCCAAAACTTACATTTAGTGGTTTCTATTCTTACTTAACCGAAGATTTCAATACTAAAAATATAGATGATGCTGACGATCAATTCATCAGACTTGAAGCTCTATACAAATTCTAATTATAAAAGCTAAGCCAAAAGGCTTAGCTTACTATATCTAAAATTATCTCTTCTTTTAATCCTTGTATTTTAATTTCTTTGATTTTTAATTCATCAGGTAAGTTTTCAAGTAAAGCTTCTTTGTTATGTATATTTTTATTTGCTAACACTCTTAATATCTTGCCTCTATATGCTTTTGCAAAATGACTTAAAGATTTAGAATTTTTTAAAAATGCAAAAGTTAAAAAAGGTTTTTTTATGGTATAAAATTTTTCATAAAATTTAGCTCTAAGATCTATTATTAATTCATTTTCTAATAAATCATCAAGTTCTTTTGAAAATTTCTCTTTGTAAAATTTTTCTATATTAAAATTTTCTATTTTTTCACCTTGTTTGAATTTATAATAAGGAATTAAATCTTTTGCTAGTATTGGACCAAATAAATTTGAGAAAATTATGACATTATTATCTATATATTTTTTTTCTAATGAATTTAAACTAGGATAGTTTAGATATTCAAATGCAACACCACTATATCTTTCAATAGCTTTTATAGTATTTTTTTTAGATAAATCTTGACTTAACTCATTAATTTCATTTAAGTCTTTTACTCCAAAGAATTTTCCAAGCTCTTGTGTATTACGAGTATTAACAAAATTTTGATATTTCTTTAAAGCTTCCATTCTTACATAAAACATATGCTCAAAAATGAAAGAATTTTTATTTATTGGTTTTTGAGTATTAGTTTTGTTTTTACTTTCACTTGGTGAGAATAAAATTATCATATTTTTCCTTTTAATTTTTAAAAAATTATACAAAATAATTTAAAATCCTTGACATTATTTTAAAATTTTATTATAATTCAACTTTATTTTTTGCTGGTTTAGCTCAGTTGGTAGAGCAGCTGCCTTGTAAGCAGCAGGTCGGGGGTTCAAGTCCCTTAACCAGCTCCATTGTTAATAGCAGTGTTTGACCAGAAATAAAAAGCATTTTTTATTCATGGTGAGTTACTCAAGTGGCCAACGAGGGCAGACTGTAAATCTGCTGGCTTTCGCCTTCCGTGGTTCGAATCCACGACTCACCACCATTGCTTTGCGGGAGTAGCTCAGTTGGCTAGAGCATCAGCCTTCCAAGCTGAGGGTCGCGGGTTCGAGTCCCGTTTCCCGCTCCAACCTTATTTTGGTAGAGTGAAACTGGGAGCTGTTTTGTATTTAGAATTTCTAGCAGTTTCAAATATCCAAAATTTTTGTTATTTATGTTTTTAATTTTTCTGAGCGCTCGTATGGCTCAGAGGTAGAGCACTCCCTTGGTAAGGGAGAGGTCGCGGGTTCAAGTCCCGCTATGAGCTCCATTGATTTCAAAAGATTATAAAACATAAATTAGTATTTGTATGTAAATTTTATATGGAGGAAAAAGATGGCTAAAGAAAAATTTTCACGTAATAAGCCTCACGTAAATATTGGTACAATTGGTCACGTTGATCATGGTAAAACTACTTTAACAGCTGCAATTTCTGCTGTTCTTTCAAGAAGAGGATTGGCTGAATTAAAAGATTATGATAATATCGATAATGCTCCTGAAGAAAAAGAGCGTGGTATTACTATTGCTACATCTCACATTGAGTATGAAACAGAAAATCGTCACTATGCTCATGTTGATTGTCCAGGACACGCAGACTATGTTAAAAATATGATTACTGGTGCTGCTCAAATGGATGGTGCTATCCTTGTTGTTTCTGCTGCAGATGGTCCAATGCCACAAACTAGAGAGCATATTTTACTTTCTCGTCAAGTAGGTGTACCATATATTGTTGTTTTTATGAATAAAGCTGATATGGTTGATGATGCAGAGTTGTTAGAATTAGTTGAAATGGAAATTAGAGAATTATTAAGCTCATATGATTTTCCAGGAGATGATACTCCAATTATTTCAGGTTCTGCTTTACAAGCTCTTGAAGAAGCAAAAGCTGGTCAAGATGGTGAATGGTCTAAAAAAATACTAGATCTTATGGCGGCAGTTGATGAGTATATTCCAACTCCAACTCGTGATACAGATAAAGATTTCTTAATGCCTATTGAAGATGTATTTTCAATTTCAGGTCGTGGTACAGTTGTTACTGGTAGAATTGAAAAAGGTGTTGTAAAAGTTGGTGATACTATTGAAATAGTTGGTATTAGAGATACTCAAAGCACTACAGTAACTGGTGTTGAAATGTTTAGAAAAGAAATGGATCAAGGTGAAGCTGGTGATAATGTAGGTGTTCTTTTGCGTGGTACTAAAAAAGAAGATGTTCTTCGTGGTATGGTTTTGGCTAAACCAAAATCAATCACTCCTCACACTGATTTTGAAGCTGAAGTTTATATTTTAAATAAAGATGAAGGTGGTCGCCATACTCCATTCTTTAATAACTATAGACCGCAATTTTATGTAAGAACAACAGATGTTACTGGTTCTATTCAACTTGCAGAAGGTGTTGAAATGGTTATGCCAGGTGAAAATGTTAGAATTACTGTAAGTCTAATTGCTCCAGTTGCACTTGAAGAAGGTACTCGTTTTGCTATCCGTGAAGGTGGTCGTACCGTTGGTTCGGGTGTTGTTTCTAAAATTATTAAATAATTATAAGCGAGATTTTATCTCGCTTTTTAAGGAATAAAAATGAGAATAAAAGTTGGTTTAAAATGTGAAGAGTGCGGTGATATAAATTATAGCACTTTTAAAAATAGTAAAAATACAACTGAAAAATTAGAATTAAGAAAATATTGTCCAAGATTAAAAAAACACACAATTCATAAAGAAGTTAAATTAAAAAGTTAAGGCTTTTATATAAAAAGCCCCTAGGGCAATAGCTCCAATGGTAGAGCGCCGGATTCCAAATCCGATGGTTGGGGGTTCGAATCCCTCTTGCCCTGCCACAAAATAAGGTAAAATATGGAAAAACTAATAACTTATTTTAAATTATCAAAAGCTGAATTAGGAAAAGTGATTTGGCCTTTAAAAGAGCAAGTTAGAAATGCTTATATTACAGTTTTTGTAGTTGTTGCTGTTGTTTCATTATTTTTAGCATTAGTTGATTTGATTATGTCATTTTCGTTATCTAAAATTATAGGATAAAATGATGAATCATAAATGGTATGCAATTCAGACTTATGCTGGTAGTGAAATGGCTGTAAAAAGAGCCATAGAAAATTTAGTTAGAGATCATGGAATTCAAGAACAATTATTAGAAGTGATTGTTCCAACTGAAGATGTGATTGAATTTAAAAATGGTAAAGAAAAAATAAGCGAAAGAAGTCTATATTCAGGTTATGTATTTGCTAATATTGACTTATCAACAGAGCTTTGGCACAAAATTCAGTCTTTGCCAAAAGTTGGGCGTTTTATAGGGGAAAGTAAAAAGCCGACCCCATTAAGTGAAAAAGATATCAATCTTATTTTAGAAAAGGTGAAAAATAAAGCAGCACCTAAACCTAAAATTTCGTTTGATAAAGAAGAGAGTGTTAGAATAACTGAAGGTCCTTTCGCAAACTTTGTTGGTATTGTAGAAGAGTACGACATGGTTAGAGGGGTTTTAAAGCTAAATGTTTCAATATTTGGTAGATCAACTCCAGTTGAGATTTTATACTCTCAGGTTGAAAAAATAGTTTGATTTTTATAGTAAGTAAAGGAGAAAGGTTATGGCTAAAAAAGTCGTAGGTGAAATAAAATTACAAATAGCTGCTACTAAGGCTAATCCATCACCTCCAGTTGGTCCTGCTCTAGGTCAACAAGGTGTTAATATTATGGAATTTTGTAAAGCGTTTAATGAAAGAACAAAAGATATGGCCGGTTTTAATATTCCAGTTGTTATCACTGTTTATGCAGATAAAAGCTTTACTTTTATTACAAAACAACCACCAGCAACTGATTTAATTAAAAAGGCTGCAGGTATTTCTAAGGGAACTGATAATCCTCTTAAAAATAAAGTTGGTAAATTAACTAAGGCTCAAGTTCTTGAAATTGTTGATAAAAAAATTGCAGATATGAATACAAAAGATAGAGAGCAAGCTGCTAAGATTATTATGGGTTCTGCTCGTTCTATGGGTGTAGAAATCGTAGATTAATACTCTTTACCGCCAAGAGTTTAAAAAGGCGGTAGCACTTTAATATAAAATGCGGAGAAAATTAATGTCTAAAAATACTAAAAGATTTACAGAATTATTAAAAAAAATAGATTCAAATAAAAATTATTTAATGGATGAAGCAATAAATACAGTTAAAACCCTTGCTTCTGCTAAATTTGATGAAACAGTGGAAATTGCATTAAAATTAAATGTTGATCCAAGACATGCTGATCAAATGGTAAGAGGTAGTGTTGTTTTACCTGCCGGTACAGGTAAAAAAGTTAGAGTTGCTGTTATAGCTAAAGATGCTAAAGCCGATGAAGCTAAAAATGCTGGTGCTGATATAGTTGGTAGTGATGATTTGATAGAGGAAATTCAAAAAGGAAATATGAATTTTGATGTGTTAATAGCTACTCCAAATTTAATGGGCTTAGTTGGTAAAGTAGGTCGTATTTTAGGTCCTAAAGGTTTAATGCCAAACCCAAAAACTGGAACGGTAACTATGGATATTGCACAGGCTGTAAATAATGCCAAAAATGGACAAGTGAATTTCCGTGTAGATAAACAAGGAAATATCCATGCAGGTTTGGGTAAAGTTAGTTTTACTCAAGAACAACTAAAAGAAAATATAACAGCTTTTGTTAAAGCAATTAATAAGCATAAACCAGCTGCTGCAAAAGGAAGATATATTAAAAATGCTAGTATTTCTTTAACTATGAGCCCTTCTCTTTCTCTTGATACTCAAGAATTACTTGACACAAAATAAAATTAATGAGAGTTTTACTCTCATTAATAAAAATTAGATAAGATAATGACTTTTATTTTATCTAATTTTTATCTTAGATTGGAGATAGCCGAGGTCTCAGGACTTAATTAGATTTTCTACTCTGCTTGAAATCGCCGGTCGGAAAGGAGTAAAGATGACAAAAAGCCAAAAGATTGAACTTGTTTCTAAACTTGAAGAAAATTTTAAAGTTAGTGAAGCTGTTATAGTTTGTAACTATAAAGGTTTAAATACTAAAAAACTTGAAGAGTTAAGAAATAATGCAAGAGAAATGGATGTTAAAGTTCAAATTATAAAAAACACTTTAGCAAGTATTGCTCTTAAAAATGCCGGTAAAGATGGAATGGAACTTAAAGATACTAATATTTATCTTTGGGGTGAAGACCAGCTAAATGTTTCAAAAGTTGCTGATAAATTTAGTGAAGCAAATCAAGCGTTTGAAATTAAAACGGCATTTATTGAAGGTGAAATTGCTTCAGTGGATAAAGTTAAAGCTTTAGCTAAAATGCCTTCTCGCAATGAATTACTTGCTATGCTTTTGCAAGTTTGGAATGCACCAATTACCAATTTTACAATTGGATTAAATGCATTAAAAGAAAAAAAAGAAGCTGAATAAAAAAATAAAAAGGATAAATTATGGCAATTACTAAAGAAGATGTATTAGAATTTATTTCTAACTTAAGTGTTCTTGAGCTTTCAGAGCTAGTAAAAGAATTTGAAGAAAAATTTGGCGTTTCTGCTGCTCCGGTTATGGTTGCAGGTACTGCTGTTGCTGGCGGTGCTGCTGGCGGTGCTGCTGAAGAAAAAACCGAGTTTGATATTGTATTACAAGATGGTGGTGATAAAAAAATCAATGTGATTAAAGTTGTTCGTGCTTTAACCGGTCTTGGACTAAAAGAAGCAAAAGATGCAGTTGAGCAAACTCCATCAGTTCTTAAAGAAGGTGTTAGTAAGGCAGAAGCTGAAGAGGCTAAGAAACAACTTGAAGAAGCTGGTGCTAAGGTTGAGCTTAAATAATTTTTTGTTTTAAAAGAAAGGATTTAAATCCTTTCTTGTTTTCCTTTAATTAGGATTCTTTCTTTCAATACTTTTACCATGGGGTATAATAATATGTTAAATTCAAAATCAGGAAATCGTTTAAGAATAGACTTCTCGAATGTTCCACAACAAATAGACATTCCAAATTTATTACAATTACAAAAAAAGAGTTTTGATTATTTTTTAAACATTGATGAGAAAAATTCAGAAAGTGGAATTGAAAAAGTATTTAAATCTATTTTTCCAATTCATGATCCGCAAAATAGATTAAGTTTAGAATATGTAAGTAGCGAAGTAGGTAAACCTAAATATACTATTAGAGAGTGTATGGAAAGAGGACTGACTTATTCAGTGAATTTAAAGATGAAAATTCGTCTTACTTTGCACGAAAAAGATGAGAAAACTGGTGAAAAAATCGGTATAAAAGATATCAAAGAGCAAGAAATTTATATTAGAGAAATTCCTTTAATGACAGATAGAATTTCTTTTATAATTAATGGTGTAGAAAGAGTTGTTGTTAATCAACTTCATAGAAGCCCGGGTGTTATTTTTAAAGAAGAAGAAAGTACTACCGTTGCTAATAAATTAGTATATACAGCTCAAATTATACCAGATAGAGGATCTTGGCTTTATTTTGAATATGATGCTAAAGATGTTCTTTATGTGCGTATAAACAAAAGAAGAAAAATTCCTATTACAATATTATTTAGAGCACTTGGCTATAAAAAACAAGATATTATAAAATTATTTTACCCTATACAAACTATCCATATAAAAAAAGATAAATTTTTAACCCAATTTAATCCAAATGATTTTTTAGATAGAGTCGAATATGACTTAAAAGATGAAAAAGGAAATGTTATTCATCAAGCTGGTAAAAGAATGACTAGGAAAAAAGCTGAACAACTTGTAAAAGATGGTATTAAATGGGTTGAATATCCAGTTGAAATTTTAACAAATAGATATTTAGCAAATCCAATTATTAATAAAGAAACTGGAGAAGTTTTATTTGATTCATTAACACTTTTAGATGATGCAAAAATAGCTAAAATAAAGGATGAAGAGAAACAATTTGATATTGCTAATGATTTGGCAAATGGCGTTGATGCTGCTATTATTAATTCGTTTATTCAAGATAATGAAACTTTAAAATTATTGAAACAAACTGAAAATATAGATGATGAAAATGATTTAGCAGCAATTAGAATATATAAAGTGATGAGACCGGGAGAGCCTGTTGTAAAAGATGCAGCTAGAGCATTTGTAAATGATCTATTTTTTAATCCAGAAAGGTATGATCTAACCAAAGTTGGTCGTATGAAAATGAATCATAAATTAGGTTTAGATACGCCTGAGTATGTCACAGTTTTAACTAATGAAGATATAGTAAAAACCGCAAAATACCTTATTAAAGTAAAAAATGGTAGAGGTCATATTGATGATAGAGATCATTTGGGTAATCGTCGTATAAGATCTATTGGCGAACTTTTAGCAAATGAGCTTCATATAGGTTTAGCTAAAATGCAAAAATCTATTAGAGATAAATTTACAGCTTTAAATGCTGATATTGATAAAGTTATGCCTTATGATTTAATCAATCCTAAAACAATCACTGTAACTATTATGGAATTTTTTACAGGTGGTCAATTATCTCAATTTATGGATCAAACCAATCCATTAAGTGAGGTTACTCATAAGCGTCGTTTGTCAGCTCTTGGTGAAGGTGGCTTAGTAAAAGAAAGAGCGGGTTTTGAAGTGCGTGATGTTCATGCAACACATTATGGAAGAATTTGCCCTGTTGAAACTCCAGAAGGGCAAAATATCGGATTGATTAATACTCTTTCAACATATGCTAAAGTAAATGATTTAGGTTTTGTTGAAGCACCTTATAAAAAAGTTGAAAATGGTAAAGTTAGTAATGAAATTGTATATTTAACTGCTACTCAGGAAGAAGGTTTAGTTATTGCAGCAGCATCAACAAAAATAGATGATAAAGGTAATATTGTAGAAGAATTTGTTGAAGCAAGACAAGATGGAGAAACAATTTTAGCTAGAAGAGAAGAGGTGCATTTGATAGATCTTTGCTCTGGTATGATAGTAGGTGTTGCCGCTTCTTTAATTCCATTTTTAGAACATGATGATGCAAACAGAGCATTAATGGGTTCTAATATGCAACGTCAAGCAGTACCGCTTTTAACAACCCAAGCTCCAATTGTTGGAACAGGTATGGAAAAAATAGTTGCTCGAGATGCTTGGGAAGCTATTAAGGTCAAAAGATCTGGTATAGTCGAAAAAGTTGATAATAAAAATATTTTTATACTAGGTGAAGATGAAAATGGTCCATTTATTGATCATTATAAAATGGAAAAAAATCTAAGAACAAATCAAAATACGACTTTTATTCAACATCCTATTGTTAAAAAAGGTGAATTTGTTCAAGCTGGACAGATTGTCGCTGATGGTCCAAGTATGGATCAAGGCGAGCTTGCTATCGGTAAAAATGCGCTAATTGCTTTTATGCCTTGGCATGGATATAACTATGAGGATGCTATTGTAATTAGTGAGAAAATTTTACGCGAAGATACTTTTACTAGCGTTCATATATATGAAAAAGAAGTTGAAGCTAGAGAGCTTAAAGACGGTGTGGAAGAAATTACAAAAGATATTCCAAATGTTAAAGAAGAAGATTTGGCACATCTTGATGAAAGTGGTATTGCTAAAATAGGAACTCATATAAAGCCTGGTATGATTTTAGTAGGCAAAGTTTCACCAAAGGGTGAAGTGAAACCAACTCCAGAAGAAAGGCTCTTAAGGGCTATTTTTGGAGAAAAAGCAGGACATGTTGTAAATAAATCATTGTATGCAACCGCCTCATTAGAAGGTGTTGTTGTAGATGTAAAAATCTTTACTAAAAAAGGTTATGAAAAAGATGCACGTGCAGTGAAAGCCTATGATGAAGAAAAATTAAATTTGGAAAAAGAACATCATGATAGACTTTTAATGATGGATAGAGAAGAAACCTTAAGAGTATGTTCTTTGCTTTCTAAGTCCGCTTTAAATTCAGATGAAGAAATAAATGGTAAAAAATACAAAAAAGGTGCAAAAGTAGATATTAAAGAGCTTGAGAAAATTAATCGTTTTGCTTTAAATTCTTTAATTAAAGCTTATTCTAAAGATGTGCAAAAAGTATATGATGATTTAAAAAATCACTTCCAAAATGAGAAGAAAAAACTTAAAACAGAACATGATGAAAAATTAGAAATTTTAGAAAAAGATGATATTTTACCAAGTGGAGTAGTGAAGCTTGTAAAAGTATATATTGCAACAAAAAGAAAATTAAAAGTTGGTGATAAAATGGCTGGGCGCCATGGTAACAAAGGTATAGTATCTAATATTGTTCCAGAAGTTGATATGCCATATTTACCAGATGGTAGACCTATTGACATAGCTTTGAATCCTTTGGGGGTTCCAAGCCGTATGAATATAGGTCAAATTCTTGAGAGTCACTTGGGTATAGTAGGTATGAGGTTAGGAGATCAAATCCAAGAAATATTTGATAGAAAGCAAAAAGACTTTGTAAAAGAATTGCGTGAAAAAATTCTTGAGATTTGTGATGTGTCTAGACTTAAAATTGAGAAAAAATTTATACAAACTCTTAGCGATGAACAATTAATTACTTATGCTAGAGATTGGGCCAAGGGTGTAAAATTTGCAACTCCTGTTTTTGAGGGTGTAACAGTTGAAGAATTTAGTAAGCTTTTTGAGATGGCGAAAATTTCCATGGATGGTAAAAGTGAGCTTTATGATGGAAGAACTGGTGAAAAAATGGCAGAACGTGTCCATGTTGGATGTATGTATATGCTTAAATTACACCACTTAGTAGATGAAAAAGTTCATGCAAGAAGTACTGGACCTTATAGTCTTGTAACGCAACAACCAGTTGGTGGAAAAGCATTATTTGGAGGGCAAAGGTTTGGTGAGATGGAAGTTTGGGCTTTAGAAGCTTATGGTGCTGCACATACTTTAAGAGAAATGCTAACAATAAAATCTGATGATGTTGAGGGTAGATTTAGTGCTTATAAAGCTTTGACAAAAGGTGAGAATGTTCCAGCAACAGGTATTCCAGAAACATTCTTTGTACTTACAAATGAATTGAAATCTCTTGCTTTAGATGTTGAGATTTTTGATAAGGATGAAAATAATGAGTAAATTTAAACCTATCGAAATAAAAGAAGATGGCAGACCTAGAGACTTTGAAGCTTTTCAATTAAGACTAGCATCTCCAGAAAAAATTAAATCATGGTCTTATGGTGAAGTAAAAAAACCTGAAACTATTAATTATAGAACTTTAAAGCCCGAAAGAGATGGACTTTTTTGTGCTAAAATTTTTGGACCAGTAAGAGATTATGAGTGTCTTTGTGGAAAATATAAGAAAATGCGTTTTAAGGGTATTAAGTGTGAGAAATGTGGAGTTGAAGTTACTAGTTCTAAAGTACGCCGTTCAAGAATGGGTCATATTGAGCTAGTTACTCCAGTTGCTCATATTTGGTATGTAAATTCATTACCAAGTCGTATAGGAACTTTACTTGGTGTAAAGATGAAAGATTTAGAGCGCGTACTATATTATGAAGCATATATAGTAGAAACTCCAGGTGATGCATATTATGACAATGAAAACACAAAAAAAGTTGAATTTTGTGATGTGCTGAATGAAGAGCAGTATTTAAATTTAATGCAACGCTATGAAAGCAGTGGTTTTAAAGCAAGAATGGGTGGTGAAGTTGTTAGAGATTTATTAGCAAATTTAGATCTTGTAGAGCTTTTAAATCAACTAAAAGAAGACATAGCGGCAACTAATTCAGAAGCTAAGAAAAAAACTATTATTAAAAGATTAAAAGTTGTTGAAAATTTCTTGAATAGTAATTTGAATACCAACACAAATAGTGATGAAGTGGTTCCAAATCGTCCTGAATGGATGATGATTACAAATTTACCTGTGTTACCACCTGATTTAAGACCTTTGGTAGCATTAGATGGTGGCAAATTTGCAGTTTCTGATGTAAATGATTTGTATAGAAGAGTTATCAATAGAAATACGCGTTTGAAAAGACTTATGGAACTTGATGCACCTGAGATTATTATTAGAAATGAAAAAAGAATGCTTCAAGAAGCTGTTGATGCTTTATTTGATAATGGTAGAAGAGCAAATGCTGTAAAAGGTGCAAACAAGCGTCCATTAAAATCTTTAAGTGAGATTATTAAAGGTAAGCAAGGTCGTTTTAGACAAAACTTACTTGGGAAAAGAGTGGATTTTTCAGGTCGTAGTGTTATAGTTGTGGGACCAAAGCTTAGAATGGATCAATGTGGTTTGCCTAAGAAAATGGCTTTGGAATTATTTAAGCCACATTTGTTAGCAAAGCTTGAAGAAAAAGGTTATGCAACTACTGTAAAACAAGCTAAAAAAATGATAGAAAACAAAACCAATGAAGTTTGGGAGTGTTTAGAAGAGGTGGTTAAAGGTCATCCTGTAATGCTTAACCGTGCACCAACCTTGCATAAACTTTCTATTCAAGCTTTCCATCCAGTGCTTGTAGAGGGTAAAGCAATTCAGCTTCATCCATTAGTATGTGCGGCATTTAATGCTGACTTTGACGGGGATCAAATGGCTGTGCATGTTCCTTTATCGCAAGAAGCAATAGCTGAATGCAAAGTATTGATGCTTTCTTCTATGAATATATTATTGCCTGCTAGTGGTAGATCAGTAACAGTTCCATCTCAAGATATGGTTTTAGGAATTTATTATTTATCTTTGGAAAAAGATGGTGCTAAGGGTGAGCATAAAATTTGTACTGGTATAGAAGAGGTTATGATTGCTTTAGAAGCTAAATCTTTAGATATACATGCAAGCATTAAGAGTGTTGTTGATGGTAGAAAAGTTACTACAACTGCTGGTAGATTGATTATTAAATCTATCTTGCCTGATTTTGTTCCAGAAAATATGTGGAACAAAGTAATGAAGAAAAAAGATATAGCTGCTTTGGTTGATTATGTTTATAAAGTAGGGGGATTAGAGGTTAGTGCTAGCTTTTTAGATAAACTTAAAGATCTTGGTTTTGAATATGCTACAAAAGCAGGTATTTCAATATCAATAGCAGATATAATCGTGCCAAAACAAAAACAAAAAAGTATTGATGAGGCTAAAAAACAAGTAAGGGAAATTCAAAATTCATACAATTTAGGTCTGATCACTTCAGGTGAAAGGTATAATAAGATTATTGACATTTGGAAAAGCACTAATAATGTTTTATCAAAAGATATGATGGATTTAATCAAAAAAGATAAAGAAGGATTCAACTCTATTTATATGATGGCTGATTCTGGTGCTAGAGGTTCTGCTGCTCAAATTTCACAGCTTGCTGCTATGAGAGGTCTTATGGCTAAACCTGATGGTTCTATTATAGAAACACCTATTATTTCAAATTTCCGTGAAGGACTTAATGTTCTTGAATATTTCATCTCTACTCATGGTGCTAGAAAAGGTTTAGCAGATACTGCTTTAAAAACAGCAAATGCTGGTTATTTAACAAGAAAGCTTATTGATGTTGCTCAAAATGTTAAAGTAACTATGGATGATTGTGGTTCACATGAAGGTGTCGAAATCAATGAAATTACAGCAGATGGTGTTGTAATTGAAACTTTAGAAGAGAGAATTTTAGGAAGAGTATTAGCTGAAAATATTATTGATTCTATTACCAATGAAATTTTATTTTCAGAAGGAACTTTAATAGATGAGGAAAAAGCTAGGATTATAGTTGAAAGTGGTATAAAGAGTGTAAGCATTAGAACTCCTATTACTTGTAAAGCCAAAAAAGGCGTATGTTCTAAATGTTACGGAATTAACTTGGGAGAAGGTAAATTAGTTAAACCAGGTGAAGCTGTAGGTATAATTTCAGCTCAATCAATTGGTGAGCCAGGTACCCAACTTACGCTTAGAACTTTCCATAGTGGTGGTACTGCAAGTACAGATTTGCAAGATCGTCAAGTTGTAGCACACAAGGAAGGTTTTGTAAGATTTTATAATCTTAACACATATAAAGATAGACAAGGCAAAACTATCGTTGCAAATCATCGTAATGCAGCTATTTTACTTGTTGAACCAAAGATCAAAGCACCATTTAAAGGAGTAATTCATATAGAATACGCTTATGAAGATGTAGTTGTAAGTGTTAAATCTAAAAATAATGAAGCTAAATTTATACTAAGAAAATATGACTTAGCAAAAGCAAATGAACTTGCTGGTGTAAGTGGTAATATAGAAGGTAAATTGTATATTCCTTATAATGATGGAAGCGAAGTAGCTGAAAATGAAAGCATTGTAGAAGTGATTAAAGAAGGCTGGAATATACCAAATCGTATTCCTTATGCAAGTGAATTGCTAGTAAAAGATGGAGATCCAATTACTCAAGATATTGTTGCAGGTGCTAAAGGAACACTTAAATTTTATATGCTTAAGGGTGATGGTTTAGACAGAATTAGAAATCTAAAAAAAGGTGATATAGTTAAAGAAAAAGGTGTGTTTGTTGTAATTGCTGATGAAAATGATAGAGAAGCAAAAAGACATTATATACCAAGAGATTCTGTAATTGAATTTGATGATAGTGCTTTTATAGATAATTCTAAAACTATTATTGCTAAATCAAGTAAAGAAGATAAAACGATTATTGCTGAATGGGATGCATACAATAACACAGTGATAGCAGAAGTAGCAGGAGTTGTTAGTTTTGAAGATATTGAGTCAGGTTATAGTGCTGATGAACAAATTGATGAAGCAACTGGAAAAAGATCTTTAGTGATTAATGAGTATTTACCAAGTGGTGTTCGTCCTGCTATATTAGTTATGGGTGATAAAGATAAAATAGTGCGTTATCAATTGGAGCCAAAAACCGTTGTATATGTAAATGATGGCGATAAAGTTAAGCAAGCAGATATTTTAGCTAAAACTCCAAAAGCTGCTACAAAATCAAAAGATATCACAGGTGGTCTTCCAAGGGTATCTGAACTATTTGAGGCAAGAAAACCAAAAAATACTGCTGTTGTAGCGGAAATTGATGGAGTTGTGAGATTTGATAAGCCTTTAAGATCAAAAGAAAGAATTATCATTCAAGCTGAAGATGGAAGTAGTGCAGAGTATTTGATTGATAAATCAAAACGCATTCAAGTAAGAGATGGAGAATTTATCCACGCAGGTGAAAAATTAACTGATGGAGTTATTTCAAGTCATGATGTTCTTAGAATTTTAGGTGAAAAAGCATTACATTATTATCTTATCTCTGAAATTCAGCAAGTTTATCGTGGTCAAGGCGTTGTGATTTCTGATAAACATATTGAAATCATCGTATCACAAATGCTAAGACAAGTAAAAATTGTTGATAGTGGTCATACTAATTTCATTGTGGGTGATTTGGTTTCAAGAAGAAAATTCAGAGAAGAAAATGAAAGAATTTTAAGATATGGTGGTGAACCTGCTGTGGCTGAGCCTGTATTGCTTGGGGTTACAAGAGCAGCTATTGGAAGTGATAGTGTGATTTCAGCTGCTTCATTCCAAGAAACAACGAAAGTTTTAACAGAAGCTAGTATTGCTGGTAAATTTGATTATCTTGAAGATTTAAAAGAAAATGTAATTTTAGGTCGTATGATTCCTGTTGGTACAGGTCTTTATGGAGATCAAAATTTAAAACTCAAACAACAAAAATGATTTTTAATCCTAGCAATTTTGCTGGGATTTTTTTAAAATATTTTATGTTTAAAATAATTGATTTAGAACAATATAAAAAAAGAACATTTTAATTTTTGTACTCAAAATATTCCTTATTCTTTTGAAGTTACTGCCAAAGTAGATATCATTTTGTTAAAATTTGCAATTGTGAATTTATCTATGTTATCAAAAAGCATAAATACCTTAATGATTTTTATTTAGTTTAGATAAAATAGACTGCTAATATGCTATGGTTTTATTCTTCCTTCTTGTGTTATTTTCTATAAAAATATTAAACTTTTTCTATTCTTTAGATTTTTGTAAAGAAAATTTAAATTATTCTTTATCTTTATATAAATAAGGATAAGCAATTAATAAAAATGCAAAAGTATGTTCTTAAAAGAGCCTGTGGATAATCTTTTTAATATTTCTGCTATTCCTTGGATAGCTTTTGAAAATTTTTCTTTATATTTGCAAAAAAAGAGCAATGTTTCTTTCCTATTATCACAAGTGGAAAGATTATAAAAGAAAATAAAAAATTTCTCATTCCTTTTAGTATTAATGTTAATCATGCCACCAATGATGCTTATCACATTTATGTTTTTAGAAAAACTCCAAGAAAACCTTAATAGTTTATAATTTTATAAGTAAAATTTAGATATCATCCAAAGTTTATTATTTTATTAATGAAAGGAATTACTGTGCCAACCATAAATCAATTGGTTAGAAAAGAGCGCAAAAAAGTTTTAGAAAAATCTAAATCACCAGCGCTTAAAAATTGCCCACAAAGAAGGGGAGTTTGTACTAGGG
Source organism: Campylobacter armoricus (assembly GCF_013372105.1). Taxonomy (NCBI): domain Bacteria; kingdom Pseudomonadati; phylum Campylobacterota; class Epsilonproteobacteria; order Campylobacterales; family Campylobacteraceae; genus Campylobacter; species Campylobacter armoricus. The sequence goes on from NZ_CP053825.1 coordinate 422,963, forward strand.
TTTATACAACAACTCCTAAAAAACCAAACTCAGCGTTAAGAAAAGTTGCCAAAGTAAGACTTACAAGTGGCTTTGAAGTTATTAGTTATATCGGTGGTGAAGGTCACAACCTACAAGAACACAGCATTGTTTTAGTGCGTGGTGGTAGGGTAAAAGACTTACCAGGTGTTAAGTATCACATTGTTCGTGGTGCTTTAGATACAGCAGGTGTTGCAAAAAGAACTGTTTCTCGTTCTAAATATGGTGCAAAACGCCCTAAAGCAGCAGCTAAGTAATAAAATTGCAGACAAATCCGTTAGATTTGATTTTGTTTGAGTAAAATTATAAATTTGAAGGAAAATTATGAGAAGAAGAAAAGCTCCGGTAAGAGAAGTCTTGCCAGATCCGATTTATGGAAACAAAGTAATCACAAAATTCATTAATTCTTTAATGTATGATGGTAAAAAAAGCACAGCTACTACTATTATGTATGGTGCTTTAGAAGCTATTGATAAAAAAGGTGGAGAGAAGAAAGGTATAGAAATTTTTAATGATGCTATTGAAAATATCAAGCCTTTGTTAGAAGTTAAATCTCGCCGTGTTGGTGGAGCTACTTATCAAGTTCCGGTTGAAGTTCGTCCTGCTAGACAACAAGCTTTAGCTATAAGATGGATTATTTCTTTTGCTAGAAAAAGAAGCGAAAGAACTATGATAGAAAAATTAGCAGCTGAATTATTAGATGCAGCTAATAGCAAAGGTGCTTCATTCAAGAAAAAAGAAGATACTTATAAAATGGCAGAAGCTAATAAAGCATTTGCTCATTATCGTTGGTAAGAAGGAGCGTAGGATATGTCAAGAAGTACTCCTTTAAAAAGAGTTAGAAATATAGGTATTGCAGCTCATATTGACGCAGGTAAGACAACTACAAGTGAAAGAATTCTTTTCTTTACAGGTATGAGTCATAAAATTGGTGAAGTGCATGATGGTGCAGCTACGATGGACTGGATGGAGCAAGAAAAAGAAAGAGGTATTACAATTACTTCTGCTGCTACAACTTGTTTTTGGAAAAATCACCAAATTAACCTTATAGACACTCCAGGCCACGTTGATTTTACAATCGAAGTTGAAAGATCAATGCGTGTTTTAGATGGTGCAGTTTCTGTTTTTTGTTCTGTAGGTGGAGTTCAGCCACAATCTGAAACGGTTTGGAGACAAGCTAATAAATATGGTGTTCCAAGAATCGTTTTCGTAAATAAAATGGATAGAATTGGTGCAAATTTCTTTAATGTTGAAGAGCAAATCAAAAATCGCTTAAAAGGTAATCCAGTTCCACTTCAAATTCCAATTGGTGCTGAAGATAATTTCAAAGGTGTGATTGATCTTATTACAATGAAAGCTTTGGCATGGGAAGATGAAAATAAACCGACTGATTATGTAGAAAAAGAAATTCCAGCTGAATTAATGGAAAAAGCTGAAGAATATCGCACTAAAATGATAGAAGCAGTATCTGAAACATCTGATGAGTTAATGGAAAAATATTTAGGCGGAGAAGAACTCACTCAAGATGAAATCAGAGCAGGAATTAAAGCTGGATGTTTAAGTCTTTCTATGGTTCCTATGCTTTGTGGAACCGCATTTAAAAATAAAGGTATACAACCTTTACTTGATGCTGTTGTTGCATATTTGCCAGCTCCTGATGAAGTAGCTAATATCAAAGGTGAATACGAAGATGGGACTGAAGTTTCTGTAAAATCAACTGATGATGGCGAATTTGCAGGACTTGCATTTAAAATTATGACTGACCCATTTGTTGGACAACTTACTTTTGTTCGTGTGTATAGAGGAAGCTTAGAAAGTGGTTCTTATGCATATAATTCAACAAAAGATAAAAAAGAAAGAATTGGTCGTCTTTTGAAAATGCACTCTAATAAAAGAGAAGAAATTAAAACTTTATATGCTGGAGAAATTGGAGCGGTTGTGGGTCTTAAAGATACATTGACCGGTGATACTTTAGCAAGCGAAAAAGATAAAGTTATTTTAGAAAGAATGGATTTTCCAGATCCTGTTATCTCTGTTGCGGTTGAACCTAAAACAAAGGCTGATCAAGAGAAAATGTCTATAGCTTTAAATAAATTAGCACAAGAGGATCCAAGCTTTAGAGTTTCAACTGATGAAGAAAGTGGACAGACTATTATTTCAGGTATGGGTGAGCTTCACTTAGAAATCATTGTTGATCGTATGCTTAGAGAATTTAAAGTAGAAGCTGAAGTAGGTCAACCTCAAGTTGCTTATCGTGAAACTATTAGAAAAACTGTTGAGCAAGAATATAAATATGCTAAGCAATCAGGTGGTCGCGGTCAATACGGACATGTATTTTTACGCCTTGAGCCTATGGAGCCAGGTAGTGGTTATGAATTTGTAAATGACATTAAAGGTGGTGTTATTCCAAAAGAATATATTCCTGCTGTTGATAAAGGTGTGCAAGAAGCATTACAAAATGGTGTTTTAGCAGGATATCCTGTTGAAGATGTTAAAGTAACTGTTTATGATGGAAGTTACCATGAAGTAGATTCATCCGAAATGGCATTTAAACTTGCAGCTTCTATGGGCTTTAAAGAAGGTGCAAGAAAAGCAGGTGCTGTAATACTTGAACCTATGATGAAAGTCGAAGTTGAAACTCCTGAAGAATATATGGGCGATGTAATAGGTGATTTAAATAAGCGCCGTGGTCAAGTAAATTCTATGGATGAAAGAGGTGGTAATAAAATCATCACAGCATTTTGTCCATTAGCTGAAATGTTTGGATATTCTACTGATCTTAGAAGTCAAACTCAAGGTCGTGCTACTTATTCTATGGAATTTGATCATTATGATGAAGTTCCTAAAAATGTTTCTGAAGAAATTATCAAAAAAAGAAATGGGTAATTTTTTATCAAGATGAGAAATAACTCATCTTGATTTATAACTTCTATCAACACACTTCTCTTACTCCTTAAAATAATTTATTAATAATTAATTTAATAAATAATACAATCTTGCATCTGAAATTTTTTACAATAGGATGGTAAATTATGAATTCAAGAAGAGATTTCTTAAAAAAAGCTTTTCTACTAAGCTCTTTAGTATATTGTGCGCAGTTTGGTTTTGCTAGAACAGAAGGTAAGAAAAGTGCAATTGTTTATTATAGTAGAACTTTAAATACACATATTTTAGCTAAATATTTACAAAATATTACAAAATCAGATTTAATAAGTCTGCAAACTATAAATTCTTATCCTAGTGATTTTGACACAATGTCTAAAATCGCAAAAGATGAAAGGAATAGAAATTTTAAACCAAAATTGGTTAATATTAATTTTGAACCTAATAATTATGATATGATATTTATAGGAACTCCTGTTTGGGCTGGTGGTATTTCCTCTCCTTTAAGAACTTTTTTAAGTATGTATAATTTTGATTCTAAAATTATTATTCCATTTTGCACACAAGTAAAAGATGGTATTGAAGGATGTGTAAAAGATATACAAGGTCTAATACCTAATTCAAAAATTTTAGAAGGAATTGATATAAAAGCTGCCTTTGAAAAAGAAGATCAAAATTTAAAAAGTAAAAATGAAAAATATATAAATAACAATACAAATTATCTTACTTCAGCTGATAAACAAAAAATAGATTTATGGCTTAAGAAATACAAGAATTAATCCCTGTTTTTTTAACAGGATTTATTCTTGCATTTGAATTTTTTTTACAACTTTCATGCGATCTATACTATTTCCATCCATTTTTTTAACTTCATAGTGGCAAAATTCATCTTCAATTCTATCTCCAACAACTGGTAAGCGTCCTAAAAGATTGAATACATATCCACCTATAGTAACTTGATCTAATTCTTCATCATAACGAATATTTAGAAGTTCTTCTACCTCACTAATCTCATATCTTCCTTGGAATTCATAGATATTTTCAGCAAGTTTTTTAAAATGCGGTCTAGAATCATCGTGTTCATCGTTAATATCACCAACAATTTCTTCCATAATATCTTCCATAGTTAAAAGTCCAGCTGTTCCACCATACTCATCTACCACCAATGCAGTATGGACTTGTTCTTTATTCATCATAAAAAGAACTTTAGAAATACTAATGTTTTCTGGAACTAATATCATTTTGATTAAAAAATCATCTAATTTTTTTTTATTTTTACTAAGCTCGTTTTGCATAATATCTCTAATATGAACCATACCTAAAATAACATCTTTAGAACCATCGATATATGGAAAGCGTGTGTGTTTGTATTGACACACAATTTGCATATTTTCTTCATAGCTTTTTTGCTTGTTAAGACAAATCATATCTTTTCTAGGTGTCATAATTTCTTTTGCAACTGTATCTGAAAAATCAACAGCATTGCGAATGATTTCAGTTTCAAATTCATCTAATACTCCACCTTTTTGGCTTTCACTTGCAATAAATTTGATTTCTTCTTCAGAATGACTTAATTCATGTTCTTTAGCTGGTTTTATACCTATAATTTTTAAGGAAAATGCTGCTAAAAAATCAAATGTTTTAATAAATGGTAAGAAAAGTAACCAAAATAAATGTAATGGTCTTGCAACCCATAAAACAGCTTTATCTGCAATAGCTATAGCAACACTTTTTGGAACCAATTCACCTAAAACAACATGTAACAATGTAATAATAGCAAAAGCTATAACAAATGCTATGGTGTGAATTAATGCAGGTTTTAGTCCTAGATTAGCTAAAGGAATTTCTAATATTTTAGCAATAGCAGGTTCGCCTATCCATCCAAGCGCTAGAGAGCTTAGAGTAATACCCAATTGGCATGCACTCAAGTAAGTATCAAGTTTAGAAGTCACCTCTAAAGCTTTTTTTGCATTAGGTTTTTTTTCTTTTATCATTTCTTCAAGTTTTGATCTTCGCACCTTAACGATACTAAATTCAGATAAAACAAAAAACCCATTTAATAATACTAAAGCCAATGCAATAAGAATCATAAAAGTAGAATAACCCATATCAATAGAGGCAACAGCAGGTAATGTTTGGTTTAAGTCTAAAATTTGACTGGGGTCCAAAAAAACTCCTTTAATAAAATTTTTGCAAAATTATATCAAAATTAAGCTATAAAAATTGCTTAAAAAATGTATTTATTTAGTTTTTCTATAATCTATATTTTTTTCAAATTCATCTAAGCGCTTATAAATACTACGCAATTGTGTAATAGTTGTCCAATTTGTAATAAAAATACTAAACGAAGATCTAACCTGATCAAAAGCATTCCCAACTTGTATGATAATTCCAAGTTGTATAAGTCCTAAAAATAAACTTGGAGCCATAATCAAAAAAGGCACTATAACCATAATTTGTTCAAATAAATAAAGCCATATATTAAAATATCCATAGTGCAAAAACAATCTTTTATAGTTAATTTTAAGTCCGGTAAATAAACTTAAAATACTTTCATCATTTGCGTAATTTTTTCTATCATCTTCAGCAAAAACAAGTTCTTTTCTAAAGGCAGCTTCGGCCTTTTGATTATTATATTCAAGCCCTGGTAGTTTTATACCAACAAACCATGATATAACAAGACCCCCTAAAGAAACCAGAAAAGCTATCCATACCAAAGAACCTTTGATATCTTTTAAAATAGGCAAATTTACATGCTCACTAAGCATCCATAATATTGGTATAAAAGCAATTAAAGTCATCAAAGCTTTTACAAAAGCAAGTCCTAAACTTTCAATAATTTTTGAAAAATTATAAATATCTTCTTGAATTCTTTGTGAGCTACCCTCTATATTATCATCTTTTTTTTGCCAAAATTTAATATAATCAAATGTCATAGCTTCACGCCATTTAAATGCATAAATGCTTCCAAAATATTGCGTGATGGTAGCGATTAATACATAAGGCAGTGCTAAATATAAAAATTGCTTTATAAAGTGATAAAAATCATTTATATTATGATTTTTAGCATCTTGTAACACATCATAAAATTCTTTATACCATTCATTAATTGCAACATTAATTGAAGTTTGTGCTAACAAAGAACTTAATAAAAAAAATAAACCCAAATAAGCCCATAAAATCCATTTTTTAGAGTAAAAGAAAGATTTAAACATTTTAAATCTCTTTTAACATTTTTTCATAGTGTTTTATTGTATGTTTTTTTGCTTTAAAAATTACACTAAAAATCACAATAAAACAACTTGCAGCTAAAAATCCAGGAATGATTTCATAAATTGCAATAAAATTTGAACCAAAATGTTTATAAAATATAACGGTTAAAGCTCCGCTAATCATTCCAGCTATAGCACCTTCTTTACTCATATTTTTATAAAATAATGAAAATAAAACAACACTTCCAAAACTTGCTCCAAATCCTGCCCAAGCATAGGAAACTATACTTAAAATTTGACTTTGAGTGTCAAGAGATAGTAAAAAAGCCACTAGTGCCACCATTAATACAGCTAAGCGTGATAATAAAGTTATTTTTTTATCATCTGTTTTTCTTTTTAAAATTTGCGTATAAAAATCTTGTGCTAAACTAGAAGCACACACTAACAATTGAGAACTTGCAGTACTCATAATAGCAGCTAGTATAGCAGATAATAAAATTCCAGCTATCCAAGGATTAAAAAGTACTTGAGACATTACGATAAATATTCTTTCAGGATCATTTAAAGTAAGATTAAATTTAGCAACATAAGCAATACCTAAAAATCCTATCATAGCAGCACCAAATAAAGAAACTACCATCCAAGTTATACCTATAAAAGTTGCAGTAGGAATTTCTTTTACATTTTTTATAGAAATAAAACGAATTAAAATATGAGGTTGACCAAAATATCCAAGTCCCCAAGCTAATGTAGATATTACCACTATCCAACCTCCGCCATCTAAACCAAAAGCTTGAGGTTTTATATTATTTATAGTTGAAAAAGCTTCCCCAAATCCACCTAATTCAAAAATCATTACAAAAGGAATGATTATAAGTGAACTCATCATTAAAAGCCCTTGTATCATATCAGTCCAGCATACTGCTTTATATCCACCTAAAAAAGTATATAAAACAATGACTAAAAATCCAATACTTAATGCAAGAGTATATGATAAATTAAATACACTTTCAAAAAGTTTTGCACCACTTACTAATCCTGCACTAATATAAATTGTAAAGAATATTAAAATAACTATTGCACATATGCTTCTTAAAATATGTTTATCATCGTGAAAACGAGTTTCAAAAAAATCAGGTATTGTGATACATTCTTTGGCTATCTGAGAAAAAATTTTAAGTCTTTTTGCTATAAAAGTCCAGTTTAAAAACATACCAAAGGTTAAACCTATAGCTATATAAATTTGACCAAGTCCAGCTGCATACAAAGCACCAGGAAAAGCCATCAAAAGCCAACTACTCATATCTGAAGCCCCTGCACTCAAAGCAGATACTACTGGTCCCATAGAAGCATTGCCTAAAAAGTAATCTTTGCTATTTTGATTTTTTTTATAAAAATAAAAGCCTATAAAAAGCATTAAAAATGCATAGGCAATAAAAGTGATAACAATAGGATATGAAAGTTCTACACTTTGTAAGTTCATAAGTGTCCTTAAATTAAAAAATTATCATTTTACTTTTTTTATTTTAAAAAAACATTATAAAAAGTATTTTTAGTTTTTATTTAAAGCTTTATAAAGTTTTTTTGTTATAATTTTTGAAAAATTAAGGAATGATAAATGAAAAATCTTTTAATAATAGGTGCTGGCGGAGTAAGTCGCGTTGCAAGTGTAAAATGTGCTATGAATGCTGATGTATTTAGTAAAATAACTTTAGCAAGTAGAACAAAAAGTAAATGCGATGAAATAGCTAAATTTATAAAAGATCGTTTAGGGGTAGAAATTCAAACCGCACAAATTGATGCTGATGACACTGATGCGGTTGTTGAGCTTATAAAACAAACAGGTGCTCAAATTTTATTAAATGTGGCTTTACCTTATCAAGATTTAAGTTTGATGGATGCTTGTATAAAAGCAAAAATTCATTATGTAGATACAGCAAATTACGAACATCCTGATTTAGCAAAATTTGAATACAAAGAACAATGGGCAAGAAATGAAAAATTTAAAGAAGCTGGAATTTTAGGGCTTTTAGGAAGTGGTTTTGATCCTGGTGTAACTAATGTATTTTGTGCTTATGCACAACAAAATTTATTTGATGAAATTCATTATATAGATATATTAGATTGCAATGCGGGAGATCATGGTTATGCTTTTGCTACAAATTTTAACCCTGAAATAAATTTAAGAGAAGTATCAGCAAAAGGGCGTTATTGGGAAAATGGAAAATGGATAGAAACTGATCCTATGCAAATAAAAATGGAGTGGGATTATCCTGAAGTTGGTGTAAAAGATAGTTATTTGCTTTATCATGAAGAATTAGAAAGTTTAGTAAAAAATATAAAAGGTTTAAAAAGAATAAGATTTTTCATGACTTTTGGACAAAGTTATTTAACACATATGAAATGTTTAGAAAATGTAGGAATGTTAGGTATTAAACCTATAATGCATAAAGGCGTAGAGATAATTCCTATAGAATTTTTAAAGACTTTATTGCCTGATCCTGCTAGTTTAGGCCCTAGAACAAAAGGATATACAAATATAGGATGTGTTATAAGAGGTATTAAAGATGGCAAAGATAAACAAATTTATATATACAATGTTTGCAATCATGAAGAATGTTTTAAAGAAACGGGTGCTCAAGCTGTAAGTTATACCACTGGAGTTCCTGCAATGATAGGAACAAAACTAATAGCTAAAGGTATTTGGAAAGGACAAGGCGTGTTTAATATGGAAGAATTTGATGCCAAAGCTTTTATGGATGAGCTAAATTCTCAAGGACTTCCATGGAAAATAATAGAAATGGAACCAAATTTAGGAAAGTAAAATAAAGTCTAAAAAGTGTTCAAAAATTTAGAAAGTATAGATTGGGAACCTTTTTTGGTTTCCATTAAATTATCTTTTATCACATGTGTGATTTTATTTTTATTTTGTATTTTTCTTGCTTGGCTTTTTGCTTTTAAAAATTTTAAATTTAAAAATTTTTTAGAAACACTTATATCTTTACCTTTGGTTTTGCCACCATCTGTAATAGGTTTTTATTTATTAATTTTATTTTCAAAATATTCCATCTTAGGGGAATTTTTGGAGAAAAATTTTAATATTTCTTTGGTTTTTACTTTTGAAGGTTTGGTAATGGCAAGTTGTATTTATTCTTTGCCTTTTATGTTTAATCCTTTATATTCAGCTATGTTAGCTCTTCCAAAAAATATTACAGAAGCTAGTTATTCTTTGGGAAAAAGTACTTTGGAAACTCTTTTTAAAGTGATTTTACCAAGCATAAAACCAGCTATAATGAGTGCTTTGGTTATCACTTTTGCTCATACTATGGGTGAGTTTGGCATAGTATTAATGATAGGAGGTTCATTAAGTGGTGAAACCAAAGTAGCAAGTGTAGCTATTTATGAAAGTATGGAAAATTTAGATTTTACAACCGCACATATATATAGTTTGATTTTATTAATTTTTAGTTGTATGGTTTTATTTTGTGTAAATTTTTTTAAAAATAAATAACAAATGTTAATTTTGTTGTAAAAGAAGATAAAAATCGAATAATATTATCATTAAATACAAATTGTATAATAATTACAAATATTTTATTTAAATTTTTCTATTTCTTCTAAAATTTCATTTTCAATATTTAATAATTCCTCGTATGTTTTTTTATGACATTCTAAAAGACTATTATATTTAAAACCAAGCATTACTATGCGGTATAAATTTGGTTTATATTTTCTCCAATTGTATAAAGTACTAACATCAATATCTAATTCATATGCCATATCTCGCTTTGTTTTCTTCAAGCTTATATCCTTAAATTATAAAAAATAAATTGTATAAAGTTTTTTCTTTATTAAAAACAATTGAAATATTCAATAAAAAATAAAAAAATAATTGAAATATTAAATATATATTAAGTTATGTTGTGAAATAATTCAAAATCAAATTAAAAAATTAAAATAAAAAGGATTAAAATAACAGGTTTGGATTTATATTATTCAATAGAAAATAAGCTTCCAAGAAAATATCATTGGCTTACAAATTGGTATATAAAATTTGAAAAACCTAAAATTTCTAATGAAGAATTAAAACTGAAGTTTGAAAAACTAAACAATGAACAATTAAACGAAGTTGCGTTTAAATTATCAAATACAAAAATTATAAATCCAACAAATGTTTTTTGGCTTTATAATTTTATATTTGGTGCATTAGGGATTGTTAGATTTGCTATAGGGCATTTTAAATTTGGTTTATTTGGACTTATATTTACAATAATGGCTATCATTGTTTCATTTTTCTTAAATATGAATCCTTATGATCCTTTAATAGGTTTATTGTATATATTCTTTTATTATGGAGGTCAAGGATTATGGGTAGCTGATTTGTTTATGGTTGGAGTAAGTCTTAGAAATCAAAATATAGAAAAAATTAATAACATTCTTGATGAAACTTTATCAAAGGATAGCGTGTGAATACTGAAAATGTAAAGCCTTTTATAGAAAGCGAAAAATATCCTTTTGAGGTTATTTTTAAAGATGATTTGTTTGAAGTAGTTATTGGAGAAGCATCAACAAATAAAAATGAAATTTCAATATGTATTAAAACATTAACCAAGAATTTTGCTTATAATAAAAATTCTTGTTATTTTATTTTTCCATCCCATTTCGGAATTGAATTTTTAAAAATTTTTATCGGTGAAAGTAGTGAGTATAATCATAAAATTTTAAATACTATAGAACAAATAAGGAATTTCAATGAAAATTATAAAAATATTAATTAGCATAATGTCTGTTTTTTCTTTAGTGTTTGTTATGATACAACGCCAAAATGCGATGATAAAGTTACATTAGAGCTTTTAGAAGGGTTAGCTAAAGAAGAATTTGAAAATACTTATATAGAAAGCTTAAATCTTGCAAGAGTTGAACTTTTTGGGGTGAATGCAAGTGAGTTATTGGAAAAATATAAAGAATATCTAAAAAATGTCAAAATAGAATTTACAAATTTTAGAACTCAAGAAGAAAATTCTAAATATAAATACAAACATTGTCAAGTAGATATTAAAGCAAATTTTCCAAATACACCTGATGAATTAAAACCACCTTCTAATTTAGTAAAAAATCTATTAGGACAAGAATTAAAAGACAAATTAAAACTATTGTTAATGGAGATGGTATAGTGGAATTAAATTTATACTATAGAGTGCAACTTAGTGATGATAATAAACATATTAATGTTGAATTATTAGATTATTGATTAATAATAATATATGTATATATTATAAGGATTAATAAAACCTATCAATCCTTATCAATCCTTATCAATCCTTATCAATCCTTATCAATCCTTATCAATCCTTATTTTGCTTTATCAATTATCAACCATAACTTTTACGCTACAATACTTACAATGAAATATATACTATTTTATTTATCTTTATTTATTTATATCTTAGTGAGAATACAAGAAATAAATCCAAAAATTTTCCTAATTTTATTAATAAAACTTTAAGCTTATATTGATATAATTTCATTTCCTTTTTTAAAAAAAGGTAAGTAAAAATTAAGATATTTCAATCTCTAATTTTTAAATTGTTCTTTAAATTATTAATATTGTTAATCAAATCTTATAGTCAATCTTTGAAATCTAAATAAGTGATCGATTGAGCCAGAGATTTACTTTAAATAATGTAAATCTATCAATTAAATAATTAAAGATTATTTTTATTAATCTTTAAAATACTTTTTCTTTGAAGAAAAAGATTAAACTATCTATATTTTTATGGAGAGTTTGATCCTGGCTCAGAGTGAACGCTGGCGGCGTGCCTAATACATGCAAGTCGAACGATGAAGCAACTAGCTTGCTAGTTGTGGATTAGTGGCGCACGGGTGAGTAAGGTATAGTTAATCTGCCCTACACAAGAGGACAACAGTTGGAAACGACTGCTAATACTCTATACTCCTGCTTAACACAAGTTGAGTAGGGAAAGTTTTTCGGTGTAGGATGAGACTATATAGTATCAGCTAGTTGGTGAGGTAATGGCTCACCAAGGCTATGACGCTTAACTGGTCTGAGAGGATGATCAGTCACACTGGAACTGAGACACGGTCCAGACTCCTACGGGAGGCAGCAGTAGGGAATATTGCGCAATGGGGGAAACCCTGACGCAGCAACGCCGCGTGGAGGATGACACTTTTCGGAGCGTAAACTCCTTTTCTTAGGGAAGAATTCTGACGGTACCTAAGGAATAAGCACCGGCTAACTCCGTGCCAGCAGCCGCGGTAATACGGAGGGTGCAAGCGTTACTCGGAATCACTGGGCGTAAAGGGCGCGTAGGCGGATTATCAAGTCTCTTGTGAAATCTAATGGCTTAACCATTAAACTGCTTGGGAAACTGGTAATCTAGAGTGAGGGAGAGGCAGATGGAATTGGTGGTGTAGGGGTAAAATCCGTAGATATCACCAAGAATACCCATTGCGAAGGCGATCTGCTGGAACTTAACTGACGCTAAGGCGCGAAAGCGTGGGGAGCAAACAGGATTAGATACCCTGGTAGTCCACGCCCTAAACGATGTATGCTAGTTGTTGGGGTGCTAGTCATCTCAGTAATGCAGCTAACGCATTAAGCATACCGCCTGGGGAGTACGGTCGCAAGATTAAAACTCAAAGGAATAGACGGGGACCCGCACAAGCGGTGGAGCATGTGGTTTAATTCGAAGATACGCGAAGAACCTTACCTGGGCTTGATATCCTAAGAACCTTATAGAGATATGAGGGTGCTAGCTTGCTAGAACTTAGAGACAGGTGCTGCACGGCTGTCGTCAGCTCGTGTCGTGAGATGTTGGGTTAAGTCCCGCAACGAGCGCAACCCACGTATTTAGTTGCTAACACTTCGGGTGAGCACTCTAAATAGACTGCCTTCGTAAGGAGGAGGAAGGTGTGGACGACGTCAAGTCATCATGGCCCTTATGCCCAGGGCGACACACGTGCTACAATGGCATATACAATGAGACGCAATACCGCGAGGTGGAGCAAATCTATAAAATATGTCCCAGTTCGGATTGTTCTCTGCAACTCGAGAGCATGAAGCCGGAATCGCTAGTAATCGTAGATCAGCCATGCTACGGTGAATACGTTCCCGGGTCTTGTACTCACCGCCCGTCACACCATGGGAGTTGATTTCACTCGAAGTGGAAATACTAAACTGGTTATCCCCCACAGTGGAATCAGCGACTGGGGTGAAGTCGTAACAAGGTAACCGTAGGAGAACCTGCGGTTGGATCACCTCCTTTCTAGAGTACAAAGTAATAAGTCTCACAACTATTACTTCAATATATAAACTCAATTGATTCTTGTTTAGATTTCAAAGATTGATGAAAAGCTAATTTTGGGGAATTAGCTCAGCTGGGAGAGCGCCTGCTTTGCACGCAGGAGGTCAGCGGTTCGATCCCGCTATTCTCCACCATTTATTAAGGGCCTATAGCTCAGCTGGTTAGAGTGCACCCCTGATAAGGGTGAGGTCACAAGTTCAAGTCTTGTTAGGCCCACCATAAAAAAGATTTGTTTATCGATCTTAAATTAAAGTTTTAAAACTTAAAGTAAGTATATAAATACAACATAAAATATAATACTTCTTATATTTTTAAATTATTTAAACTCTTTATATATACTTTCTTTAGGTTTTAAGACCTAAGCTAAATAAATAATAAAATATTTTATATTAGATTAGTTATTTAATGTTATTTGAATTATCATTGTTAAGAGTCACAAGCAAGTTTTAATAAAAACAATTTTACAGGACTTGTTAAAGGATAAAACCTAGCTATCTTTTCTTTAGCTTTTAGTTAAAGAGAAGTTTTAAACTCACAGCTTAGTTAGACTAATTTTTATTTAGTTTTATTAAGTGTTTAAATGCTTTCCGTCTTGAGATAGTAAAGTCTTATCATAAAAACTTTAACAAGGAAGTGATGCGTTTTAGAATAAAAGGTAAAAAAGGTAAGCTACTAAGAGCGAATGGTGGATGCCTTGACTGGTAAAGGCGATGAAGGACGTACTAGACTGCGATAAGCTACGGGGAGCTGTCAAGAAGCTTTGATCCGTAGATTTCCGAATGGGGCAACCCAATGTATAGAGATATACATTACCATAATGGAGCGAACGTAGGGAATTGAAACATCTTAGTACCTACAGGAAAAGAAATCAATAGAGATTGCGTCAGTAGCGGCGAGCGAAAGCGTAAGAGGGCAAACCCAGTGCTTGCACTGGGGTTGTAGGACTGCAATGTGCAATAAGTGAGGTTAGCAGAACATTCTGGAAAGTATAGCCATAGAGGGTGATAGTCCCGTATGCGAAAACCAAACTTTAGCTAGCAGTATCCTGAGTAGGGCGAAACACGTGGAATTTTGTCTGAAGCTGGGTCGACCACGATCCAACCCTAAATACTAATACCAGATCGATAGTGCACAAGTACCGTGAGGGAAAGGTGAAAAGAACTGAGGTGATCAGAGTGAAATAGAACCTGAAACCATTTGCTTACAATCATTCAGAGCACTATGTAGCAATACAGTGTGATGGACTGCCTTTTGCATAATGAGCCTGCGAGTTGTGGTGTCTGGCAAGGTTAAGCACACGCGAAGCCGTAGCGAAAGCGAGTCTGAATAGGGCGATTAAGTCAGATGCTGCAGACCCGAAACGAAGTGATCTATCCATGAGCAAGTTGAAGCTAGTGTAAGAACTAGTGGAGGACTGAACCCGCTAGCGTTGAAAAGCTATGGGATGACTTGTGGATAGGGGTGAAAGGCCAATCAAACTTCGTGATAGCTGGTTCTCTCCGAAATATATTTAGGTATAGCGTTGTGTCGTAACTAAAGGGGGTAGAGCACTGAATGGGCTAGGGCATACACCAATGTACCAAACCCTATCAAACTCCGAATACCTTTAGTGTAATCACAGCAGTCAGGCGGCGAGTGATAAAATCCGTCGTCAAGAGGGAAACAACCCAGACTATCAGCTAAGGTCCCCAAGTCTTACTTAAGTGGAAAACGATGTGAAGTTACTTAAACAACCAGGAGGTTGGCTTAGAAGCAGCCATCCTTTAAAGAAAGCGTAATAGCTCACTGGTCTAGTGATTTTGCGCGGAAAATATAACGGGGCTAAAGTAAGCACCGAAGCTATAGACTTAGTTTTACTAAGTGGTAGGAGAGCGTTCTATTTGCGTCGAAGGTATACCGGTAAGGAGTGCTGGAGCGAATAGAAGTGAGCATGCAGGCATGAGTAGCGATAATTAATGTGAGAATCATTAACGCCGTAAACCCAAGGTTTCCTACGCGATGCTCGTCATCGTAGGGTTAGTCGGGTCCTAAGCCGAGTCCGAAAGGGGTAGGTGATGGCAAATTGGTTAATATTCCAATACCAACATTAGTGTGCGATGGAAGGACGCTTAGGGCTAAGCAAGCTAGCGGATGGAAGTGCTAGTCTAAGGATGTAGGAGCTTATATAGGCAAATCCGTATAAGAATACTCCGAGATCTTAAAGGCTCTTCAAAGTCTTCGGACAGCGAGGAGAATTGCTGATGCCGTCGAGCCAAGAAAAGTTTCTAAGTTTAGCTAATGTTGCCCGTACCGTAAACCGACACAGGTGGGTGGGATGAGTATTCTAAGGCGCGTGGAAGAACTCTCTTTAAGGAACTCTGCAAAATAGCACCGTATCTTCGGTATAAGGTGTGGTTCGCTTTGTATTAGAATTTACTTCGAAAGCAAAGAAACTTACAACAAAGAGTCCCTCCCGACTGTTTACCAAAAACACAGCACTCTGCTAACTCGTAAGAGGATGTATAGGGTGTGACGCCTGCCCGGTGCTCGAAGGTTAATTGATGGGGTTAGCATTAGCGAAGCTCTTGATCGAAGCCCGAGTAAACGGCGGCCGTAACTATAACGGTCCTAAGGTAGCGAAATTCCTTGTCGGTTAAATACCGACCTGCATGAATGGCGTAACGAGATGGGAGCTGTCTCAAAGAGGGATCCAGTGAAATTGTAGTGGAGGTGAAAATTCCTCCTACCCGCGGCAAGACGGAAAGACCCCGTGGACCTTTACTACAGCTTGACACTGCTATTTGGATAAGAATGTGCAGGATAGGTGGGAGGCTTTGAGTATATGACGCCAGTTGTATATGAGCCGTTGTTGAGATACCACTCTTTCTTATTTGGGTAGCTAACCAGCTTGAGTTATCCTCAAGTGGGACAATGTCTGGTGGGTAGTTTGACTGGGGCGGTCGCCTCCCAAATAATAACGG
The DNA here is from genome assembly GCF_013372105.1 of Campylobacter armoricus. Classification (NCBI taxonomy): domain Bacteria; kingdom Pseudomonadati; phylum Campylobacterota; class Epsilonproteobacteria; order Campylobacterales; family Campylobacteraceae; genus Campylobacter; species Campylobacter armoricus. The sequence continues at coordinate 439,361 of NZ_CP053825.1, forward strand.
AGGCTTACAAAGGTTGGCTCAGAACGGTTGGAAATCGTTCGTAGAGTATAAAGGTATAAGCCAGCTTAACTGCAAGACATACAAGTCAAGCAGAGACGAAAGTCGGTCTTAGTGATCCGGTGGTTCTGTGTGGAAGGGCCATCGCTCAAAGGATAAAAGGTACCCCGGGGATAACAGGCTGATCTCCCCAAGAGCTCACATCGACGGGGAGGTTTGGCACCTCGATGTCGGCTCATCGCATCCTGGGGCTGGAGCAGGTCCCAAGGGTATGGCTGTTCGCCATTTAAAGCGGTACGCGAGCTGGGTTCAGAACGTCGTGAGACAGTTCGGTCCCTATCTGCCGTGGGCGTAAGAAGATTGAAGAGATTTGACCCTAGTACGAGAGGACCGGGTTGAACAAACCACTGGTGTAGCTGTTGTTCTGCCAAGAGCATCGCAGCGTAGCTAAGTTTGGAACGGATAAACGCTGAAAGCATCTAAGCGTGAAGCCAACTCTAAGATGAATCTTCTCTAAGCTCTCTAGAAGACTACTAGTTTGATAGGCTGGGTGTGTAATGGATGAAAGTCCTTTAGCTGACCAGTACTAATAGAGCGTTTGGCTTATCTTTTTTAAGCATCACTTCCTTGTTAAGGTTTTTACTTAAAGCTTTAGAATTTATATTCAGTTATTAAACAATAGCTTAGCTTTGATAATAATCTTTCAAGTAAAGTTTATATTAGAACTTGCTCTTAACATTGTTTTTTAAGTATTCTAAAGTAAAACAATAAAGTATTTAGCTTAAGATAAATAAAATATCTAAATACAAGACTAAAGAAAACTAAAATAAAAATAGTTTTATTTGATTATTTTTTATTTTACTATGTTTTTATACTTTTAATGGAATATTTAAATAACAATGTCCGTGATTATACAGATGTGGAGACGCCTTGTCCCATCCCGAACCAAGAAGCTAAGCACATCGTGGGTGATGATACTACGCCTTACTGGCAGGGGGAAAGTAGCTCATTGCGGACTTGTTAGTTTCTTATTATTCTTACTACTTTTAATTATAATTCATATATATTTTTATTTAAATTAATCTTTGTTTTTATATTTTTTAGTTTAATGTTTTATATACTTTTTTGTTTTTAATTAGATTGTTTTATTTTATTATCTTGATTGGTATTTTTATCATTCTTTTTTAGTTGTGCTTTGTTTAATCTTTAATAATAACTAATTATTTAGTTTGTTTTTAGTTTTAGTTAAGTAATAGGTTTTTAATATATAATTTAGAGGATTTGGTTGGATTGTTATAGTTATTTTTTTGTTGGGTTATATATTTGAATTTAGCTATATAGTAGTGCAAGTTGTGTAATTTGTTTGATTGAAATAAACTTGGTTTTAGTTTAAATTTTTTAATGTTTGATTAGGTTTGTATGTTTTTTAGTTGTTGTTTGTAAATTGGTTTCATTTGTTAAGTTGGTTTGACTTTTTAAAGTTTATTTGGATTTATGATTAAGATTAATTTGCTTGTATAAATAAGATTAGTATGAAAAAATTATAAAAAACATAGTAGGTAAAATATGGAGAAATTTATTAAAAAAATTGCTTAAAGAAAGTGTGAAATTTGAACAAGATATAAATAATGGCTTGAGCGATATAAATATATTTAAAGCTTTGGGTGTTGGAGGAGGTTTTTAGGTTTTTAATTGTATGCTAGGTGTATTTAGTGGTTGTTTGAGTTAGGGATTTCTTATTGTGTTGTGTTTATCTTAGGTTTTTTGAATTCTCATATGGTTTTATTTGGTTTAGTAATTATAGTATTTGTTGTTTTTGATTAATTACTTAATTATAGTGTTTATTATGATTTTTATGGATTTAAATTAAATATTGCTTATTTTTTAAATCTTGAGGTGTATTTTAATAAGTTTATTTTTTAGTGGTTGGGGTAGATTGTTTTATTGTGGAGTTTTTATTCTGTGGTGTGGTTTAAGTGAGTTTAATCTTAATTTATTTTAGATTATAGATTATATTGCTTTAGGTTGTGCTTAGGTGAATTTATTATTGTTGTACGAGTGAAGGTTTAAATTGTAAAGAGTGTTGTATTTGGATATATGGTTGAGTTATAGTTAAAAATTTAAGTTATTTATAAATATGAAAATATTAAAAAAATAGTTGTTTTATTTGAAAATGGTGAAATGGTGAGTGTGATAGGTGTTTGTTGGAATAAGTTAGATGGAGTTTTTGATATTTTTAAAAACATAATATAATACCAAAATGATTTTAGATAAATTGATAAATTTTTTAAAAGATAGTAATGTATTTTTAAGTGGTAGTGCTGGTGTAGGCAAAACATTTTTAACTATGGAGCTTATAAAATCTTATAGAAAACAAGGTAAAGTTGTAGTAGTATTAGGTTCTAGTGCTCTTAGTGCTTTTAATATAGGTGGAGCAACTTTGCATAGTTTTTTTGCTTTTAAAAGATGTCAAAATTATGATGAATTGTATTATGAAGATAGAAAACAAAAGGATAAATTAGAAAAGATTAAACGCATTTTAGAACAATGTGATTTATTAATTATAGATGAGATTTCTATGGTAAGTGCTTCTTTGATGGAGATGGTTTATTATAGATTAACAAGAAGTAATTTTAATGGTAAGGTTTTATTAGTAGGTGATTTTTTTCACTTTCTTTAGAACTTGCAAATAAAGCATTGTGGTTGTTAAGTCTATTTAAACTAGTAATTTTATAATCACAACTTCGTTCCAAATTATCAAAATTTAAGGATTTAAACTCAAATTCTCCTAAAGCTAAAACCATTTAAGCTCCTTTTTAGTTTCATCAAGCTAAAATTATCTTAGTTAGATAGGGTTGATGGTTGCAATGTAGTAGTTGAGGATGTGCGGTAACTAGTCCGAGAACACATCGTATTGTGGGTGCAAGTCCCACCGCTCTATCTAATTTTTTCTAAGTGCTTAAGACCTTTTCTATATCCACTTTTCCAAGTGTAATAACCGCATTAGTTTTTTCAAATTTCTTTAGTTTGTATTTATATTTTAAACTTTGCATATTTTTATTATATTATACAAACATTGTTTTTGTTATAAATAAGTTATAAAATGAAAAACTAATTAAACTTGAAAATGGCGAAGAGTTAAAAATGAAAGCACCTAATGTGCGTGTTTTAAAAAATGCTACCAATAAAAGTGATAAAGAAATGGATCAAACCATTTATATGATAGCTACGCTTACAAATAAACAAGAAAGCGACATAGAAGAATTAAATCTTAAAGATTTTATGGCTTTACAAAACACTCTTAAAGATTTTTTGCAAGAAGCAGGAGTTATAGCTTAGAAGCTATAGCTCTTATAAGCCATAGTTTAAATTGGGGTTTAAATGAGGTGTTAGATTTAGATTTGGAAGAATTTGAAAAAGCTTTAGAAATAGCAAAAGAGTTGTTAAAAACTAAAGCTCTTTAGGATTTAGAAGTTGTTTGTGGCTGTTTTTGGCTCTAAAAAGTTTTTTAAAAAGTTTAAAAATAAGTTTTGAAATAAAAAATAAAATTTCACAACTTATCATAAATAAAGCTTGAATAAGCTGTGATAAACCAAGAAAAAAACCAATAAGAAGAACAAACAAAGCTACAAAAAATGTTATAAAAATATTGGCAAAAAAAGAAATTTCATCATTATAAGTAGTGCAAAAAATGCCAATATAGCAAACAATTGCAAAGCCATATGAGTAGAGATAATCTCTTTTTGTTAAAAGTATTTTTTTATTCATAGCAAAGATTTTAAAATACAATTACTTAAAAAAGGTTGAATGTGGAAAATGCTGGAAGTATTGGAATTGGTATCGCTTTAGGATTTGTATTAAAGAATGCATCTGTTATAAAAGAAGCAACCAAAGATTTTAATAATTTAGAAAAAGTAGTAGCAAAAACTAAACTTGGCATTAGTGGCTTGCAAAAACAACTAGATACCCTTAAATTAAATAGCAATCTAAGAGAAGAATTAAAAGCTCAAAGAAAAGGTTTGCAAGATGAAATTTTAAGTTTAGGTAATGTCATTAGAGGTGGAATTATTGGTAAAGGTTTAGGAGAAGCTATAAGTTTTGAATCTGCTATGGCTGATGTTAGAAAGGTTTTAAATTTTGATGAGAATGATAATATAATAAAAATTTTTATTTATAATTTTTTATAATCAATTTTATATGTTCCAATAATTCTTCCTATAATTTTTAATTCGTTAGGATTTTTAATATCAATAATAGGATATTCTTTGTTATCACTGGTTAAACACAAGGGTCTTTTTTTTAATCTTTTAATTAAAATTTCTTTTTGAAATTCAACAATATATATACCACCTTCTATGGTTGATTTATCTTTTTGAAATACGACCATCTCTCCTTCTTTTATTGTAGGTTCCATACTATTTCCTATCATAGAAACAATACCCATTTTTAAAAATTCTTGTAAATTAAACATACTATTTAATTCATTTTTATTGAAAGGTATGGTTTGTGTGGTAATATTACTATCGGTAGTAAAATCTGATGAAAGATAATAGTTTTTATAAAATGGAATCAATATTGTATCTTTATTATTTATTTTTTCAGTTTGTTGTAAATTTTTACTAACTAGATTTATATAGTTATTTTGTTTATATTTTAATTGATTAAACTTTAATATAGCATGTGAAGATATTCTTTTTCGTTGTCTCCATCCTATTGCAGTAGATTTCTTAAGACCCAATTTTTCAGCTACCATTTCTAAGCTAGTAACATTAAAATAAAGCTTCATTTCTTCTACTAATGTTTTAAAATTTTCCATTTATCACTTTCTATTTATAGTTATTTTATTTATAAATTATTGACATATAAATAAAATAACTATATAATGTATAAAATTTATTTCTAAATTGTATCTTAAAAAAATCAATTTGAAATAAAAATTACAAATTGAAAGGATAGAAGTTGTTAAAAAAATATTTTGAAGATAATAATATTAATCTTAAAAAGTTTGCTCAAAAATATGATTTGGATTATATGAGCCTTTTTAGAGTTGTTAATGGCTATTATTCTGAAAAATATACAGCTAAAGCAAATACCAAAGCTGTTTATAAGAAACTTTTAGAACTCAATATTATTCATGAGCTTCCTGATATTTTGAAATAAGTAATGATGATAAGTTAATTTTAAGTCAATCATACAATTGATTTACATTTAGCTTACTTTAAAAAAGGAGATTGGTATGAAAATTAGTGTTTTAGGTATAGGTGGTACTATTTGTATGTTAAAAGATGAACTAGGAGGGGTAAGTCCTAAATTAAGTGCAAAAGCATTAGTAGATAGCATTGGTTTAAAAGAAAATATAAACATAGAAGCAAAAAATGTATTGGCAGTACCAAGCCCATCTTTAAAATTTGAAGATATTTTAGAAATCATAAAAGTAGCAAAAAATGAAATTAGAAATAATTCTAATGGTATAGTTATTACGCAAGGCACTGATACACTAGAAGAAAGTGCATTTTTATTAAGCTTGTTGTGGGATGAGGAAATTCCTATGATTGTCACTGGAGCTATGAAAAATCCGAGTGAGATTGGAAGTGATGGAGCTAGCAATTTATATCAGTCAATTCTTGTTGCAAGTGATAAATTATCTCAAAAAAGAGGTGTTTTGGTTGTTTTTAATCATGTGATATATCAACCAAGATTTTTACACAAAAGTAATTCTTTTTCTCTTGAGACTTTTAAATCTATTAATGGAGGTAATATTGGCTATATATATGAAAAACAAGTAAAATATATCAGCCCTGTCTATAAAAATAAAATTTACCATATTCCAAATAAAATAAATAAAAAAGTTGCAATTATACCTGCTTGTTTATCTGGAGACGATTATTTTTTAGATAATTTATCCGCTTTTGATGGTCTAATAATAAATGGTTTTGGAGCAGGACATGTTTCTTTTGATTTTATTGAAAAAATAAAGTCGTTAAGTTTAAATATACCTTGTGTTGTTGCATCTAGAACAGGAAGTGGACCGACTGCTTATAATACATATTCGTATAGAGGTAGTGAAATTGATTTGCAAAAAAATGGTTTTATTATGGGAGGGTTTTTTGATTGTTTGAAAGCTAGGATATTTTTAACTTTATTGCTAATGAATAATTTTAATAAAGAAGAAATTTTAAAAGAATTTAATTCTTATTATATGCATTTTTAATTAGGAAGTAATATGAGTTATTTATTTATTTCACAAATATTTATGTGTGTTACTCTTTTTTTAATGGTGATTGGAAAAACTCCATTGTATTTAACTGCTGTTATTGGAACAACAATAAGCGTTTTAATTGCTATGTTAGACTCTAACGATATTCTTATAAACTCTCTTTTGCTTTCTGGCTTAAATCCTGTTATTTTGGATATGACAGGTATTTTGATGTTTATAGGGATAATGCAATCAAGCGGGTTCATGGATGATATCATAAAAATTATTATAAAATTTGGCAGAAGAATTGGTGGTGGGGAAGGAATTGCTTCTGCTAGTGCTATATGCGCTGGAGTTATAGGAATGTTGACAGGTTTTACTCAACCTTCTGTAACAGCGGTAATTACTGCAAGACCATCGGTGTTATTAGGTATGAATCCAAACCATTCAGCAGGCTTACATGGACATGCTGGACATCTTGGTAATTTTGGTGGATTTACCCATCCTACACAGGTTGCAATTATTGGTGCTACTAATATTGGTTTTGGCTTAATTAATATTTTTGCTATTTTTGTTGCTGTGAGTTTAATTTTATGTTCAGCATTTCGATCTAAGATTTATCAGAAAAAGAATTTTATAGCAATTGATAAAAATAAAATGCAAGAAATAGCAAAAGAAATAGAAAACCAAAAAAGTAAGCATAGTGTTTATGTTATTTTTTTACCTTTTATTGCCTTATTTGGTGGTTTTATCTTTGGATATCCTATTTTTTTATTGGGGATATTTTCTAGCGTTTTAACAATTGTGCTTAGCAGGGTTAATATTTTTAATGCAGAAAAAAATATGATAGATGGAGTTAGCAAAATAGCTATTCCTTTGGTTGCAACTATAACATTTTTATTTATGAGTGCTGTGATTAAAGAAATAGGACTAGCAAAAACTATTGCAACTATATTTGAGCCAATTTTAAATATAGCTCCTGTCCAAGCAATGTTTATAGTAGCTGTTTTTGCTGGATTTATAACACAAAGCTATGGCGCGAGTTCAGCTATTTTGTTGCCATTCTTACAAGCTACTATGGAAGTTTGTAGTTATAATTTTGCTTTAGCATTTGTAGCAGCAGGTGGAGCTTCTATAGCTCAATATTTTCTAACAGGCGGACCTGTTGCTGCTTTATCAACCGTTATACCTTTGGTTGAAGGATCAAATTTAAAGGATTCAAATAAATTTCAAAGACCTTCGCAACTTTTTGCTTTATTCTTGATTTTTATCATCTCTTTTTTTATTAAATTCTAATATGGTATAAGTTGTAAGCCCATAAAATTTAAGTATTTTATGGGTTGTATAAAAATAAAATATTTTTGGAATAATTATTGCTTGATAAAATTTGTAATTTTATTTTAGGAGAGTATAATATGATTCGCATTGATCATAATGGTTTTTTTAACCATTCTTATAATACTTTAAATTTAAAGCAAAAAAATGAAACACAATTAATGCAATCTAATCAAGAGCAACAAGCATTTTCACTTGAATTAAATTCAAGTATCCAAGAAAAAAATAGCTTGTATGATAGACCTTTAAAGGAGTTGTTTCAAGAAGCAAAAGAAGCTTCAGAGAATGCCTTAAAAGAATACAGAGAAGAAATGTATTACAATAGAGAAACTGGTAAATACGAGAAAAAATTTGTAGAAAGCAATGAAAAATATAAAGAAAAGATAAAAGAGAAAATAGAAGAGCAAATTAAAGAAAATATACAAAATAGTGTGCAAAATAAAATTTCTCATATTAATATTCAATTGAGTCCTAAACAATTAATAGCACAAGCACAATTTGAAGAAAAACAAAAAGCGACTCTTAAAACATCAGATGTTTTTATGTAATTATTTAAGATAATAGAAAATTATGAAAAAAAATTATTAGTATTTTAATATTATCAAGTGTAGCTTTAATGAGTGGAGATAAATTATTGAATATTTATGAAAGTCCTACTTGTGGATGTTGCGATCTTTGGGCTGATTATATGAAAACTAAAGGTTATAAAGTGCTAGTGCATAAAAATGAGAATTTTTTAAAAATAAAAGAAAAAAATGAATATTCAACCTATATATCAAAGCTGTCATACGGGTGTGATTGATGGTTATGCTATAGAAGGACATGTTCCTGAAGATGTAATTGCTTGGCTTTTGGAAAATAAACCTAAAGATGTTATAGGAATTTCAGCTCCTGGTATGCCTCAAGGAAGTCCTGGAATGGAGCAAGGTTATGAAGAAGAATATCCTGTTGTTTTAATGCTTAAAAATGGAGATTATAAAATTTATGGAATCTATAAAGGACATAATTTAATCAAGACAAACTAAGCAGTTTTGTTTAGTTTATTTTATATATCAATGGTATTTTTATATGAAAAGTTTTTTCATATTGTGGAAAATTCTTAGATGCTATGCGTATAGTTTCTAAGGCACTATCGTTTAATAATTTGTATTTTGATGGTTTTAATATTTTTAAGTTTAGTAAGTTTTTATCTTTAGTCCATGTAAATTCTACTAAAATTTCACCACTCATGCGCATTTTTTTAGCTTGTCTAGGATAAACTAAAGCTTCATCTATAGCTTGTTTGACTTCTTTTAAAAGTTCATTATTATTAGATAAGGTTATGTTTTCTTGAGAAGCTAGTTGGGTGTTTTGTTCTTGGGTGATAATGGGTTGTTGAGGCTTTACTTCTTTTGGTTGATTTATTGTTTTAGCATTAGTTAAAGATTTTGCTTTTTTAGGCTGAATAATAGCTTTTTCTTTGACTTGCTCTATTTTTTTAACTCTTTCTTGTTTTGGTTGCTCGTTTTCTGTTTTAGAGGAATCTTGCAAAAATTGTTTTATAGCTATGTTAAATTTTTCTTCTTTTGTAGTGCTATGCTGTATATGTAAAAAATTTTTAGAATAAATGAAAATAAGAAATAAGGGTGCAAAAAGAAATAAGGTGATAAGAAATGATTGATTTTTATGGTTGTTTATGAAAGCTTTCATCTTTTTTGCTCTGTCAAGATTTGAAAATTTTCATGATTTTTATTTTTTAAAATATCAATAATTTTTACAAAACTCTCAAATTTTGCTTCTTTATCGCTTTTTAACTCTACTAAGGTTTTAGAGTCTATAGTGTTAATTTTTGCTTTTATTTCTTCTAAGGAAGTTGTTTTTCCATTAATATAAAATTTATTTTCTTTATCAATCAAAATACTTATTTTATCTTTGTTTTCATTTGTAGAATTTGAATTTTCACTTTGAGGTAGATTGATTTTGATTTCACCATGTGCAATAAAAGTAGATATGCTTAAAACAATGGCTAGTAAAACAAGCATTATGTCTATAAAAGGAATGATGTTTAAACCTTCGTTTTTTGGCAATTTAAGCATTTTTATCCTTAAAAATGCGATATGCGTTGCTTAAAATCGATATTTTTCTAAGCAACCCATTATAAGCCATTAACGAAGGAATAGCGACTAAAATTCCTAAAGCAGTGGCTTTTAAAGCCAATGATAAACCAATAACAATAGATTTTACATCAATATTTCCGCTTGCACCCATATCATAAAATGTAATCATAATTCCTATTACAGTTCCTAAAAGTCCCACATAAGGAGCATTAGTGTAAATAATATAAAGCATAGTGAGATTTTCACTAATAGCATCATCAAATTTTTCTTGACATTGATAGTCATTGAGTTTAATTTTTCTAAAAAATAAAATACGCTCTATGGTGCACCATATAGCAATAAATGCCATTATCCCTAAAACAATAAATATAATTAAATCAATATAAGTTTTTAAAAATTCCATACATCCTCACTTAAAAATTTTTGTGATTATATTACCAAAAATTAAATTTTTTATTAATAACAATTATCATAATTGATACAATAAATTTATTTTAAATTAATAATTATTATCATAATATTCTAATTTTGAAAATTTGTTTATTAAGAAAGGAAATAATGAAAAAACATTGTTTATCGTTTTGTGTTGCTAGTCTTTTAGTTTGCAATGCTTTATCACAAGAAGTTTTATTAGATAGTTCTATAGTAAGTGCTTCTGGATTTTCTCAAGATATCAAAGAAGCTCCTGCTACTATAAATGTGATTAGCAAAAAAGACTTAGAAAGTAAGCCTTATAGAGATGTTGCTGAAGCTATTGCTGATATTCCTGGTGTGGATTTATTTGCTAGTAAAGGAAAAACTGGCTCTTATAATATTACCATGAGAGGCATTACCGGATACACTTTAATTTTAATCGATGGACGCCGTCAAGGAATAGGTGGAGAAGTAGGGCCTAATGGTTTTAATGAAATTTCAAATTCATTCTTACCTCCAATTTCTAGCATAGAAAGGATAGAGGTAATAAAAGGACCAATGAGTACTTTATATGGTTCTGAAGCTTTGGGTGGAGTTGTGAATATCATCACAAAAAAAGTAAGCAATGAGTGGGAAACATCAGTCAGTTTGGATGGTATTTTTAATACACATAAAGAATGGGGTAATACTTATGGTACAAGTATATATTCTAGTGGTCCATTGATGAATGATCGTTTGGGACTTACTTTGCGTTTTAGAGAGTTTTATAGAGAACAATCTAATGTTGAATTTAGCAATGGAAGCGGTCAAAGAGTTCAGGGCGATCAAGCACAAAGCCCTACAAAAGCAAATAATTTCAATTTAGGAACTAGGTTAAATTACTTAGTAGATGATTATAATACTTTGATATTTGATATTGATTTTTCAAGAAATCATTATGATAATAAAAAAGGTCAATTGGGAACTTTAACCAAACCAACTGATAAAAATGATGGCTCTTTAACCGGTGGCTATACAGACACTATGCAAGTTGATAAGCTAGTAACTTATTTAAGCCATGAGGGTGTTTATGAGAATTTTTCAATTACTTCCACTTTACAATATAATCGCGTAAGTAATGATGGTCGTGAGGTGGTTGGTCAAAAAACTCAGCCGTTTTTAGGACAAAATAGAGATATAGTCGCTGAAGATATTATTTTAGATACTAGATCAGTTATACCTTTGGGTCAAAGTCATATTTTAAGCGTGGGTGGTGAATACAGACTTGAAAAAATGCAAGATAAAATAGCTAATCCTACTAATTTTGATCAATATTTATTAGCCTTTTTTGCAGAAGATGAATATAGTATAAGAGATGATTTAAGGCTTACTTTTGGTGCAAGATATAATCATCATGAAATTTTTGGAAATAATCTTTCTCCAAGAGCTTATTTAGTTTATAATCCTACCAACGAGCTTACTTTGAAGGGGGGTGTATCTACAGGATTTAGAACACCTTATGCAAATAGATTAATAAATGGGGCTTATAATTATGGTGGTCAAGGTAAATACCCTATGTATGGAAATCCAAATTTAAAAGAAGAAACTTCGCTTAATTATGAATTAGCTGCTGTTTATAATAATGATTTGTTTTATATTTCAGCCACTGGGTTTTTAACAAATTTTAAAGACAAAATTTCTAGTCAAAAATTTAGTAATGGTGATATGATTTTAGGTATTGGTAAATGTGAAGCTAACACATGCTATCAAGCGATCAATCATGGTAAAGTTGAGTATAGGGGAATAGAATTTGGAGCAGGGATTACTCCTATGGAGCATTTAAATTTAGATTTAGCTTATACTTATCTTGATAGTGAAATAAAAGATGCACAAGATAAAACTATGATAGGAAAACCAGAGGAAAATAGTTTAAAGCATAATATCATGTTAAAAGCAAGTTATAGTATCTTTAACAAATTTACTCCATGGATAAAAGGTGAGTGGCAAATAGATCGTTATATGGGTGATACAAATATCAATAGAGAATATTACCAAGATGTCTTTTTAGCTTCTATGGGCGTGCGTTATGATATAAATAAAAATTGGAATATTAATGCGGCTATTTATAATCTTTTTGATAAAAGCTTTACTAATGATTGGGAATCTTATAAAAATAAAGGTGAAGATGTTTGGGTGAATACTTATAACCGCATAGAAGAGGGAAGAAGAATTTATATCTCAATCAATGGTAGTTTTTAATTTTGTATTGTTGGGGAGCCAAAGAGCTTGTTAAGAGCTTCTTTGGTTTCATCTTTAGGATCGTATTTTTTAGCGTCTTTTTTAAAGTTTTCAAAATGCTCATTTAAATTTGGAGTACTTTTTACTTCTTGTTTTATAGGTTCTTTGAATATATCTTGTAGTTTTTGTGTATCTATAGTTTCTATTTTTTGAATTTTAATTTGTGCTTTTTCTCCAAAGAGTTCGTGGAGTAAGGTTTTGATTAATTTAAAACCATTATTTAAAACGATTCTATCATCATCTTTAGCATGCGAACTAATATTTAAAATATCATCTTCAAAAGAAATAAATTGCGTTGTTTTTTTGAAAACTTCAGCCAAATCATAATCTCTTTTGTATATAGCTTTTAATAAACTTTCATAAGGATTGAGTTTTTCTTCTTTTGGATTTTGTGTAGAAAGCAACTCTTGGTGTTTTGGTTTTTGAATATTTTCATTTGATAGAGTTTTGTTTGTATAAATAACTTCATCAATAGTTTTTAGGTAAGTTGCCTCTATAAGCATGAAAGCCATAACGCAAAGGACAAAACTATCATCATCACTAGAATTTAACATAGTCTTAGCGCGTGAAAGAATTCTAAAAAATCTTTCATAAATTAACATAGAAAAAAGATTATTTTTGGCAAAAAATGCTTCTTTTAGAAAAAATATCATCTCATCAATAATATTGCTTGCTTCATAATCTTCAAATTCTTTTAAAAACTCAAGAACTTTATCTTTATCATTGGCTAAAATAGCTTGATAAAATTCTTCAATTTTAGCTGGATCTAAAAAGCCTAGCATAGCGGTGATTTTTTGTGTTTGTATATGATTTTGGCAATATACTATGGCTTGATCTAGTAAAGTCAAAGTATCTCTTAAAGAGCCATTTCCACTTCTTGCTATGAGTTTTAAAGCTTCTTTTTCATAGTTGATATTTTCTTTGTCTAAAATCCATTCAAGATGGTTTAAAATATCATGGGTGGAAATTTGTTTAAATCTAAAATGTTGAGTTCTTGAAAGAACTGTAGCGGGAAGTTTTAAAGGATCAGTTGTTGCTAATATAAATTTTACATAACTTGGTGGTTCTTCTAGGGTTTTAAGTAAAGCATTTGCCGCTTGTGGAGTAAGCATATGCACTTCATCGATAATAAAAATTTTAAATCTAGCCAAAGAAGGAGCATATTTTACCTGCTCGATAAGTTCTTGAATATCCTCTAAACTCCTATGGCTTGCAGCATCCATTTCTATAATGTCTATATTAGAACCATTTAGTGAAGATAGACATTGAGAACATTCCCCGCAAGGATTAGCATTTGGTCCTTTTTCGCATACTAAAGCTCTTGAAAAAATTCTTGCACTTGATGTTTTCCCACTTCCTCGTAACCCAGAGAACAAATAAGCATGTGCTAAACGATTGTTATCAAGAGCATATTTTAAACTTGTGGAAACAGTGCTTTGTCCTATAAGTTCATTGAAATTTTTTGGTCTGTATTTTACAGCGAGTGCTTGAAGCATCATTACTCATTCATGATAGATAATAACTCTTCATTGCTTTTAGTTTTTAGCATTTTAGAGTATAAAAATTTTAATGCTTCTATATCATCCATTTGCGAAATAGCTGATCTAATCGCCCAAATTTTTTGGAGTTTTTCAATACCTTGAAGCAACTCTTCTTTTCTAGTACCTGATTTTATGATGTTAATCGCAGGATAAATTCTTCTATCTGAAATATTTCTATCAAGAACAATCTCACTATTTCCTGTTCCCTTAAATTCTTCAAAAATAACTTCATCCATTCTTGATCCCGTTTCAATTAGCGCTGTTGCTATGATGGTTAAAGAGCCACCATGCTCTATATTTCTAGCAGCTCCAAAAAATCTTTTTGGCTTATGAAGAGCATTTGCATCAACCCCACCACTTAAAACTTTTCCACTGCTTGGAGTAGCGGTGTTGTAAGCTCTAGCTAATCTTGTAATAGAATCAAGTAGAATAACCACATCTTTACCTGTTTCTACCATTCTTTTTGCTTTTTCTATAACAAGTTCAGCTACTCTTACATGGTTATAAGCAGGTAAATCAAAAGTAGAGCTAAATACTTCCCCTTTTACACATCTTTGCATATCTGTAACTTCTTCAGGACGCTCATCTACTAAAAGCACAATCAAATGAGCTTCTGGATGATTTTTAGCAATAGCAGTTGCTAGTTCTTTCATTAGCTCTGTTTTACCAGTTCTTGGAGGCGCAACTATCAAACTTCTTTGCCCTTTTCCAATAGGTGCAAATAAGTCAAGCATTCTTCCTGTAAGCTTTAAAGGATCGTATTCTAGTTTAATCTTTTCAGTTGGAAAAATTGGAGTAAGATTATCAAATAAAGGTCTTTCCCTGGCTTCTTTTAATGGAAGATAATTGATTGCTTCGATTTTTAATAGAGCATAGTATTTTTCTTGATCTTTAGGCTCTCTAACTTGACCAGTAACTATATCTCCTACACGCAATGCAAATTTTCTAATTTGAGAGTTTGATACATAAGCATCATTTACACTATCGCTTAAATTAGAATCCATTCCGCGTAAAAAACCATAACCCTCGGGTGAAATTTCTAAAATTCCTGTAAAGAGTATGAAGCCACCTTTTTTAGTTTGAGCTTTTAAAATCTCAAAAATAAGATCTTGCCTTCTAAATTCTCTTGGATTTTCTATTTCAGCTTCATTGGCTATTTTTACTAAGCTTTCCAAATCTAGCAACTTTAAATCTTCTATTTTGTAACCTTCCACTGGAATGTGTGTTCTTTGATGTTGTTTTTTTTCTTTTGTATTTTCCATATATCCTCTAAAATGTAGAAAATGTAGTATTTAAAAAATGAATATCAAGATTTTATTCAAAAAAATGCTTTTTTGTCAAGTTTTTAAAATTATAATATAGCTTTGTAAATATTTTTAAAACTATGAATTTAAAAAAAATGATAAAATATTATAAAAATAACATTGAAAGTATAAGATGAAATGCAAACATTGTCAATTGAGTTTCAAGCAAAATCAAATGATAGTAAAAAATGGAAATTATTTTTGCTGTAAAGGGTGTGAAAGTGTTTATGAGATATTGCAAGAAAATAAACTGGAAGAATTTTATGAAAAACTTGGTAACCAAACATTAACCCCGGTTGTGATAGAGCATGTTCATAAAAATTATGAAAAATACATACAAAAAACTAAAGAAGGTTTTAGTGAAATTTTTTTATTGATAGAAGAAATTCACTGTGCTGCTTGTATTTGGCTTAATGAAAAAATTCTTATAAAATGCGATGGTGTTATAGATGTAGATATAAATTCTATTTCACATAAAGCTAGAGTTGTTTTTGATGATAATGTTATTAGTTTAACAAAAATACTACAAAGTATAGAGAGTATAGGTTATAAAGCTAGTGTATATTTACCTACAAAAAACGAGCAAAGAGCAACTCAAACTAAAAGAGATTTTTATGCAAAATTAATAGTTGCTATTGCTTGTGTTATGAATATTATGTGGATTTCAGTTGCAAAATATGCAGGATTTTTTAGTGGAATGGAAGCTGATATCAAGGATATTTTGCATTTTGCTGAATTTTTACTTTGTTCTCCTGTGCTTTTTTATACAGGTTCAATTTTTTATAAAAATGCTTATTATGCTTTAAAATTTAAAAGTATCAATATGGATACTTTGGTAATTAGCGGGGCAAGCTTAACTTATGTTTATTCAATATGGGCTATGTTTTCAAGATCTTCTCAAGTGTATTTTGATTCTGTTGCTATGATTATTTGTTTTGTTTTTGTAGGAAAATATTTAGAGCTTTTGAGTAAGAAAAAAGCTTTGGATACTCTTGATCATTTGCGTTCGTTTTTGGTTGATGAAGTTAGGGTATTAAAAAACGAAAAAATAGAAAATGTTGATGTGGAAGAGATAAAAATAGGGGATATTATAGAATTAAAAGAAGGTGATAGAGTATTAATTGATGGTGTGTGTATCAGTGGCAATGTTAGTTTAGATGTTTCAAGTTTAAGCGGAGAGAGTTTGCCGATTGATATGCAAAAAAATGATGAAATTTATTCTGCTTCACTGGTTTTAAGTGGTAATGCTTTGTATGAAGCAAAAGCCTGTTATAAGGACTCTAAGTTAGCTAAAATCATTACACTACTTGAAAATTCAAGCACAAAAAAAGCAAAAATAGAAAAAATGATACAACAGATTAGCGGTTATTTTTCTCCTATTATTTTAACTTGTGCTTTGTTGTGCTTTGTCTTTACTTTTTTTGTTTTAAATTTAAGTTTTGAGGAAGCTATGGTGCGTATGGTTTCAGTGTTAATTATAGCTTGTCCTTGTGCTTTGGCCTTAGCTACTCCGGTTTGTTCTTTGATAGCTATTAGTGTTGGATTGAAAGAAAAAATTTTATTCAAAGAGGCTGGTGTTGTGGAGGATTTGAGTAAATGTAATATTGCTGTTTTTGATAAAACAGGTGTTTTGACAAGGGCTAGTTTAGAGGTAAAGAAATATATTTTAGATAAAGAATTAAATAAAAATGAGTTAATCAGTTTCTTGCATTTAACCAATCATCCTGTTGCTAAAAGCATTTTGCAATTTTTTAATGAAAAAGAATATGAGAGATTGGAATTTAATAATGTGCAAAATTTTCAAGCAAGAGGATATAAAGCCTTTTTTGGAAATGATGAATTTTTAGGTGGAAACGAGAAATTTATTAAAGAAAATAATGTTAAAACTGAAGAATTCAAAAATACACATTTTGTTTTTGTCAAAAATAAAAAAATAATGGCTGTATTTGAACTAGAAGATAACATTAGAGAATATGCTAAAAATTTGATTAAATTTTTAAAAAAGCAAAATATACAAATTTATATGCTAACTGGAGATAATTTTTATGCAGCAGATAAAGTATCTAAAGAATTGGAAATAGAAAATTTTAAAGCATTGTGTATGCCAGAGGATAAAATGCAAGCAATAGATGAATTAAACCAGCAGGGTAAAGTTTTAATGGTTGGAGATGGGGTAAATGATGCTTTAGCTCTAGCTTATGCAGGTGTTGGAATTTCGCTAAAAGAAGGTTCTGAACTTGCTATGGAAAATAGTGATGTGGTTTTACTTAAAAATGATTTAAAAAGTTTGCAAAAATCTATAGAATTGGCTAAAAAAACTTATTTTACAATAAAACAGAATTTAACTTTTTCTTTGTTTTACAATGCTTTAACTATACCTTTAGCCTTTTTTGGATTGATTAACCCATTAATAGCTGCTTTATCAATGTCATTTAGTAGTATAATAGTTGTTTTAAATGCTTTAAGGATAAAAAAATGAATGGTGTTTTGATAATGATGATAGGGGTTTCATTAGTTGCTTTATTTTTGGCAATTATTTCTTTGCTTTGGGGTATTAAAAATAAACAATTTGATGATGATCGTAAATTTACAATTTTAAATGATAGTGAAGATGCCTTAAATGATGCAATTATTTTAGAAAAAAGAAAAAAAGATGCCTTAGAAAAGAAAAATCAAAAAACACAGCCATAAAGGCTGTTGGATTATTTTTTTAAGCTTTCTATGTAATTTTCAATTGCTTGGAAATCTGCTTCTGTTAAACCTTTAAGGTTGATTTTCATAATAGCACCTTGTCCATAAGCATTTCTTGTGCCAGCTGCGTATTCTTTCATAAATTGTAGTCTTTCAGCTGCAGTTAAAGAATTTAAAGCAGGAACTTTATTAAGATATACCTTATCTGCTTTAGCACCATGGCAAACTGCACATTTTTTATAAAGTGTTGCGCCATCTGCAGCAAAAGCTGAAACGCCAAGACATGTTAAAGCTGATAAAACAAGTAATTTTTTCATTGTATCACTCCTAATATAATTAAAAATTCATAATTGAATATTTTTATTATATGATTTTTTGATTTAAATTCGCTTAAAAAAAATATTTGATAAATTATAAAAATCTTAATAAAAATACATTATAATTTTTTTATGAAAAAAAATGCCTTGTTTTTAGATAGAGATGGAATTATAAATATAGATAAAAAATATGTTCATAAAATAAAAGATTTTGAATTTTGTGATGGTATTTTTGAGCTTTGTAATTTTTTTATACAAAAAGATTTTTTAATTTTTGTAATAACAAATCAATCAGGCATAGCAAGAGGTTATTACACTGAAAATGATTTTCAAATATTAAGCTCGTTTATGAAAGATGAATTTTATAAAAAAAATATAAAAATAGAAAAAATTTATCATTGTCCTCATTTGCAAGGTTGTGAATGCAGAAAACCAAAACCCGCTATGCTTTTAAAAGCGCAAAAAGAATTTGATATAGATATGGAAAAATCTTTTTTTATAGGTGATAATATAACAGATATGCAAGCAGGAATAAATGCAAATGTTAAAAATTTATTTTTGATAAATGAAAATTACAAAGATGATGAAAATTACAAAGATGATGAAAATTACAAAGTTTTTAAAAATTTAAAAGAACTTTTAAAATATTTAAAGGATTAAGATGAGAGTTGTTATAACAGGTGGAGCTGGTTTTATAGGTTCAAATCTTGCTTTAAAATTACAAGAGCAAAATCATGAAATTTTGATTATAGATAAAATGAGAACTAATAATAAATTAGATAATGGAAATTTAGAATGTTTTGGACATTTTAAGAATTTGCTAGACTTTAAAGGAGAAATTTTTACAGCTGATATAAATGATATGCAAGTTTATGAAAAAATTAAAGATTTTAAACCTGATGTTATTTTTCACCAAGCTGCGATTTCTGATACTACAGTTTATGATCAAAATAAAGTTTTAACAACAAATTTAAATACTTTTAAATATTTAATAGATATTTGTTTAAAAAATAATTGCAAATTAATTTATGCCAGCTCAGCTTCAGTGTATGGAGATGCGCCTAGCCCACAATGTGTAGGAGAGCATGAAATTCCAAAAAATCCCTATGCTTTTTCAAAATTGATGATGGATAATTTAGCTAAAAAATATTTTGATAAAATGCATATAGTAGGGCTTAGATATTTTAATGTTTATGGCAAAAATGAATTTTTTAAAAATACTACCGCTTCTATGATATTGCAGTTTGGTTTGCAAATTTTATCAAATAAAAATCCGCGTTTATTTGAAGGAAGCGATAAGATTTATAGAGATTTTGTTTATATTAAAGATGCTGTAAATGCAAATCTTGATTGTTTAAATTCAAAAAGTGGAATTTATAATGTAGCAACTGGAGTTGCTAGAACCTTTCAAGATATAGTAGATATTTTACAAAAAGAATTAAATACAAATTTAAAATGTGAATATATGCCAAATCCTTATATAAAAGCTTATCAATTTCATACTCAAGCAAAATTAGATGAAAATTTTTCTTATAGACCAAAATTTAGCTTAGAAGATGGCATAAAAGATTATTTACCTGAGATAAAAAGAATTTTTCAAAAGGAAGTAAATGTTTGATTTTTTAACTTCTAAAAATCCTAAAATTTTAGTAGTAGGCGATTTTATGGTAGATCATTATATATGGTGCGATTGTGAAAGGATAAGTCCTGAAGCACCTGTTATGGTGGTAAAATCAAAAAAAGAAGATAAAAGATTAGGCGGAGCTGGTAATGTTTATGCAAATTTAAAAAGTTTAGGTGCTGATGTTTATGCTATAGGTGTTATTGGTGATGATGAAAGCGGTAAATTTTTGCAAGAAAATTTAAATGCAAAATTATTTATAGAAAAAGATAGAAAAACGCCTTTAAAAAGTAGAATTTTATCTCACTCTCAACAAGTTTTAAGGCTTGATGATGAAAATGACTTTGAGACAAAATTAGAAAATGAAATAATAAGCGAATTTAAAAAAATAATAAAAGATTTTAAAGCTGTTATTTTAAGTGATTATAAAAAAGGCACTTTAAGTGATAAAGTGTGCAAAGAGCTTATAAACATAGCAAATTCTTTAAATATACCTATTTTGGTAGATCCAAAAGGAAATGATTTTTCAAAATATAAAAATGCTACTTTGCTTACTCCAAACAAAAAAGAAGCTATGAATGCTTTAGGAATTGATAGTTTAGATAATTTAGAATTTTTTATAAAAAAATTAAAAGATGATTATGGTTTAAAATATTCTATTATTACTTTATCAGAAGAAGGAATAGCGGTTTTTGATGAAAAATTACACATAATTCCCGCTAAAGCTTTGGAAGTTTATGATGTAACAGGAGCTGGAGATAGTGTAATAGCTATGCTTGCTTATGCATTATCTTTAAATATAGATATTTTAAAAGCTTGTGAGTTGGCAAATAAAGTAGCAGCTGTAGTTGTAGCTAAAGTAGGAAGTGTGAGTGTAAGTTTTGATGAGGTTAAAAATCTTGAAAAATCATCTTTTGAAGATAAGATAAAAACTAAAGAAGAACTTATAAAAATCACACAAAATAAAAAAATAGTTTTTACAAATGGATGTTTTGATATTTTGCATTTTGGTCATATAAAATATCTTGAAAAAGCAAAAAAACTAGGCGATATTTTAGTTATAGGTTTAAATTCTGATAAAAGTGTAAAAAGATTAAAAGGAAATGATAGACCTATAAATAATGAATTTAATAGAGCTTGTATGCTTGCTAGTTTGTATTTTGTTGATTATGTTGTGATTTTTGATGAAGATACTCCTTATGAGTTAATTAGCTTTTTAAAGCCTGATATTTTAGTAAAAGGAGCTGATTATAAAGATAAGGAAATAATAGGCTCAAATTTAGTTAAAAAAGTTAAATTGATAGAATTTGAAGATGGTTTTAGTACTACAAATATTATAAACAGGATAAAGAATGATAGAAAAAATAGAAAATGAATTTAATATACACAAAGAAGTGTTGGAAAAAACTATAACACTAAAAGAAGATATTTTAAAAGTGGCTAAAATTTTGACGAATTGCTTAGAGAATAATGGAAAACTATTAATTTGTGGTAATGGTGGAAGTGCTGCTGATGCTCAGCATTTTGCTGCTGAACTTAGTGGAAGGTATAAAAAAGAAAGAAAAGCATTAGCTGCTGTGGCATTAACCACTGATACTTCAGCACTCAGTGCTATAGGAAATGATTATGGTTTTGAATTTGTATTTTCAAGACAGGTTGAGGCATTATTTAATAAAAATGATGTCTTGATCGGAATTTCAACTAGTGGTAAGAGTAAAAATGTTTTAAATGCTTTTGAAAAAGCAAAAGAACTTGGTGGGCTTTGTATAGGACTTAGTGGAAAAAATGGTGGCGATATGAATAAAATTTGTGATATAAATTTAGTAGTTCCATCTAATGATACGGCTAGAATTCAGGAAATGCATATTTTAATTATTCATTGTTTATGTGATTTAATAGATCAAAGATATTGAGCTTGATTATTTATTCAAGCTCAAATAATATTCAATTTGTTCTTTTTGTAAGATTCTAATAAGATTTGTACTACCTGCAACTCCTACTGGAAAACCAGCAGTAAGTGTATATACTCCGTCTTTGCTCATTAGCCCTTTTTCTATTCCAAGTTTTACTGAATTGCTTAAAAGCTTTGTTAAATTTTCATGTTTTTCTATTAATATAGTTGGTTGAACTCCCCATACTATACTCAAAAAGTTTAATGTTTTTTTAGAATGAGTTATAGCTATAATATCCATTTTTGGTCGATATCTTGCAGTTTTAATAGCTGATGCGCCACTACTTGTAAGTGTAAAAATAGCATCTGCATTTAAATTTGTTGCAAGTTGTGTGCTTGATTTGGTTATTATGTCTGTTTCGCTGAAGCATTTAAAATTTTCAAATTTATTATAAGGATAATTTTTTTCAGCTTCTATAATAGTTTGGGTCATTATATCTACAGCATTAGCTGGATCAATCCCTACAGCACTTTCCTCGCTAAGCATTACTGCGTCTGTTCCATCTAATACCGCATTTGCAACATCTGAAATTTCAGCTCTTGTAGCGGTTTTGGATTTTGCTAAAGAAAAAAGCATTTGTGTGGCTGTGATAACTGGCTTGTTAGCTTCATTAGCTTTTTTGATGATTAGCTTTTGTATATTTGGAACTTTATAATATGGAACCTCTATACCCAAATCCCCTCTTGCTACCATGATGCCATCACTGCAGTTTATAATCTCATCTATATTTTCCACAGCATCAAATTTTTCTATTTTTGCAAAAATAGCTATTTTAGCATTGTTTTCATCTAAAATTTTTCTTACTTCATCAATATCATGTGCATTTTGTACAAAAGATATAGCTAGAAAATCAACATCATTTTTAATACCCCAAGTTAAATCATTTTTATCTTTTTGTGTGATAATATCTATATTGATTTTTGTATTTGGGAAGTTAATTCCTTTATTAGAGCTTAGTATCCCATTATTTTCTACTTGGGTTTGAATGAAATTATTTTCAACTTGTATAACTTTTGTTTTAATAGAGCCATCACAAAGATAGATATATTCTCCGACCTTTAACATAGAAAGAATTTCAGGATGATTAATGCAAACCTTGTAATGTTCATTGGAAAGCTTTTCACCATCAAATGTATCCTTGTAAAAGTCTAATCTATCGCCATTTTTTAACTCAAATGGTTCAGGAATTTTTAATGTTCTGATTTTTGGACCGCTAATATCTTGCAAAATACCAACCCTAGCGTTTAATTCTGAGGCAATTTTTCTGATTGTTTCTAAATTTTTACTATGATATTCATGGGTTCCATGGGAAAAATTTAAACGAAATACATTTACTCCATTAATTATCATTTGTCTAATGATTGCTTCATTTTCACTAGCTGGGCCAATGGTTGCGACTATTTTTGTTTTTTTTAGCATTTTTAGTCCTTTTATAGTAATTCTTTGGTAAATAAATCCTCATTAAAACTTGCGCCCAAATACTGGCAAATAAGTTTAGCATCTTTATAACCATTTCCAAGACAGCTTGTAGCTCCAGGGCTAGGGGTCATATTAAATACAATTCCTGGTATTTCGGTTATGCTAGCTTCTCCAAGCATTAGTTCTCCTGATTTTTTATCAAGAACTTGCGGTCTTACTCCACCAAAATTTTTAGCATAGTAAATATCATTTGTTGTTAAACTAGGAACAATTTTTTTTGCATCTTTTACAAATAATCTTTTGTTTATGTATGGAATTTCAAATAAATAATTATAAAGTATGTAATTTCTAATGGTTGGATCTTTAAAAAGATTAAAGCAAATTTTTACTACATTCATATCAAGATTAAGTGTTTTAAAAAATTCAGGTAAAGATTTAAATCCATGATATCGCTCTAGCATAGGAATAACCAAAGCTGTTGGACCAAAACGAGTATTCATATTAGCTAGCAAATCAGGATCACCATGTAGTGCCGCAAAAGGAAGTTTAGGATTTTGAACCATATATACTTTACCATTCAAAATTTTTTCCTTAGCCATATAAAAGCTTCCTGCGACAGGAAAACATGATTTGTCTAGTCCTATTCCCATTTTATGTGCTAAAAATAGCGAATGGGCTCCAGCATTAACTATAATAGATTTTGCACTATATTCTTTAAAATCTCTCGTTTTTATATAAAAAATACCATCTCTTTTTTCTATAAATATTACTTCTTGGTTATATGCAACATAAGTATTTTTTCCTTGTAAACAAGCTTGTTCTATTAAATTTTGACTCATTAAACCAAAATCTACCGTAGTGAAGATTTCCCCTTCTTCTACACCCATAGCCACAATTTCATCTGTTCTATCTGCTGTTTTATTTTCGTTTAGTACTACATTAGGCTCAATTTTTTTTATATCTTTTTTTGTAAAGAATTTGATGTAAGGATATAATTGTTTAAATTCTTCATACCTATTTTTCATATATTCACACTCATTATTTCCAACAGCAAGAGCCATTTTTTGATGCGAATACATAAATTTGTTTTGAGCATTTTGTAAAAGTCCATATTTAACTATCATATCTGCTGTTTTTTTTACTTTTTTTGCTTTTTCTAAGGTGTAGTTTGTTTCTATATCACCACAATGGATAGTTTGAGAATTACTTGTGCTATGACTATTAAGTGTTGCAGCACTACTATATTTTTCCAAAAGAGCTATGTTTTTAATATTTGTATATCTAGCAAGTTCATAAAAAACAGCAGCACCAGATATGCCACCACCAATTACTATAGTATCAAAATGTTTTTGATCCATTATTTTTATTCCTTTTTGCAAAGTATTTAGTTTGTTTAATAATATCAAAATATAATTGCTCTATGTTTAAATAAAGCTTATAATGTGATTAAAGTAGAAAAGGAAAATAATTAAAGTTTAAAATTTTCACAAACAGCTTTTTTCATACCTCTAAAAATCAAAAATTTATCGTAGATTGCATAATCAAAAAAATTAGCAAGAAATTGTCCATCTCCACCTGTAAAATATAATTTTTTATTATAGGCACTATCTTTTATAAGCAAATAAATACTTTTAAATACTCCATAACTTAAAGCGTCTGCTGTTTTTTGTGGAAAAGCATCAAAGCTGATTTGTGTGTTAAATTCACATTTTAATCGAGATGAGATGTTTATAAATGATTTTTTATAGTTTTCAATTCCTGGTAATATAAACCCACCTAGATGAATAGAATTTGATACTATATCTACAGTGATAGCCGATCCTGCATCTACAACTACTCCATCTTCTATAGTATAGCAAGCTGCAATCCTATCAATACCTAAATTTTTATAAATTGTATCAAAATTAAAATAAGGAGCTAGATTTATATATAAAGAATTTTGTCTTAGTTTTTCTTCTAGATTAGGATTGACATTTATATAATATACTTTTTCTGTTGGTTCATATTGTAAAAAATGTTCAATATTCATAGATTGAAATTTTTGATCATTCAAGAAGCTTGCTGTAGTATTACCAATATCACATAATAACATAAACACTTCCTTATTGATCAAAAATGCTTTTAATTAAATTCTAACATTTTATTTTGATAGAAAAATTTACCATTAGCCATAAAGCTTTTTTTATCTACAGCATCATTTAATTTATAAACAATAAAATTTTTCAAATCTGTATTTATTTTTATTAAATAACCTGTTTTTTCAAATACATATAAAGAGTTGTTATATAAAGTGCTTTTTGAAAATAAAGCAAATTGGAATTTTATCTCATCTATTTTTCTAAGATTATAATCATTTTTAATAATTCTACCATCTTTTGTTAGTATAAAAATTTCATTGTCGTTGGCATTAACTTCTTTAATGTTTTCATTAAGATACAATGTTCTATTTGGTGTTACGACAATTACTTTTTCAGCTGTTGATGCTATCATTGTATCATTTTTGATATGAAGGTAGATTATATTATTAAAAAACTCTTCGCTGCTTACTATAATCTCTCTACTTATTTTTAATGTACTTTTATTTACTATGGCTAATTTTCCATTAAGCATAGGATATATAATAATAGTATTTAAAAAATATGGGCTAGCGTAGCGACTATCTTGAGCATAAGCCGTTCCTAGGTTTTGTAAAAGCTTGATTCCTAGATTTTTATTGGCATAAACTAAAGTATTGCTGGCTAAGACTAAGGCTATATCATCACCATCTAAACTAGCACTAATCACACTTTCATTAAATTTATAAGAATATAACTCCTCACCTTTGAGATTAATGATTTTAAAATTTCCATTATCGTCAGCAATTAAAATTTCATCTTGATAGGTATTAATTATATTGTAGTTTTTATCTAATTTGAATTTAACAATGTCTCCAAGATTGTTTATAAAAGCATTATTGTCTAGTTGAGCTACATTATTGTTAAAATTAACAATTTTACCGCTAATATTCTTTGGTGTATTTGAAAGTGAATTTACTTGAGATGGTTGATAATACTCTCTTTTTGTGCCACACGCATTAAATATAAATAATATTACAGCAAATAACAAAAAATGTCTCATTTGATTCCTTGGTAATGTTTTAAACTTGTGATAATTTGCCACAAAGGAGAATTTATAGGAATTTTATTAAATTCAATATCTGCATTTTTAAAATCATTGTTTTTTAAAAAATCAAAACCTTTTAATAAGGTATTATAGTCTTTTAAAAAGTCTGATTTTTGATTATTTTGTGCTAAGATAATTTGCTTTAACAAAGGATCTATGTTGAGATTTGCAGTTCCGTTTAAATCATAACCCGTATGGTTCATTATAAAAATTGCATATAAATTAGCATTGCTTTGCTTTAAGTCTTCAAGTAGTTTATTATCATTGGGGTTTTTTAATAAATTTATAAAAATTTCATTACTTGCTTTTATATTTTTTTCTTGATTGATTGTGTAGATATAATTACCACCAAAATAAGCCACTAAAAGCACCATTATGGCTATAATGTAATATTTGTATTTTTTTATAAAGCGTTCTGATTTTATAAAACTTTCTATCATTTGTTCTTGAGAATTTAATTCTTGCTGTGCAGCTTTTAAATTTTCTTTTAATGCCATAAATTTCCTTTATATAATTAAATAAAAATCATTTAATTTTTATAAAGGCATAATTGTATCATATAATAATAAAAAAATAAATTATTTTATGTTATAATTTTTTTAATAATAAAATTAAAATATTTTTAAATTCAAAAAAGGTGTGTAATGCAAATTGATGATAAATTACTTACTAAACTTGAGAAATTAAGTGCTTTGAAAATAGCTGATGAAAAAAGAAAAGAACTAGAAGAGCAATTAAGTCAAATTGTTAATTTTGTTGAAAAATTAGATGAGCTTAAACTTGATAGTATTGAAGCTATGACAAGTACTACAAATGGCGGTACTCCTTTTAGAAACGATGAAGTTAAAAAATCTGAAGTGATTGATATGGTTAGCAAATATGCTCCAAATTCACAAGATGGTTTTTTTATTGTTCCTAAAATTATAGAGTGATAAATAACATATTTTGGAGTATAAAATAAATGGAAAATTTTTCTTGGTTTGATGTTTTTGTTATAGGATTGACTTTAGTTTTGGGTTTAAAAGGTTTGGTTAGTGGATTATTTAAAGAAATTTTCGGACTTATAGGTATAGTTGGAGGTGTTTTATTTGCCTCAAGATATGCTAAAGAGATATCTGAAATTATCAATAATAATTTTTATCAAATTCAAAATGAAAATCTTGCCATTTTTGCAGGATTTTTAGTTTTGTTGATTATTATTTGGATTGTGTGTATGGTTTTAGGAAATGTATTATCAAAAATGTTTAGTATGAGTGGTCTTGGTTTTATAGATCGCATAGGTGGATTTTTATTTGGTAGTGCTAAAATATTTTTAGTTTTTGCTATTTTAGTAGCTTGTGTAAATAATATTGATTTTTTAAATTCAAGTCTAAAAAAATATGCGGAAAATAGTTTTACTTTAGAAATACTTAGAAAAACTGGTGAGTATATAATGAATACTGACTTTACTCAAAATAGTATAGATAAAATTCAAGGACAAATCAATGATGCTAATTTGAGTTTAAATTCGGAGGAAAATTATGCAAATTGAAAATATAGAGTATGATGTTTTGCTTGAGCGTTTTAAAAAAACATTAAAAGATAATGGTTTAAAATATACAAAACAAAGAGAAATTCTCTTGAAAACTTTATATAATAGTGATGAGCATTATACTCCAGAAAGTTTATATGTAGAGATCAAGCAAAAAAATCCTGATTTAAATGTAGGTATAGCCACGGTTTATAGAACTTTAAATTTATTAGAAGATTCTGGTATGGCTACTTCTATATCTTTTGGTGCTTCTGGAAAAAAATTTGAACTTGCAAACAAACCACATCATGATCATCTAATTTGTAAAAGCTGTGGAGAAATTGTAGAATTTGAAAATTCTATTATTGAACAGCAGCAAATGTTAATAGCAAAAGAATATAATTTTAAATTAACAGGACATTTAATGCAGCTTTATGGTCTATGTCCAAAATGTAGTAAAAATAAAGGTAATATTAATGTTTGATAATATTTTAGAGCAGCAAAAAATTCAAAAAGCACAAGAATTAAAAGAATTAGGGATTAATCCATACCCTCATTTTTTAAAAAAAGAAATGAGTATAGCTGAATATAAAGAGAAATTTGCTTACATTAAAGATAATCAAAACCAAAGAGATGAAAGTGTATATGGGGTTTTGGCAGGAAGATTAAAGCTTCTTAGATTAGCTGGTAAATCAGTGTTTGCTAATATAGAAGATGAGCAAGATAATTTACAAATTTATTTTAATCAAAATATTTTAGGAGAGCAATATTTTACTATTTTAAAAAAATATCTTGAAGTAGGAGATATTGTTTTAGTAAAAGGTTTTCCGTTTATGACTAAAACAGGAGAATTTAGCCTTCATGTAGAACAAATTCAAATAGCAACAAAATCTATAATTCCTTTACCAGAAAAATATCACGGACTAACCGATATTGAGCAAAGATATAGAAAAAGATACCTTGATATGATTATGAATAGTGAAGTAAGAAAAGACTTTATTGTACGCTCTAAAATCGTTTCTTATATACGCTCTTTTTTTGATAATAAGGGATTTTTGGAAGTTGAAACCCCTATGATGCATCCTATTGCAGGTGGAGCAAATGCGAAACCTTTTGTAACCTATCACAATGCTTTAGGTGTAGAAAGATTTTTAAGAATTGCCCCGGAGTTGTATTTAAAGCGTTTGATTGTAGGTGGATTTGAAGCAGTTTATGAGATTAATAGGTGTTTTAGAAATGAAGGGATGGATTTAACGCATAATCCCGAATTTACAACAATTGAATTTTATTGGGCCTACCATAATTATTATGATCTAATGGATTTAACAGAAGAGCTTTTTGCAATGCTCTTGGATAAGCTAAATTTAGATAAAAAACTTGAATTTGATGAAAAAATCATTGACTTTTCTAAACCATTTGAAAGAATTAGCTATAAAGATGCTTTGAAAAAATATGGTGGTTTAGATGATGAGCTTATTAATAACAAAGAGTTGATTTTAAAAAAATTAAAAAAAGATGGTTTTGAAGCTAATGAAAAATTAGAATTAGGTCATTTGCAAGCTGAACTTTTTGATAATTATGTAGAGGATAAACTTATAAATCCTACTTTCGTAATAGATTTTCCTATTTCTATAAGTCCTTTATCTAGAAGAAGTGATAAGGATGCAAGTATTGCTGAAAGATTTGAATTATTCATTGCAGGTAGAGAAATAGCAAATGGTTTTAATGAGTTAAATGATCCACTTGATCAGTATGAGAGATTTTTAAAACAAATTGAAGCAAAAAATGCAGGTGATGAAGAGGCTTGCGAAATGGATGAAGATTTTGTCAATGCATTAGGTTATGCTATGGCACCAACTGCAGGTCAAGGTATAGGAATAGATAGATTAGTAATGCTTTTAATTAATAAAAAATCAATTCGTGATGTAGTGCTTTTTCCAGCAATGAGACCGCTAAAAAATGAGACAAAAGGAGAGTAGATGCTAGAAAATTTTGATAAAGAGATTTTTGATTTAACTCAAAAAGAGTTAGCAAGACAATGTGATGGTCTTGAAATGATTGCAAGTGAAAACTTTACTATTCCAGAGGTTATGGAAGTAATGGGAAGTATTTTAACAAATAAATATGCAGAAGGCTATCCTGGCAAAAGATATTATGGTGGGTGTGAATTTGTAGATGAGATTGAGACAATTGCTATAGAAAGATGCAAAAAACTTTTTAATTGCAATTTTGCAAATGTGCAGCCAAATTCGGGATCTCAAGCCAATCAAGGTGTGTATATGGCTTTGTTAAATCCAGGCGATAAAATCTTAGGTATGGATTTAAGCCATGGAGGACACTTAACCCATGGAGCTAAAGTAAGTTCTTCTGGAAAAGTTTATGAAAGTTTTTTTTATGGAGTGGAGCTTGATGGAAGAATTAATTATGACAAGGTTAGAGAGATTGCAAAAGAAGTTAAACCAAAGCTTATTGTTTGTGGTGCAAGTGCATATCCTAGAGTGATTGATTTTGCTAAATTTAGAGAGATTGCAGATGAAGTTGGTGCTTATTTATTTGCTGATATTGCACATATTGCAGGTTTGGTTGTAGCAGGGGAACACCCTAGTCCTTTCCCTTATGCTCATGTAGTAAGCTCGACTACACATAAAACTTTAAGAGGGCCAAGAGGTGGAATTATCATGTGTAATGATGAAGAAATTGCTAAAAAAATTAATTCAGCAATTTTTCCTGGAATTCAAGGCGGTCCTTTAATGCATGTAATTGCTGCGAAAGCTGTTGGTTTTAAATATAATTTGAGCGAAGAATGGAAAAAATATGCTAAACAAATCATTAAAAATACTGCTATTTTAGCAAAAGTGTTAATAGATAGAAATTATGATTTAGTAAGTGGTGGTACTGATAATCATTTGATTTTGTTGAGTTTTTTAAATAAAGAATTTAGCGGTAAAGATGCGGATTTAGCTTTAGAAAGAGCAGGTATTACAGCAAACAAAAATACCGTTCCAGGTGAAACAAGAAGTCCATTTGTAACAAGTGGTTTGAGACTTGGAACTGCAGCTTTAACGGCAAGAGGTTTTAAAGAAGAACAAATAAGTATTGTTGCAAATTATATTGCAGATATTTTAGATGAAATACAAAATATAAAATTACAAGAAGAAATTAAGGTTAAGCTGAAGGATTTAGCAAGTAATTTTATTATTTATGAAAGGGCTTTGTTTTGATTACAACAATGGATTTAGCTTTAATTAAAATGGTAACAAGCCATTATTATATTAAGCGCGATACTATAGTTAATAAATATGAATATAAAGGTAGAGTTTTTTTTGATAAATTCGAAAAAATAAATGCTCCATTAACTGCTAATATTATTCAAGAGCATATGGAAAAAAAGATTATTGTTGCACATTCTTTGATTAATAGTTTTGATAAAGTGGAAAATATCGTATTTGACTATAATGGTTTTAATGCAGAGCGTTTTTGGCATAGAGCACAACTTGTTTTAAGAGAAGAAGGATTTATTAACTTTACTGCATACAAAACTAGAACTAATAATCATTTGCATTTGTATATTCATAAAGGACATACAACTTTTAATGAGGCTTGCTCTTTGGGTTCGAAATTATCTTTATTATTTTCCCAAAAAATGCCAGTAGAGTGGAAAGTGTTTCCAAGTATGGATATACCAAGAGAATTTAATATTTTAACTTTACCTTATGAGGTGTATCAAAAAGAACGCGGTGCATCTTGGTCTAAACATATGTAAAAAGAAAGGATTAAAAATGGAAGAAAACAAAAAAAATGAATTTGATGATATTATTTTGCAAAAAAATAATAAAAGTGAAAAGCTTAAAAAAATTCTTTTAAGATCTATTATTTTAGTTATAGTATTTTTAGTTGTAATGATAGTTATGAAGCTAATTAATGACCCAAGTGAAGATAAGACATTGCAAATGCCTACTGAACCTCAAAATCAGGCAAGTTATAATGATAACTTCAATTCTTTACCTATTACTGATAGTAATAAAGAAGAAGATGAATTTGAAGCTTTAGCGAGAAAATTAAAAGAAGAAAGTGCTTTGATTGATACTAATGCTACCATAGAAGAAAAAAAAGAAATTCCAACTGCAAACAATAGTGTATTAGATCAAATTTCTACAATAGAACCAAAAGAAGAAATTGTTCAAAATGAAGCAAAACAAGAAGAAAACAAAAAAGAGGAAAAATCTTTAGATAAAGTTACTTCAAAATCTGTAGAAAAGCCTAAAACAAAAACTACTGAAGGACAAAAAAAATCAGAGCAAGCCAATGCAAATGAGTTGTTTGAAAATGTAACAACGATTAATTCACAAACTCAATTACAACCAGGTGCTTATATACAAGTATTTTCACTTAATTCTTTAGACCCTAAATCTAAAGAATTAAATATTCTTAAATCAAACGGGTATGAGTATAAAATTTATAAAACAAGTGTTAATGGTAAAGAACTTACTAAAGTTTTAGTTGGTCCATATAAAGAAAGTGAATTAAAAACAGAATTAGAAAAAGTTCGTTCTAAAATCGCAAAAGGCGCATTTACTTTTAGAATAAAATGAAATTTTTTGCTGTTATAGGTGATCCTATTGTGCATTCTAAATCACCAAGAATGCACAATAATGCTTTGCAAATTCTTCGGCAAAATGCTGTATATGTAAAATATCATTTAAAAGATAAAACAAAACTCAGAGATATTGTAAAATTATTCGATGGCGTTAATATTACAATCCCTTTTAAAGAAGAAGCTTTTAAAATTGCTGATTTTAAAGATGATAGTGTTACATGTATTGGTTCTGCAAATACTTTATTGTATAAACATAATCAAATTTATGCTTACAATACTGATTATATTGGCTTTTTAAAAGCTATAGATGATTTTTATAATGTAAAAAAAGTTTTGATTTTAGGTGCAGGTGGCACAGCTAAAGCCATAGCTTATGCCTTAAAAACAAAAAACATTCAAATATTAATTGCAAATCGTTCTAAAGCTAGGTTAGAATTATTATCTGATTATCAATGTTGTTTGTATGATGATTTAAATCCAAATGAGCATTTTGATTTGATTGTTAATACAACTAGTGCTGGATTAAATAATATGGATTTACCCTGTAGTAAAGATTTATTAAAAAATCTTTTTTTGAATGCTAGTTATGCTTTTGATGTAATTTATGGAAAACAAACTCCTTTTATGAAATTAGCAAAACAATATAATTTACAAATTAAAGATGGTTTGCAAATGCTTTTGTGGCAAGGAGTGTTTGCCTATGAGCTTTTTTTGGATTGTAAAAATACAGAAGAAATTTTTAAAGCTATGGAGTTAGCTTTAAAACTTCCTTAGTGATTAAACCAAGATTTGATTTTATCTAGCAATCCTTCTTGTTCTGTAGTAGATTCTTCCTCAGTTATACCAAAACTTTTTTCTAGCTGTAGCAATAAGTTTTTTTGTTCTTCGTTAAGATTTTTAGGAAATTTAATATCAATTTGAACTATATGTGAGCCAAGTTTTCCATTGTGTATGTTTTTGACACCCTCATTAGGTAATTCAAATTTTTGCTTATCTTTTGCTCCTACTGGAAGTTTGAGATTAGTTTCGCCTCTAATGGTAGATATTTTAATGGTTTTTCCAAGTGCAGCTTGAGTGAAAAATACTGGCACTATAGTATAAATATCATCTTCATGTCTAATAAATTTATCATCATCTTCTACTATTATTTTAATATACAAATCACCTCTTTGAGAATAATTTGGAAGTTCATTGGCTTTGTTTTGTACTCTAAGGCTCATACCACTATCTACACCTTCTGGTATATCAAGTTCGACACTATCTTTAATTTCTTCATAACCATTGCCATTGCATGTTTTACACTTATCTTTTATAATTTGACCACTACCTTTACAATGATCACAAGTTTGTACAAAGGTCATAAAGCCTTGTCTAACACCAACTTGACCTTTCCCATCACAATGAGGACAACTATCTAATTTTTCATTTTCTGAGCCACTTCCTTTGCAGGATTTGCAAAAGCTTTTGTAGGTAAAATCAATTTTTTTCTTGCAGCCAAATACAGCTTCTTTAAAACTAATTTTTGTTGCTATTTTTAAATCATGAGGATATTTATTTCCTTTTTCTTTTTTACGAGTTGAACCCCCAAAACCAAATCCTTCTCCAAAAAAACTTGAAAATATATCACCAAGATCAACATCACCAAATCCCCCAAATCCCCCGCTTTGTCCTTTTAAACCTTCTTTTCCATATCTATCATAAATACTTCTTTTTTCATCATTACCAAGAACTTCATAAGCTTCATTTATAAGTTTAAATTTTTCTTCTGCTTCTTTATCGCCTTGATTTCTATCTGGATGATATTTTAAAGCCATTTTTCTATATGCTTTTTTTATTGTATCTTTGTCTGAATTTTGAGAAATTTCTAATATTTCATAGTAATTTAATTCCACTTTTTTCCTCTCTTAATATTTTTAATAATGCAATTTTAGCAAAAAAATAAATGAGAATAATTAAATTATGTGTTATAATACAATCTTTTGATATATTTAATTTTATAGAAAAGGGGTAAAGATGATTAATGTATTAATGATTGAAGATGATCCAGATTTTGCAGAATTTTTAGCAGAGTATTTAGCCCAATTTAATATTAAAGTTACCAATTATGAAGATCCTTATTTAGGAATGAGTGCTGGTATTAAGAATTATGATTGTTTAATTCTTGATTTAACTTTACCAGGTCTTGATGGTTTGGAAGTATGTCGTGAAATAAGAGAAAAATACAGCATACCTATTATTATTTCTTCGGCAAGAAGTGATTTGAGTGATAAAATTGTAGGACTTCAAATTGGAGCTGATGATTATTTACCAAAACCTTATGATCCTAAAGAAATGCACGCAAGAATTATGAGCCTAATTCGTCGTTCAAAGCGTGTTAATGAAACTCCAGAAAAAATTATCAATTCAGCTTTTAAAATTGATGAAAAAAGACATGAGATAAGTTATAATGATGAAGTTTTAGTATTAACACCTGCAGAATATGAAATTTTAAGCTATATGATAAGACAACATGGTTTTTCAGTAAGTAGAGAGCAACTTGTGTATCATTGTAAAAGCTTAAAAGATAAAGACTCTAAGAGTTTAGATGTAATTATAGGCAGACTTAGAACTAAAATTGGTGATAGTTCAAAAGCACCAAAACATATTTTTTCAGTTAGAGGAATAGGCTATAAATTAATAGGATGAAAGTAACTATCAACCTTAAAATTACTATTCTTTTTGTAACGACATTTTTATTTGTTTGTGCTTTGTTTGTTTTACTTGGAAAAGTTCAAATTGATTCGCACTTAACCAATGAACAAAATAGACAAAAAGAGCTTATTGAGAAAATTATTTATAATCTAGAGAAGAAAGAGGATTTTTCTATACACGATTATCTTCTTTCTCAATCATTTATAATGGTTGAAAATGAGCAAAATAAAAAATATATCACCACAAAGGGTGAAAAAGTTTTTAGTGTTAATTCTATATATGGTAGTTTTTCTTCTATTATCTATCATAATCAAATCTTTTTTTATGTCGAACAAGCAGATGTTAAACAATTATATGAATTGAATGCATCGGCTAGATTAGAGTATTTATTTTTACTTAGTTTCTTTTTTAGCTTGATTTTGATTTTATTTTTGTATTTTTCTGTACTCCGCTCTTTAGTTCCGCTAAAAATTTTAAAGAAAAAAATTAAAAATATTAGTATTGGTAAAATTGAACCTTTATCTGAGTATTCGCAAATTAATGACGAAATTTCAGAAATTTCTTTTGAATTTGATTATGCTATAAATAAAATTCAAGAGCTTATAAAATCTAGACAATTTTTTTTAAGAATGATAATGCATGAACTTAAAACTCCTATAGGTAAAGGGAGAATTGTATGTGAAATGCTTGATGATAAAAAACAAAAAGAGCGTTTGGTGTCTATTTTTGAAAGATTAGAATTGTTGATTGATGAATTTGGAAAAATAGAGAAAGTATTATCAAGAAATTGCCAACTTAATTTGCAAACTTATCATTTAAGTCTAATTTTAGAACAAGCAGAAGATTATCTAATGAGTGATGATTTTTATCAAAAAGTTAAAATAACTTATGAAGAAGATGCTATGATAGTAGCAGATTTGGAATTATTTTCATTAATGGTTAAAAATTTAATTGATAATGCTATTAAGTATTCAGATAATAAAAGTTGTGAAATTATATGTTCTGCTGATTATATTATCGTAAAAAATATAGGCAAGCAATTTAAAAAAACTTTTGATTATTATTTAAAACCTTTTGTAAGAGAGTATAATACTCAAGTAGAAGGAATGGGATTAGGGCTTTATATTATAAATAATATATGTAATCTTCATGGATATAATTTAACTTATAGTTATGAAGATGGTTATCATACTTTTAAAATTATATTTTCAAGATTAAAATAAATTATGAAAGGGATAGAAAAATTTAATGAGCTAGTAAAGGCTTTTTCTTCTCTTCCAACTATAGGAAAAAAAACAGCATTAAGACTTGCCTATCATGTATGCGTAAAAGATCCTTTACTTGGTTCAAAACTTTCATATAATATAGAAGATGCAATTAGAAATATAAAAAAATGCACGCAATGTGGAGCATTGAGCGAAAATGAACTTTGTGAAATTTGTTCAAATGAAGATAGAAATAATTCTATAATTTGCCTAGTGCAAGATCCAAAAGATATACTTGTATTAGAAGAAAGTGGAAGTTTTGATGGTTTTTATTTTGTTCTTGATGATACAAATGAGGAGAATATTATTAAATTAAAAACTATGATTAGCAATAAAAACATAAAAGAAATATTTTTTGCTTTTACGCAAGGAATACATTCAGATGCTATTGTTTTTTTTATAGAAGAAAAACTAAAAGATTTAAATTTAAATTTTTCTCAAATAGCACAAGGTATTCCAAGTGGTGTTAGTCTTGAAAATGTTGATTTTATTTCTTTGCACAAAGCGGTTAATCATAGAACTAAGCTTGATTAATATGTTTTTTTAGTAGTAAAATCCATTCATTTTTATTTATATCATTTAAAATTTCATCAGCAAACTCACAGCCTTTAACCCTATCTTTTGAAAAGAGCAAAATACTAGCATGAGGATTTTTAATTTTATAATTTTCTAGAATAGTTTTTACAAGCTTAATATCATATTTTATAACTTCATAATCTAATAAAATTAGTTTATAATTTTTTTCTAAGCTATTTTTGAAATCATGTAGATATTGAACAGCATTGTTATGTGAAAAATATTGATTGGTGATATTTAAAAATAAATCATTCTCAAAAACACTAGATTTAAAAATTAAAACATTAAAATCTCTTTCCTTGGTAATGCAAAGATGGCTAAAATTTTCTTGTAAAAACGACAACAATGCTTTTATATCTATATGTGTAAATGTATAACATAAGATATTTCCTTTTTCTATGTTATTTTTTGATATGATTAAAGAAAAGTCATCTGGTATATCTTGTATATTATTAAAAATTTCACTATAAATATTAAATTCTAAAAGTATGTTTTGTAATAAGAAATTTTCAAGTTCATCGTTATTGATAATAGCTATTTTAAGATTATTAAAAGCGATATTATTCTCTTTTAAAAATATAAGATCTTTATATTGGGTTTGAAGTTTTTGGATAAAAGAAATATTATTTTCATTTTTTAGATATTTCAAGCTTTTAAGTATGCAGTTTATTTTATTTACTAAAATAAAATTTTGTTTTTCCTTATCTTTTAAAGAGATTTCTAAAACATCTAATTTGTTTTTTAACATTTGTTTTAAATCGCCTAAGTTACAAGATGATGAAAAATTGCAAAGGTTATTAATCTCTTCTAAAATAACTTTATTTTGTTTATTCTTTTTGTTTTTAATGATTATATAGCAAATAGTGATAATCAAAATTAAAAGGCTAATGCTGCTATACATAAAAAATAGGTATTTATCTATAGGTAAGATATAATAATAATTTAAAACACATATAAATAAAGCTAAAATAGTAACTATTAATATCATAAATTTCCCTTAATTAATTTTGCAGTTTTTACATTTGAAAGTAATTTTAATTCTTCAAAATCAGCCTTGAAAATTTTATCAAAACTACCATAATAATCTAGAAATTTTTTAATATAAGCTTGAGAAATTCCAAGTTGTATTAACTTCGAGCTTTGTAAATCTTGCTTTCTTTTTGTATTTTGATGAAAATTAATAGCAAAACGATGCGCTTCATCGCGTAATTTTTGTATAAATTGTAACTTCTTATCTTCAGGCAAAAGTTGGATTTTACCTTCTAATGTATAAAGCTTATCTTTTGCGCTTCCTTTTGCTCTATAAGCTTTTGCATCTATTTTTTCTTTAGATATAGCTAATATATCTACATTTGCACCAGAGCTTTTTATAATATCATTTGCCAGTTTTAGCAAGGTGCTACCACCATCAATCACCCATAAATCAGGTGGTGGATTTTTATCAAAAGATAAAGCTCTTTTAGTAAGAATTTCAAGCATTTGTTCATAGTCATTTTTATGTGTTAAATGGTAATGTCTATAAGAATTTTTATCAAAATTTCCATCTTTAAATACCACAAAAGCACCAACATTTGCAATTCCTTGCATATGAGAATTATCAAAAATTTCTATATGGTTAGGATAATTTTGCAGTTTAAAATACTCTTTAATTTCTTTTAAAATTAAATAGTATTCATTTTTTAAATGTTTTTGTATATTGATTTTTGCATTTTCTAAAGCTAGGTTACATAAATCCTTTTTTTCTCCTAATTTTGGTGTTTTGATATAAAATTTTTTAGAAAATCTTTCACTAAGTAAATCTTGTAAAAGTTCCATATCTTCAAAGTCTTCATATATATAAATATGATTTGAATTTAATGGTGTTTCTTTGGTAAAATTTTCTAAAATGTATTGTTTGTAAATTGCATTTTTATCAAATTCATTTTGATTTTTTAATACTAAAATTTTATGATTTGAACTAATTATTTTTCCATTATTTATAACAAAACGAACCATGGAAAGTATATTTTCTTCACAATATATTGCAAAAACATCAAAATCTTCTAATTTAGCAAGATCAATTTGGATTTTAATGCTTAAATCTTGAATTGTTTTAATCTGATCTCTAGTTTGAGCTGCTTCTTCGTAATTTTCGTTTTTAGCATATTCAAGCATTTTATTTTCTAAATTTTTCACCAAAGACAAAGGATTTAAAAGAGCGTATGTTGCTTTTTGTATGATTTCTTCATAATCTTGCTTAGAAATTTTTTTCTCACAAGGACCCTTGCAGCGTTTTATTTGGTAAAACAAGCAAAGTTCTTTACATGTTTTCTTTTGCCTTATTGGAAAAGTTAGGTATAGAGCATTTATTAGCTCTTTTGCTCCTTTAAAAAAAGGTCCAAAATATTTTATTTTACTTTTTTTTATAATTTTTCTTGTGATTTCAAATCTTGGAAATTCTTCATTTAAATCTAAATAAATATAAGGATATGTTTTATCATCTCTTAACAATATATTATATTTTGGATGGAGTTGTTTTATGAAAGAATTTTCTAAGATTAGTGCATCAGCTTCGCTGTTTGTTGTAATAAATTCTAAATGATGAGTCTCACTAATCATTTTTTGAATTCTTAAGCTATTGTTTGGATTAGGGCAAAGTTTTGGAGTAAAATTGAAATAACTCTTGATTCTATTTTTTAAATTTTTTGCCTTGCCAACATATAAAAGTTTTCCGTGAATATCAAAATATTGATAGACACCCGATGAATTTGGTAGTGTTTTAAGTTCGGCTTCTAGCATTTTTTATAATTTCTCTTAATTCTTCAAATTTGTTATATAAAAAAGGATTTTCTATATCGTTTTTAAATTTTGCCTCCGATAGTTCTATAAAATTTTTATTTTTTTTAGAAACATTTTTTTGTATTATGTAGTTTCTATCACTTAATATCCTTATATTTTTTACTTTGATAAAATTACTCATTGGTTTAGCTAAAACATAGGTTTTTATGAGACTTTTAATCATTTTTTTGGTATTATCATGATTTAGCTCAATGTATCCAATATGGTGTTTGGCTAAAATAATTAAAGTATCATTTTTAATGAAGAGTTTGCTTATCATTTGTTGATGGTTTTTGGGAAAATAACTTAAAAACTCTTTATAATAAAAAAGTGCTTTTAAAGGTTTATAATGGCTAAAATTAGAAAGTTCGTTGATAATATGATTACTTGTTTTAATTTTCATCTTTTTCATTTGCTTATTTTATCACTTTTTTTATTAATATTTTTAAATGCGTGTGGCTATAAAGATACACCTTTTTACGAGATAAAAGATAACAATGGTAGTGTTGTCGAAGTTAAGAAATTTCAATCTTTGGAGAATGAAATATGATAAAAATATTTTTATCGCTTTGTTTGGGAGTTAATTTTTTATTAGCACAAAATCATGAATTAAATTTGGCTTTTAGTGGTTTAGGTGTTGGAATTTTAATAATTTTTATATTAGGTTATTATTTCATAGCTGCAGAAGAAAAATATCATATTAATAAAACAAAACCAGCATTATTTATAGGAACTTTTTCTTTTATAATAATTGGTATATATATGGTAATAAATGATTTAGATACACAAATACTCGAAGAAAGTGTAAATCATCTTATTTTAGAAATTGCACAAATTGTATTTTTCTTAGTAGCTGCAATGACTTTTATAGAAGCTTTAATAGAAAGATCGGTATTTGAAACATTGAAATATAAATTAGTCAGCAAAGGCTATACTTATAGAAAATTATTTTGGCTTACTGGATTTTTAGCTTTTTTTATTTCTCCTATAGCAGATAATCTTACTACGGCTTTGATTTTATCAACCGTGCTTTTAACTATAGATAAGAACAATAAAGAATTTTTAATCCCTGGTGCAATTAATATAGTAGTAGCAGCAAATGCAGGTGGAGCTTGGTCCCCATTTGGAGATATAACTACATTAATGGTATGGACGGCTAAAAAAGCTACTTTTTTTGAATTTTTCGCTCTTTTTCCCGCATCTTTTATAGGTTGGTTATTTACTGCTTATTTATTATCTTGTTATGTCCCTAATGTACAGCCAAATTTTCATCAAGATAATTTAGAAAAAGTTGAAATTAAACCAGGAGGCAAGGCTTTTATTGTTTTAGGTTTTTTAACTATAGCATTGGCAGTGTTTATACATAGTATTTGTGATTTACCTGCTATGTGGGGTATGATTTTTGGCCTTTCTTTGCTTAGTTTATATATATATATATTCAATAGAAAACAAGGCAAAAAAGACTTGAATGTCTTTTATTATATGACGCGTATAGAAATGGATACTTTGTTGTTTTTCTTTGGAATTTTATCTGCTGTTGGTGCTTTGCATTTTGTTGGATGGCTTGCTTATGCTTCAGAGCTTTATACCAAATTTGGTGCCACAAGTATCAATATAGGTGTAGGATTTTTATCAGCTATTGTAGATAATGTTCCAGTTATGAGTGCAGTATTAAAAGCAAATCCTAGCATGGATGATACACAATGGCTCTTAGTAACCCTTACAGCAGGAATTGGTGGATCTTTAATCAGCTTTGGTTCTGCGGCTGGTGTAGGTGTTATGGGTAAGATGAAAGGAATTTACACTTTCAACGCACATTTAAAATACGCTTGGACAATTTTAGTAGGTTATATAGTATCTATTTTAATTTGGTATGTACAATTTCAATTATTAAAACTATAAAGGAGTTAGATGAAAAAAGCAGATATTTTAGTTTTGGATTTTGGTTCTCAATACACACAATTAATCGCTAGAAGGTTAAGAGAACAAGGTGTATATGCAGAAATTTTACCTTTTAATGTAAGTTTAGATGATATTAAAGCTAAAGAGCCTAAAGGTATTATTTTAAGTGGTGGACCAGCTAGTGTATATGCAAATGATGCATATTTTTGTGATAAAGATGTTTTTGGGCTTGGTATTCCTATTTTAGGAATTTGTTATGGTATGCAACTTATGGCGCATCATTTTGGAGCAAATGTTGCCCCAGCAGGGCATAAAGAGTATGGCAAAGCAACAATAGATATTCAAAATGATAGTGATTTGTTTAAAAATTTACCAAAAAAACAAATAGTATGGATGAGTCATTCTGATAAAGTAGAAAATTTACCACAAGGTTTTGAGGTTCTAGCAACTAGTGAAAATAGTCCATTTTGTGTGTTTGGAGATGAAAAGCGTAAATTTTTTGCTTTACAATTTCATCCAGAAGTTCAACATAGTGAGTTTGGAAAAAGTATCTTGAAAAATTTTGCTAAATATGCGTGTAATTGTGATAGCGTATGGAATATGGGATCTTTTGCAAAAATACAAGCACAAAAAATCAAAGAGGAAGTGAAAAATGATAAAGTGCTATGTGCGGTAAGTGGTGGTGTTGATAGTAGTGTAGTAGCTGCTTTACTTGCAAGTGCAATAAAAGATCAAGTGGTGGTAGTTTTTGTTGATAATGGACTTTTAAGAAGTGGTGAGAAAGAACAAGTTGAGTATATGTTTAAGCATACCTTAGGAATCGATTTAATCAGTATTGATGCAAGAAAAATCTTTTTAAGCCGTTTAGCGGGTATAAAAGATCCTGAACAAAAAAGAAAAATTATAGGAAATACCTTTATAGAAGTATTTGAAGAAGAAGCAAAAAAACACAAAGATGTAAAATATCTTGCACAAGGAACTTTATACACAGATATTATTGAAAGTTCAGTTATTGGAGCTAGTAAAACTATAAAATCTCATCATAATGTAGGCGGTTTGCCTGAAAAGATGAATTTAAAACTCATTGAACCATTAAAAGAAATTTTTAAAGACGAGGTAAGAGCTTTGGGGATTGAATTAGGGCTTAGTAAAGATGTAGTATATCGCCATCCTTTCCCAGGACCAGGTCTTGCTATACGCATTATGGGTGAAGTTAATGAACCTAGTTTGGAGCTTTTGAGAAAAGCAGATGTGATTTTGATTGAAGAATTGAAAAGTAGTGGTTGGTATGATAAAACATGGCAGGCATTTTGTGTGCTTTTAAATGTTAAAAGTGTTGGAGTAATGGGTGATAATAGAACCTATGATAATGCAGTTTGTGTGCGTGTGGTAAATGCAAGTGATGGTATGACAGCCACTTTTTCTCATTTACCTTATGAGCTATTGGAAAATATTTCTCGTCGTATTATTAATGAAGTTGATGGTATTAATCGTGTGGTATATGATATTTCTAGTAAACCACCAGCAACTATTGAATGGGAATGATTATTTAGTGCAAAAATATACAAAAGCAGGTGGAAAATTTTGCCAAATAATAGGCGAAATTTCTACCTTGCTAAAAGTAGCAAAAAGCTTTTTTTTAAAAGTTTTTCCTTTTAGAGTGGGTAAAATATATGCAAAGGTCGCAAAACAACCATCTTTCTCTAGCGAACTATGAATAGAATTTAGTAAAATATTTTGTTCTTTTTCTTTTAACATTGCCCAAGGGATTCCTGATATTATTAAGTCTGCTTTGCCTATAGAGCGTTTTTCTAGCATACTTGATAAAAATTCAGCCGATTGTATTTCTATATCAATATTTTTTATATTCTGTTTTAGCTTTTTAGCCATTTGAGGATTAATTTCTATAGCAAAAAAATTAGCATTATGATTTTTTTGTTTAAGTATATATCGGGTAAAACTTCCAGTGCCAGGTCCTATTTCGACAATGTTTTTAGCATTATAAACATGGGAAGTTATAAGTTTGCTAAGTTTTTTTGAACTAGCGCAAAAAGCACCTATTTGTTTTGGATTTTTGAAATATTGATATAAAAACATTGTAATCCTATATAATTTAAGAAATTATTTATAAAATTATTGCAATTTTATAAAAACAAAGTTACAATAATGGTCTAATTTTTCTTTAAATTGAGGATTTGGATATGCACGGAAAAATAATGGTTTATGTAGATGCTACTGGTAGAGGAACAGTAATTAATCTTGCAAAAACTTTTTTTGAGTTTAACAAACATGCATGGCATGATAAAAGAAGTATGCCAACTGTTGGTATGTTTGTTGAATTTAGATCTGATGGTAAGCATATAACAGATTTACGCCCTTCAAAATTTCAAGAATTTGGAGAAAAT
Organism: Campylobacter armoricus; assembly: GCF_013372105.1. Taxonomy (NCBI): domain Bacteria; kingdom Pseudomonadati; phylum Campylobacterota; class Epsilonproteobacteria; order Campylobacterales; family Campylobacteraceae; genus Campylobacter; species Campylobacter armoricus. The sequence goes on from NZ_CP053825.1 coordinate 483,446, forward strand.
GATTTTATTAAAGAAAGAGACTTTTGGAAAACAGATAGTGATGATGAATTAGAAGATTTGAGATTAGCAAGACGCGATGCTTATGTGCAAGAACTTTATAGAGAAACAAATTATGATGAGCTTGATAGAATTACTTTAAACTTAACAATACCACAAGCTATTCAAAGATATTTTTACAATGAAACTTTATCTATAAATGCTGTAAAAGATATAAACACTGATGAAGTTCCTTATATTATTGATTTCTTTGCTATGAAACGCTTTTTGTATAAAGCTTTAGATACTTTGCTTTTTTCTGATAATACTATCAATCAAGCAGATTTTTCTGCCATGAAAAATATCATTGTGCATTTGGAAATGGCTTTTAAAGATATGAAAGATAAACAAAAGCATATAGATATGAATCGTTTATATGATGAGGTATTTTTATCTCATCAGTGTCATTATCAAGCGCTTTTAGCATCTTTGGATAATCGTAAAAATAGAAAATTAGCATTAGAGCGTCAAATGAGTACTCTAATAAGTGATATTAAATCAAAACAAGCAAGATTGGAAGTTGAATCAGGAAAAAAACATCAAGAGTTAGAAGAACTGATAAATACAAAAAAACAAAAGTTATTGGAGATTAAAAACGAATTAGAATATTTTGCAAAGAGTATAGAAAAACTTGAAAATTTAAAAAAATCATTTTATGAAAAAAACTTTACAATTTTTGCAAATAGTTTTAATATGGCTAGAGAGAAGTTATTTGAAAAAATAAAACAAGGATTGAATGTTTGTGCAACTAAACTAGATATAGAAATTTGGAAAAAATCATTAAAATCCACTAGTATTAAAAATTCTTATTTTAAAACAGCAAGTGAAATTTCTTTTTGTACTTTATCTTTTGCTGAGCTTTATTTAAATAGACTTAATTTGCATTCATTAAATCCTAATGATCAACTTTTGCTTTCTTATGTGAAAAAGGTTAAAAAAGAATGTGAAAAAAATTTTTTAGTGGTAACCTCTAATCCAGAATTATATATTAATATGAAAATTCAAATTTTTACAATGAATCCATATTATGTTGTTAAACATGCACCTAAAAAAGTAAATTATCAAGGATTGATGAAAAATACTGAATTTGATGTGGTATATGTTGATGAAAAAACTATTTGGGCGCCTGTTGCTGATGTGATTTTAGAAGGGAAATACTTTTTAAAGAAAGATTCTAAAACAAAATTTAAAATTTTATAAAAGGCTTTTTAAACCTTATATTTATTTTTTTTAGATATAATTTTTATGCCTAAATGGTTCGATAATGGTATTAAAGAGGATCCAACACATTAATTATAAGCTGTGATGTGTGATTTACCGTGTTCTGTGACTTCGTTTGAGTTTTAAAAAACGAGAAGCTGCAGCCTTTAAAAATTACCTAATGGCAAACTTTGACTTTTTGAGGGTCAGACACTTATACTCCGGCCATTTGGGTGTTGTAAAGCTTTAAGGAAATAAATGAAAATTTTAATTTTAGGAAGTGGTGCAAGAGAATACTCAATCGCTTTAGCTCTCCAAAATACGAATGAAAATATAGAATTTTATTTTGCTCCAGGTAATGGTGCAACTGCTACAATAGGAACTAACCTTAATATGAAAGATCCAAAAGTAATCACAGCTTATGCAAAAGCCTCTGAAATAGATCTTTGCATAGTAGGGAGTGAAAACTTTTTAGCAGAGGGCATAGTAGATCTTTTTAAAGAAAATAATATTGCTATTTTTGGGCCTACTAAAGCTGCTGCTATGCTTGAAGCTTCAAAATCTTATATGAAGAGTTTTTTAAAAAAATACAAAATAAAAACAGCTAAATTTTTAAATACAACTGATTATGAAAAAGCTAAAAAATTTATTATGAGTTTAACTCCTCCTATAGTTGTAAAGGCAGATGGTTTGTGTGCTGGAAAAGGTGTGATTATAGCACAAACTTATGAAGAAGCTTTAGAGGCTACTAAAAATATGCTTAGCGGTGAAAGCTTCGGAGAAGCTGGAAAAATAGTAGTTATAGAAGAATATCTTGATGGGTTTGAATTAAGCATATTTGCAGTATGTGATGGCAAAGATTTTATTTTACTTCCTGCTGCACAAGATCATAAAAGATTATTAGATGGTGATAAAGGGCCAAATACTGGAGGAATGGGAGCTTATGCTCCAAGTATTTTAGCTAGTAATGGTTTATTAGAACAGGTAAAAAAAGATATTATAGCACCAACTCTTAGAGGTATGCAACAAGAAGATAGTGAATTTGTAGGTGTTTTGTTTATAGGGTTAATGGTGGTAAATAATAAACCTTATGTATTAGAATATAATGTTAGATTTGGTGATCCTGAATGTGAAGTTTTAATGCCATTGATTGATAATCCTTTGGATTTATTTTTGGCTTGTGTCAATAAAAATCTTGCTAATACAAAAATCCATATTAAAAATGAATTTGCAGTAGGTGTGGTTTGTGCAAGTAAAAATTATCCTTATAAAGATTCTCCTAAAGCATTAATTGACATAGGAGAAATTCCGCAAAATTCTCATATCTCTTACGCTGGGGTAAGTTTAGAAAATAACAAGCTATATGCTAGCGGTGGTCGTGTATTAGTTTGTGTAGGAACTGGAAAAAGCATCGAAGAAGCACAAAAAAATGCTTATATGCTTTGTGAAAATGTTCATTTTAAAGGAAAACAATATAGAAAAGACATCGCTTTTCAGGTTCTTAAATGAACAATCAAGAATTGTTTGATAAGCTAGAAAAAGAAGAGATAAAACTAGCAAGTTTTAGAAAAAGACTTTTAGCTTATGTTATCGATAGTTTTATAATACTATGTATAGTGAGTATTATATTATTTGATAAATTTACTTCTATGCAAACTTATGATGAAATTCATAATCTCTTAGTGCGTTTTGCTGGCGGGATTTTGATTTTGCAATTTAGTTATCATATGATATTTACTTATTTATATGGCGCTACACTGGGAAAAATAGTATTTAAAATTATGGTTATAGATCAAAATATTTTGGATAAACCAAATTTTTCACAGAGTGCTTTAAGAGCAGGCGTGAGGCAAATAAGTGATATGTTTTATGGTTTAGGTTTTGCTTGGGCTTTGAGCAATATAGTTTTAAAAACTTGGCACGATTATGCTGCTAAAACCGTGGTGATTGATCTTGCGTAAGATATTTTTATCATTAGCTTGTATTGGAAGCTTGTATGCTTCAAAGGTTGATATTTATGCTTTAGATGTGATTAAAAACAAAAATATAATAAATGCCAAAAATAATGTTGTTGTTATATCGGATTTATATTTAATTACAGCAAGTGAAGCCAAATTCAATGAAACAACCAAAGATTTGGAGCTTTTTGGTGATGTGAATATTTTAAGAGGACAAAAAGAAAGAACACATTCTTCTTATACTAAAATTAATCTTAAAGATAATTCTACAAGTTTTAAAAATTTATTCTTTTCAAATAACGATCTTGAAGTGTGGATGCAGTGTCATCAGGCTAATTTAGATGATAAATTTATCATTACAGAAAAGTCTATTGTATCAAGTTGCAATGTGGAAAATCCAGATTGGGAAATTCGTTTTAATGAAGGAAAATTAAATAAAGAAAGTAATTTTTTACATCTTTATAATGCAAGATTGTATGTCAAAAATACACCGATAATGTATCTGCCTTATTTTGGTTTTAGTGTTGATACCAAAAGGAAGAGCGGATTGTTAATCCCAGAGATTGTTTTAAAACAAAGTGAGGGTTTGTATTACAATCAACCTATTTATTATGTTATTGATGATAATGCAGATATTCAATTTGAACCTCAAATTAGAACTAAAAGGGGTTATGGTTTATACTCTACATTAAGATTTATTGATTCTCCAAATTCTCAAGGTGAGATTAGTGGAGGTATTTTTGGTGAAAAATCAAGCTACAAAAGAGATGAAAATTTAAAAAACAAAGAACACTATGGTATTGAAATAAAATACTCAAGTGAAGCTCTTTTTAAAAGCCTTTTGAGTGATGAATTTCAAGAGGGGCTTTGGGTAGATGCTACTTACTTAAACGATGTAGATTATATGAATTTAAGTTCAAGAGCTAATACAGAAGCTTCGTTAGTAACTTCAAAGATTAATTATTTTTTATCAGATAATGATAATTATTATGGAGCCTATGCAAAATATTACATAGATACTTCCAAAATAAGCAATAAAGATACCATGCAAGAGTATCCGTCTTTTCAATATCATAGGTATTTAAACGGGTTTTTTGATAATTATATACAATATAGTTTAGATACTTCATTTCATAGATATTATAGACACACAGGTATTTATGCTAAGACACTAGATTTTGATTTACCTATAATGTATCACACTAGCTTTTTGAATGATTTTTTAAATTTTACATTTACAGAAAGAATTTATGCAAATTTTGTGGATTATTCCAATACTAATATAAAAAATCAAGAACATTTATTTAGAAATTCACATAATTTTTCACTATATACAGATCTTTCTAAACCTTATGATAATTTTTATCATACTATTTATTTAGGAACTAATTATTTTTTACCAGGCGCAAAATCGGGTAAAATAACTGAAAATTTTGTTGAAATTAAAAATGAGCCTGAGCAGCTGAATTTTTCAATGTTTCAGTATTTTTATAGTGCTTTGGGTAGAAAAAAACTATATCATAGTTTAACGGCAAAATATTATATTAAAGATGGAAATTTTGGTGGTTTTGATAATACTATAGAATATTTTTATAATGATATTATTAGTTTTAGAAATGAAGCTGAATATTCTGGTATTGATAGTCGTTTTGATAAGATTTTTAGTGAAGCTTTATTTGATTATGGGGAATGGAAAGTAAGTTTAAATCATGCATATAGAATATATGAAGATGAAAAATATAACTTTTTGGGAACTAAAGCCCAATATGATATAAATGCTAATTATCAAATTTTTGGTGGTTTGTGGTTTGATCTTGGTAAAGATCCACAAAAATGGGAAGTAGGTTATACTTATCAAAGAAAATGCTGGAATTATTCTTTAATGTATAGAAAAGATGTTTCACCTAAATTAACTAGTGGTGGTATTAGCGCTAAAGATCAAAGCGGGGTGTATTTTATGTTTAATTTTTATCCGCTAGGTGGCGTTGCTTATGATTTTTCATTGGAAGAAAGTGAAAAGGCTATATAAATGATATATTTTGAAGATGAAAAAGATGCACTAGAAAGATTATGTGAGCAATTACCAATTAACAGGTTGAAAGATTATATTATCATTACACCTTCGTTAAAATCAATTGTTTTTGTAGATATGTTTGCAAAAAGATTGGAATTGTCTTATGATTTTTTATTTACAGAGCAAATAAAAGCTCCAAATAATGATGAATGTCAGATTGCTATGATTAGTGAAACCAAAGAATTGGTTTATAACGAAGCTTTGGTTAAAGCTTTTGATATAAGTTTGGATTATATCTATGGAGAAGCAAATAGAACATATGAAGAAAAAATTTTAAAAAATGTTTATCGCTATAGAAAAGGTAATCTTTTAAAAGATTTAAAAGGCAAAAATATTTTAATACTTCATGAAGGTTGTGAAAGTGGTATAACTGCTTCTTCTTGTATTAAAAGTTTGTTAAAAGAAGAGGTTAATAGTATTATATATGCTACAGCTTTAATGCCTACTGATGTGTATGATTATATTAGTGCTTTTGTAGATGAGGTTTATTGTGCTGAAAAAATCGATCATTTTGTAGATATTGAGTTTTATTTTAAAAATAAAACTATTCTACAAACTCATGAAATTTTAGAAATTTTAGAAGAAAGTCAATACTATCTTCCTTTAAAAAAGTAAATTTACATCTAAGCAACTTTATATTGCTTAGATGTAAATTTATAGACAAATAAAAAACAGGCTTTTTAAGTTTTAGCTATAAAATTTAAAAAGCTTATTTTGTTTTTGTCTATAAACAAAATACAAGGAAAAATTATGCGACATGAGATAAATATTAACAATCATCTTGAAATTTTTGATACAGATAAGGTTGCTAAACAAGCAGCTGGTGCGGTTTTAATGCAGGAAAAAAATGCTGTTGTTTTAGCCACTGTGGCTAGAGAAGATAAAATGGTAGAGGAAGATTTTTTACCACTTACGGTTCAATATATAGAAAAAGCCTATGCAGCTGGAAAAATTCCAGGTGGCTATGTTAAAAGAGAAACTAAACCTGGTGATAATGAAACTTTAAGTGCTAGAATCATAGATAGAAGTTTAAGACCGCTTTTTCCAAAAGGCTACGCTTATCCTACACAAATTGTAGTTATGGTGCTTTCAGCAGATCCTGAAGTAGATTTACAAGTGATGAGTTTAAATGCAGCAAGTGTTGCTTTGTATTTGAGTGATATTCCTATCAAGGCACCAGTTTGTGGTGTGAGAATAGGGCGTATTAATAATGAGTTTATTTTAAATCCTAGTAATAGTGAATTAAAAAATAGCTCGCTAGATCTGTATGTAGCAGGCGTTAAAGATGAGCTTTTGATGATAGAAATGAGAGCTTTGGCCAATAAACAAAATAATATCCATCATATAAATGAATTAAGCGAAGATGATACCTTAAAGGCTTTGGAATTTGCAAGTAATGCGATATTAAGAGGTTCGAATGAATACGAAAAAGCATTTGCAGCTTATAGAAAAAATTCTAATCTTGAATTTAAAACAGAGTCAGATAATGCTGAAATAATTGAATATATAAAAAATTCTTATATGGCAAAACTTAAAATTGCTATAAATCAAATGGCAAAAAGTGAAAGAGCTAGTGAAATTTTACAAATCGCAAGAGAAATAGAAAAAGAAACCACAGCTATTCAAAATGAATGGTCTTTTGAGAATATAGAAAAAGCTTTACTTGAGTGTAAAAGAGAGTTAATTAGAAGTCAGATTATCAACGAAAATAAAAGGGCTGATGGTAGAGGCTTGAAAGATGTTAGAAAAATTGACATTGAGACCAATATCCTACCAAATGCACATGGCTCTTGTCTTTTTACTAGAGGACAAACTCAAGCTTTGGTTGTTGCTACTTTGGGTGGAGATAGTGATGCTCAAATGTCAGATTTGCTAACAGAAAAAAATCCAATATGTGAAAAATTTATGGTAAATTACAATTTTCCAGGTTTTTCTGTAGGGGAGGCTAGCCCTATTAAAGCTCCAGGTAGAAGGGAATTAGGGCATGGAAATTTAGCAAAAAGAGCTTTGCATCCTAGCGTGGATGGTGAGTATGCTCACACCATACGCTTAGTTTCTGAAATTTTAGAAAGTAATGGTTCAAGTTCTATGGCTACTGTGTGTGGTGGTGCATTAGCACTAAGAGCTGCTGGGGTTCCTAGTGAAAAATTAATAGCAGGTGTGGCAATGGGGCTTATTTTTGAGAATGAAAAATATGCTATTTTAACTGATATTATGGGACTTGAAGATCATGATGGGGATATGGATTTTAAAGTTGCTGGAAGTTTAGAAGGAATTACAGCTTTGCAAATGGATATTAAACTTGGTGGTATAGAACAACATATCTTAAAACAAGCATTATATCAAGCTAAAGAAGCAAGAGAATATATTCTATCTTTAATGGAAGAGGCAAATAATAAGATTATTGTTAATACTTCCATTTTACCAAAGATTGAGGTATTTTATATTGATGCTAACAAAATTCCTGATATTATAGGTCAAGGTGGCAAGACTATAAAAGAAATTATAGAAAAATTTGAGGTTAATATAGACTTAGATAGAGAAAAAGGTGAAGTAAAAATATCTGGTTTAAATCAAGACTTAATTAGTCAAAGTAAAGAATATATCTTAAATTTAATACAATCAAAACCAACAAAAACAAAACGCGATAAAAAAGAAATGCCTAAATTTGAAATAGGTGAAGAATTTGTAGGGAAAGTTCAAAAAGTTATGGATTTTGGAGTATTTGTTGAGCTTAAAGAGGGTGTAGATGGTTTATTACATAATTCTAAAATAAAAGAAAAGTTAGAATTAGGCAGTGAGGTAAAAGTTAAAGTTTTAGAAATAAAAAATGGAAAAGTTTCGTTAGATTTAGCATAAGAAATTAAGCATATTAAAAAATATGCTTAATTTTAATTTTAAACCTTGACAAAAATATATTCTTTTGGCATAATTTCATTTTTTTGGTTGTCTCGTTAGCTCAGCCGGTAGAGCATCTCCCTTTTAAGGAGGGGGCCGTTGGTTCGAATCCAACACGGGACACCACAGAAATCTTTACATATGGTCGCTTAGCTCAGTTGGTAGAGCGCCACCCTTACAAGGTGGATGTCATAAGTTCGAGTCTTATAGCGACCACCATTCTTTATGTTTATATAGTGCGGCGGTAGTTCAGCTGGTTAGAATATCGGCCTGTCACGCCGGAGGTCGCGGGTTCGAGCCCCGTCCGCCGCGCCATTGTCTCGTTAGCTCAGCCGGTAGAGCATCTCCCTTTTAAGGAGGGGGCCGTTGGTTCGAATCCAACACGGGACACCACAGAAATCTTTACATATGGTCGCTTAGCTCAGTTGGTAGAGCGCCACCCTTACAAGGTGGATGTCATAAGTTCGAGTCTTATAGCGACCACCATTCTTTATGTTTATATAGTGCGGCGGTAGTTCAGCTGGTTAGAATATCGGCCTGTCACGCCGGAGGTCGCGGGTTCGAGCCCCGTCCGCCGCGCCATTGTCTCGTTAGCTCAGCCGGTAGAGCATCTCCCTTTTAAGGAGGGGGCCGTTGGTTCGAATCCAACACGGGACACCACTAATTGACCCTTTCGTCTAGTGGCTCAGGACATCACTCTCTCTGTGTGGTAACAGAGGTTCAAATCCTCTAGGGGTCGCCATAAAGCATTTTGTTGTTCTTGTATTAATTTTGTTATATGGTTTATTTTTATCTTGAAAATATTTAAAATTTATTATATAATCTCATCGTTTTTTTATGTTTTACGCTATATTTATTGCTTTAGTTAAATTGTTGTAAAAAAAGGATTTTTTATGATTAAATGGGCAAATGAGTATAGTGTTCATAATAAAATTATAGACGATCAGCACAAAGCTTTATTTGAGATTGCAAAAAAAGCTTATCTTATAGCTGAAAACCACGCGAGTATAAGTGAAATAAAATCTGTCTTGAGTGAGCTTTTTGATTATATAAAAACGCATTTTAAAGACGAAGAAGCTTATATGGAAAAAATTGCTTATCCAGATTTAGCACACCACAAAAAAATTCATCAAGAAATCACTAACTCTTTAATCACTTTGGTAAAAAATATCAAAACAATAAATGGATTTAAAGAACAACTAAATGTTATTACTGAAAAATGGCTTTTGGAGCATATTTTAAAAGAAGATATGAAATATTATAAATACGAAAAACAAAAATTAAAAGAAAAACAAGGATATAGTTTTGAAGAAGATACTTTAACCATAGAGACAAGTACTAACCCCCCCCCTCCTAAATATGTCATTTATATTTGTGGTTGCATAAATGAAAAGCATAAAATCCCACATAGTTTGCATCTTCAGATTTTAAATGGTGCAAAATATAATTGTAAAATATGTAAAAAAATCATCCGACCACAATAAGAGTTTTAAATGGAAGCTTTTCCTGTTTGGAGTGATAAATATAGTGTAAAAAATGCTGAAATAGATTTACAGCATAAGACTCTTTTTATTTTGGCTGAAAAAACTGCTAAACTTTTAAATAGGCATATATATAAAGCAGAAATAAAAGAATTATTGGGTGAATTTTTTGATTATATGAAAACTCACTTTAAAGACGAAGAAGCTTATATGCATTCTATTAACTATCCTTATATTATAGAACATAAAGCTATGCATAAAAAGATTATTAAAGATATGAGTGCATTATTAGGCGATTGTTCTAGTACAAATGATTTAAAAGAAAAACTTTATAAAATAGTATCTGTTTGGCTTTTAGAACATATAGTAGAGCATGATATGAGAATTAATAAATTTAAACAAAGTCAAGAAAAACAGATTGTAGAAGAAAAAGAAAAAGAAGAGACATTCGAATATATATGCGGTTGCAAAGATATGATACATAAACTTGATTATGGTTTACATATAAAAATTAAATATTTAAATATAGCATATAAATGTAAAAAATGTTTTAAAGAATTAACTTTTAATCATATAGAAGAAAAAACAGACTGAAAAAACTTCAGTCTATTGACTTCTCTCCTTAAATATCCATAATTTGTTTATCAAATTTATAATAAAATTATTTTTAATTTATTAAGCTTAAATTTATAAACATAATATTAACATTCTAAGTATATTTATAAATTATTAGTAGTTACATTACTAATTTACTTAAAAAAGCAATAAAAGCAATAAAAAACAAAAAAAACATTAACAAATTTATAAAAGGATTTTTTATGTGTAAAACTAACTTACACCCTATGGGGGGGGGGAATGGTAATTTTTGTTTTAACCTACATTCTTTAAGTAATAACTCTTTTAAGTCTTTTAAAAACTCTAAAATTTTAAAACTTTCTTTACTAACCATTCTTTCACTAAGCTCTTTGCAAGCAGCCACACAAGCAAATTATGATAATGCTTTAAAAGCTTATGTAATTAAAAAGCATAGTTTTAATGATGAAAGTGTATATGATAGTATTAATAATACTTATAAATACTTAAATGGTATAAACTTTTATGGTCAAATGGCTACTAATAAAAATCTTTCTAATATCACTTTAATTTATGATAATCCCAAATCTAAAGCTATGAATTATAGTGATATGAAATTAAAACAAGAAATCCTTACTCCAAGTATTAAAGAAGATATCTTTGTAGTAAATGGCTTTCATGGGGCATATTCAATAAATGAAACCATTAATCAAGTAAGCTATATACCTTTTTTAGCTTCTGCTTATGTATTTAATGCTAAAGCAAACAATAACACCTTAACCTTAAAAGCAGGAGAGCTTTCTTCAGTATATTATTTAAAACCTAGCAATAAAGAAGTAATGAATCCTAAAGCTACAGGTTTAGATAATAAATATAATTTTTTAATCACTCCAGCTATAGCAAGAAAAGGTGAAGCTAGCAATAATACTTTAAATTTTTTAAAAGATGCTTATGTGAATATGGGTGTTGAAAACACCTATACCTTACCTTTAAATGGAGCTCCTTATGTAGTGGGTGCTTTTGGTATAGATGCAAATACTAATAATAATAGTGTTATTTTAAATAAGGGAGTAAAGATAGACTTTCATACTACCCCTTATAGACAAAGCTTAATGGGTAAGAGTGTATTTGATGAAAGAATGACTCATATATTAGGTGCTATTACTTATAATGGGAATGCTAAAAGAAATAAACTTATTATAGATGGAGCTTCTTTAGTAGTTCATGGACCAAGTGGAGCATATTCAACTTCAGCTGCTACACATTTGGGTGGAGCCTTTGTAGATGTTAATAATAATCAAAACTATGAAGTTAGTGAAAACTCTATTTTAATCAATGATTTAAAACTTGATTTAAGAGTAGATACTAAAAATACCCCATTAGCTTATAATGCTATATTAAATGGAGAAATCTATGGTGGTAAAATCATACAAGGTAGTGCTAATAAAAACACTATAGAGATTAAAGACTTACAAACCTTATTAGCTTTAAATACTAATATAGAAGTAAAAGCACTCCTAGACTTTTATGCAGGATTTGCAAATAATGGTTATGCTAATGATAATACTATTAATGTTCATCTTAAAAAGCCTTTTGAGATTAATGCTAATTATACAGGTAAGAATGAATTTAATCTTTATGGAGCTTATGCTAGTAAGGGTGCTAATAGAAATAGTGTGAATATAAAAGGGGATTTAACCCAAGAAAGTGTAGTAGAAAACTATCAAGATCAAATCCAAATTACAGCTGCTAAAGTATCAAGTGGTAAAGCAGATAATAATAAAATTAATCTAAGCTCATCTAATGTATCTATACCTTTATATATTTATGGGGTTAGTAAAACTACTTTAGATGATAAAGATTATTATGCTAAAACAGCAAGTAATAATTCAATCAATCTAAAAGAAGTAAAATCAGGTAAAAACCTAACCACTATTATAGAAGCTGATAATTTAGAAAAAAATACTATCAATTATGATTTAGTGCAATCTTTATCTAATGCTTCTAATATAGATAAAGGCTCTAAAATCATTTTAAGAGCTAATGAAAATGCTAATGAAAATACTTTAAATATTAAAGATTATTCAAGTGCAGCTCATGATAATATATATATTATTAGAGCTTATAACGAAAGTGCTAATAATAATATGTCTTTTATAAACCTTGCTTTAGGAACAGCTTCTGATACAAGAGAAGGAACAGCTGTTATTAGTGCAGGTATTGCTAAAAACACTCATGATAATTATACTCATATAGCTAATTTAAATATAGATGAGTATAAAAACAATGATGCTATTTTTATAGGTGCTTCAGCTATTTATCATCAAGATGATAAAAGCTATGATAATACTTTATATTTAAGTGGTAATACTAATATATTTAATAATACTTATATAGATGTATTAGCAGGAAGCTTTATACATACTCAAGATGATAATAATAAATTTTACTCAAAAGCTCTTACTCATAAAAGTGGCACTAATAATCATCTTTATTTAAATACTAATATAAAAGCTAAATTAGTTAATTACTTTGATCATTATAGCTTTATATTAAAAGATAATACTAAAAATTATCTAAATACTAAAGAAGCTATTCATCTAAGTGAAAAAACTTCTATTAATGTTTATACCAGCAATACTTTAAAAAATAAAAGCTTTATTCTAATGCAAAGTGAAAAAGGCTTTGTAGATGAAAACAATAAACACTTAAATCAAAAAGATTTACAAAGCTTATTAGACATTATCACTAAAAACCATCAAAGCTTACATAAAAACATTAAAACAAAAGTTCAAAAGGCTAAATACACTCTAAGTGTAAGTAAAGATGCAAAAAGCATAGTAGTGAATTTAAATTAAACAACAAAGATAAAAACTAGAAAGGATTAATTATGAAAAAGTTAGCAAATCATATCATACTTTCAGGTGTAACTGTATCAATGCTTTTTTCTCCACTAATGGCTCTACCTAGTGGAGGTAAATTTACTCATGGAACAACAGGAACTATAAACAAACCAAACAACAATACTTTAAATATACATGGTAATGGAACAAACTCTGTTATTCAATGGGGGGGGGGATTTAGTATAGGTAAAGGTGAAAGTGTAAATTTTAATGGAAACAATAAAAACTACCTAAACATTGCTCATGGAACAAGTAAATCTACTATAGATGGATTATTAAATGCAAATGGTAATAATGTATTTTTAATCAATCCTAATGGAGTAATCATTACTAAAAATGGAACTATCAATGCTAATCGCTTTGTAGCTTCTACTTCATCGATGAGTAATGAAGATATGAATAAATTTGCAAAGTTAAGCTTTAATGATGGCTTAAGCTTTTCACCAGTATTTAAACCACAAAAAGCTGGTAATGTAGTCAATATGGGTAATATTAATGCAGATAGTCTTTTATTTCAAGGAAATAAAATACTTTTAGATGCTGATACTAATTGGGATAAAGAACATAATGGCGTTAAATTTGGAATAATCAAAGCAAGAAACATAACTTTAGAAGGTGATGAAGTTCATGTTAATGTTGCTAGTATAGATGGAAGCGTAGAAAATCCTGAATTTTATTTAGAAAAAATAAAAGTTATAGGAAAAGGACAAGCTTATTTAGATGCTACTGGATATTACTATAATACGAGTTCTGGAAGATCGTTAAGTCTTTTGAGAATTGATAATAGTAATAATAAATCTTTTAAAGTGCACAATTATATCGGTATAAGTTCTGTACGAGATTGGTGGCATTTTGCTAAAGGGTGGAATGAAGATAAAGCAGGATTTAGAACTAGTGCTAGTGAATATAGACTAACTAAGGATATAGATTTTGGTGGTAATTGTAATAGTCGTGGCGAATGCACCGGTCAAAACTATGCTAATTATTGGATAGACTTAAATGGTGATGGGCAAAAACAAGATAATGAATACACTAGCATGATAATTGGTTATGGTGATGAAAATTATTTTAATAAAAAATTTGATGGACAAGGTTTTACCTTAAGTAGTATGTATATTGACACAACAGCATTGGAAAACAAGCCTCAATATGTAGGTATTTTTGGAAAAATTTATGGTGATTTTAGTGTGCATAATTTAAATGTAGACTATAATCAAGGCTATATTAAAACAAATAATGCACAATATGTTGGAGGGCTTGTTGGTGCTGCAATAAGAAAAGAGCATAGTAATAGTTTTTCAGAATTTAAAAATATAAATATAAAAAATATTAGCTTTATTGATGCTAAAAGTAATTCTGATTTGTATGTTGGTGGCTTTACTGGTATATTAAATAATGCTAGAGTAGATAATATAGAGCTTTATGGGATAAAAACCATAGTCGCTACAGGGGTTGGAGGAGTTAATCTTGTAAGAGCTGGCGGTTTTGTTGGTAGGTTAGAATATGTAAATCGAGATAATCCTATAGAAATTGCATATGATACTATAAAAATTAAAGATATAGATTCCATCAAATCGACTTTTGATTGTGATAGGTATTGTGGAGAAGCTTATGCTGGCGGTTTTGCTGGGGATATTCTTGTAAATGATTCTTATTTTAAAATGAAAAATATCACACTAGAAGATATAGGTAATATTGAAGCAAATACAAAAGGATATCTATCTACAGCTGGTGGTTTTTTTGGAAATGGAGAATTTAATATTTTTAATTTCGATGATCAGTACAACATGGATAATGTTCTTATTGAAAATATAACCATGAAGAATATTGGAAATATTAAATCTATAGCTTCAAATCAAGCATATAGTGGAGGATTTTTTGGAGATTATCGAAATTCTTATGACTTTAAAACATCTTTTGAGAATATTTTTATTTATTTTAAACCAGATTCTAGTATTGTAGCAAATGGTAGTGTTGCAGTAAAAGATATTTTTGGTAATAAAATAAACAGTAAAAATCAAAATATTTTCATATATCATAAAAATTTAGATGGCACCAATAACAATGGAGTAACAGAAAGAAAATATACCAATGATGAACTAATGAGTGAATTTAATGAAAAAATTCAAAGCATAAAAACTCCAAATATTGAAAAACCTAGTGAAATTTTTAAGCCAGATTTATCAGACATAGGAAATATACAAAATGAAAAAGTTGAGTTTCAAAAAGAATGGTACAATAAAGAAGTAGTTCAAGCTATATTAGATGATATCTTAAATGGAAAATATAGAGTAAGTATCAATAAATTTGGTGAGATTGTATTTTATGTGAGTACTGTAGATGGAGTTGAGATTACGCTAGATTCTATTAAGCAAAGTTTGGATTTTCTTGATACACTCAAAGATAAAAATTCAGGATTTGAATCAAGTGAAAAATTAAAAGATATTTATGCAAAATACAACAAAGCTTTAAAAATAAAAGATGAGTATGTGGCAGCTCAAGAACATCTTTTTAAAGATGGTAAAAATTCTTTTTATGAAACTTATGCAAAATATCAAAAAGAATTAGAAATTTATAATTCTTATGTTAAAGAAATAGAAGCAGGTAAAAGAAAAATAAACGATCCTGAATATCTAGCTAGTTTTGATAAAATCAACTCTTTAGCAACAATATTGAAAAATCAAAGAGATGTAGTAAATAATATAGCAACTAAGCTTAATGATGAAAATATAGCAAAAAATGAATATGGTTATACTAATTTTAAATTTTTGGGTGATTTTGCATTAGATTTTGTACATAACCCGCAAAGCCCTGATGTGGATAATCCAAACAAACCTGAACTTCCTGAAACTGATATGAATTTTGAACAAACAGCCTCACTTAATCTAATAGGTGATGAAGCTTTAGAAGAAGAAGATGAAAAGCAAGAAGTAGAAGAAGCTTCTATGAAACAAAGATCAAGAACTTGCATAGTAAGTGATAATTATAAAACTATGAATCCTTGTGTGGTAGGGGAATGTAGTCTAATAAACATATAAAACAAACACTAGGATTTATCCTAGTGTTTATAATAAATATAAGCATAATTGTGTTTATCAACTAATAATAAAAACAATAATTTTAATTTAAAGAATATAAAATTAAGGAAAACCATGAAAAAACTTTTACTTAGCACCATAGCAATTAGCTCTTTAATCTATGCTAATGAAGGAAGTATTAGCATAGCTAAAAATGATATAGAAAAAGTTATAGAATTATCCCCTGATAGAAACCTCCCTCAAAATAAAGCCATCAAAGAAAATCTAAAAACCAAACAAGACTATATAAAAGGGCAAGAAGCTAAAAAAGACTTTGAAGAAAAAAAAGAAGAATTAAAAGAAAAGCTAAAACAAGAAGATGAAGCTAATGAAGAAACTAATAACCAAAGCACTAATACTACTAATAAAAACTCAACTAACCAAAGCACTAAAACAAACAATAATAAAACTAACACCAACTCTAGTATAAAAGATAAAACAAATAATAATTCTAACTCAACTAATAATAGCTTTAATACCAATCATAATTCTAACAACAACCCAACTAGCCAAACTAATACCAA
The DNA here is from genome assembly GCF_013372105.1 of Campylobacter armoricus. Taxonomy (NCBI): domain Bacteria; kingdom Pseudomonadati; phylum Campylobacterota; class Epsilonproteobacteria; order Campylobacterales; family Campylobacteraceae; genus Campylobacter; species Campylobacter armoricus. The sequence goes on from NZ_CP053825.1 coordinate 500,170, forward strand.
TACTACTACTAATAAAATAGCTATAACCAAATATAAGTTTGTTCTTACTAATAAAGATACTAGCTTTGAAAAGCTAGGTATTAAAGAAGAAGATTTACAAAACTTAGTAAGTGAATTTAGTGCTAGAAAATTTAGCCTACAAGATTTACAAGATATATCTAATATCATTGCTTATTATTTCCAAGTAAATGGTTATCCTGCAGCAACAGCTTATGTTCCTCAACAAGAATTTGATGAAGAAAGTATTCAAATAAATATTTCTTTAGGAGTATTAGGCAAATATATTATTAAAAATAAAACTACTATCAAAGATCATTTTTTAGAAAGTAAGCTAAATCAAAGAATCAAAGGTAAAATCATTTCTACTAAACTCATAGAAGATAGTGTATATAAAGTCAATGAAATGTATGGAGTTCAAACCCTAGCAGGCTTACAAGCAGGAGAGAATGTAGGAGAAACTGATATAGTTATAGAAGTAGAACCTGATAGCAAGGCTAATGTATTATTATATGCTGATAATTATGGTATTAAGAGTGCAGGAGAATATAGAGCTGGTATTAGTATGGGATTTAATTCTATACTTAATATGGGAGATTATTATAATTTTTACTTACAAACTAGTGATGAAAGACAAATCAATTATGGAGCAAGTTATACTTTCTTTATAGGAAATTTAAAAGTTACTCCAAGCATATCTCAAGGTTCATATTCTTTAGGTGGAGAATATGAAGGTTTAGGTTTTAGTGGTACTTCTAGGAATTTTGGTATAGACTTTTCTTATCCTGTATGGATAAATACAAATTCATCTTTATATTTTACTTCTAGTATTTATCATAAAATACTTAGTGATGTAACCTTAGATCTTTTAACCTTTGATAAAAGCTCTAATGTAGGAAGTGTAGGTTTAGAAGGTTTATTTAGAGGATTTGAAAACAATACCTTAAGCTATAGTGCTAAGATAAGTGTAGGTAAGGTTAATGATGATGGAACTACTATATTTGGAGATACTTCTAAAAGTGATTCTAAAGGCTTTGGTTGGTTTAGAAAACTTAATGCTAGTGTGAATAATTATTATAGTTTTAATGAATACATTACCCATACGATTAATATAAACTATCAAAAGGTATTAGGAAATTTTGAACTTGATTCTTCTGAGAGTTCATCTTTAGGTGGAGCTTATGGAGTAAGAGCTTATGATAATGGAGATGGTGATGGAGATAATACTATCATAGCTAACTTTGGTGTAAGAATAAATATACCAAATACGAATTTTTACTTTACTCCTTTTTATGATGTAGGTTATGCTTGGTATGAAAAAGATTCAGGTAATAGAAGAGATGATGAACATTTCTTAGATGCGCTAGGTTTGCAAATACTTTATAATAAAGCTAATGAGTATTATATAAAACTTGATGGAGCAAGAGCATTACATAAATACAAACACGATGATGAACATAGAATGAAATTATATTTAAGTGGTGGGGTGTATTTTTAACCCTTTGTTTTAATCATCACTTAAAATATATTTTTTAGATAAATTAAATACCAAGGAAAATCTCAGGTTTTAACTTAAGCATTAAGCTATAAGCAGCTAAACTAGCTTGCTCTCTTGTGTAGTTTCTATTACCTTGTATATGAATACATTCTTGTAAAAAGGTTCCATCTTTATACATAGCTCCTATATAGATGGTGCCTGCTTTTGTGTTTTTATCATCATCTTCTCCTGCTACACCACTAATTGCTAAAGCAAAATCACAATTTGTGGTTTTAAATGTTCCTTTTAGCATAAAATAAATACAACGATCAGAATATTCGCTTACACTTTCTAAGGTATCATTACTCACTCCAAGCCAAGAGTTTTTTAAGCGAAATGTTATCTTACTCTATCTTACTCTATCTTACTCTATCTTACTCTATCTTACTCTATCTTACTCTATCTTACTTCCGACCCCCTCCCTTTTTTTAAACTTATCATAATATCTATTTTTATTAATTATATTTTTATATCTATCATTTAACCATATTCTTTTTCTTAATTATCACTTATTATCCCTTTTTTGCCATTTCTTTTTCTTTCCTACTCTTATAATTTATCAATCTATCATATTGATTACATTTTCTTTTTTATTTTTCCCACTCACACTAACAACAAAAATTAATACTAAAAAGTAAAACAAATATCATAACTTTGTTTTTATCATTATTATTAATCATTACTTTAACTTAGTTCATTTATTATCGATAAAGCTAATTTTAGAAAATTAGCTCATTTATATTCTTTGTTTATATATTAATTTAGTATTCTTACTTTGAATTAAAACCACCTTCTAATTTAGTAAAAAATCTATTAGGACAAGAATTAAAAGACAAATTAAAACTATTGTTAATGGAGATGGTATAGTGGAATTAAATTTATACTATAGAGTACAACTTAGTGATGATAATAAACATATTAATGTTGAATTATTAGATTATTGATTAATATTAATATATGTATATATTATAAGGATTAATAAAACTTATCAATCCTTATCAATCCTTATCAATCCTTATTTTGCTTTATCAATTATCAACCATAACTTTTACGCTACAATACTTACAATGAAATATATACTATTTTATTTATATTTATTTATATCTTAGTGAGAATACAAGAAATAAATCCAAAAATTTTCCTAATTTTATTAATAAAACTTTAAGCTTATATTGATATAATTTCATTTCCTTTTTTAAAAAAAGGTAAGTAAAAATTAAGATATTTCAATCTCTAATTTTTAAATTGTTCTTTAAATTATTAATATTGTTAATCAAATCTTATAGTCAATCTTTGAAATCTAAATAAGTGATCGATTGAGCCAGAGATTTACTTTAAATAATGTAAATCTATCAATTAAATAATTAAAGATTATTTTTATTAATCTTTAAAATACTTTTTCTTTGAAGAAAAAGATTAAACTATCTATATTTTTATGGAGAGTTTGATCCTGGCTCAGAGTGAACGCTGGCGGCGTGCCTAATACATGCAAGTCGAACGATGAAGCAACTAGCTTGCTAGTTGTGGATTAGTGGCGCACGGGTGAGTAAGGTATAGTTAATCTGCCCTACACAAGAGGACAACAGTTGGAAACGACTGCTAATACTCTATACTCCTGCTTAACACAAGTTGAGTAGGGAAAGTTTTTCGGTGTAGGATGAGACTATATAGTATCAGCTAGTTGGTGAGGTAATGGCTCACCAAGGCTATGACGCTTAACTGGTCTGAGAGGATGATCAGTCACACTGGAACTGAGACACGGTCCAGACTCCTACGGGAGGCAGCAGTAGGGAATATTGCGCAATGGGGGAAACCCTGACGCAGCAACGCCGCGTGGAGGATGACACTTTTCGGAGCGTAAACTCCTTTTCTTAGGGAAGAATTCTGACGGTACCTAAGGAATAAGCACCGGCTAACTCCGTGCCAGCAGCCGCGGTAATACGGAGGGTGCAAGCGTTACTCGGAATCACTGGGCGTAAAGGGCGCGTAGGCGGATTATCAAGTCTCTTGTGAAATCTAATGGCTTAACCATTAAACTGCTTGGGAAACTGGTAATCTAGAGTGAGGGAGAGGCAGATGGAATTGGTGGTGTAGGGGTAAAATCCGTAGATATCACCAAGAATACCCATTGCGAAGGCGATCTGCTGGAACTTAACTGACGCTAAGGCGCGAAAGCGTGGGGAGCAAACAGGATTAGATACCCTGGTAGTCCACGCCCTAAACGATGTATGCTAGTTGTTGGGGTGCTAGTCATCTCAGTAATGCAGCTAACGCATTAAGCATACCGCCTGGGGAGTACGGTCGCAAGATTAAAACTCAAAGGAATAGACGGGGACCCGCACAAGCGGTGGAGCATGTGGTTTAATTCGAAGATACGCGAAGAACCTTACCTGGGCTTGATATCCTAAGAACCTTATAGAGATATGAGGGTGCTAGCTTGCTAGAACTTAGAGACAGGTGCTGCACGGCTGTCGTCAGCTCGTGTCGTGAGATGTTGGGTTAAGTCCCGCAACGAGCGCAACCCACGTATTTAGTTGCTAACACTTCGGGTGAGCACTCTAAATAGACTGCCTTCGTAAGGAGGAGGAAGGTGTGGACGACGTCAAGTCATCATGGCCCTTATGCCCAGGGCGACACACGTGCTACAATGGCATATACAATGAGACGCAATACCGCGAGGTGGAGCAAATCTATAAAATATGTCCCAGTTCGGATTGTTCTCTGCAACTCGAGAGCATGAAGCCGGAATCGCTAGTAATCGTAGATCAGCCATGCTACGGTGAATACGTTCCCGGGTCTTGTACTCACCGCCCGTCACACCATGGGAGTTGATTTCACTCGAAGTGGAAATACTAAACTGGTTATCCCCCACAGTGGAATCAGCGACTGGGGTGAAGTCGTAACAAGGTAACCGTAGGAGAACCTGCGGTTGGATCACCTCCTTTCTAGAGTACAAAGTAATAAGTCTCACAACTATTACTTCAATATATAAACTCAATTGATTCTTGTTTAGATTTCAAAGATTGATGAAAAGCTAATTTTGGGGAATTAGCTCAGCTGGGAGAGCGCCTGCTTTGCACGCAGGAGGTCAGCGGTTCGATCCCGCTATTCTCCACCATTTATTAAGGGCCTATAGCTCAGCTGGTTAGAGTGCACCCCTGATAAGGGTGAGGTCACAAGTTCAAGTCTTGTTAGGCCCACCATAAAAAAGATTTGTTTATCGATCTTAAATTAAAGTTTTAAAACTTAAAGTAAGTATATAAATACAACATAAAATATAATACTTCTTATATTTTTAAATTATTTAAACTCTTTATATATACTTTCTTTAGGTTTTAAGACCTAAGCTAAATAAATAATAAAATATTTTATATTAGATTAGTTATTTAATGTTATTTGAATTATCATTGTTAAGAGTCACAAGCAAGTTTTAATAAAAACAATTTTACAGGACTTGTTAAAGGATAAAACCTAGCTATCTTTTCTTTAGCTTTTAGTTAAAGAGAAGTTTTAAACTCACAGCTTAGTTAGACTAATTTTTATTTAGTTTTATTAAGTGTTTAAATGCTTTCCGTCTTGAGATAGTAAAGTCTTATCATAAAAACTTTAACAAGGAAGTGATGCGTTTTAGAATAAAAGGTAAAAAAGGTAAGCTACTAAGAGCGAATGGTGGATGCCTTGACTGGTAAAGGCGATGAAGGACGTACTAGACTGCGATAAGCTACGGGGAGCTGTCAAGAAGCTTTGATCCGTAGATTTCCGAATGGGGCAACCCAATGTATAGAGATATACATTACCATAATGGAGCGAACGTAGGGAATTGAAACATCTTAGTACCTACAGGAAAAGAAATCAATAGAGATTGCGTCAGTAGCGGCGAGCGAAAGCGTAAGAGGGCAAACCCAGTGCTTGCACTGGGGGTTGTAGGACTGCAATGTGCAATAAGTGAGGTTAGCAGAACATTCTGGAAAGTATAGCCATAGAGGGTGATAGTCCCGTATGCGAAAACCAAACTTTAGCTAGCAGTATCCTGAGTAGGGCGAAACACGTGGAATTTTGTCTGAAGCTGGGTCGACCACGATCCAACCCTAAATACTAATACCAGATCGATAGTGCACAAGTACCGTGAGGGAAAGGTGAAAAGAACTGAGGTGATCAGAGTGAAATAGAACCTGAAACCATTTGCTTACAATCATTCAGAGCACTATGTAGCAATACAGTGTGATGGACTGCCTTTTGCATAATGAGCCTGCGAGTTGTGGTGTCTGGCAAGGTTAAGCACACGCGAAGCCGTAGCGAAAGCGAGTCTGAATAGGGCGATTAAGTCAGATGCTGCAGACCCGAAACGAAGTGATCTATCCATGAGCAAGTTGAAGCTAGTGTAAGAACTAGTGGAGGACTGAACCCGCTAGCGTTGAAAAGCTATGGGATGACTTGTGGATAGGGGTGAAAGGCCAATCAAACTTCGTGATAGCTGGTTCTCTCCGAAATATATTTAGGTATAGCGTTGTGTCGTAACTAAAGGGGGTAGAGCACTGAATGGGCTAGGGCATACACCAATGTACCAAACCCTATCAAACTCCGAATACCTTTAGTGTAATCACAGCAGTCAGGCGGCGAGTGATAAAATCCGTCGTCAAGAGGGAAACAACCCAGACTATCAGCTAAGGTCCCCAAGTCTTACTTAAGTGGAAAACGATGTGAAGTTACTTAAACAACCAGGAGGTTGGCTTAGAAGCAGCCATCCTTTAAAGAAAGCGTAATAGCTCACTGGTCTAGTGATTTTGCGCGGAAAATATAACGGGGCTAAAGTAAGCACCGAAGCTATAGACTTAGTTTTACTAAGTGGTAGGAGAGCGTTCTATTTGCGTCGAAGGTATACCGGTAAGGAGTGCTGGAGCGAATAGAAGTGAGCATGCAGGCATGAGTAGCGATAATTAATGTGAGAATCATTAACGCCGTAAACCCAAGGTTTCCTACGCGATGCTCGTCATCGTAGGGTTAGTCGGGTCCTAAGCCGAGTCCGAAAGGGGTAGGTGATGGCAAATTGGTTAATATTCCAATACCAACATTAGTGTGCGATGGAAGGACGCTTAGGGCTAAGCAAGCTAGCGGATGGAAGTGCTAGTCTAAGGATGTAGGAGCTTATATAGGCAAATCCGTATAAGAATACTCCGAGATCTTAAAGGCTCTTCAAAGTCTTCGGACAGCGAGGAGAATTGCTGATGCCGTCGAGCCAAGAAAAGTTTCTAAGTTTAGCTAATGTTGCCCGTACCGTAAACCGACACAGGTGGGTGGGATGAGTATTCTAAGGCGCGTGGAAGAACTCTCTTTAAGGAACTCTGCAAAATAGCACCGTATCTTCGGTATAAGGTGTGGTTCGCTTTGTATTAGAATTTACTTCGAAAGCAAAGAAACTTACAACAAAGAGTCCCTCCCGACTGTTTACCAAAAACACAGCACTCTGCTAACTCGTAAGAGGATGTATAGGGTGTGACGCCTGCCCGGTGCTCGAAGGTTAATTGATGGGGTTAGCATTAGCGAAGCTCTTGATCGAAGCCCGAGTAAACGGCGGCCGTAACTATAACGGTCCTAAGGTAGCGAAATTCCTTGTCGGTTAAATACCGACCTGCATGAATGGCGTAACGAGATGGGAGCTGTCTCAAAGAGGGATCCAGTGAAATTGTAGTGGAGGTGAAAATTCCTCCTACCCGCGGCAAGACGGAAAGACCCCGTGGACCTTTACTACAGCTTGACACTGCTATTTGGATAAGAATGTGCAGGATAGGTGGGAGGCTTTGAGTATATGACGCCAGTTGTATATGAGCCGTTGTTGAGATACCACTCTTTCTTATTTGGGTAGCTAACCAGCTTGAGTTATCCTCAAGTGGGACAATGTCTGGTGGGTAGTTTGACTGGGGCGGTCGCCTCCCAAATAATAACGGAGGCTTACAAAGGTTGGCTCAGAACGGTTGGAAATCGTTCGTAGAGTATAAAGGTATAAGCCAGCTTAACTGCAAGACATACAAGTCAAGCAGAGACGAAAGTCGGTCTTAGTGATCCGGTGGTTCTGTGTGGAAGGGCCATCGCTCAAAGGATAAAAGGTACCCCGGGGATAACAGGCTGATCTCCCCCAAGAGCTCACATCGACGGGGAGGTTTGGCACCTCGATGTCGGCTCATCGCATCCTGGGGCTGGAGCAGGTCCCAAGGGTATGGCTGTTCGCCATTTAAAGCGGTACGCGAGCTGGGTTCAGAACGTCGTGAGACAGTTCGGTCCCTATCTGCCGTGGGCGTAAGAAGATTGAAGAGATTTGACCCTAGTACGAGAGGACCGGGTTGAACAAACCACTGGTGTAGCTGTTGTTCTGCCAAGAGCATCGCAGCGTAGCTAAGTTTGGAACGGATAAACGCTGAAAGCATCTAAGCGTGAAGCCAACTCTAAGATGAATCTTCTCTAAGCTCTCTAGAAGACTACTAGTTTGATAGGCTGGGTGTGTAATGGATGAAAGTCCTTTAGCTGACCAGTACTAATAGAGCGTTTGGCTTATCTTTTTTAAGCATCACTTCCTTGTTAAGGTTTTTACTTAAAGCTTTAGAATTTATATTCAGTTATTAAACAATAGCTTAGCTTTGATAATAATCTTTCAAGTAAAGTTTATATTAGAACTTGCTCTTAACATTGTTTTTTAAGTATTCTAAAGTAAAACAATAAAGTATTTAGCTTAAGATAAATAAAATATCTAAATACAAGACTAAAGAAAACTAAAATAAAAATAGTTTTATTTGATTATTTTTTATTTTACTATGTTTTTATACTTTTAATGGAATATTTAAATAACAATGTCCGTGATTATACAGATGTGGAGACGCCTTGTCCCATCCCGAACCAAGAAGCTAAGCACATCGTGGGTGATGATACTACGCCTTACTGGCAGGGGGAAAGTAGCTCATTGCGGACTTGTTAGTTTCTTATTATTCTTACTACTTTTAATTATAATTCATATATATTTTTATTTAAATTAATCTTTGTTTTTATATTTTTTAGTTTAATGTTTTATATACTTTTTTGTTTTTAATTAGATTGTTTTATTTTATTATCTTGATTGGTATTTTTATCATTCTTTTTTAGTTGTGCTTTGTTTAATCTTTAATAATAACTAATTATTTAGTTTGTTTTTAGTTTTAGTTAAGTAATAGGTTTTTAATATATAATTTAGAGGATTTGGTTGGATTGTTATAGTTATTTTTTTGTTGGGTTATATATTTGAATTTAGCTATATAGTAGTGCAAGTTGTGTAATTTGTTTGATTGAAATAAACTTGGTTTTAGTTTAAATTTTTTAATGTTTGATTAGGTTTGTATGTTTTTTAGTTGTTGTTTGTAAATTGGTTTCATTTGTTAAGTTGGTTTGACTTTTTAAAGTTTATTTGGATTTATGATTAAGATTAATTTGCTTGTATAAATAAGATTAGTATGAAAAAATTATAAAAAACATAGTAGGTAAAATATGGAGAAATTTATTAAAAAAATTGCTTAAAGAAAGTGTGAAATTTGAACAAGATATAAATAATGGCTTGAGCGATATAAATATATTTAAAGCTTTGGGTGTTGGAGGAGGTTTTTAGGTTTTTAATTGTATGCTAGGTGTATTTAGTGGTTGTTTGAGTTAGGGATTTCTTATTGTGTTGTGTTTATCTTAGGTTTTTTGAATTCTCATATGGTTTTATTTGGTTTAGTAATTATAGTATTTGTTGTTTTTGATTAATTACTTAATTATAGTGTTTATTATGATTTTTATGGATTTAAATTAAATATTGCTTATTTTTTAAATCTTGAGGTGTATTTTAATAAGTTTATTTTTAGTGGTTGGGGTAGATTGTTTTATTGTGGAGTTTTTATTCTGTGGTGTGGTTTAAGTGAGTTTAATCTTAATTTATTTTAGATTATAGATTATATTGCTTTAGGTTGTGCTTAGGTGAATTTATTATTGTTGTACGAGTGAAGGTTTAAATTGTAAAGAGTGTTGTATTTGGATATATGGTTGAGTTATAGTTAAAAATTTAAGTTATTTATAAATATGAAAATATTAAAAAATAGTTGTTTTATTTGAAAATGGTGAAATGGTGAGTGTGATAGGTGTTTGTTGGAATAAGTTAGATGGAGTTTTTGATATTTTTAAAAACATAATATAATACCAAAATGATTTTAGATAAATTGATAAATTTTTTAAAAGATAGTAATGTATTTTTAAGTGGTAGTGCTGGTGTAGGCAAAACATTTTTAACTATGGAGCTTATAAAATCTTATAGAAAACAAGGTAAAGTTGTAGTAGTATTAGGTTCTAGTGCTCTTAGTGCTTTTAATATAGGTGGAGCAACTTTGCATAGTTTTTTTGCTTTTAAAAGATGTCAAAATTATGATGAATTGTATTATGAAGATAGAAAACAAAAGGATAAATTAGAAAAGATTAAACGCATTTTAGAACAATGTGATTTATTAATTATAGATGAGATTTCTATGGTAAGTGCTTCTTTGATGGAGATGGTTTATTATAGATTAACAAGAAGTAATTTTAATGGTAAGGTTTTATTAGTAGGTGATTTTTTTCAACTCCCACCGGTGGTAAATTATAAAGAAAAGCAATTTCAAAATACTTTGTTTCAAAATACTTTATATGCTTTTTCATCACAAGCTTGGAAAGATTTAAAATTTATAAATTTACAACTTAATATCACAAAAAGAACTTTAGATAAGCAATTTTATGAATATTTATTCTTCATTAGAACAGGAAGAATTAATCAAGAGATATTGATATTTTTTAAAAAAATGCTAATAGATTCAAAAAATTTACTTAATTATATGGATGAATATATTTTATTATGTGCTACAAATAGAAAAACTAACTTTATTAATGAAGAAAAACTAAGTCTTTTAAAAAATAAAGAAATGATTTTTAAATCAAAATCAGAAAAACTAGATCAGTTTTTAGATGATAATAATTTACGACAATGGATTAAGGGTTTAAATTCTTTAGAAGAATTAAAATTAAAAATAGGAGCAAAGATTATTTTTTGCGTAAATAATAAAGAAGAAAATTATTATAATGGAGAACAAGGTATAGTTTTAGATTTTATAAAAGATGAAAATCAAGAAATTATTCTAATAGAAAAAAGTAATGGCGAAAGAATTAAATTAAAAGCTTATGAGTTTGCTCTTGAGGAATATGAATTAGGTAATGATGAGAAGATAGAAGTAAAAATAAAAGCCAAGTTTATACAATTTCCTATAAAATTAGCTTACGCTATAACAATTCACAAATCTCAAGGAATGAGTATAGATAAACTAATATGTGATATTGATGGAATTTTTGAAAAAGGACAATTATATGTATGCCTTTCTCGAGCTATTAATCCTTGTAATTTAAAAATTGTATATAATTATAAAATTCCTTTTGAGGATTATTTTTTAAGAATTTTAAAAGTAGATAAAGAAGTGAAGCAATTTTATTTAGAAGAAAAATTTATAGATTTAGAGAGCAAAGAGGAAAATATATGAAATGGATAATAGTTTTCAGTTTATTGGTTTTAAATACTTATGCAAATTCTTTAAGTATAGAAAATTTTAGAACAGATTTATATTCAAAGACAGGGAGCAATACTTTAAAAAAAATTGAAATTACTCTAGATTTTGAAGGTGAAAATTTAGAGCAAAAGAAAATTATAGATGCTTTAAATACCATCATATCAAGTTATTTTTTTGAAGATTTATTTACAGAAGTTGGAAAAAATAATTTTAAAGAAACTTTGCTTAAATTTAGCAATAAAAAATACAAAACCCAAATTAAAAATATATATATTTTAAAGTTAAATTCGGTTGCAAAATTTGACTTAGATGAATTAAAGCGCTTTGTTAAAGATTTAGAGATAAAAGAGAAGCCAAAAGAAAATATTAACATAGAAGAAAATAAAACAACTACTCAAATTCAAGAAAATCAAGACCAGAATATAAGTCAAAAAAAGGATTTAAACATTGCGCAGTTTAAAGATATCAATTCAAGCTATACACAGGATGCAAATGTTAGCAAAGAGGCAATGGATATGATTTTAAAAACTATGGAAGATACACAAAAACAAATGTTAGCTCCTAGCAAGGAACAAGATTTGTTTAACGAATTACCTTTTTAATTATTGAATAATATCATAATGGCTTGGAATTTTTGGAATAAAAATTTCACTATTGATTTTTTGATTAAATTGTTGATTATAAAAATAAATTACGATAAAATTTTCTAATTCATCTTTGTATGAGATATTTTCTAGTTGATTATTCTTAATTTTGATATTATATGTAGTATTTTCGTATTTGGCCTCATATAATTCTTGTGATATTTTTTTAGCTTGTTTGAAAATTTTTTGAAGGTTTGGTAAATTTTGTAATTGTGTGTAGATGGCTTGTTCTAACTCAGGTTCTATTATGACAACTTCTTTATTATTGATATAAATTTGTTTTTTATTTGGTTTAGTGTAATTCCAAAATGCTTTGTTTTGAGTAATAATAAAATCACCTTTGTATATCAAGGAAGAATTTTTATTGCTTATTTTTTGTTCAAAATTACTGCTAAAATTTTCAAAGTTTAAATCCAAAGCAAAAATATTCAAGTTAAAAAAAATAAAAAAAATAAAATATTTCATTAAGTATCCTTATATTGTAATTTTTGAAATTATAATAAAATTAATCAAACAAAACTTTTTATATAGTTCTAATCAAAATAAAGATATAATCTAGTGTATATTTTTATAAATAAAGGTAAAAAAATGTTTTCTAATATATTTAAAGCAATATTTGGCACAAAAAATGATAGAGAAGTAAAAAAATATCTAAAAAGAGTTGCGCAAATTAATGCTTTAGAGCCAAAATATCAAAATCTTAGTGATGAAGAATTAAAGCAAATATTTATAGAACTTAAAACACAAATACAAAAAGAAGAAAAAACTTTAGATCAAATTTTAAATGATGTTTTTGCAATAGTTAGAGAAGTAGGAAAAAGAACATTAAATATGCGTCATTTTGATGTTCAATTGATAGGTGGTATGGTTTTACACGAGGGTAAAATAGCTGAAATGAAAACTGGTGAAGGTAAGACTTTGGTAGCAACTTTACCTGTTGTATTAAATGCTATGAGTGGTAAAGGTGTGCATGTAGTAACTGTAAATGATTATTTAGCAAAAAGAGATGCAGAACAAATGAGTGCTATTTACAATTTTTTAGGTTTTAGTGTAGGCGTGATACTTTCAGAGCAAAATAGTGATGAGGCCCATAAAAAGGCTTATGAATGTGATATAACCTATGGAACAAATAATGAGTTTGGTTTTGATTATTTACGCGATAATATGAAATTTTCAAGATTTGAAAAAGTGCAAAGAGAGCATAATTTTGTTATTGTAGATGAAGTTGATAGTATATTAATTGATGAAGCTAGAACTCCACTTATTATAAGTGGGCCTACAAATAGAACTTTAGATGGTTATATTAAAGCAAATGAAGTAGCCAAACAAATGCAAAGAGGTGAAGCTGCACTACCTCCACAAACCCCAAGTGGTGATTTTGTAGTAGATGAAAAAAATAGAACTATCATGATTACAGAAGTTGGAATCTCAAAGGCTGAAAAATTATTTGGTGTAGAGAATTTATATAGTCTTGAGAATGCAATTTTAGCTCATCAGCTTGATCAAGCTTTAAAAGCACATAATTTATTTGAAAAAGATGTGCATTATGTATTAAGAGATAAAGAAGTGGTGATAGTGGATGAATTTACAGGTAGATTAAGCGAAGGAAGACGCTTTAGTGATGGCTTACATCAGGCATTAGAAGCAAAAGAAGGAGTAAAAATTCAAGAAGAAAGTCAAACTTTAGCAGATATTACCTTTCAAAATTATTTTAGAATGTATAAAAAATTAGCAGGTATGACAGGTACTGCACAAACAGAAGCTACTGAATTTTCCCAAATTTATAGCTTAGATGTTGTTTCCATTCCTACAAATATACCTATTGCAAGATTAGATAAAGATGATTTGATTTATAAAACACAAAATGAAAAATTTAAAGCTGTTATTGAAGAAATAAAAAAAGCTAATGCAAAAGGACAACCTGTTTTGGTTGGAACTGCAAGTATTGAAAGAAGTGAAGTTTTTCATAATATGTTGATAAAAGAACGCATTCCTCATCATGTGCTTAATGCTAAAAATCATGAGCAAGAGGCCTTGATTATCCAAGATGCGGGTAAAAAAGGAGCAGTGACTATAGCTACAAATATGGCAGGTCGAGGTGTAGATATAAAAATAGATGATGAAGTAAGAGCATTAGGAGGACTTTATATCATAGGAACAGAGCGTCATGAAAGTAGAAGGATAGATAATCAACTTCGTGGTCGTGCTGGACGACAGGGTGATCCTGGGGTGAGTAGATTTTACTTAAGCTTAGAAGATAATCTTTTAAGAATTTTCGGTGGTGATCGTATAAAAAATATTATGGAGAGATTGGGTATAGAAGAAGGTGAGCATATAGAAAGTCGTATTGTAACAAGAGCGGTTGAAAACGCACAAAAAAAAGTTGAAAGTTTGCATTTTGAAAGTAGAAAGCATTTGCTTGAGTATGATGATGTAGCAAATGAACAAAGAAAGACTATTTATAATTATAGAAATGAATTATTAGACGAAGAATTTGATTTGCAAGATAAAATTATAAAAAATATTGCTGAATACAGCAACCACTTAATTAGTGAAATTTATTTAAATGCAGAACTTGAAGATAATGTGAAACATTTTGATAGTTTAAAACATAAGATAAATTATGAATGTAATGTGGAATTAAATGAAGCTGATTTTAAAGATTTAGGAACTATTGAAATAGAAAATAAACTTAGTGAAATTTTAGAGCAAAGTTATAAAGACAAAATGAGTATTATTGAAGATAAAGAAGCAAGGAGGATTGAAAGAATTTTATATCTTCAAATTTTAGATAATCTATGGAGAGAGCATTTATACCAAATGGATATTTTAAAAACTGGTATTGGATTGAGAAGTTATAATCAAAAAGATCCTTTAGTTGAGTATAAAAAAGAAAGTTACAATCTTTTTATGGAATTAGTGGAAAGAATTAAATTTGATAGCTTGAAATTACTATTTAATGTGGTATTTACTCAAAAAGAAGCACAGAATTTTGAAGAAAAATCACAAGAACAAAATGAGCAATTTTTAGCTAATACTACAGAAAGTGGTGTTAATGAAAATGGAGAAGCTCAAATTAACAAAGTGCCTAGAAATTCTCCTTGTCCATGTGGTAGTGGTAAAAAATACAAAGATTGTCACGGAAAAAGTGGTCCTAAAAAAGGCATTTTGGCGTAAGGTTTAAAATGAATTTAGTTATAGTTGAAGATGATATAAATATGAGGAAATCGCTAGAGATTGCCTTGGGGGAATATGAAGAATTTACTATAAAATCTTACAAATCAGCAACTGAAGCGTTAAAAAAACTAAATGATGAAGTTGATTTAATCATTACAGATATTAATATGCCAGGTATGGATGGGATTGAATTTGTGCAAGCTTGTGAAAATAAATATGACTTTATTATTATAACGGGCAATGCTACTTTAAATAGAGCTATTGAAGCTGTAAGGCTTGGTGTAAAAGATTTTTTAGTTAAGCCATTTGATATCAATACTTTGGTAACCGCAATTAAGCGTGCAAAAATAATTCAAGAAAAAACTTCTAAAAAGTCAATAACAAAAAAAATAAAAAAAGAAAAAAATAATGATGAATTTTATGGTTCTTCAAAAGCCTTAGAAAATTGTTTAAATTTAGCTACTAAAGCAGCTAAAACTGATGCTAGTGTAATGCTTTTTGGAGAAAGTGGGGTTGGGAAGGAAGTTTTTGCTAATTTTATTCATAAAAATTCAAAAAGAGCAAATAAAGCAATTGTTGCTATTAATATGGCAGCAATCCCTGCAAATTTGATAGAGAGTGAACTTTTTGGTTTTGAAAAAGGTGCTTTTACAGATGCTAATACAACCAAAATAGGACTTTTTGAATTAGCTAATGAAGGAACTTTATTTTTAGATGAAATAGGCGAGATGCCTTATGAAATTCAAGCAAAATTATTAAGAGTATTACAAGAAAAAGAAATCACAAGACTTGGGGGTACTAAAAGCATTAAGATTGATGTGAGGATTGTTAGTGCTACTAATGCTAATATAGAAAAAAAGATTTTAAATAATGAATTTAGACAAGATTTATATTATAGACTCAATACTATACCTATCAATATTCCTGCTTTGAGAGAGCGTAAAGAAGAAATTTTGCAAATAGCTCAAAAGGTTTTATTTGATACTTGTAAAGAATATGATTTTAAAGAAAAAAAATTAAGTCAAGAAGCTAAAGATGCTTTATTGTGTTATGACTTTCCAGGAAATATTAGAGAATTAATTTCTATTATACAAAGAGCATGTATTTTAAGTGAAAGTGATGAAATTAGCACCCAAGATTTGTTTTTAGAAAGTAGAAAAAGCAAAAGTATAAAAAACCTAGAAAAAGAATTGATTTTAGAAGCTTTAAGAACTTCTCAGGATATAAATGAAGCAGCTAAACTTATAGGTATGAGTGAAAAAAATTTCACCGATAAAATGAAAAAATACAATATTACTTAAAAAGGAAAATAAATGAAAAAAATAGCTATAGTGGGAGCAACTGGTGCAGTAGGGGAAGAGCTTTTGAATGTTTTAGATGAACTTGATTTTCCAGTTGAGAGTATTTTACCATTAGCAAGTGCAAAAAGTGCTGGCAATGAAGTAGAATTTAGAGGAAAAACTTATAAAGTCAGAGAATTAACGCCAAATGTTTTTAAAGAAAATCCAGTCGATATAGCATTTTTTAGTGCAGGTGGAAATATAAGTGCTGAATATGCAAAATATGCAGTGGAATGTGGAGCTGTAGTGATTGATAATACTAGCCATTTTAGAATGAATGAAAATGTACCTTTGGTAGTTCCTGAATGTAATAGTGAAGATATTAAAGATTGGGAAAAAACAGGTATTATTGCTAATCCAAATTGTTCTACTATACAAATGGTGCATGTATTAAAGCCACTTGATGATGTGTTTAATTTAAAACGAGTAGATGTAAGTACTTATCAAGCTGCAAGTGGTGCCGGAAAAGAAGGAATGGAAGAGTTGGTTCAAGGTATGCAAAGTTTTTTTGCTTTTAAATTAGATGAATTTGAAGCAAAAACTTTTCCTTATACTCTAGCTTTAAATTTAATTCCGCAAATTGATGTTTTTAATGAAAATGGCTACACTAAAGAAGAGCTTAAAATGGTGTATGAAACACAAAAAATATTACATAAAAAACTTGAAATTTCAGCAACTTGTGTAAGGGTTCCTGTTCTTAGAAGTCATAGTGAAGCTATTACTATGCATTTTGAAAAAGAAGTTGATGTGGGTAAAGTTAGAGAAATCTTATCTAAAGCACCTAGTGTGATTGTTGTTGATGATATAGAAAATAAAAAATATCCTATGCCACTTTTTACGAGTGATACAAATGAAACTTATGTAGGAAGAATAAGACGCGATATTAATCATAAAAATATTTTGCATTTGTGGTGCGTGGCTGATCAAATTCGTGTTGGAGCGGCAACTAATGCTGTGCGTATTGCTCAAAAATGGTTAGAATTGGTATAAAAAAAGGGGATTAATGTTGGAGAGATTTTTTGAAAATTTATTAGTTAAAAGTCGCATTGTAACTATTTTGCCTGTAATTTTTGGACTCATTGGTGCTTTTGTATTATTTTTCATAGCTAGTTATGATGTTTTAAAAGTTTTAAAATATGTATTTGATTATTTTGTTGTTCATAATAGCACTATTGATTTGCACGAAGATGTTGTTGGTTTAATTATAGGGGCTGTGGATTTATATTTAATGGCTTTAGTTTTGTTTATTTTTTCATTTGGTATTTATGAGCTTTTTATTAGTGAGATAGAAGAATTTAAACAAACAAAACAATCAAAAGTCTTAGAAGTACATAGTTTAGATCAGTTAAAAGATAAACTTGCCAAAGTAATCATTATGGTTTTAGTTGTTAATTTTTTTCAAAGAATTTTACAAATGCAATTTAATACTGTTATAGATATGGCTTATCTTGCTGGGTCTATTTTAGCTCTTTGTGTTGGTTTATATTTTTTACATAAAAGCGATCATTGATAAAAGGAAAGAAATGATTTTCATAGATGCATGTTTTAAAAAGCAAACTTCATATACTCCAGTTTGGATGATGCGTCAAGCTGGAAGATATTTACCTGAATATATGGAAGTTAGAGCAAGTGCTGGAGATTTTTTATCGCTTTGTAAAGATTATAAAAAAGCAAGCGAAGTAACTTTGCAGCCTATAGATATTTTAGGTGTTGATGCTGCTATTATATTTTCAGATATTTTAGTCGTTCCTTTGGAGATGGGGATGGACTTGAAATTCGAAAAGGGTGAAGGACCTATATTTACAAACCCTATTAACACAAAAAAGGACTTAGAAAAGTTAGATATACAAAAGGCTGTAAAAAATCTTTCTTATGTGTATGATGCATTATCACTTACTAGAGATAAGCTTGCAAAAGATAAAGCATTGATTGGCTTTTGTGGAAGTCCATGGACAATTGCAACTTATATGATAGAAGGTGGTGGTAGTAAAAATTATGCAAAATGCAAAAAATTAGTTTATCAAAATCCTGAATTTTTACATCAAATTTTAAGTAAATTAACACAGGTATTGAAATTATATTTAGAAGAGCAAATTAAAGCAGGTGCTAATGCCATACAAATTTTTGATAGCTGGGCTAGTGCTTTGGAAAAAGAGGCTTTTTTTGAATTTTCTTTTAATTATATGCTTGAAATTGCTAATTTTATTAAAGAAAAATATTCTCATATTCCTGTGATTTTATTCCCTAAAGGCATAAGTGCTTTTTTAGATCAAATTAGTGGAAAATTTGATGTTTTTGGGGTTGATTGGAGTACGCCTTTGGATTTAGCAAAAGAAAAATTGGGTCATAAATATACTTTGCAAGGTAATATGGAGCCGTGTAGATTATATGATAAAAATTCAATTGAAAATGGTGTAAAAAATATATTAAAAATTATGAAAGATACTCCACATATTTTCAATTTAGGTCATGGTATTTTGCCTGATATTCCTGTAGAAAATGCAAAATACTTCATTAAGTTAGTTCAAGAGCAATCTAAAAGATGAACAAAATTGTTTTTGGTCCTATAAATTCAAGGAGATTTGGACTTTCTGTTGGTATTGATTTAAGTCCTAGCCAAAAACAATGTAATTTTGACTGCGTATATTGTGAATTAAAAGCAGCAAAACCTGTAAAAAAATCTTTGATATATCCTAGTATTGTAGAAGTTATAGAAGAGGTTAAAAAATTTATACATACAAAAGTTGAATTTGATTTTTTAACATTAACTGCTAATGGTGAACCTAGTTTATATCCTTATTTGAAAGAATTAGTCCAAGAACTTAATAAAATCAAAAAAGAAAAAAAGCTTTTAATATTAAGTAATGGTAGTGCTGTGTTAAATTCTGAAAGTTTTGATGCACTACTTGATATAGATGTGGTTAAATTTAGTCTTGATAGTGCAATCGAAAAGACATTTTATCGTATTGATAGAGCTTTAAAAGATATTAAAATAAACAATATGATTGAAAAAATGATACTCTTTAGTCAAAAATTTAAAGGTGATTTGATAATTGAAGTTTTGATTGTGAAAGGTTTAAATGATACTCAAGAAGAAATACTTGCTTTAAATGATGTTTTGGGAAAAATAAAACCATTGAGAGTTGATTTTGGTACAATAGATAGACCTCCTGCTTATCCTGTAAAAGGTGTATCTTTATCAAAGCTTCAAGAATTAAGTACTTATATCAATAGCGTTCCTATTGTAATAGCAAAGCATAATTATACAAATAAAAAAATGGATTTTACAACAAAAGAGCTTTTAAAAATATTACAACTAAGAGCTCAAAGTGAATTTGATATTAATAACAATTTTACACAGACAAGCAAAGATAATCTTCAATATTTATTAAAAGAAAATAAAATAATAGTAGAAAATCTTGCTGGAGTGAAATTTTATAAAAAAGTATAATTTTTTCATAAATTACTTGACAAATATTTTATTTTCTTATATAATACCAATTCTTGTTTGTTGATATTCCGGATTAGCTCAGCGGTAGAGTAGTCGGCTGTTAACCGATTGGTCGTAGGTTCGAATCCTACATCCGGAGCCACTTTCTTTCAAATAAAAATCAGTATTTTTTTTAATGTAAAACTTGTTTTAATATTAAAAATTTTTATTAGTATTTTCCAAACAAGAAAATACTAATTTTTAACATCAAAAGTGAAAAATTTGCTTTTAAAATTGTTTCCTACTTTTTCATATTGAAATATAGCAGGTTCTAAATTTTGCACTTCATGGTATAGCAATCCTAAAGCCAGCCTAGCTTCCAAAGTTTCTTCATTTTCTAATCTTGCAAGCTCAAGTAAGGCTATAGCTGAATTTGGATTGTTTGAACCTATAGCAGCAACTGCGGCTAAAAATAATGTTTGTGCATCTTTGATTTTGTAATCATCTATTAATATATTGTAAAGTGTATAGGCTTCTTGGTATTCTTTTGCAAAAATATCAACATAGGCAAGAGCAAAGACTAATCCTATAGAATTTTTATTGCTTGTTGAAAGCCTTTTTTTAATATCATTTCTAACATGATTAAGCAAGCCTGTAATTTGCATAAGTGTAATATAACTATCTTTAACTATACCAGCTCCACCAAATAAGGAATCATAATTAAGTTTGGTGTTTAAAAAATATATTTGTGCTTGTTTGGCATAGGATTTAACATCTAAATTCATATTTTTAGAATTAAAATACAAAATATTGCTGATAATATCAGTTTTTAATAATTCTTTTAATTCTTTAATCTTTTGGTTTCTAAGTTCATCTAGATTGTTTCCATTTGCTGCAATAATGACAAACATTAATTCTAGTGGAGAGTTGTGATTAGTGTTTGGTAGATTATCCAAATAAGGAATTGTGGCTATAAAATCATTTTTTGTTAAATATAATAAATATTTGTAAATATTATGATTTTGATCAATGGTGCCATCTGCTTGAAGATTTTCTAAGAGTTCATTTGCTAGTTTTGTATAATCTTTTTTAGCTAAGTCCATGCAAAATATTGCAAAAATTCCTGCTATATAATTTTTAGGATTTAAATGATAAGCTGTTGAAAAATATTTATAAGCATTATTGTAATCTTGTAATTGTGCATAGGTTAGGGCGAGGTTGTAGTGGATGACATCATGTGCATGGTATATTTCGCTTAAATTTTTAAATTCTTGATTTGCTTCTCTTAAATGAAAATTGAAAGCTAAATTGATAGCATGTGATAATTTTACATTCACACCGGATAAGGCTTTGCTTTTAACTAATAGTTCATTTTCGTATTCATAGCCTTGTATAAAATTTCCCAAATCAGCTTTAGTGATAAGTTCCATACTTTGTCTAACATCAAATACACGATATGGTGAAAAATAAAATAATAAATCATAAATTTGTTGTTTTCCAGTAATTAGTCTTTTAGCAAAATTTTGTTGAGCTATATCAATACTTGAAATATCTTTTTTTAATATGGTTTTTATTCCATAGTATTTTGAACCTATATCTTTGTCTTTTACAAATAAAGTTTTTAAAATTTGTGCCCCATTATCATATTGATTTGTTTTTAGTTCAACCAAGGCTAAAGCTATTTTGCTCCTTTGTGTTTGAGAATCTATTTTAGAAGCTTTTTCAAGATACTCTTTAGCTTTTGGATAGTCTCCTAATTTAGCATATAATAAACCTAATGGTAAGCTAGCCTCGTATTCTTCTTGTTTTAACAAGAAATCAACTGCTTTTTTTTCAGAATTTAGTAAAGCATAAATTTTTGCCCCAAGGTAATAAGACTCTCCTTGGTAGTTTTCGATATTATTTGTTCGTATAAGCATTTGTAAAGCTTCTGGATAAAATCCTTGATAATAATTGATTAAACCTAGATAATAATCATATAAAGAAGACTTAGAGTCTTGTGGTAAATACACTTTAGCTAATTCAAGGTAGTAATCAAATTTATTTTTATCTCCAAGATTAAAATAACATACCGCTAAATTGATAGCAGCTGCTACTTTGTGTTCTCCCAGCTCTAATGATTGCTTAAAATTTTCTATAGCACTAGCATAATCTTTTTTTTTCATTTGTGCCACGCCAAGGTTATAACTTGATAAAGATTGATTAAAAATATTAATATTATTATAAAGTTTTAGGGCGCTTTCTATATCGCCTTTTTCATATAATAAATTTGCTTTTTGTACAACTAGGTCAAGTGCTGAATGTTTTACTTGTGTAATACTAACACTTGTGTTATCATCTAAAGATGGGTTGTTGTTTGTAGTTATAGAATTATCTTTTTTAAACACTATAAGCAAAATAAGCACTATAAGTAGTATTAAAGCAAGACCCCCAAGAATAGATATTATAATAATAAATTTTTTATCAAATAATTTTTTTTTGTCTTCTTGTGAAGCTTGTTGAGATTCTTCTTCTACTCTTTGAAAAGTGCTTTCTTCTTCTAGTTCTGGGGGTATGATTCCAGGAGGTATAAATTGTTCTTCAACTCCTGGATTTTCATCAAAATTTGAAAAATTTTTATTTTCTTCTTGGTTATCTTGTTCTTTAAGTGTAACTTCTTCAGCCATGTTTTCTCTTAAAAGTATTTTCTTAGTACATCAGGAATTCTTATGTTTCCATCTTTTTCTTGATAATTTTCCATAATAGCTACTAAAGTTCTGCCAACTGCTAATGAAGATCCATTTAGCGTATGAACTAATTCATTCTTACCTTTATCATTTTTAAAACGAATTTTTGCGCGTCTTGCTTGAAAATCTTTGCAATTTGATACGGAGCTAATTTCGCGATATTTATTTTGAGATGGAATCCAAACCTCCAAATCTATTGTTTTTGCAGCAGAAAATCCTAAATCTCCAGTACAAAGCATTAAATGTCTATGGGCTAATCCCAAAGAACTTAATAAATCACTAGCGCAATTTAACATTTCCTCAAACATTAATTCGCTTTGTTTGGGTTCGCATATACTGACAAGCTCTACTTTTTCAAACTGGTGTTGTCTTATAATTCCTCTAGTATCCCGACCAGCACTTCCTGCTTCTTGTCTAAAACAAGCACTATAACAAGTCATTTTTAAAGGCAATTCTTCTTGAGTTAAAATCTCATTAGAATAAAGGTTTGTAACAGGAATTTCAGAAGTTGAAATGAGATATAAATCTTCATTTTCTACTTTATACATATCATCTTTAAATTTAGGAAGTTGTCCTGTGCCATACATAGTTGCACTATTTACCAAAAATGGCACATTCACTAGTTTAAAGCCTCTACTTCTATTAAAATCTATCATATAATTTACTAAAGCACGACTTAATAAGGCGCCATCGTCTTTAAGTACGCAGAAGCGACTTTGTGAGATTTTAACCCCTCTTGTAAAATCTAGCCAATTTAAATTCTCACCCAAATCATGATGTTCTTTGATCTCAAAATCAAAACTAGGTGGAGTTAGAACTTTTTTTAATTCCACATTTTCATCTTCGTTCTCTCCAATAGGCACACAATCATCAGGTATATTTGGAATAGCGATTGCAATTTCTTCAAGTTTTTCTTCAAGATTGGTGACTATTTTTGATTGAGTATTGATTTTTTCTTTGTTTTGACTTAGCTGAATTTTCAAACTTTCTTTATCATTGGCACTAGCAAGCTCTTTGCTAAATTTATTTTGGAAGGCTTGAAATTCTTCTAAAAGTGCTTTTTCTTTTTTTAAATTTACAAATAAATCACTAAGCTCTTTGAGTAAATTTTCATCAACTTTTTTAGTTTTTAATTTTTGTGTAATTTCATCAAAATTATTTTGTAAAAGTTTTAAATCTAACATTCTAACTCCTTTTATAATCCTATTTTAGCATAAATTTTTTCCATTGTTTCTCTGGCTTGTTTTTTTGCATTTTTTGCTCCATATTCTAATATTTCTTCAATTTTTGATGGATTAGCTAATAATTTCTCATATTTATCTTTAGCTGGAGCAAAATATTCACCAATAACTTCATTTAAATACATTTTAAAATGTCCATAGCCTTCACTACCTTTTTTATAACGACTTTTTAAAGCCTCTTGTTCTTCTTTGTTTAAAAAAAGTTTTGCAATTTTAAATACATTACAATTTTGCCAATCTTTTGGATCTTCTAAGGCTGTGCTATCTGTAATGATGGAAGAAATTTGTTTTTTAATATTTTTTGGAGTATTGAAAATGTCTATAGTATTTTGATACGATTTACTCATTTTAGCTCCATCGGTACCAGGTACCACCGCAACTTCATCATTAACTTTAGCTTGAGGTAGGGTGAAAATTTCACCCCATTCATTATTTACTTTTAAGGCTATATCTCTTGCAATTTCAACATGCTGAATTTGATCTTTGCCTACAGGAACTACTTGAGCATTAAAAAGTAAGATATCCGCAGCCATTAAAACAGGATAAGAAAAAAGTCCATGATTGGCATTTAAACCTTTTGCTATTTTATCTTTATAGCTATGCGCTCTTTCTAAAAGTCCCATAGGTGTAAATTGAGAGAGAATCCAGTAAAGCTCCATCACTTCTTTCACATCACTTTGTAGCCAAAATACACTTTTTTGTGGATCAATTCCTAAGCTTAAAAAAGCTGCCGCAGCTTTAAGCGAATTTTGTCTGAGTTTTTCTCCATCAAAACTTGAAGTCATAGCATGATAATTTGCTATAAATAAATACATTTGATTTTCTTCTTGCATATTTAGCATTTGTTTTATAGAGCCAAAATAATTTCCTATATGTAAATCTCCACTTGGTTGCAATCCTGTAATAACTCTCATTTTACCTCTTTTTTAATTTCTTTTATTATCTCTTGAATGCTTTTATTTTCAACATCAATAATTATATTTGCTTTTTTTTCATATTTTTGAATTCTTTGCTCAAATAACTTTTTAGCATTATTTATATTTGCTAATAAGGGTCTAGTAGATAATTCTTCTTTGTTTAGTCTTTGTAAGAGATAATCAAAACTGGCTTTTAAATACACGATAATACCAATATTTTTTAACTTTTTTTGCTCTATAAAGCCACCGCCGCTTGCAATAGAGCAATTTTGTATATTAGTTAAAAATGAAATAAGCTTTTTTTCCTCATTACGAAATACTTTTTCTCCATATAATTTAAAAATTTCATTAATTTCAAGATTAAATTTTTCTTTAATTAGAGCATCTGTATCTAAAAAGATTTTATCATTTTTTTTTGCATAAGATCTTGCTATAGTAGTTTTACCACAGCCCATAAATCCAACAAAAAGGAGATTATCCTTCTTGTTCATCTTTACTACCTTTTTTTCTTGAAGCTAAAACCAAAGGTACACCTTCAAAATTAAAATGTTTTCTAATTTGATTTTGCAAATAACGCTTATAACTAAAGTGTAAGGCTTTTGGTCTATTCATAATCAAAGCTATTTTTGGCGGTGCTAAATCATATTGAACTGCATAATAAATTTTCACTAATTTACCATAATCATGTGGTAAAGGATGTGCTTTGGTGGCTTCTTCTACTAAAGTATTTAATTTTGCGGTTGAAATTTTTTGTGTGAAATTTGCAAAAACTTCTAAAATTTTATCCAAAAGTACATGTATTCTTTTACCGCTTAATGCACTAACACTTATTATAGGTGCATAAGCTAAGAATTTAAAACGATCTAGTTTTAATTCTTTTATAGTTTTATCAAAATCAAGTTCGCTTTTGTCCCATTTATTTAAAACGATAATTACACCTAAATAATATTTAGCAGCAAGTCCTGCTATACGCTCATCTAATTCATTAAAACCTTCAGCTGCATCCAAAACTAAAAGTGCAATTTGGGCATTAGCTAGGGCATATTCAGTTCTATTTAGTGCGTAGCGCTCTAAACCTTGTATTTTACCGCGTTTTCTAATACCTGCAGTATCTACAAATTCGATGATTTTATCTTTGTGTATAATGCTTTCATTAACAGGATCAATCGTTGTTCCTGCTATATCGCTTACTACAGAGCGTTCTTCTTTGACTAAAGCATTTAAAAGACTTGATTTTCCTACATTTACTCTACCAATAATCCCTACTTTAATATGATTTTCATTGATGGCTTTTAATTTAAAATCCCCACTATTTTCATCAAAATTTTCCAAATAGCTTTCAAAATCTTCTTCCTCGTCCGCATTTAAAAAATTTTCATTTAAAAATTTACTAGCCCACATACAAAGCTCATCAATGCCTATATTATGTGTAACTGAAATATTAAAAACTTCTTTTACGCCAAAATTCGAAAATTCCCAAGATCTTTCTTCATCTTTTTTATTGTCTATTTTATTAATTATCAAAGCTATAGGTTTGTTAAGTTTTTTCATTTCATAAAAAAAAGCTTTATCTTCATCATCTGGCAAAAATTTTCCATCTACCATATAAAAAATAATATCACTATTTTTAGCAGCCTTAAGTGAATTTGCTTTGACATTTTTAAAAAGTTCATTACTCTCATCAAGCCCACCACTATCTATCAATAAGGCTTTTTTACCATCAATTTCTACTTCTATTTTGTTAGTATCTCTTGTAGTTCCACTTATATCACTAGTTATAGCTATACGCTTTCTTGCAAGTCTATTAAAAAGACTTGATTTTCCAACATTTGGCTTTCCTATCAAAATAATACTTTGCATCTATACCCATTTTTCAAAATTTTTATTTGTGATTATATAAAAATTGCCTTAAAATTAAGCAAAAAAGACTAAAATAACATGAATTTTTATATGGAAAATATATGTTAAGAATAATTAAGAAGAATTTAGGTATATATTTTATGATTATTGCTTCGATAGAATTTGCACTTGTAGGTGCTTGTGCGAAAATTCTAAGCGAGGAAATTTCATCTATTGAAATTATGTTTTTTAGAAATATCATAGGCACTGCTTTTATGCTTTATGCTCTTTCAAAATTAAATTTTCACAAAAGCGGTGGGCATTTAGGTTTGCTTATATTTAGGGGTGTTATAGGGACAATTGCTTTATATCTTTTCTTTTATAATGTTGCTAATATTTCTTTAGGAGGTGCTTTTGCTTTTCAAAAAACTGCACCTATTTTTATAGCTTTGATTGCTTTTTTCTTTTTTAAAGAAAGTTTGGGTTTGAAGGCCTGTTTTGGTATTTTGGTCGCTTTTATAGGAGTGTTATTGATTTGTCAGCCTTTTGCAGATAGCACTATGCACTCAGGGTTTGATTTAAAAAATAGTATTTTAGGAATTTTAAGTGGATTTTGTGCAGCATTGGCACTAACCAGCGTAAGAGAGCTTAGAAAATCATATCCTGCTCCTTTTATAGCTTTATCTTTTGTTTTAATTGGCACCCTTATGCCTTTAATATCTATGATTATAGGTTCTTTTTATGATATAA
This sequence comes from Campylobacter armoricus, assembly GCF_013372105.1. Lineage (NCBI taxonomy): Bacteria > Pseudomonadati > Campylobacterota > Epsilonproteobacteria > Campylobacterales > Campylobacteraceae > Campylobacter > Campylobacter armoricus. The sequence goes on from NZ_CP053825.1 coordinate 527,352, forward strand.
AAGAGCTTGACTTTTTAATCGCTCCTTTTATTATGCCTAGTTTTAGAGCTTGGATTTTTATTATTTTAATGGGAATTTTTGGTGCAATGTATCAAATTCATGTTACTAAAGCTTATGGGGTTGCGAAAAAAGCAGGTGTTGTGGCAGGGGTTAGCTATATAGATGTTGTTTTTACTTTATTTTTAGGTATATTATTAGGAGATGAATTTCCTAGTTTTATGGTTTTTATAGGAATTTTTAGCATTATTTTAGGAGGGATTGTTTTGGTTAGCAAGCAAGGTAAAGGGAAGAAAAATGAAAAATAAAATAGATTTAATATATGGCTTAGAAGATAGACCGCCTTTTTCTAGAGCATTTTTTGCCGCATTAGTGCATTTAATGGCTATGTTTGTAGCTGTGATAACACCTGCGTTGCTAATTTGTAAAGGTTTGGGTATAGATGATGGCAACACAGCTAGAATTATTTGTATGTCGCTTTTTGCTTCAGGGGTTGCTTCGCTTTTGCAGATTAAAACTTGGGGACCTATAGGGAGTGGGCTTTTGTCCATTCAAGGAACTAGTTTTAACTTTGTTGCACCTATTATTTTAGGTGGACTTGTTTTAAAAAATAATGGCTTATCTCAAGAAGCTATGCTTGGAGCTATTTTTGGAACTTTAATGCTTTGTTCTACTACCGAAATGATTATCTCTCAAATTTTACCATTCATTAGAAGAGTAGTATCACCTTTGGTTTCTGGTATAGTAGTGATGATTATAGGGCTTAGTTTGATTAATGTTGGTCTTGTAAGTGTTGGTGGCGGGTTTAGTGCTAAAGCAAGTGGTGAGTTTGGTTCTTTACAAAATTTATTATTAGCAGGAGTTGTGATATTAAGTATTATTGTTTTAAATCGTTTTGATAATGCTTATATAAGAATTTCTTCTTTGTTTATAGCTATGATTATAGGGCTTTTAGTAGCTATGACTTTTGAAAATTTTAGCTTTAATTTTAATGAAAATTTGCCTTTAGTGTTTTTACCTGTTCCCTTGCATTATGGCTTGAGTATTGATTATAATCTAATTTTGCCTTTGATTTTAGTTTTTATGGTAACTTCTTTAGAGACCATTGGCGATATCAGTGCTACCAGTGAAGTTTCAAATCAACCGGTTAAAGGTGAGCTTTATGCGAAAAGATTAAAAGGCGGGGTTTTGGCTAATGGTTTTAATTCTTTTGTTTCAGCCTTTTTTAACACTTTCCCAAATTCATGTTTTGGACAAAATAATGGTGTTATAGCATTAACAGGTGTTGCAAGTCGTTATGTAGGATTTATTGTGGCTTTTATGTTGATGATTTTGGGTTTGTTTCCTATTGTAGCAGATATTACTTTGCAAATTCCAGAGCCTATTTTAGGAGGAGCAACTTTAGTGATGTTTGGAACTATAGCAGCAACTGGAGTTAGGATTATCTCTAAAGAAAACTTAAATCGCCGTTCTATTATCATCATAGCTATGAGTTTAGGTATAGGACTTGGAGTTTCTAATAATCCTGATATTTTAGAATTTATGCCAATGTGGTTTAAAACTTTATTTTCTTCAGGGATTGCAGCAGGCGGGATTACAGCTATTATTTTAAATTTTGTTTTCCCCCTTGAAGAAAATGAAAAAAATAAAGTAAAATAATAAAAAAATAAGGAAGAGATATAATGAATAAAATGATATTAATTGCAGGTCCTTGTGTGATAGAAAATGAAGAACTTGTTTTTAAAGTCGCACAAGAATTAGAATGTTTTTTAAAAGATGATAGGATTGATTTTTATTTTAAATCAAGTTTTGATAAAGCAAATAGAACTAGTATTAATAGCTTTAGAGGACCAGGTCTTGAAAAAGGTTTAGAAATTTTACAAAAAGTTAAAGATAAATTTGGCATGCAAATTCTTACTGATATCCATGAGAGTTCTCAGGCAAGTATAGCTGCTGAAGTTGTAGATGTTTTGCAAATTCCAGCGTTTTTATGTAGGCAAACTGATCTTTTAGTAGCTGCTGCTAAAACAAAAGCTAAAGTAAATGTTAAAAAAGGGCAATTTTTAAATCCTGATGATATTAAATACAGCGTGGCTAAAATTTTACAAACTAGAGGTGTTAATGAGGAAGGTTTTGAAGTAGCAAAAGAAAATGGAGTTTTTGTGGCTGAGAGAGGTTCTAGTTTTGGTTATGGAAATTTGGTTGTAGATATGAGGAGTTTGGTTATCATGAGAAAATATGCACCGGTCATTTTTGATGCTACTCATAGTGTGCAAATGCCTGGTGCAAATGGTGGAAGTAGTGGGGGTAAAAGTGAATTTGTGGAACCTTTAGCAAGGGCTGCTGCTAGTGTAGGTGTAGATGGATTTTTCTTTGAAACACATATCAATCCTTGTAAGGCTTTATGTGATGGACCAAATATGCTTGATCTTTCAAGACTTAAAAGTTGTGTAAATACACTTTTAAAAATTCAAGAAATTATTTAGAAAAGGAAAAATATGAATATAATAGAAGGAAATTTAAGCTTAAAAGGTGATGAGAAAATTGCAATTATCAATGCAAGATTTAATCACATTATCACAGATCGTTTAGTTGAAGGTGCTAAAGATGCTTTTTTAAGACATGGAGGTAAGGAAGAAAATCTAAGTCTTATTTTAGTTCCTGGTGCTTTTGAAATTCCTTTTGCGCTAAAACAAGCTTGTGAGAGTAAAAAATTTGATGGAATTTGTTGTGTTGGAGCGGTAATTCGAGGAAGTACTCCGCATTTTGATTATGTTGCAGCTGAAACGACTAAAGGGGTTGCAAGTGTAGGGCTTAGTGCAAACACACCCGTGAGTTTTGGAGTTTTAACAACTGATACTTTAGAGCAAGCTATAGAAAGAGCTGGAAGTAAAGCAGGAAATAAAGGTTTTGAGGCTATGCTTACTGTGGTTGAAATGCTTAATTTAATCCAAAAAATTAAGGTTTAAAATGGCAACTAGACACCAGGTAAGACAAAGCATAGTTTCTTTGCTTTATGCAGCACAATTAAATCAAGAAAATAAAGATTTTATTAATGAATTTTTAGATGAGAAAAAAATTCGTAATGACCAAAGAAAATTTACATTAGATTTGTATAATGGTATCAATGAGCAACTAGCTTTTCTTGATGAAGAAATTAATAAGTGTTTAAAAGAGTATAAATTAGATGGAGTAGCTAGTATAGAAAAAGCTATTTTGCGTTTAGGTGCTTATGAGATTTTATTTACTCAGACTCAAAAAGCAATTATAATTAATGAGGCTATAGAACTTGCGAAAGAAATGGCAGGAGATAATGCTCCAAAATTTATTAATGGGGTGTTAGATAAAATTAATAAGGAAGCAAAATGAAGCTTTGTGTGGCTTTTGATGTAGCAAGTTATGATGAATGTATAAATTTAGCTAAAGAATTAAAAGGTTTAGATCTTTGGGTTAAAATAGGGCTTAGGTCTTATTTAAGAGATGGGGTTAAGCTTTTAGAGGCTATTAAAAAAATAGATGACTTTAAAATATTTTTGGATTTAAAACTTTATGATATTCCAAACACTATGGCTGATGCTTGTGAAGAACTTGCAAAGTTTGATGTGGATATGTTTAATATCCATGCAAGTGCTGGGAAGAGTGCTATGTGTATGATTATGGAGCGTTTAAATGCTTTAGACAAAAGACCCTTGGTACTTGCCGTATCTGCCTTAACTAGTTTTGATGAGCAAGAATTTTTTAGTATATATAAGCAAGATATTAGGCAAGCTGTTAAAGAATTTTCTAAAATTAGTTATGAAAGTGGTCTTGATGGTATGGTTTGTTCTGTATATGAAAGTTTATTAATCAAAGAAAATACCAATTCAAATTTTATTACGCTAACTCCAGGAATTCGTCCTTTTAAAGAAAATTCAGACGATCAAAAAAGAGTAGCTGATATACAATGTGCTAAAGAAAATCTTTCAGATTTTATTGTAGTTGGAAGACCTATATATAAAGCAAAAAATCCTAGGCAGGTTTGTGAGAATATTTTAAAAAGCTTATAAAAATAAGCCTTAAAGGCTTATTTTAAATATATTTTCATTTTTTGATTTTTTAGAACGATATTTTCTTCATCTTTAACAATTTTAAATTCTCCATTAAAATTTCTTAAGAAGTTGTCTTCAAATTTCATAGATTCTTGATCACAAAGCATTTTTGTTGAGGCTAGATTGTCTTCTATTTTAATACTTTCCCCTTGGTCTTTGTAGTTTCCAAAAAATCTATTACATGCTGCTGAACCGAATACTCTTTTATCTTTATTATCAAAGCTGATACTAGCTTTTGCATTTTGTGGAACTTCAAAAGTTTTACCATTAGCCTCGTAAGAACTTATTATAAATTCTTTATCTTGTAAATCACTCACACTTAAATTTGTCACAGAACACCCACTAAAAATAGCCAAACTTGCTAAACTTAAAAATAATGTTTTTTTCATTTTTATTCTCCTTTGTATTATACATGAAAATGTTTTAATTCATCTTCTAAATTTTGGCAAACTACATTTAACTCATGCGCAACATTAAGTAAAATTTTCGAAATTTCTTCATTTTTATCACTTAGTTTTACCGTTTCTTGCATTTTATCAAGTAAAGATTGCAAAGTTTTTTGTGTGCTTGAAATTTTTTGCATACAAGCATTTGCTAAATCTCTTGCATTTTCATTGCAAAGTTTTACTTCATTAGTACCTTCTACAAGATTTTTTGCATCTTGATTTAATGAATTAATTTCTTTAGCGTTATGTTTTAATTCTTTCGATACCTCGTTAATACTATCTACTAATTGTTTGGTAACCAAAGCTATATTTTTCAAAAATTCCTCTGAATTTTGAGCTAGATTTCTAACATCTTCAGCAATAACTGAAAAACCTCTTCCAAATTCTCCAGCACGAGCTGCTTCGATACCTGCATTTAAAGATAAAAGATTTGTTTTGTCTGCAATTTCACCCATCATATCGGAAGCTTTTTTAATTTCTTCTGCTTGTTTTTCCATAACTTCTACTTTTTGCGACAAAACATCTTCATTCTCTGCAGCAATTCTTACTTTATCCACTACTTGGCTTAAAGAATTAAGCATAGTGTTTAATACTTCAAATGATTTTGTATTTGCTTTATTTGCATCACTTGAGAGTTCTGAGAGATCTTGTAATTCTGTATGAATTTGTTCGCTTAAATGGTATGATTCATCTGTTTTAGTGTGCCCTTCTTTGGTTCTATTTGCTAGATCTAGGGCATTTGAATTTAGAAGTTTAGATTGCTTATCAACCATTTGAGAGTTTTCATTAGTTGCAATTACTGTATTTTGAATTTTTTCAATAAAATGATTGATATGAGTACAAGCTTGTCCTATCTCATCACTACTTTTTATATTAATTCTTGCTCTTAAATCCCCATCTCCACTAGCTAATTCTTTAGCGTGTTTTAAAAGATTATTAACCGGCGTTCCAACTACTATTTTTAAAATATAAAGAACTGCAAATACTGTAAAAATCAAAGCAATGCTAAAAATAATAATATAAGTTCTAGCTGAGCTTGTTAAATCATCATCAATATGTTTTAAATCGTTATACATATCCATAACACCTAAAACATCACCTTCTTTAGCATTTGCATGACAAGCTAGGCAACTTTCATTGGCAATTAATGGGCGTATTAATCTTAGATAATGTCCTTGATCGTTGTTTATTTCAATAGTTTTGATTTCTGGTTTATTAAATTGTTCGTTGATTAAATTTTCATTGCTTTTTGCAAAATGTTTCATTTCAAAAAGTTCAATTGTACTTTTTGATGGATAAATTTTTATATCTTTTATGCCTTCAATTTCTCCTGCTTCTTTTATTGCTTGTTCTATTATAGTAGAATCACCTAAATTCATAGCCATTCTTAATGTTTGAAAAACGGAAGTACTTAGAGTGTCTAAATTTGCACGACTAATTTTGTTTGTTGTTTGTTGAGAATCTCTTTGCAAAATAATTTGCATTATAATAAAGCTAATTAATAATGTAGAAATCATTGCTAAAGATATTTTAGCACCTATGCTTTTAAACATTTAAGCTCCTTTTTAATGTAAAAAGTGTCTTATACCACTAAAGTATAATGCTATTCCATATTCATTAGCAGCTTGGATAATATCTTCATCTCTAATACTACCACCTGGCTCCACTATGGCTTTTACTCCTATTTTACTTGCTTCATCTATACTATCTCTAAATGGAAAGAAGGCTTCGCTTGCTAAAACACAGCCATTTAAATCAAGTCCCATTTCTCTAGCTTTATTAATAGCTGCTTTGGCTGCATCAATACGACTTGTCATACCCATTCCTATGGCTACCATTGCACCATTTTTTACATATACCACATTGTTGGATTTGGTATATGTAGCAATTTTCATAGCAATTTCAAGATCTTTTAGTTCTTGCTCGTTAGCTTCTCTTTGGCTTTTTAAAATAGCATTTTTCAACTCATCTTTTTTTACTTCATCACTATTTTGATATACAAAACCACCATCTATATGTTTAAAATCATATTTATCGTAAGCTCTTATTAAAAATGGTGATTTTTGAGTAAATATTTTAATACGCTTTTTATCTTTAAATACTTCTAAAGCTTCATCATCTACATTTGCGGCGATAATTACTTCTATGTAAATTTCATTGATTTTTTGTGCTAATTCTTTATCTAAGGTTCCATTGATTGCTACAACTCCACCATAAGCGCTTAAAGCATCGCATTTTAATGCATGGATATAACTTTGAAGTAAATTTTCTTTTATAGCAAAACCGCATGCATTTGCGTGTTTTATTATGGCTACTGCAGGAGCTTTGTCAAAAGCACTTGCTAAATTTAATGCCGCATTGATATCTGTTAGATTATTAAAACTTGCTTCGCCTTTTAATGTTATAAAATTATGTGTAAAGAAACTATCAAATTCATATAAAGCACCTTTTTGATGAGGATTTTCTCCGTATTTTGTGTTAAACACTTTTTGTCCTACTATAAATTTATTTTCTCCAAAACCATTATTAAAGCGCTCATTCATATAATTTGCTATATAAGCATCATAATTTGCTGTATGCTCATAGGCTTTTATCATTAAAGATCTTCTAAAATTAATATCTAAGGTATTATCTTTTAAAGCCTGAATAATTTTATCATAATCTAAAATATCACAGACTACTATTACATTTTTAAAATTCTTTGCACCACTGCGTATCATAGCAGGACCACCTATGTCTATATTTTCTACAATTTCATCAAAATCTTGAGTTAAAATTGTAGTTTTTTTGAAGGGATATAAATTTACACAAAGCAAGTCTATACTTTCGATATTGTACTCTTCAGCTTGTTTTTGATGGTTTTCATCTTCTCTTTTATATAAAATTCCACCGTGGATTTTGGGATGTAAAGTTTTAACACGCCCTTCAAACATTTCAGGACTTTGGGTGAATTCACTTACCTCTTGTACTTGTAGATTATTTTCCTTTAAAAGTTTATAAGTGCCACCTGTGGATAGAAGCTCAAAACCTAATTTTGCAAGTTCGCTAGCAAATTCTACAACACCTTCTTTATCACTTACACTAATTAGTGCTTTCATCGTTTTTCCTTTCTAAATATTGTTTTAAAAATTCATAAGATTCATTAATCTCTTGAAATTTTCTAACACCTTCTTTTACTTTAGTTTCATCGCTATTATTGGCATTTAAAATATCAGGATGGTATTTTTTTGCAAGTTCTCTATAGCGTTTTTTTAGTTCTTCTAAACTTGTATTTTCACTTAATCCTAAAATTTCACAAGCTTTTTGCAAATTCATATTTTTAGTATGCATTTGCATAGAATTTAAAAGTTTTTCAAGAATGCTATTATCAAGCTCGAATGCCTTGATAATAGTTTTTAATACATTTTTTTTTGTGCTATTAATATTACCATCAATTAGAGCCATAGCAACTAATACATTTAAAATATTAATTCTTTCTTGATGAGGTAGGGGGACTTCTTTGATAAGTTCTTTTGCTATATCATAGGTATTATTCAATGTGTTTTTATGCTCATTAAAGCATTGTTTTAAAAAATCTCTTTCTTTGTTATCTTTAGCATTATAATCAAGAATTTGTGAGATCATGTTTGCTTCGTTTTCGCTAACCCTACCATCGCTTTTTGCTATTTTTGCTAAAAGCGCTATAACATAATAATTTAATCTTCTTTTAAAACCATCAATTTTTTCTTCATGATATCCTTGTTTAAAGCCTTGGGAAAAACTTTTAGCTCCTTTTTTAAAAGAACCTAAAAAATCATCTTTCCCCCAAGTTTTATAATACCAATAAAATGCCAAAATAGCTAATATTAAAAAAATAAAAAACATTTTTATCCTAAATATTCATTAAATTTTTGAAAATAAATTGTTTGTAATTTTGCTAAACTTATCTTAATATCATCTAAAATAAAATCTTTTTCAGCTAAAATTCCAAGTTTTGTAAAATTAATATTCATTTTTTTAACAAAATTAATAAATTTTTCTTCATTTTTTACTCCAACTATAACCCTAGTTGGACTTTCTTCAAAAATAAAGCTTTTGTTTTCAAAATTGGTTTTTGCATTAATGCCTAAATTAGCTTTGGCACTCATTTTAGCTAGAGTAATAGCAAGTCCACCTATGCCTATACTATTAGCACAATCTAGTAGATTAAGTTCGTTTGCTTCTAATAAGAAATTCCATAGTTTTAATTCTGCTTTAAAATCTATTTCATCAAGTGTCCCAGCAACTTTTTGATCCAGTACTTTTGCAATTAAAGAACCTCCAAAAGCACCTTTACTTTCACCTATTAAATATATAGCTTTAGTATTTTTACTAAAATATGATTTTAAAATATTTTCTGCTTTTTCATGTATTCCAACACAAGCTATAGTTGGGCTTGGAAAAATGCTTATCCCATCTGTTTCATTATATAAAGAAACATTACCACTAACCACAGGTGTATTTAGTTCTTTACAAGCTTGTTTAATACCTTCACAACCTTGTGCAAATTGCCACATTACTTCAGGATTTTGCGGATTGCCATAGTTTAAGCAATCACTAATTGCTAAAGGTCTTGCTCCTGAGCAAGCAACCTTTCTACCAGCACTTGCAACAGCTGCTGCTGCTCCTGTTCTTGGATTAACATAATTTAATCTTGAATTACATTCAATAGCCATAGAAAGCAAACAATTATTTTCTTTAACTCTAATGCTATTTGCTCCTAAAGCACCATCGCTTTTTAAAGTATTTGTTTGCACGCTTGAGTCAAATTGTTCATAGATATAAGCTTTATTGCTGACATTTTCATTTGCGAGTAATTTCTCGAAAGCCTCTTGTGTTGAAATATTCAAACTAAATTGATAATTTTTTATTTCTTCTAAGTATTTAGGTTTAGCTATAGGTCTATCTAGCATAGGTGCTTTTTCACTTAAAGGTTCAATAGGAATTAAACCTATCAAATCTCCATGCCAAAATAATTCCATTTTGCCAGTATCTGTAACTTCACCTATAATAGCCGCATCAAGTCCCCATTTACTGAAAATTTCTATGACTTTTTCTTCGCAACCTTTTTTGGCACAAATTAGCATTCTTTCTTGTGATTCACTTAACATTAATTCATAAGGAGTCATACCTTCTTCTCTCATAGGAGTTTTATCAAGGAAAAGTTTCATTCCACTGCCACTTCGTCCTGCCATTTCAAAGGAACTTGAAGTGAGTCCAGCTGCACCCATATCTTGAATTCCTACAATATAATCAGTTTTGAAAAGCTCAAGACAAGCTTCCATTAAAAGTTTCTCTGCAAAAGGATCTCCAATTTGCACTGTAGGTCTTAAACTTTTGCTAGATTCGTTAAAACTATCACTTGCCATTACAGCTCCACCAAGTCCATCACGACCAGTTTTGGAGCCTACATAAATTACAGGATTTCCTATGCCTTCAGCTTTTGCATAAAATATATCATCAATTTTGCAAGTTCCAAGTGCAAAGGCATTTACTAGTATATTTCCATTAAAGCATTCATCAAAAGCACATTCTCCACCTATAGTTGGAACTCCCATGCAATTTCCATAATGAGAAATCCCGCTTACAACACCCTTAACTAAGTATTTTTGATGTTTGCCTAATTTTTCATCATGAATATTGCCAAATTTTAAAGAATTCATACCTGCAACAACCCTAGCACCCATAGTGAAAACATCGCGTAAAATTCCACCTACACCTGTAGCCGCACCAGCAAAAGGCTCTATAAAACTAGGGTGATTGTGGCTTTCTACTTTAAATACAGCAGCCATACCCCCACCTATATCAATAACACCAGCATTTTCTCCAGGTCCTTGTATAACCCATGGTGCTTTAGTTGGAAAACCATTAAGATATTTTTTACTTGATTTATATGAGCAATGCTCACTCCACATAGCTGAAATTACCCCAAGTTCAACTATATTAGGTTCTCTACTTAATATATTTATAATCTCTTGATATTCTTCATCACTAATTTTGTGTTGTTTTATAATTTCCTTATCCATTCTTTTCTCCTTTTTATTTCCCTAAACAAAAATTACTAAACATTGCATCTAAAATTTCATCTCTTTCAAAATTTTTAGTAAATTGTGCTATTTCATCTATAGCTAAATTTAACTCAAAAGCAAAAAGTTCTAAAGAATTTTCTTGTAGTAAATTTTTAGCTCGCAATATAGCTTCACTAGCATTTTTACAAGCATTAAGTATCAAGGTGTTACTTATCAATATTCCATCACCATCTAGAGTATTTAAATATTCATTTAAGTTTTCTTTAATGGATTTGGTATCTTTTTGAGCACAAATATGTATGCAAGAGGTTTTAATTTCATGTTGAAATTTAGATGGTAAATCACATTTATTTAAAATATAGATAATTTTTTTATTATAAGCTTTTAAAGCTTGTAAGATATGCTCATCTTCTTGTTCAAATTCTTTAGAATTATCAAATACAACTATAACAATATCAGCTTCTTTTATACTTTCATAACTTAAATTTATTCCAATTTTTTCTATTTCATCTTCTGCATTTCTAATACCTGCTGTATCAATAATTTTAATTAAATGCGAACCTATTTTTAAACTTTCTTCTATACGATCTCTTGTGGTACCTGCAACATTTGAGACAATGGCCCTATTGAAAGCTAAAAGTGAATTTAATAAAGAGCTCTTTCCTGCATTTGGTTTGCCAACTATGGTAACTTTAAAACCTTCTATAAGTCCTTTTTTGCTTAAAGAAATATCAACTATATCGTGTAAAAGTTTTGAATTTTTTTCGCACATACTTATAATTTGATTTAATAAATCTTGTGGTAAGTCATCATCAGCATAATCAATACTAGTTTCTACAAATGCAAGAGTTTGTACAAGCTCTGATCTAATGGTGTTTAAAAAAACACTTAGATCCCCTTTAATATTTTTTGCTATGATGCTTGCTGCACTTGTTGATTTTGACATAATAAGATCTTGTATGCTTAAAGCTTTTAAAAGATCCATTTTTCCATTCAAACAAGCTCTTTTGCTAAATTCACCAGGATTAGCAAGGCGCACACCTGATAAAATAAGTTCATCTAATAAAATTTCACTTAAAGAAAAACCGCCATGAAGTTGAAATTCAACTATATCTTCTCCTGTGAAGGAAAAAGGCGATTTGAAGTAAATTACTAAAGCTTCATCTAAAAAACTATTATCATTTTTATAAAGTTTGCATAAATGGGTATAACGAGGTTTGAGTTCTTTTTTATGAGTAAATTTTAATGCAAGCTCTAAAGCTTTTTCTCCGCTTACCCTAATAATACTTATAGAGCCCATACCATGAGCTGTAGCAATAGCTGCTATAGTGTCATTCATTCATTTTTCTTCAAAAAATCATTTACAACGATACATCTTTGATTATCGTTTTGTCTAATAGCTACATATTTATCTGGAAAGCGTTCTCTTAGTTTTTCTAACACTAATTTCAACCAAATCCCATCTAGTGGTTTGGTTTGAACCCTTCCTATGGTTTCTATTTTTTCTATAAGAATTTTTAAATAATTATCAATGGCTTGAGTTTGATTTTCTAAAAATTGTGCTATTTCAAGCCTTGGTTGAATTTTATATTTAGCATTTAGCCAATTGTAGAGTAAATAAGAAAAAGCCTTATATCTGTGTGCTTCCTTGCCTATTAATAAAGCAGCATCTTCGCCATCAAGTTTAATTAATACACAATTTTCGTCCCAAATACTAACTTGAATTACTTTTATATCAAAATCAAAAGTTGAAAGCAATTTTTCTAAAGAAAGTTTTATTTCTTCTATATATAAAGTAATATTTTTTTCCTCTTTTGATTCTTTATGAAAAGAATCAAAAATTACATCATTTTTTACTTTATAATATTCTTTAGATTTAGCAAGTGCTTCTACTGACTTTTGGAGACCATCTTTATCTTTTTTTAAATCATTTTTTTCATAATTTTTTGAAGTATGTTTATTATTTTTTTCATTTTGAGATTTTTTAGACTTTTCGATATGGTTTTTGTGATTTTTCTTGTGTCCTTTTATATAGATAATGGCATTTTTTTTAAATAAACCAAAAAACCCTGCTTTAGCATGTTGAATTACTTCATATTCTAGATCAATTACAGAGCACTCAAATTGCTTTGAAGCTTCTATGAGTGCTGTTTGCAAATCTTTAGCTTCTATGTTCATGTTTGGCTATTTCCTCTTTTTTGTGGTTTTTAAAAAGTTTATTAACAATTACTTGCTGAAGAAGTGAGCAAATATTATTTACACACCAATACAATGTTAAACCTGCTGGGAAAGTTAAGAAAAAGAATGTAAAAATTAAAGGTAAAAATTTCATAATCTTTTCTTGCATAGGATCTTGTATAGCCATTGGTGTGATAAGTTGTTGAACGAACATGGTAAGCCCCATAAAAATAGGCAAAATAAACCAAGGATCCATTACTGATAAATCCGTAATCCAAAAAGCCCAAGGTGCAGCTTTGAGTTCTATGGCATTAAGCAACACTCTATAAATTGCAAAAAATATAGGAATTTGTATAAGTATAGGCAAGCAACCACTCATTGGATTTGCACCGTGTTTTTTATAAAGTTCCATCATATGCAAATTCATTTTTTGAGGATCGCCTTTATAGCGTTCTCTAATTTCTTTCATTTTTGGGGCTAAATCTTTGAGCTTATTCATAGAAATCATTGATTTATAAGTAAGAGGGAAGAGAATAATACGCACTATTAAAGTCATTACAACAATAGCCCAACCCCAATTTCCCATATATCCATGTAAGAAATTTAAAAATTCAAACATAGGTTTAGCTATAAAAGTAAACCAGCCATATTCAACCACATCATCTAATCTTGAATCAATACTTCTTAAAACATCGTGTTCTTTTGAGCCTATATAGCCACTTGCTTTAAAAGTGTTATTTGCACTTGCGAATACAATGGAATTTTCATGATTATCTTTAGTAACTACCGCATTAAGAGGATTGTTGAAATTATAAAACAAAGCACTATAGTAACGATCTGAAGCTGCCATTAATGTTACATTAGAAAAACCTTCATCACTTTCTACATCACCATCTTCAAGCATGGTGATTTTATCATCTTTATCTAAAATTAAGACCCCATGTACTGTATAACTATCAACTGCTATATTTGGACGATAACCAGGTGTGATGAAATAAGGTGTATCTTTACTTAAAATTATTTCTAAGTCATAATTTCCGTATTTATGGAAAGTAATTTTTTTTGTTATAACTAGATTATTTAAATTTTGAGTAAGAACCAATGTTGTATTTTCATCATTTACATTGATAGATTTTTGATTTGCTGTAAAAGGTGTATTAAAGGCTTCTTGGTTGATTTTAGCATCAGAAAATCTCATTTCTAATGGTAAAGGTGATAAAGAAGTATCGACTAAATTAATACTTTTGCCATTTTCATCTTTGTATTTTTGATCACTTAGGTAAAATTTAGCTATTCTACCTAAAGAGTCAATATGTGCTTCAAAATGCTCACTTTTAACTACTGCAATTTCTACTTTTTGATTTACACTAAGCTCTGTCTTTGGGGCTTGTGTGTTTGTTTTTGTAGTAGCTTGTGGAGCTGAAGTATTTTGCTCAAATTGCGTTGTATTTTGCTCGACTGGTGTTTTTGGAATAAAAAAGTAATCATATACAACAAAAAATAAAAACGATAATACAACAGCTATTAGTATGCGTTTTTGCTGGGATAAGTTTTCTGACACGGATTGTCCTTTGAAAATATAATCTTAATTAAATAAAATTGATTATCTTCGCAAGGTATATATAAATAATTAAGTTGTTTTAAAGCATTAAATTTGGGCTTAAAACAAACACCTGTGTTTAGATTAATCTTGCGTATTTTTGGATAATCAATACCACCTCTGAAAAACGGATTACATTTTAAAATTCTTAAAAAAACTGCCACGAATGCTTTCAAAATATTATTTTTATCAAACTGCCATAATGCATATTCTGAACAAGTTGGATAATATCTACAACATTGAGGCTTTAAAGGGCTGATAATGAGCTGATAAAATTTAATTAGTTTTGCACAAACTACTTTATACATCTTATTTTTTTTAAACCCCATTTCAAGTTTTTTTCTAATTTTGCAAAAGAAGCTTCGGTGATACTTGTTTTAGCAACAAGTATATATTTTCCGTTTTCAACTTGATTTTTGACCTGAAAAAAAGCTGATCTTAAGAGCCTTTTGGCTCTATTTCTTACAACAGCTTTTCCTACTTTTTTACTAGCTACAACAGCAATTTTTTTTTCGCTACTTGGAATATAAAATATAATCATTCCTTCGCAGTGCCATTTTTTACCTTCTTTATAAATTGCTGCAAATTCTTCTAAGGTATTAATACTTAGAAAATCTTTTATACCGCTAATCTTTTTCTACCTTTAGCGCGTCTAGCATTAATGACTTTACGCCCATTTTTACTTTTCATGCGAACACGAAAACCGTGAGTTCTTTTTTTAGGGGTTTTATGTGGTTGATATGTTCTTTTCATATTTTTTCCTTAAACTTAAAATAAAAAACAAAATAATAAGCAAGTATAATAGCAAAATCTTACTTAAATCTGCTTTTAATTAAGAGTTATTTTAAAAGTTTTTGCTAAATTTTTGTATTTATTTTAAATTTTTACAAGGAAAAATAATGAAATTTGAAATTTGTGAGAGCAAAAAAGAGGATTTAGAAAAAATTTTAGAACTACTAAAAGAACTTGCTGTTCATGAGAATATGCTTGATGATGTAAAATGTACTACTAAAGAGCTTGAAGAATCTTTTTTTAGGCATAAATATGCAAATTCTTTAAGTTTGAAAGTAAATGGAGAAATTATAGGTTATGCAATGTATTATTTTACCTTTTCATCTTTTTGGGGTTTAGGTGGATTGTACTTAGAAGATATTTATATTCAACCAAAACATAGAAAAAAAGGATATGCTAAAGCTGTTTTTAAGTATTTAGCTAAAATTTGTAAAGAAAAAAATCTTAAACGATTAGAATGGGTGTGTTTAAACGACAATGATTTAGGAATTAAATTTTATACAGCATTAAACGCAAAGCATATGAATGAATGGAGAACTTATCGTTTAGAAGGGAAAAATTTAGAAGCACTAATGTGATGGATAAAAGAAAATTGTATTATTTAAAAGCATTTGGTTTTGAATATATAGAAGAGCAAATAAAAATTAAAAATTTTGATTTAAATTTTCAAGAATTAAGAGAAAAAATAAAAAATTGCAAACTTTGTCATTTTTCCAAACAACGAAAAAATGTTTTAATGGAAAAAGAAGCTAAAAACGCTAAAATTCTGATTTTTCAATCTTTTATAGATAAAGATGAAAATGAAAGTGGAAAGCTTTTTGCTTCAAAATCTAAACAAGAGTTTTTGCGAGTATGTAAAGAGTTTTTAAATTTGAATGAAGATGATATTTATTTTTCTTATATGTTAAAATGTTTTAGCAATTTTAAAGTAGAAGAGCAAGCTTTAAAATCGTGTTTGCCGTATTTTTATAATGAACTTGAGCTTATAAAAACAAAACTTATTTTATGTTTAGGCAAGGAAGCTTTTAATGGTTTAGGTTTTGAAAATTTTGAAAAATACAAAGGACAATGGTTGCGTTTTAATGATATGCTGCTTTTATCAACTTATGATTTAAATTTTGTAAGCAAAAATCCTAGTTTTTATGCTGAGTTTATAGATGATATTAAAAAAATAAAAGGATATTTATGAAAAAAAGTTTAGTTTGTTTAATGATGTGTTTTATTTTAATTTCAAATATTTTTGCTAAAGAACAAAAGCCATCACCCATAGAACCTAGTGAATCTTTTTATCCAAATTTAGAATTTCAAAACTGCGACAATGAGTGTTTATTTACTTTGTTAGAAACGGGACTTTATTTTAATTTTTTATCAAGATTTAATAACGATAATGCAAATGAACTTTTGGTAAATATCTATACAAAACTTTTAAATTCAATTATAGATTTTGAAAAAAGAATTCAAAAAAATGCAAGTATTAAATTGGCGATTATTATTCCAGAACAAATTATCAAAAGCTATTCCAATACTATAATAAATTCAAGTATTGCTTATCTTTTAAGACAAAGAGCACAAATAAAAGTAAAAGTTTTTTTAATAGGCACTGAAGATGAGAGTAAGATAGAAAAAGCTTTCAAACAGGTAAAAGATGAGAAGTTTAATTATGTTATTGCAGGTTTTACTGAAAAAGGTGTAAAAAATCTACTTAAAGAAGAAATTGATTCTAATGTTAAAATTTTTATCCCTACTGCTCACAAGAGATATTTTGATACTCAGAAGGAAAATATATATTTTGGAAGTATAGATTATCAAAAACAAATCCAAAAGCTTTTGGAATTTTCTAATG
Organism: Campylobacter armoricus; assembly: GCF_013372105.1. NCBI lineage: Bacteria > Pseudomonadati > Campylobacterota > Epsilonproteobacteria > Campylobacterales > Campylobacteraceae > Campylobacter > Campylobacter armoricus. The sequence continues at coordinate 544,343 of NZ_CP053825.1, forward strand.
GAAAAAATATCATATTTTCAGAAGGAACACCTTTGGCAAGTCGTTTGGATGAAAATGTTTTAAATGTGGGTAATGGTGGTGAAAAAATTTATACCATTAACACTTCTAAATTTGATTTTAGAAGTATTTTAAATCAAAATAAAAGCTTTCAAGATGCAAGTATAGTTTTAAATACTTCTCTAATTAAAACAGCATTAATAAGTTCGCAATTAAGAACTTATGATATAAAACCTTATGTTTTATTATCTACTCAAATAAATTATAATCCTATTTTGTTAAGTTTAACACAAATTAATGATAGAAAAAAATTATTGTTGGCAAATTCTATTTCTAATGAAGATCAAACTTTAAGTTATTTAAATGAGCTTTTTTCGCAAAATATAAATTACAATTGGATAGCTTATACAACCAGTGTAGGGATTGATTATTTTTATACACAATACTTAGATAAAGACTCTCAAAGAATTTTTGATGAGGAGTTAAATAATAATCAATTTGATTATAAGGTTAAGATTATTCGCTCACAAGGCTTGGGTTTTGCTCCTTTACAAGATCAGTAAAAATTTTAACTATAGCTTCATCCATAGGAGTTACTTTTTCACTTTTCAAAAAAGCTAAAGTGATTTCAGCTTCAAAAAGCTTAGAATTTTTTTTATAAATTTCTTGTTTAATGCAAACTGAAGCTTTTTTGATTTTAGTGATAAAAGTTTTTATTTCGATAATATCGCCAAGTTTTGCTGGTTTTAAGAAGTTACAATTTGCTTTTGTAAGCAAAAAATGCCCATTATCTTTATTAAAAATAGCTATTTGTTTTTTAAAAAATATTTCACTTCTTGCTCTTTCGCAAAATTTCAAGTAATTACTATGATATACTACTCCACCTGCATCTGTATCTTCATAATAAATTCGTATTTTCATAAAAATCCTTTGATTTTAATACAAAATTGCACAATTATATAATTAAAAATATTTAAAATATTAATTATGCTAGGGTTTTGCTTCATAATAGATTATATAATAAATTTAAATTATTTAATATATTTTATTTAGATTTAAAAAAGCTTTATTTAGTTTTTGAATATAGTTTATGTTAAAATTATATTTTAAATCATAATAAAAGGAAAAATTATGGATATATCAAAATTTTTTTTAAAATTTACAGCTATTATGGCCTTTGTTTTTGGTGTAAGTGCAAATGCACTTAGCGAAGGTAAAGAGTATATTGTTTTAAAAACACCTATCCCAAATGCACAAAATTCTTTGATTGAAATTTTTTCTTATCGTTGTATTCATTGTTACAACCATCATCAATTTCATACTTTGGCAAAGGTTAAAGAAGCTTTACCAAATTTAAAATATGATCTTTTTTCGGTTAGTTCTATGAGTGAATATGGTGGAGTTTTAAATGAAATGTTTGCTCTAGCTTCTTTTAAGGAAAAAGCTTTAGGTAAAGATGCTGCAAGTAATGATAGTTTGACTTATAAATTAGCTGATGTTTATTTTGTAAGTCATTTTGAACAAAAGATAAATTTAAGTGATCTTGATTTTTTTTATAAAATTGGTTTGAATGCTATTGGTGTTAGTAAAGAAGAGTTAGAGAAATTTTTACAAACCAAAGAAGCTAAAGAAATATTAGTAGCTTATGATGTGGCTAATGATATTTCAAGAAATTACGGAACACCTGCTTTTGTAGTAAATGGAAAATATCAAATAAACCCTGAATATATTACTTCTTTAGAAGAGTTGATTCGTATTGTTGATGAATTAAGTAAAAATTAATTGTTTATCTTTAATGATAAACAATTAATTAATATTATTTAATTTATTTTTAATTTATATTATGTTAATTTTACTAAATGGCAAAATTGTTAATTTTGCTGAATTTTTACTTCAAGGAGAAATAATGACTTTTTTACAGAAAATCATTAGTGTTGCTATTTTAGCTTTTGGTGTAAGTGCAAATGCGCTTAGTGAAGGTAAAGAGTATATCACTCTTAAAACTCCTATAATAGGGGGGGGGAATGAAAATTCTCTAATAGAGATTTTTTCTTATCGTTGTACCCATTGTTATGATCATCATAAGTTTAATACTTTGGCGAAGGTCAAAGCAAAACTCCCAAACTTAAGATATGAAATTTTCCCAGTTAGCTCAATGGGGGATTATGGCAAACAAGCCAATGAACTTTTTGCTTATGCTGCTGCAAAAGATAAAATATCAAATACGGATGTAACTACAAAAGAAAGTTTGAGCCATAAACTCGCAGATGCTTACTTTACGGCTTATTTTAAGAAAAAACAAAGATGGGGTGCTGGAAAAGATCCTGAAGGTTTTTATGCTGTAGGTTTAAAAGCAATAGGTATTACTAAAGCAGAGCTTGATGAATTTTTATCAACTTCTCAAGCACAAGAAATTTTAAAATCATATGAAGTAGCTAATGATATTTCAAGAAATTACGGAACACCTGCTTTTGTAGTAAATGGAAAATATCAAATCATTCCTCAGGCAATAACTTCTCCAGAAGTTTTGGTAAAAATCGTTGAAGAATTGATTAAAAAGTAGGCTATTTATGCAAAAGTTTTTTATTGATATTATGAGTACATGGCAAAATACTAGGTTTCCTTGGGTTTTAATGATAGTTGTAACCGCAGGCCTTACTTTTATAGCTCATTTTTTATTTCAAGAATACCTTTTTATGGAGCCTTGTGAGCAATGTGTTTATATTCGTTTTGCAATGCTTGTAATGGCATTTGGTGGAATTTTAGCCTTAATAAATCCAAAAAATGATATTTTAAAAATTTTTGCTTATACTTTTGGTTTTTGGGGGATTTGGCTTGGTATAGAATATTGTATATTGCTTAATACCATTCACGAAGTAGTTCATTCTGAAAATCCTTTTGGAGGCGTAGATGGGTGTAGAGAAATTCCTTTATATCCTTTTAATCTAGCATTACACGAATGGCTTCCTGGCTGGTTTTTACCAACAGGTGAGTGTGGAATGGATACTCCTGTTGTTCCAGAAGAAGCATATGGAACTTTAAATGCTTTTCAGAAGTTTTTTGTTGGAACTCCTCCTGATTTGGAAGATGGGCTTTATAGTAATGGCTGGTATTTAATACCAAGTATTAAATTTATGAATATGGCTATAGCTTGTTTAATAGCTTTTTGTTGTTGTTTAGTTGCTTTAGGTTTTATGTTTATAGGTTATATATTATCAAATTCTAAAGCTAGAATTTATGCTGGAGTTGTTATTGTTTTGGTTGTTTTGCTAAAATTTTTAGGTGAACCAAATACTGAAATAACTTTAATTTCTTTAATGTAAAGGTGTTGAAATGAAAATTAGTAAAATTGTAAGTGTTGTATTGATTGCAAGTTCTGTTACTGCAGTAGCTCCAAGTGTAACTTTTGCTATGGGTGGGCCAAGTGGGGCAAAATTAGATTGGCAAATTCAAGGTAAAATAGGTGCTGTAAAATTAAACCCTTATGGTTTGTCGCCTCTAACAGCTGTAATTATGGATGGAGGATACAAGTTAAGTAATGTTAAAGTAACAATAGAACCAAAACCAGGTGGTCAGGTTATTTCTTATAATGTTGATTCTAAGAGAATAAAAACTTATGGGGGGATACCTATTTTTGGTCTTTATCCTTCTTATTTTAATACCGTAAAGGTTAGCTATACAAAAACTGCTTTTGGTAAAAGTGAAAAAGTTGTCAATGAAGTGTATAAAATAGCAACTTCAGGAGTTTATATAGAGCCTGCTGGAAATACTGCACAAAGGGGAGTTCCTTTTGAAAGTGTTGAAGTTATAAAAGTGGATAAAGGTTTTCAAGATAGATTGTATTTAGTTAATAACGCACCAGGAAAGCAAAATGGTAAAGGCTCTCAATCTGTTTGGAATAACCCAGCAGGTGGTGCTATGGAATGGGATGAAAATTCTAATGTTTTTATTATAGATACCAAAGGCGAAATAAGATGGTATTTTGATAATGCTAAATTAATGGATTGGAATAATATTTACAATCGTGGTATTATGATGGGTTTTCATCAAAATGAGGATGGTGCTTTAACATGGGGATTTGGTCAAAGATATGTAAAATATGATTTAATGGGTAGAGAGATTTTTAATCGTCAATTACCTTTAGGTTATATTGATTTTTCTCATTCTATGGATAATATGCAAAATGGTAATTATCTTTTAAGAGTTGCTTCTGTTAATGTGAAGCGTCCTGATGGAAAAAATGTTCGCACTGTAAGAGATGTGATTATTGAAGTAGATAAAGATGGAAATGTGGTAGATGAATGGAGGCTTTTTGAAATTTTAGATCCATATAGAAATAATATTATCAAAGCTCTTGATCAGGGTGCTGTTTGCTTAAACATAGATGCAAGTCAAGCAGGTAAAACATTAAGTGATGAAGATTTGGCTAAAATGGATGAGAGTGATGCATTTGGTGATATTGCAGGTACTGGTATAGGAAGAAACTGGGCTCATGTAAATAGTGTAGATTATGATCCAAGTGATGATAGTATAATTATATCTTCGCGTCATCAATCTGCTATTATAAAAATAGGTCGTGATAAAAAAGTTAAATGGATTTTGGGTGCACATAAGGGTTGGAAAGATAAATTTAAGAATGTGTTATTACAACCTGTTGATAGTAGTGGTAATAAAATTGTATGTGATGATGAGTATAGCAAATGTCCAGGTTATGAAAACGAGGAAGGCGGTTTTGATTTTACTTGGACCCAACATACAGCTTTTAGAATAGATGAAAAATCTGATAAACGATATATTTATATTACTGCTTTTGATAATGGTGATGCAAGAGGTATTGAACAACCTGCTTTTTCCGCTCAAAAATATAGTCGCGCAGTTGTTTATAAAATAGATCAAAATAAAAAAACAGTTGAACAAGTTTGGGAATATGGAAAACAAAGAGGTAATGAATGGTTCTCTCCTGTTACTTCTTTAACAGAGTATCATAAAGACAAAAATTCAATTGTAGTTTATAGTGCAACAGCTGGTATGAGTTTTGATTTAAGTAAAGGTGTTTCGGTTGGTGAGCCTAAGCCTGAAATTGATGAATTTAAATGGGGAAGCAAAGAACCTTCAGTGCAAATTAGATTTACTGGAACAAATTCTGGCTATCAAGCAATGCCTATTGATTTAAATAAAGCTTTTGGCATTAAATAGTTAAAATCCCAATCATTATATGGTTGGGATTTTAAATGATAATTAAAAAATAGTAAAATTTAACATGATATTACCTGTTTTATTGCGATTGTTGCTTCAAATATGGGTCTTAAATTAACATTAAAATAGTTTGGTCTTAAGCAGCTCTTGATTATTATAGAGATTGGTGGTATAAGATAGTGTTTAAATGCTGATGAAGTTAGAGAGTTTTTGATAATATTTGCAAAAAAGGTAGTATGATGGGATTTTTCCAAACTAAAGCTTGCCAACATCTTGTATATATTTTTCTTATTCAATGATGGAAATATTAAATGAAAATTTCTTTTAAGGATGGCTATAGCAAATATTATCAAAGTTTAGAGCAAAGTGTAGCTTATCTTGATAATGAGAAGAAACAAAACACCTTCTATATAAATTCGTTTTAATGATTTTAGAATAGGTTTGAGCAAACCCTAAATAAATTTGATAATATAAAGGGGTAAAAACCCCTTTATATTATAAATATCCTGCACTTAAAGCTAAGAAATATCCAGCTATACAAGAAACGATAACACCGATTAAACCTGGTAAAATAAAGCTATGATTTATAACAAATTTTCCAATTTTTGTAGTGCCTGATCTATCAAATTGTATAGTTGCAAGATCGCTTGGATAAGTTGGTAAAATATAATATCCATAACAAGCTGCTGCAAAAGCAATGATAATGCCTGGCTCAACACCAATTCCTAGTGCAAGCGGGACAAATGCTGCAATTGCTGCTGCTTGAGAATTAACAAATTTAGAAATTAATAAAAGCATAACTGCATAAGTCCAAGGGTGTTCTATAACGATATTTCCTAAAGATTCTTTCATCATAGGAGTATGCACTGCAAACATAGTATCTGCCATCCAAGAAATTCCAAAAACAGCTACTAAAGCTATCATACCTGATTTGAATATTTCATTTTTTGCAATTTTGCTTGCATCAAGTTTGGTAAATATAATCAACGCTGCACCCGCTAAAAGCATAAACATTTGAATTACTGCGACCATATTCATAGGTTTAGTAACGCCTTTTGAAGTAAATTGAGGTCTAAGCTCTGGGAAGGCTCCAAGTATAGCTACTATTGCAATAGCACCTAGGAAAATCCACATAGCTATCCATTGAATAGTTGGAAGTTTTTGACCAAGAAGAGTTTTGCTATCACCATAGATGTATTCTCTTTGTTCTGGATCTTTGATTCTAGTTTGAAAATCTGCATCTTTATCAAGATCTTTTCCTCTAAACCAAGAAAAAATTCCTATAGCTAAAACACCTACTAAAGTAGAAGGTATAGTAATAGCAAGTAAATCTACATAACCATCAAAACCTGCTAAAGGATGTTTGTTAATTTCTGGATTTAAAAGTAGTGCTGTTAAGCTTACAACAGCAACTGAAACAGGGCTTGCGATGATACCAAGCTGAGAAGAAATACTAGAAGCAGCCATTGGTCTTTCTGGGCGTATGCCGTTTTTAATAGCAATGTCATAAATAATAGGCATCATGGTATAAACAACATGTCCGGTTCCGCAAAGCATGGTTAAAATACAAGTTACAAAAGGTGCTAAGATGGTTAAAAATTTAGGATTTTTTCTTAAAACTCTTTCTGCAATTTGCAACATTACATCTAAACCACCGCTAGCTTGTAATGTTGCACTTGCAACAACAACAGCTAAGATAGTAAGCATAACATCAATGGAGGGTTTTCCAGGTGCTACAGCAAAACCAAAACTTAAAACTAATAAACCTATACCGCCTAATAAACCTAGAGCAATACCTCCTTTTTTCGCCCCGTAAAAAAGACAAATGAGTACTACGGCTAGTTGGATACTAAATTGAATGCCTTCACTAAGGCTAGTAAGCATTTCCATACTCTCTCCTTGTTTTAAAATATGCGAGAGTATAATGTAAGTTTTATTAATAGTAAATAAAATTTTTTATATTTTAAATAAATATTTACCAATATTTTGATTTTATTTGTCAAAATATTGGTTTTTTTGAGATTATTGATAATTTTTTAAAATATTAGTGAGAATTTTACTGATTTTATCAATGGAAGCTATTTCACATTTTTCATCAGTGGAATGAGGACTATATATATTTGGTCCTATGGAGCAACATTCTAATGGTTGTTTTTCGCTTATAATACCACATTCTAAACCAGCATGTATAGTATAAAGCTTAGCTTTTGGATTTTCTTTTTTAAAATAATTTAAAATTTCTTCTCCAAAACTAGTGTCTTTATTTTCCCAAGGTGGATAGAAATTTGCACTTGAAACTTCACAATTTTGCATTTTAAAATATGTTAAGGTTTCAAATTCAATATTTTTTAATTCTTCTAGATTGTTAGATCTTGCAAAAAGCTCAAAGTGAAATTTTCCATTTTTTTCGTAAGCTAGTGAAAGATTAATACTTGTTTGAACTAAATTAAGTCGATGATTAAAAGTTCTAACTCCTTGTGCAAAAGCATTAATAATATTTAAAATAATTTGAGAATTTTTATAGTATTTTCTTTTAATTTTACCTAAGTGTTTTATTTTGAAATACTTATTTTCTCTTGGTGGGTTTTTAAAAAAAACTATTGTTTTAGCGTGTTTTGGTATAGAGTTTATTCTCTCACCCGCACTAAATTCACAAAGTTCGCCTTGATTTTGAGATATGAAATAACTTACTTCTTTAATAGATGATTTGATGTTTTTAATAATATCAATTCCTGAATGTCCACCTTTGAAATTAATAGCTTCTATTTCATAACAATCTTCTTCTTTTTCTTCAAAATCTATAATCAAATCAGCAAAAATATCTACTCCACCTGCACAGCCTATAACTACTTCATCATCGTTTTCATGGTCTAAATTTAAAAGTTTATTTGAAATTATAGTATGCGAAAGATTATTTGCTCCACAAAGCCCAACTTCTTCATTATTTGTAAAAAGACATTCGATATTTTCAAAATCTTTTAAAGCTTGCATCATTAAAGATACTCCTATACCATTATCTGCACCTAGACTTGAATTTTTTGCCTTTAAATATCCATTTTCTTCATATATTTGTATATTCGGAGCTTCTCCCATGCAAACCATATCATAATGACTTTGTAAGCAAATTTTTGGTTTTCCTTTATATGCGTGTATATTTCCAACTTCATCAATATCTACTTTGCAGTGTTGATTTTTAGCAAAATCAACAAGGAAATTTTTTAATTCTTCGGTGTGAAAACTACAATGAGGTATTTTAGTTATTTGTTTAAAATTTTGTATAATTTCTTGCATAAATTCTCCTTTTTATTGTAATTATGGCATATTTTTATATAGATGAGGTTTAAATGAAATTTTCTAAAAAACAAATTAATCTTATAATAGATTTTATAAAAGATCCTAAAAAATTTCTAATTATAATTTTTTTGATTACCTTTGCTTATGTTTTAAATTATGATAACAACTCTTATATTAAAGCTAAAATAAGCCATGTGATAGATGGGGACACTGTAGAGGTTTTTTATAAAGACGAGAGAATTATAATTAGACTTTTTGGTATCGATGCCCCAGAAAAAGATCAAGCTTATGGAAAACTTGCTAGTCGATTTTTAAGTTCTATCGTGTTAAATAAAGAAGTGATTTTAAGTGTAAAAGATGAGGATAAATATGGTAGAATTTTAGCTATTATGTATTTAAACAATAAAGACATAAATCAAGTTATGGTTAAAAATGGTTTTGCTTGGGCTTATGAATATTATAGCGATTTATATTTAAATGAACAAAAACAAGCCAAAAAAGATAAAAAGGGATTGTGGGAAGATGAAAATCCTATAGAGCCATATAAATGGCGCAAGCAAATAAAATTGCAAGGAATGTAAGAAATGTTTAAGAAAATATATTTATGTGGATTTTTAGTTGTGTTGCTTTGTGGGTGTTTTGTAAATGAAAGAGGAATTTCAAATCGTTTTTATGATGATTGTAAAGAATATTATGATGCAAGTGGAACTTACCATAAAGAATGCCCAAAGAATTGGGTGGATCTACCATTAACCCCCGAGTCCTTTTAAAGCAGCTTTAAGTTCTTCTTGCGAGGCTTCTTGTTTAGTCGGTTCTTCTTGAGTTTGATTGCTTGAGCTGTTTTGATTTTGCTTTAATTTAAAGATATGATCATCGGTGGTTATAACTTGAAAAGAGGCATCAAAAATTTTTATTTCATTTACAAAACCTACTACTTTAACCTCTCTTTTTCTTGAATCATCACTAAATAAAGCGCTAGCTTCTAAATTTAAAATATCTCCAACTTTTAAAGGTGCATAAAAAAAACTTCTTGAGCCTATTAAGACACTAAATTCTTTATTAATTGCAGCTTGAGCTATGTAATTTGCTGCATTAAATACAAATCCACTATGCACTAACCCTAATTCATCCACTGCCATATCATGAGTTGTGATTAGAATTCCTTTAGCGAAATTTTTTTCTATATGAGAAATACTTCCTGCTAAAGTATTATTTATCCCAGGACAAGTTATAAGTTCTGATTTAATACGATTTAATTCTTCTGGATCTATTAATTCTTCAATACTAACAGCACTTATTGTTTTTGCCATTTTTACACCTTTAATTTAACATATACTCTTTTTGGTGCTTCATATCCTTCGCATGTTAAATTTGAGTCATTTTGATCTAAAAATTGATCTAAAGAATATGAGTCTATCCACTCTGTTTTTCTTTGTTCAATTTGATCAGTTTGTTTAGTTGCTAGAACTTCAAATTCACTAAATCCGGCCCTATAACACCAATTTCTTAAACCTAATATCGACGGAATAAAAAAAATATTTGGTATTTTTGAGTAAGTTTTTTGAGGAATGAGTGCTATTTCTCTTTCATCTTCTATATACATAGTATCTAAGAAAACTATACCATTTTTATTTAGGGATTGTTTGAGTTGTTTTAGCATAGCTATAGGATCACTACGATGATAAATCACTCCAAGGCAAAAAATAACATCAAATTTAATGTGATAATCTGGAACATCAGCTACACCTAAAAGTTCATATTGCAATGGAGTTTTTGCAATAGAATTTAAAAGTAAAAATTGCAAATAATACTTAATAGATGGATCAAATCCTATAATTTTTAAAGGATTAAATTCAAGCATCTTAAACATATAATAACCATTGTTGCACCCAATATCTGCTACTATTTTGTCTTTGATACAAGGCATATAATTTTTTAAGATATTAAATTTAATAAAACTTTGCCATTCTGTGTCTATAAATAAATCATTAATTCTAAAAGGACCTTTACGCCAAGGTTTTAATTCTAAAGCAATGTCTTTAATCTCATTATCTAATTTTTTATCACAAAAGATGTCAAAACTTTCATTTATAAAATAATTTGAGTTTTGTATTTTTATACCAAGTTCTTGAATTTTTTTATATAAAGAGTTTTTTAAAACTTGCTTTAACAAAGCATTATTTTGCATTTTTTTCCTTGAAAACTCCCTTTGGTTTATAGGGAGTTTTTATTACTGAAGCAAACTTGCTAGCTTGGTTTGTAATACTACATTTGAGTGTGCATTTGCAAATAAAAATGCATTTTCTTTAAGATAATTTGCATTAAAATCATTGATATTTTGTGCTAAATCATTATTTTGTAATTTGCTTTCAGCATCTTTAGTGTTAATACTGGTTTGTAAAGATGAATTGATATTAGAATTAATAGCATTAATTCCAGCCCCAATATCTGCACGCAATGAGCCTATTTGATCTTGGAAACTACGAATTCCTTCTTGATTATCAAGGCTTAAATTTGCAGTGCTTGGCTGGTTTAAATTAATGTTTTCTACTCCAGTACCAACAACAAAATCCATACTTTGGAAAACATTTTTTCCATTAAAAGTTGCATTAGAAAATGCATCATTGATAGAAGTTACAAGTTTGTTTGCTTCAGTATTTAACATACTTTTTTGTCTATCGTTTAAAGCAGCATTATTTGAGCGTATTGAAAGTTCATTAAGCTTATCTGCGGTAGCTGATATATTATTCAAAGTTGAATCAGCAATTTGCAAAACTCCTATTGAATCATAAGCATTTAAAATACCTTGATCTATAGTGTTGTATTGGCTTCTTAAAGAGTCCGCTATGGCTAAATTTGATCCATCGGTTCCATCAATAGCACGCATTGCGGCTATATTTTCTAATGCTTTTTCTTGATTTTTTTGAGCTTGATTTACATAATGATTTTGTTGAGTTGTTCCTATGTCGCCTATTTTCATCTTTGACTCCTTTTAAAGACTTATTTTATTATATCACTTTTTGTTTTAAAATTTAAAAAAAACAAAATTACTTGAGATAACATTATAATTTTCATTACAATTTCACTCGCACCATGAATTTTTGTAAATTCTTGAGTTTTAGTTGCCTCTTCTCCTAGGCTTTGTGCTTCTAAAACATAAGCAGTAAAGTAAAATACAAAAAGCAAACTTAGTGCCAAAATAATCAAAGAAAGCATAAATTTTGAAAAATTTATTTTAAAAGTCAAATTTTTGTCTTTAAATGAAAAAATTTCCATAAGAATAGATAAAATACTTACACCTAGTAAAATATAGCCAAATTGAACAAAAATATGTGTCATTAAAAGCCCACTTTGAAAGTGAGATAAAACTCCCTCGCCTATAAATTTGGCAGGATAAAATATGGTTGGTGCTAAAAATACACCTATGCTAATTTCAATACCAATTAAACTTGCAAGTAAAAATAAATATATTGCTTTCATTTTTTCTCCTAAAAAATAATTATAGTTTAATATTTTAAATTCCAAGCAACAAAGGCTCTATCAAAATTATTATAATCTTTATAAAATTTTGCTTTAAAATTATTTTTTTCTAAAAGCTCTTGTAAAATTTCTTTCTGATCATATCCAAATTCACAAGCTAAGACTTTTGTTTTTTGATTTTTAGCAAAAAGAATGATTTCGTGCAAAATTTCCCAGCCATTATCTCCGCCAAATAAAGCATTATGCGGTTCATTTTGCACCCATTTATCTAAGGGATAAGTGTTTTTAATATATGGAGGATTAGAAAAAATAAAGTCAAAATTTCCTTGTATGTTTTTAAAATCACAAAGTTGAAAGTTGATTAAATTTGAAACATTATGAAAATCTGCATTTTTCTTAGCAAGCTTTAATGCTTTTGGATTAATATCACAAGCTTGTATAAAAATTTGTTTTATTTTTGCTAGACAAATACTTAAAATTCCACTTCCAAAGCCTATTTCAAGTATATTTTTAAAAGAATGATGATTTAAAATTTCTAAACACTTTTCAAGCAATATTTCGCTATCAAAGCGTGGTATTAAAACACCCTTTTCGGTAAAGAAATCAAGACCATAAAATTGTGTTTTTTTAAACAAATACTCAAAAGGTTCGCCGTTTAAAAATCTATCTATATAATCAAAAAATTTTTTTTCATCAATTTGAAATTCAGGGTTTAAAAAAATCCAAGCTTTGTCTTTTTGTAATAACTCACAAAGAATAAAAAGCATATATTCTTTGTGAGTAGGATCTTTTGCGTAGGCTTGTTGCAAAGCTTTGTTGATTGAAATCATTGCAAAGCTTTAATTCTTTCATAAATACAAGGATGACTTAGATGAAAAAATGTGTAAATTTTACTCGTTTTAACAAAGGCTTTATTCTCTTTTGCTAAAGCTATTAAAGCACTTTTCATATCTTCTTTAGAACTAAGTTTTGCTCCGTGTAAATCAGCATTAAATTCGTTTTTTTGACTCATTTTGTTAAGTAATGGGGAAACGATGAAAGTAAAAATATTTCCAAAAATTAATAAAAGTGCAAAAACTCCAGCATTTACTCCATCAAGATGGCTTTCAATATAAAAAAAACCTGGTAAATGTGCGAAAATAAAAAATAAAGCAAAAAGCATTAAAGCACTAGCGGATAAAGTTTTTATCAAATCTTTATGCACAAAATGTCCTAGTTCATGTCCTAAAACAGCTATGAGTTCTTTTTCTTTTAAGGCGTTTAAAAGCGTGTCAAAAAGTACTACTCTTTTGCTTTTAAATAAGCCACCAAAATAAGCATTTAATCTTTTATCTCTTTTGCTAGCATCAATAACATAAACACCATTTGCACTAAAACCACATTTTTGCATTAAAATTGTGATTTTTTCAAGTAGATTTTCATCTTCAAGTTTTTTCATTTTGTTAAACATTGGTGCTATGAGAGTAGGGTAGATGAGATTTATGATAAGTATAATTGTAAAGCTTAGAATGAATGCTACCATCCACCAATAAGTGCTAAAAAATTCAAAGCAAAATACCAAAGCATAGATAATTAAAAAGCCAAAAATAAGCATTAGAATTAAAGATTTGATACTATCTTTGACAAAAAGTGCTAAAGTCATATTAGAAAAGCCGTGTTTTTTATCCTTAATAAAGCTTTCATAATAGCTAAGTGGTAAATTTAAAATACTAATAATCACTAAAAAAGTAAGTAAAAATAAAGTATTTTCCAAGGTAGAATTTTCTTTTATAAATATCTCTTTTAAATATAAAAAACCAAATGCAATCCAAGAAATATTGATAATTAAGTTGTAAAAATTAGAAAAAATTTTGTATTTTTCATTTTCCATGGCAATATCCGCAGCATTTTTATAATCACTTTCTTCTAAAATAACTGCTTGTTTTTCTTTTTCTTTTTTTAAAAAAGAAATTTGCATATAAGATATGAAAATCAAAAAAGCTGTGTATATACATAAAATAGTTATTAAAGTCATAGTTTTTCCATATATTTTTTTAAAAGTATGCAATAAGAAAGTAAATAAGCATAGGTAATTACCTATGCTACATAAGAAGAATTCTTGATGATATTAATTTTTAGAATGAATATTTAACACCAATATTGCCAGTTATATAAGTTTCGTCGGTATTGTCATCTTTGTTACCTAGGATTTGTTTAGCACCTATACTTAGATCAACAGAGAGGTTATCTGTTACACTAATGTTACTTCCAATAAGGATTTTACCAAAAGTTTTATCTTTTTCTGCACCAGCTATATGATAATTCATATCACTTCCTGTAAAACGACCTTTGAAGTCATTACCATTAGTTGCAAAAAATTGTTCTATTTTTGGGGTGATATAAAAATAATTACTACCATTAAATACTTTTCTAAACTCTGCTCCAATTTCAGCGCTTGCTGCAAAACTATCCATTGAATAAACTTTTTGAGCCCATATCCCATTTTCTGTATAATCTGGAGTTTTTCCATAGTAAAGATTTAATCCTATTAATGGTTTAATAGCAAATTTATCACCCATATCAAACACATATCCATATGCACCACTTGCACCTAAGAAGGTTTGGGTATAGTCAGATTTATTGTTGGTTCCATTTAAAAATCTTTCTTGATCTGTAAAGCTAAATTGTGCATATGTTTTAATATCAAATTCGTGCTGACCATTTGTAATTCTTGAATATGCACCAAATTGTAAATTATCTGCATCTTGACTGATAGAGTTATAATTTAATTTAGAGTCAGCATATGTCAAATATGCACCAAATAATACTGAGTCGCTAAATTGTCTATCTATACCTAGTGTAATACCATATACAGAATCACTTTCACTACCTATCATATTTGCTCCACCAAAAGCATTAGACCAAACACTATTTTCACCTTGACTTCTATCTTGTATCATTCTAGTTGAAATAGCCATTTCATTTGCTAGATTAATAACTTGAATAGCACCTTGACGATTAGAATTATTTGCACTTTCTCTAGCTGAATTTATTACATTTTTAACTTGTTGTGCATTGCCTACCATAGCATCAGTTAAAGCACTACCCGCTGCTTGTTGTCTATTTGATCTTAATAATGAAGCTAAAACAGCATCAATTTGCTGATTAAATGCTGTTGTTGAATTGTTTAATCTATCTATTTCAGCATTTATCTTTTCTATAATCTTTTTAAGCTCAGCATCAGGATCTTGTTGGTTTTTATTTAGTGATGCTGGTAATCCTATTAGTGCTTGCAATTGTTGGTTTAGTTGTGTTAATACTTCTTTTTTAGCGGCAATTAAATTCTGACCAATTTCATTTGGTTTATAATTTTTCCAAGCTGAAGTATCTGCTTGAAGATATAAAGAATTTCCAATAGTTGCAAGTTTGTATTCAAGACCATTGATTTCAATTTCAATCGCATTTGTAGGAACTAAACCTCCTTTTGGAGTATAACCTGGAGTTTTTCCTGTTAATACACTGATAAATATATTTTCATTTTTATCAATGTAAAATTCTTTATAAACGCCTGCTGAATTTGAAGTTGTAAGATTTTTATTAAAACCACCATCAGCACTTAATAAAAAGATACCATTTTCACTTACTGGAGCATTGCTAACTTTAAATCTTGAATTTGTTATATTTGCTTTTCCTGTTATATGAAAGCTATGATTACCATAAAAGTCAAAATTTGCATCTGTTGCAGCAAAATTACCTTTTAAAAATAAAGAACCATTTGCACTTTGACTTCCTAAGGTTCCATTAGAAATGGCAAGATTAGCATCATTTTCTAAAAATAAATTACCTTCTATAACACCTGTATTACCTACATTTAAAGAAGCATTTGTACCACTAAATTTTAATTCTTGTGCTTTAATATTAAAAGAATAAAATTTATCTTTTCCTTCTGCTTGTGCATAATAATGACCAATTTCTGCATCTTGTGTTGAGCCATCTATATTAAAAATACTTTTAGCAGCGTCTATATTTAGGTGGTTAATAAATTTGTTTGTTTTGCCATCAAAACTAGAACCGATGACAGAAGAGATATTGTAAGTAGAACCTGTATCTTTTTCTACTATGAAAGAATAGTTTCCATTTTTATTTTCATCTTTTAGGCTAGAATCTGTAAATGATATCCCCCCCCCTACAACAGCATGAGCTGAACTAGCTACCATAGTAGCAACACAAGTTGATAGAAAAATTTTTCTTGAATTTTTCATTTCCTAACTCCTTTATAAAATATTTAAAATTAGATTGTGATTTTACATTGTGATGATTTAAAAGTCAATAAAAATTAGCAAAAATTCAAAAAAAAAAAAAACGATTTTTGATATGGAAAAATAGCTGTTTAAAGCTTTTTAGGGTAAGTTGTATTAGTATTTTAAATTCTAAAGATATTTTTATTAGAAATTTTATATAAAA
Source organism: Campylobacter armoricus (assembly GCF_013372105.1). Classification (NCBI taxonomy): domain Bacteria; kingdom Pseudomonadati; phylum Campylobacterota; class Epsilonproteobacteria; order Campylobacterales; family Campylobacteraceae; genus Campylobacter; species Campylobacter armoricus. The sequence continues at coordinate 560,753 of NZ_CP053825.1, forward strand.
ATTATAATTAATAAATTTTTATAAAATTAAAATTAATGGATATTTTAAATATTTTCTACTCTTCAAGTTTTTCAAGAACATTAAAATATTTTTCCTCTAAAATAATTAACAAATCTTGTTTTTCTTGTAATTCTTCATAAAGTTTGTTAATCCCAAATTTTTGATAAAGTTCAGGTTTTGATAAAGAATTTTTTAAATTTTTTATTTCTTCTTCTAATTTGTGAATTTTATCAGGATAGGAAGTTAAAATTTCATTTTCTTTATAGCTTAATTTCTTGGCCGATTTTTCTTTTATTTTTGTGTTTATTGTGGCATTTACTTCTAAACTTTTAGAAAATTCTTCAAAGTCTTTATACTCTTTTTCATTTTCTAAATATTCACTATATGAAAGAACTTCTATATTGATATTTGCATTATCTTCAAAAGCATAAAGCTTGGTTGCTATTTTATCGACAAAATATCTATCATGAGAGACAAGTAAAATAGCTCCTTCAAAAGAAAGTAAGTATTCTTCTAAGATATTAATCGTAGCTATATCTAAATCATTTGTAGGTTCATCTAGGATTAATACATCATATTCTTTGGTAAAAAGTAAGGCTAGTGCAACTCTGTTTTTTTCACCTCCACTTAAAACACTCACGCTTTGTTCTAAAAATTCTTTCGGAAATAAAAATTGTTTTAAATATCCATAAACATGCATATTTTTACCACGCACTTGGATATGATCACCACCATTTGGACAAAAAATTTCTAAAAGTTTTTTATCAGTATTAAGTAAGCTTCTGCTTTGATCAAAATAGCCTATTTTAATTTCACCTCTTTTAATCTCTCCGCTATCAAGTGGAATTTGATCAAGTAAAATTTTTAAAAAAGTGGATTTCCCACAGCCATTTTTACCTACTATAGCTATGCGCTCACCTTGTAAAATTCTTGCGTTAAAGTCTTTAAAAAGTGTTTTATCTGCTATGGATTTTGAGATATTTTTAAGCTCAAAAAGCATTTTTTTGCGGTTTTGACTTTGGGCTTGGTTGAAATTTTTACTAGCTCTTTTGATTTCAAGTTGTAAGCGTTTGATAGCTCCTGGATTTTTTTTAGCTTCTTCGCGCATTTTCAAAATTCGCTCTTTACGCCCTTCGTTGCGTTTTAGTCTAGCTTTTACACCTCTTCTTAGCCATTCTTCCTCGCTTTTTAGTTGTTTAAGCAAGGTTTCATGGCTTTTTGCTAAAGAAGCTAAAATGGCTGCTTTTTTTTCTAAATACTGGGTATATCCACCTTCAAAAACACTTAATTTTCCCGCTTCTATTTCTACACATTTTTGTGCTATAGCATCGATAAAATATCTATCATGAGAGATAAAAATAACACACATCTTAGAAGCTTTTAATCTTTCTTCTAAAAAGCTACTCATATATACATCTAAATGGTTGGTTGGTTCATCAAGTAATAATATATCAGGATTTTTAAGTAAAAGCGTGCAAAGTCCTACGCGCCTTATCTCGCCACCACTTAAAGAGCAAAGTGGTCTGTCTTTGTATTCTAGTAGTTTAAACTCTTCTAATATTCTTTGTATTTTTTGGTCTAAATTCCATGCGTCTTTTGAGTCTATAAATAAACTTAATTCATCTACTTTTTTTAAATATTCTTTGTTTTCTGGATCAAGTGCTAATTTTTCATTATAAATTTCAAATTCTTTTAAGGCTTGATAAATTTCTTCAAGTTCTTTTTTGATGGCTTCGCTCACGCTTAAGGTGCTTTCAAAGCTTACTTGTTGGCTTAGCATACCTATACTAGCGTTATTTTGCTTAATCACCCTACCACTATCTAATTTTAAAGTTCCTACAAGAGCTTTTAAAAAGCTTGATTTTCCTTCGCCGTTTTTGCCTATAATGGCAATTTTTTCCCCTAAATTTGCACTGAAATTCGCATTTTCTAAAACTATTTTTGTGTTAAATTTTTTATTTGCATCAATTAAATCTATTAAAGCCAAACTTCTTTTCCCAAATGTTTTTTGCGATTTTACTTTAAAAAGTATTAATTTTGCTTAAATACAATTACACTATGAGAATATTTGTTTTCTTTGCTTTATTGGTTTTGTTTTTTACTTTGGCAAATTGGTATATTTATAAAAGATTTTTAAGTAGAGTTGTTTTTTTAAAGTCTTATAAAAAAATAATATTAATTTTTATTTTTGTAGTTTTAATACTTGAAATTATTTTTTTTATAAATATGCGTGGGGATTTTTTGCATGAAAAACTTTATTATATTTTAGCGATTTTTCCTACTATCACTTGTTTTTTCTTACTTTTTGGATTGATTTTTGAGTTTGGAACTTGGATTTTTTTTAATGAAAATAAAAAAGAACAAATTTTTAACTCCCAAAGAAGAAAATTTTTAAAATTAATTTTTGATTCTTGGCTTATTATACTTAGTGTTAGTATGGTGTTTAAGGGTTTTGCAAATGCTATTAGCACACCCAGGGTTAATGAAATAGATATTAAAATTAAAAATTTAAAAAAGAATTTAAATATAGCTTTATTGACAGATGTACATTTGGGTAAAAATTTAGGAGAAGATTTTTTAAAAACCTTAATTGATGAGGTTAATGCTTTAAATGTGGATATGGTTATCATAGCTGGAGATTTAATTGATGCAGATATTGCTAGTATGCCTTATGTTGATTTATTGGAGAATTTTAAATCAAAATATGGTACTTATTATGTTTATGGAAATCATGAATATTATAATAATATAAATGCAATAGGACAAAAACTCAAAACGCTTAAAAATTTTAAAGTTTTAGAAGATGAAAGTATAGATTTTGGAGATTTTACTTTAAGTGGGACTTTGGATTTAAGTGCAAAGCGTTTGGGCTGTAAAGAAAGCAGTATAGAAAAAATTAAAACTCAAATCAATCAAGAAAAGGTTAATATTTTAATCACACATCAACCAAAGTATGTAAAAACTTATGATGTAAGCAACTTTGATCTTATTTTATCAGGGCATACGCATGCGGGGCAAATTTTTCCTTTTTCTTTGTTGGTATATTTAGAGCAAGGTTTTGTGTATGGACTTTATAAGCTAAGTAAAGATAGTTTGCTCTATGTAAGTAGTGGAGCTGGATTTTGGGGGCCTGCTGTGAGATTTTTAGCACCTAGTGAAATAGCTTTGATTAGATTGCAAGGAGAATAAATGGGATTTAGTAATAGTGTATCAAAAATGTTTGGAATTATAGCAAAATGTAAATTTCCAAAAATCATACAAAAAAATATTAATAAAACTTATGTTAATGCTTTTAATATCAATATGAGTGAATTTAAGCCTTTAGAAGAGTATGAGAGTTTAAATGCTTTATTTACAAGAACTTTGCTAAAAGAGCGAGAATTAGAAAATGGCTTTATAAGTCCAAGTGATGGTAAAATTTTAGAGCTTGGAAGTGGTTTTCAAAATGACTTAAAAGAAAACTTAGCCTTTAGTATTAAAGGTTCAAGCTATAGCATAGAAGAGCTTTTAAAAAATTCAGCCAGCAAAGAAGAATTAGAAAATGGTATAGATTATGTAAATATTTATTTATCTCCAAAAGATTATCATCATTATCATGCACCTTGTAATATGCAAATTTTAAGTGCTACTTATATGAGCGGGGCTTTATTTAGTGTAAGTGAAGCAAAACTTGCTAAAATCATTAACCTTTATACAAAAAACGAAAGAGTTGTTTTAAAGTGTTTAATAGATGGAAAATTTACACTTTGGATGGTATTTGTGGGTGCATTAAATGTAGGTAAAATGCATTTTACATTTGATACTAGCATACAAACCAATGCTGCGAATTTTGATTTTACTCATACTTATGAAGATCTTTTTGTAAAAAAAGGTCAAAGACTTGGAAATTTTGAGCTAGGTTCGACTATAGTTTTAATCACTCAAAAAGGTTTTTTAAAATTTAGCAAAAATGCTTATGAACAAGTTGAATTTTCTAAGAAGATTGCGGACTTTGCTTAGTCTCATCTTCATTAGCAACTTTATATAAAAATGCAAAAATTTCAGCTACAGCTTTATACATATTAGGTGGGATTTCATCGCCTAAATCAAGCTTACTAAGTACTTCTACTAAGTCTTTATCTTCTTTTATGGGTATGCCATTTTCTTTAGCTAAAGAGATGATTTTGGTAGCGTTTTCACCTTTTGCATTGGCTAAAATTTTTGGAGCATTTTGCTCTTCTTTGTTATAACCTAAAGCTACTGCTTTTTTTATTTTTTTAGCCATTTTTAAGCCCTTGTATCAAAACCCATATTAAAATCATTATATTCTTCTTGATTGTGAAATTTACTTTTAACTATATCACTGATGAAAAAATTAGAGCTTAAAAGTCCTACTTTTACCAAAGCTTTTTTTAGCTCATGTGCTCTTTCGTATAGTTTTTTTCTAAAATTAACATTTTCAATCATCATATTTATATCAACATACTTATCATTACTTAGCGATAAAAATACATTTATTTTTCCTAGTTTTTCAAATTCAAGATTAATTTGTGCGTAGAATTTATCTTTTTTACCGCGTTTAAAAACTACATTGGATTTTTCCAAATCATTCCAAAAAAATGGTAAAAAAGTATGAATACTATTATTTGCTAGGGATAAAAGTTGATTAAATTCAAGTTGAACTATAAGACGATTTGCTTGATTTAGTATGTTTTCATTGTCTAAATTTTTAGCTAAATTAGAAATTTGCAAAAGGGTTGATTTTAGATCTTGTTGTAATTCTGAATTTATTTCACCTGTGTTTTTTTGAGTTATTTTTCCTATATCTTTTATAGAAATTTCTAATTTTTTTTCTATGTTTTTTATATCATCTAAAGAATTTTTTGCTTCGTAATTTTTAGGATCTAAGGCTTTAAGAATTTCATTTAATTTTCGTCCAATATTTCCTAATTCTTTGTTGAGATTATCAAGAAGTTCTTCTTGAAAATTTTGCATAAAATTGAGATTTTTACTTACATTTTGTTTGAAAATATCTTCTAATAATGTTTTATTGGATTGATTTTTGAAAATATCTTCTGGTTTTGAGACATTTTGTGAATTTTGGGTTTTATTATCATCTTTTTTTATTTCATCAGTAGATTTTATTGGATGTTTTTCATCTTTTTGTATTTCTTTTGAATTATTATTTTGGGTTGGATTGTTTTTTATATCTTCTTTCGAATTATTATTTTGTGGTGTTTTATTGTCTTTTGGAATTTCTTTATTTTTATCTTGATTTCTTTGAATTTCTTGTTTATCGTGTTCTTGTTGAGAATTTTCATATTTATTTAAGATAGGTTTTCCATTTTTTTCATTATCTTTTATGTTTTGATTTTGTATAAAATTATTTGTTTTATTTTGAATTGACTCTGAATTATTTTTATGATTTTTAATGTCTTTTAAAAATATAATTAGATTTTTTATATTTTGACTTAATTCTTTCAAAATATGTGTATTTTGTATTTTGATATTTTCAGGCTTTGCTAATTCTTTGTTGATGAGTGTAAGATTTTTACCAAGGTCTTTAATGAAATTATTTGCTAAATTTTGTAATTTTTCTTGAGTTATGGTGTTAGGATTTTTGTTTATATAATTTTTAAAATTTTCTATTTTATCAAAAAGCTTAAAAAGTGCTTTGTAGTTTGTATTTTCCAAAGATGCTTTGTTGTTTTTTTTATGGTTTTGTAAGATATGAATAAGTTCTTTTAAAGTGCTTGTGGTATCAAGGTTTTTTAAATCTAAGTTACTTATATCATGTTTTAAATTTTCATTACTTGCTCCTTTGATAGTACTTAAAAGATTAAAAAAACTCTGTGGTAAAATTTGTTCTTTTAGCGAATAGTTAAGTTTTGCTTCTAAAAATACACCTGAATTTTTTATTAAAGATGAAAGATTTTTGTTGTTTATTTCTTTAGCAGGTTTGATAAATTCTTCTAAATTTTTAAATATTTTTTCAAATTCAGGAGTTTTAGAAAGTTCTGTTTGAAGTTTTTTAATTTCATTGGCAAAATTAGGTGCGAAATTTAAATCTTTTTGGTTTTTTAATATTGGAAGATCTGTGTTTTTGTTGGTTTTGATTTGATCTAAAAGCTTATTGAGGAGTTCTTGTAATTTTTGATCAATTTTACTAACATAGTCTTTAGGTAGTTTAGCTTCTGGAACTGTCTTGGAGATTAAAGGATTTTTTAAACCTTCGATGAGTGAAGTTTTTTTATCTGTTTTTTCGTTTTTATTTTCTTTGTTTGCTTCGTTTTTTGCAAATTGATTTTGATTATTGGGGATATTAGTTATCATCTAGCATTACCATATTACCAGGTTTTCTTTTGAATTTCGTAAGATTTTTGAATTTTGGTTTATCTATGGCAAAAAGAATTAAAATACTAAGTAAGCATATATAAAAATACATAAAACCATTAGCTTCGAAATAATACATTAAAGCTCCAAGTACAGCAGGGGCAAATAAAGCTCCAAAAGAATATGTAAAAAGAACAGCTCTTCCAAGTTCTACTCTTTTGCTAGAATCATCAAGCATATCATTGGCTCTTGCCAAAGAAAGAGCATATAAACAACACATTCCCATACCAAGTAAAAATCCAAAGAAGTATTTTAAGTAAATATTATAATCTAATAATAAAATACAAAGCATAGCACTTAATGCGGTTAAAGCACATAAGATAATAGCAAATTTACGGCTGATTTTATCAGAAAGTGTTCCGATAAATAATTGAGATATAAATCCTCCAAGCATAGTGCAAAAAATAAAAAATGAAGCTTCTTTTGCACCAAGTCCTTGTATAAGTATAAATAAAGAAGCCATAGAAAAAAAGCCATTTAAAAGCATTCCTGCTATAAAACTTGTTACTAAAGCCAAAGGAACTATATCAAAAACTTTTGGAATGGAAATTCTAGTTTTTTGAGGTAAAACTGGTTCTTTAATGCGTATTAAAAACAAAGGAATAGAAGCAAACATTATAAAACTTGCACTTAATATAAATAAAGTATTACTTAAAAAATCAAATGACATTAGTAAAATTCCAAAGCCAGATGATGAATAAAATACAACTTCATAAAAGGCTATTACTCTTGATCGAATTGAATTTTTGGCTTTTTCATTAAGCCATGATTCTATAACCATTAAAAGCGCATAATAACAAAATCCTAATAAAAATCTCAAAACCATCCAAAAGTAAAGATTAAAATTTATACTATGAAGCATGGTAGCTATACCAAATATGATGGCAAAAATTCCAAAAGATCTTATATGTCCTACTTTTGATACTATTCTATGAGCACTTATTGTACTTACCATAGCACCTAAAAAATAGCAACTTCCTATTACACCTATATAAAAATTACTAACATCGTTTTGCTTTAATATAATTGCTATAGAATTTACAGTTAAAGCACTTCCTATGAAAACAAACATCATACCTAAAAACAATGCAGTTAATGATTTAATCGTTCTTTTTGAGCTTAACATTTTCTTATTAAAAAATTATAAATTAATACCGCTATTGGGGTAACAAACATTGCACAAAATAAGGTAAAAATATCCATTAATCCTCGAAACTCTAAAAATAAAAATCCTACTATTAAAAATATATAAGCAAAAATTTTAAATAAAGAAAAAAAAGCTAACATATTTTTAAGAATATTTTTAATTTTTGGTTTTAAATCGTCATCTGTATTGATAAATTTTACGATTTTTGGAAAAGAATGTTGTTTTTTTGCAAAAATTTGTAAAGGTCTTTGTGTGAAATCATAATTTTTAGCCGCTTTGAAAATAAAATTTTTATAATTTATAAAAGAAATTAAAATGATTAAATTTTGAGCTAAAAATCCAAATTCAAAACTAAGAAATATTTTAAAATTTATTTCTTTGTAAAAAAAAACTCCTGCTAGAAAAAGTAGATTTAATCCTAGTAGGAGTTTTAGTAAGATTTTGGGTTTTAAAATCATTGCTTTAAATCTTTATAACGATTTTCATCTTTGAATTCTTCATAGCTTTTTACTTGTGCCTTATAGGCTTTATATACATTTAAAATTGCCGCAGCCACTCCTATAAATACACCAATCCAAAAAAGCCAAGCAACGCCTGTTAAATTTTTTAGAAAATACCCTATACCAACTCCGATTAAAACAGCTATAACCATGGATATGCCAAGGCTTAGTCCATCAGCTGCTTCTATGCCTTTGCGTATGATTTTTTGTCTTTTACTCATAAGGTTTTAAAGCTTTCTTGTGCTGCTTGTATAGTTTTATCAATTATTTTTTTATCCATACATTCACATATAAAACCTGTTTCAAATTGAGAAGGTGCTAAATATACACCTTTATTAAGCATTTGTGCATGGAATTTAGCAAATAGTTTTGTATCTGATTTTAGCGCATCTTGATAATTATTGATAGGATTTTCACAAAAGAAAAAGCCAAACATAGAGCCAATGCAATTAACTTGCAAAGGGATGTTGTAATCATTAGCAGCTTCTTTAAAACCATCTGTGAGTCTTTTACCTAATTTTTCTAATTTTTCATATAAACCTTCATAATTTTTTGCCTTTTTTAAACTTGCATAGCCTGCAGCCATAGCAAGAGGATTACCACTTAGTGTCCCTGCTTGATATACCCCACCTAAAGGACTTAATAAATCCATAATTTCAGCTTTTGCAGCAAAAGCAGCCGCTGGCATACCACCACCTATAACCTTGCCAAAAGTTACAATGTCAGCTTTTATATGATTGATTCCAAAAGAACCTAAATAAGAAGCTCTAAAGCCACTCATAACTTCATCAAAAATTAAAAGAATTTGATGTTCATCACATAACTTTCTTAGTTCTTGCAAAAATTCTATTTTAGCAGGCACTAAGCCCATATTTCCTGCAATTGGTTCTATGATTATACAAGCTATATTATTATCATTATTGATTAAATTTTTAACACTATCAATATCATTATAAATTGCCACTAAAGTATTTTTAGCTACATCAGCTAAAACTCCTAAGGAGCTTGGGGTGTTAAAAGTAGCTGCGCCACTTCCTGCACTTACCAATAAAGAATCAGAATGTCCGTGATAACATCCTTCAAATTTGATAATTTTATCTTTTTTGCTAAACCCTCTTGCAAGACGAATAGCACTCATAGTAGCTTCGGTTCCACTACTTACAAAACGAATTTTGTCTAAATGTGACCAATCTTTTAAGATAAATTTAGCTAATTTGGTCTCAGCTAGGGTTGGTGCACCAAAACTTGAGCCATGTTCTAAAGCTTTTTTGCAAGCTTTTTCAATATCTTCATCACAATGTCCAAAAAGTAAAGGCCCCCAGCTTTGAACATAATCTATATATACATTATCTTCTATATCACTAATATAAGCACCTTTTCCTTGTTTGATAAATAAAGGATTGCTACCTACGCTTGTAAAAGCACGCACTGGAGAATCTACTCCGCCTGCTATAAATTCACAAGCTTCTTCAAAAGCTTTTTTGTTGTTTTTCATTTTTATTCCTTTTTGTTATTTGTTATATAATCATAAAGTGATTTGATTTCTTGTTCGGTTAAAGAATAAGTTGGCATAATGCTTTTTGCTTCTTGGGGTTGAATTAAAACATCTCTAAAGCGTTTATAGCCTATTTTTTTGATACTTGGAATTATAAAAGGAAATTTTTCTCCATTTTTAGTGTAATAACCAAGCACCTGTTGGCTTCCATCACCATGACATTTAGCACAACTTATACCTCTTGGATTTTGATAAAGGGATTCTTGATATTCTTTAGGAGAAATAAAATCTTCAGCCCAGATACCGCAAAAAAATAAAAATAAAAATAATATAATTTTCACTTATCACCTTTAACAAAAAAGAAGTTTTATTATGATACAATTTTTAAGTTAAATAAAGCTATAAATCAAGGAAAGAAATGATACTTTTAGATGGCAAAAAAATAAGTAATGAAATAAAAAATACTTTAAAACAAGAAGTCATGGGACTAAAATCCCAAAGTATAGAGCCATGTTTGGCTGTAATTTTAGTAGGTGAAGATCCAGCTAGTAATACTTATGTAACTTCTAAAGCAAAAGCTTGTGAGCAATGTGGGATAAAATCTTTGGTTTATAGATTAGATGCAAATACAACACAAAGCGAGCTTCTAGCTTTAATTAATACTTTAAACTATGATGATAGCGTAGATGGAATTTTGGTGCAACTTCCTTTGCCAAAGCATATAAATAAAGATATAATTTTAGAAAGTATTAATTTTAGTAAAGATGTAGATGGTTTTCATCCTTTTAATGTGGGGAATTTAAATCTTAATTTAAAAGGTGGATTTTTACCTTGCACTCCTTTGGGTGTTATGAAAATTTTAGAGTATTATGATATAAAGTTACAAGGTGCTGATGTGGTTGTAATAGGTGCTTCAAATATAGTTGGTCGTCCTATGGCTACGCTTTTATTAAATGCTAATGCTAGCGTGAGTGTTTGTCATATTTATACAAAAGATTTGAAAGCTTATACTAAAAATGCAGATATTGTCGTTATAGCTGCAGGTTCTCCAAATCTTTTAAAAGAAGATATGGTTAAAGAGGGTGTAGTAGTGATTGATGTAGGAATTAATAGAGTGGATGGAAAAATAATCGGTGATGTAGATTTTGAAAATGTTAGCAAAAAGGCTAGTTATATTACACCAGTACCTGGTGGGGTAGGACCTATGACTATTGCAATGCTTTTAGAAAACACTATTAAATCAGCTAAAAATAGGATTAATAAATGAATTTTTTTAAAAAAATTTATAAATTTACGCAATCTTGGACAGGGACTTTAGTTATTGTTTTATTGGTCATATTTTTCTTCATACAAGCTTTTACTATACCAAGTGGATCTATGAAGAATACTTTACTTGTGGGTGATTTTTTGTTTGTAAAAAAATTTTCATATGGTATTCCAACTCCACATATTCCTTGGGTGGAAATTCCTATTTTGCCTGATTTTAATAAAAATGGACATTTGGTAAGTGGTGAAGGTCCAAAAAGAGGAGATATAGTTGTATTTAGATACCCACATGAACCAAAAATTCATTATGTAAAAAGATGTGTAGCTAAGGGTGGTGATGAAATAGTTTTTGCAAATAAAACTTTATATGTTCGTATGGTTGAGGGCGATGAATATATGAAAGATTATTATCCTAATAAAACAAAAATCATAGGTGGGAAGCTTTTTGTAAAAGAACCTTTTGTAGAAAAAGGAATTCACTATGATTCTAGAGTAGATATAGAAAGTATATTTTTTCGCTACTTAAATTTAGGGCAGTTTGCAATGGAGCCTATTTCTTTTACTGAATTAGGAGCCAATAATATCTATGGATTTAATGCTTATTATTATAAAGTGCCTGAAAATGAATATTTTATGATGGGTGATAATCGTGATCACTCTAGTGATAGTAGATTTTGGGGAAGTGTAGATTATAAATATATAGTAGGACAACCTTGGTTTATTTATTTTTCATGGGATGAAGATAAAAAAGTAAGATGGGAAAGAGTAGGGCGTTTGGTTGAAACAATAGAAAAAGATGAGCGTTTTATTCATCACAATGAAAGTGATATAGAAGCTTTAGAATAATTACTCAAAGAAACAAGATAATATTTTTTTGTGTAGAAAATGTATAGTTTCTACACAAAAATATAAAATTACATATTCTTAATTTTATTCGTAGATTTTTTTAAGCTCCAAGTTGTAACAATTAACACAAATAAATTAGTATAAAACAAAGGATATAAAATGTTAAGCCAAAGATCTCAAAATTTAGGAGAATCCTTAACTTTAGTAATGACTGATATAGCTAAAACGCTGAAAGCAAATGGTGAAAAAGTTATTAGTTTTTCAGCTGGTGAGCCCGATTTTGATACTCCAAAAATCATAAAAGAAGCTGCAATTGAAGCTATTGAAAAAGGTTGCGGGGCTTATACACCAGTTGTAGGTGTAAAAGAAGTGATAGAGGCTATACAATATAAATTTAAAAAAGATAATAATTTAGAATATAAAGCAAGCGAAATCATTACCAATGTTGGTGCTAAGCATTCATTGTTTATGGCAATTGAATGTTTGGTTGAAGAAGGTGATGAGGTTATCATACCAAGTCCTTATTGGGTGAGTTATCCTGAAATGGTAAAATTTGCAGGTGGAACTCCTATATTTATAGAGGGTGAAGCAAAAAATGGCTTTAAAATGACCCCTGAGCAATTAAAACAAGCCATCACTCCAAAAACAAAGGTTTTGATGTTTAACTCTCCATCAAATCCTACAGGAGCTATTTATTCTAAAGAAGAGATAGCTGCTTTGGCTAAGGTTTTAGAAGGAACTAAGATTGTAGTTTTAAGTGATGAAATTTATGAAAAATTAGTTTATAATGGAGAATTTTGTGCTTTTGCACAAGTTAGTGAAGACGCTTTAAATAGAACAGTAAGTATTAATGGTCTTAGTAAATGTGGAGCAATGCCAGGATGGCGTTTTGGTTATATGGCTAGCAAGATGAATGAATTTAATAATGCTGTAAAAAAACTTCAAGGACAAAGTACTTCAAATATTTGTTCTATCATTCAGTATGCTTCCTTGCCAGCTTTACTTGGAAAAGCAGATGGTGATATTGAGATGATGAGACAAGCATTTTTAAGACGCAGAGATATAGCGTGTGAAATTTTAGCCAAAAGTGAAAAATTAAAATTAGAGCAAATTCCACAAGGTGCCTTTTATTTATTTATCTCTTGTAAAGAAGTTGATAGTAATTCTATGAGATTTTGTAAAAGATTATTAGAGGAACAAAAAGTAGCTTTAGTGCCTGGAATTGGATTTGGTATGGAAGGATATTTTAGACTTTCTTATGCAACTAATGAAAAAGATATTATTGAAGGTTGTGAAAAAATTGTTGAATTTGTAAAAAACTACTAATTTTTAAGCCTGCAAAAAGCAGGCATTCTTTCAAAAAAAAAATATAAGCAAGTCTTTGGTATGATTATGTAAAAAATATAGGGAAACTAATGGAATTTGAAGTTCAGTATAAAAGTGCTAACGCTAGAGCTTGTCGTATAAAAACAGCTCATAGTGAAATTTTAACTCCTATTTTTATGCCAGTTGGAACTTTAGCTGCGATTAAAAGTTTAGATGCTATCGATATGAGTGAAATTTTAAATGCAAAAATAATTCTAGCAAATACTTATCATTTATATTTAAGACCAGGTTCTAAAGTAGTTAAACAAATGGGCGGATTACATGGTTTTAGTAAATTTAATGGCTCTTTTTTAACCGATAGCGGAGGATTTCAAGCTTTTTCTTTAAACAAAAACTCAAAACCTGATGAGTGTGGGATTAAATTTAAAAGCCATATTGATGGAAGTTTGCATTATTTTACCCCGCAAAGTGTTTTAGATGCACAATATGATTTTAATTCAGATATTATGATGATATTAGATGATCTAGTGGCTTTACCAGCTAGCAAAGAAAGGATAGAGCTTTCTTTAAAACGCACTATAAAATGGGCAAAAGAAGCTATGGATTATTATAAATTAAAACAAAATCAAGGTATAGGTATAGGACAAAATATTTTTGGTATTATTCAAGGTGGAACGGATTTTGAAGCTAGAAGACTTTGTTCTCAAGCACTTTGTGAGATGGATTTTGATGGACTTGCTATAGGTGGATTAAGCGTAGGAGAGGAAAATAAGGCTATGTATGATACGGTTGAAGCTATGATGCCTTATGTTGACTCTAATCGTCCAAGATATTTAATGGGGGTTGGCACGCCTGAAGATTTAGTGGAAAATATAGCAAGAGGTGTGGATATGTTTGATTGTGTTATGCCAACAAGAAATGCTAGAAATGGAACTTTATTTACTAGTTTTGGTAAATTTAACATAAAAAAAGCAGAATTTATCACTGATAATTTACCTATCGATTCAAAATGTTCTTGCTATGCTTGCAAGAATTTTTCAAGGGCTTATTTAAATCATTTATTTAAAGCCAAAGAATTAACCTTTTTTAGACTTGCAAGTATTCATAATTTGCATTATTACTTAAATTTAGTTAAACAAATACGTGAAGCCATCATTAAGGATGAATTTGAAAATTTTAGAAGAGAATTTTATAGGCAAAGAATATGTTAAATGATATTTTAAAACAAACTATTGGTAATATCAATATATCAAATGCTTATTATGAATTTGACGATTTTGATATTTTTATGCTAGATATTACTAAAAATTCTAAAAATATTTTTATTTTTAAGGAAAATCAAATTTTTGAGTATGAAAATGAAGAGTTGAAGTTGTATTCTAATGCAGATTTTATAAAAATTTTAAAAGATATTTTGCAAGAAGAAAAAGAAAAAAATAATACCATAAATTTATCTATAGAAAAACGCGAAGAATTGATTTTAGAAAATAAAAAAGTTAAAAATTTTCTTACAAAATATTTTATTTTAAAGGTAAAACTTGGCAAGAGTTATAAAATAGTTTCTTCTGTTTTAGAAGCTTGTAAAATTTGCCATAGTAAGCAACATTTTATAAAGAAAAATTTAAAAACAATTATTCTAAATTTAGGAATTTTAGAAAGAAATATTAAAGATAATATCGCAAGATTAGAAGGAATTTACGCTTATATTAATACAGCAAGAAGCGAGAAGATTAATAAAAATATTTATTTTTTAAGTATCATGTCCGCGATTTTTTTACCTTTAAATTTAATCGTTGGATTTTTTGGTATGAATACTAAAAATTTATTTTTATCTGAGAATGAATATGGTACTTATTATGTTTTGATTATAATTATAAGTATATTTTTTATTTTGTTTTTATGGTATCAATTTAAAGATAAAAAAGAATTAGATTTAGATGAATTTTCTGTAAAAAAGAAAAAGAAATGAGTGGTACGCCCAAGAGGATTCGAACCTCTGACCTTTTGAACCGCAATCAAATGCTCTATCCAGCTGAGCTATGGGCGCAAAAATAAAAACTCAATTTTATCAAAAAAATCTTAAACTAAGCAAAAATAAATAATTTTTATAGAAATTTTATATTTTTATGCTAATCTTCTTGTATTAATTTTTGATAAGGCAATGTAATGATACATAAGATTTTAATAGCCAATAGGGGTGAGATTGCAGTAAGAGTAATTCGTGCATGTAGAGATTTACATATAAAAAGTGTTGCTGTATATACTGAACCTGATTATGAATGTTTGCATGTAAAGGTTGCTGATGAGGCATATAGAATAGGAACTGATGCTATAAGAGGTTATTTGGACGCTAAAAGAATAGTTGAAATTGCTAAAGCTTGTGGAGCTGATGCTATACATCCTGGATATGGATTTTTAAGTGAGAATTATGAATTTGCAAAAGAATGTGAAGAAGCAGGGATTATCTTTATAGGACCAAAATCAGATGTAATTCGTAAAATGGGTAATAAAAATATAGCAAGATATTTAATGAAAAAAAACGGAATTCCTGTTGTCCCTGGTACTGAAAAGTTAAATCATTGCACTTTAGAAGAAATCAAACTTCAAGCTTTAAAAATAGGCTATCCTGTAATTTTAAAAGCAAGTGGTGGCGGTGGCGGTAGAGGCATACGCGTTGTTCATAAAGAAGAAGATTTAGAAAAATCTTTTGAAGCTTGTAAAAGAGAAGCTCTTAGTTTTTTTAAAAATGATGAAGTTTTTATGGAAAAATATGTCATTAATCCAAGACATATTGAGTTTCAAATTTTAGCAGATAATTATGGTAATATCATTCATCTTTGCGAAAGAGATTGTTCTATACAAAGAAGACACCAAAAAATTATTGAGATAGCTCCATGTCCTAGTATTTCTGAAAAATTAAGAAAAACCATAGGAGTTACTGCAGTAGCTGCTGCAAAAGCGGTGGGTTACACAAATGTTGGAACGGTTGAGTTTTTACTTGATGATTACAATAGATTTTATTTTATGGAAATGAATACAAGAATTCAAGTAGAACATCCAATTACTGAAGAAATTACAGGGATTGATCTTATTACAAGACAAATTCGTATTGCAAATGGAGAAATTTTAGATCTTGAACAAAGCGATATTAAACCTAGAGGTTTTGCTATAGAAGCAAGGATTACAGCTGAAAATGTATGGAAAAATTTCATTCCAAGTCCAGGTAAAGTAACAGAATATTTTCCTGCTTTAGGACCTTCTGTGAGAGTAGATAGCCATTTGTATAAAGATTATACCGTTCCACCTTATTATGATTCTTTACTTGCAAAATTGATTGTTAAAGGTTCTAGTTATGATAGCGTGGTTAATAGACTTGAAAGAGCTTTAAAAGAATTTGTAATCGATGATATAAGAACTACTGTGCCATTTTTGATTGCAATTACTAAAATTAGAGAATTTAGAAGAGGATATTTTGACACATCTTTCATAGAAACACATATGGAAGAACTTTTGGAAAAAACCGAAGACAGACACCAAGAAAATAAAGAAGAGGTTATTGCAGCTATTGCAGCAGCTTTACAAAAAATTAAAGAAAGCAGAGAATAATGAGTTTTTTAGATGAATTAAAAGATATAAAAAAAGAACTTCAAAAGGAACAAAAATATTCGAAAAAAGAAAAAAATAAGTCAAGTAAAAGTGGTGTTAATATAAAAAGCACTGATTTAGGCACTTTAGAGAAGGATTTAAGTGAGCAAAATGCTGTTAAACGACAAGAACAAGAATTTGAAGATATATTTTTAAAACAAGAGCGCCTAGCAAATGAATTTATGGAATTTATAAAAAATAGTGATATTAAAAAAATTCAATGAATATTATTGGTTTTTGTACTTTAGAAGAAGAATGTCCTTATCTTGATGGTAAATTTTGTAGGAATGAATATAATTATATTTCTTATATAGATAAGTCATTAAATCAAGAATTGGTATCTAGGGGATGGAGACGCTTTGGTTCGTATTTTTCAAGACCAATTTGTAATGAGTGTAACGAATGCCAAAATTTGCGTATTTTGGTAGAAAATTTTCATTTTAGTAAAAGTTACCGCAGAGTTTTGAAAAAAAATATATCTACTAAAATTATTTTACAAAAACCTTGTTTAAGTGATGAGCATTTATTGCTTTATGAAAAATACCATTATTATCAAAAAGATAAAAAAAACTGGAAAATTTATGATTTAAATTTTAGAAAATATTATAATTTATATGTAGATAATGCAGGCACTTTTGGATATGAATTAGATTTTTACATTGATAATCAATTAGTATGTGTGGATTTAATTGATATTTTAGATGATGGAATTTCTAGTATATATTGTTTTTATGATCCTGATTATTCTCATTTGAGTTTAGGAAAATATTCACTTTTAACTGAAATTAAACTTGCACAATTAAAAAGATTAAAATATATTTATTTGGGTTATTTTGTAAAAAAGTGTCAATCTTTATCTTATAAAGCCGATTATAGTCCAAATGAAATTTTAAAATATACTAGTGCTCTAAATGAACAAGCGTTTTTGTGGAGTTAATTTTAACGAGAGGATTTTATGCAAGTAGTACAAACTTTAGAATCAGTTAGTGTTAATACTGATGATTTTACAATGTTTAAATATTTTCAAGATCTTATCCGTAAAAATTTTTCAAAAGTTATAGGAAATAAAAATAAAACATTATCGTTTTTTGTTGAAAATGAAATTCCTCAAAGAAGATATTTTTTAAAACTTGTAAATCACAAATATAAAAAAGATACGGGAAATCAAATAGATAATCTTGCTTTTGCCCATTATAAAACTTTCAAGCTCAATTTAGCACAAGCTAATACTTTAAAACCAGTTATTTTTGCTAAAATTGGTTTTTCTCAAAAAAACATATTAATTACTTTAAGCTCTAATGAAAAATTATTTGCTGTATATTTAGAGCAGTATTTTAAGGGACATAAAAGTTCTTATGATGAAAAAAATTGTATCTTTTCTATAGTATATAAAGATGATAATACTTTAAATCTTTTAGAAATTTTAGCTAGTGTGAATGAACATTTAAAATATTGTGTTGATTTTACAATTAATGAAGTTCAGCTTTTAGAATTTAGAAATAAAATGAAGAATAAATCTAAAACAAGCTGGAAATTTAATGCTTTAGCAAAGCTTTTTGAAAGTTATTTTCAAACTTTAGGGTGTAGTAGTAATGATGATTTTGCTACGATTAGGCAAAATTATCTTAATTTGGTTAAAATCTATCACCCTGATCGTCATCAAGAAAAAAGTAAAATTGAACAAGCTTATTGTCGTGAAGAGTTTGAAAAAATTCAACTTGCATATGAGAGTTTAAAATCTTTATATAAAAATAATACTTAATAAAATAACATCATTTTAAGTTGCAATTTATTAAAATTAATTTTTTTATATGAGCTTTAGGAATAAATTTGACTGCTGATAGAAAATTATTTTTTTTAAGTTGTATTTTAATTACTATAGGGATTCTTTTTTCTTATTCTTTGAGTGCTTTTACTGTTCTTTATTTAGAATACAACGAATTTCATTTTTTTATAAGACAACTTTTTTTCGGATTAAGTGGCATAGGGATTATATATTTAGTTTCAAGACTTAATCCAGATAGCAAACATGCACATTATTTAATGATTGGTGTGCTAATTATCGCATTTTTATGTGTCGTTATTTTGCCTTTTTTGCCAACTTTTTTGGCAACGGCTGCAGGTGGTGCGAAAAGATGGATTAGATTAGGTCCACTTTCTATATCTCCTGTTGAATTTTTTAAAATTGGATTGATATATTTTCTTGCTTGGTCTTACACAAGAAGAATAGATGATAGCAAAAAAGCCATTAAGCATGAAATCTTGATTTTGATCCCATATTTTTTATTAGCTGCTATAGTAATTGGTTATATTTATATGACACAAAACGACTTAGGGCAAAGTGTAATTTCATTCTTTTTAGTGTTTGCTTTAGCTTTTTTTGCAGGAGCTAGCAAAAGACTTTTTGCTTTTGGTGTGGTTATTGTTGGAATGATTGGTGTTTTAGTTATTTTAAGTAATCAAAGAAGAATTCAGCGCATTGCTGCGTGGTGGGGAAATATTCAAGATGCGTTTTTACCTTTTTTTCCTGATTGGTTAGCAAGTGCTTTAAGAGTTAGTCATAATAGTGAACCTTATCAAATTTCACATAGTTTAAATGCTATAGCCCATGGTGGATTTTTTGGTGAAGGTTTGGGACTTGGAACATTTAAACTTGGATTTTTAAGTGAAGTGCATACTGACTTTGTTTTATCAGGGATAACCGAAGAAGTAGGTTTATTAGGGTTGAGTGTTATTTGTTTTATTTATTTAATGGTAATACTTAGAATTTTTAGAATTGCTGGAAGATGTGAAAATAAGGTACATTTTTTATTTTGTTCAGGTGTTGCTTTGTTATTGCTATTCTCTTTTTTTATGAATGCTTTTGGAATTATATCTTTAACCCCTCTTAAAGGTGTGGCGGTTCCGCTTTTAAGCTATGGAGGAAGTTCTATGTGGTCTATTTGTTTAGGAATAGGCTATGTATTGATGATTAGTAAAAAGGTAAAAATATAAAATAGCTTTTTTAAATTGCGATATTAATGTAAATTGTTAATTTTATTAAATTTAATATAAAATCACAACAATAACTTTTATCATAGTTTTTATATTCTAATATTGTATATTATTCTATTGTTTATTATAAATATTTTATAAAATTTTTATAAATAAAATTATATTATGTGCGGTATTTATTGCTAAAAATAATAAGTAAGGAATGCAAATGAGACATTTTTTAACATTAATGGATTTTACAAAAGAGGATATTTTAGCTATTGTTGATCATGCTATCAAACTTAAGACAAATCCAAAAAAACTATTGCATGATAAAACTTTAGCAATGATTTTCGAAAAAAATTCTACACGCACCAGAATGGCTTTTGAGCTTGCGATTACAGAACTTGGCGGAAAAGCTATATTTTTAGATAGTAACGATTTGCAACTTGGTAGAGGTGAACCTATTAAAGATACTGCTAGAGTTATTGGTTCTATGGTTGATTTTGTAATGATGAGAGTAAAAAATCATGATAGTTTAATAGAATTTGCAAAATATTCTAAAGCTCCTGTCATCAATGGTTTGAGTGAGCTTTATCATCCAACGCAGATTTTAGGAGATTTATTAACCATTAAAGAATGGGGCAAAGAAAAAGATAATAATGTAAAAATTGCTTTTGTAGGAGATAGTAATAATGTGTGTAATTCTTGGCTAATAGCTTCTGCAATTTTAGGTTATGAAATTAGCATAGCCATACCAGAAAATTACAATATCAATACTCAAGTTTGGGATTTTGTTACAAAAAAATCAGAAATTTCAGGAGCTAAAATTTCTTTATTTCACAACAAATTTGATGCTTTAAAAAATAAAGATGTAGTCATAACTGATACTTGGATTTCTATGGGTGAAGAAAAGGAAAAAGAAAATAAAATAAAAGATTTTGCTGGTTTTATTATTGATGATGATGCAATGAGACAAGCAAATGGCGATGCTATTTTACTCCATTGTTTGCCTGCATATAGGGGTTTTGAAGTTAGTGAAATGGTCTTTGAGAAACATTCAAAAGTGATTTTTGAAGAAGCTGTAAATCGTCTTTATGTGGTAAAAGCACTTCTTTGTTTTTTAAACAAGAGTTTATAAAATAAATACTATTTTAAAAAGGTTTAAAATTACAAAATATGAAAAATTTAAACAAAAATTGAGTGCTGTAGAATATTGGCTAAGACAAAAAGATATTATAAAATAAAGTAATAAACATTAGGATATTTGCTAGCTATTATTTTTTGTGTTGAATAAATTTAATTGAGAAATATTTATAGCTTGTATTTGATAATGCAATTTTATTCTATTTGTTTTTAAGCATAATATAAATTTACTTAAAATATATCTTAGAAAAATATAGTAAAAAGTGCTAAATGTTATGGATGGATACAAAACCTTTACAAATAAATTTTTTTTGATATAATTTCAAGCAAATTTACTAAATCAAGGAGTGTCAATGAAAAAATATAGGCGTTTAGACATATTATAACTTTTTATTTAATTTGATCTTTAGGAGATAGAATGAAAAAATTATATGTTGTTTTAGCGTTATTTAGTTTATTAATTTTAGGTGCTTGTTCAAAGCAAGCTGATAATCAAAATAAAGTTTTAAAAGTTGGAATAGAAGCGAGCTATCCTCCGTATGAATTCATACAGGATGGAAAACTTAGTGGTTTTGATGTAGATATTATTGAAGAACTTTCAAAAAGAGCCAATTTTAAAATAGAGTTTGTTAATATGAGTTATGATGCACTTATTCCAGCTTTGATGGGTAAAAAAATCGATCTTATTATTTCTTCTATGGGAATCACTCCTCAAAGAACACAAAATGTGGATTTTAGTATTTCTTATTTTAAAGATAAAAATGTGTATTTAAAACACAAAGATAGTGATTTTTTACAAAAAGATGATTTAAAATCAAAAAATATTTGTGTATTATTGGGCTCTATTCAAGAAAATGCAGCAAAGCAAATTTTAAATGCAAAAGTAGTGGCCAATGAAAGTATGCTAAATTGCTTTTTAAGTTTAGATGCTAAAAAAACTGATGCTGTAGTAACTGATAAAGCTAGTGCAATGAATTTTTTGAAACAATATCCTAATATAAATACTTTTTATGAAGAAGATGATGGAAGCGAGGGTTTTGGTATAGCGTTTAGAAAAAATGAGTTTAAAGATTTAATCTTTAAGGTTAACCAATATTTAGAAGAAATGAAAAAAGATGGTACTTTAGAAAAATTTTTAGTTAAATATAATTTAAAGGATTAAAATGAAAAAAATATTATATGTTGTTTTGACAATATTTGGTATATTGGCTTTAGGTGCTTGTTCTAGTGATAAAAGTCAAGCTAGTACTTCTAGTGAAAAAGTATATAAAGTAGGTATAGCAGCAAATTATCCTCCTTTTGACTTTATTAAAGATGCAAAAATTACTGGTTTTGATGTAGATTTACTAGAAGAAATAGCTAAAAGAGAAAATCTAAAACTTGAGTGGGTTAATATGAGTTTTGATGGTTTGATTCCTGCTTTAAAAGCTGGAAAAATTGATATGATTGCTTCTGCAATGAGTTCAACTCCACAAAGATTAGCAAGTATGGACTTTAGCAATACTTATTTTAATACTAAAAATTTATATTTAAAATTAAAAACTGATACAAGTATTAGTGATAAAAAAACTCTTGAGGGCAAAAAGATAGGAGTTCAACTTGGAACACTTCAAGAAAGTGCTGCTAAAACTATACCAAATGCACAGGTGGTAGCAAGTGAAGAAATGTTAGCAGCAATTTTAGCTTTAAAAGCTGGTAAGGTTGATGCTGTTTTAACAGATAAAGATATTGGTAAAGGTTATTTAAAAACGAATGAAGAATTGGAAGCATTTTTAGAAGAAAATGATGGAAGTTCAGGATTTTGTGTAGCTTTTGATAAAGGAAAGCAAGTTGAACTTGTTCAAAAAATTAATGCCGGTTTAGAAAAAGTTAAAGCTGATAATACTTATCAAAAAATCGTAGAAAAATATGATTTACAATAATTAACTCAAAGCCTTGATGCTTGCTTTCAAGGCTTTGAAAAAGTAATCAATATCTTCTTTTGTATGTATATAATGAAATCCTACCCTTAGCCACCCTGGTTTAAAATTTAATTTTTGATTATCTTTTAGGTTAAGTAAATCATGTCCATAAGGTCCTGCACAAGCACAACCTGCTCTTGTTTCTATTTTATATGTTTTGCTTAATTTATAAGCTAAATCAAAAGGTGAAATTCCTTCTATATTTAAAGCGAAAATAGGAAGCCTATGTGTAATATTTTGTGCATACAGCTTTAGATTTGGAATTTTTTTATACTCTTTAAAAAAGTATTTACAAAGTTCCTGTTCTTTTTGTTTTATAAAATTTAATCCTATTTCGTTGCGTATTTTAAAAGCCAAACTTGCTCTAATAAGTTGAATAATACCAGGTGTGCCACCTTCTTCTAAATTTTCTACTTCACATAAATATTGTTGAGAAATTCTTGAGACATAACCCACGGTTCCACCTGCTGCAAAACTAGGGGTGCTTCCGCATAAATTTTTTTTAATAACAAGCAAACCACAAGATCCCACCCCTCCGAGCAATTTGTGAGAGCTAATAAATGTCGCATCATAAAATTTGGAGTTTAAATTTGCATAAGGGGCTAAAGAGGAAATATCAAAAGCAACTATACCATTGTATTGTTTAATTAAAGAGTAGAGTTTTTTATAATCACTTAAAATTCCTGTAACATTTGATGCAGCGTTAAAACTTGCTATGATTTGTCTGTTTTTGGATTTTTGTAATAATTTTTCTAAAAATATAAAATCTAATTCACCATTTTTATTTAAAGGTATGCGTATGCATTCACACAAGGCTTCTCTAAATGAAAGTTCGTTTGAATGGTGCTCGTATGGTCCTACTATAACTAAAGGTAATTTTTTTTTATCAATATTTTGAAAATATTTTTGCTTGATTAATGGTGGAATATATAATCCTAAAAGCTCTTGAAATTTTTTTATAGCTGCTGAAGACCCATTTCCACAAGCTATTAAGGCAAAACTTTCATCAATTTCTAAGTATTTTTTTAAATTTTTTCTTGCATTTTCATAGTGCTGTTGCGTAGTGAAGGAATTTAAAGAGCTATCTGAATGAGTATTAGCATAAGTTGCAAGAATTTTTTTAATTTCTTTTTCTATGCTTTTTAATGCTAAGGCGCTTGCTGTAAAATCAAAATAATATATACCTTTTTTTAATATAATATCTTTTTTTAATTCTTCTATTTTCAATATAAATATTCCTCTAAAATTTGTTAAAATTATATCATACAATACATTTAAAAAAAGGGAATGATTATAAAATTTAGAGATTTTTCAAAACTTAATAAAAGCTTTAACATTAAAGAACTTTTTGATTTTTATAGTGTGTTTGATGGTTTTGACTTTGATTTTAAATTGGATTTATATGATAATATTTTAAATGTTTTTATTTTACGGGCTTTTGATATTTTAAATTCTTTAGGCTTAGAGGAAAATGCATTGAAAGCTTTGTGTATTTTAAGTAAAAACAATAGAAAACGATATTCTATAAACAAGTCAATTCCACATTTTCAAGCTTTGGGGCTTATTAATAAACTTTTAGAAAAAAATATATTAATACTTGAAAAAAGTCAAGAAAAGCCTATTGTAAAAAACAAAAGACAAAAGATTAAAAAAGAATTAAGAACTTATAATATTCAGGATAAACTTATCTTTGCTAATCAAGGATTAAGATTTTACTTTTATTTTATTTATCCTAATTTAAATTTAATAGTTGAAAAAAAATATAACGAAATATTAGAGACTATAAAAAATAATTTAGAAAATTATCAAAGTTTTGCTTTTGAACTACTATGTAAAGAATTTTTAGCAAAAAAACTTAAAGTAGAACAAGTGTATAGTTTTTGGAATTATTATTGCGAGATAGATCTTTATTATCAAAAGGACAATTTTTGTGTTCTAGGTGAAGCTAAATTTAAAGAGAGAAAAGTATGTAAAAATATATTAAACATTTTAAAAAATAAAGCAAAACAGCTTAAAATTCAGCCTAATTTGTATGTTTTATTTTCAAAAAGTGGTTTTAGTAAAGAGCTTATTGCAAAAAAGGAGCATAATTTGCTTTTATACACTTTAGATGATTTTATTCTTTTAAATGAGGTTTGATAAAAATGGATGAAAATATTTTAAAAAGTTTAGATTCTAGTGAAAAAGAAGATTTACAAAGAGGATTAAAATTTTTAATAGAACAAACTTTTGTTTTAGAAAATGAATATAAACAACTTAGTGAAAATTATATTTCTCTAACACGAACCATGGATGAAGTTGCAGAAGTATTACCGATGGCTTTATGGATTTTAGATGCTAATAAAAAAATAACTTTACAAAACAATAACGCTAGACAGCAACCAAAACTTTTAGAAAATATTGATCTTGAAAAAACTCACTATGAGCTTGAATTTAATCACAAGTTTTATTTGATAAAAGTTACTTCTCATGTTGATAAATTAATAGTTAGTGCTACAGATATTAGTGATGAAAAAAGAAATGAAAGACTAGCTAGCATGGGAACGATTGCTGCACATTTAGCACACGAAATAAGAAATCCTATAGGTTCTATTTCTTTGTTAAGTTCAACTTTATTTGAAAGAAGTGAGCTAAAAAATAAGCATATTGTTTTAGAAATTCAAAAGGCTATTTCAAGAGTTGAGCGTATTGTAAATTCTACTTTACTTTTTACAAAAGGTGTGCATGTTAATTTAAATGAATTTAATTTACAAGAGTTGCAAGATGAATGCGAACAAGCTGTTAATGCGTATAATTATTTGGCAAACATTGAATTTGAATTTGATTTTTTTGATTTTAAAATTAATGCTGATAAATCTTTACTAGCTTTAGTTTTACAAAATTTACTTTATAATGCTATAGATGCTATTGAAGAAAGTGAAAAAGACGAAGGGGAAATAAAAGTTAAATGCGAACAAAGAGAAAATAAAATTTTTATTAAAGTATATGATAATGGCGTCCAAATTAAAGACAAAAAAATGGTTTTTGAAGCCTTTAAAACAACAAAATTAAAAGGGAATGGCTTAGGACTTTCCTTGTCTAAGCAAATAGTTGACGCACATAATGGGGTTTTGGGTTTTGAAGAAAATCCAAAATGTTTTTTTATAGAACTTAAAATTTAAGTTCTATAAAACAAAAATTGACTAAAATAATAAAAGTATATTTTGTCCTCATAGCTCAGCTGGATAGAGCACAGAATTCCTAATTCTGAGGTCGCAAGTTCGAACCTTGCTGGGGACACCATTTATTAATAAATATGGTTTTTTTATGTTTCTTTCATTTCTTTTGAACTCCTATTTTAACATATTTTTATATAAAATATAATTTATTTTTATTTCTTTTATTTCTTTTATTTGATATAATTTCAATACCCATTTTATACCCAGCGTTATTTTTATAGACATTGGGTATATTTTTGGTGTTTATTGGGTATATTTTTGGGTATAAAGGATAAAAATGGCACTCTCTCAAAGCGATATAGAAGCATTAAAAATAAAGGAAAAACAATACTTAGTTCCGCTCGGTGAGCCAAAAGAGCTTTATTTAAAAATTCATCCTACAGGTAAAAAAGTTTTTCAACTTAGAGAACAAAAATTAAAAAAATATATAACCATAGGAGAGTTTAGAAAAGGATTGTTAAGTCTTGCAGAAGCTAGAAAGGAAGCGATTAAGATTTTACAACAATTAAGAAGCGGGGATTTTATCGATAATAAGAATAAAAAATTCACTTTAAATATGGCAAATGATCACTATATACAAACTATAGGAAAAAAACTATCATATTTTACTATAAAAAAGGAGCAGGGAACCTTTATAAAATACATACAGCCTATGCTAGGGCAAAAGCCTATTAATTTGCTAGAAAAGAAAGATTTTTTACCTATTTATGATCATATGAATTCAAAAAATATTTATTCAACTTTAAATAAAAGTATTGCTTTTATTTGTAGGATTTTAGAACTTGCAAGGCAAAGAGGGGAATTAAAAACTAATATTATTGCAGATTTGAAAGATTTGCAAAAGTATTATAAGCTAATTAATGATGATTGTAGCGTGAAGCATTTTAAGGCTTTGATAGAAGAAAAAGAAGTTAAATTTATGCTTGAATGTATGAAAGAATATAGACAAAGAGCAAGAACTAATCCAAATATTATAAACGCAATTTATTTTACGCTTTTGACAGCACAAAGAAGTAAAAATATACGATTTGCTAAATGGAGTGAGATAGATTTTAATAATAATCTTTGGGTTATACAGGCTAAAGACTTGAAAGTAAAAAGCAATGGTGAAAATATTATTCCATTGAATGAATATGCATTAAAAATATTACAAATGCAAAAGATGTTTAATATAAACAAAGAATATGTGTTTTTTAATCTCAACAAATGCATTAGCGATAATTTTGCAAGCAAGTTTTTTAAAATGTATGATTTAAAACATACAATACATGGATTTAGAAGCACTTTTAGGAGTATATGCACTGAAAAAAGCAACGAGCTTATAAAACTTGGCATAGGCAAAGATATCGCTGAGATGATATTGCATCATGTAAATGGAAGCGAAGTTGAAAGAGCTTATAATAGAAGTAAGGCTATCGATTTAAGAAAACAGCTTATGAATTGGTATGGAAAATACTTAAATTCTTTATGTGATTTTGATTTTTAGCAAGCATTTTTTCTACTTTCTATCCATTCTTCTAGTTCTTTTTTGTCATATTTTATAAGCTTGTTTGTGAATTTATAAAAAGGTAGTCCTGCTCTTCGCATTCTAAACTGCTGTAAATTAGTAAAATTGTATTTTTGCTTGACATCTTCAACTGATAAAAATACTGGTTTTTTCATATTTTAACTCCTTTTTTTATGTCAATAATTTTAAACAAAATGTCTTTGTATGCATTCCATACTTGCGTATAATCTTCACGACCATCGTTTAACTCTTCATTTTTTACATTTTTCCACCATGATATGCTTTCTTGTTTGCAACCTATGGCTATATCTTGTGAATTAAATGATATAAAAAATTTTTCTACTTGTAGCGAGCATATGTTTTTCATATCTCCTATGGTATTTGAAATTAAAGTATTTTTAAAAACCGGATTTAAAATTTTAGTTTTTAAAAAATTATTTTCTCTTAAATCAGCCCCGCTAAAATCACAATTTACAAATCTAGCTGAAATTGAAATAATATTTTGCAATGAGCAATTTTTAAAATTAGTTTCATTTGCGATTACATCTTGCATATAGGCGTTTTTTAAAACAGCGGTTGTAAAATTAGCATTTGATATAATGCTTGATTGGAAATTGCAATATTGTAAAATAGCGTCGGTAAAATCAGCCCCGATTAGATCTAAGCTATTAAAATCTAGACCTACTAAATTTTGCTCTTTAAAATTAGCGTCTCTTAAAGATATTTTTTGCTTTCTGCAAAAATCAAGTAATTCATTCGAGTTAAATTCGGTTTTTTCTATAATAATATTTCCTTTTTTGTCATAAATTGTAGCCATTTTATTTCCTCTTGTTTTAGAATTAATATTGTTTTTTTGTTGGTTTAGATGTGGTTTTCGTGGATATTGCCGATTATTTTTAAGTTATCACACATTTTTTCATCAAAAACTTGCTTGTATAATTTATAAGATGATTTAAACAAAGTGTTTTTAACTTCTTCTTCATTGTATCCATGTTTTATTTTTTTTATAAACTCATTATAAGAACGACTAGCTATAAAAACTCCATCCACAAATTTAATTACTAAATTTTCAAAATCACAATACTTTACAATATCTCCTTCATAGATTTTATCGCCAAATTTATCGTAAAGCCCTGTCCATAGTTCTATTTCATAATTACACGATATAAAGTCTTTAACTTTGCAATATTCATCGTAGTCTCCACCATAATAATCTCTTTCACAACTATGTTTTATAGTAAAAACATAGTTCTCATCATCAACATTTCCTGTAACAGCGATATACTCATTGTCGTTTATATTATCATTGTATATTTTTTGTTTTAAATATTTTTTGCCATTCCAAACTCTAAAATCAAAATCTTGTAGTTTCATTTGCTATCCTTTAAGCTGTATTGTTTTTTTAAGTTTGCAAACTTAAGTTTAAAAACTCTCCAGTAAATATAAAAATTCTTCTCCTTACAATGTTTTCTAAAAATTCATATTGGACACAATTAGATATATTTACATACATTTTCATAGGTAATAAATCTCTAGATATATCAAATATAATAGCATTCTTAGCTTTATTTTTTAAAGCTTCTGTGTTATTAGACATATTTTTATAAAGTGTTATAGAGAATATAACTTCGCTATTATTCATATAAACATTATAACTGCTAGAAATATCATTAAATCTACCCCTCATTAAAGCTACAATCACATCTTTGTTTGTATTAATATATGATTTAATTTCCTTAATGGCTAAATTTTTCTTTAAAATTTTTCTTGTGGCACTTACTTTACCATCTACATAATAAATACTACACTCTTCATCTTCTATTAAATCTCGTATCTTCATTTACAAATCCTTTTTTAATTATTTAAGCCCTAATCATGCCATTCACATCAACACTTTGTTTAGTGTTAAAATTTTCTAATTCTTTTCCATACAAAATATAAGCTACTGTATAACTAATTTTAATTTGTATCATTTTTCAATCCTTTCTATAATTTATGAAATTGTGTAAAAACTATTTTTTCTGCTCTAACATCTTCTTTCAAATAATTAACTATATATCTATATAAAATATCTGGGTTAGAAGTTTTCCAAAAATACCTCTTTTCTGTAGCTATAGTGCTTCCTTTGATTTTTTCTCCATCATTTGATATTGCCTCATAGGCACAAAAATAATGAGTTTTAATTGTTAAAAAGTTAAGTATTTTTATAATCATAGCTTACATCTTTCATAGTCAGCTTTATACCATTTAACATATCTATCTAAAGCAAAATCATCTTCTTTGTTAAATACTACAAAATAATCTTCATCTTCTAATACATAAAAATCACTATCTATTATATTTTCTTTTGAAAACTTATCAGCACTATCTTGAACGCTATAAGCACCTCTTTTCTCAACAAATTTCTTTAGCTCATCATCATAATGTCCTGTGCGACTTTCAATTTCTTTTATAGTTTGCAACATACATTTATAGAAATTAAATCCTAAATCTGAAACTATATTTTCAATTGAAGCTAAAAATACAAATCCAAAGTTAATCTCTATAAACTCTAAGTCTAATTCTTTGTTTTTTTCTATAAAATCTCCCAACCTATAAATTAAATTTACTATAAAAAGCTCTTTCGATAAATTTTCATACAAAGTTACGGTTGTGTATTCAAATCTAAAACTATTTATATAGAATATAGCCATATAACACAAAGCATCAACGCTTTCTAAGTCGTCTTTAGCTCTAAAATATTTGCTAACTTTTTCAAATACATCACCTAAAAACTCTGCTTGTTGATTTTCATAGGTTAAATGCCTTACTTCTCTGTATTTAGTTAATCTTTCTTTGATTTCGTTAAATTGTTCTTTGTTCATTTTTTATCCTTTTTTAAGCAAATAAACTTCTTTCTATTTGTTTAAACATGATTTCATTAGCACTTTTAAAAAAATCTTTTTTAATTTCAAATCCATAAGCCTTGCGGTTAAGATTTGTAGCAGCAACCAATGTGCTTCCACTTCCAGCACAAGGATCTATAACAACATCACCAGTATCAGTAAAAATGCTAATTAATCTTTCTAAAAGTTTTATAGGCTTTTGGGTAGGATGTATTTTGTTAATATCCTTATCTTTTGTCCATTCAAAGCAATTCATAATCATTTTTCCATCATTATTAAATTTTGGAAGTTTTTCTCTATAAAAAAGCAATGCGTATTCACAATTGCCTACTATTTTCATATTTGCCTTTAAAACTTGAGAAGAGCTTGGTTTTCTAAAGACTAAATTAATGTAGTGTTTAAAACCATACTTTTTTGCTACATTTATTAACATAAATTGTTGCTCAAAAGAACAAAAAACTATCATACAAGGTGCTTTACCACATTCTTTTGGTTCTTTTATTAACAAGTGGCTACAAAAATGCATAAATTCATTAACATTAAAATTATGATCTGTATCGAAAAAAGATTTATTTGCTTTTTTACTCTCTCCATTTTTATTATCACCATCTATATACCACTCAGGACTGCTAGCATAAGCATTATTACCTAAATTATAGGGGATATCAGCTATTACAAGTTGTGCTTTTGGTATATGATACCTTTTGTAATTTTGAAAATGATCATTAAATAATTTAGGTGTATGCATTTTCATCCTTTCAATAATTCTTTTGCTTTTATCAAGAGTTTTTTTAAATCACTTAAATTGCCCCTTAATTCATCTTCATCACATTCTTCCATATAATCAATCAATTCTAAGCATTCTTTGTTGATTGCAATCAAAGCTCTTGCGTGTTCTATGGCTGTGTTTATTTTTTCTTTTAACATTTACTTACTTTAAAATGGTAGCTCACCATCATCTTCTAAGGTGGCATCTAAAGTATGGGTTTGATGAGGTTTTGGGTTAAAATTTTGTGAATATGGGTCAAATGAAATGCTTTGAGCTTGAAACTCGTTTTGCTCTTGTGGTAATTTTTTGTGTTTGGCCTTAAAGTTTTTGTATGCAACTGACTCTTTTTGGTTTTTAAATTCATCAAAACTTTGCAATTTTGAGTTAAAAATTCTACTAAGAACTATTTTATTTTCAATTTGATTGTTTTTATTTAAAAACTCTTCTGTATCAAAACCCAAAACTAAGGTTTTATTTGTTAGCTCATCAAGACTAATAACTTCCATTTCTTTACCATAGACATTTGCTTTTATTTTTTCGTTAAAGTCAAGTTCTTCTACACCTAAAAAGAGCATTATTGCGTTAAGTTGTCTAAAACCTAAGTAGCTTTCCTTTTCGCCTTTTGAGTTTGTGTATGTAAAATCTCCATTCTTTGCAATAAATAAACTAAAATCAGCTAATTTATTGTGTTTTTGGCATATAAATTCACATTTTACAAAGGTATTTACATTGCCCGCGTTGTTGGTAGTATCATATAAGAATATTTTTCTAAAATAACCACTATATAAACCACCCTCGTTTAAATATTCAAGTAGTGGCTGATAATTTGCCACTTCCATACTTGCTTTAAATATTGGTATCATCGTTTAATCCTTGTATTTTAAGTTCGAGTAATTTATTTTTATCATCTAACAATTCTTTTATTTTATTTGTTGTAAAGATATTGTTGTTTTTGATAAATGCGTCTTGTTCTTCTTTGTTTAAACCCATATCCTCTAAAGTTTTTCTTAACTCAAGCCCAAGTTTTTTTAGCTCATTTGCTTCATCTTTTATTAGCGTTGCTTTAGTATTGCTATAGTTTTTGGTAGTATCTAATTCGCTCTCATCTAACATTCCAAGACCGCAAATACTCAAAGTAACCCGCCTTTTAGCTTTAGTTATGGCTTTCATTAGGGCATTTGCTAGGTTATCCCCGCCTAAATTTCTAATATTTAAAGCTCCTGTATCGCAATCTGTTCTACCATCTGGAGTGCTAGCATAAACGGTAACCATGTAAATATCTCCTATTTGGTTGGTTTCTGTTTTAGTGATGGATACTTTGTGGATTTGTCTTAACTGATCTGTTGCTGCTTTTGTTGCATAAAGGCTTAGTTTGTTATTAAGCATAATGTATTCAAAAGGCTTAGTTAACATATTAATACCCAAGCTATCACAAATGCTTTTTACATATGAGGTTCGCTCTTCATCACTTAATCCTGATAAGTCCCCTTTAACTAATGCTAGTTCATAGGGGTTAAAGTTAAGATTATTTTCTTTTTTTTCACTTACTACTAATTCATTCATTTTGTGCTCCTTTTTTGATTTTTAAACACATTGAGGTGCTTTGTTTTATATACTCTTGCGGGATTTCTAATTTAGCAAAGTCTAAAAATCCTTTATAATCAATCGTTGTTCTATTTTGTGGATAAACACTAATATCTAAGCATTTAACCTTTTGGCCATCTGCTAAGGCTATAAATTCTTTTTTAAGTGCTTCTAGTTTTTCTTTTATAGGTTTTATGGTGTTTTCAAGTCTGATTATTTCTAAGGCTAAATTTTTTGCGTGGGTATCTTCAAGCTCTTTATAATCACTTTTTTGATTAACAAGATAATCATTTACAAACTCATCAATCTTTTTAAGCATAAAATCTTGATATTCCTTGTCATTTTTAACCACACAATAAACTAAATCATCATCTTCATTTAAGACTGCAAAAACACATTTTTCAAAACCACCTACAAAAAGTTGGAATTGAACCTGAGCATAGTATTTTGGGCTAGGTTTTTTAAATTTTAACACTTGTTCGTATTCTTCATTGTTGGTTGAGTATTTAAACTCATATATTGTTTTTTCATCATCTATACCATCTAAAGAAGCCGCGAAATTTTCATTTTCTAAGCTTTGAATAACGATAGGTGTTATATCTTTTCCTACTATAAATTCCATTTTTGCTCTGATTAATTCTTCATAATCTTTGCCTTTTTGCATAGCTTGGCTAGTATGTGGTTTAGAAAGTCCTTGTATAAGTTCTTTTGCCTTTTCTTTGCTTAAAAAAGCTCCTTTTTCCCCAATACAAGAAGCGACTATACTAGCTGTGATTTTTCCTTTTCTAAACTCTAGCCATTCGTTAGAGCCTTGTTCTAATTCTATGATTTTATATTTCATTTGTTTTCTCCTTTAATGCTTTTATTTTTTTAATTGCTAATTCTTCGGCGTTATCCATAGCTATAAGCCCCAGTTCTTCTAATACTTTTATTTTAAAAGAAAGAAATTTTTTAAGCTCTTTTTCTTTTTCTTCTAGGGCTAATAAGCCTTGATTGATTGCTTTGCTTTTAAGTCTTATGTGGTTTTGAGCTTTGAAAAGCTTTAATTGCAAACCATCATCTTTTTTGAAAAATAACATTTAAAGTTCCTTTGTTAATAAGTTTAATAGCTTTATATTTTCAATTTCTATGGCTATTCTTAAGCTATTTTCGCTTTTAAATAAGTCACTAGCTTCTTTTAGTTTTTCTTCTAGTAAAGCTATTTTCTTTTTATATTCGCTAACCTCACTTGCATAATCATCAAAACGAACATATGCTTTTTTGTTTATTACTTCTGCTCTCATTGGTATTCCTTTTAAAATTTTTATACTCAAAAGAGCGCAAAGCAAAAAAGGAAAGAATATGTCTTATTGTTTATAATTAAGGAATATTCGTTAAATAAAGTGCGTTTTAATTTTGTTTGGCGACGGGATTAAAACGCACAATTTCATTATAAGGTCTTAGTTGAAGCCATTAAAAAAATCAAAACAAAAATCTTTGCGCTCATTTGAGTATAAAAAGGGGTTTAAGAAAGCCGAAAGCCACGCTCTCTTTCGGTTATTGTTATAATTGCATTAAGCTTAGACTAAGCGTGGATATATATAATATATTCTAAGGTTTTTTATATGAGATAATTAACGAGCTTAATTATCTCTTTTATTAATTCTAAAATAAGAATTATAAAATCAATTATCTTGCTCACTAATAACCCCCTTTCTAAAAAACCGAAAGAGTAGCCATACTTAATACAATTGTTATTATACAAAATTATTCTTAAACCCTTAAGTTTTCTGTCATTTTTAAAGTGCAAGAAAACATAAAATAGCACTATAAACATTTATGCTAAGCCAAGTTTTTGGATAACTTGCTAACCCTTCTGCTATAAACTTTGCCAACGCGGCAATAAAGCTTAATTTTCAAGCAGTCAAAAGCTTAATCAAGTCTTTTTAATAAAAGACTTTGTTAAACTTTGATAGCTTCTAAAGCTCTTTGTGTTTGCTTTACTTTGGCTATTAAATCCCAAATCTCAAAGCCCACATCTTCTTTGTAAGTTTTTAAAGAAGTTGAAAACTCCCAATCATCCAATTTGTATTCAAGATCTGTTATAAAATCATCTATCAAATCTTTAAGATAAAAAAGATTTTTACCCCTCATACTCTCTTCATACATAAGCTCTTTAGCTAGAGTATCAGTCTCTCTTTCTCTTTTTTCTAAATCAAGGTAGCAACTATCTAACATTTTTTAAATCCTTTTTTGTTTCTTAGGTTTCATTTGTTTCGATGAAGAAAGTATAAAATAAATATCCTTAAAATTAAATTAAAAAATATAAATATTTTATACTTTTTAAAAATGTATTTATGATATAATTTTGAGTATAAAATAAAGGCAAAATAAAGGGTTATTGTTGAAAAAATTACTGATTTTGTTTGTATGTATATATGCTTTAGGGTTTGATGTATGTGAGCAAAGAGATAATGAAGCACTCGCGTATATAGAAAAACACGCCGTTGGTTATAAAAACAAAAATTTTAATCTTTCAGAAGAAAAACTATACAAAAAATCTTTTAGTGATTGCTATGATAAAAAGAATAAAGAAGCTTGTTTGTATATTTATAATAATTTTGTTATAGATGGAAATTATAAAGTTGAGAGTAATATATTTAATTTGATTAAAATAATGACTCATGTTGGTTTAATTCTTAATGCGGACAAAGATAAAAAGTATGAAGAAATTAATTATTTGATCTCTTTGGATAGTCACAAAAATGCCTTAGATGAAATAAATTTTGCTTTAAATAAAACTAATGATACAAAAGCTATAGAGACACTAAAACTACTAAAAAAGATGAATGATTTTGAAGTTAATCGGGCTTATGCATGTCCTTTGTATTATAATGATAAATTACAATCTGATATAATAGATATGCCTTGTGCCTGTAAAAAAACCACTGCATTTTTATTTAAACCAGGTACTATAAGACAAGCTTTTTTAAATTTAAAACTTTTGTGTGATAAATATAAGGATAGTGTGAGCTGTGGATCTGTTGGGTTACTTTATGAAAACGGCAAAGGTATAAGGGTTGATTTTAAACAAGCAAAAAAATACTATGGCTTAGCTTGTGATGGCGGTTATCAACTTGGCTGTGATGGATATAAAAGGTTGATGGGGTATTGAGAGTTATGGTTCTTTGTCTATCCAGTCTATATTAATTATCTCAAAACCTTTCTTTTTATAAATAATTTTAAAATAATTTGTCTTTACATAAAAAATCCCTTTTGGGTGTTCATGCTGATTTATTAAAATATTTCCATGTTGTATTTTAATGGCGTGAAAATATGCAATAGCGGGTCTTAAAAACTTATCTTTATGGGTATTGTAAAGTTGATGTATTTTTGTTTTACAATCTTCATTTATATTAAAATGTTTGCATAAATCATCTGCATTTGTAATACTAGCCATTTATAGTATCTTCTTTGGTGGCTGGTATAATATCTTGTAAAAATACACTTTCAATAGGCATAGTATCGCCATTTTTTGTTTTTTCCCAGCATTCATCATGAGAAATTTCTGAAAGCTCTTTTGCTGTTCTTAAGGCAAATTTATTGATAGTTTCATCTAAAATACTTATTTCTTTTGCGGTAAAATCATCTAAATTAGGTTCTTTTAAACATAAAAAAGATTGTTGTTGGTATTCGCCCTTATTTACTTTTATACTTTTGATAAACTCATTTTTTTCCAAATTAGTTAAAATGTTTTCTAATTTTTTAACTACTGGTCCTTGTGGATTTCTTATATAAGATGTTTGAGTTAGAGATGTGTAATTTTTATACATAAAGGCCCTATCTGCAAACCATAAAATTTTATTCAATTTCACTTTTCCAAGATCAGCTGGAGCATAGTTTGTTTGAAAGTAATTTATAATATAAATGATTATATTTTCTATTTTTTTCATCTTATACTCCTTATTTTTAAATTCTAAAAGCATATTATACTTAAACTAAAAAATCGTTTAAGATTAATAATTGCTAATTAAAATATCACAATTAAACTTATAGCTTTTTATACTTAAATTATCGACTTTATGATTTGGAATTTTATAACATTCTTTAAAATTATTGCCTTTTAAAATCTTGATATAAGAGTTTGGAATAGCAATTTGATTTTTTATTCTTTGTGGGTTGCTATCATAATTAACTAAATTTAAAACTTCAATTCTTCCAAGCTTTAAAGCCGCTTGTCTTTCTCTTTTTTCAATCTTATTCCAAACACTTTGATTTATTTGTGGATTTTGTGGAGTAATATTGCTCATTAAAAAAGTGCTTTTTTGGGCTTGGGTAGTTTTTCTCATAGAGGCATTAGAAAGGGTATGTCCTCTTGTGTAACCACTATTTTTATAATCACTCCATGTGGTGCGATATTTTTTAGGTATATTTGTATCATCTTCAAAGCGTGGGCGTTTTTTAATTTGTTTGCCTTTTAGATTATCTGCTTCTAATTTATAAGCCACTGCTTTAGTTCCTTTATAATTATAATCATAGCAATTAATATAATAAAATTTATCTAAAACCTGCGAGCAGTTTTGTTTAGTAAAATACTTCGCAAACTCTTCACTCGGTTTATATTGTGTGTAATCAGCTAAGGCTAGAGTTGTTAATAGTGGTAAAATTATAAGTTTTTTCATTTTCATTGTTTAGTGGTAGAAACTATTTCTTTTAAGGTGTTGTTTTGTGTTTGCTCATCGTAAAAAGATCTAAAATTTAAATTAACCTTTTCTAGACTTTCCCTGCTTTTTTGTGTTTTTTTGCTAGGTATAAACTCTTCACATTGCAAGAAAAACAATGGAATATCATACTCAATTGTCTTAAAAAAAGCTTCTTTTATGTCGTTGTCTATAGTGATATTTCCAAGTCTTGAAAAAATTTCTTTTTTGGAGTGTTTGTTGATTATATGCAAGTTATATTCGCCACGCTCTGAAATTATTTCTAAGTCATTTTTAAAATCATTTTGTATTAAATTTATGGCGTTATTTTTTATGGTTTCATATCTTATATTTTTGTATTTTATTGAAATATTTTTAAACTTTTCTCCTATTTTTTCGTGGTATAAAAACACTCTCGCACTCTCTAAGTTATCGTGAGCAATAGCATCAAAATCGCCAAATCTAAAATGATTTCCATACCAGTATCTTTCATCTGTTTCTAGTTTTAATCTTTCTATGCTATTTTTAATAAAATCTACATCTATTAATGGACATTTGGCTAATATTTTTATATGTTCATCATTATCGGTAATATAACTTTGTGCTTTATTTCCTTTTTCATCCCAAAGCCAAAAGCCTATATTTATAAATTCTTCACTAGCTGTAAATGGGAAATATTTTATAACTTTATATTTAAATATTTTCATGACTATAAATTAATCTTTGCCCCTGTCTTTTGCATATCATATTACATAAAGCTTTCTTTTTAGCAGAAGATAAGCTTAACCATTCTTGAGGTATCAAATCTATTATATCTAATATATCTTGATATTTTAATTTATTTTGACTTATTGTTATATGTTTTAAATATTCAAAAAGTAGATAATTATAATCAAAAATATTTTTATAAAAATATCTATTAGAATTGATTTCGTTATCCAAAATAGTATTCAAAGCTTCAGATATATCAAAAGCTAATCCAAAATCAATCAAAAATAGCTCTTTGTTTTTATTTATAAGTATATTTGGATTTTTAAATTCTCTATCGCTATTCATTAAAATACCATCATAAAGACAGGTATTGTTTTTAAAGTTATTAGTCAAATCTATTGGAAAAACCTTATTAGCATTGTGTATATATGAAACTCCTAAGTTTAGGCCTTTAGATTGTTTTATATTATTTAAAGCTTCTCTATCTCTTAAGGTTCCATTTTGTAATTTAATTTCTGCTAATTTTATAGTATTATCATCTATTTTTAGTAGAGTAATGTTAGGGATATTTTTAAATCCAATTTTTCGCAAATATAAATAAGAAAAAAGTTCAACAAATAAGCTTTTTCCATTACCACAAACGCTGTTATATTTAGTCTTTAAAATAAATTTTGAATTATCTTTAATGCTTACTTCCAAAGGATAACTAGCTCCATAATCTGTAGTTCTTATGATATTAGATATTTCAAAACTATTTAAATCTTCCTTCATCTTACAAACTCTATAAAATTTTTAAAGGTTTCAACAGCCATTTTTGATACAACTACTCCTATGATTTCACATTGTGCAAAATCGCTAATTTTAACTTCTTTATAGTCTTTGTTTTCAGATACTAAATAAATAAAATCACAAAAAGCCTCTTTTTTAATTTTTTTGCAATACAAATCTTCGCCTTGTCTAAAAATAACTATATCAGCACTCGAAATAGTATCAAGAGTATTTTTACTTCTATCAATAATAACAAAATCTCCATGTGTTAAAAGCGGCTCCATACTATCGCCATTTATTTTTATAATATCGTAGCTTTTTTTTATAGGAATGTCTAAAATCTCTTTTAGAAAACTTCCATCAACACAAATACTAGTATAATTTATATCTTGTGCTAAAACTCCATATCCAGCTGAAGCTGAAATATCAGGATAGTATTTAAATTCGATTTGATTGTCTTTTTTAAATATATCTTGTGTGATGATTTCATCAAATGGTATTTTTAACTCATCACAGATCACTTTAATTACGCCCATAGGTGGCTCTGATCTACCATTTTTCACAAACCACTTTTTTATTCCAGGCTCTGTATATTCTATGCCGTGTTTATATAAAATTTCTATTAAGTCTTGATAAGTTATTTTTTTATCTCTATTTCTTAAATAAAATTGGAATTTATCTTTATCAAATAAATAATCTATGGTTTTATCTTTTCTCGCCAAATTATCTCCTTTTTTGGTATAAAAATTATACACTTTTATTTATGCAATTTTCGTTCCTTATATTTATTCTTTTTTAATTTTCATATAAGAATATTTATTTTATACTTCAGTTATGAAAAAAATTGATTTTATGAAATTTACTAATTTAATGAAACAACATTATTCATTGGTAAGTATTAAAAAAATTAGAACTAATAAAACACGCCCATCTTTTAAAAAACAAATAGAGTTTAAAAGGTTATATGGAATTCCGCATGAGTTTTGGGTAGATGTGCGTTCTAATCTTAGCAATATACCAAAAAGAGGAAGAAAACCAAAAAAGGAGTGTGGGTGAAAGAGCTTAATTTGAAAATAAAAATTAAAGATGAGCATTATAAGGTGCTTGAAACACTTTCTAGCCAAGATAATAAAAGTGTCGATGAATATATTTTTTCGACTTTAAATAAATTCATCTCTCTTGATATTAGCTTGGCCTTAAGGGTTGAAGATGCTTTAATACTTAATAAGGATTAATCTTTGTCGCTAATTAAATCTGGAGTATCAAGGCTAAAGTGTTGCGAAGTGTTTTTATTCTTTTCCAATAAAGCTACTTTGCTTTCTAATGCTTCAACTCTTAGCTTTAAATCTAAAATGATTTTTTCTAATTGTTGGATTTCCATTTTAATTCTCCTTTCTTTAAAGATGGGGAATTTTAACTAAAAAGGAGTGTGAGTGAAAAGGATGTTTTATGAGTGTGATTAACTACTTGCTTTCAGGTCTTAGTATAGGATTTTTAATCGGAGTTTTTATTTATTCTTTGTCTCATTTTTTATATCAAAAGTTCAAAGGTAAAGGAAGATAATGAGTATTCCAAGTTTTAAAGCTAGTTTAGAAGTGGTTTTAGGAGTTAAAAAACCACTTAGAGCTAGAAGAGGTTTTACAAAGGTAGCTAATACGATTTTTTATGGTGGCTTAAGTATGGATGCTTTAGCACTTTATTTACAGCTTAAAAGAATGAGCGAAAAAACCTTAGTAAGTGAAATGTATCTAAGAGAGCTTATTTTAATCAAAAAAGATACAAGAATAAGTTTGCAAAGATTAAGACTTGCTAAAGATGAGTTGATACATTTTAATCTACTTCAAATCAAAAAAACAAATCATCACAGATTTAATTATGAGTGGATTTTAAAAGATGAAAACAATGAAATAATTAAGCATTTTAATAAAACTGAATATAAGCTTAAAAGTGCTGATGAAAACCTAAACAAAACATTTAAAAATAACACTTCTTCCGTAGTCGGAAATTTGAATACGGAAAAAGAAAAAAACGAAAATTCCCTATATATAGAAACACGCACGCACGCAAGCGATAATAAATTTATAAATAATATAAATATAAATAATAAAGAATTTATAAAAAAAGAAAATTTAGAAAATAAAGAAAATATAAACAAAAATAATAACGCTACGCGAACTTTTTTTGTGGTGAGTGCGAGCGGTTTAAAAACTCAACTAGGGGTAAATATGGGTAAATTTAAAAAGCCTAGCATAGATGATTTAATGGGGCAGATTAACGC
Organism: Campylobacter armoricus; assembly: GCF_013372105.1. Lineage (NCBI taxonomy): Bacteria > Pseudomonadati > Campylobacterota > Epsilonproteobacteria > Campylobacterales > Campylobacteraceae > Campylobacter > Campylobacter armoricus. Next base: position 601,829 of record NZ_CP053825.1, read on the forward strand.
CTTTAATCAAAAACATAACACTTGCTTTGATGAGTGTTTGGCCGAAGATTTTATAGAGTATTGGGACGCTAGAGAATGGAAAAGGGGCGATAAAAAAATGGCTTCAGTGGCTGGCAGCTTACATACTTGGCTTAAATATGCAAAGGAGAATGAAATGAGGAAAAATCAGCGTTTTAGTAGAAAAAAAGAAGCTGATGCTGATGTGGTTGATAGTTTGCTTAAATACTATGGGATTGAGGAAAACTCAGAAAATATAGTTATAGATGTGGATACTAGGAGTTAAAAATGAAAGAAAAAATTAAAATTTTAAAAGATTTACTAGAATTAAACGAAGCTCAAGCGGTGGATATAGTTGGTAGATATTTAAAAGATGTCAAAGATATACATGCTTTTTTGGATTATTATTTTGAGATATGTATGAATGAGAAAATCATCGGTTCTACTTATGAAAAACTTAGAATTGTTTGCAAGATAGCACAATTTGAGTTTAAAGAACGATTTGAGAATAAAGAAAGCTTTTTAAAATGGCTTTTTAAAAATTACAAGTCAAGAGCCTTTTTTAGAGTATATAAAAATGATTTTACATATGAATATTTTGCCTATGATGGTTTTAAAAATGCGTTAAAGCTTAAAAATAGTTCGAGTGATTGTTTAATATGTGTAAATAATTTTAAAGAATTAACATATCATGATGGGGCTTTGATAGAAGATGGAGCCTTTAAAGAAGCACTTATAGATTTTATGTTTAAAAATCAGCATAGGGTCGGGAAAGATTTGAATTTTAGCATTCAAAAGACAGAATTAAAAACAGAACTTTGCTATCAAAAGACAAAAGAAGAAGAAAAAACATTACACTTGCAAAATTTGGAAAAGTTTTCTCAAACTTTAAATAAAAAAACCAATGCCAATTTTAATTATTTAAACAAAAATAAAGAAAAGGTGGCGCGATGAATTATTCTTTAAAATTAGAGCTTAAAACCAATCCTGTGCCTTATAAAAGAACAACTCAAAGGGCTAAGTTTGTTTGCAAGGATTATCTTAAATATTTAGAGTTTAAAAAATACTTGCAAATTGAGTTTAGAAAGCAAAACGGAATAAGCCCTAATCAAGCTTTTGATTTTAAAAAGCAATATGAGTTTTCTTTAAAAATAGGCTTTAAAAATAAATGCCATGGCGATGGGGATAATGTATTAAAAGGCGTGTTAGATGCGTTGTTTGAAAATGATAAAAATGTATTAAAAGCTGATTATGAGATTGTTAGTTTTAAAAAGGCTTTTTTGGAAATTGATATTAAAGAATATGAGTTTAAAGAGGTTTTATAAATGGGCGGTCGAGTTTTAACAAAAGAAGAATTAGAGCAAAAAATAGAAGAGTTTTTTAATATTAAAAAAGTCATCAAAGAAACAAAATACGAGACTATTTATGCTCCAAAAACAATAGAAAGTCTAGCGGTGTTTTTAGGTGTTACGACAAAAACTCTAAGCGTTTGGGAAAAAGATGCAGATTTTGGCGAAATAGTTCAAATGGCTAAGCAAAGATGTGCTAGTTCTATAATAGAGCATTCTTTAATAGGCACTTATACTCCTAGCGTGAGTATGTTTTTACTTAAAAATAACCATGGTTATGTGGATAAACAAGAAATCATCAGCGATAATCTTCAAAAAATAGAAATTGTTAGAAGTGAGATAAAATGAACTTAAAACTAGATTTTTCTTACACTAAAGCTCAGCTTCAAGTTTTTAATGAAAAAAATCCGCGTTTTGTTACGGTTGCTAAAGGAAGAAGGCTAGGTTTTACAAGAGGTAGTGCAAAGTATGTGATAGAAAGTCTTTTAATGGGCTTAAATGTGTTATGGGTTGATACCATACAAGCAAATTTACAAAATTACTTCGAGCTTTATTTTATGCCAGAATTAAAAAAACTTCCTAAAGAATTTTATTCTTGGAGCGTTCAAGATAAAAAGCTCATTTTAAATAATGCTGTGCTTCATATGAGAAGTGCTGAAAGACCAGAAAACATAGAAGGCTTTGGTTATGATTTAGTTATTTTAAATGAAGCTGGAATTATCTTAAAAGATGCAAAGGGTGAATATCTTTGGCACTATGCTATACGCCCTATGCTTTTAGATAATCCAAAATCAAGAGCGATTATAGGTGGGGTTCCAAAAGGGAAAAATCTTTTTTATGAGCTTTGCAAAAAAGAGTTAAGCGATAAAAACTTTAAGCATTTTCAATTTTCAAGCTATGATAATCCTTTTTTAAGTAAAGAGCAAATCAAAGAGCTAATCGAAGAAGTAGGCGGGGAAGATAGCGAAGTGGTAAGACAAGAAATTTATGGAGAGTTTATCGACAATTCTAATAATGAATTGTTTTCATTAAATGAGATTGAAGCAAGTATGAATTTATGTTCTTTTGATATGCAAAAAATGCAAGGGGATAACATATGGGGCTTAGATGTAGCAAGATATGGAGATGATAAGAGTGTTTTAGCTAAAAGGAAAGGTTTTGTGGTAGATGAGATTAAAAAATATAGTGGGCTTAGCACCACAGCTTTAGCAAATGTGATTTTAGCTGAATTTAATCAAGATAATCAAAAGCCACAAGGCATTTTTATAGACACTTGCGGACTTGGGGTTGGGGTGTATGATGTTTTGCATAGTTATGGACTACCTGTGTTTGAGGCAAATTCTACAAACTCTGCAACTAGCAATGAGTATTTAAACAAAAGGGCACAAATGTATTTTACTTTTGCAAAAAATCTAAAACATATGCAAATAATCAAAGATGATGAACTTAAAAAAGATTTACGCATGATTGAATATGAATATAACGACAAGGGGCTTTTAAAAATCATCTCAAAAGAGCAGATTAAAAAAAATTATGGAAAAAGCCCCGATGTTAGCGACGCTGTGGCTTTGACTTTCTTTGAAAGATTACATTCAAGAGCTAATACTAGTGAAGATTGGAGCTATGATGGCTGGTGAGTTTTTAATGGTGTATGAGTGGGTAAATCCGAATATGGTTAAGGAGTTAGCTAAAAAAGATGATGAAGTGATTAAAATCGTTTTAGCTAAATGGATTTTAGAGCTTTTTAGTGGGTTTAAAAACATTTCTAAAAAGCAATTCAGGCGGGAGATGGTGGAGCTTTTAAAGGAAAAAGGCGTAAGCGATGAAGATATCGTGAAACTAACAAAACTTAGTAAAACTACCATATGGAGAATTGATAATGAAAAAAGAAGAAAAAATCACTAATTTAGAGTATTTAATCAGCGAGAGCAAAAACGGCTTTGAAAAATACAAAGCTCATTTTAAAAAATTACAAGAAAATTATTTATTGCAAAATGACAATAAAGAATATTTTAAAAAAAGAAATAAATCAGATATTTTTATACCAAAGCTTAATTCAAAAGTGAAATACTTAATCACTTCGTTAAATGATGTATATTTTAATAGCGAAAGAATGGCAGATATTGAAAGTTATATTAATTCAGATGAAGAAATTATCACTTTATGGCAAAAAGCACTAGATTTTTACACTGGTAATTTAAACCTTTTTAAAACCTTTCAGCCTTTGTTTTTAGATGTTTTAGTCGTTGGAACTTCTATAGCTAAAATAACTTGGGATAAGGGTTTTCCAAAGATAGATAGAATAGGAATTGATGAGATATTTTTTGACCCTAACGCTACAAATAATGAAGATATTAGCTATATAGTTAATGAGATTTATTTATCTTACTCACAAATTGAGCAAAGACAAAAGCTAGGTTTTTACAAAAAAAGTGATATTGATAGAAAAATCGATAAAAGTTGCGAGTTTAAAAAAAATAAACTTTATGATGTTTATGTAAAAAAAGATGATGATAAATGGGTGGTTTCTACGATTTTTGAGGGCGAGCTGTTAAGAGATGAGATTGAATTAATAGACGGGCAACCATTCGTTTGGGGTTTTATGTTGCCACAACTTAATACTATTGATTGTGATGATTTTGTTTGCGCTTATGGAGAGCCTGTTATGGCTAGTGCTTTGCCTTTGCAAAAAGAGATTAATATAACTAGAAATCTAATCATAGACGCAATGAGAAGTGCGTTAAACCCTAAGGTTGTTTTACCAAAATCAGCTGGAGTGTCAAGGGAAGATTTAGAAACCATAGGAAAACCAGTATATACTGCTGATGTGTCGGCTTTTTCAACACTTCCAACACCAAATATAAATTCAGCAAGTGCTAATTTAAGCTTTTTAGAAACTGAGCTTACAGAAGTTACGGGCGTTAGTCCGCAAAATAATGGAGCACAAACTGCAAAAAACGAAACTGCGACCGAAATTAGCATTAAAGCACAAGAAGGAGGTAGAAGAAGTGCTGATTATATTAGATCATACAATGAAACTTTTGTAGAACCTTTGTTTGATAGATTAGCAAAGCTTGTGTTTAAATATGGCAATGATGAGTTTTTTAACAACTTTGCAAGAGAGGATATACCTAGTTTTAGATTTAATATTCAAACTGGCACAGGAGCTATGAATAAAGAAGTGCAAAGAGCAGGGCTACAAGCTAGTATGCAAGCTTTAAGTCAGATTTTTTCTATGTATATGAATGTTGGCGATGCACAAAGTGCTTATAAGATTATCAAGATTAACGAGACTTTATTAAAACAGCTTTTACCTATATTGGGGATAAAAAATATCAATTCTTTGTTTGGAGATGAAAACAATGAAGCTGATCTTGGAAATTAAAAGCGATATTTATAACACTAAAGGAGGAAAAAGACTAATAGAATACATTGAAAATAAATACAATGAGTGCTATTTTCAAGCAAAAAACACAAAAGAAACGGATGTAAATAGGTTAAAAGCTTTAGAATTAATGGCTTTTTTAGACACAATAATAAACATTTTAGGAGAAGAAAACAAATGAGCAAGGAAATACAAGATTTATTAGATGCTTTAAATGATGATGGGGTAAGTGGTGATGCAAATGATACAAATAATACAAATGATGATAATGGCAATGCTAATGCTAACACAAGTGATACTAATAATTCAAAAATCGAAGAAGAGTTTAAAATTCTTTTTCAAAAACAAGAAGAAAAAATAAGAAGCTTAGAACAAGCCTTAAGTGAGTTTAAAAAACCAAATGAAACTGAAGAAGAAAACCAAAGGAAAGAGTATTTAAAACAGCTTGGCTTGGATAATATCGATGAAAAGCTTAAAAAATTAGAAGAATTAGAAAGTAAGGCAAAGCAAAAAGAAGAAGAAGAAAGCTTGCGTAATAAATATATGCAAGTAGAAGCACAGCTAAGAAAAGATTACCCACAAGCTGATTTAAAAGCTATGAGCGAGCTTGCAAACAAGCTTAGTGGTTTAGCTAATGGGGATTTACAAAGCTGGAATACTTTATTGCGTATTTTTTATAGCAAAACAAATGAAAAAAAGGCAGATGATATGCCACCAAATCAAAGCAAAAATGATTATAGCGATAGTGATTTTGCACAAAAAGTAAAACAGGGTAAAGAGGTTTCTAATATAGACTTAGGAAAAGAGATTTTATCATTAATGTAAGGAGTAAAAAATGAATTATGCGGCATTGATGGATAATGGTTTTGATTTTTCAAAAAACTTACTTAAGGCTCCAGCACCTGCTAAGGCTGGGGGTTTTTCTTTTTTTGATTTTTTAGGAGATAGTTTTAACAAAGTTACTCAGTGGGGAAATAAAGAAATAGCAAAAAATGGTGCAAGAACTAATTTTGACAGGCTTATAGATTTAGGAGGACTTGCTGGGGGACTTTGGGGCGGATATGAAGAGCAAAAAATGGCAAAAAAGAATTTCAAACTTCAAGAAGATGCCTACAATTTTAACAAATACTTAGCACAAGAAGAGCTAAGAAGAAGACAAAATAGAGAAAATAACTTAAAAGAAGTTTGGAGTTAGTTAGAGTTTATGGATTTAAGGATTTACCTTAAATCCTTTATTTTATACATTAAATAAAGGTAGGAAAATGGCATATTATAACCCACAACAAGTCGTATTTAATCCAAGTCTTGGAGTAATTCAAAGTGCAGGAAAAGTAGGCGGAGTTTTATACGATAGTATAAGAAATTATAGAGAAGATGAGAACAAAAGAAAGCTTTTAGCACAAAGAGATGAGGCGCTTTTAGAACAACAAAAGCAAAATGAGATTAATAATGCTTTTTTAAATAATAATTTATTACAAAAGGAAAGAGCCTATGAGTATGCTAAGGAGCAAGATAGAATTAAAAATAATCTAGCTTTGCAGGATTTGTTTTTAAAAAAATCAAAAATAGATTTAGAACAAGCAAAAGAGCAAAGGGAAAATAATCTTTTAGCTCAACAGGCAATGCTTAATTTACCAAGTTATACAAAGTCAAATCCGGAGATGAGAGCAATACAAGAAAGATTTAATACCATAAAAAAAGCCGGTGGTAGTTCTTATTATGACGGGCAAGGACTTTTAGGGGGAACTTGGCAAAATACAAAAGGACTTTTTGGGGGAGATAATATAAATGACGCACAAGATAGCTTATTTAAGTTTATAAGCGATAGTATTTATAATGAAAAAGTTAGAAGAGATACAAGCTATAATAGAACAAGACATGATGAAATTTACAAAGAGCCATCAGCTTGGAAAGCTCAAACCATAAATGCTAAAGAATATGAAAAAGCAATAAGGGATTATATAGCTACTAGTGAAGCCAAGATTAATGCTTATTATGATGAGCAAATGGCAAAGGTTTCTAATTTGAAAAATCCTTATATTAATGCCCTTTATGAAAAACAAAGACAAGAAGATTTAAAAGATTTTAAAGAGGGCTTAGCAAAAGAGCTTAGCAATTATTATATAAAAGGCGAAAATCAGCCTGGAAAAATAGTAGATATATCACAAGAACCTAGCAATCAACCTATAATCACTCCATTAGTTGAAGGAACTTATTTAGTAGAAAAAGATGGAAAATTTTATGAAGCAAGCTATGCTGAATTAAAACAAATGGGAGTTTTTAAATGAGAGAAATAACACAAGAACAAGCACAAATTTTAAAAAATCAATACGCAAGAAATACTTTAGCCAGTCTAGAAGATAATAAAAAAGTAATGAGATATTTAAATGATTTAAAAGAACAAAGCAGTGATGATATAGAACGAATGGAGATTGATAAACACAAAGAAGAAGTTTATAAAAATACGCCTTTTTTTATGGAAAACATTTACAAAGATGGAAGTAAAAATATAAAATCAAATATTATGCAAACACTATCAAATGCTAGTGGTTCTTTGGGAAATTATAATTTTGCTAAATCTGTTTTAGGTGATGAAGAAGCGCAGAGAGCAAGAGCTAAAGTTGAAGAAAATGTATTAAAATCAATGAGCCAAGAGCTAAAGAAAATGGGCTTAGGTTTTATAGGTAAAGATGAATATAACAGAAGATATTTTGTATCAAATACTGGAGAAACTACCGAACTTGATGATAATGCGTTTATGACCCTTTGGCGTGGGCTTAAAACTAATGCTTTTGAGGTTGGGGGTTCTCTTGCTGGTGCTTTGGTGGGTAGTAAATTTAAACCTATTTTAAGAGCTTTTCCTGGTGCTAAAAAGTATGCTGATGAGATTACAGGCGGAACTTTGGGGGCTATGATAGGAAGTGATATAGACTATACTAAAAATGCTGCTTTATTTAACAAAGAGCCAAGTTTTAATGATAGATTAGCAAATAGTGCAACCGCTGGGCTTTTAAATGTTGGTGGGGATTTAGCCATTTTAGGTGGTGCTAAGGCTTTAAGTGGTGTTAAAAACTCATTTTTAGGAGTTAAAGATGGTATAAAAGCAGGTGCAAATGCTGGTAAAGATATGATAGATGGGGTAGCCCTTAAGGGAGATAGGTTTGTTGATAAAATCAGCCAAAAAGACATTCCCATAGTTAGTAAGTTTAGCGATGGTGGTTTGCAAAATGCCGAAAAAGCTTACGATAATGTAACCAAAGATATAAAAGATAAAGCCCAAATTGATGAATTAATAGCCAAAGAAAACCCAACATACCTAGAAAATGGAAAACCTACTATAGAATTTATAAGAAATGTGGTAGAACAAGGACTTAACAAAAACAATTTTGAGTTTATACAAAATGGGGCTAAAAGAACAAGTGAAATTTTAAAAAATATTTCTAATGCTTTATCAGGTTATCCTACTACACAAAGAAGAGAAATACTACTAAAAGCAGCACAGGCATACCCTGAAGTTGGCAGTTTTTTAGATGATGTTTTAAGAAGTGATAAAAACGCAAGTATTGCATTTTTAAATATGATTAAAGGACAAGATGAAGTATTTAAAAACAAAACTGGTTTAAGCGGAGAGCTTGACATTAAGGCTTGGCAAAAAGATAATAGCTCTTATAAAAAAAGAATTAATGATGAATACGCTCAAGCTATAAAAAGTATAGATGAGCTTAATAATGGTTCAATAATTTTAGACAAAGAAGATTTAGCAAAGATTGAAGAGTTTAAAAACAACAATTTTTTAGAACAAGATATAAAGGCAAATATCACTAGCTTTTTAGAAGAAGCCGTAGGTAAGCAATTAAGCACAAAAGAAGTTTTTGCCTTAAGAAGTGCTTTAAATAAGCAATTAGCTACAGGGAATAAAACCTATAATACTAAAGAAGCTTATAGATTAGTAAAAGATGTTTTAGATGAAGCTATGATAAAAAATGCAAGCAATAAAGAATTAGCAAGGAATATTTTAGAAGATGCTAATAAAAACTATGCATTAAAAGAAAACTTTAGCAATAGCTATCTAGGAAAAATAAAAGACCAAGAAACACCAGAAGCTTTTAAGCAAAGAATAGCCAAAGGTGCTAGAAATATCAATGAAGACAAGGACTTAAAAAAAGCTTTTGAAGGTATGAATGAAGCAGAAAAAAAAGCATTTGAAAGACACGCATTTAATGCTTTATTAGAAAAACATAGAATTGAAGATATAGGTTATGATTTTAAGGGCTTAGCACAAGAGTTAAAATCAACTCAGTTTGTAAGTAAAGAATTAAACGAAGCCAAAGAGCTTATAAATGTTTATGCAAAGATTTATCAAAACAACAAAGATTTAATATTAACAGCCATTGCAAGTAGCGGTAAAAAGCTAAATTCTTCTATAGCTACTACTATAAAAGGGGTTTTTGATAGAATATTAATCGGTAGTATTTTTACTAGGCTTCATGCTTTAGCCCCAATAATAAATAGTGCTAAAGAACAAGCACTTAAAAATCAATTACTAGATGCACTAAAGCTTGCTAAAACTCATAAAGAAATTATAAAAACTCTTAAAAACATAAAAATATCAGAACCAAAACAAAGCAAGATTTTTAAAAATGCAGTGGATAATTATATTAAAGTAGATAAAGAGCAAAATAAAATTTTAAAAGATGCCTTAGTAGAAAAAGGGCTTATCAAAGGCGATAACTTTTACATGGATAAACCTAATCCTAAATATGCTAAAAGTGATTTAAATGTAAAAATGAGTGTCTCTCCAAATGTTAGAAATTTAGCAAAACTTACGAATGATGAGATTGTAGCTGATTTAGAATATTTAGCTAGCAAACATAAAGAGATGTTTAAAAAGCCTAGTGATGTATTTAAACTTATAAAAGAAATTAAAGAAAATCCTACATTTTTTTATAAAAATAATAGAATGGATATAGCTTTAATAGCAAAAAGATTAAATGATAATAAACTAGGAAAGCTTGGTGTAAATAAAGATACTGGAGAAGTTAGACATGTGACAAAAGTTAAAGAAAAAGATTTAACAAGACTTGAAAAAGTTAGCAAGAAAAATACTAAGGAAAATGTTGGCATTATCCAAACTTTCGTCCAACCAGGTAGCAAAAATGATAACTCATTGAATGGGCTACCAAATATTTTTAATTCTACCCAAAATAAGCCTAAAGAAAACTTAATAGAAAAGCTAAGCGAGGATAGGAAAAACAAGAAAAGTGTTAAAGAAAAACTTGATGAAAAAATCAAAAACCAAAAAATGAATGATGAGGATAAATGGAAAAGATTTGATGATTTTTTAAAAGAGAATAAAGATTATAATCTTGATGTTATGGGTAATTTAGATGCTATCGCTAGAGAATTTATACTCAATGCTAAAAAAAAGACACATAAGGGTAAAAAAGCTGATATACCTGATCTAATGCGTTCTAAAATAGAAAATGAATTAAACATCAAGCCTTTAAAAGAATTTGGGAAAAATTATGCAGAGTATTACCATGATGGAAAGGGTGCTTTGCAAAAATTACTCATTGAAAAACAAGGACAAGTAGCAGGTGCTTTTTATAGGAAAGATTTAGGGGATATTGATTTGGTTTGGGGAGATGGTAACTTTGGATTAAGTCATATTATTAATCGAAGAGAAGAAGATTTTATTAAGCAAGGGCTAAATAAAATAGAAGCAAAAAATAAAGCTTTAAATTTTATAAAAGAAATAGAAAATATTATAAATAATGGAAATGTAAAAAAGGGTAATAATAGAGCTTTTATTGATACTAAGAATAGTAGAGTTATGGTAGCACTTGATTATAAAGGTAAAGATAAAAAGTGGATTATAACTGCATATAATTTTTATTAATATTATCGCCCCTAGCTCAGCCGATACGCACTGAAGCTAGGCTTAATACTGACACTTTAAGCGTGAGTAGTGCCAATGGCGATTATTAATTATATCATAAATCCATATAATATTTTATAATATAAATAAGTGTTAATTATCTATCTTTTTATTGCAACAATCGTTTAAGGAGTTTGGGTCATTTTTAAAATCTTTAAGCTTATTGCATATATTTTTAATGATTTCTTTTTCTACATTAAAACAAGCACTTAGAAAATCATAAATATCGCCACTATTTGTTAATTTACAACATTTTACTATATAATCCCAATCATACATAATACCTCGACACAATAATGTTTGAACTTTTAAATTATTTTTTAAACCAGTTTTTATTGTGCGTGATTTTATGCTTAATGTTTCTCTATGCCATCCATATTTATCATTCATAAATAGTTTTTCCAAGTTCAATTAAGTTTGCTTTTTTATATCCGCCCATAGTTTTCATTAAATCATCATCTAGACTAAAATTTATAATTTCTACTAAAGCTAAACTTGCAAAAAAAACTTTTTCATCATATTTCTTACTTTTATTTTCAGCTTCGCGCATTCTTTTGTAAGATATATCATTTATTTCTTGGTATATTTTAATAAGTTTTTTAGATATATCTTTAAATTGCTTATCTTCAATTGGGTTTTTTAATTTAAAATAAAAAGCAGAAAGATTTTCCATATCTCTTATTATTTCAACACAAAGATTATTATATTTTCTAGTCTTTGTATGCTCCTCTATTGCTTTTTTAAATTCTTTAATTAAGGCTGTAAGATTTTCTTTTAGAATACTTATTCCACCAAAAATACTTTCTTGGCTTGATATGCTTATTGCATTTGTCATTTTGTTATTCCTTTTTCACACACTTATTATATAATATCACAAAATAATTAATATTTTATTGTGTTTAAGAATAAAGCAAAAAACATTCCTATTTATGTTTAATACCTACCTTATAAAAGGTTTTATAGATTTTGAAATTTCATCTAAAACTTTTGCTTTTTCATAATTAATAAGCCAACTATTTACCCAGCCGGGTATAGAATTTGTTTGTCTCCAATTGGTTACGCCGGTATAGCTCATTTTAACCATTTCAGAAAAATCTTTTTTGCTTAAACTGATTGATTTTAATTTATTCTCAAATTCATCATAATTCATTTTAACACCTTTACAAATAAAATATTTATTATTTTACAAAAAAACAACTAAAATATTTATAAAATTATTGACAATATAACTAAATAATGTTATAATTTACTCATAAAACAAATGATTTATTTGTTTTAAATCAAAACAAAAAGGTAAAAAATGGAAAAATTAGCTGTAATTAATGGCGTAGGTGTAGAGTTGGAGGTAGCCAACGACCAAGTAACGACTACCTCTTTAGACATCGCGGCAGTTTTTAATAAACGCCACGATAATATTATAGCAAAAATTGAAACTTTCCCAAAGGATAGTTTCACTGACCTTAATTTTAAGGCGAGTAAATATACTGATAGCACGGGTAGGGTTTTACCTTGTTATAAAATCACTCGCGATGGCTTTTCTTTACTTGTTATGGGTTTTACAGGCGAAAAGGCTTATAAATGGAAAATTGAGTTTATCAAAGCTTTTAATGAAATGGAAAAAAGACTAAGAAATATTGAATATGAGAAGTACAATAAGTTAGCTTTTAGACAGAGCTTAGGTTATAAATCTCAACTAGCACAGCAAAAACTAAAATATGAAAATGAGATTAAAGCTTTAAAATATGATTTAGAGCATAAAAACGAGTTAAGCTTTAAAAGAAAGCTTAGCAATGAAGAATTATTAGAGCTTAGAAAATTTCTAGCAAAAGATTATGAAATAGTTTGTTTTAAAAAATGGGAGTATATGTTATTTGCTGAAAGCATTTCAAGAAAAAACTATAAACTAGATAAAGCAAATGGTTTTTGTATTTATAAAAGTATAGAAGAAAAGTTTAATTCTAGGCTTGATTATTATAAACATTATGATGAATATGAGGAAAAATGGGGTAAGTTATTAAGAAGATAAAATTTTTCTTTAATTTTTCCAATTTGTTTCAAAAGTGGTAGATTTGAAATAAAGCCTTGGTGTAAAATCTTTGAAATTTTATAAAAGGAGATTTTAAAATGGCTTTATCATCTATGGAATTTACGCCACCAGCAACAGAAAATGTCAAATTAAAACCTAGTGTATATGAAACGATTATACAAATAGGAGCAGATGAAACACCACTTTTAAACAAAATTGGAACTTCAAAAGTTACAAACCCGCTTATTCATTCGTGGTTAAGTGATACACTCAAAGAGCCAAAGAAAAATGCAAACATAGAATATAGCAAGTTTGTAGGCGATATGGAAAACACCACTCAAAAAACCTCTAATGCAACACAAATCCTTATTAGTGAGATTGCAATTAGCACCACTTTAATGCATGCTAAACAATACGGCGGTAATGAAATGAGCTACCAAGTAGGTAAAAAAGCCAAAGAGCATAAAAGAGATATAGAATATGCTTTGTTTGGATTAGGTCGTGATAGTGATGCTAAAAAATCAGTGTTTAAAGAGTATATACAACCACAAAAAAGCGTAAGTGGAGAAATGGCTGGGTTATTTTACTATATAGCAAAAGGACAAACAAGCTTTAGCGATGGAAAAAGGGGAAATGTATTAGCCTTTGATGAGGCAAAAGATTGGAGTGGGGCTCCTAGTTTGCTTACTGAAGATAAATTAGGTCAGATTTTGCAAACTATTTGGGATAGTGGAGCTACGCCTAAAGATGTATTTTTAGGAGCTAGTTTAAAACCAGCTATTAATAAACTCGCTACTAGGATTTTTGGAAATGAAAAAAATCTAGTTGGCAATGTAATAAGCCTTGAGACAGATTTTGGAACGATTAATTTTCATTTACATAGACTATTAAGCCCTAAATATGGCTTAGGCGATGTTTTAATCGCAGGTGATTTTGAATTTATGAAACACGGACTTTACATTCCTACTTATATGGAAGATGTTGTAGATTCATCAACAGGAAAAGCAAAAAGATTTTTCACACAAAGCACACTAGAAGTAAGAAATGCTGATGCATTTGCTATAGGTGTTGGGCTTAGTAGTGTAGAAGGTGGAGCCTTAAAGCTTAAAAAATGAAAAGTGCTTTAGCCAGGGACATTATTTTAAAAAAAATGTCTAAAGAAAGAACTAGCGTTGATGATAAATATATAAAAGCCTACATTTTAGAGGCGTATTATTATATTTGTGGTAAATGTGAGCCTAGCGTGCTCACTAAAACCATAAGAGAAGAAGACCAAAAGGTTTTAAGAAATGTCAGAAACAATGCATTTTTAATCGTCCCTGATGAACCTAATTTTGATGATGAAGAAGAACATTTAATGATAGATGAAAGCCTTTGCTATGCTGTTATTAATTATGTATGTTTTTTGATGAGTAAGGGCGAAAATGTGATGTATTTAAAACTTTGTAATGAGATTATAGCTGATTATATTAGCAAAGACGGGCAGGAGTTAGAATATGCATACTTGTGATACTTATAAAAAGTTTATCAGGGTTAAAGACTATGAAGCTTATGAAAAAAGTATTACAAATTTAGATTTTATAGCTTATTTAGACACTAAATCTTGGCTTGAGGCTATGAATGATTTATTGCTTTTTTCAGAAAAAAGAATATTAGATTGCGATTTTTATGAAGCAGGAGAGTAAAAAATGGTGAGTTTAGCTGAGTTAAAAACTGGTAAAGAAAAATTAGAACTAATCAATCAAATCTTATTAAGGATTGATACTATAGCTAGGGCTTTAGACAATACAAGACTTGATGAGATAGTAGGATTAAAAGAAAATGTAACAAGCTTACATGAGCAAACCTTAAAATTAAAACAAGAAGTATTAACTATGCACACGGGCATAAGTGAAAACAAACAAGATTTAGACACTAAGTTTGAAAGCATAAACGAAAAATATACTCTCATGCAAGAACAATTTATTTTTATAGAAAAAGCATATAATGATTTTAACGCCTCAAGGGAGGATTTAGAAGCTATTAAGGCTTTTATAGAAGAGAATAAGCCTATATTTGAAGATTTAAAAGAAGATTTAACTAAATACGAAAGTATGAAGATAGATTTAGAAAAGATAAATAATGAAATAATCCAAAGTGCTAATTTAACAAAAGAATATTTTGAGTTAAGCACAAAAATAAAAGATGAGATATTAAAAGAACTAGATCATGCTTTAGATATAGTTGGAAGTTTGCATATTAATGTAGAAGAATTAAGAGCGATTAAACCTGAGCTTTTGCAAATAAAAAGCGAGGTAAAAGAGCTATCAAAATATGCTGTTAATGTAGTAAGTGAAGCTAGTGAGGTTTTAAAAAATAAAATCAATACTATCTTTTTTGAAAATCAAAGATTAAATCAAGAAATGATAGATAGTGTTAAAAAGCTAGAAGAAATAAAATACGATGTTGGTATAAAATATAAAGAAATAATACAAGCTTATGAGCTTTTGGTAGAAACTAAAGAGAGCTTAGAAGAGTTAAAAGAAGTTATTGCTTTATATAAAGAGTTTGAAAACGACATTAAATCATATTCAGAGCTTATAAAAAATTTCAAAGAGCAAATCGCAAATTTAGAAAGTGATTTAGAAAATAAAGCACAAGATATAAATGATAATCTAGAAGCTAAAAAAGAGCAAATAATCTCATCTATAGAAATAGCAAAAAACGAAGCTATCGTCAAATTTGATGAACTTGTTGCAAAATGTGAGGGCTATAAACTCCATTTTGAGCAAAGCTATGATAAGTTTAACCAAAGAGCTTTAATAGCTAATGAAGATTTGGGAAGATTAGCTGAGGTTGCTAAAAAAGAGCTAGGCAATGATAAGTTAATCTATGAAACTGAGTTAAAAGCAATAAGGGATGAAGTTTTAGGCATTAAAAACGATTGTTTAGAAAAAGTAGATACAAAGATTTCAACTCTTTTAGAAACTCTTTTAGAAAAAGAAGAAGAATTTAATCAGCATGTAAGCACTTCTAAAAATCTAATAGACAATCTTACAAGTATTTTTAATACTAATTACCAGGCTAAAAAAAACGAACTCAATCTTTTAGTAACTGAAAATATGCGTAATATGTATGAGAGCAAAGAAGAGTATATACAAGAACTTGAAGCAAAAACACAACTTTGCAAAAATGAGCTTGAAACAAAAAAAGATGAGTGCTTAGAAGAGATAGACGCAAAGGCCGTAGAGTATGATATAGTGAATATAAAAGAAGATGTTGCAAATTTAAAACCTAGGGTAGAAGCTTTAGAGTTTGATAAGACAAACAAAGATGCTAAAATTGATATACTAGAAAACGCTACTAACGCCAATGCTCAAAAAATAGAACAAACAAAAGAAGAGCTAAAAACTAAAGAAAATAGTGGTACTGCTGCTAATTTAGATAATGCTTTAAAACAAGAATTAGCAACACTTATTAATAAAAAAGAAAATACAGGTGTAGCAAAATCACTAACAGATGCATTAAAAACAGAACTTACTAATTTGATTAATGCTAAAGAAGCAAAAGGCACTGCTGCTAATTTAGATAAAGCTTTAGAAGCCAAGCTTACTAACTTAATTAGCGCTAAAGAAGCAAAATTAACTTTAAGTACAACAAACAGTGGTTATTACAAAACAACAACTTTTTATATAAATGGCAAATCTTGTGGATCAATAACTTATTCCACTTACAAACCAGAATCTTCTAGTGGCAATAACTTTTAAAGGAAATACTATGTTTTATAATCTAAACAATAATGATTTTTTAGAACTTGAAACTACTATATCTAGAATAGAACAAAAGCTTTTAGCACTAGATGGTACTAGTGATCAAAAAAGTATCAACAAAGCCAAGCACTTAAATGAAAGTAAAGCTTCATTGCAAAAATGCTTAGAAAAAAAAGATGATGATAAATATGATTTTTTCTTGCATCAAATTTATACTTTAACTTGGGGGCATAAACCCATAGAAGAAATGAATGAAGATGAAATCTTACCTTGCTATACAAAAGTAGATAAAGAACAAGTTAATATCCCTAGCTTAAAAGAAATAGCACAAAGTATTTTAAAAGAAGAAGTTGATGCGCTCATTAACAATCATCCTTTAATGCAAGAAAGAATGAGTGATTATGATGAAAAAGGAGTGCCAAGAAAGATAAGTATAAGACAAGCTAAATTAGCGCTTTTAGAAGTAGGACTTTTAGAGACAATAGAAACTATGATGCAAAGTGCTCCTAAGGCAACTCAAATAAGCTGGGAATATGCAACAGAATTTGAAAGAAATAACGAGCTTATTTTGTTTTTTCAACAACAAGCAAAATTAAGTGATGATGAAGTAGATGAACTTTTTAAGAAAGCAAAGGGTTTTTAATGATAGGAAAAAGTTTAACTTTTGTGCCAAATTCATATTGTAATTTTGCATGTAGTTATTGCTATCTTGGAAAATTAACAGAGCAAAAAGAAAAAACAAGTGATATGGCAGAGCAATTTAAAAAAATAGCTAAAAAATTAAAAGATGATGGAGTGATTATCACAGAAGTGTTTTTACATGGAGCTGAATTTAGTACTTGCTCATTAAAAGATAGTGAAGATTTATTAAGTGCGATTGATGATTATTTTAAAGAAAATAAGCATTATATTAAACTTTTTGAAAAAGAAAAAACAATCAATCATTTAGTGCATTTAAAAACTAATCTTTACAATCTAGATAAATTCTATGAGCTTTTTAAAAAATATCAAGTTGGCATTAGTGCTAGCGTGGATTTACCTTTAAGAATGCATGAAAAATATAGAGTATTGAAAAATGGAAAAAGCACTTTAGAAAAAACCTTAAAAATGATAGAACTTTTAAGCACTTATCCATATTTTAAGCAAATTTCAGCGACTATGACTAGTGAGCATTTAAATGTAGATGAGTTTGTAAAAGATATTTATATGCTTGAGGGCTTAGGTTTTGATATGGCAAATGATTTTTATATTATGTTTGCTTATCAAAGTGCTAATGCAAATAAAGAATTTGCTATGGCTAGTGATGAAGCTATGTTAAATTTTTATAAAGGCTTAAGAGAAAAGCTAAAAGACACTAAATATGCTTTTGCACTAGAACATTTTTGGTTTAAAGAGTTTTTGGGTGGATATTGCAACAATAGTATAAACTGCTCTAATCATCTTTTAATTCAAAAAAATGGCGATAGTTTCATTTGTCATAGATCGCAAGCTTTGAAAGAATTAAAAAGTGGAAATATTTTAAATCAAAGTTTTCAAGAAATAGAGTTTAATGCTTATAAAAACATTCAATTATTAGAAAATTCTTTAGAGCTTAGCAAAGATTGTTTAGAATGTGATTATTTTCATTATTGCAAAGCAAGTTGCGTGATAGAAAGAAAAGACACAGGACTTAAAAAATCCTACACTTGTGCTTTGCAAAAAGAAATTTATAAAAACAATCCTGATTTTTTCAAAGCTGATAAACAAAAAGCTAGAATGGAAATAGATGCTTTTTTAAGAGCTAATCAAATATATAAACATCTTGATAAAAGACTTCCAACATTAAGCTCTGAAATGTATGAAATAAAAAATTCTTTAGAAAATATCATAGCAAGAGATGAAATTTTAAAACAAGTTTATGATAAAAGCAATTTTTATCTAAGCATTAATGATAAATTACTTGAACTTGATTTAGAACTTGATGATATTTGCTCTTTAAAAAGACTTAATAAAAATGATGAAATTAAACTTTTTATCAAAAAAGATGCATTTTTGATTAATTCTAAAGAAGTGATTGATAATTTTGTATGGATGGCTTTAATCGGTGGAGACAAACAAAGATATGGCGAAGAGCAAAGATTAAAAATACCACACATTGCTACTGAATATTTATACTTTAATAAATTAAAAAATGAAGCTTTGGAAGTGGAAGGATATTTTGTTATAGATATTTCTTATTTTCTAAGAGCTAATGTAAAAAACTATAAAAAAGATGAAAGAAATTTTATCTTTTTTACCACAAAAGCTATGCGTGAATATCACTATGAAAAACACGCAAAGAATGCTTTTTATCACATACAAGCTATTAACTTACCTTTTTTAAGACTTGAATTTATTTGGGAGAATTAATATGCAACATTTAGAAAATTCAGCCAATATAGCTTTATTTGGAGGTTCTTTTATCTTAGCTTTTTTCTTTCAGTTTTTAGCATATACTGGCATTAAGGAAGCTCAGGCTATTACATTATTTGTTATTTTTTTGTTTGGGGCAGTAGTTGGTTTTTGTAGAACTTTAGCTTTGAATGAAAGTGTCAAAGCTTATACCTTTTCTGATCTTTTGTCAAAGTTTTTAATGCTAGGAATACCTTTTATGTTTGCTTTAGGTGCAAAGCAAATAGATGCTTTGTATTATTTTGTAGATTATAGTTTTAGCTTCTTGATTTTAGGAGAAATCATTTCAGTGATGATTAATATCCAATGCATAAAAACGAAAAAAGCAATAGCAGAAGTGGATATTTACAATATTGCAGTTGAAAAAATAAAGAATTTTTCAAGTGGTTTTTTAAAAACTAATACTTATATAAAAGAAGAAGAAAAGGACAAGCAAGATGATAAAAGAAGAGATTAAAAGGGTTGTGGTTAAACCATTTGGAAAAGATAGATTTGAGCTAGTGCAAGAATATAAGATCAAGGTTGGGATTTTGGAAGTGGGTGTGCCAAAAGGCTTTAAAAGTAATGGAGCTGATATTCCTAGGATTTTTTGGAGTATTTTTCCACCAAATTCACCTGAATATTTAAGTGCTGTTGTGGTGCATGATTATTTATGCCAACAATCATATTCAAAAGATGATTATAAGTTAGCAGATAGAGTTTTAAAAGAAGCCATGAGTGAGCTTGGTTGCTCTAAAATTAAAACTTTTATTTTTTATCATGCATGCAATGCTTTTCATATGATTAAATGTTTTTTGAAAGGAATAAAATGAGTTTAGAACAAGTTATCCAAACACAAAATGAAAGCTTAGAAGAGCTTAAAAACAAAATGGAAAAATTAGTTCAATTTTATGAGAGTGGTAAGATAGATAAGGAAGAATTGGCAAAGATTGTAAAAGAAGAGCTAGATAAAATAAATCTAGATGATAGTATAAAAGAAGGTATTTTATCTTATATTAGCCAAAATCAAGATAGTTTAAAAGGGGAAAAAGGGGAACCTGGAGTTAAAGGGGAGCCTGGAGAAAAAGGAGAAAAAGGAGAAAAAGGAGAAAAAGGAGAAAAAGGAGAAAAAGGAGAAAAAGGAGAAAAAGGAGAAAAAGGAGAAAAAGGAGAAAAAGGAGAAAAAGGAGAAAAAGGAGAAAAAGGAGAAAAAGGAGAAAAAGGAGATGGTTCCTCTAAAGAAGAGCTAAAACCTATGATAGAAGAAATCATAAGTAATCTACCACAAAAAGAAGCAGGTTTTGTTACTTCTTATGAGTTGCCAAATGCTGATGTAAAAGCTGAAGTTGGGACGCTAATAAATTATGTTAATGAGGAAGCCTCTACTATTTATTTATGCATAAGAAATCAAGGAAAAGGTTCGGTATGGCTTGATTTGTTTTCTAAGAAAAAAATAGCCAATGAAGAATATACAAAAATAAAATTTAAAGTTAAAACTTTATCAGGGCAATATGGTGGCTGTTTGAGTGATGTATTGTTTGCTTTTTCTAATGGCTTTGCTCATACTATAAAGGCTGATGAAAGCACAGCTGCTAATTATGATGAAGGTAATTTTATTATCAAAAAAAGTGGCATAGGTGGAACTTCTAATGCTCCACAACCACAAAGAATAGATTGTCTTTCTGAAATTTTAGCCAAAGATGAAGTTTTAGGAAAAATAAAAACAACTGATATTTATAGATCTACTCATCATATCCATCAAGCTTTAATGCGTTATTATAATTTTGATAATAGTGCTGCAGTTGGGGCAGGTTGGACAACTTGTTGTCTATGGAATGCAAATGGAGAATATGAGGTAGAAATTATACTTTTTAATGAAGAAGTTCCTAATAAAATTTTTGCAAGAGGCACAGGGCATTATGGACAAGTATATATACATAGTTTAAGTGTTGAAAAGATTATAGCAAAAGCGGGTGAGATAAAAGAGACTATCCCTTATGAAGTTGAAGTTTTACCACCTTTTGGCACTGCTAAAGAAAATGAAAATCACGCTGGATATATCTTTGATGATTATAACAAAGCTTATTATCAAAGCAACACTAGTGTTAATGATGAGCAAAACAATTTATTTCAAGATTATGGTGCTCATGCTAATTTGTTTTTAATTGCACCAAAAAAAGGAGAATAAATGAAAGAAAATAAATATTTTAAAGAGAGTGAATTTAAATGCAAATGTGGAAAATGCAAATTGCCAAAAGGTGTGCCAAGTGATGAGCTTATAGACATTCTTTGTCAAATTAGAGAGCATTTTAATGCACCTGTGATTATAAATAGTGCCTATAGGTGTGCTTCTCATAATGCTAAGGTAGGTGGAGCTGCTAAGTCTCAACATACCTTAGGTAGTGCAGTAGATTTTATAGTTAAGGGTGTTAAAACAGAAGAAGTTCATCAATATGTTTTAGATAGTTTTGGTGAATTAGCTTTAGGAATTGCTATCAAGCATAATTTTAACAATGCTTATGCAGGTTTTGTGCATGTTGATACGCGTGGCAAAAAAGCACGATGGACTTATGCTTAAATTAAGAAAGGAGTAAGCTTTAAGTAGGCCAAAGGTGGTATTCTAGTCCCCTTTTAAAGGGGAAATCAAAGCTAACAAGCCTTGACTATAATTATACAAAGTAGTATAATTATTACTAGAATTTTATGGTTCAATTTTAATCACCACCTAACTGGGTGTTGATTAACACCAAAGGCGGCCACCTTTGGTGTTCCACCCTTTGAAATTATACTCAAATCTACTTAAACTTTTAAAATAAGAAATGATAAATCTTTTATTTAAAAATACAAAGCTTTATATTGCTTTAGCTCTAATGGCAATCTTAGTAGGATATTTATATCTTAAACTAGATAGCACAAATGCAAAATTAGAAAAAAGCCAAAGTGATTTAAATTTAGCTTTGGGTGTAAATAATGAACTCACGAGGATTACTCAGGAGCTTAAAATAAGACACGAACAAGAGCTAAAAGCACTCTTTTATGCAAATATTCAAAAAAATCAAATCAAAACAAAGGTTGATGATGTTAAAAACTATATATCCAAAAGCAATGAAACTAACACTACTAAGCTTTTTAATACTATGCTTGATAGGTTGTGGGAGCAAAACACAAGTATTAACCAAAATACAAATTCAAAAAGTGCAAATACCAAATGAGCTTTTAAGCTTAGAGCCTTTAAAAAGGCCTGTTGTTAAAAATGAATTAGATATATTAAAAGCTTATAGTGAGCTTTTTTATCACTATAAGCAATGTGAGATTAATATAGAAAAAATCAAGGAGCTAAACAATGAATAATTATGAGCAAAGATTAAGTCAGTTTAAAAAAATATACCCTGAAATTTTAGAGTTAAGTTTGGCTGAAAAATCCCCATTTGGAGAGTTAAAAAAGATATTAGATGATAGTATAAAAAATGATGTGATTAAAAATGAAGAGCAGTTTAAGACCTTGGCTAATGCATTATCTTTAGTAGGGCAAAGCATAGTAGCACAAAGCCAAACTACAGCTTTGGGCATGATATTACAAGGCGATGAAAATGAATTAAACATTGAAAAGAAAAAATTAATACAAGCGCAAATAGAAACTGAAAAGAAAAAACCAGCACTCATAGATAGACAACGAGAACAAATAGATGATATGTTAAGAATAGAAGCGGCAAAAGTAGCACAAGGATATAGTTTTGGACTAAGTGCAGGCGGGCTTGAAATACCAAAAGAGTTAGAAGCTTGGGTAAAAGAAAAAATTGAAAAAATAGATAAATGATTGATAAAAAATATAGAACTCCAAAATATTTTTTAAGAGCTAAATATCCACAAAATGCAAATGAGATAGGATATGTAGAATGTTATCAATCTTGGTTTATATATGGAACTACTTTTGTTCATAAATATGTAGAACTTTTACATAAACAGCTAATAAGAAAGGGTAGGGCTGTAAAAACAAAAGTTTATCATCCACTTTTCCCAAATTCTTATGGAATTGATTATTATGATATTAAAAGTCCTTCTAGAGCTCCTTATAATTACCACAATAGCGGGGATTTGGGGTTAAATCAATTTTTTGTGGGTCAAAATCCTTATGAATGGTATAGGGGAGATCCAGGAGATAAAAATGGAATATATCATGATACTTGCAATATTGTGAGAAAAGCTAAAGATATTTTACTATATGATGCAAATTTATCAAAAAATGTAGTAACTGATACAAAATATCTTTTTAAATATCAAAAAGAACTAGAAGGGTTTTATTATTTTTATAAAAAAATTACTTTCAATGACCTACACAAAGTTCCACAAGCTAAAATGTTAAAAAGTGTTAGTTGGGATAGCGATAGTGAAGTATTTGTAAAACCACAATATTTCTTAGTTAAATCAAAAATCGTAAATGGAGCTTTGCTAGAACCTAGGTTTAATTTACCAGATAAGAATTTTACACCCAAAAGAGTGAAAATAGGAACTAATGAAAAACCTATTTATTATTATAACTTAGCACCTTATTATTATGAGTTTATGCGATTAAATAAAGATGTTGTGGTTGTTGATTTGCTTGCAAATACAAAAAGCTATTTTAATGCTCCAGCCAAAAGCATTGATTTTGCAAAGGCGTTTGAAGAAAATATTAAAAAATCTAGATTTGGTGATATTTTTACGCCTATGGTTTTTAATGGGAATTTAAGCCAAATTATATATGAACAAGGGGTGATATTGCAAGGCTCTAGAACTCTTTTTAGCTCAAGAAGCTTTTTAACCCCTTGCTATAATAATGAAAGCAATATGCCTTATGGTAGAAAAGATAGATGGTTTATTTTATGGGATAGCATGTATGATCTTTATGTAGAAGAAGATAAGGAATGGTGGGAGTTTATAATAGCTCCTGTTGCTGCTGCTGTGATTGTTTTTATTAGTTTTTATACTGGTGGGGTTATAGGTGGAGCTTTGGGCGGTATGATAGGTGGAGCTTCGGCTACAATTATAACTAATATAACAATCGCACTTAGCACGCTTGGAGGCGTTATAGATGCATTAAGTTTTTTAGGCATAGTGGATAATGGAAGTTCTTTAGCTAAAGCAAATAAAATATTAAAATTGGTTTTAGCTGTTGCAGGATTGATAAGTGCTGGATATAAAATGGGAGTTGATATTAATACGGCAATTTCTAATCAAACTCCTATAGTGGATGTTTTAATTAATAAAGATGCTACATCTTCAGATATTATAGGCTATATTAGTGATATATTTTTAGGTTCTAATCTAAAAGAAGCTAGTTTGTCTTTAAATAGTAGTAAAGAAGATGAGAATGTATTTTTTGGCGAAGCTTCAAAAGAAGATGCCCAAATGGTAACTAAAAATCTATTAAATGAGAATTGGTATAGTTTTGATACCTTAGATATTTTAAATGAAAAAGATATTAAGATATGATTTATATAATTAAGTTTTATCTAATATATTTTAAAGTATCTTTTGAAAAATAAAAAAATATATGTTCTTAGCAAATTATACCCATTTTATACCTATTTGTGAATTTTTGGTATAAAATGTCTATAAATAAGCTATTTTATAGCATAGTTCGAACCTTGCTGGGGACACCAAAGGATTATTTATGTTTCATATAGTTTTGGTTGAACCACGCATACCGCAAAATACGGGAAGTATAGGTAGAATGTGTTTTAATGCAGGCTTTACTTTGCATATTATCAATCCTTTATTTAGCATTAATGAAAAAGCGGTTAAAAGAGCAGGGCTTGATTATTGGAAAAAATTAGATCCTTTGCTGTGGGATAGCTTAGAAGATTTTTTAAAAGAATATAAGAAATTTCAAGATAGATTTTTCTTTGCAACAACCAAGACTACTCAAACTTATTTTGATGTAAGTTATCAAAAAGGTGATTTTTTATTTTTTGGTAGTGAAAGTTTTGGTTTGCCTATGGATTTAATGCAAAAAAAATGGGAAAATGCTATTACTATACCTATGAAAGAGTGTGGTAGAAGTTTAAATTTAGCTACTAGCGTAGGTATAGTGAGTTATGAAGCATTGAGACAAAATTTCATCTCTTTTGAAAAATATTAATGGTTTAAAACTTGATTTAGAAATTCTTTTAATCTTTCGTTTTTTGGATTTTTAAAGGCTATTTTAGGGCATTCATCTACTGCTATAATACCCTTATCCATAAAAAAAATCCGATTAGCTACATTCCTTGCAAAACCCATTTCGTGCGTAACTACAAGCATAGTAAGACCCTCTTTTGCTACTTCTTTCATGATATTTAAAACCTCACCTATCATTTCAGGATCTAGTGCTGAAGTTGGCTCATCAAATAAAATAACATCAGGATTCATCATTAAAGATCTTGCTATAGCAATACGCTGTTTTTGCCCACCTGAAAGTTTATGAGGAAAATAATTTTCTTTATCACTTAAACCAATTTTTTTTAGTAATTCTCTCGCTTTTTTTATTGCCTCATCTTTATTCATAATTTTAGTTTGAACTGGAGCTAAACATAAATTTTCTAAAACATTTTTATTGTTAAAAAGATTAAAATGCTGAAACACCATACTTACTTTTTGACGAATTTTATTTATATCTGTTTTTTTGTCGAGTATATTTATATTATTGATATAAATATTGCCACTATCTGGTGTCTCAAGTTTATTTAAGCATCGTAAAAAAGTACTTTTGCCACCCCCGCTAGGACCAATAATGGCTATAATATCACCCTTATTTATTTTAATACTAATATCTTTTAAAACTTCTAATTCACCATATTTTTTAATTAAATTTTCAATTTTAATCATGCTTGTTTAATCTCATTTCTATAAATCTAGCAATCAGTGTTAAAAATTTTACACTTACATAATATACAAGTCCTGTAAAAATAATAGGCTTAGGATTATAGTAAATTGCTTGCAGGCTTTTGCTTTGCATGGTAATATCCATAACGCTAATATAACCAACTATGGAAGTTTCTTTAAATAAAGAAATAAATTCATTCATTAATGAAGGTAAAATATTTTTAATAGCCTGTGGAAAAATAATTATTCTCATTGAGCTTGAATAGCTAAGTCCCATAGCTCTTGCTGCTTCCATTTGTCCTTTATCAACACTTTGAATCCCACTTCTTATGATTTCAGCTACATAGGCTGAACTATTGAGCCCAAGAGCAATAATAGCTACATAAAAATTATCACTCCAAGTAGCAAAAATTACTACGGAAAAAATTAAAAGTTGCAAAAGCAAAGGAGTTCCGCGTATAATATCTATATATTCATCTATAATAAAATTTAAACTTTTAATTTCTAAAAATCTTAAAAATGTTAAGAAAAATCCAAGTATTATACCTATTGAAATTCCGCCTATTGTTAAGCCAAGTGTTGTGAAGTAACTACGCACATAAGATTTAGCTTCTATGGTGTAAGCATATTCTCCTGTAGCTAATCCATTTAGATCTTTAACTTGTAAAATTTCAATAGGAAATGAAAAATAAGCCCAAAAAATGATAATAGTAAAAAACACAAAAAACTTCATTGTATTTTGTTTCAATTTAAACACCTTAGTAAAATTAAAAATCTAAGTGTATAAAAATTAAGTTTTCTTTTTACTTAAAATATCTGAATGTGTTTTGATTGGATTTGTTAGGTAGGTTAAATTTACACATAGCTTTAAAAAATAAAATAAATTTAATATAAAATTATATTTTTTTATGACAAATTCATTTTTTTATGATAAATTTATATTTGAAAATTATAAAAGGAGATAAATATGGATCTAATATCTCAATTTATTGGCTTTGTAAATAATCAGTATTATTCTATTTTAGTAGTTTTACTTATTATTACAGGATTTTATTATAGCTATTTAACAGGTTTTGTGCAGTTTAGAATGCTTCCTTATGTGTTTGATATCTTAACAGAAAAGCAAGAAAAGCATGAAAAACACCATATTACTCCTTTTCAAGCTTTGATGATTTCAACAGCATCAAGAGTAGGTATAGGAAATATTGCAGGTATTGCAGTAGCGGTTGTTTTAGGTGGACCTGGGGCTTTATTTTGGATGTGGGCTATGGCATTTTTTGGCGGTGCTTCAGCTTTTGCAGAAAGTACTTTAGCGCAAGTGTATAAAAGTCGTGATGGAAAAAGTTTTAAGGGTGGACCTGCTTATTATATCAGTAAAGCTTTAAATTTAAAATGGCTTGGAGCTGTTTTTGCAGTGATTTTAATTATCACTTATGCTTATGGGTTTAATGGGCTACAAAGTCAGACTATGACTTCGGCATTTGAGTTTTACTATAAAGGCATGGTTAATGCTAGCGAAGTAAGTTTTGCGCAAAGTTGGTGGCCTATTGTGATTGGGGCTATTTTAGCTGTTTTTGCTGCTTATATGTTTTTTGGTGATCATACTAAAATAGGTAAAGTAAGTTCTGTTATCGTTCCTATTATGGCGATGATTTATGTGGGGTTGTCTATCATAGCAATGTTTATGAACTTTGATAAAATTCCAGAAGTATTTTCTATGATTTTTAAAAGCGCTTTTGATTTTGAAGCTATTTTTGGTGGATTTGCGGGTTCTGCTTTGGTTATAGGTATAAAAAGAGGGTTATTTTCAAATGAGGCAGGTATGGGTTCAGCGCCAAATGCAGCAGCTTCAGCTCTTACGACTCACCCTGCAAAACAAGGAGTTATTCAAGCATTTTCTGTATTAATCGATGTGATTATTTGTACAAGTTCAGGATTTTTAGTATTATTTTCTCTTGCTTATGCAAATAATATCGGCGTAGATGGTAAGCCTATTTTAACAGCTCTACCTTTAGTACAAGAATCTATGAAAGAATATTATGGAAATTTAGGAGTGCATTTTACTACTGTTAGTATAGTTTTATTTGCTATTACTTCTTTGATAGGAAATTATTATTATGCTCAAGCAAACATTAAATACCTTACTCAAAATCCTATTATTATCAATCTTTTTAAAGCAAGTGCTGTGCTTATGATTTTTATCGGTGCAAATATGGATTTAAAATTTGCATGGGATTTAGCTGATACTACCATGGCGTTTATGGCCACAATTAATATCATTTCTATTTTATTACTTGGTGGTATAGTTAAAAAAGTATTAAAAGACTTTAGTGAGCAAAAAAGACAAGGTAGAGATCCTGTATTTAGTGCTTCAAAACTTGGTATTAAAAACGCAGAGTGTTGGGATTGATGTTAGATTATATTATTATTGCTTTGTTTATAGCTTTTATGGTTTTTCTTGTATTTGGTTTTAACCGCCAAATGCAAGAAAAAGCCAAGCAAAGAGAAGAAAAATTAAAAACAAAGAAAGATTTTAAAAAAAATAGGTAAAATACACTAAAATTTTTTAAAAAAGAGTGTAAAATGAAATTGTTAATAGAAATAGGCACAGAAGAACTTCCTGCTATTCCTTTATTAAAAGAACTTCCAAATATTAGTAAAAAATGGGAAAAGATTTTACAAGAGTATCATTTAAAATCAGAATTTAAATTTTTCTATACTCCTAGAAGATTAGTTTTTATTCATGAAACTTTTAAAGAAAAACAAGATGATTCTTTTGTGGAATTTATAGGTGCACCTAAGGGGATAGCTTATAAAGATGGAAAACTTACTCAAGCAGGACTTAGTTTTTTAGAAAAAAGTGGTTTAAAAGAGGAAGAGCTTGAATTTAAAGAAATCAAGGGTAGAGAAGTATTATATTGTCAAAAGCAAGTGCAAGGCTTACAGAGCAAAGCAGTTTTAGCACAAATGATAGAATCTTTCTTAAAAAGCTTGAGTTTTGGTAAAACTATGAGATGGGGTGATGGTAGTTTTGAATTTATCAGAGCTATTCGTTCGCTTTGTTGTATTTTAAATGATGAATTAATTGAATTTGAAAGCTATGGTGTTAAAAGTGCAAAAAGTACTTTTGTGCATAGAAGTGTTAGTTATGATTTAATGTCTTTTGAAAATATTGATGAGTATTTTAAAATTTTAGAGCAAAATTATATTATTTTAGATCAAGAACAAAGAAAAAAACTCATTATAGAGCAATTGAAAACACTTGAAAAAGAAAATGATATTATCATTGCAGAAGATGATGAGCTTTTAGCTGAAGTTGTAGCTATCACGGAGTATCCAAAAGCACTGTTAGGACATTTTGAAAAAGAATATTTAGAAATTCCAAGTGAAGTTATTATTACTTCTATGAGAGAAAATCAACGCTATTTTGCGGTATTTAAAAATAATACTTTGAGCAATCATTTTATAGTAGTTTCTAATGCAGTTTGCGAGGATTATTCTAAAATCATTAATGGAAACGAAAGGGTTTTAAGAGCAAGATTGAGCGATGCGATGTTTTTTTGGAAAAATGACTTAGCTCAGGGCTTAAATAATGAAAAAATAAGTCAAATGATTTATCTTGAAGGGCTTGGAACTTTAAAAGATAAAATTACTAGAGAGCAAAAAATTGCTGTTAAGCTTTGTGAAGTTTTTGCTAATTCTCATAAAGATGAAATTTTAAAAGCCATAGAATACTCAAAAGCTGATCTTAGCACCCAAATGGTATATGAATTTACCAATCTTCAAGGTATTATGGGGTCTTATTATGCTAAGGCTATGGGTATGGGTGACGAAATTGCTTTAGCGATTAAAGAACAATATCTTCCAAATGGTGATAATTCAGCTATGCCAAGTAGTGAATTTAGCTCTATTGTGGCTTTAGCTAGTAAGCTTGATACACTTATGGGACTTTTTTCTGTGGGAAAAATTCCAAGCGGCACAAAGGATCCTTATGCTTTAAGAAGAGCAGCAAATGGTGTTTTAAAAATTATTTTAGCTTTGAATAAAAAATTTGATCTTAAGGTATTTTTAGAAGCAATAGCTAGTGAATATAAAAACTTTGATTTAAAAATTTTATTAGATTTTATTTTAGAACGCTTATATACTTTTTATGATGTAAATGCTTCTTTTGTTAAAGCAGTGCTTAATTCTAGAACTTATGATATTATTTATATTGATTCTTGTATTAAAGCTTTAATTCAAAGTGCAAGTAAAGTAGATTTTAGTCAAAATTTTGCTACTTTTAAGCGTTTGGCAAATATTGCAATATTGAGTGAAGCTCAGGTTAATGAAAATTTATTTAGCACTCAAGAAGAAAGAGATTTGTATCAAGTATTTATGCAGTGCAAAATAAAAGAAAATAATACCCAAGAGCTTTTAGAAAGTCTTTTTGCACTAAAACCGCAAATTGATGCTTTTTTTGATAAAGTGATGATTAATGATAAAGATGAAAATATCAAAAATAATCGTCAAGCTTTGGTGTGTGCAATTTATTGTGAGTTTCTAAAAATAGCTGATATTAAAGAGCTTAGTTTATGAGAAAAATTCTTTTTTTTCTATGTTTTTTTATTTTTGTTTTAGAAGCTAGAGAAATTGATCTTGTAAAAGGACAAGTGGTTTTTTTAGAATTTGATAAAGATAAATTTTTACAAATTAGTTCAAATTCTAAAAATCTTCCTTCTTTTGAGTATAAAAATAAAATTATTGTTAGTGTAGCTATGCCTTATAAGAATCCTAAAAATAGAAAATTAATAGTTGAGTTTAAAGATAATTCTAAAGAAGAAATTTTAATAAAATTCAGCGAAGGAAGTTATCAAAAAGAATTTTTAAAAGTGAGTGCTTCTAAGGTAAATCCACCTAAAGAAGTTCTTGAGCGTATTAGTAAAGAATACAATCATGCAATTAAAATTTATAATACATACACCAATATTGCGTTGTTTAATGGGGATTTTATATATCCACTAGGGAGTAAAATTACAAGTGATTTTGGAAAAGCAAGATTGTTTAATGATAGCTTAAAAAGCTATCATAGTGGGACTGATTTTAGAGCAGCAACTGGAACAAAAATTTATGCTAGTAATGATGGTATTGTAAGAATTGCTTCAAATCGCTATTATGCAGGAAATTCAGTGGTGATTGATCATGGATATGGAATTTATTCACAATATTATCATTTATCAAAACTAAATGTAAAAGTTGGACAAAAGATAAAAAAAGGCGAGCTTGTAGGTTTGAGTGGTGCTAGTGGTAGGGTTACTGGACCGCATTTGCATTTTGGAATTTTAGTTAATGGTGTGCAAGTTGATCCGCTTGATTTTATAGCTAAATTTAATATTTTATAATGATAGTTTTTAGTGAGTTTTTTCAAAATTGGATTGATGAATATTACTCACAAGCTGTGAGTATTGGTAAAAATGGAGATTTTTATACAGCAGTTAGTGTTGGAAATCTTTTTGGAGTGTTATTAGCTAATCATTTTTTAAAACTTATAGATGATAAAAAACTAACCTTACCTGTTGAAGTTGTAGAAATAGGGGCAAATGAAGGTCATTTGATGCTTGATTTTATACAAGCACTTTACACGCTTAAACCAGGTATTTTAGAGCAGATTGAATGTTGTATTATAGAGCCACATGAAAAATTAAGAAATACGCAAAAAAAACTTTTTATTGAGTATGAATTAGATGTTAAAATCTATAATTCTTTAGAAGAATGTCATTTTAAGAATGCCTTTTTTTATGCTAATGAATTATTTGATTGTTTTGCATGCGAGCTTATAAAAGATAAAATGATGGCATATGTTGATGATGATTTAAACATCGTTTTTAAACCAATGAATGAAAATTTTTTAAACGAATGTAAAAAATATGCTATTGTTAATAGTGAGTTTTGTATCTCTTATAAAGCTTTTTTATCCAAATTAAAACAAGCTTGTGGAAAACTAACTTTTGCATGTTTTGATTATGCTAAGAAGGAAGATAAAATTAGTATTAGAATGTATAAAAATCATCAAGTGTTTGACTTTTTTGAGGAGAATTTAAAAAACTTTTATGCTAAAAGTGATATTACATATAATGTAAATTTTGAACATTTTATGCAAGTTTTAAAAGAAGAAAGGTTTGAAATACTAGAGTATAAAAACCAAAACCAAGCTTTAATTGACTTTGGTTTAGAAAAAATTATAGAGCAAGCTAAAAATACCAACCCCCAAATTTATAAAAACTTTATCAAGCAAAGTAAAAATTTGATGTTTAGTTTTGGTGATAAATTTAAATTTTTAGAATTTAAACTTTAAAATTATTGCTTATAATATTAAGTCCAAAACCTTTTAAACCTATAAATTCTTTATCAGTATTTTGACTTAGAAGTTTGATTTTTGAAATTTTTAAATACCTTAAAATTTGTGCCCCTATGCCATAGTTTTTAAATTGAATATTTTCTTGTTTTTCATTTTTCATAAAAATAATCACACCTCCTTCTTGATGTAAATATTCAATTTGTTTTAATAGTTCATTGAATTTATTAGAAGTTAATAGCTCAAAATCACTTCCACTAAGATAAAATTTAACATTTTCACTTTCTCTTAAATCACCAAAACTAAATGCTATATGTTCATTTTTATTGTGATCTTTAAAAGTCATTTTTTTAACTTTAAAACCTGCTAAAACACTTTCTTCTTCTTTGATTAAAGAAATTAAACTTTCGTTTTTTAAACGATATTCGATTAAATCTGAAATAGTAATCATATTAATATTATGTTTTTTACAAAATTCAAGTAAATCACTTCTTCTAGCCATGCTTCCATCATCTTTAACAATTTCGCATATTACACAAGCTTCTTTCAATCCTGCTAAGCGACATAAATCCACTGTGCCTTCTGTATGACCCGTTCTTTCTAAAACCCCGCCTTTTTTTGCAATCAAAGGATTAATATGACCAGGGCGCACAAAATCGCTTGCATTTGCATTATCATCAACAAAAATTTGAATTGTCATATCTCTTTCATAAGCACTTACTCCTGTTGTTGCTTTTTTTGCATCTACTGTTATAGTAAAAGCTGTTTCGTGATTTGAGGTATTTTTAGGTACCATTAAAGGTAGCTCAAATTTTTTTGCTAAATTTTCATTTAAGGCCACACACACTACACCTCTTGCGTGAGTGATGGCAAAATTTACTTTTTCTTGTGAGCTAAATTGTGCAGGAAAAATCAAATCTCCTTCGTTTTCTCTATCTTCAGCATCTACCATTACTAACATCTTACCATTTTGAAGTTCTTTTATAGCTTGTTCTACACCAATATATCCCATAATCAATCTTCCTTTTTATACTTTTTTGAGAAATTATATATTATTTTTCTTGACATTATATTAAAAATAATATATAATGCGGTTTTTAATTTATGAAAATATTTCTTTATTATTGGGGTATCGCCAAGCGGTAAGGCAACAGGTTTTGGTCCTGTCATTCAGGGGTTCGAATCCCTTTACCCCATCCACTTCATATGATGCCGCGAAGTAGAGCAGTGGTTAGCTCGTCGGGCTCATAACCCGAAGGTCGGGAGTTCAAATCTCCCCTTCGCAACCATTTTTATTTTACAAAATGCTTTTTAAAGTCTTACTTTAATAGAATAAATAAAGCTTGCATTGGTTTTATTTGTGTAATTTTACTAAGCTTTTGTGGTTTTATTATTTCTTTTATTTTGCTTAGAATATATTTGGTTTTTTAAGCTTTAGATATAAGTAGTAAATAAATTCATACTACTAGTTTTTTAAATGATTTTAATGCTTTAAGCAAGCTAGGGTTAATTAATTATTAGAAAATTTAAGTTTGTATAATATTAATACAAAATGTAACTTTAAACAAGAGTATGACTTAAAGAGTTTTTTAACAAAGACAATATTTTTATCTAATATAATTATGAATGTAAGATTAAAATATGGTGGATTTAGCAGGACTCGAACCTGCGACCAACCGGTTATGAGCCGGTTGCTCTAACCAACTGAGCTATAAATCCGCCAGAAGTTAAAATAAAAATGTTATTATATCTTTGTTTCCTTAATTTAAATTTAGAATTTTATTTTTACTGCTTTTTCTATCGCTAAATATCTAAAAGTTATTAAATTTTGTAAAATTCCAAAAAAAACCATAAAAGTAGCAAAAGAACTCCCTCCGTGGCTAAAAAATGGCATAGGTATGCCAACAACAGGGGCAAAACCTATAGTCATTGAGATATTTACTGCTACATATATAAAAATAAATAAAGCAATACAATTTGTTACAACTCTTGTAAAATAATCATCTTTGAGCTTATAGTTTAAACTTAATAGATGAAAGATTAATAAAGTATAAAGTAGTATAATAATAACAGCACCTATAAAACCAAACCTTTCAGATAAATAAGCAAAGATAAAATCACTCGTAGAAATAGGTAAAAATTTAAAATGCGTTTGAGTAGCTTCATCTGCTTTTTTTCCACTTAAACCACCGCTTCCTATAGCAATGATGGATTGTTTTACATGGTAACTTGGCTCTTCAGCTAAAAAGTCATGAATTCTTTGTTTTTGATAAGGTTTTAAAAAATCATTATAAATAATAGGTGAAGCTATAGCAATGACTAGAAAAATACTAAGCCAAATTTTATAATTTACACCTATGATAAAAAGTGTTCCAAAGCCTACTATTAAAAGTACTAAAGCAGTCCCCAAATCAGGCTCTCCTGCTATAAGTAAAAATGGAAGCAAAATATAAAAACTTAGTTTTAAAAACTGCTTTAAACCATAACCATTAGGTGGTGGTGGATTTTGATAGATCAAATAAGCAAGCATTAAAATGAAAGATGGTTTGAAAATTTCAGAAGGCTGTATAGTAAAATGTGTAAAAGGAATTTCAAGCCATCTTCTAGCACCAAGTCTTTCTACTCCAAAAACATCTACGCTTAAAAGTAAAACTATATTGATCCAATATAACACAGGTATAAACCATATTAGCCTTTTTAAAGGCAAAAAGAAAAAAAAAGCAAATCCTGCAAAACCTACTAAAGTATAGATAAATTGTTTTTCTGCTAAACGCGTATTTGCTTCATAAATTAAAATAAATGATATGGCGATAATGGGTAATATAAGAAGAGGTTGAACAAAATCAAAATGCGTTAAAATTCTTCTATCAAGCTTTATCAAGGCCATCCTTTTATAAAATATTGTGTAATTATATGCTAAAATTGCAAATTTTATCACAAGGAAATAAAAATGCTAAAAATTTCATCACTTTGTGAAGAGCGATTGGATATTTTTTTATCAGATATACTCAAACAAAGCCGTTCGCAAATTGCTAAGTTGGTAAAAGAAAATTGTGTTTATATTAATGAAAAAATAGAAAATAAAAATTCAAAAAAAATAAAACAAAAAGATGAAATAAGTATTTTTTTACCTCAAATAAAAAAAGCAAAAGAAAGTTATATACCTAAATTTGATATAGAAATTTTATACGAAGATGATGAAATTTTAGTTTTAAATAAAGCACCCAATGTTGTAGTGCATGGTGCAAGTAGTGTAAAAGAAGCGACTTTGGTAGATTGGCTTTTATATAAAGGTTATGCTTTGTCAAATTTAAATGGAGAACATAGAGCAGGACTTGTACATAGACTTGATAAAGGGACAAGTGGAGCCATAGTAATAGCAAAAAATAACCAAAGCCATCAGTTTTTAGCAAAACAGCTTTTAGATAAAAGTATGGGGAGAATTTACTTCGCTTTAAGTGATTTACCTTTAAAAAATGATAAAATGAGTAATGAAAAAGCTATTATGCGTTGTCCTAGTAATAGATTAAAAAAAATAACTACAAATCACTTAAATTCTTTAGCAAAAAGCGCAAAAACAGATTTTATAAATTTATTAAGTGCTAAAAACTGCTCTTTAATAGCTGCTAAATTATATACAGGAAGAACTCATCAAATTAGAGTACATTTAGCTGATTTTAATCGTTATATTTTAGGTGATGAATTATATGGATATAAAGGAAAAATAAAGTATAATAGAGTAATGCTTCATGCGTATTTGATTTATTTTATTCATCCTAGGACTAAAAAACTTATGTTTATAAAAGCACCTATGTTTGATGATTTTTATCAAATTTTGAAAGAGAATTTTACACAAGGAGAAATAGATGAAAAAACTTCATTGGATTATATTAA
This sequence comes from Campylobacter armoricus, assembly GCF_013372105.1. NCBI lineage: Bacteria > Pseudomonadati > Campylobacterota > Epsilonproteobacteria > Campylobacterales > Campylobacteraceae > Campylobacter > Campylobacter armoricus. The sequence continues at coordinate 637,753 of NZ_CP053825.1, forward strand.
GTTCAGCTTTGGCTTTTAGTGCTTGTAGCACTACTATGAGTTCGCCACAAATTGCTCAAGTAAATGATACTTTACCAAAAATTTCAAATATCAAAAGCATAAGTGATATTACCAGTATAGCTTTTGAATGGGAACCTTTATACGATCAAAATATAGCAGGTTATTATATTTATAGAGCTAATGCAGCAGGTGCGCCAATGGAACTTATAGCAAAAATTAAAAACAAGTTTCAAACACATTACACTGATACAAATTTAGAGCCAAATACGAGATATTATTATTCTATGAAAACTTTTAACGAGCTTGGTCAAGTTTCTCAAGATGGTGTGAGCATAGAAGCTTTTACAAATAGAGTGATTGATCCAGTGCCTTTTGTTCAAGCTATTGTAGGTTTGCCAAATCGTGTAAAATTAGTTTGGAGACCACATCCTGATTTAAGAGTAAATTCATATATTATCGAACGCGCTAATATGAAAGATATGAAATTTAAAGAATTAACTAGGGTTAAAAATCGTTTAAGTGCCGAGTATATTGATGATTCATTAAAACCTGATGAGAGTTTTCAATATAGAATTATAGCTTTAACTTATGATGGTATTAAAAGCACTCCAAGCAAGATAGTAGAATCAACCACCAAAGCACTTCCTCCTATGGTAAATAACTTACAAGCAAGCAAAGATGCTCCAAGAAAAATCATCTTAACTTGGGATAAGATTGATTATGCTGATTTTGCTTATTATAAAATTTATTCAAGTTCAACTACTTTTTTACCTTTTAGTGTTATAGCCAAAACTTCTGAGAATACTTATGAAGATGCAGTAAAAGGTGTAGCTGAAAAGAGATATTATAAAGTAAGTATGGTTGATAAAGATGGCTTAGAAAGTCCTATAGCAAATGAGCCTGTAGAAGGTATAACCTTAGGAGCACCATTAGCACCTAGTATTATTTTATGTGCAGTTGAAGATGATGGCATTAGAGTAGAATGGGTTGATAATGATGATAGGGCTAAGGAATACATAGTAAAAAGAAGTGGTGGTGGAAGTAGTGCTGTGTTTAAGGAGATTAAATCTAAACAATTAAAAGATATTACAGCAGTTCCTGGAAAAGTGTATAGTTATGAGGTTATAGCTATTGATGCTAATGGTATTGAGTCAAAAGCTTCTGATAAATTTACAGCGGTGAAATAATGCCAAATTTTAAGTGTAAAATTTTAAAAGAAATTCAACTTCCATTTCAAAAGGATGGAGTTGAATTTTTATGGCTTGCAAAAGGTGAGAATGTAAATTTACTTTTTACGCGTATAAAAGAAGAAAATTTTTTTATACAAATTAAAAAAGATGATAGAAAACAAGAATGGCTCATTAAGGGAGAAAAACATACCAAACCTTCACAAATTGGATATTTGCAAAAAGCTTTACTTTTATTTAAGGAAAATTTTACCCAAGATATAATTTGTGAAGCAGTTGCTCTAAAACATACAAGATTAATTCAAAAAACACCTTTGATTGCTAATGATTTAAAAGAGTTGCTAGAGCAAATCCAAAATAAAAAGCAAATTTATATAGAAATAGGTTTTGGAAGCGGTAGGCATTTGCTCTATCAAGCTAAGCAAAATCCTAATGTTTTAATCATCGGTATAGAAATTTATACTCCTGCATTAGAACAAGTAGCTAAGTTAGCTTTAAGTGAAAACTTAAATAATGTCTTATTGATAGAAACTGATGCAAGGTTGTTATTAAGTGTGCTTGAATCTAATTTAGTAGATAAAATTTTCTTACATTTTCCTGTTCCTTGGGATAAGAAGCCTCATCGTAGGGTAGTGGGACTAAATTTTGCAAATGAATGCGCTAGGGTTTTAAAAGACACTGGTCAGTTTGAGCTTAGAACAGATAGTTATATGTATTTTAGTTTTACTTTGGAAACTTTTTTAAATTTTTCGCATTTAAAAGCAGAAATTGCAAAAAATAAAAATTTGGAAATATCGAGTAAATATGAAGATCGATGGAAAAGACAAGAAAAAGATATATATGATTTAAAAATTAGTGATTTTAGTGAAAGTAAAAGACTGGATAAAAATCAAAAATTTGCTATAGAAAATTTGAAATTTGATTTGGAAGAATTAGATTGTATTAAAAAGAATTTTAAAAATAATGTTTTTAAAGATGATGATTTTTTCTTATATACTGAAAAGTTATATACTACAGAAAAAGATATTATCATTAAAGTAGCTCTTGGAGCTTTTTATAAGCCAGAGCATGTGTATATAAGATTAGGTAAATATAATACTATTTTTGTTTTTGAAGACCCTTTTAAAACAAAAGAAAATTTAAAAGCTATAGAAAAATTAAGAGAAATATTGTATTCTTATAGCAAATAATAAATATTTATACTTTAATATTATAAGGAAAATATAGTGATGATAGAAGCCAAAAAGCTTTGTCTTGGTTATGATGAACTTGTTATAGAAAATGCTAGTTTTTCTTTAAAAGACAATGATTTTGTTTTTATTACAGGTAAAAGCGGTAGTGGAAAATCAACTTTATTAAAATCTTTTTATGGAGATTTAGAGCCACTTGGTGGAAATTTAAAAGTTTGTGATAATGACTTGGTGAATATTTCTAATACTGAACTTTTACAACTTAGACAAAAAATAGGTATTATTTTTCAAGATTATCGTTTGGTTCAAGAATTTAACGTTGAGAAAAATGTAATGCTTCCTTTGATGATTAAGGGTTATAGCAAAAATGTATGTAAAGAGCAAGCTGCAAAACTTTTAAAACATGTAAATTTAACTTTTAAAGCAGATAAAAAGCCTGCACAACTTTCAGGTGGAGAACAACAACGCGTAGCTATGGCTAGAGCTTTAGCACATAATCCAAAATTACTTTTATGTGATGAGCCAACAGGTAATTTAGATGAATATTCTTCAGATATTATATGGACATTATTAAAATCAGCTAGAGAGATACTTGGAACTTGTGTTGTAGTTGTAACACATAGAATTCCTACTAATTTAAGACTTGATTATCGTCGCTTTAATATAGAAAATGGGAGAATGAATGAAATCGTTTAAAAATCATCTTTCTTTAATATTTGCCTTAATGGTGATGATGTTTGCTTTTGAGTTTTTAATTATTACAAACAAAACTATAGAGCACTATGAAAAACTTTTAAATAAAGATTATAATATTATTTTGGTAGGAAAAACTCATTTGGATAAAAAAAGCATAGAAGATCAAGTGGGTTATTTTCAGTCTTTAGAAATTTTAAATCCTAGTGAAATGATAGATAGACTTAAAAATGATATATCAGCTAAAAATATAGAGGTTTTAAAAGCTACATTGCCAAAATTTTATACTTTAAAATTAAGCAAACTTTTATCAGAAGATGAATTAAAATCTTTAAAAGATAGGCTTTTGAAAAATCCAAATATCACTAAAGTTGAAACATTTGCTAAAACTCATACTAAAATTTACAAACTTTTAGTTTTGGTGAAATTTTTATTATGGTTTTTCTTGTTTATTATTATATTGCTTAGTTTTGTATTATTGCTTAAACAGATGAAAATATGGCTTTTTGAACATACTCAAAGAGTTGAAATTATGTGCTTGCTTGGAGCGCCATTTTGGTTTAGATCTTTTATGCTTTACAAAATTGTCTTTATTGATTGTTTGATAGCATTTTTATTATTAGTTGCATTTTTTACCCAAGTTTATGATCTTGAATTTATTAAATTAGCTTTGCAAAGTGTGGATATTAGCTTGCCTAAAATAAGTATATTTACATACTTATTTTTGATTTTCTTGGCAATGCTTTGTGTTTGTTTTGCATGCGTAAATTTTGTAATGTTCAAGGTTAGAAAATGAAAAAATACTTTTTGTTTTTTTTGATTTCTTTTTCTATTTTATTTGCAAATGAAATAGCACAAAAACAAAAAGATATTAAAGAAAATGAGCGTATAGTAAAACAACTTTCTAAAAAATTAGAAGATTTAGCAAGTGAAATTTTAGATAATGAAAAAAATCTTAAAAAAATTGCAAGTGAAATTAGTGTTTTAAGTTCTAAAACCTTAAAATTAGAAAGTTCTGCAAAAGTTCAAATTAAATCATTAGAACAATTAAATACACAAAATAAAGATCTTTTGCAAAATAAAAATAAAATTGAAGGAAAGATAATTGATTTAATAGCTAAAGATTTTGCTTATGATTTAGCTATTCCTAAAAATTATATAGAAAGTGAAGATAGTATTATTGCTTTAGAATTAGTTGGAGCGTTAGATAAAATTTTTAAGGAAGAATTTTATCAAATTTCTAAAGATTATGAAGATATAAGTAAAAAAATCGAAGAAAAACAAGCTCAAATAGCTGCAATCAATACAAATTTAAAAAACTATAAAGATCAAATTGATGAGTTAAAAAATCTTAGAAAAAAGCAAGAACAAGAAATCATAAAACAAAAAACTGATAAAGAAATTTACACTAGAAAACTCTCTAATCTACAAGCACAGCAACAAGAATTAAGAAAAACTCTAAATAAATTAAAAATTATAAAAGAAAAAGAAGAAGAAAAAATTGCACAGAAAAAAGAGGATAACAAAGCATCTAGTAATATTAAACAAGTAGGTTCAAGTTATCAAACAAGTAGTGTTAAAAGTTATAGTGGTGCTAAAACTATAGCTCCTTTAGAATCATATACAGTAAAGCAAAAATTTGGAAATTATGTCGATCCAATTTATAATATTAAAATTTATAATGAAAATGTTGTTTTAAAAAGTGATGTTGCTAATGCTGCTGTGAGGAATGTATTAGATGGCAAGGTAGTTTTTGCTAAATCAACTCCAACCTTGAAAAAAGTTGTAATTGTAGAAAATAAAAATGGAATTCACACTATTTATGCACATTTAGATAAAATTGCACCCGGGGTTAAAGTAGGTAGAAATATTAAAAAAGGATATATTATAGGTAGAGTTGAGAGTGATTTAACTTTTGAAGTAACACAAAAGAATTTTCATATAAATCCTTTAGAAATGATTAAGTAAATTAGCTTTTTTTAATACGAATTTTGGTATAGTTTTATCCCAAAGGAGAATTTTCAATGAGTAATAAAAGAAAAAGAGTTTTGGTTAAATTTTCTGGGGAAGCTTTAGCTGGAGAAAATGGGTTTGGTATAGAAAATTCTATTTTAAAATATATAGCTTCTGAAATAAAAAGCTTAGTTGATGAAAAAGTTGAAGTAGGTATTGTTATAGGTGGTGGAAATATTATTAGAGGTGTTTCTGCTGCAAGAGATGGACTTATAAAAAGAACAAGTGGTGATCATATGGGTATGCTTGCTACGGTGATTAATTCTATAGCTATGCAAGAAGCATTAGAAAGTGCTGGGCTTGATGTAAGAGTTCAAAGTGCCATTCAAATGGAAGCATTTTGTGAAACTTATATAATGAGAAGAGCACATAGACATTTGGAAAAAGGACGCATAGTAATTTTTGCTTGCGGAACTGGTAATCCTTATTTTACAACCGATACTGCTGCAACTTTAAGAGCAATAGAAATTCAAGCAGAGATGATTATCAAAGCGACTAAGGTAGATGGAATTTATAATAAAGACCCAAAAAAACATAATGATGCTATTATGTTAAATGAATTAAGCTATGAAAGAGCTTTACATGATAATATAAAAGTTATGGATGATACTGCTATTGCTTTAGCAAAAGATAATGCTTTGCCTATAGTTGTATGCAATATGTTTAAAGAAGGAAATTTGTTAAAAATTATTCAAGGCGATATGAGTTTGTGCTCTATTGTTAAAAATTAATATTAAGGAAGAAAATGAGAGTAGAACAAATAGCTGCAAAAGCTTTAAAAAAAATGAAAAATGATAGATATAAATTAGCTTTGGTAGTAGCAAAGAGAGCAGAAGAACTTGCAAATGGTGCTGAAGCTTTAGTTGATTTAGATAAAAATAAAAATAAATTTACTGATATTGCTTTATATGAAATTGCAGAAGATAAAATAACACTCGAGGGATTTATTGAAACTAGTAAATGATGAGTTGTTATTAGATAAGCTTATTGATGATGTAAAAAATTGCAAAGATTTAAATAGGGCTAAAGAAATTCTTTTTTTAGTTTTTCCACAATCTAATATTTTAGAAAAAGCAGTGGAATTTTGTATTCAAAAACATAATGGGCAATTTAGAAAAAGTGGCGAACCTTATGCGGTTCATCCTATATTAGTTGCTTCTTTTGTTGCTTTTTTAAGTCCAGTAAAATCTATGATTATAGCTGCTTTGTTACATGATGTTTTAGAGGATACAAATTGCAATGAAGAAGAGCTAAGTATGATTTTTGGTGAAGAAGTGGCAAAACTAGTTCAAGGTTTGACTAAAATTGTTAGTATTAGAGAAGATCATCTTACTCGCTCTAATTCAAATGAAAAGTTAGCAAGATCTGCTTTGACTTTTAGAAATATGCTTTTAGCTGGCGTTGAAGATGTGAGCGTACTTGTGATAAAGCTTTGTGATAGATTGCATAATATGCTTACATTAAATTATTTAAGAGAGGATAAACAAAAAAGAATTAGTGAAGAAACATTGGTGGTATATGCTCCTATAGCCCATAGACTTGGTATTTCAAGTATAAAAAATTTGCTTGAAGATTTAAGTTTTAAATTTTTACTACCTGAAGAATATATGCAAATTGATAATTATATTAACGCTAAAGATCAACAAATTCAACTCGGTTTTAATGAATTTATTTCTAAAATTGAAATGTTGTTTTTAGAAAATGGCTTTAGACAAGGTAGTTTTATTATTCATAAAAGAATTAAACATAATTATTCTATATATTTAAAAATGCAAAGAAAAGGTGTAGGTCTTGAAGAAGTTTTAGATCTTTTGGGTGTTAGAATTTTAGTGGAAAAGATTTATGATTGTTATTTGGCATTAGGAATTTTACATACACATTTTAATCCTTTAATTTCAAGATTTAAAGATTATATAGCTTTACCAAAGCAAAATGGTTATCAAACCTTACATACTACTCTTTTTGATGCTAAAAATATTATAGAGGCTCAAATTCGCACCTTTGATATGCATAAAACTGCTGAATTTGGTGTTGCTGCTCATTGGAAATACAAAGAAGGAAATATCGCTACTCCAAATTTAGATTGGCTTGCGGATATTTCTATGCATGCTAAAGAAGGAAATAATGTTCAAGATTGTGATGCAATAGAGCTTTATGAATATGCTAAGGATAGTTTATATATTGAAGATATAGCAGTATATTCTCCAAAGGGAGAAATTTTTACTCTACCTCGAGGAGCTACAGCTTTAGATTTTGCTTATGAAGTGCATACTAAAGTAGGACTTCACGCAAAAACGGCTTTTGTAAATCGTGTGAGAGTACCTCTTTTAACTGTGCTTAAAAATGGTGATATAGTTAGTATAGAAACTTCTAATGAAGAATTTTTTAGATGTTCGTGGATAGATAGTGTTAAAACAGGAAAAGCCAGGGCTAGCATAAGAGATTTTTGCAAACAAAAGAAAAAAGAGTTAAATAATAAAATTGCCATTAATCTACTTTCTACTGTATTTAATAAAGACTCAATTACAATAGAAAAATGGCTAGAAAAAGAAAATTTTAGTAAAAAACTTAGACAAATTGCTTTAGATTTTAATTATTTTAAAGATGTGATTATTGCTCTTAGAAAATATATGGGACAAAATCAAGCTAACAAATTTGAACAAAATGAGCAAAAATTTGAAAGTATTGTTATAGGATCTAACTATAAAATTACTACTATTAATTTTGATTATTGCTGTAGACCTAAAAGAGGAGATGAAATTATCGCTTTTAGGCATTCTACTAATGCCACAATACATCATAAACTTTGTGAACAAGCTATGAAAATGATTGAAGAAAATAAAGAAATGGTTTTTGTTTCTTGGAATGATAGCTCGATAAAAAGTTACAAAATTATTGTTTCTATTGAAAATAAAAAAGGTTCTTTAGCAGATTTTCTAACTACTTTAGCTAAAATGCAAATAAATGTCTTAAGTATTAATTCAGCTGATTCAGAGCCTGTGGTGGCAAATTATTTTGAAGTTCAAGTTGAATTGCCTAATAATATTGATGTTGAAAATGCCAAAGAAAGATTAAAAACTAGATATAGAATTTTAGATTTTACATCTTTAAATGATGCGTATAATAATCACTAAAAAGGTTTATAATGAATATTGATGAAATTATTAAAGAGATTAAAAGAGGAATTGCAGAAATTATTGATGAGGAGAGATTGGTTTCTTTAGTAAAAAATTACTATGAAAAGGGTGAAAATTTTTTTGTAAAAGCTGGGTTTGATCCTACAGCTGCTGATTTACATTTAGGACATACTGTTGTTTTAAGCAAGATGGCTTTACTTCAAAAGCATGGAGCTATAGTGCAGTTTTTAATAGGCGATTTCACAGCTCAAATAGGTGATCCTACAGGTAAAAGTGTTACAAGAAAAAAACTTGATAAAGAAGAAGTGCTTAAAAATGCCAAAACTTATGAAGAGCAGGTTTTTAAAATTTTAGATCCAAGTAAAACTCAAATTCATTTTAATTCTAAATGGCTAAATGAGTTAGGTGCTAGTGGTATAGTAGAGCTTACTTCGACTTTTAGTGTTGCTAGAATGCTTGAAAGAGATGATTTTACTAAACGTTTTAAAGAACAAAGTCCTATATCAATTTGTGAGTTTTTGTATCCACTTTTACAAGGTTATGATAGTGTTGTATTAAAAAGTGATATAGAGATGGGTGGAACAGATCAAAAATTCAATCTTTTGATGGGTAGACAACTCCAAAGAGTATATAATTGCCAAAAAGAACAAGTGGTTATGATGATGCCATTGCTTGAAGGTCTTGATGGTGTAAATAAAATGAGTAAAAGCCTAGGTAATTATATAGGGGTAACCGAAGATGCTAAAGATATGTATGCTAAGGTTTTAAGTATAAATGATGAGTTGATGTTTAGATATTATGAGCTTTTAAGTGAAAAAAGCTTAAATGAAATTTCACAAATAAAAGATGATATTAAAAATGGTTTATTGCACCCTAAAAAAGCTAAAGAAGATTTAGCTTTAGAAATTACTACGCGTTTTCACTCAAATGAGTGTGCATTAAAAGCTAAGGAAGAATTTGACAAAGTTCATAGTGCAAAAGAGCTTCCTAGTGATATGCCAAGTTTTACTTTAGAAGGTAGTATTTGGCTTGCGAAAGCTATAGTAGAATGTAAAATGGAAAGCTCTACTTCAGCGGCGAGAAGATTGATTAATTCAAATGCGGTAAGTATTAATGGGGAAAAAGTTCAAGATGAACAATTCCAACTAGAAAGCGGAGAATATATTTTACAAGTTGGAAAAAGAAAATTTGCAAAATTAAAGGTAGTATGATGAGTTTTAAAGCTTTAAAAATTGGAAAGCATGAAATAAAATATCCTATTTTTCAAGGTGGTATGGGTCTTGGTATAAGTTGGGATAAACTTGCTTCTGCAGTTTCTTTAAATGGTGGTCTAGGGATTATTTCCTCAGTGGGAACTGGATATTATGAAAATAGAACACATATAGATAAAGAGCTTAATGCAAAACCTTATGGAAGTGATAATTTTTATTCAAAAGCAGGCTTGAAAGCCTTGATAGATAATGCTAGAAAAGTTTGCAAAGATGCACCTTTAGGCTGTAATATTTTATATGCAAGTAATAATTATGCACAAATTGCACGCAATGCTTGTGAAGTTGGTTTTAATGTGATAGTTTCAGGAGCGGGACTTCCTACAAATTTACCTGAATTTACACAAGATTATCCTGATGTTGCTTTGGTGCCTATTGTATCATCTGCTAAGGCTTTAAAAATTATTTGTAAAAGATGGCAAAGTAGATACAATCGCTTGCCTGATGCAGTTATAGTTGAAGGGCCTAAGAGTGGAGGGCATCAAGGTTTTACTTATGAGCAATGTTTGATGGATGAGTATCAATTAGAAAATGTAGTTCCACAAGTTGCACAAGAAATTAAAAATTGGGGGGATATACCACTAATTGCTGCAGGTGGAATTTGGGATAAACAAGATATAGAAAAAATGATTTCTTTGGGTGCTAGTGGTGTTCAAATGGGAACTCGTTTCATAGGGACTTTTGAGTGTGATGCAAGTGATGAATTTAAACAAGTGTTGCTTGATTGTAAAAAAGAAGATATTGAGCTTTTAAAATCTCCAGTTGGTTATCCTGCAAGAGGGATAAGAACTAATCTTTTAAATTTAGTCGATAAAAAAATGGGTCCAAAAATTTCTTGTGTAAGTAATTGTGTTGCACCATGTGGCAGGGGTAAAGAGGCAAGTAAAGTAGGTTATTGTATAGCAGATAGATTATATGATGCTTGGAGTGGTAAAAAAGAAACCGGATTATTTTTTACTGGAGCTAATGGGTATAGATTAGATAAGCTTATTAGTGTAGAAGAGCTAATGAAAAAATTAGTTAATGGTGAAGATGTTTAGAATATTCTTTATCTTTTTATTATTTTGTTCTAGTATTTTTGCTGATGTAGAAATTAAAAAATTTGATCAATCTTTTTTAATTTCTAATTCAGAAGAAAAGCTACAATTACATCAGCAGTTAAAGTCTTTATATATTCAAAGTGTAATTAATGATAATTTTAAAGAAAAGAATGAAATTTTAAAAAGACTAATTATAAGTTCTAATTCTTTAGGGTTTGATGATAAAGCTTATGTGCAAGAGCTTAAAGAAGGCGGAGTAAGCGAAGAAGAAATTTTGCGTTTAAAAAATGCTTTAAAAGTTATACAAGATCAAAAAATAAAAAAAGAACAAGTGAGAAAAGAAACCAATACCACGATATCTAATAATAAAAAAGAAGATAAAAAAGAAGATAAAAAAGAAGATAAAAAAGAAGATAAAAAAGAAGATAAAAAAGAAGATAAAAAAGAAGATAAAAAAGAAGATAAAAAAGAAGATAAAAAAGAAGATAAAAAAGAAGATAAAAAAACTCCAGCACAAAAAGAACTTTTTATTCTTGATGTTAAAAAGTTAGATAATGGTATTTTGCTTGATTTGAGTGAAAAAATCAGCCAAAAAGATATTAAAAATTTTACTCTCAAGGGCGATGATAATTTTCGTTATGTTGCAGATTTTGATGGAATTTTAAAAGGACCTAAGAGAAATTTTAAATTTAAAGATTTTGATGTTATTGTATCGCAGTTTAATCCAACAAGCATGCGTTTAGTTTTAAGTTCAAAAAAAGAATTAAAGATAAAAATAGAGCTTAAAGATCGAAGTTTTTTTATGGGACTTGGAGAGATAGAAAAAAAAGAAAATCCTAGACCTATAGTTAAAACACAAAATGAAGCAAAAAAAGTAGTAGTTGAAAAAGAAATTACCAAAAACGAACCATTATATATATTAAAATCAACCAAAGAAAAAAATGGTATAAGTTTAAAATTGAATAATGATATTGATATAGAAGATATAAAAATTAATTCTTTTAAAGATGGCAAATTTTATCGTTCGATTGTAAGTTTTGAGGCAATATTAGAAGGTGATAGAAAAAAAATAGATATTAATAAAAATCAATCAATTACTTTAACTCAATATAATAAAACAATTGTTAGGCTTGTTTTAAGTTCAACAAGTAATTTTAAGACAAGTCTTGATTTAGATGATAATGAATTATTTATTGGTTTTGAAAAAAATATCAAAAATACAAACCAAAAAACTAAATTAACAGAAAAAAAACCTTTAATTAAAAAAACAGGAAAAGTTATCGTAATTGACCCAGGTCATGGAGGTAAAGATCCAGGAACTTTAGGGGATAAAGGTGTTAAAGAAAAAGATGTAGTTTTAAGCGTAGCTTTAAAACTTGGTAATGAGTTAAAAAAAAGAGGGTATAAAATTTATTATACAAGAAGTACGGATAAATTTATAAACCTTAGAGATAGAACATCTATGGCTAATGAAAAAATGGCAGATTTGTTTATTTCTATCCATGCAAATGCAGCTCCAAACAAACAAAGAGCAAAAACTCTTGAAGGTATTGAAACTTTCTTTTTATCACCTGCAAGAAGTGAAAGAAGTAAAAAGGCTGCTGAGCTAGAAAACCAATCAGACTTTGAAGAAATGAATTATTTTTCTAAACAAACCTTTTTAAATTTTTTAAATCGTGAAAAAATAGTTGCTTCAAATAAACTTGCCATTGATGTGCAAAAAAAGATTTTAAGCAATGTAAGAAAAAAATATAAAGTTGTTGATGGTGGCGTTAGAGAAGCTCCTTTTTGGGTTTTAGTGGGTGCACAAATGCCTGCTATATTGATTGAGACAGGTTATATTAGTCATCCTAATGAAAGAAATAGGTTAGTTAATAAAAATTTTCAAGAATTATTAGCTATTGGTATTGCTAATGGCATAGAGAGTTATTTTTATAAAAATCAATGAAAAAAGCAAATATCATCATTAAAAACAATACACCTTTTTCTTTAGATTTTGATGATTATTATTTTAATTCTAGCGATGGTTTAAGTGAGAGTGAATTTATCTATACTAATGCTTTTGAATTTCAAGCAAAACAAACTATCATTGCAGAGCTTGGTTTTGGCATAGGTTTAAATTTCTTTCTTACTCTAAAGCGTTTTTTAAAAGAAAAAAAAGCAACTCAAAGACTTTTTTATCTTAGTTTTGAAAATTTTTACATAGAAAAAGATAAATTAAGAGAAATTTATAAAAATCTTGGTTTTTATGAGGAATTTAAAGAATTTTTGGAGCAGTTTTTAAAATTTTATCCCCCATGTAAAGATGGAGTTTATAGGTTTTATTTTCAAGATTGTTTTTTAGACTTGGTATTTGGTGATGCTAATGAAAAATTGCAAAAATTAGATTTTAAAGCTGATGTTTGGTATTTAGATGGTTTTGCACCTGTTAAAAATCAAGAGATGTTTGATGAGGATATTATAAATAAAGTTGCTAAAAACTCAAAAATAAATACCAAAGTCTTAACCTTTTCTTCTGCAAGTGTTTTAAAAAAAGCTTTAATAAATAATAATTATCAAGTGCAAAAGGTAAAAGGCTTTAGAAAAAGAGAAATGATACAAGCTGTTTTTAATGGTTTAGAGTTTGAAGACAAATTTGCTTATTTTAATACTCCATATTTAAAAAAAGATATCCAAAAAATAGCCATTATTGGAGCAGGTATAGCTGGAGCTAGTTTAGCTTATGAATTTTCATTAAGAAATATTCAAGTGGATATTTTTGAGAAAGAAAATTCATTAGGCAAGGGTGCTTCTGGAAATATCAATGGAATTTTAAGTTCTTTGATTTTAAAACCTGATGTTTTATTGGGAGAATTTTCACAATATGCTTTTTTAGAGGCAAGTAGGTTTTATAGGCAAATTTTGGACTTAGATCCACAAGGTGTTTATGAGTTTGCTCATAATGAGCTTATGCAAGAGCGTTTTAATAGTCAAAAAAATAATGTTTTGTTTAAAATTACTAATAATCAAGCTTTTTTAAAAGATGGAATGTGTATAAAGCCTCAAGAAGTAGTTAAGATACTTTTGGAAAAAAGCAAAGCAAGTATATTTTTTGAGTATGAATTTATAGATTATTCTTATGAAAATGAAAAGTTTTCTTTGCGATTTAACAATAAAAAAACTTTAAAAGATTATGATGTATTAATTTATGCTCAAGGTGCTGATGTTAAGAACTTTTTAGATTATAAATATATGAAATTAAGTAGTGTTAGAGGTCAATGTACTCATTTAAAACCATTTTTAAAAAACACCTATGCTTTATCATCAAAAGGCTATATTTGTCCTATCAATGAAGAATTAAATTTGCAACTTATTGGTGCAAGTTATGATAGATTAAATTGTAACAATACACTTTTAGAAAAAGATGATTTTCAAAATATTGAAAATATAAGAGAATTTTTAGAAAATGAAAAATTAGAGATTGTGAGTGGTAAAGTAGGATTTAGATCATATTCTAGTGATAGATTTGCTATAGTTGGTCAAGCATATGATGAAAATTTTTATTTACAAAATTATAAAGCACTTTTATGGCATAAAAATAAAGCTCAAGTAACTCCAAATGAATTTATTCCTCTATATTTTAGTATTGCTCATGGCTCTAGAGCTTTTGCTAGTGCTATTATATCTTCTAGAATTATTACTTCTTTGGTTTTTAATGAACCAAGAATAGAAAAAGAGTTTTTATATGCTTTGCATCCTGCAAGATTTTTAATCCGTCAGCTAAAAAAAGGAAAAAATTAGAAATTCATTTTCACTTTATTTATGTGTTTTTACGCATTGCAAACAAGGAGAGTATATGCGAAAAATTCAACCTATATTAAATGAGAAATTTTTTAATGATGGATAAATTATTGTCTCAAAAACCGACAAAATTCGTCGCCCTGATATGCCTAAAGTTGTTTTTGGAATTCTTTGGGAAAGTATTAAAAATAAAAAAGAGGTTATTGCTTATGTAAAAAATTTATCTAAAGATGGCTCATTTTATTGGGTATTAGCTTTTATAACCCCTTCTTTTGATTCTAATGGAGAGGTTATGAGTATCATTCGATGCGCTTAAATCCTAAAAAGGAAGCTATTAAAAAATAGAAAAATATACAAAGAGCTTTTATTAGAAGAACAAAAAGGCGGACAAAAAGCATCAAGAAAATTACTAAATAATATTTTAATTCAAAAGGGAATGAGCTATGAAGAATTGGTTTTATCGATATAATATCAATCAAATTGTAAATTACTTTGCTTTGTTTTTTATTTTGTTTAATGGCTTTTTTAGAAGTAATTGAAGGAAAAATTTTTTGGTTTTGTTTTTGTGTTTTAGGAACTTTAATTGTACTATTTAGTATTGCCAGTGCTTATTATAGAAATAAAGAAGCACTGAGAGTAACTTCGGTTTTAAATGAACTTGCAAAAGGAAATTTAGAAGCTAGGGTAACTCATATACTTGTTTTAAAATCTGGAGTAGGTAAGTTAGGCTGGGTTGTTAATGACTTAGCAGATTAGATTGAAGTTTTTAATAGATAAATTCTTAACGCAATTTTAGTAGTTAAAGAGTAAATAACCTATAGAAAAGTAAGATTTGAGGGTTTGGTGGGTGCTTTTTTATAATGCCAAGTTATTAATGAAGAAGTGACCTTAGAAATTGAAAAAACTCAAAATTTATCTACAAGAAGTATTATTGTAGAAAATGTATCTAAGAGCATGTTAGATTCTTTGCAAAAAGAATTAGCATTGATTAATACAAAGCTTAATGATATTGCAGACATTATGCATGATGTATATGATCAGGCAAATATCATTTTTATTCATTCTTCAAAAAATGCTAAAAATGCACAGGTAATCTCAGATGATTTGTCAAATTTAGATGAAAATATAGGGTAAATTCATACTTTAATAGATACTTTTTCTCAGCAAATTAATAGTGTATCTTCTTTTATAGGTATTATTGAAGATATTACAGAGCAAATAAATTTTTTGGCTTAAATGCTGCTATTGAAGCCGCTTGTGCAGGTGAGTATGGTAGAGGTTTTGCTGTGGTTGCTGAGGAGGTTAGAGCTTTGACTGAAAAAACTTAAGTTACAGCTAAAGAAATTTCTGTGATGATTAAAACATTAATAGAACAAATGGGAAATATCAAAGATATTACAAACAAAGCTTATAGAGTTGCTAAAATTCTAATTCAAGTCTAGAAGAATTTCAAAAAGTTTTCACAGGTGTTGATGAAAAGGCTAAAATTTTATTAGATGAAATTTCTAAAACTAGTGCAGATGCTAATAAAATTTTACTTTATTTAGAATGTTGTTTAAAACATACTTAGCTTTTTCTTGTGTGATTAATTCTAAAATAGAACACATAGAAGTAAAATTGATACTCAAAATAATATTTTGTTTTAAACCAAGATTTAAATTCTTACATTGAAAGATTGTTTAGTTGTATAAAAAATAATCAATTAATACAAGAAGAAAAAATATTTATGTTTGGATTAAGCAAATTCAAGATATAAATGAAAGGATGATAAGTGAAATAGAATACAAAAAGCACATACAAATGAGAGGCTGAGTGAAAAAATATATTTTTTTAAGTTGTATATGTATCAGTGTATTTGCTTTAAATTTAGAAGAAAGTTTAAGTGAAGGTGAAGTAAATATCACTAAAGAGCAAAAAACAAACATAGTTTCAAAACAAGTTTTTTTTCAAAAACCTAAAGAATATCAAAATCAAAGCATAGATTTTAATTCTTATGCTAGTAAATCACTAGGACAAATTTTAAATTTAAGTTCTAAAGATAAAACAGAGGCTAATGTTGATTTTAATGCCTTAAATGTTAATATTAAAAATATTAATTCTATATTTGATTATGAAAATGCTTCTTTGCTTTTGGAAAAACAAGCTAGAATAGGGCAGCTAGAGCAGGCCTATTCGGTTGGAATTATCAACCGCTATGAGTTTGATAAATTTAATTTAGGTTTTAATTATTTTAATGATCAGTATAAAGAAGCTTGTGGTAAAAATAGTTTTGGCGTAGAATTTCAATTTAGCAGCTATTTTAAGGCTTATGCTAACCATTATAGTGTTAAAGAAAGTAATTTAGATGATAGCACTGAAGTTGGCGTAGTTTTTGATTTGCCTTATTTGAATACTTTAAATGTCAATTCAAATATCAAAGAAATGCAAAATCAGTATAATATTACTTATTCTCCAATTTCTATTTTAGATTTATCGCTGAATTATCAAGATGAAAAAACTAGTGCTAAAGATCAAGCTGCTATGTGGGTAAGATTTAGATTAAATTATGAGCAGAGTTTAAGCAAGCAGTTTTACAATAGTTTTTATCGTAAAAATAATATAGTAGGTGAATTTAATCGTTATGATTTTGCAACAAGGACTTATTAATTGTTCATAAAACGGGTAATATCATTATAAGTTACAAATATCATTAAGCTTAAAAGTAAAGCCATACCAAAATAACTAAGATATTCAAAGCATATTTTTGGAACTTCTTTTTTAAAGATTAATTCATAAAGATTAAATAGTATATGCCCTCCATCTAATGCTGGGATAGGAAGTAGATTTAACACCCCAAGATTGATAGAAATTAAAGCTGTGATTAAAAATAAAACTACGATGCTAGTATTTGCTGCCTTTGATGTAATATCAACCATAGTGATGATTCCACCCATATTTTTAGCATCTAACTCCCCGCTTATAATCTTAGCTAATCCTTTAAATATAAGCATAGAAGCTTCTATGCTTTCATTATAAGCATATTTTAAACTATCAATTCCTTGATGATAAATCGTTACAAATTCATTTTTAGGAGCTATACCAATAAGAGGTTTTTGAACTTTTTGATAAAACTCATTATATCCTTGATCAATTTGTGGAGTAAGGATGATATTGATAATTTTATCATCTCTTTCTATGTTTAGAGTGATAGGCTTTGTATGGACTAGTTTGCTAATTTCTTCAAAACTTTGAATTTTTACTCCATTTATAGCCAATATTTTATCCCCAATTTGTAAATTTGCTTTTTGGGCAGCTGAATTTGGTGCTATATTTCCTATTATAGGTGCTATTTTTTGAATACCTAAAAAACCTATGGCTATATAAAGCAAAAAGGCTAAAAAAAAATTAAAAAATGGTCCTGCAAAAAGTATGTAAATTTTAGCTAAAGGATTTAAAGTATTATAACTATTTGGTTCATAGTTTTTTTTACTAGGATTTAAGTCATCTTGTCCTTTAAGTTTAACATAGCCACCAAAAGGTAAAGCAGACAAGCGATATTCTGTATTTTTGTAGGTTTTTTTAAAAACAGCTTTTCCAAATCCTATGCTAAAAATTTCTACATCAACTCTCATATGTTTTGCAGCTAAAAAATGTCCTAGTTCGTGAAAAAAAATTAAAAAAGATATTACCAAAAGTGTCACTAAAAAGCTAAAGGAATAAAATTTAAATCCTATAGCTAAAATGATGAATAAAAATAAATATGATTTCAATTTTATACCTTTTTTGAGTGATTAATGTAGGCTAATACATATTCAAAAGCCGAATAAAGCGTAAGTATTAAAGCAATAAATAATAAAGTATTGGCAAAAGGCCACTGCATGATTAAAAATATAATAGCAATCATTTGAAAAGTTGTTTTGATTTTCCCTGCAAAAGAAGCGCTTACATCAAATTTTTCACTTACCATAACCACTCTAAAGCCGGTTATAAAAAACTCTCTTACTAAAATAATATAAATTATCCAAGGATCAGCTTTTTGGGTGAGTAATAATCCCAAAAAAGCAGCTAAAACAAGCATCTTATCAGCAAGTGGATCTATAATAGCTCCAAGTTTTGTTGTTTGATTCCAAGTTCTTGCAATATAACCATCAAAAAAATCGGTTAAAGCAGCTATACCAAAAACAACACAAGCAAAATAATTTACCCAACTAGGATGGATATTTTCAAAATCATTGATTAGCAAAAAAAATAAAAGTGGAGCTAATAATATCCTCATAAACGCTAATATATTAGGCAAATTCATCGCTTTTAATCCTTGTATAAAATACCAAAAGGTAATGAATTATTTAAAAGTGGTACCGCCATCTACAATTAAAGTATGACCTGTGATCCAATTTGCTTTATCAGAACATAAAAATAAACATGCCCCAGCTAGATCTTGAGGTTCTCCTATGCGGTTTAATGGACTAAGATTAATAGTCGCATTTTTAACTTCCTCATAATTTGTAAATGCTTTAAGTGCATCAGTGTCGATTGGTCCGCCACTTACTACATTTACGCGAATATTTTTAGAGCCAAGTTCAGTTGCAGCATATCTTGCCATAGCTTCTACGGCTGCTTTTGCAGTACCATGACCAGCATAATTTTCAATATGAACTAAATTTCCTGTTGATGAGATTGAAAGTATGCTACCTCCGCCAACTTTTTCCATTCTTTTTGCTGCTTCTTGTGCTCCGACAACAAAAGCATTAACAGTTGCTGTGAAGATATTATTAATACCTTTTGGTTTTAATTTCATAAATTTAGTATATCCGCCTACAACAGCACGACCTGAAATAATAGCATTGGAAATAAAAAAGTCTATTCTGTTAAAATCTTGATCAATTTTTTCAAATAATTCTTTATAAGTTTCTGGTTCAAGTATGTTAAATTCATAAGCTTTTGCTTTGATTTTATAGTTTGATTCTAAATCTTTTACGATTTCTTGAGCTAAATTTGCGTTAGAATTAAAAGTAAAAGCTATATTAGCACCTGCTTTTGCAAATTCATATACAATAGCTTTCCCAATTCCTCTTGTTCCGCCACTAATTACTAAAGTTTTGTTTTGAAAAAAAGTATCCATTAAAATCCTTTTATATTATAGTTTTTCATAATTGTTTCTATTTTTGCTAAATTACAATCACTAGGTTTGCAAAGTGGCAAACGATACTCCAAAGTAGGAGTTAAACCTGCTATATACATCGCTGCTTTAATAGGTATAGGATTGCTTTCACAAAATAAAATTTTATTAATATTATATAACTCATCATTGATTTTTTTAGCTTCAATATATTTTTCTTCTAAAGCTAAATGAGTTAATTTTGAAATCATATCAGGAAGTAAATTTGAAGTAACTGAAATCACACCTTTTCCACCATTTGAAAGTATAGGATAATTAATTGCATCTTCTCCGCTTAAAAGTATCATTCTAGGTTCATGTGCTAGTAAATCAACGCATTTATCTATACTTCCGCTAGCTTCTTTAACTCCATAAATATTTTCACAATCTCTAAATAATCTTATAATAGTTTCTGTTTGAAGTTCGCATCCTGTTCTTCCTGGTACATTATATAAAAGCACAGGTATATCAACACTTTTTGCTATTTCTTTATAGTGAAGATATAAACCTTCTTGTGTGGGTTTATTATAGTATGGAGTAACACTTAAAATTCCATCAGCTCCATGCTCTTGTGCAAATTTAGCTAAGCTAACAGCTTCATGTGTAGCGTTGCTTCCTGCTCCTGCTAAAACTTTACAAGAACTTCCTTTGCACGCATCTAAGGCTATTTCTATGCAAATTCTATGTTCTTCGTGGGTTAAAGTTGCACTTTCTCCGGTTGTTCCAACAGGCACTACCGCATCAATTCCATTTATAATTTGTCTTTTGATGAGTTTATGGTAAGTTTGCTCATCTAATTTTCCATTTTTAAATGGTGTTATTAAAGCTGTCATTGCTCCTATGATGATTTTATTGTCCATCTTCACCCCTTTTTAAGATTATTGTAGTAGATTTGCTTTCATTAAAGTATTTTCTAGCACAATGAATTAAATCATTTTTACTTAGATTTTCTATGTTTTTTTCATAATCAAGCAAAGGCTTTAAATCACCTTTTGCAAGATAAGAACCATAAATATTTGCAACATTACTTGCATTGCTCAATGAAAAAATAAAATCACTTTTTACGGTATTTTTGATTTTTTCCATGATAGTATCATCAAATTTAGCATTTTTTACATCTTCAAGAATTTTCAAAAGCTCTTTTTCAACATCTTCTGCTTTTATTCCTTCATTACAAACACAAATAAATATAAATAAATTCTCATCTATGTTTTCACTTGCATAAGCATAAAACTCATTGATAAGTTCTAATTTATCAATTAAAATTTCATTTATTAAAGAACTTTTCCCATTTCCTAAAAGCTCACTTAATGCGCAAAGTTTTGGCATATCTTCATGGTTAAATGCTGGAATTTTATATGCAAGTGCCAGTAACTGCGTATCGCTTTCTTTGTGTAAGATTATGCGTTTAGCACCATCTTGTTCAGGTTCTTTTTCATGAACTATAGGAATTTCTTTAGTATTTTTTATATTTTGAAAATGCTTTTTAGCTAAAGCAAAAACTTCATCTTCATTTATATCACCACTCACAAGCAAAATAGCGTTTTTTGGCTGATAAAAAGTTTGATGAAATTCTTGTATATCTTGTATTTTCCAATTTTGTATATCTTTAAAAAAGCCTATCGGGGTCCAGTGGTATGGATGATGTAAAAAAGCATGATTGTATAATCTAAAATATAAATATCCTAAAGGATTGTTATCAGTTCTCCAACGTCTTTCTTCTAAAACTACATTTCTTTCAGGTTGAAATTCATCATCTTTTAAATTTAAATTACGCATTAATTCAGCAAAAAGCCACAAGGATTTATCTAAATTATCGCTAGAACATTTTATAAAATAGTGAGTAAAATCAAAGCCTGTGCTTGCATTATCTACTCCGCCAAAACCCTTGACTATTTCATCAAATTCACCTGCTTTTAAATTTTTTGTACTTTTAAAATTTAAATGTTCAAGCATATGAGCTATGCCACTTTTTCCCATTTTTTCGTTTCTTGAACCAACTTTATAAAAAATATCTACACTTATAACACCACTTTTTTTATTTACAGGTAAGGCGTAAATTTCAAGTTCATTTTCAAGGGTGATTTTTTTATAATTAATCATTTAAAATTAACTCCTATAGCTTGACTAATATGATCAAAACCATCTTGTTTTAAAAGTTCGATTAAGCCTTGATTGATATTTTTAACAATGCTTGGTCCTTTGAAAATCATGGCTGTATAAATTTGAACCAAACTTGCTCCATTTTTAATACGCTCATAAGCAAGCTCGGCACTATCTATACCTCCACTTGCTATTAAAATAGTATCTTTGTAAATTTCTTTAGCCACTTCTTTGAAAAATGTTGCACTTTTTTGAGTGATTAATTTACCACTAATTCCACCAAAGGTTCTTGTATTGTCGATCAAAGAATAATCTATGCTAGTATTTGCCATGATAATGCCATCAGCTTTTGCACTAATAGCACTTTTACAAAGTGAAATTGCACTATCTATACTCATATCTGGAGCGATTTTTAAAATCACAGGTTTATCTGTAATTTCTTTTGCTTGAGTAAATAAGATACTTACAAATTCCTCACTTTGCAAATCTCTTAAATTTTTGGTATTTGGTGAAGAAATGTTAATCACAAATAAATCGCACAAATCTTTAAATTCTTTTAATAAAATAATATAATCATTAATAGCTTCTTCGTTTGGGGTAATTTTATTTTTGCCTATATTTGCTACTAAAGGTATACTAAAAGGATAAACTTTTTTAACTTCTTTCGCAATGGCATCTTTGCCTTTATTATTGAACCCCATAGCATTTTGAATACTTTCTTGTTCAACAAGTCTAAAAAGTCTAGGTTTTTCATTGCCACTTTGTGGTTTTGGGGTGAAAGTTCCATATTCTAAAAAGCCAAAACCTAAAGCACTTAGTGGTCGTATCATAGTTGCGTTTTTATCAAATCCACCTGCTAAACCAACGGGATTGTAGAAATTTAGATTAAAAATTTCTTGATTTAAAATTTCATCATTTACTATATAATCTTTTGCGAAAAAACTAAATCCTCCAGGAAATATGCAATCTAG
Source organism: Campylobacter armoricus (assembly GCF_013372105.1). Classification (NCBI taxonomy): domain Bacteria; kingdom Pseudomonadati; phylum Campylobacterota; class Epsilonproteobacteria; order Campylobacterales; family Campylobacteraceae; genus Campylobacter; species Campylobacter armoricus. The sequence continues at coordinate 660,272 of NZ_CP053825.1, forward strand.
AGTTCGCATACCAAATTCAACTAAAGCATGAGCATTTTCTGGATCTAATTTATAAATTAAAGGTTTTAAACTATCATAAGTCATTTTTTTCCTTACTTTGCAAAATTAAGATATTTTACTAAAAAAATAATAATTTTTAGTTTTATTTTTCTTTTATTTTATTAGTTTTTTGAGTCTTTTGTTTTAATTTTTGATAAATTTCACAATGTTTCATCAAATATTCATCATTTCCTATAGATGCAATTTTACCTTTATCAAGTACTGCAATTTTATCAGCATTTTCTATAGTACTAAGCCTATGAGCGATAATAAGAATCAAGCGATCTTTTTTTAGACTTTCTATGGTTTTTACTATGGCTTTTTCACTTTCATTATCAAGTGCTGAAGTGGCTTCATCAAAAATTAAAATTTGAGGATTTTTGTATAAAGCTCTTGCTATAGCAATGCGTTGTTTTTGCCCACCTGAAAGATTTTTCCCATGCTCTTTTAATTCAGTGTGTATGCCACCAAGTTCTTGTACAAAATCATAAGCATTAGCTTGTTTTAAAACCTCTATTACGCGTGTTTCATCGTATTCTTTAGCATAAGCAATATTTTGAGCTATGGTATCATTAAATATATAAATATTTTGAGTTACTAAAGAGATATTTTCTCTTAAACTAATAATATCAAAAGAACTAATATCTTTTTGATTAATTAAAATTTCTCCGCTATCTTTTTCAAAAAAATACATTAAAAGATTAATAATAGAAGATTTCCCTCCACCGCTTGATCCAACTAGAGCTAGAATTTCTCCTTTATTAAAAGAAAAATTTATATCTTTTAATACCATTTTATCTTTTTGATAGCTTAAAGATACATTTTTAAAATGAATATTTTGAATACTTTCTGTAAGTTTTTCATTGCCACCTTTAATTTGCGGTTTTAAATCAGTTAGGTAAAAAGTTCTCTCGCTTGCTGCTACTGCATTTTGCAATCTTGTATAAAGTGATGAAAGCCTTTTAATAGGGGTATAAGCCATAAATAAAGCCGTAGTAAAGCTAAAAAAAGAACCTATGCTTAAACTTCCTTCTATAACCTCTTTCCCTCCTATTATAATTACTATTGCAAATCCAATTGAGCCCATAGATTCCATTAAAGGACTACTTAAAGCTTCGATTCTAATGCCTTTTAAAGAAAGTCTGCAAACTTCACTATTGGTTTGGCTAAATTTTTGCATTTCGTTTTTGCCTGCATTAGAAGCTTTAATCAGTTCTATATTAGAAAAGATTTCACTTAATCTTGAAGTAAGATCGGAATTTTTTTCTTGAGTATTGCGTCCTATTTTTTTAATTTTTTTAGCAAAAATAGCAAGAGGGTAAATTGCCAAAGGTAAAATCACTAAAGCAAAAAAAGCAAGTTTTGGACTTTGGTAAATGACAACACTTAAAAGTCCAATCGCGGTTAAACTTTCTCTTAAAATTTCAGGTATAATGGTAGAAACAATATTTTGCAAAGCTCCAATATCAGAAGTGCATCTGCTAATTAGTTCTCCACTTCTATATTTTTGAAAAAAACTCATATCCAAACGCAAAAGATTACCAAGAACTAATTCTCTTAATCTTCTTAAAATATCTGTTCCAACATACGATATATAATAAACTTGCATATAAGCACCAAGGTTTTTTAAAGCATAAATTAAAACAACAAGAAAAGGCATATAATAAAGTAATTCAACATTTTTTTCTATAAAAATTTTATTTAAAATAGGTTCTATGATATAAGCACTAGCTGCTGTTCCACCACTAGTTAAAAGCATACCAATGATAGCTAAAATAAAATAAAACCAATACTCTTTATAATAAGGCTTAAAGCGGATAAAAACTTCTTTAAGCTTCATTTCTTTGTAATTTTTATCCATTTTTCTCCCATACTACACCATTTGGTGTATCCATTAAAAGAATATTTTCCTTAGCTAAATCATTGCGAATTTGATCTGCTAAGGCGTAGTTTTTTTCTTGTTTTGCTTTGTTGCGTAAAGTGATTTTTTCTTCTATTTCTTGACATTGTTCTTTACTAATGCCAAATTGAAAATATTTTATAGCATCTATAAAACCTATACCAAAAATGAATGCAAGTTCTTTTAAAGTTTTTTCTAGTTTAGCTTTATAAACTTTATCTTTTGGATTTTGATCTAAATAAATATTACTTTCATTAATAAACTCATCAAGTAAAGCTAAAGCCTTAGAGGCATTTAAATCATCATTTAATACTTTTAAGATATTTTTAGCAATTTCGCTTTCTATGATGGTTTTTTCACCTATAAAAGCATTTAAATTTAAGCGTTTTTTTAAGCGGTAAAATTTATCAAGTCTTTTTTTGGCAGCTTGTAAGTCTTCTAAAGCATAATTAAAATGTGCTCTATAATGCACGCTTAAAAGATAAAATCTCAAAACCTCTCCACTAAAAAGCTTTAAAGAGTCTTTTAGAAAAAAGCTATTTCCTAAGCTTTTGCTCATTTTTTCACCATTAATTTGCACAAAGCCATTATGTAGCCAAAAATTAGCCAGTTCGTGGTTGTTTTTACAACGACACTGACAAGCTTCATTTTCATGATGAGGAAAAAGTAAATCTATACCCCCTGCATGAATATCAAGTTTGTCTTTAAAAATACTCTCTATCATCACAACGCATTCTGTGTGCCAACCCGGCCTTCCTTTGCCAAAATTTGCAGGATAAAATTTTTCATCAAATTTCCACAAGACAAAATCACTATCATTTTTTTTAGCTACACTTTCTTCTAAGCGTGATTGATTATCTTCTAAATTTCTTTTAGAAATATAAAAGTATTTATCATCTTTGCTAGTATCAAAGTAAATTCCATCTTCAAGTTTATAAGCTAGGTTTAATTCTAAAAGTTTTTCTATGTAAGCAATCATTTGCTCAATATAAGCTGTAGCCTTTGGTTTAAAATCAGGTTCTAAGATATTAAGTGCTCGCATATCCTCTTCATATCTTTCAATGTAAAAATTTGTAATTTCTTCTAAACTTTTACCACTCTCTTGCATTTTTTTTAAGATTTTATCATCAATATCAGTGTAATTTCTAGCAAAAGTTACTTCATAATCATTTGCTATTAAAACTCTTCTTAAAAAATCAAAACATACACTACTTCTTGCATGGCCTAAATGTGCATCATCATACACGGTAGGTCCGCATAGATAAATATTTGCTTTTTTTGTCTCATGTGGGACAAATTTGCATTTTTTCTTTAAAACGCTATCAAAAAATACCATCAAAATAAACCTTTAAAAAAATGATACATTTCAATTAAAAATTGTATTAAAATATCTTTAATTTCAAATAAGCCTAAAGCAAATAAACTTAAAAATACTATGCTAATAAGCCAAAATTTAACTCTAAAAATACCCCAAAGATTTTTAAAACCAAATTCTTTAATATTAGCATATAATAAATAAAAAGCACTAATAGATGAAGCCAATGCGATACCTAAGCTCTTATATGCCTCTTCTTTGATAAGCAAAATAATCACAATGCTAAAAAATGCTGATATAAAAAGTGTTTTGAAAGCAATTATGGCTGCTATTTTTTGTTTAAATTTGGCATAAAGCCATAAAGAAAAAAGCTTTTGTAAGCCAAAAGGTAAAAGTCCTAAAAGATAAGCTTGTAATAAAAATGCTGTAATTTTCGTATCCTCTTGATTGAAATTTCCTCTTTGAAATAAAAATTCCACAATTTCTTTAGCTAAAATGATCCCAACTATACTAGCTAAAATCAAAAGCATGCTTAAATACTCAAAAGCCTTTTGCATAAAAGCTAAGGCCTTTTGTTCTTCATTTGCTTTTAAATGTCTTAATATTTTTGGAAAACTTACCTGACTTAGGGCGATTGCAAAAAGTGCTAAGGGAAGTTGAAAAACTCTGTTAGAATAATATAAATAAGAAATACTTCCAGCCATTAAAAAACTAGCTATAGTGGTATCTAATAAAGAACTAATTTGATTAGCTGAAGAGCCTAAAAGTCCATGGGTAAAAGTAGAGTGGAATTTATTTAGACTTGCTTTTGTCCTTCTAAGTTTGATACTTAAATACATACTTTTTAAAATTCTAGTATTTTTTAAAGCAAAAATATGCCATATAAGTTGAGCTAAACCACTTAAAATGGTTGCATAAGAAAAATAATATAAAGCTTTTAAAGGTTCATCTTGACTAACGAAAAATCCTGCAATAACCACAAAAAGATTAAAAAATGAAGCTGAAAAAGAAGTGATGAAAAAATTCTGCTTATAGTTTAATAATGAGCCTAAAAAAGTTACTAAAAAGATAAAAAATAAATACCAAAAATTGATAGAAACTAAGGGTGCTGCTAAAATAATGGTTTCTTTATTAAAACCAAAAGCAAAAATTTTTGTAAAAAATTCAGCAAAAAAGCTTATTAAAACACAAGTTAAAAAAACAATGATGCTAAATTGCAATAAGACATTTAAACAAAAAGCACCTTTTTTGCTAGCTTTTAAAAAACTTGGTAAAAAAGCTTGTCCAAAAGCTCCTTCTGCAAAAATTCTTCTAAAAAACGCAGGCATTTTTAATGCTACAAAGAAAATATCGCTATAGATTCCAGCTCCTAAATACAAAGCTAAAATAATATCTCTTAAAACACCCATAATTCTAGAAAATAAAATTCCTAAAGCATTGATGATAAAATTTTTAAAAATAATATTTTTTTTCATTAATTTTCATTCTTTAATATTAGTTTGAGTATTATAAAATTTTTAATAATAATAATTTTAACTAAATTTTGATTTTATTTTTGATAAAATTAAAATTTTATACATAAATAAGGAAACTTAAATTATGGAAGAAAATAAAATTTTATATACTAAAGATCCATATAAAGAGCTTTTAGTGTTTGCTTCTGAAAACAAATGTGAAGTTGATGAGCTTGATTTTAGATTGTTGAGTTTTAGTACTTCTTATACTTATGATAATCAAGAATGGATAAAAGTTAATGAAAAAGAATTAAAAATTTTTGAAGAAGATGAAAAATTTTTAATCCATGATTTAAATATAGAACAAGAATATAAAATAGAAATTTATTTTAAAAAACCAACAGATAAGCAAAAGTTTGAAATAAATTTACATACAAATGATTTTTGTACTTCCCTAAAAGCTATTATAAAGCCTATGGAAGTGATATTTTACTATGACAAGCTCGCATTAGATCTTTTAGAAGCTATTTATAAGATAATGATAAAAGATAAATATTTGCTTGGTTTTAGAAATTATGACTTAAAAAAGAGAATAATTGATTTTAACGCTAAAGTTAAGGAAAGGCAAAAATTTGATTTTGAAATAGAATTTGATATAAGTAAAGGTATTGATCCACAAAATCCTACTGATGAAGAAATTATATATCATTATTTAGATAATTTAAAAAAACATAATGATGTAATGAATAGAAATTATGTAGCACCTATAGGAAAAGATGAGGTGGCTATTGAAAGGATTAAACCAAAAGAAGGTAGCGATGGAAAGGATTTAAGATTTAAAATTTTAAAAGCACTCCCGCCAAAAACAAACAAAGAAAAGATTGTTTGTTCTGATAATTTTGAAGTTAAAGAAGATGATGAGAGTGTAAAATATATTGCAAAAAAAGATGGTTTTATTATACAGAAAAAATCTATTTATGAAATAGAAAATTATCTTGAATTTAATAAAGTTGATTTTAAAAGTACGGGTTCTATTTGGGCAGGTTTTGATAAGCAAGTTATTATTGTCATAAAAAACACCAATGCTTTAGAAGATGCTATAGGCCCAAGAATTACCGTAGAAGCACAAGAGCTTGATATTGTAGGTAATATAGCACAAGATGCTGTTGTAAGAGGTAAAAAAGTAATCCTTAAAGGTAGTACCCATCATAAAAGTTCTATTATAGGTCAAAAAGTTGAAGTAAATATTTTAAGGGGATATTGTGAAGCAGAAGAATTAAACGCTGAAACTTTAGAAAATGGAGTTGTTAAGGCAAAAAAAGTTAATATAAAAAAAGCAATGGGAGGAGAGATTATTGCTGATGAAATTTACATACAAGAGCTTGGTGGAAATTGTATATGTAGTGCAAAAAGCTTAATTCATATAGAAAAAGTTGAGGGTAGTGGCAATAAGCTTATCATACAGGATTTGAAAGCTTTTGGTGATGAAAAAAGCGGAGAAGAAATTTTATTGCATATTGATGCTTTGAAAAAAGAGCGAGAAGACTTAGCTAGGGAGATTGAAGAGACAAAGCATACTATCCATGTGAGTAAGGATTCTGTTCGACTTTTACAACAAAAAGCAAAAGAACTAATGAGTGCAAAAAGAGCTATACCACAAGCTTACAAAATTACTATTAAAGATTTTAATCAAAAAATAGAAAATTTAAACATTTTGGCTAATAAGATAGAGGCTTTAAATGAAGAAGAGAAGGCAAATATAGAAAAGCTTAAAAAAATTCAAGATAATTTTTTAAAATCTAAAATTATTAATAAAAGTGGAAAATGGATGGATTTGAATGAAATAAAATTTAATTTGTTGTATCCTAAAAAAGAATTAACTTATCATCCACATAATGAAGAAAAAATTCAATGTTTTGAGCTTGAAAAAAATATTACAGAAGATAACACTAATGTTTATGAAATTCGCTCTATAAGCAACTATAAGGAATAAACAATGATAGTAGCTATTGAAGGAGTAGTTGTAAAAAAGGAACCTACTTTTGTAATTTTAAAAACTTCAAGTGGGGTAAGTTATGGTGTTTTTGTTTCGCTTTTTTGCTCAAGTATTTTTGAAAAAAATCAAAAGGTTGAATTTTTAATCACTCAAATTATTAAAGAAGATTCACATAAATTATATGGATTTTTAGATGTTAATGAACAAAGAATGTTTGAATTATTGATCAAGATTAATGGCATAGGGGCAACTACTGCTATGGCACTTTGCTCAAGTTTAGATACAAATACCTTTTATGCAGCTTTGCAAAATGGTGATGAGAGTGTATTTAAAAAAGTTCCAGGTATTGGTCCAAAAAGCGCAAAAAGAATTATTGCTGAATTAAGTGATGCAAAAATCAATATAGAAAATTCCAATCAAGATCAAGCACAAGCCTTAGCAGCACTACTTTCTCTTGGTTTTAAACAAGAAAGTATTTTAAAGGTTTTAAAAACTTGTGAGAGTAAAAATACTAGCGAACTTATTAAAGAAGCTTTAAAAAAATTAGCATGATAAAAGGAAGATGTAATGGTATATGGTGTAATTTTTGGTGCAAATTCTTATGAGCATGAGATTAGTATAGTAAGTGCAGTTGTATTAAAAAAAGTTCTCAAAGTGCAAAAAAAATTCATATTTTGTGATAAAAATAAGGAATTTTTTCTAATAGATGAAGAGAAAATGAATGCTAAGACTTTTAGTGGCGGTGCTTATAAAAAAGAAAAAGCTTTGGTGTTAAAGCAAGGTGGATTTTTTATAAAAAATATGCTAGGTGAAAAAAAACTCGACATAGATGTAGTTGTTAATATAGTTCATGGTAAAGATGGTGAAGATGGCAAAATAGCTGCTTTACTTGATTTTTATAGCATAAAATATATAGGACCGCGTATAGAGGCTAGTGTTTTATCTTTTAATAAGATTTTAACTAAGCTTTATGCGCAAAGTGTCGGAGTAAAAACACTTGATTACAAGGTTTTAAATTTACATAAAGAGCAAAATGTTTCTTTGGAATTTCCTTGTATATTAAAACCAGCAAGACTTGGAAGTAGTATAGGTATAAGCATAGTCAAAGATGAAAGTGAGCTTAAATATGCCAAAGATGTTGCTTTTGAATTTGATGAGGATGTGGTAGTTGAAAAATTTGTAAGTAATATAAAAGAATATAATTTAGCTGGTTGTATGATAGGTGAAAAAATGGAATTTTCGACTATTGAAGAGCCTAAAAAAAATGAAATTTTAGATTTTGAGCAAAAATATTTAGGTTTTTCAGAAAGTTCTAAAGTAAGTGAAGCAAATATTAGCGAAGAATTAAAACAAAAACTAAGGGATAGTTTTACCAGAATTTACAATCCTTTATTTAAAGGAGCTTTGGTTCGCTGTGATTTTTTTGTAGTAGATGATGAGGTTTATTTAAATGAAATTAATCCAAATCCAGGATCTTTGGCAAATTATTTATTTGAAGATTTTACTCAAACCATTAATAATCTAGCTAAAAGTATAGAACTAGAAAAACAAATTAAAATTGACTATGCTTTTATTCATAGTATTAATGGTCAAAAAGGCAAATTGTAACCATGGCTACTTTTAGCAAAGATGAAATTTACACAGCCACCGAAGTGGTAAGAAATTTCAGCACTATGCTTGAAAAAACTAAAAAAAACGAAAACAATAGAGTGGTGATTGTAAAAAACAATAAATTTGAAGCTGTGCTTTTGAGTTTTGAAGAATATGAGCGTTTAAGTGAAGCTGTAGTGCTTTTGGAAAAGATTTATGAAGATAAAAAAGGCTAGAAATGGCAAAAACTAGAGTATATTCTAATGGATATTTTTATAATTTAAGTTATGAGCTTATTAATTCAAAATATGATAAAACTATACTTATTTTACATGGTTGGGGTGCTAATAAAGAGCTTATGAAGCAAGCTTTTGAAAAGCCTTTGAGTGATTTTAAGCAAATTTATTTGGATTTACCTGGTTTTGGAAATTCAAGCATAGATGCACCTATGGACTCTTATTCTTATGCAAAAGTTGTAGAAGACTTTTTAATAACAATAGAACAAAAAGTGGATTTTATAATGGGGCATTCTTTTGGTGGAAAAGTTGCGACTATTATGTGTCAAAATTCTAATTTTCAAGGCTTGATTTTACTTTCAAGTGCAGGTGTGATTTTGCCAAAAAGTTTTAAGGTGAGATTTAAAATAACCTTGTTTAAAATTTTAAAAAATCTTCCTTATGGGGATTTTTGGAGAAAATTTTTTATTAGTAAAGATGTTCAAGGTATGAGTGAAGTGATGTATGAAACCTTTAAAAAGGTTGTCAATGAAAATTTGGAAAATGAATTTCAAAAACTTAAAAATTCTATTTTAATTTTTTGGGGTAATGAAGATAAGGCTACACCATTAAAAAGCGGTGCAATCATTCACTCTTTGGCACAAAAAGGAAAACTTTTTGCACTAGATGGGGATCATTTTTTCTTCTTAAAGCATGCTGGTTTTATAAGTGAAAAAATACACGAGGAATTTTTAAAAAATGATTAGTATGATAGCCTTCTTAAGCTTAAATTTTTTGCTTGGTTTTTACTTAATTTTGACTTTACAATGGCATTCTTATAAATTTTCACGCATAATTTTGCATTTTACTAAGCCATTGTGGCATTTGTATTTTTTAATTATTCCTTATTTTGCTTTTGTGTTTTCCTTATATAGTGGAAATTTTTATTTATATTTTATAGTTTTTGCTTTATCTTTGTTATATGGCGGATATTTATATAAGAATTTGGATAAAAAGTTAGTTTTTACTGCTAGAATTAAGCGTTATTTTTTACTTTTATCACTCTTTATTTTAGTATTTATGCCATTCTTTTGGATGGGTTTAGAAGCTTTAATAGTTACTTTTTTGCTAAGTTTTTTTATAGAAAAGATCAATCAAAAACATTTTATAAATAAAGCAAATAAAAAAATTCAAGGTAATCAAAACTTAAAAATTATTTTAATTACAGCAAGTTTTGGAAAAACTAGTATTAAAAATTTTTTATATGAACTTTTAAAAGATGAATTTAAATGCTATAAAACTCCAAGAAGCGTAAATACTTTTATGGGTATAGTTAGAGATATTAATGAAAATTTAGAAGATAATACTCAAATTTATATCGTAGAAGCTGGAGCAAGAGAGCAAAATGATATTTTAGAAATTACAGAGTTTTTAAATCCTCAAATTTGTGTAATAGGTGAGATTGGTTTAGCCCACTTAGAATATTTTAAAACACAAGACAATATTCGTAAGGCAAAACTACAAGCTTTAAAGTCTAAGCGTTTAGAAAAATACTTTTTACATTCAAGTACTTTATATGAAAATGAGTTTTATGATAAGTGCTTAAGTGATGTTAGGGCAAGTTTAGATGGTTTAGATTTTAAAGTAAGATTAGATGATAAAAAATATATCTTCCATGCAAATTTATTAGGCTCTTTCAACGCTTATAACATCGGTGTGTGTGTTTTACTTGCATATTATTTTGGTATAGAAATAGAAAAAATTATTAAAAGTGTATCTAATCTCAAAGCGGTTGAACATCGTTTGCAAATAGTTTCTAAGGAGCCTAAATTTATTATAGATGATGGTTTTAATGGAAATTTTAATGGTATGAGTCAAAGTTATGAGCTTTGTAAAAATTATCAAGGAAGAAGAGTTTTGGTAACTCCTGGTATAGTTGAAGTAAATGAAGAAGAAAATATAAAATTATGTAAAATTATTAATGAATGTTTTGATTTTGTGATTATTACTTCAGAAGCTAATAGTGTGATTTTGCAAAAACATATCACTTTGGATTTTTTTGTATTAAAAGAAAAATCTAAATTAGTGCAAACTTTGGCAAAATTAACTAAAAATGGAGACTTGATTTTATTTTCAAATGATGCACCAAGTTTTATATAAAACCATTTAGTTAAAAAGGCCAAATGGTTTCCATAAATTTTGTTCCCCAAGGTTTGCGGGTTGATTTGTCTATATCACCTTCTGTTTTATAAAGAATTTTTGCATCAGCTATATATTTGCTATCTATCATATTGTCTTGAGAAATATCATAAGGTCTTATAACTCCGCTTAGTTGAATGATTTGCTTTTCGCCATTAATTAAAAGCTCGCGACTTCCCTCTATGAAATAATTTCCATTTGATAAAACTTTAATTACTCTAGCAGAAATTGTAGTTTGAAAATTTTCACTTCTAGTTTGAGAGCCTGTACCTTGATATTGTGAAGTGCTTGTTGTTGTATAACCTACATTAGTATAATCATTTAAAAAATCTCTAACTTTACTAAGCCCCGCACCAGTAGTTATTTGACCTCCACCTAAATTGGCATTATTATTTTTGCTTGTGGCTTTGGAGCCTTGTGAGTTTTGTGTAGCATTTTCTCTAATAACTACTGTTACCAAATCATTAACATTCATAGCTTTTTTATCAGAAAATAAAGGATTATCTCCTTTGCCAAATAAAGATCCGGGATTGCTTTGAGTATTATTATTTTGTTTAGGAGCTAACTCTTCAACATAAGCAGGTGGTTTCATGTTAATATGTGGATCAACAGTTGCACTACAACCAAACATTACAAAAGGTAACAAGTAAAAATTAACATTTTTAAATTTCATAGCTTTATAACCTTATATTATTGTGATGAATTTTAGAATTATTATATTACAAAAAAACAACTATTTTGTTAAAAAAAGAGGAAAAAATGAAATCCATGTTTTTATTAAATTGTATTGATGAAAAATTTTTGGCACAATCTTTAAAGAAAATTCAAGGCAAAATAGCTTTTTATTTTCCTGTTTTTTGTGAAAAAAATAAAGAAAAAATTGCTTCAATGTGTTCAAAGATAAATTCCAAGCTAGATTTTTTTGGTAGTTTTGAAAAAAATGATTATCAGGTTAAATTTACTCAAAATCCAAATAATTTTTTTAAAAAAATTATACAAGATTATGAGAAAATTAAAAAAGAAAGTGATTTTGTTATAGTGATTGGGATAGATGATTTTGGTTTAATGGGGGATTTAAATTTAAATATTGTTTTAGCTAAGGAGTTAAACACTCCATTATATGCAAAAAGTCAAGATGAAAATTATACTATGCTAAATTTCTTATTAAGTCAAAAGCTTAGCAGATTTGTTTTGTTAAAAGAAAATGAAGATTTTACTCAAGATTTATTGCAAGAATATACCTATAAAACTCAAGCAAGATTTTCTTATGAGCTTTTTGAAAAAGCAAAAGCGGATAAAAAAATAGTAGTTTTACCTGAAAGTTTTGATGAGAGGGTGTTAAAGGCAAGCGAGTTTTTAATGCAAAATGGGATTGTTGATTTGATTTTGTTGGGTGATAGTAATGAAATTTGTGCTAAAGCTAATAGCTTAAATATCAATATTGATGGCGTGCGTATTATTAACCCTAAAAATTCTCAATATAATGAAGAATTTGAAGAGCTTTTGTATGAGGCTAGGAAAAGCAAAGGTATGAGTAAAGAAGAGGCTAAAAAACTTGTACAAGATAAAACATATTTTGCAACCTTGCTAGTGCATACTCAAAAAGCCCATGCTATGGTAAGTGGTGCAAGTACAACTACTGCTGAAACCATTCGTCCTGCTTTGCAAATTATAAAAACAAAACCTGATGTAAGCTTAGTTTCTGGTATGTTTTTTATGTCTTTAGAAGATAAAGTTTTGGTTTTTGCTGATTGTGCTGTTATGCCAAATCCAACTCCTGAGCAACTTGCTGAAATTGCTTATGTAAGTGCAAATAGTGCTAAGGCTTTTGGACTTGAACCTAAAGTAGCTTTACTTTCATACTCTAGTGGGGATAGTGGGAGTGGGGTTAGTGTAGATGCAATTAGAGAAGCTACTAAAATAGCTAAAGAAAAATATCCTCAACTCAAAATAGAAGGCCCTATACAATTTGACGCTGCTTATGATATGCTAACAGCAAAAAGCAAAATGCCAAATTCTAAAGTAGCAGGAAAGGCTAATGTGTATGTATTTCCTGACTTAAATGCGGCAAATATTTGCTATAAAGCAGTGCAAAGAACAGCAAATTCTTTAGCTATTGGTCCGATTTTACAAGGACTTAAAAAACCAATTAACGATTTAAGTAGAGGTTGCTTGGTAGAAGATATCGTTAATACTGTGATTTTAAGTGCTATTCAAGCACAAGAATAAGGAGAAAAATGAAAATTTTAGTTTTAAATTCAGGTTCATCTTCGATTAAATTTAAACTTTTTGAAAAAGATGAAGCTTTGGCTTCTGGTTTGGTGGAAAAAATAGGCGAACAAAATTCTACAATAGAACTTAAAGATTTAAAAAATGGTCAAAAATATAAAAAAGAGCTAGCGATTAAAGATCATGAGCAAGGTATAGAATTAGTAAATGAGCTTTTTGCTCAAAGTGGAATTTTACATGATTTAAATGAACTTGATGGATGTGGGCATAGGATAGTTCATGGAGGTCCAAATTTAACTAAGCATTGTTTAGTAAATGATGAGGTTTTAAATGAAATTGATAGGGTTTCTCATATAGCGCCTTTACACAATCCTGCACATTTAATAGGCATTAAAACTATGATAAAAGCAGCTCCAAATGTTCTTAATGTTACTGTTTTTGATACAGCTTTTCATCAAAGTATGCCAGATTATGCTTATATGTATGCTTTGCCTTATGAATTTTATGAAAAATATCAAGTAAGAAAATATGGTTTTCATGGTACTTCACATTCTTATGTAAGCAAGCAAGCTGCACATATACTTGGTAAGGATACTAATGAGTTTAATGCAATTAGTGCTCATCTTGGAAATGGTGCGAGTGTTTGTGCTATAGAAAATGGAAAATGCGTAGATACTTCTATGGGTTTTACTCCGCTAGAAGGTTTGATTATGGGAACTAGATGTGGAGATATTGATCCTGCTGTATTACCATTTTTAGCAAAAGAATTAAATTTAAATCCAGCTGATTTAGATACTATTATGAATAAAAAAAGTGGTGTTTATGGAATTTGTGGATTTAATGATTTTAGAGATATAGAATCACAAATTGAACAAAATAATGAAAAAGCAAGACTTGCTCTTGATATGTTTTGTTATCGTTTGAGTAAATATATTGGCTCTTATTTTGCGATTTTACCTAGAGTAGATGCTTTGATTTTTACGGCTGGTATAGGTGAAAATGATGATATTGTTAGAACAAAAGTATGTCAAAGATTAGCACATTTAGGATTTGATATAGATTTAGATAAAAATACACAACTTAGAAATGGTGAGATTAGCAAAAAAGATTCTAAGATTAAAATTTTAATTGTTCCAACAGAAGAAGAATTAGAAATAGCTAAAATAACCACAGAACTTATTAAAAATAATTAACCTTGAGTTTGGTACTCAAGGTTAATTTTAAAATGCAGGAATTACTGCGCCTTGATATTTTTCATTGATAAAATCTTTTACTTTTTGACTTTGCAAAGCCTTTACTAAAGCTTTTATTTTAGGATTGTCTTTATTATCTTGAGTAGTTACTAAGATATTTGCATAAGGACTTTCTTTGCTTTCTATTAAAATAGAATCTTTTACCGGATTTAAACCTGCAGATAGGGCATAATTTGAATTAATCACTGCAAAATCAACATCATCTAAAGCTCTTGGAAGTTGTGCTGCCTTTAGCTCTTTAAATTTGATATTTTTAGAATTATCTTTAATATCAAGTGGAGTTTTTAGAGCAACATTTTCAAAACTTACCAACTTGGTATTAGCGATAATATCCAAAGCTCTACTTTCATTTGTTGGATCATTAGGAACTGCTATAGTAGCATTTTGTGGAAGATCTTGGATATTTTTATATTTTTTAGAATAAACTGCCATTGGTTCGATGTGAATTTTTGCAACGCTAATTAACTTTGTGCCTTTGTTGGCATTAAATTCATCCAAATAAGGCTGATGTTGGAAGAAATTTGCATCAAGTTCCTTGCTATCTGTGCTAAGATTTGGTAAAACATAATCATTAAATTCCTTAATTTCTAGCGTATAGCCTTCTTTTTTTAACAAATCTTTTGTTTGTTCTAAAATTTCAGCATGAGGAACAGGTGTGGCACCTACTATGATAACTTCATTAGCAAATAAACTTGCACCTAAAATTATGCTTGCAACGAGTAATTTTAACAATTTCATTTTAACTCCTTTTTATAGTTTTTAAAATGCTTGATTATATTGTAAAAATATTAATAAGGTAGAAAAAGCTTTATTTTAGTTTATTTTTATATTCTTTAGCAAATTTTTTCAAATCTTTTATAAAGTTAATATACCCCCCCCCATACCAATTTTTTTGAGCACTTATGAGAGATTGTCCGATTTTATAAGAATAGGTATTTTGATTTTTTATACCTTCACTTTTATAATCATCATAGCTTGATAAAGGTGGAAGTTTAAGATAAGGTTTTGTTTTTAAATCTTTTTGATATTGCTTAGCAAGTTTTGTGTGTTTATAATAAATCTTTAATAAAGTAAAAGGCAATATTGGAAGTTTTTTCTTATTTTTAGTACATTCTATAAAAGCATAACCTAATTTATATGATAAGTGATATCTTACTCTTGCTTTTGCTTGAGTATTGGTAGCTTTTACTCCATCTAAATATTCACTACCACCAAATTTCAACCATTTTTCATAGTATTCTTGCCATTTAGGCCATGTTTGATTGCATAAAATATTATTCCAAAAACGATTGTTGCTACCTTCTGCATGTGTTATAGATGCCTTTTGTGATAAATTAGTTCGATAATCAATATTTCCATTATAAGTATCTTTTAAATCTTTTATTTTAAACTTGTATTCTAAAGCTAGTAGTGTAAATAATCCTTGATCGTTTAAATTATGAATATTCTCATTTAAATGTTTATAGATAAATTGATAACATTGTAAAGGATTTGGAATAAGATCGGTAAAGACCAAAATTCCAGTTAAATATGTTCGCTTTTTATGATGCTCTTTTTTTGCAGGCAAGCTTTCAATAAGTAAAGTTTTACCCAATCTTGCACCAAAATGATATTTTCTAGCTCTTAATTTCCTAAGTTCATCTATGCTTTTTAAAAGTAAAACATCAAAATCAAGATAAATAATACTTTCACACTCATGTAAAAACTTAAAAGCTTCAAATCTAGCAAAAGCCATATGTGTCCATCTTTTTAGGAAAAATAAATCACTAATATCATTTTGATTTTTTTCAAGAGTAGCTAAAAAATCTTCTTGAGTAAAAGGAATGAATTCAATTATTTTATCTTTAACGATTTTTTTCATGATATTTTGATCATTTAAGCTAAAACCATCATGTAAAATATAAAATATATCTACCTTCTCACTCATAACATCCATGATATTAATGAGTAGGGTTCCTATGGTAAAGCTTGAATTTTTAGTTGCTGCTAGTAAAATACCAAGTTTGTGTTTCATTATCTATCTTTTGGTGATTTTGTAAAGTATATTTCCTATAAATTGTATGATTTGCACTAGCACAATCAAAATAACAACAGTTTGGATCATAATATCAGTTCTAAAACGCTCATAACCATAGCGAATAGCTACATCACCCAAACCTCCACCTCCAACAGTTCCTGCCATAGCAGAAAAACCAATAACTATGATTAAAATTAAGGTAACACCATTAATAATACTTGGTAAAGCCTCATTAAACATAACTTTAAAGATAATTTGTGCTTTGCTAGCTCCGTAAGATCTTGCTGCTTCTATAATACCAGGATCAATTTCCTTAAAAGCACTCTCAATCATTTTAGCTAGATAAGGTGCAATGCCTATGGTAAGTGGAACTATGGTAGCAGTTGTACCTATGCTAATACCAATAAGATATTTTGTAAAAGGACTTAAGACTACAATAAGCACTAAAAAAGGAAAAGATCTTAAAATATTTATAATAAAATCAAGCACACTATAAATGTTTTTATTTTCACATAATCCATCTTTATCTGTGATAGTAAGCACGATTGCAGGGATAAGTGCAATTAAAAAAGCTAAAAAAGTAGCTGTAAAACTCATATAAAGAGTTTCTAGTAATGCTGGGTAAAGTATATTTTCAAAATTTCTTAAGATTGCTTCTAAATTCATTACACTAGCTCCCAAATAACACCATTTTCTTGTAGGTAATTTAAAACTTTTTCTTGATCTTTAGTTTCTATGTTAATTACCAAATTTCCTAAAGCATTGTTGTTTAATTTTTCTATTTTACCCCATACAATATTAAAATCAATATTTAAGCTTCTAGCCATATGAGTGATGATACTTTGATTGGCTTTTTCTTTGCAAAAATATAAGCGTACATTAACTCCGTTTTGCGGAAAAAATTCATTTTCTCCTAAAAACTCACGCATTTTTTCACTCGGCTTTAAAAACAAATCTTCGATTTTTCCTTTACCTATGATTTGTCCATGTTCTAACAATACTGCCTTTTGTGCTATTTGTTTTACTGCTTCCATTTCATGAGTTACTAATACAACGCTGATATTAAACTCTTGATTAATTTTAGCAATAAGCTCTAAGATATTATTTGTAGTATTTGGATCAAGTGCAGAAGTAGCTTCATCGCTAAGTAAAATTTTAGGATTTAAAGCAAGGGCTCTAGCTATGGCTACTCTTTGTTTTTGCCCACCACTTAGCTCATTTGGATAAGTCTTACTTTTAGTTAAAAGCCCTACAAGATCTAAAAGCTCATTAACTCTTTTTTGAATTTTATTTTTGTCAAAATTATGAATTTCTAAAGGCATAGCTACATTTTCAAATACATTTTTCCTATTCATAAGTGCAAAATGTTGAAAAATCATTCCTATGTCTTTTCTAAAATTTCTAAGTTCTTTTTCTTTTAAAGTAGCTATTTCTTTACCAAAAACTTGCACGCTGCCGCTTTGATAATTTTCCAAACCATTAATACATCTTAGCAAAGTTGATTTTCCTGCCCCGCTATGTCCAACAAGGGCATAAATTTCACCTTCTTTAACTTCTAAAGAAACATCATTAATGACTAATTCTTTACCGTAGTATTTTTTAAGATTTTGTATTTTTATCACTTATTAGCCTTCTAAATTAGAAATTTCATCATTTATTTTTTCTAGTTGAGTTTTAATGTTTTCAAGCTGAGTTTTGTTTTGTTCTACTACTGCAGTGGGTGCATTAGAGATAAATTTTTCATTTTTCATCATAGTATCTAGTTTGTTGAACTCTTTTTCAAGTTTTACTTTTTGGTTATTTAGTCTATTTAAAACACCACTTAAATCAAGATCTTGAGTAGGAATGAAAACTTCTAAATTTTCACTCACATCTCTAATAGATTTTTCCAAATTTATAGTGATAAACTCGATATTTTCGCATTTTGCAAGTGTAGAGATGAAGTTAGTGTAATTTTTTAACTCAGCTATTAAACTTTCATCATTTAATTTTATACAAGCTTTTTGAATTTTTGTATTTGCAAGTTCTACTAAAGTTTTTGCACGGCGAATACCGACTATACTTTCTATGATGATATTAAATAATTTTTCTATTTTTTCATTTCTAGTATTAAATTTGGGATACTTTGAAATCATTATAGACTCATGAGTTTGAATAGAAGTTTTACTTAATTCATGGTATAAATATTCACTAATAAATGGCATAAAGGGATTTAAAAGTTTTAATGCTTCTTTGAAAATGCTTCCAAGTTCTTTTATACTCGATTTTTCAGCCTTGCTAAGCTCAATCCCCCAATCACAAAATTCATCCCAGAAAAATCTATATAAGGTATTTGCTGCATCATTAAAGCGGTAATTATCTAAATTTTCTCTAGTTTCTTTTACGCAAAGTTCAAAACGAGATAGCAAATATTTTGCTAAATTAGTTTGAATTTTACTTTTATCTAAATCTTCAAATTTTTCTTCATTTAAAAGTAAAAATTTACTCGCATTGTAAAGTTTGTTGGTAAAATTCCTAACTTGTATTAATTTATCACTACTTAGCTTTATATCTCTACCTTGAATAGCTAAAAGTGCAAGGGTGAAACGCAAAATATCAGCACTATATTCATCCACGCTTTGTACTGGATCGATTACATTACCTAAAGATTTACTCATTTTTCTACCTTGCTCATCTTTAACTAAAGCATGTAAATATATATCTTTAAAAGGAAGCTCACCTAAAGCATTAGTGCTTTGAAACATCATTCTAGCAACCCAGAAAAATAAGATATCAAATCCAGTGATTAATAAAGAATTTGGATAAAAATCTTTTAAATCATCTTCATACCAAAGTGTGTTTTTGCCCCAGTCTTTATTACCCCAACCTAAAGTACTCATAGCCCAAAGACCCGAAGAAAACCAAGTATCTAAAACATCAGGATCTTGTTTGAAATTAGTGCTTTGACATTTTGGACACTGACTCGGGGTTTCTTCGCTTGCCCATTCATGAGAGCATTCACAATAATATACAGGAATTTGATGACCCCACCAAAGTTGTCTTGAAATACACCAATCTTTTAAATCTCTCATCCAAGCATTAAAACTATTAATCCAATGTGTAGGATAAAACTTACTATAGCCAAGATTTACTTTTTCTATGCTTTCTTTAGCAATTTCATTTTTCACAAACCATTGTTTAGAAATATATGGTTCAACCACATTTTTACAACGATAGCAATATCCTACTTGATTAGTATAATCTTCTATCTTTTCAACAAAACCTTTTTCTTGTAATTCTTTTATAATAACATCTCTTGCTTCTAATCTTTCTAAGCCTTTAAAATGCAAACAATGTTCATTTAAAATACCTTTTTCATTAAAGATGGTAATAAATTCAAGTTTATGTCTTAAGCCTACTTCATAGTCGTTATGATCGTGTGCAGGGGTTACTTTTACAAATCCAGTTCCAAATTCCATATCCACATGCTCATCTGCAATAATAGGAATTTTTCTATCTATTAAAGGCAAAATTACATTTTTACCAATTAAGTGTTTAAATCTTTCATCATTTGGATTAACCATCACAGCACTATCACCAAAATAAGTTTCTGGTCTTGTGGTAGCTACTATGATATATTCTTGAGAATTTTCTAAGAAGTATTTTAGATAATATAATTTTCCTTTATTTTCTTTGTGTTCTACTTCTATATCACTTAATGCCCCATCATGAGTGCACCAATTTACCATGTAATTTCCACGCACGATAAGTTTCTTATCATAAAGATCTACAAAGGCTTTTTTTACTGCATTAACTAGACCTTCATCCATAGTAAAGCGCAAACGACTCCAAGCAGGAGTGATACCTAAAATTCGCATTTGTTTAACTATAGTATCACCGCTTTGTTCTTTCCATTCCCAAACTTTTTTTATAAATTCTTCTCTACCAAGTTCTTCTTTTTTAATACCTTGAGCTAAAAGTTGTTTTTCTACGACATTTTGTGTTGCAATACCTGCATGATCAAGCCCTGGTTGATAAAGAGTTTTATATCCATCCATTCTTTTATAACGCGTTGTGATATCTTGTAAGGTACAAGTTAGAGCATGACCTATATGCAAAACACCCGTTACATTAGGTGGTGGCATCATGATGCAAAAGTTTTTACCTTTTTCTTGAATTTTTTTATTGCCATTGATTTCAAAATATCCGCGTTCTTCGCAAATTTTATAATATTCTTTTTCTAGTGATTTATCATACATAATTGCTACCTTGAGAATGAAAATAAATTGTTATGTTAGCTTAAAATTGTTAAAGAAGTTTTGAATTTTGAGAAATTAGTTATAAAAACTAATTTCTACTTTACGATTATTTTGTCTTTGTGAGTCAGATTTATCTTTGATAGGGTAAGTATCTTTTCCTAAAGATTCTATTTCTATTATTTCAGTAAAACTAAAAAAGTGTTTAGCTACATTCATTGCTCTATTTAATCCTATTATATAGTTTGCAAAAATACTACCTCTATCATCAGCATAACCTTGAATTTTCATTCTTTTTATCACATCTTCTCTTGCTAGATTTTGACTAATTTTCTCAAGTAAATTTTCATTACTATATTTATTATAACCATTTCTTTCAAATAAAAATTTTAAATCAGAAATTTTTATATCTACATAATTATATTTTTTCTTATTTTTAGCAAAAACAATGTCTTTATTGTAAATGCTCAATTTCATATTATTATTTGAAAGCATATTGATAAAAATTGTTAAATTATAATCTTGCGAATTTGCTTGAATCGGATTAATCATCTCTTTTAACATAGAAATTCTATAATCACTTAAATTTTTTCCATCTAAAACATAAACTTTAACAAAATCATCACTCAATCTTGGCTCATATCTACTAGTTTTACCTTTTGCAATGTATTCTTGCATAGTATTTTTATATTTTGTTGTTTTTTCCTCTTTTGCTTGTTCTTTATTTTTAACTTGATTAATTTGAGTGTTTTTGATTTGTTCAGTAGGATTAATAGGTGTTGCAATTTCTTTTTTAATATTCTTTATTTTTTGGTTATCTATTGTGTCTATTTGTGATGTTGAGTCAGAATTTTGAGTATTTTTAGTTATTATATTTTCATCAACACTTGATTTGTTTTGATCTATTGGTTCAGATTCTTGATTTATATTTAATTCTTCATAAGTATTACTACTTATATTATTTTGTTCTTGATTGTGTTGATTATTTGTTGAAGTATGATTTTGGTAGGAATTGTTTTGCTTATAATCATAAACATATGTTTTTGAATTATCATCAAAATACCACATATAAAAACCAATACTAGCACCTATTAACACAACAAAAGCTATACTAAAAGCAATAATACTTTTCATTTTTCTTATCCTTTGTGAAGTCCTTAAAAAGGACTTTGATTATTTATAATTTTTAATAGAATTTTCTAAAATTTCACTCGCTTTTTCAATACCTGCAAATTCTTTTACTTTTACCCATTTGTTTGGTTCGAGTATTTTATAGGTTTCGAAGAAATTTTTGATTTTATCTAAGCTTGCTTTTGGTAAATCATTTAAAGTTTTAATATTATCATATCTTGGATCAATTTTGCTTACCGGGACAGCTAGTAATTTTTCATCCATACCGCTTTCATCTTCCATTAACAATACTCCTATTAAACGACAAGGAATTACAGCTCCTGCTTGAATAGGATATTCATTTAACACTAAAACATCAATTGGATCACCATCATCTGCAAGAGTATTTGGTATAAAACCATAGTTTGCTGGATAAAACATAGCTGAATACATTACACGATCAACAACTATAGCTCCGCTTTCTTTATCAAGTTCATATTTGATGTTTGAACCATAAGGAATTTCAATTACTGCATTAAGTTTATTTGGAACTTCTCCAACTTTGATTTTACTAATATCCATTTTTACATCCTTTATTTTAATAAATCATCGATTAATTTTTTCATATCAGCAACGATAGCTTCAATACTTCTTTCACCATTGATTATATGGTGGATATTTTCTTTAGTATAGAAATTTGTTATTTCTTCTAAAGGTTCTAAATAAACTTTCATTCTATTATTAAAAACTTCTTCATTATCATCAGCACCTCTAGCACGCCCTAAAACTCTTTCTCTAGCAACTTTTTCGCTAACTTTAACTTCTATAACACCTTTTAAATTTACTTCATTTTGATTTTTTAATACCCTATCAAATTCAAGCATTTGTTCTACACTTCTTGGATAACCATCTATTAATATAGTATTAGTTGGTGCATTTTTTAAAGCGGTTATAATAGTATTAACTACTACTTTTAAAGGAACTAAATTTCCTTTAGAGATAAAACTATCTATAGTCTTTCCTAGCTCACTACCGCTGGCAACTTCAGCTCTTAATAAATCACCTGTAGAATAATGAGTAATATTTGTATCATCTGTAGCAATAATACTCGCATCGGTTGTTTTACCACTACCTGGTGCGCCTATGATTAAAAATAATTGTTTCATTTAGTATTCTCCCTTAATCTTATACCTAATTCTCTCATTTGTTCATTACTTACTTCACTTGGAGCTTGAGTCATAAGACATTGTGCTCTTTGAGTTTTAGGAAAAGCAATAACTTCTCTAATACTTGAAGATTTTGTTAAAAGCATGATAAGTCTATCAAGACCTATTGCTATACCACCATGTGGCGGTGCTCCAAAGCTTAATGCATCAAGCAAGAAGCCAAATTTCTTTCTTTGCTCTTCTTCATCAATATTTAAAAGTTTAAATACTTTTTGTTGAATAGGGCTTTTGTGAATTCTTATACTACCTCCGCCTAATTCTACACCATTTAATACCACATCATGCGCAATAGAATTAATTTCTTCAAGATCTTGTTCATCAATATTTTTTGGCATAGTAAATGGATGGTGCATTGCAGAATAGCTTCCATCATCATTTTGTTCAAACATAGGAAAATCAATAACCCATAAAAATTCTAATTTATCCTCATCAATAATTTTCATTTCATCAGCTAAGAATAATCTAAATCTACCCATATAATCAAGCACAGTTTTCTTAGCCCCTGCACCAAAAAATACTACATCTCCAACTTCTAATTCACATCTTTGAATTAAAGCATTCAAATCCTCTTCACTAAAGAATTTGCAAAGTGGACCCTTAGGACCATCTTCTTTCATTTGTATAAATGCAAGTCCTGCTGCTCCAAATTTGCGTACAAATTCTTCAAATCTTTGCATTTGGCGTTTTGAGAAAATTGTATCACCTTTTGGAACTCTTAAGGCTTTAATGCGATTTTTCTTTGCATCTTTTGCGATATTTGCAAAAATTTCGTTATTTGATTTTGCAAAAATATCAATTACATCGATAAATTTCATATCAAATCTTAAATCAGGCTTATCAGAACCATAATTTTCCATAGCTTCTTTATAACTCATTTGTCTAAAAGGTATGCTAATTTCTTTTCCGCAAGCTTTGAAAATATCTTTAAGTAAATTTTCTGCCATAGCTATGATATCTTTTTGCTCACAAAAACTCATTTCTATATCTATTTGAGTAAATTCAGGTTGGCGATCCGCTCTTAAATCTTCATCTCTAAAACATTTTGCAATTTGAAAATATCTATCAAATCCTGAACACATTAAAAGTTGTTTGAAAAGTTGAGGACTTTGAGGTAGGGCATAAAATTCTCCTTGATGAACACGCGATGGAACTAAATAATCTCTAGCACCTTCAGGGGTAGCTTTGGTTAATATAGGAGTTTCAACTTCCAAAAATCCCATTTTTGCTAAAGAATTTCTTGTTGCTATACAAGCAGTTGATCTTAATGCAAAATTATCATAAAGCTTTTTGTTTCTTAGGTCCAAGAATCTATATTTTAATCTTAATTCTTCATTGACGCTTTCATCTCCTATTGCAAAAGGCACTACAGCACTTTCATTTTCAATAGTAAGTTTATTTATAACAACTTCTATTTCTCCGGTTTTTAGTTTTGGATTTGCAAGTCCTTCACCGCGTGGGCGAATTTTTCCTTGTGCTATTAAAACATATTCATTTCTCACCGATGAAGCTATATTGTGTGCTTCTTGATTATCTGCAGGATCGCATACTAACTGTATAAGTCCGCTACGATCTCTAAGATCAATAAAAATTACACCTCCATGATCGCGGTAAGAATTTACCCAACCACATAATGTCACTTCCTCGCCAACATTTTGTATGTTAAGCTCTGTATTATAATGAGTTCTCAAAATTTTTCCTTAGCTTAATTTTGTTTAATTTCATTATTATAGTATTTTATTCTTTTGCTTAGCTAAGTTTTGTTATAATTTTTTTATGAAAAAATATATAAATAGAGAAAAAATTCAAAAAATTGGTTTATTTTGTAAATTAAATACAAATTTAAGTGAGCAAATAGCACTTTTAAAAAAAATTTTTTTACAAAGAAATATAGAACTTATATTTTTAAATTATGAAAAAATTAATATTAAAGATTTACATAATTTAGATTTTTTAATTTCTTTAGGTGGTGATGGAACTCTTTTATCTTTATGTCGGCAAACTTATCAAGCCAAAAAACCTATTTTGGGAATTAATGCCGGAAATTTAGGTTTTTTAACAGCACTTTCTTTTGAAGAAGTTCAGGAGTTTTTTGATGATTTTTTTAATGAGCAATACAAAATAGAAAAAGCGAAAATGCTTCAAATAGTGCTTCATAAAAAAAACAAAGTTATTAAAAAATTTGCATTTAATGATGCTGTTTTTTCTCGTGATAATGCTTTAATGGCAAATGTAAAAGTATTTTTTGAAAATAAACTTTTTAATGCTTATTATGGTGATGGTTTGATAATTGCTAGCTCAAGCGGATCTACCGCTTACAATATTAGTGCTGGAGGACCTATAGTGCATCCTTGGAATGAAACTTTTGTTGTAACTCCAGTTTGCTCGCATTCTTTGACTCAAAGACCTATAGTTTTACCCTATGGATTTGAACTTGAGTTGAAAGTTAAACATTGCTTATTATATTTAGATGGACAAGAAGTGATTGATCCTAGAGAATATGATAAAATCTTTATAGGACTTAGCAAAAAAGAAATTAGCTTTATACACAAAAAAGATAGAGATTATTTCCAAATTTTAAAAGAGAAATTAAACTGGGGTAAATAATGATAGAAAGTATTTTAATAAAAGAAAATTTGGGTTTTAAACAAGCAAAACTAGACTTAGAAGCTGGACTTACTGTTTTTACTGGGCTTAGTGGTACTGGAAAATCAGTGCTTTTTAAAGCTATTTTAGCAACTTTTGCTTTAAGTGAGAGTGAAGCTAAAATGGTTGAAGTTTTGTTAAATGATGAGCTTGAACTAGATGAATTTGGTATTGAAAATGAAGAATTAAATGTATTTAAACTTTTAAAAGATAAAAGCACGCGTTATTTTATCAACAACCAGCTTATTTCAAAAAAGAATTTAGCTTTACTTTCTAAGAAATTTGTAAAATATCTTTCAGCTAAAGAAAACAATGAATTTTCAAATGAAAGATTTTTAAATTTGCTTGATTTTATGCAAGTAAAGGAAGATAAGAAATTTCAAGATTTTCTTAATGAATATAAAAACACCTATAAAGAATACACAGAAAATAAGACTAGATTGGAAAAAATTCAAGAAGAAGAGAAGAAGGTGGAAGAATTAAAAGAATTTACTAGTTTTGAAATACAAAAAATCCAAAGTATCAATCCTAAAATAGGAGAATTTGAAGAATTAATGAGTTTTAAAAAAAGGCTTTCTAAAAAAGATAAAATTGATGCAGCTTGGAATAGGGCAAGCAGAATTTTTGAACTAGAATCAGCTGTAATTGAAGCTTTGCAAATTAGCGATGTTGATAGTTCATTTTTTTCAGAGTGTTTAAATGAACTAAGGGCAGTGTGGGAAAATCAAAGCTTTGATGATTTTGATTTTGATATAGAAGAAGTACTTGATAGGATAGAAAAACTTTCTTCTTTGATTTCAAAATATGGAAGTATAGAAGAAGCCTTAGAAGCCTTAGAAAAGAAAAAATCAGAACTAGCTCATTATGAAAATTTAAGTTTTGAAAAAAAGGAATTAGAAGAAAAAGTGCAAAGTGCCAAAATACTTTTAGATGAAAAAAGTCAAAAATTAAGCATTTTGCGTAAAAAAAGATTAAAAGAGCTTGAAAATTTACTCAATTTTTATCTTAAAAAACTTTATATGAAAGATGTAAAATTAGAACTTAAAGAATGCGCTTTAAGTATTTTAGGCAAAGATGAAATAAGTTTAAATATTAATGAGGCAAATTTAAAGAATTTAAGCTCAGGTGAAATAAATCGTCTTAGACTTTCTTTTATAGCAACTGAATGCAATGTAACTAATAAAGCTAATGGGATAATATTTTTAGATGAGATTGATGCAAATTTAAGTGGAAAAGAAGCTATGAGTATAGCTGAAGTTTTAAAAGAGCTTGCTAAATTTTATCAAATATTTGCTATTTCGCATTTACCACAGCTTTCATCAAAAGCTAACAATCATTTTTTAGTAGAAAAGATAGACAATGAAAGTAGGGTGAGAAAAATAGAAAACGAAGAAAGAGTAAGAGAATTAGCAAGAATGGTGAGCGGAGAAAATATCACTCAAGAGGCTTTGGAATTTACTAGAACTTTACTTTAGAAACAAAAAGTAAATTTGTATATGATATAATAATAATTTTAAATTGCAAAGAGAGATGATTATGGAAGAAAAAATTTTAATTATTGATGATAATAAAATGCTTACAAAACTTTTAGCCAAAAAAGTAGAAAATACATTGGGATTAAAAGTTGATGTTGCTTTTGATATGAATAGTGCTAAAGAATTAGTAAAAAATGATTATTTTATGACTTTTGTGGATCTTTGTTTGCCAGATGCACCTAATGGTGAAGTTGTAGATGTGGTTTTAGAAAAAAATATTCCAGCTATAGTTTTAACAGGAAGTAGTGATGGGCAAACTCGTAAAAAATTTATGGAAAAAGATATAATAGGCTATATACAAAAAGATAGTGAAAGTTGTATTGATGAAATGATAAATTCAATCAGAATGCTTCAAAAAAACAATAAAACTAAAATTGTTTTGGCTATTGCTAATGTAACTTTGCGTGCAGAAATGAAAAAAAATTTAAATAATCAACTTTTTAATGTTTTAGCAGCAGCACACGGGGAAGAAGCTTTGAATTATCTTGGTGATAATCCTGATACAAGATTAATTATTTGTGATGCAACTATGCCTGTTATTAGCGGAGAAGATTTACTTGCTGAGGTTCGTAGTAAATATTCTAAAATCGAACTTGGTGTGATTATGGTTGGAGATAAAGATGATGCTTTGGAAGCTAGAGCATTTAGAAAAGGAGTAAATGATTATGTTATTAGGCCTTTTCAAAAAGAATCATTAAATTGTAGAGTAAATAATTGCCTAGATTATATGCAAAAATGTGTTTTATTGAATGAATATAGTTTAGATAAAGATCTTTTAACAGGACTTGATGATTATTCTGTTTTTGAAAAGAAATTTTTAGATTATTTAGAAGATATACAAGAAAATGAAGAAATGGCTTTGGCATTAATTGATATAGATAATCTTGCAACGATAAATTATGAAATAAGTTATGATTGTGGTGATGGTGTAATTAAACATACAGCAAAAAAAATCAAAGATCAAATTCGAGGTATGGATTTGGCAACTAAAATTGAAGATGGAAAATTTTATGTTGTATTGAAAAATACTAGCAATAAAGAGGCCTTGAAAGTATTTTCAAATATTAGAGTAAATATAGCCAAAGAAAGCGTATTGGTTGTATTAGATGAGATTGATTATAGTGTTTCTATCGGTGTTGTTTTTGGAAACAAAGGAGATCAAATTCAGGATTTATTAAATAAAGCTCAAAAAGCTTTAGATTTAGCAAAAGCTAATGGAAGAAACAGGGTTGAGGTATGTTTTTAGATTGTGATTTTAAAGAAAAAATCATAGATACGCATTGTCATTTAGATAGTCAAGCTTATTTTGGGTATTTAGATGAAATGCTAATGCATGCTTTTGCAAGTGGAATTGATAAAATAATTATACCAGGTGCAGATATTAAGGATTTGCCAAGATCTAGAGAAATAGCACATAGTTATGAAAATGTATATTTTTCATGCGGAGTGCATCCTTATGATATAGATGATTTTGACTTGGATATTTTAAAAGAATTTATAGATGATAAAAAATGTGTTGCAGTAGGTGAATGCGGACTTGATTATTATCGTTTAAAAAATAATGATTCGCATATAAAAACTAAACAAAAAGAGATTTTTATAACACAAATTGAACTTGCTATAGCATATAAAAAACCTTTAATAGTTCATGTTCGTGATGCTAATGAAGATAGTTTTAATATTTTAAAATCTTATGCAAAGTATTTACAAGGTGGAGTTTTACATTGCTTTAATGCAAGTGAGCTTTTATTGCAATTAGCTAATGATGGTTTTTATTTTGGAATTGGTGGTGTTTTAACTTTTAAAAATGCTAAAAATTTAATAGAGATTTTACCTAAAATTCCAAAAGATAAAATTGTGCTAGAAACTGATGGACCTTATTTAACTCCAGAACCATATAGAGGTAAAACAAATGATCCTATTTTAACGCATTTTGTAGCGCAAAAAATAGCTCAAGTGTTACAGCTTGATAAACAAGAAGTAATAAAACTTACTAATTTTAATGCTAAAAGATTGTTCTTTCAAGGTTTATAATGAAAAGAAAATTATTTTTATTTTTTTTATTGTTGTGTTTGAATGCTGATGCAATGCAATTTACACCAGAGCATTACACACAACAAGCTCAAATTTTAAGAAATTTAGATATTGAAGCAAATTATTTAAGTGATATGATTTTTTTAGAATTTAAAGAATCATCTATTAATATACATTCTAAAACCCTAGTGGATACTATGAGAGAATTTTATAAGATAACTCCAATTATCCGTAAAATTTTAGAAAAAGAAAATATTCCTC
The DNA here is from genome assembly GCF_013372105.1 of Campylobacter armoricus. Classification (NCBI taxonomy): domain Bacteria; kingdom Pseudomonadati; phylum Campylobacterota; class Epsilonproteobacteria; order Campylobacterales; family Campylobacteraceae; genus Campylobacter; species Campylobacter armoricus. Next base: position 689,523 of record NZ_CP053825.1, read on the forward strand.
AAGAATTTTTATATTTAGCTATTGTAGAATCTGGTTTAAAAACTCATAGTATATCAAGAACAAAAGCAGTTGGTGTATGGCAATTTATGAAGCCTACAGCACAAACATTAGGCTTACGCGTTGATCCTTATGTAGATGAAAGAAAAGATTTGGTTAAATCAACCTATGCGGCTATTGCTTATTTAAAACAGCTAAAAGAACAATTTGGAAAATGGTATTTGGCTATTTTAGCTTATAATTGTGGTGATGGAAAATTGCGTCAAGCAATCAAAAAAGCACAAAGTGATGATTTGAAAGTTTTACTTGATCCTGATAAAAAATATCTTCCATTGGAAACTAGAATTTTTATTAGAAAAATTCTAACTATGGCTTTTTTAGCAAATAATAATGATTTTTTGATCTCTCAAGATAGTGCTTTGTTAAATTATGCATTATCTAGTGAAGTTAAAAAAATATCTATTCCGCCGAGTGTTTCTTTAAGAGAGCTTGCTAAAGTGTCTAAAATGTCATATAGTGAATTTAAACGCTATAATCCACATTTTAATTATGATTTTACTCCACCTGATAAAAAAGATTATTATATGTACATTCCTTTAAGTAAAAGTGCTGTGGTTGAAAGAGCTTTGCAAAATGTAAAATTAGCAAAAGTTGATACTACCATACCTTATACAAAAATTTATATAGTAAAAGAAGGTGATAGTTTATATACTATTGCTAAAAAACATAAAATTAGTGTTGAGAGTATTAAAGAATATAATAAAATCAAAGGAAATCTGATTAATATTAATCAAAAACTTGTGTTAAAAATTAAGGAGAATAATAATGCAAAAGTTAAAACAACTCAAAAAATATCAAAAAACTCTCATACAAAAGTCGTTAGTCGTTAGTTGTGTAGGGGTTTTATTTAGTGCTTGTAGTATAGTACCTATTAGCACGCCTACTGTATATTATCCAGAACGAGATTTTAAAAGCGTTAAGCACAATAATACTAGCTTAAAAGGCACAATGAAACCTTATACTATTAATGGAAAGACTTATTATCCAACTGTGGTTGAGGTTGGTGAAACTGCAGATGGTATAGCTAGTTGGTATGGGCCAGGTTTTCATGGTAAAAAAACTTCTAATGGTGAAACTTATGATCAGCACGCTTATACAGCAGCTCATAAGACTTTACCAATGAATACTATAGTGAAGGTAACAAATTTAAAAAATCATCGTCAAACTACTGTGAGAATAAACGATAGAGGACCATTTGTGGCAGGAAGAATTATTGATCTATCTAATATGGCTGCAAGAGATATTGATATGATACATTCTGGAACAGCACCTGTAAGACTTGAAGTAATAGGTTTTGGAACAAGTGCAAATTCAGGTTCAGTGCATACAAATTCTAATTTAGGAAGTAGTGGAGCTATAGTTGATAGTGGGCATATTTTCCAAGGTGGTTCTTTTATGGTTCAAATTGGTGCATTTAGAAATAAAAGTGGTGCAGAATTAATAGCAAATAGATATAAAAATTATAATTCATATACCTCAACTATACAAACAAGCGCTAAAGATGGTTTGCATAGAGTATTCTTAAAAGGCTTTAGAAGTGAGCAAGAGGCAAGAGACTTTGTTGATAGTGGATCTTTCCCAGGTGCATTTATAGTAAGAGAGTAAAATTATGATAGAACTTATTTTTTTAGATGTAGATGGCTGTTTGACAGATGGTAAAATTATCTATACTCAAAATTATGGAGAAATTAAAGAATTTAATGTAAAGGATGGTGCGGCTATTGAGGCTTGGCAGAAGCTTGGTAAAAAAGTTGCTATTATAACAGGTAGAACAAGTGAATGTGTGTATTTTAGAGCTAGAGATTTAAAGATTGACCTAGTATATCAAGGAATTAGTGATAAACTTGCTTGTGCTAAAGAAATTTTAGAGAAGTTAAACTTAGATTTTTCTCAATGTGCGGCTATTGGGGATTATTATAATGATATGAGTTTGCTTGAAGCAGTTGGATATAGCTTTAAGCCAAAAGATGCACATAAGGCTTTAAAAACTGATAAAGTTTTAAATAGAAAAGGTGGCAGTGGAGCGGTGAGTGAAATGATAGAGATTTTAATAGAGTATAATAATATGCAGGCTCAATGGGATAAACTTTGGCGATAAAAATTTTTGCTACATTAATGAGCTTATTTGTTTTTGTGATGGTTATTTTAAGTACTCAAGATCCTTATCTTTTTACTATAAAGCCACAAAAAATTGATATGGCTAATATGCAAGCATTTGATATATTTGATTATGAGCTTAATACTACTACCACAAAAGCAAGTTATCAAGCAAGTCGTTGGGTAAAATACCAAGATAAAGATATTTTTGATAATTTGAAAATACAAGCAATTGATTATAATTTAAGTTCAAATCTACTCATTAAAGACGAAGAGCAATCTATTTTAGAAGGCAATGTTACTTATGTTGATAAAAACCAAACAAAAATTTCAACTCAAAAGGCTATTTATGACACACAAAAAAGAATTTTATTCTCCAAAGAACAATTTAAAGCTTATGTTGGGTTGAATGAAATTATTGGCGATAATTTTATTTATGATATTAATCAAAAACAATTGAAAATACAAGGAATAAAAGCATGGTTTTTAGAATAATAATTTTTTTATGTATGATTAATTTATTTGCTTTTAGTGCACAAAAAATTGAAGTTTATGCAAAAGATTTTTATTTAGATGAGAAAAGTGAAACAAGTATTTTAACAGGTGATGTTGAAGTAAAAAAAGGAAAAGATATTTTAAATTCACAAAAATTAATTATCTATATGAAAAATAAACAACCACTAAAGTATATAGCTACAAATAATGCCAAATTTAAAATTACTATGAAAGATAAAACTTATCATGGCAGTGGTGATGAATTTATATATAATGTTAGTAAAGATACTTATGAAATTAATGGTCATGCTAAAATTATAGAAGAGCCAACCAACAAAGAATTATTTGGCGATAAAATCATAGTTGATAGAAAAAATATGACTTATAGGGTTTTTAGTAAAGATAAAAAACCTGTTAAATTTGTTTTTGAAGTAAAAGAATGATTTTAAGTGCTAAATTTTTAACTTCTGCTTCTAAAATAGATGAAGCACCACAACCAGCACTAACAGAGATTGCATTTTTGGGTCGTTCTAATGTGGGTAAAAGTTCTTTAATTAATACACTTTGTAAAAATAAAAATTTAGCCAAAAGTTCTTCAACTCCAGGTAAAACACAACTTATTAATTTTTTTGAAGTAGAGTGTAAAAATGATGATGATAAATTTAAATTGATGTTTATTGATTTACCTGGTTTTGGCTATGCAAAAGTAAGTAAAAAAACTAAAGCTATTTGGAATAAAAATTTGGATGAATTTTTAAATGAGCGTAGTTCTATAAAACTTTTTATTCATCTTGTAGATTCTAGACATGATAATTTAGAAATAGATAATAATTTAGATATATATCTAAATTCCTTTTTAAGAGCAGATCAAAAAAAAATAGTAGTTTTTACAAAAGTAGATAAGCTTAATCAAAGTCAAAAAGCTAAGATTTTAAATACAAATAAAAATGCAATATTGGTTTCAAATTTAAAAAAACAAGGCATAGAAAAATTAGAAAAAAAGATTATTTTAGAGAGCCTAGGAATCAATGAGGAGTAAAAATCTAGTAAAAAATAAATTTGATTTTTCTTATTTATTTTTTTATTTATCTTTGATATTTTATCAAGTATTAAGTTCTGTATATTATTGGATGCCACCTTTATTTGGTGTATTTTTTTGTTATATGATAGTTCTTTTAAAAGAAAAAGAAAGAACTTTAAACAAACTTGATTTTAGATGGTATTTTTCGTTATTTTATCTTTTATTTATAGATATTATACATGGTTTTTATCTTTTTAGCTCTTGGATAGCTTTTTTTGTCTTTTATCATTTTTTTGTAGATTGGTTTAAGAGCAAACTTAAATTAGGACATTATTTATTGATTATTTTTACTTTTTGTGCTTATGCGTTTATTTATTTTTTTGATGTTTTTTTGGCTTATTTAGATAATAATAAAATTTTAAATTTTGGTGTGGAATATCTATGGTTTTTTCTTATAGAGGCTTTAGTTTCTTTTGTCATTTTTAAAGGAAAAATTTAAATGCGTATGCGTTTGGTAATGGGTTTTATAGCTTGTTTTTTCTTGCTTTTACTTGCTAGAGTATATTATATTAGTATAAAATCAAATGTTTATTATGATGAAATTGCTAAACAAAATGCTATAAAAATACAATATCTAGCACCAGTAAGAGGGCAGATTTTAGATATAAAAGGAAGGCCTTTAGCGGTTAATAAATTAGGATTTTCTATATCTATAAAACCTTATTTGTATATTAAAAAAAATAATAGAATTTTTTTAAAACAAGAGTTGCAAGCTATAGTGCAAGCTTTCCCTGATTTAAATATCACTAAATTAGAAAGAGCTTACATAAAGGGTGATTCTTATTATAATCAAGATTACATAGAAGTAGTTCCTTTTGTTGAATATGATGCTATGATTAAGCATTTTACTAAGCTTAATTTGCGTGAAAATATGCAAGTTAAATCCACAACCCAAAGATTTTATCCTTATAATGATTTAGCTAGTCATGTTATAGGCTATGTTGGCAAAGCAAATTTAAATGATATGAATGAAAATGAAATAGCAAGACTTACTAGTTATGTGGGTCGCAGTGGTATTGAAAGATCATATAATGATATTTTGCAAGGTCAAAAAGGTGAAAAAACTAGTAAAGTTGATGCCTTAAATAAAGAAATAGAAGAACTTTCTTACAAAAAACCCATCTCAAGCAATATCACATTAAGTATCGATCTTGATTTGCAAGAGTACCTAGCCAAGCTTTTTGAAAATTTAGCAGGAGTTGCTATTATTATGGATATAAAAAATGGTGCTATTTTAGCTGCTGGGAGTTTTCCAGAATACAATTTAAATCCTTTTGTAACTGGTATTAGTCAAGAAGAGTGGGATAAACTTTCTAATGATTTAAACCATCCTTTTACTAATAAGCTTACTAATGGGCTTTATCCTCCAGGCTCTGTTGTTAAAATGGGAACAGCATTAGCTTTTTTAAATAGTGGAAGATTTAATGAAAAACAAAAATTTCTATGTGATTCAAATTTTGAATTAGGTGGTAGAAAATTTAGGTGTTGGAAAGCAATAGGGCATGGTTTTGTAGATATGAATGATGCTATTAGAGAAAGTTGTGATGTATATTTTTACAAAGGTGCTTTAGAAGTAGGTATTGATACCATTAGTTCTGTTTTTGAAAGAATTGGTTTTGGAGAAAAAACAGGAGTGGATTTGCCTAATGAATTTATTGGAACTGTTCCTAGTAGAATATGGAAAAAAGAAAAATATAATCGACCATGGTATCAAGGGGAAACTTTAAATACTAGTATAGGACAAGGAGATTTTTTAGCTACTCCTATACAAGTGGCTAAATTTACAGCTATGATAGCAACAGCAAAAAATATCACCCCGCATTTTTTACATAGTATAGATGATAATATCACAAAAGTAAATTTTGATAATAATAAAAGTATTTTTACTACATTCGAACTCTCAAAATTGCCACTTTTAAGGCGTGCAATGTATGAAGTTGCTAATGAACAAGGTGGTACAACCGCAAGATATTTGAAAAATTTACCTATAACCATAGCAGCAAAAACAGGAACAGCTCAAGTGGTAGGAATTTCACAAAGTGAAAAAAAACGCATTAAAGAAGAAGACTTAGAATATTTTTTAAGATCACATGCTTGGATTACTTCTTATGCTCCTTATGAAAAACCTCAATATGTTGTGGTTATTTTGATAGAGCATGGTAAAAGTGGTAGTAGCACAGGTGGTCCTATGCTTGCTAAAATTTACCAAAAACTTGTAGATTTAGGGTATGTAGATAAAAAATATGTTAAGAAAAAGATTAAATAATCAACATTCCATCGCCATATGAATAAAATCGGTATTTATTTAAAATGGCTTCATTGTAAATTTCTAAAGTTTTTTCTCTACCGATGAAAGAAGCTACAAGCATAATAAGGGTTGATTTTGGTAGGTGAAAATTAGTTAGTAAATAATCAAGCCTTTGCGGGGTATTTTGTGGGTGAAGAAATAAATCACAAAAACCTTCTTTAATTTTTTTTCTATAATAATATTCTATGCAGCGAGTAACAGTAGTACCTACACCTAGTATTTTCTTAGAAGAATTAATTAAAGTACAAGTTTTATCATTAATATAAAAAAATTCTGAATGCATTTTATGATCTTTGATATTTTCACATTCTACGCCTTTAAAAGTTCCTGCACCAACATGTAGTGTGATAGTGTGGATATTATGATGAGTTTTTTTAAGTTCATCTATCATTGTTTCATTAAAATGCAAACTAGCAGTGGGTGCGGCTACTGCTCCTTGATTTTTTGCAAAAATACTTTGATAGTTAATGTTATCTTGTACTTCATCTGCTCTTTTGATATATGGAGGTAATGGTATATGTCCTATTTTTTCTAAAATTTCAAAAACTTCATGATGATTGAGTTTTTTTTCATTATTAAAAAATTCTACCTCTCTTGTGCCATCATCATGTAATTTTTTGATTTTAACTTTTAGGGAATTTTCAAAATATAAAATTTGACCTTCTTTAATCTTGCCTCGAATTTGAACTAAAAAATCATTATGTTTTAAGGGGTTGTTGATAAAAAGCTCTATTTTACTTCCATTTTCTTTATTTCCATAAATTCTTGCTTTAATCACTTTTGTATCATTAAAAATAATCTCGCAAGGTGGTAAAATTTTAGCTAAGTCTTTAAAATATAAATGTGAAATTTGATCTTTATATCTTTCATAAACTAAAAGTTTAGCATTTTCCTTAGGTAAAATAGGGAAATTTGCTATGAGATTGTTTGGCAAATCATAATCATAACTAGAAAGTAAAAGATCTTTATCAATCATTTTCATCATCTTCTTTTTGACTAGGATTGACTTTTTTTGCTATATAAATAGAAATTCCATAAAGCCCGCATAAAGGCACTGCCATTAAAAATTGTGAGATAACATCAGGTGGTGTCATCATAGCTGAAAAAACAAAAATCACTAAAACAGAAACTCTAAAATGCTTTTTTAAAAATGTATCATCAACAAGTCCAAGTTTTGCAAAGAAAAATGTAATTACTGGCATTTCAAATGCTAAACCAAAGGCAATTACAAGTTTAGTAAAAAATCCCACATATAAACCTATGCTAATTAAAGGTTTAAAATCTTGAGTTTGCACACCAAAGTCAATTAAAAATTTAAAAGCCAAAGGTATAACTATATAGTAACAAAACAAAGCCCCAAGAGCAAACATAATACTAGCAAAACTTACAAAAGGTATTACTAATTTTTTTTCATTATCATAAAGTCCTGGTGCTACAAATTTCCAAAATTGCCAAAAAATTACTGGTAGTGAAATCAAAAAAGCTGTAAAAAATGAAACTTTCATCGCGGTAAATAAAGGCTCTTGTAGCTCAACGAAAGTCATTTGTTTTGAAATCTCAGGTAAAGCAGCTTCAACTGGAGCTTTAAGTATGTTTATAATATAACTATTAAAACTAAAGCACACAAAAAACATTACAACAACACAAGATACACTTATAAACAATCTTTTTCTAAGTTCTACTAAATGTGGTTTTAATTCTTCAAACATTCTTAATTTTCCATTTTTTGAGTATTTTTTTCATCTTTTTGAGCTTTTTCTTCTATGCGCGAAAGCTCTTGTATATCTTTTTCTAAATCATTGATTTCTGTTTTTAATTCTTTGGTGTTATTTAAAATATCTTCTTTGAGTTGATCAAATTCTTCAAAACTTAATTTTTTTCTGATGTTTTCATTAGTTTGTGAAAATTCATCTTTATATTTTTGCGCTTCATCTTTTAATTCTGCTATTTTTAGTTCTTTATTAATACTTGCTTTTGCATCATCAATATTGCTTTTAATGGCTTTTAAAATTTTTGCAATCTCTACAATAGTTGAGGGTAATTTTTCAGGACCAAGAACTAAGATTGCCACAACTAAAATGACTAAAATTTCACCAAAACTCATTGTATCTTCTTTCAAGTAAATATAATAAATACATTTTACATAAAATTACTTAAAATTTTTATTACTCTTAAAGCTGTTAGTTTGTTTTGATTTTATTGCATTGGATTTTAATTTTTAATTTTAATATAATTAAAATTATTTTTAAAAGGAGATGTGATGAAAGGTCTTAATTGGAATGATGGATATATAGTAGATTTAGAATACAATGATTTATATATTCACCAGATTAATCCTACATTTATTAATCTTAATTTAGTATTTGCTGGAATTAAACCAATAAAAGATACTAATTTTAACTATCTTGAATTAGGATTTGGCAAAGGTGCAAGTTTATTTACTCATGCCATGGCTAATGATTCTAAATTTTATGGTGTTGATTTTAATCCAAATCATGTTGTAGTGCTTTCAAATTTGATTGATAATTTTGATGTTGATTTGCAAATATATGATGATAGCTTTGAAGAGTTACTAAGGAGATTGGAAAGTAAAGATATTCAGTTTGATTTTATTTGTTTGCATGGGATTTATAGTTGGGTTAATAGAAAAAATCAAAAAATTATATTAGAAATAATTAGAAAATTTTTAAAATGGGGGGGGGTATGTTATGTAAGTTATAATTGTTTGCCAGGTTGGGATGGTAAGCAAAGTGTTAGACATCTTTTAAAACAATATAGTGAATTTTATAAAAGCGATCAAATGAAAGAAGCTGCCAAAAATGCTATCGATTTTTTTATAGATTTTAAACAAATTAATCCTATGTATTACCAAAAAAATAGCATTTTAGTAGAATCTATGATTGAAAAATTAAGTGATTCTAATTTGACTTATTTGTTACATGAATTTTTTGGAGATACTTGGGACAATAAATACTTTACAGATGTGGTAAAAGATTTTGATGAAGCAAAATGTGAATTTGCTACTTCTGCAGATATTATGAGGCATTTTGTTGATATGCAATTAAATCAAGAAGAGAAAAACTTTTTTTCGAGAATAAATAATCCTATCTTTGCCGAACAAGTTAAAGATTATCATTTTAATACTCAATTTAGAATGGATCTTTTTGTAAAAGGAAGGGTAAAATTAAACCAAAAAGAATTATTTGAGCAGTTTTTAGAATTTGATTTTATACTTACAAAATTGCCAAATGTTTTTGATGAAAAAACAATAACAAACCTAGAACAAAGAAAAAAATATAAAAATATTTTAGATTTTTTGCAAAAAGATTCTTTTAGTATGAAAAAAGTAAAAAGTATTCAACAAGAGTTTGATTTTGAAATTTCAGAATTAGCACAGATTTTATCTACATTGATTTCACAAGGTATGGTATATCCTGCTAAAAAACCGAGTAAAAAAGTAATAGATAGAGTAAAAAAATATAATCAACAAACTTTAAAAAAATTAGATAAAAATGCTTTTATATCTGCACCGACTGGGATTGTTATTGTTGTTAATAAAATTGATAAATTGTTTATGAGTTTATATTCTGAGGAAGATTTTGTCTATACAGATGATAAAGTTTATAAACAGATGAAATTAATGGATATAAATTTATATGAAGAGGATCGTTTGTTAGAATATAAAAAAGCAGTTGAAGAATTGAGGAAATTTCATAAAGCATTTTTAGAGAATTTATCATTTTTTAAAGCACATTATTTTTTAGCTTAAAAACAAAGCTAGCTCATCACTTAAAAGATAATTAGTATTATAAAAAAAACCATTTTTATAGACTAATTTTCCTTTTTTGCTAAGGAAAAATGCTTTTTCTTTTTCCAAGGGTTCTAATTTTTTTTCATTTATACCTATAATACTTCTAAGTCCTAAAAAAATATGCTCTAAATGCAAATCTTGTAAATTTAAATTTTCTATCTCTCTAAAAGTAGGATTTGCTATATAATCTTTCAAATTTTTTTTGGTATAAAATCTTTGATTTTTTAAAAATCCTACTGCACTCAACCCACAACCTATATAATCTTTCCCTTGCCAATAAGCAAGATTATGCTTACAAATTTGACCAAAGTTACTAATTTCATATTGTTTATATCCAAGATTTTCAATGGCTTTTATAAAGTATTTTGCAAGGCGAGGTGCATTTTTTTTAAAATGGTATTTTGTAGCAAATTTTGTTTTTTCTTCTATGGTTAAATTGTAAGCACTTACATGATTGATATCTAATAAAGCTAAATTTGAAATTTCATAATCAAGCATTTTTTTATCATCAAGTTTTGTGTCATAAATTAAATCTAAATTGATATTGTTAAATCCTGCTTTTTTAGCATTTTCTATACTAGTAAAAATACTTTTTTTATCATGAATGCGTCCGAGAAATTGAAGTTTTTTTTCATGAAAACTTTGCGAGCCAAAAGAAATGCGATTAAAGCCCAAATTTTTCATCTCTTTAAGCCATAAAAAATTACTTGAATTAGGGTTAGCTTCAATAGTAATTTCGCATTCTTGTTTTAAATACTCTTGTAAAAATATAAAAATTTTTTCATAAAAACTAGTTTCCATTAAACTAGGAGTGCCACCACCTATAAAGATAGTTTTTATAGAATTTTTATTAACTTTGAAAAAATTTAGTTGATATTTTATATCTTGCATTAATGCGTTTAAATAATTTTTTTCAAAATCCTTTTTTTTGAGCGAAGTGAATGAGCAATAAAAACATTTGCTCTCACAAAATGGTATATGTATATATAAATGCATAAAACTTCTTTTAAAATATAATTATAAATTCGTATTTTTTTGTTAGAATTATATTATTAAAAAGTCAAGGATAAGAAAATTATGGAAAGAGAAAAAAAATATAGGCCAAATGTAGCTGCTATCGTGCTATCATCAGCTTATCCTTTTGAATGTAGATTTTTACTTGCTAAACGCAATGATATGGAAGATATATGGCAATTTCCTCAAGGTGGCATTGATAAGGGTGAAGATGCTAAGAGTGCTTTATTTAGAGAATTAAAAGAAGAAATAGGTACTGATGAAATTGAAATTTTAGCTGAATATCCTGAATGGATTAGTTATGATTTTCCAGCTAAGGTAGCCCAAAAAATGTATCCATATGATGGGCAAAACCAAAAATATTTTTTGGTAAAGCTAAAAAATAAAGCAACAATAAATTTAAAAACAAAAAATCCTGAATTTGATGCTTTTAAATTTGTATCATCAGATGAGGTTTATAATTTGATAAATCATTTTAAAAAACCTATATATGTTAAGGTTTTAAAGCATTTTAAAGAAAGGGGGTATATTTAATGCTGATCGTACAAAAATATGGGGGAACGAGTGTAGGGACACTTGAGCGTATTGATGAAGTTGCTAAAAGAGTAGCAAAAAGCAAGAGAAATTGTGATAAGTTAGTTGTAGTAGTTTCTGCAATGAGTGGAGTTACTAATGAGCTTATCGATTTTGCTCACCATTTTAGTAAAAATCCTTCAGGTCGTGAAATGGATATGCTTTTAAGTAGCGGTGAGCGTGTAACTTCATCTTTGCTTGCAATAGCATTAAACGAAATGGGTTTAAAAGCAACTGCTTTTTCGGGTCGTAATGCAGGTATTTTTACAGATGATGTATATACTAAAGCAAGAATAGAATATATTGATACAACTAATATAACAAAAGCTTTAGATGAAAATTATATAGTAGTAGTTGCAGGTTTTCAAGGCATTGATAAAATGGGTAATGTTACTACTTTAGGTCGTGGTGGTAGTGATTTGAGTGCTGTTGCTTTAGCAGGGGCATTAAATGCTGATTTATGTGAAATTTATACAGATGTTGATGGGGTTTATACAACAGATCCTAGAATTGAACCAAAAGCTAAAAAGCTTGATAGAATTTCTTATGAAGAGATGCTCGAGCTTGCTAGTTTAGGAGCTAAAGTTTTGCAAAATCGCTCTGTAGAACTTGCTAAAAAATTAAATGTAAAATTAGTTACTAGAAGTAGTTTTAATGAAAATGAAGGGACGATTATTACTAAGGAGGAAAATATGGAACAAGCTTTGGTTAGCGGTATAGCACTAGATAAAAACCAAGCAAGGGTTACTTTAAGAAATATCGACGATAAACCAGGAATTGCAGCTGAAATTTTTGGAAATTTAGCAAATGAAAATATAAATGTAGATATGATTATACAAAATGTGGGTATAGATGGAGCTACAAATTTAGGTTTTACCGTGCCTGAAAATGAGCTTGATTTAGCAACCAATGCAGTAAAAAAAGTCTTAGGAGCTAATGCTCTTATAGAAACTGATAGTGCTGTAGTAAAAGTTTCAGTTGTGGGTGTGGGTATGAAGTCGCATTCTGGGGTGGCTTCTGCAGCTTTTAAAGCATTAGCAAACGAAAATATTAATATACAAATGATTTCTACAAGTGAAATAAAAATTTCAGTTATCGTGCATGAAAAATATGGAGAATTAGCTGTAAGAGTATTGCATGAAGTATATAAGCTAGATATATAATGAGTAATAGTTTTTTAAAATTTACCTTAGAACAAATCCGAGAAAATGGCACTTATGTAAGCTGGCTAGAAGAAAGGCGTCTTGAATGGTCGCCTTTGATAGCTTCAAAGCTTTCTTTGCTTTTGCAAGGATATACTTTTATAATTATTACTGATAGTCAAAGAGCTTGGTTTGAAGAGTATTTTTTAAGTCATATTAATGCAAATTCTACAAAACCTTTAGTGCCTTTTATCTCTTTAAAAGGAATTTATAATAAGACTTGCAATACTCAAGAAGATATAGCTTTACTTAATGATCTTTTAAATATTTCCTTTCCTAATGGTTATGCATTTTTTTATATAGGAATTAAAGCTCATTCTAATTTTAAAATTGCAAATTCCAAAGAAGATAGTATGCTATGGCTTTTTGATGAACAATTGCAAAATAGTTTTTATCTTTCTTCCAGAGATAAAGATTTAGATTATAAATTAATCTCTTTATATAAAGTGTTTGAGCAAAGTTTAGATGCTGTGCTTTTTTCTAAGGTAGAAATTTGAATCTAAAAAATAAAATCATTATCCACAATGATTTTGAGTTTATGCAAGAAAAACTTATAGAAGAATATGGAGTAAAAAATCTTAGATTTTTTATACCTAAAAATCCTGATTTAGAACTAAGACTTAATGATCTAACCTATGATAAAAATGCTCAAGCTACTGCAAGGGCTATTATGAAAGAGAGTTATATAGCTGAATCAAATGCTAAGATTATTGTTATACTAGCTAAAACTTTTCGAGAAGAAGCACAAAATTTTTTGTTAAAACTTTTCGAAGAGCCACCTAAAAATGTTTATTTTATCATAGTAGCACCTTCAAAAAATGTTTTTTTACCTACTATACTTTCAAGATTTATCATAGAAAAATATAAAATTCAAAAAGAAAAAATGAATTTAGATTTAAATCTTAAAAAAATAGATCTTGCTGGTATTTTAGATTTTTTAAAAAAATACGAAAATATAGATAAGTATGAATGCTTAGAGTTAATCAGTGCTTTAAGCTATGAATGCTTTAAACAAGATATAAAGTTAAACGATGAAGAAATTGATTTTTTTTATAAAGCTTATGAATTGGCTAAATTAAATGCAAAACCTGCTATTTTATTAAGCACTATAGCTTTACTTTTACTTGAGAAAAATAAATGAAAATCATTAAAATAAATCCAAATACAAATTTTGAGCAAATTTCTAAATATATAAAGCCACACAAAGCAGGTGAGAAAATTATGAGTGAAAAAACTCAAATACATTTTTTTCTTATCAAAGAATTAAGAGCACCTGCTGCAAATATTTTAAAACAAGACGCATTAAGAGTTGGAGCTGAACTTGTAACGCATAAAGAAGTTATATTAGGTAAAGAACAAACTAATGCTTTGCTTATGGTAACACAAGAACAAGCTAGAAAGCTTATAGAAAAAGAAAAACTACAAGATTTTAACCTTAAAAATCTAGCACTTTTTTTAAAATCTAAATTTATTAAACCCAAACAAGCAAAAATTATGGGTGTGATAAATATAAATGAAGATAGTTTTAATGCTCAAAGTAGAGTAAGCGAAAAAGAAGTTTTGGAAAAAATAAATCTTTTGATTTCCCAAGGAGCTGATTATATAGACATAGGTGCGGTTTCTTCAAGACCTGGTAGTGTGTATTGCGGAAAAGAAGAAGAATTTAAACGCTTAAAAAATACCCTAGATTTAATTCACAATGAAAAGCTTTTTGAAAAATGTATATTTAGTTTGGATAGTTTTGATGAGTATTGTTTAGAGTATGCATTAAATAAAGGCTTTAAACTTATTAATGATATTACGGGTTTTAAAAATGAAAATTTAGCCAAACTAGCTTTAAAATATAAAGCTACTTATACATTAATGCATATACAAAATACTCCGCAAAATATGCAGGAAAATCCACATTATGAAGATGTATTAGTTGAAATTGATGGTTTTTTTGATCAAAAACTAAAAAGATTAAGTGAGCTTGGCTTAGAAGATGTGATTTTAGATGTAGGTATTGGTTTTGGAAAAACTCCGTGGCATAATATGATACTAATTAAACATTTAGAGCATTTTTTACGCTTTGAAAAAAAACTTTTAATTGGAGCTAGTAGGAAAAGTGTAATTGATGCATATTTTAAATCAAATGTAGAACAAAGACTAGCAGGAACGCTTTATTTGCACTTAGAAGCTTTTAAAAATGGTGCGAGTATTATAAGGGTGCATGATGTGTATGAGCATAAGCAAATGTTTGAACTTGCAAAAATTATGGATGAACTTTCTTTGGAGTGATGATGATATATCAAGAGTATTTAGAAAAAGTAAAATTAGCAAAAGAATGGATGAGAGCTTATTATGAAGATGATGAACCTTTAGCAAGTGATGAAGAATACGATAAACTTATAAGAGAATTAAAAGAATTTGAAGCATCTCATAAAGAAAAAATTGCCAAAGATTCTCCTACGCAAAATGTAGCCCCTACTATACAAAGTGAGTTTCATAAAATCTCGCACAGCGTTAAAATGTGGTCTATGGAAGATATTTTTGATGAAGCTGAGCTTAGAGCTTGGGCAAAAAGAGCTAAATGTGAGTTTGATTTTTTCATAGAGCCTAAATTTGATGGAGCTAGTTTAAATCTTACTTATGAAAATGGTATTTTAATTAGTGGTGCTACAAGGGGTGATGGAGAAATAGGTGAAGATATTACTTTAAATGTGAAAGAAATTGCAAATATTCCAAAAATTATACCTTATAAAGAAAAAATAGAAATTCGTGGGGAAGTAGTAATTTTAAAAGAAGATTTTGAAAAAATCAATGAAAAAAGAGCTAAAGATGGTTTGAGTTTATTTGCAAATCCACGCAACGCAGCAAGCGGTTCATTAAGACAGCTTGATACAAGTATCACAAAAGAAAGAAATTTGAAATTTTATCCTTGGGGAGTTGGGGATAATTCTTTGAAATTTAACAAACATTCTGAAGTGATGGAATTTATTAGAAATCTTGGGTTTTTAAAAGATGATTTTGTTTTTTGTGTAAAAAATTTAGATGAAGTTTTAGAAAAATACCATGAACTTTTAGCTCAAAGAGATCAAAAGCCTATGATGATGGATGGTATGGTTGTAAGAGTTGATGATTTAGCTCATTGTAGGCTTTTGGGTTATACGGTGAAATTTCCAAAATTTATGGCGGCTTTTAAATTTCCTGCTTTAGAAAAAACAACGACTTTACTTGGAGTAAATTTGCAAGTTGGAAGAAGTGGAGTAATCACCCCTGTGGCGGTTTTAGAACCTGTAAATTTAGATGGAGTTATAGTTAAATCAGCCACTTTGCATAATTTTGATGAGATAGCTAGACTTGGAGTAATGTTAGGTGATAGCGTAAGTGTGATAAGAAGTGGTGATGTTATACCAAAAATCACCAAAGTTTTTACCCAAAGGCGTGATGGTTTAGAAAGCAAGATTGCTAAACCAACTCTTTGCCCTGAATGTTCAAGTGAGCTTTTAGATGAAGGAGCTTTTTTAAAATGTCAAAATCTAGATTGTAAAGCAAGGCTTGTAAATTCTATCATACATTTTGTATCTAAAAAGTGTTTAAATATAGATGGTCTTGGAGAAAACATTGTCGAGCTTTTGTTTAAAGAAGGAAAAATCACCAATCTAGAAAGCATATTTTTCTTAAAATATAGTGATTTTGAAGGCTTAGAAGGTTTTAAAGAGAAAAAAATCAACAATCTTTTAAATTCAATCAATGAAGCAAAAAAATGTCCTTTATCAAGATTTATCACTGCTTTAGGTATAGAGCATATTGGCGAAGTAGCAGCTAAGAAACTAGCTCAATCGTTTGGCTTTGAATGGTTTATGCAAAGTTATGAAGCTTATGTAAATTTAGAAGGCTTTGGCGAACAAATGGCTAAAAGTTTAGAAGAATTTACTCATGTAAATGCAAACCGCATTAAGCATTTTTATGAAATTTTGTATTTAGAAGATGAAAAAAAAGAAGTGGTTTTAAATGAAAATATTTCTAATAAAACATTTGTTATAACAGGCACTTTAAGTAAGCCAAGAGATTATTTTAAAGAGTTAATCGAAAATTTTGGCGCAAAAGTAAGTTCAAGTGTATCTAAAAAAACTGATTTTGTATTATATGGAAGTGAAGCTGGTTCAAAGCTTGAAAAGGCTCAAAGCTTAGGAGTTAAATGTATTAATGAAGCTGAATTTATTGCTCTTTTGAAAGGTGTTGATGAGATTTGATGTTTTTGTAAGCACAAAATTAAACATTTCTCGCAATAAAGCTTGTGAGCTTATAGAAAACAAGCAAATTTTATTAAATGGTGAGTTTAAAAAAACTTCTTATAAAATTATAAGCCAAAATCCACTTAAAGATGAGAGTTTAAAACTCACGCTTTTAGAAGAACTTTTTGTAAGCAGGGCTGCTTTTAAGCTCAAATATTTTTTGCAAAATAATGCTTTTGTTATAAAAGATAAAATTTGTTTAGATATAGGCTCTTCCACTGGAGGTTTTGTACAAATTTTACATCAAAATAAGGCTAAACACATCACTGCTTTAGATGTAGGCACCAATCAACTTCACGAAAGCTTAAGAAATTTAGAAAATATTCAAATTTGTGAAAATACTGATTTACGAGAATTTAAAAGTGAAAAATTATATGATGTGATTACTTGCGATGTGAGTTTTATATCTTTAATGCATTTGATTTTTTATATAGATAAACTTGCTAAAAATCTCATCATTTTGCTTTTTAAACCTCAATTTGAAGTAGGCAAAGAAACTAAACGCGATAAAAATGGGGTTGTAAAAGATATAAAAGCTATAAATCAAGCAAGGGATAATTTTGAAAAAGTTTGTGCAAAACTTGGGTGGATTTTGCAAACTACTCAAGAATCACATTTAAAAGGAAAAGAAGGTAATGCTGAATTTTTCTATGCCTATACAAAAGCTTAAAATTACAAATTTAGCTATAGGACATTTTGATGGTATGCATTTGGGGCATTTTGAGCTTTTTAAACATTTAGATCAAAATGGGGCATTGTTTATCATTTCTAAAGATGAAACAAATATGCTAACGCCTAAAAATTTTAGAGCAAATTTAATCAATCTTCCTTTGATATTTTGTGATTTTTATAAAATCAAAAATTTAGACGGAAAGGATTTTTTAGATCTTTTAAAACAAGAATTTCCAAATTTAGAAAAAATCATAGTAGGGTATGATTTTAAATTTGGCAAAGAAAGAAAATATAGTGCTAAAGATATTCAAAATTTTAGCACTTTAAAAACCACTATAGTAGATGAATTTAAAATTCAAAACAAAAGCGTTCATACAAGTTTGATTAAAGACTTACTCAAAGAAGCTAAGGTAAAAGAAGCTAGAACTTTTCTTGGTAGATTTTATAATATACAAGCTAATGTCATCAAAGGTCAAGGTTTGGGAGCAAAAGAGCTTTTTGCAACTTTAAATTTATATGCCAAAGGATTTTTTTTACCTAAAAATGGAGTATATGCAACTTTAACTCAAATCAATGGACAAATTTATAAAAGCGTGAGTTTTATAGGTATTAGATCTAGTGATGAAAATTTTGCTTTAGAAACACATATTTTAGATGATAATTTAACCAATGTAAAAATAGATAAAGTAATTTTAAGTTTTATAGATTTTATAAGAGAAAATGAAAAATTTAGTGATTTAAGTCTTTTAAAACTACAAATTTCAAAAGATATTAAAAAAGCAAAAGAAATTTTAGGAAATTTAAATGAGAGATGAAATTTTTAAAAATCCATTAGAAAAACAATTTGAATTTGATAAAAGTGTTGCAAGTGTTTTTGATGATATGGTATCAAGATCAGTGCCATTTTATACTCAAAATTTAAAACTTATAGTTGAACTTATAAGTCATTTTACAGCACAAAATGCGAAAATTTGTGATCTTGGCTGTTCTACGGCTAGTTTGTTGTTAGCTCTTTATGAAAAAAGAAATGATTTTATTTTAAGCGGGGTTGATGAAGCAAGTGCTATGCTAGAAATTGCCAAAAACAAATGTAAAGCTTTTGGAGCTAAGATTGATTTTTATCAAGAAAATTTAGATGATTTTTGTTTTTTTAAAAATGATGTTTTTATAGCAACTTATACTTTGCAGTTTATCCGCCCACCTAAAAGACAAGAATTAGTAGATAAAATTTATCAAAATCTAAATGAAAATGGTATGTTTGTATTGAGTGAAAAAATTCTATATGAAGATGTAAAAATAGCTAAAAAAATGATACAAATTTATGAGCAGTATAAACTAGATCAAGGTTATAGTAAATTAGAAATAGCTACCAAAAGACAAGCTTTGGAAAATATACTTATACCTTATACTCAAAGTGAAAATATAGCTATGCTACAAAAAGCAGGTTTTTCAAAAATAGAAAGTGTCTTTAAATGGATAAATTTTGAAACATTTGTAGCTTTTAAATTACCAAAAACATAAACCAAACCTAAACCAATACCCCCCCCATATTGACTATATAGTCTTTCACTATACAAAAGATATATTTAATACTTATTTAATAAATGATATTATAATTTCGATTTTATTTTAAATTCATTTATTAATTAAGGAGTTTATATGTCTTATTTCACGGGGGGGGGTATTGATTTTCAATCAAACCAAACTTCATCTTTAACTAATTCTTTTAATTCGTTTGTTTTAAACAAACATATTACACATAATAATCTTTCTTTTACTAAAAAAACTTTTTTATCTTTAGCAACCATATCTTTTTTAGCTACCTGTGCTAATGCTAGTATTACAACTATTAATGATAAAGTTTCTAATGGTAGTATAACTATTGCTAATGCTAGAAGCAATATATCAAGAAATATTAGTGGTGGTGGTTGTAGTGGAACAATTTGTTCTATAGATACTTCTAAAAATAATGGAGTAACTATAAGTGGCAGTGGTAATCAAACTTTAACTATTACTAACAATGGAACTATCAATCCTAATAGTGGTAAAGGTATTACTATAAGCCCTAATGCTAGTATAGAAAATATTAGCAATAATGGCTCAATAACTGGTAGTAATAAACAATATGCTATAGAAATAGGTGGCAATAATAAAAATGGTGCCACTATTACTAACTTTACTAATAATGGAACTATAGGTAGTTCAAATTCTAATTATGCCATAGTGGGTTGGGCTAATGGTGGTAAGAAAACCACTATTGCTAATTTTACTAATAGTGGTTTAATACAATCAAATTCTAATGAAGCAATATATTTAAATAATACCACTATTACTAACTTTACCAATAGTGGAACAATTACTTCATCTAAAGGTTCTGGTTTAAATTTTGGTAATGTAACTATAGATAACTTTAACAATAGTGGAAATATAAAAAGCATTAGTAGTACTGGTAATGTAAAAACTTTTGAAAATAGTGGGTTTATCGGATGGATTGATGTTCGTGGCACTATAGATAACTTTAACAATAGTGGAAAAGTAGGTAATATTGCTGTAAATGGTGGTAATAAAGTTACTACTTTTACTAATAGCGGAACTATAAATGGCGGTTATATTGCATTGAATTTACAAGGACATATAGGAACTTTAAATATAAACGAAGGTTCTCGTATATCCGGTACTTTTGGTATAGTCATTCAAGGTGGTGGAAAACTAAATAACCTCAATATAAATGGAGGTGTTTTGAATACAAATCGTAGTTCTGTTGTATTTCAAAATTCTAAAGTTGATACAAATATAAATATAGAAAATGCAAAAATAACTACAAAAGATGCCGGTTTGTATATGTATAATTCAACGATAACAGGTAATACTTTTGATATAAAAAATTCTACTTTTACAGCTGCAGTAGATGGAATAGCAATATCTAGTTCTAAAGTAAATTCTAGTATTAATTTAGATAATTCTAAATTTAATGCTGGTGATAATGCTATTTTATTAGATGGAAATTCAAAATTAACTGGAAGTATAAGCATAAAAAATAATTCTAGTTTATTTGGTAGTGCCAATGGAATAAGAATTAGAGATAATTCTAAAATTGCCTCTGATATAAACATAGAAGATGAAAGTTTATTAGGTGGGAAAATAGGTATAACACTAACAAAAAATGCTGGCATTGATGGAAGTATCAATCTAAAAAATGGCGCAACCATAGCTAGCCTAAAACAAGAAAAAGATGTCTTAAAATATGATGAAAGTGGCACAGCTATACTTAATGAAGGAACTATCAAAGGTAATATCTCTTTAGATAAATCTTTCATTTATGGAAGTGTTTATAATAAAAACACCATAGGTGGTAATATATCTTTAAATAATAAATCTTATATTAGCTCTATAAACAATCAAAAAAATATTCAAGGCTCTATAGACTTAAAAGAACAATCTCACATTAATAGTATTTTAAATAATGGAACTATAGAAAAAGGAATAAGTCTTGATAAAAGTACTATAGGCTCTATAGAAAATTCAGGCATTATAGGTAATGGTGGTATTAAATTAAATAATGAAAGTAAAATAGGCTCTATTACAAACAATAAAAATGCTAAAACTGATTTAGATTTAAAAAACAATTCCATAGTAGATTTAGTAAAAAATGAAGGCACTATGGAAATAACTAAAGATGAAACTAGTTCTATAAATGCCTTTGATAATAATGGTAATTTATTAAGCAAATTTGAAAACAATAGTCAAATGCAAGCTATTATAAATAATAACAATGCTATTATGGAACAAGGCTTAGAAAATACTGGCTCTATAGCTGCTATTAACAATGCAGGAACTATAACAGGTATAAATAATACCTTTAATAAAATAACTAAAGATGATATAAAAAAAGGCACTATAGGCACTATAGTAAATACAGGCATTATAGGTAATGAAGCTAGTCCTTTAGCTACTCAAGATATTACTTATGGTATTAATAATAGTGGCACTATAGAAAAACTTATCAATTCTTCAGGAGATATTAACAATCCTAATACTGATAAAGATATTCATATATATGGTGGTATTAATAATAGTGGTTATATAGATATATTTAATACAGGTAATATTCATGGTGGTATTACCAATAGTGGAACTTTAATCCTTAGTAATGGACACATTCATTCTGGAAATGGTTCTACTCAAGCTTCTTGGCATGGAGGCTTTATAGGTAAAAATAACAATGGCTACCATATAGAAAACAATGACAATGGTAAAGTTAGTATAGATGGTTGGTATTTTAATGATTTAGAATACAAAGGAACTACTCAAGAAGATATAGCAAATAGATTAGAAAATGCCATTATAGTAGGTGGAAATAATATAGGTGGTATTAGTGCAGATAAAATCTATGTAAATACAAGCAATTTAAAATTAAATACAATCTATGAAGGCAATACTTTCTTTATTGATGAAAATGGTAAAGTAATAGGTGATAAAATAAACAATAATGCAGGTGTAAATGCTAATAACATACATAGCTTATCAGGAATTTATGACTTTTTAGGTTTAGGTGAAGGTCGATATATAGCTAATGTTAATGTATCAGAATTAAGTGGTAAAACTCTAGCTAAATCTATGGTATATTCAGCTAGATTAAGAAATATAAATATTTCTAATATATTAAGAGATACTACAGCTAAAAACTTCCAAACAGAATTTTCTCAAGTATTAGATATGGAATTATCTAAAAAAGGTGAAGCTTATGGTAATGATGCTGATTTATTAGCTGAATTAGAAGATATATTTATACCAAATAAAAATCCAAATGCAAAAAACCATTCTTTCTTAATTCCTTATTATAATCATTCATCTATTAAGATAGGAAATAGTGTAGGACAATTAAGTGCTAATACTACAGGTTTAATAGGTGGTTCTTTAAGAGAATTACCAAATGATTATGGTACTATAGGTTTTTATTTAGGTTATGAAGATGCTTCTAAAGAACAAGCCACTCAAAGATTAAAATTTGATGATAAAACTTATTATGGTGGTTTAACTTATTATGGAGTATTAGCAAGAGATGGTATAGATCAATACTATATTAGTGCTAGTACAAGATTTGATTATACTACAACAGATATAGAAAAAACTTATAAAAATATACCTGCTACTATAGAAAGTGATACTCAAACTTATGGTTATGGGATAGATGTAAAAGTAGGTGCTAATTATTATAATACCTTAGAAATAGCTAGAATAACTCCTGAAATTGGTTTGAGTTATTATGGTATGAGTAATAAAAACTTTAGCTTAAAACATATAGATGGTCTAAGAGAGCATTATTTAGCAGAACAATTTAACTTTATAGATGCAAGTGCTGCTTTAAAATGGTATAAACCTTGGAGTGATAAATTAAGATCAAATGTAACTATAGGTGCTATAGTAAATCTTTATGAAGATGCTAAAGGTAATTTAAGATTAGGTGCTAATCATTTTACTACAGAAGTACAAACTTCTAAGTATTATGGCTTTGGTCAATTAGGACTTTCTTATAATATAGCTAATAATGCTGATTTATCACTAAATTATGCAGGAGCATTTACATTTGATAATACTACCTCTCATACTATGTTTTTAAAACTAGGTTTATGGTGGTAATATACACACTAGCTATTTAGCTAGTGTGATTTTATTTGCCTAGAGTTTATATCAGTATAAAGTAATTTGTTTTTATGGTAAATATAGATTAGTTGGGTTATAATGGTTTTTAAAATTAAACTGGATTAGGAAATATGCTAGATAAAATATTATATTATTACCATAATAGTAATTATTATAAAAGTTTAGAATATAGTGAAATGTATCTAAAAGAAGATCCTAAAAACGCTTTAGAATATGCTGTATTATCTTCTTTTAAAATAGGAGATTATACTAAAACTTTACATTATGCTAAGCAACTTTTTGACTTATATCCTACGACTTTTTATGGATTTATATTTGCAAAATCTTTATTATTTAATGGATCGTTTAATGAGGGTATTGTTTTATTAGAAGGGCTTTTAAAAAGAAATGATGCTTTAAATGATGAACTTGGCTTAGAGCTTGCTTATGCATACCAAAATATCGGTTATTTGGAAGAATCTGAGAAATTATATAAGATTGCTTTGCAAAAAGATATGTATAATTTAGATTTATGGAAAAACTATGTAGAAATATATTTTAAAACTGATTTTGAAAAAGCATTAAAAGCCCATAATGAACTTTATGATTTTGCACAATTAATGATAAAAAAACTTGATAATAAAGAGTTGATAGAAAAAAATTTTACAAATAATATAAATTTACAAGATAGACTTCAAGAAAAAACTCAAGAAAATCTTACTATTGTTAAAATACAAGAATACTTAAATACACTAATTTTGCCTCAAAAAGCATATTTGCTTTTTAAACTATTAAGATTAGAAGAATCGTTAGAATTATTTCAAAGTTTATGTGATTATAATCAAAACAATGCGCAGTTTTGGCAAAACTATGCAAAATCCTTAGAGCTTAATGGAAATTATCAAGGTGCTTATAATGCATATCAAAAAGCTTTAAGTTTGCATTCGCATGCAACCTATCAATTTGATTTAGCTTATTTGCTAATGCGTATGGGTGAAAGTGATAATTTTGAAGAAGGTAAAAAGATATATGAAAGTAGATTATTTTATGCACATAATGAGACTTTTTCACCTTATCACTACAATAAAACTTTACAAGCTTTTAATAAAGATGGAATGCATGCTTTTAAAGAAAAAACTATTTTAGTGTTTTGCGAACAAGGATTTGGAGATACTATAATGTATGCTAGGTGCCTAGAAAAACTTTGCAAAATAGCTTATAAAGTTTTATTTGCTCCACAAAGTGCTATGTATTCTATGTTTAGAAATCAACTAAAGATTATAAATAATCAAAGTGATAAATTTAAGAATTTAAAAATTCTTAAAGATTTTCCAAGCGAATTTGACTATGCTATTCCTATTTGTTCTTTACCATTTTTTTGTGATATAAAGCTGAATGAAATTTCAACATTGAAAGCTCCTATCATATCTTTAGAAAAGCCAAATAATAATATTAAAAAAGTTGGAATTTTTTGGTTTACACCCAATGCTATGAATTCGGATTTATTAAGAAATGTGGATTTTGTATTTTTATATAATACTTTAAAAGATTTAAATTGTGAAATTATTTCTTTTCAAGTTGAAGGGATGGATAAGATTAATCTTCCTAAAGAAATTGAAAACAGGGGAGTTAAATTTAAAAACTGGGATGACACTTTAAATAATTTAAAAGATATTGATTGTATCGTTAGTATAGATAGTGCAATAGCTCATTTGTCTTTAGCCTTAGATATACCTACAATAGTGCTTTTAGCTCCTAGGTTTGATTGGCGTTGGGGTAAATTTGAAAATCCTAAAAGTTATTTTTGGCCAAAAGCAAAATTAATCACTTATACAAACGAAAGTGATACTAAAAATAATTTACAAAATATGATAAAAAAACAATTCAATGTTTGATATTATCAAACATTGAATCTAAAATGCATCACATCTCCATCACAAACAACATAATCTTTACCTTCAAGGCGTAATTTCCCAGCTTCTTTTGCTCCATTTTCACCTTTGTAGGTAATATAATCTTCATAAGAAATTACTTCAGCTTTTATAAAGCCTTTTTCAAAGTCGTTATGAATTACACTTGCTGCCTTAGGAGCTTTCCAGCCTTTTTGGATAGTCCATGATCTAACTTCAACTTGCCCGGCTGTAAAATAACTAATCAAATTCAGTTTTGAAAAAGCTGTGCGTATAACTACTTCAAGACCACTTCTTTCTACACCTAAAGATTTTAAAAACTCATAATTTTCTTCATCACTTAGAGCAATCATTTCTTCTTCTATTTTAGAACATAGTTTAATTACTTCATGACCTGATTTTGCAGCAAATTCTTTAAGTTCTTTTACAAATTCATTATCTTCTAAAAGCGAATTTTCATCAACATTTGCTCCATATATAACTTCTTTAGCAGAAAGTAATCTTAGTTCTTTGATAAGAGCTTGATAGACTTCATTTTTATTAGCAAAAGAGCTTGCGCTATTGTTTTGGTTTAAATGCTCTAAAAGCTCATTTGCTAAGGCTAAGCTTTCTTTAGCGCCTTTTTCGTTTGCTTTTGCACCTTTGGTGAGTTTTTCAATTTTTTTACTAAGTTGTTCAATATCTGCTAATATTAGCTCTGTTTCGATGATTTGAATATCACGCACAGGATCAACACTTCCTGCTACATGAGTGATATTTTCATCATCAAAACAACGCACTATATGTAAAATCATTTCTGTTTCGCGTATATTAGATAAAAATTTATTACCCAAGCCCTCGCCTTTGCTAGCTCCTGCTACTAATCCTGCTATATCTACAAATTCTATATTTGAGCGTATTATTTTTTGAGGATTGACTATTTTTGCTAATTCTTTTAAACGATAATCAGGCACAGGAACTACAGCTTTATTTGGCTCTATGGTGCAAAATGGATAATTTGCACTTTCAGCATTTTGTGCTCTTGTTAGTGCATTAAAAGTTGTAGATTTTCCAACATTTGGAAGTCCTACTATACCTACAGATAAACTCATTTTTTATTCCTTGAAAGATAAAGTAAATAAGAAAGACACATTCTAACTCCAGCTCCAGTTGCACCAAAGCTATGATAACCCCAAGCTTTTTCTAAATATGCAGGTCCTGCTATATCTAAGTGTAGCCATTTGTCTTTGTATTCATCTCTAATGAAAGAATTTAAAAATAATCCTGCAGTAATAGCACCACCATAACGACTTGAAGAAGTATTGCTTATATCAGCAATATTTGATTTTATAAGTTCTTTTAAATATGGATTAAAATGAAGTATAGTTGCTAAATCACCACTTTTTTTGCTTATTTTAAAAAATTCATTTTGTAAATCTTCATTATTTCCCATTATGCCACTTGTATATTCCCCAAGACCTACTACGCAAGCACCTGTTAGTGTAGCAAGATCGATGATTAAATCAGGTTTTAGATCTTGTGCAAAAGAAAGACAATCAGCCAATACTAATCTACCTTCAGCATCTGTGTTTCTTACTTCTATACTTACACCTTCTCTTGAGATTAATACATCATCAGGTTTATAAGCATTTCCGCCTATCATATTTTCAGTAGCACCTATGATAGAGTGAATTTCTATATCAAGATTTAATTCACTTGCACCCTTAATAATAGCCATAGCAGCTGCTCCACCACTTTTGTCTGATTTCATAGTAAGCATATAATCAGCCGGTTTTAGACTAAGTCCACCACTATCATAGGTTAGTCCTTTGCCTACAAACACTACTTTCATTTTTGCATTTTGTGGTTTATAAGAAAGATGAATGAGTTTTGGTGGATGAATCGAAGCACGATTTACCGCTAAAAATGCTTGCATTTTTTCTTTTTCTAAAAAATCGCTTTCATATATTTGACATGAAATTTTAGGGTCATTTTTGCTTAAATTTGTAGCATCTTCAGCCATTTTAGCTGGAGTGTAAATTTGTGGAATTTCATTAACTATATCTTTAGCAAAATCACAAGCATTAGAAAAAATTTGCCCATAGCTAATACCTATGCGAGCTTCTTCTATATTGTAAGTCTTTCCATTAATTTCATCTTTTGAGATAAGTATGTTTTCTAGCTTACCTTGCGTTTTTTCTTTTTTGTATTTATCAAATTCGTAAGCACCAAAGGTAAATCCTTGTATCATAGCATTAAAGCTATTTACTACACATTGCCCAACAACACATTTTGTTTTAATACTTTGAATTTCAAGTTTTTTTAAAGCCTTGTATGCGTTTGCAAAGGCAAGTCTTATATCCTCATAATCTAAACTTTTTAATTCGCTATAAAGAATTTTATTTTGCATATCTATGCAAATTCCTTCGCCCTTGTATTTTGAAATTTTAAAAAGCTCTTGACTTTGGGTATATTTTTCTAAATTTTTATTTTGAATTAAAATGATTTCAAAATCAGCATTAATAAAATCAATATTTTCTTCTTTAAAATTAAAAATCATTTATGAGTCCTTTTTCTAAGTATAGATTTTTCCATTTGTTTCATACCTAAAAATAAAGCAAGTAAGAAACAAGCTATAATAGGCACAGCAAAATACCAATGTGCTCCAGCCCATTCAACTGCAAGCCAAATTTCTTTTCCGAAAAACCATGCGAGTAAAATAGTTATAGCAGCCCAAGCCCATGCACTTATAAGATTAATAAAAGCAAATTTTTTTGCACTATAACGAGTTAATCCTATACTCATAGGTATGATAGTTCTAAAACCATACATATATCTTTGTATGAAGATTATAGGCCAACCAAAACGCTGTAAAAGTAAATGTGCTATAGCAAATTTACGCCTTTGGGTTCGGAGTTTTTTTTGGATATATTTTTTATTATATCTTCCTATGTAAAAATATATTTGATCACCTACAAAACCACCTAATCCAGCCACAAAAATAATCAAACCTAGATTAACATGTCCTTCATGGGCAAAAATACCTGCTAAAATAAGCGCTAATTCACCTTCTAATATGCACCATAAAAAAACTATGATATAAGCCCAATTTTTATAATCATATAAAAGTTGTTTTAAAAATTCTTCCATATCATACCTCTAAAATACTATAAACTGAAGTTAATTTGGCTAATTCTTTAGCTCCATCAAGATCTTTTAATTCTAATAAAAAGCAAGCTTCAATGCATTTTGCATTAAGCTTTTCTATAAGCCTTATAGCTGCAATAGCAGTGCCACCTGTAGCTATAAGATCATCTATAAGTAGCACTTTTGCATTTTTGCTATCATTAAAAGCATCTGTGTGAATTTCTATACTATCTGTACCATACTCTAAACTATAAGATTCTTGTATGCATTTAAAAGGTAGTTTGCCAGGTTTTCTAATAGGCACAAAAGGTAGTTTTAATCTTGCACTCAACGCTGCACCAAAAATAAAACCTCGACTTTCTATGCCAACAATATAATCAAGCTCTTTGTTTTGGTATTTTTCAACCAAATGATCCATTAAAAATGCAAATGCATTTTTGTTATTTAATAAAGTGGTAATATCTCTAAAAATAATTCCTTTTTTAGGAAAATCTTTAATAGCTCTTATGCTGTCTAATAAATATTTTTTATCCTGTTCTTTCATCATAACAACGCCTCAATTTTTGCTTCTAATTCTTTAATTCTTTGTCTTAATTTTTCATTTTCTATACGATATTGTGAATTTCTTGTTCTAAGAGAAGTTAAATCAGCTTTGCTTTTGTTAAGTTCTTCTGTAAGAATATCAATATTTCCTAAACTTCTTTGGAGTTGTACTTGTAATTTTCTAATAACAATTTCAGTATCTTCAAGATTGTTTTTTATAAATTCTTTTGCAACTTTTTCTTTATGTAATAATGTTTTATAATACAACAACATAATAGTCATATAAATACTAATACATATTAATATAGTTAGTACAAGCCAGCTTAATATCATAAATTTTCCTCTATTTTACTAATTCTTACACAATGCCTACCTCCGCTAAAAGAAGTATTGATAAAATTTGTAATGATTTCAAATGCCATATCTACCCCTGTTAATCTTGCACCTAAAGCTAAAACATTAGCATCGTTGTGCTCTCTTGAGAGTTTAGCGCTTAATGGTTCATTGCATAAAGCACAGCGTATATTTTTATGACGATTTGCTGCTATACTCATACCAATTCCAGAACCACAAACTAAAATTCCAAAGCTATTATCATTGATTTTTGAACTTAGTAAATGAGCATAATCAGGATAATCGCAGCGTTCGTTACAAAATGGTCCTAAATCTTCTAAAATAATATTTTGTTTATTTAAAAAGTTAGTAATTTCTTGCTTTAAAGCAAATCCTGCATGATCGCTTGCTATATAAATTTTTTCTCTTAACATTAATATTCACTTTTGTTGTTAATTTTTAAAGTATTTATTTTATCATATTTAATTAAAATTTTTCTTTCTTATATATAATGTTTTTAAATATTTATTTGATATAATAAATCATCGTTTTAAGGTAAAAAATGAAACTTATATTAATTGGTTCTTCAACCGGTGGTCCAAGCCAGCTAAAATTTTTACTCAATGATGTAGAATTAAAAGATTGTGCGGTAGTGATAGCTCAGCATATGAATCCAGCTTTTATTCCTTCTTTTGTAAATCAATTTAATAAAGAAGCTGTAAGTGAAGTTATTATACCAAGCGATAAGGAAATTTTGAAAAGTAAAATTTATATTTGTCAAAAAAATATGGTTTTAAGTGGAAATAATGCTTTAGTATTAAATGTTACAGAGCAAACAAGTAGTTTTAATCCTGGTATTGATGTTTTATTTTCCTCTGTTGTAAATCTTTGCAAATATCATAAAATTTTGGCTTTAATTATGACTGGTATGGGAGATGATGGTGCTAAATCTTTATTTGAGCTTTACAAGGTTGGAGTAAGGTGTTTATGTGAGAATGAAGCTGATTCTATAGTTTATGGTATGCCAAAAAAGGCTAGAGATACAAATCCAAACTTAAAACCGATGAGTTTAATTGAGCTTAAAAAAGAAATAGTAAATTTCTTAAAATCATAGGATAGAAAAAATGATAAAAATTACAGAAAACGAAATGCTTGAATTTGTAAAAATAGTAGAACAAATAAGTGGAAATAATTTAAACACAAAAAAAGATATATTGCTTATAAAACTTCCTAAATTTTTACAAGAATTAGGATTAAAAAGTCTTAGTGAGTTAAATGAAAAAGTCCAATTTCAAAGAAATTTAAAACAAGAAACAATGGATTTTATCACAGTTTGTGAAACTTATTTTTTTAGAGAATTAGAGCAATTAAAAGATGTGATTTTTTATATAAAATCTCTTGATCGTCCTGTGAATGTTTTGTGCGCCCCATGTTCAAGTGGTGAGGAGGTGTATTCTTTAGCTATATTAGCAAGTGAGAATTTTGTTAAAGGAATGAATATCATCGGTATTGATATTAATAAAAAAATGATAGATAAGTGTAATGATATGATTTATTCAGAGCGTTCAGTAGCTAGACTAAACACTATGCAAAAAACGCGTTATTTTGATATAAAAGATAAAATGTATCATCTTAAAAAAGAAACTCTAGCTTGTAGATGTCGTTTTGAGCTTTGCAATGTTTTTGATGATTCTTTATTTAAGCTTGGAAAATTTGATGTGATTTTTTCAAGAAATATGATGATATATTTTGATCAAGATTTTAAAATTAGACTTATGGAGCGTTTTTATAAAATCTTAAATAAAGAAGGTAGAATTTATCCAGGAAAATCAGACCTTGTTCCAGAAACTGCTTATTTTGATAAAAACTTTTCAGCAGGTGGAGTTTATTATTATAAGGTGGATTAATTATATTTTTTATTAAACCACCACCAATAAATTGCTGCAAATATAAAACATACTCCTAGTCCAAAGGTGAAATAATTTAGTTTTAATCCATAAAATTCAAATAAATATCCAGTAGAAAAAGCAATAATTGCACTAAAAGTTAAATATACCATATCATTGTAGGCTATTACTCTACCATAATATTTTTTATCACAATCATTTTGCAAAAGTGTATAAGTATAGCTCCATAAAGATGAAGTGCAAAATCCTGCCATTATAAGTCCTATAAATGCAATATAAAAATTAAATTGTAAGCAAGCCCAAAACATTATACCTATACCTTGTGCTAGATATAGATATACTAGAGTATTTTTATTGATATAAGGGCTAAGCACATAAGGTCCTATGAGTAAAGAAATAGCTCTTATAGCATTAGATATTCCTATGGCTAAAGGTATCGAAATAATTTTTGCGTATTCATATTCAGCTAAAAGGGTGATTAAAACATCATAAGCTGTTATACCTACTACCCCATGAAGTAAAATTAAATGAATGATTTTTTTATTGCTAAAAACATAGATTAAACCTTCTTTGATAAGTATTAAAGGATTATTTTGTGTAGTATTTTTCTCATTTGGTAGAAGTAGTGTTTTTAGTATAAGCATAGCACAAAATAGCATTAAGGTATCAGCTATGAAAGCTGGTTTTACTCCAAAAATATCTATAAAAAGCCCTGCAGCACCCATACCTAAAGCATAAGAAACAGCCCATATAATACTATGAAGTTCATTTCCTAGTTTTAATTCTTGCTGGGTTAAAATTTTAGGTAAAACTGACATTTCTGTTTGAAAATACATACTTGCAACTGCCATACGGATAAATGTTAAAAGATATAAAAACCAAAGCATCGCTAAAGAATTTACAAAAATTAGCATAAAAATAGAAATCATTTCAATGCTTATCATAGTTAATAATAAATTTTTAGGTTTAAATCTATCTACTATTATTCCGTTTATGGGTGCAAGTATAATAGAAGGTAAGAAAACAAAAATAGCTGAAAAACCTATAATGTTTGCGGGTGCTTGAAGTTCTTTTGTTAAGAGAGTGAAAACTCCAACTTGAGAAAACCAAGCTCCAAAATAACTTATAAATTGAACAATAGCCAAAAGTCGAAAAGTTTTGTTAGTTTTAAGTAAAGATCTATAAGTCATAATGATCCTAGAAAATATGAAAATTAAAGGTTTTGATTATATCCTTTTTAAGATTATTTTACATTTAAATGTTATAATAATCTTTTTAAGAGGATTAAAAATGAATAGATTAAGTAAAGAAGAAGCTTTAGAGATACTTCAAAAAATGCCTTTATATGAACTGGGAGAAAAAGCTTATAATAAAAAATTACAACTTCATCCTGAAAAAATAACTACTTTTGTGGTAGATAGAAATATCAACTATACAAATATTTGCTGTATTGATTGTGATTTTTGTGCTTTTTGTAGAAAAGAAAAAGATGATGATTCTTATATTTTAAAATATGAAGAAATAGGGCAAAAAATAGAAGAATTACAAGCCATAGGTGGAACGCAAATTTTATTTCAAGGCGGGGTGCATCCAAAGCTTAAAATAGAATGGTATGAAGATTTACTTTCATATATAAAAACAAATTATCCTGCCATAACCGTGCATGGTTTTTCAGCAGTAGAGATAGCTTATATAGCAAGAGTTTCTAAAATTTCTATTGAAGAAGTTTTAAAAAGATTGCAAACTAAAGGACTTTTTTCTATACCTGGAGCAGGAGCTGAAGTGTTAAGCGATAGGGTAAGAGATATCATAGCACCACATAAATGCGACACGGCTACTTGGCTTAAAGTGCATGAGAGCGCACATAGTATAGGTATGAAAAGTACTGCTACTATGATGTTTGGTACGGTTGAGAGCGATGAAGAGATTATAGAACATTTTGATCATTTAAGAAACTTACAAGATAAAACAAATGGTTTTAGAGCTTTTATTTTATGGTCGTTTCAAAGTGAAAATACACCTTTGATTCAAAAACATCCTGAAATTATCAAGCAAAGCTCTAATAGGTATTTGAGATTGTTAGCTTTGGCAAGACTTTACTTGGATAATTTTAAAAATTTACAAAGTTCTTGGGTTACACAAGGCTCGTTAATAGGCCAACTTGCTTTAAAATTTGGAGCAAATGATTTAGGTTCAACTATGATGGAAGAAAATGTTGTAGCTGCTGCTGGTGCAAAATATAGAATGAATCAAGAGCAGATGATAGAGCTTATAAAAGATATTGGAGAAATTCCAGCAAAACGCGACACAGCTTATAATATCTTAGAAAGGTTTTAATGTTACATTTAGATTTTGATAACACCAAAATAAACATAATATATGAGTATGAAAATGAACTCCCTATAGTTTATTTTAAAGTAATTTTTAAAAATAGTGGCAAAATAGCAGAAAAATATAATGCTGGTTGTGCGAGTATGCTTGCGAGAATTTTAAATGAAGGAAGCAATGATGAGTTTTTTAAAAGTTTGGAATATCGTGCCATAGAACTTTATGCTAAATCTAGCTTTGAACATTTTCAAATCAATATCAAATGTTTAAAAGAGCATTTTGAATTTGCTATAGAAAAACTTCAAGAGTTATTTTTAAATATTCGTTTTGAAGAAAAAATCTTGCAAAGATTAAAAACTTTAGCTTTGGGAGAGCTTGCAAGTTTAAATACTGATTATGATTATCAAGCAAAAAGACTTTTAAATAAAAATGTTTTCAAAGAAGAAATTTTTGCTAGCGGACTTGATGGAACTAAAGAAAGTATAGAAAAAATCACATTAAAAGAATTACAAGATTTTATGAGTAAAAATTTAGTACTTGATAATGCTTTATTTGTTTTTGGTGGTGATATTAAAGAAAATGAAGTAAAGATTAAAGCAGAAAAAATTTGCCAAATCCTAAAAAGAAACACTCCAAATCAAAACAAAAATTACAAACTCATTGATGAGAGTATAGAAGTAAGTGAGCAAAAAATCACCGAGCAAGCTTATATATACTTTTGCTCTCCATTTAATATACAAATTAATGATGAGAAAATGCACCTAGCTAAACTTGCTTTGTTTATATTAGGACAAGGTGGTTTTGGTTCGCGTTTAATGGAGGAAGTGCGTGTAAAAAGAGGTTTAGCATATTCAGCATATGCTATGCTTGATGTTAATTTAAATTATAGTAGAGTTTTTGGATATTTGCAAACTAAAAATGAAAGTGCAAATGATGCTAAAATTTTAGTAAAAGAAGTTTTTGAAAATTTTATTCAAAATGGGGTAAATGAAAAAGAATTTCAACTAGCAAAGCAATTTTTAGTAGGTTCTATGCCTTTAAGATATGAAAGTTTAGCTAAAAGACTAGATATAATGCTAAATGAATACTTACATGGTTTAAAACTTGGAAATTTAAAAGAGGAAGTGCAAAAGATTAAAAATACTACTTTAGATGAATTGAATGATTTTATAAAAGCACATAGTGAAATCACCAAAGTGAGTTTTGCAAGTATAGAAAATGAAAGTTGATGAAAAGGATTTAGAATTACTTCATACTTTAGGGGTTAAAAATTGTATTGATTTGGCTTTGATTTTACCTAAAAAATTTGATGATTTTAGAATTTCAAAGTTTCCAAAAGATACATTTTGTACCCAAAATGTTAAAATCACCAGCATACAAAATCACCACTCTCAGCTTTTTATGCTTTGTGAGTGTTTAGAATGGGGTATAAAAGCAAATATAGTGATTTTTCATCCTAATAAATGGCATTTTAAAATTTTTAAATATAATGCTTTGGTTTGTATATATGCAAAAATGAATTTTTTTAATGGAATTTGGCAGTTTATAAACCCAAAAATAGTAAAAAATATAGGTCAAATAGTGCCAAAATATCAAATAAATGGTATTAAAGATGAAAATATACAAAAACTTATATCAAAATATGTAAATGAAGCTAATTTGCAAGCATTAAAACTAGAACAAAAATACATAAATCTTCTTTTAAATTTGCATAATTATAAAGACTTGAAAATTTATGAGAATTTTAATATTTTTATAAAAGACTTAAAATATATAGAAATATTCAATCATCTAAGACGACTTAAAGGTAAAAAGATAGAATATAAATCTTATAAAATAGAGCTTTTTGATATTTCTTCTTGGATAAAAAATTTAGATTTTGCTCCTACAAATGATCAACTTTTAGCTATTGAAGATATAAAAAAAGATTTACAAAGCAATAACGCAAAAAGGCGTGTAGTGGTGGGAGATGTAGGATGTGGTAAAACTTTAGTTTTACTTGCAGCTAGCTTGCTTGTATATCCTAAAAAGTCTATTTTGATGGCACCAACTAGTATTTTAGCAGAGCAAATATACAATGAAGCTAAAAGACTTTTACCTGATTTTATGAATGTTTTACTTTTAAAAGGTGGTAAAAAAGATAAGAATTTAGAAGAGTTAAAAAATCAAGCCCATTTTATC
The DNA here is from genome assembly GCF_013372105.1 of Campylobacter armoricus. Lineage (NCBI taxonomy): Bacteria > Pseudomonadati > Campylobacterota > Epsilonproteobacteria > Campylobacterales > Campylobacteraceae > Campylobacter > Campylobacter armoricus. Next base: position 725,084 of record NZ_CP053825.1, read on the forward strand.
ATAGGAACGCATACTTTAATTCATCAAGATAAATTAGAATCAGTTTTAGTAATGATAGATGAGCAACATCGTTTTGGCTCAAATCAAAGACAAAAAATAAACGAACTTAGTAAAGGTTTATATAGCCCACATATTATTCAATTTTCCGCAACTCCTATACCTAGAACTCTTTCTATGATACAAAGTGAGCTTGTAAATTTTAGTTTTATTAAACAAATGCCTTTTAAAAAAGATATTAAAACCTTTTGTATTCAAGACAAAGATTTTAAATATTTGCTTAAAAAAATAGATGATGAAATAGCTAAAAATCATCAAGTTATTATTGTTTATCCTTTAGTTAGTGAAAGTGAAAGTATGGATTATCTTTCTTTAGAACAAGCACAAGAATATTGGATTAAAAAATATAAAAATGTTTATATCACTCACGGCAAAGATAAAAATAAAGATCAAATTTTACAAGAATTTAGAGAAAAAGGCACGATTTTGCTTTCAACCACCGTGGTAGAAGTTGGCATTTCTTTGCCTAAGCTTAGTGTGATTGTTATAGTTGGTGCTGAAAGGCTTGGACTTGCCTCTTTGCACCAACTTAGAGGAAGGGTTGGTAGAGTAGGGCTTGAGAGTTTTTGTTATTTATATACTAAGCAAAAAGAAATTCCATCTCGTTTGTTAGAATTTGCTAAAACTTTAGATGGATTTAAAATAGCTGAGCTTGATTTAAAAAACCGACTAAGTGGGGATTTGCTTGATGGAAAAATTCAACATGGAAATCATTTTAAATTTTTTGATTTTTCAGACGATGAAGAATTGATTATAAAAGCAAAAAATTATATAAAAAATATGGAAAACAATGGATAAATATTTTGAAATACTAATTTCTTTTGGTAAAAAAATGCATTTTAAAAAGGGAAGTATTTTGTTTTTTCAAGGTGAAAAAGCAAGAAAAATTTTTATTTTATTAAGTGGTAAAGTGCGTATTTATAAAGTAGATATTAAAGGATTAGAATTAACCTTACACAGCTTAACTCCTGTAAATTTTATAGCAGAAATGCCTGTTTTTAAAGGTATTGATTATCCGGCTAATGCTATTTGTGAGCAAGATTGCGAAATTTGTGTATTAGATTTTGAAGAATTTCAAAAATTATGCGTAGAAAATAGTGAAATTAATATATTACTTTTAAGTTCTTTGTTTGATAAAATTCGTATTTTAGAAAATTTTATTAGACAAAAATCTTTAGATTTAAAATCAAGACTACTTAATTTTTTATTAGAAAATGAAGAAAAATTAAATTCTTTAAAGCAAAGAGAAATAGCAGTAATTTTAAATTTGCCACCAGAGTCTTTATCGCGTTTATTAAAAGAATTAAAACAAAAAGAACTTATTTACACAAATAAGGGTAAGATAATTATTTTAAATAGAGAAAAAATACAAAATTTAATTAAGTCTTTTTAAGTCTTATTTGTTACAATAATGCATTTTAACAATGGAAGGTTTTATGGATGTTGATTTTTTAATCAAGTTTAGCCCTATGTTTTTACAAGCTTCTTGGCTTACTTTAAAACTTGCTATATATGGTGTGTTTTTTTCATTTATAGTAGGATTGTTTTGTATTATAATAAGTTATTTCAAATTTTCTTTTTTAAATTTACTTTGTAAAACATACATAGAATTTTCAAGAAACACTCCATTATTAATTCAACTTTTCTTTTTGTATTATGCTTTACCTGAATTTAATATCCATCTTAGTTCTTTTGCTTGTGCTGTGGTTGGGCTTAGTTTTTTAGGTGGTTCTTATATGGCTGAAAGTTTAAGAGCAGGTATGGAAGCTGTAAAAAAACAGCAGTATGAATCAGGACTTTCTTTGGGTTTAAGCAAATGGCAAAATTTTCGCTATGTTATCATGCCTCAAACTTTGGGTATAGCTATGCCAAGTATTAGTGCAAATATTATCTTTTTACTTAAAGAAACTTCAGTAGTAAGTATTATTGCTTTAGCAGATTTGGTGTATGTGGCTAAAGATCTTATAGGGCTTTATTATAAAAGCAATGAAGCTTTATTTGCCTTAGTGTTTTGCTATTTGATTTTAATTTTACCTTTGTCTTTAGTCTTAAATCGTATAGAAAAAAGGTTAAATTATGTTTGAAATTTTAAATCAAGATACTTTTTTTAGATTAGTGCAAGGTTTAAAAGTTACCTTGGAACTTTCATTAATTAGTGTTTTGATTTCATTAATAGGTGGGATATTTTTTGGAATTTTAATGCATTCTAAAAATAAATTCCTTTATGCTTTTTGTCGTTTTATGCTTGAATTTGTGCGTATTATGCCTTTAATTGTTTGGCTTTTTATAGTGCATTTTGGTTTAGCTAAATGGTTTGGATGGCATTTGAGTGCTTTGGGTTCAAGTATTATTGTATTTAGTATTTGGGGCGTGTTTGAGATGATGGATTTGGTTAGATCATCTTTAGCAAGCATACCAAAACACCAATATGAATCAGGACTTTCGTTGGGGTTTAATAAATTTGAAGTTTATCTTTTTATCATCATACCTTTATCGTTAAGAAGATTGTTGCCAATGAGTATTAATCTTTTTACAAGAATCATCAAAAGCACTTCAGTGATTTATCTCATCGGCGGTATAGAGCTTATTAAAGTAGGCCAACAAGTGATTGAGTTAAATTTATTTCAAAACTCTTACGCGGCTTTTGTGATTTATGGTTTGATATTATTGATTTATTTTATACTTTGTTATCCTTTATCGGTGTATTCAAAGTTTTTAGAGAAAAAATGGAGCTAATATGAGCATTTTAAAAATACAAAATTTACAAAAATACTATGATGATCATCATGTTTTAAAAGATATAAATTTAGAAGTAAATCAAAAAGAGGTAGTGGTTATACTAGGTCCAAGTGGTTGTGGGAAATCTACGCTTTTAAGATGTATTAATGGCTTAGAAGAAATGGCTGATGGAGCTATTTTTATAGATAATGAAAAAATTGATAAAAATTATAAAAAATGGACTCAAATTCGCCAAAAAATAGGTATGGTGTTTCAATCTTATGAGCTTTTTGATCATTTAAATGTAGAACAAAATATACTCTTAGGGCCTTTAAAGGTGCAAAAAAGAAAAAAAGAAGAGGTTTTAGAAGAAGCAAAATACTGGCTTGAAAGAGTAGGGCTTTTGCATAAATTAAAAGCCTATCCTAAAGAATTAAGTGGAGGACAAAAACAGCGTATCGCTATAGTTAGAAGCCTTTGTATGAATCCTGAAATTATGCTTTTTGATGAAGTCACAGCTGCACTTGATCCAGAAATTGTGCGTGAGGTTTTAGATGTGATTTTAAATTTAGCAAAAGATGGTATGACTATGCTTATAGTTACGCATGAAATGGGTTTTGCAAAAGCGGTTGCTGATAAAATAGTTTTTATGGATGATGGTAAAATAGTAGAAATTTCAAATCCTAAAGATTTCTTTGAAAAACCAAAAAGCGATCGTGCGAAAAAATTTCTCAATTTGTTTGATTTTCATCGTTAAAATTAACTTTTAAAGAATTTGTTTAAAAAAATAATATAAGGTTTAAAAATTCAAATTTTAATCATAAGGAAAAAATATGAAAAAAATTTTTCTTTTATCATTTTTAATGGCACTTTTTTTTAGTGCATGTTCAAATTCAAGTTCTAATGAAAACTCTATAGAAAAAATCAAACAACAAGGCATAATTCGCATAGGTGTTTTTGGTGATAAACCCCCATTTGGTTATCTAGATACCCAAGGAAAAAATCAAGGTTATGATGTATATTTTGCTAAACGCATTGCTAAAGAGCTTTTAGGTGATGAAACTAAAGTGCAGTTTGTATTAGTTGAAGCAGCAAATAGAGTGGAATTTTTACAATCTAATAAAGTTGATTTAATTTTAGCAAATTTTACCAAAACACCAGAAAGAGAAGCTGTGGTGGATTTTGCTTTGCCTTATATGAAAGTAGCACTTGGGGTAATAGCTCCTAAAAATTCAAATATTTATGGTATAGATGATTTAAAAAACAAAACTTTGATTTTAAATAAAGGCACTACAGCTGATGCGTATTTTACAAAAAATATGCCAGAAATAAAAACAATCAAATTTGATCAAAACACAGAAACTTTTGCCGCTTTAATTGGTAAAAGAGGTGATGCGTTAAGTCATGATAATGCATTGCTTTTTGCTTGGGTTAAAGAAAATCCAAATTTTGAAGTGATTATTAAAGAACTTGGAAATAAAGATGTTATAGCACCTGCTGTAAAAAAAGGCGACCAAGCTATGTTAGATTTTGTTAATGATTTAATTATGAAATTAGAAGGTGAGAATTTTTTCCACAAAGCTTATGATGCTACATTAAAGCCGTTTTTTAGCGATGATGTTAGTGCAGATGATGTGGTTATTGAAGGTGGTAAAATTTAGCTATGAAGGCTTTTAAAAATACCATCTATGCATCTTTAGGTGGTATTTTAGAATTTTATGATTTTGTTTTGTTTATCTTTTTTGCAAATGTATTTGCTAAAATCTTTTTCCCGCAAAATGATGATTTTTGGCCATTAATATATAGTTATATAGCTTTTGGTGCAGGATATTTAGCTAGACCTTTTGGTGCTATTATATTTGCTCATTTTGCAGATACTAATGGTAGAAAAAATGTTTTTTATATAAGTATGCTTTTGATGATAGTGCCTAGTTTTATTTTGGCATTTTTGCCAACATATGAAAGCATAGGGTTGCTAGCCACTATTATGCTTTTTATAATACGAATTGCACAAGGATTTGCCATAGGAGCTGAAGTGAGTGGAGCATGGATTTTTGTGAGTGAATTTGTAAGTAAAAAAAGGCTAGGTTTAGCACTAGGTTTTATTTCAGCAACTTTAACTTTGGGTTTATTGCTTGGAAATGTAGCAACCTTAAGTGTATATGCGTATTTTGGTAAAGAAGAAGTAGAAAATTTTGCTTGGAGAATTCCTTTTTTTATAGGGGGATTTTTTGGTATTTTAGCTTTATTTTTACGCACAAGACTTAATGAAACTCCAGCTTTTAAAAATATAAAAAATAAAGAAAAAATTTTAAATTTTCCATTATTACAAGCTATAAAAACTCATAAAAAAAGTATGTTAATATGTGTTTTATCGACTATAGTATTAACCAGTGGTGTAGCAACTTTGATGATTTTACCTCAATACTTTGAAGCTTTATTAAAAGTAGATAAAACAACAGCATTGATATATCAAAATCTTGCAATAGTTATGATTATTTTAGGAAGTTTGCTGCAAGGTTATTTAGCTGATAAATTAGGACATTTTAAAATTTGTGTAATTTTTACATTGTTATTTGGTTTTTTTGGGATTTTGTTTAGCTCTTATGATAAATGGTTTTTAATATTTTATTTATTTGCTTGTTTTGCTCAAGGTATTATAACTTTTGCACCTATTTTTATGACTCAAATTTTTAAAACAGCATTAAGATCAAGCGGACTTTCTTTTGCTTATAATATCTCTTATGCGATTTTAGGTTTTTTAACCCCTTTTGTAATAAATTTTTTGTATAAGGATTTTATGTATATTTATATTATATTTATTGTGTTATCTAGTTTGTTAAGTGTAATTTTAGTTAAACTTTTCTATACAAATATTTTCAACCAACCATCTTAAAATCTCATACCATAAAACCTTATTCTACTTTTACAATATTTTTTGATTATTATAATATTTTATTATTGTTTATATTTAAGCTTAAATTTATAAACATAATATTAACATTCTAAGTATATTTATAAATTATTAGTAGTTACATTACTAATTTACTTAAAAAAGCAATAAAAGCAATAAAAAACAAAAAAAACATTAACAAATTTATAAAAGGATTTTTTATGTGTAAAATTAACTTACACCCTATGGGGGGGGGAAATGGTAATTTTTGTTTTAACCTACATTCTTTAAGTAATAACTCTTTTAAGTCTTTTAAAAACTCTAAAATTTTAAAACTTTCTTTACTAACCATTCTTTCACTAAGCTCTTTGCAAGCAGCCACACAAGCAAATTATGATAATGCTTTAAAAGCTTATGTAATTAAAAAGCATAGTTTTAATGATGAAAGTGTATATGATAGTATTAATAATACTTATAAATACTTAAATGGTATAAACTTTTATGGTCAAATGGCTACTAATAAAAATCTTTCTAATATCACTTTAATTTATGATAATCCCAAATCTAAAGCTATGAATTATAGTGATATGAAATTAAAACAAGAAATCCTTACTCCAAGTATTAAAGAAGATATCTTTGTAGTAAATGGCTTTCATGGGGCATATTCAATAAATGAAACCATTAATCAAGTAAGCTATATACCTTTTTTAGCTTCTGCTTATGTATTTAATGCTAAAGCAAACAATAACACCTTAACCTTAAAAGCAGGAGAGCTTTCTTCAGTATATTATTTAAAACCTAGCAATAAAGAAGTAATGAATCCTAAAGCTACAGGTTTAGATAATAAATATAATTTTTTAATCACTCCAGCTATAGCAAGAAAAGGTGAAGCTAGCAATAATACTTTAAATTTTTTAAAAGATGCTTATGTGAATATGGGTGTTGAAAACACCTATACCTTACCTTTAAATGGAGCTCCTTATGTAGTGGGTGCTTTTGGTATAGATGCAAATACTAATAATAATAGTGTTATTTTAAATAAGGGAGTAAAGATAGACTTTCATACTACCCCTTATAGACAAAGCTTAATGGGTAAGAGTGTATTTGATGAAAGAATGACTCATATATTAGGTGCTATTACTTATAATGGGAATGCTAAAAGAAATAAACTTATTATAGATGGAGCTTCTTTAGTAGTTCATGGACCAAGTGGAGCATATTCAACTTCAGCTGCTACACATTTGGGTGGAGCCTTTGTAGATGTTAATAATAATCAAAACTATGAAGTTAGTGAAAACTCTATTTTAATCAATGATTTAAAACTTGATTTAAGAGTAGATACTAAAAATACCCCATTAGCTTATAATGCTATATTAAATGGAGAAATCTATGGTGGTAAAATCATACAAGGTAGTGCTAATAAAAACACTATAGAGATTAAAGACTTACAAACCTTATTAGCTTTAAATACTAATATAGAAGTAAAAGCACTCCTAGACTTTTATGCAGGATTTGCAAATAATGGTTATGCTAATGATAATACTATTAATGTTCATCTTAAAAAGCCTTTTGAGATTAATGCTAATTATACAGGTAAGAATGAATTTAATCTTTATGGAGCTTATGCTAGTAAGGGTGCTAATAGAAATAGTGTGAATATAAAAGGGGATTTAACCCAAGAAAGTGTAGTAGAAAACTATCAAGATCAAATCCAAATTACAGCTGCTAAAGTATCAAGTGGTAAAGCAGATAATAATAAAATTAATCTAAGCTCATCTAATGTATCTATACCTTTATATATTTATGGGGTTAGTAAAACTACTTTAGATGATAAAGATTATTATGCTAAAACAGCAAGTAATAATTCAATCAATCTAAAAGAAGTAAAATCAGGTAAAAACCTAACCACTATTATAGAAGCTGATAATTTAGAAAAAAATACTATCAATTATGATTTAGTGCAATCTTTATCTAATGCTTCTAATATAGATAAAGGCTCTAAAATCATTTTAAGAGCTAATGAAAATGCTAATGAAAATACTTTAAATATTAAAGATTATTCAAGTGCAGCTCATGATAATATATATATTATTAGAGCTTATAACGAAAGTGCTAATAATAATATGTCTTTTATAAACCTTGCTTTAGGAACAGCTTCTGATACAAGAGAAGGAACAGCTGTTATTAGTGCAGGTATTGCTAAAAACACTCATGATAATTATACTCATATAGCTAATTTAAATATAGATGAGTATAAAAACAATGATGCTATTTTTATAGGTGCTTCAGCTATTTATCATCAAGATGATAAAAGCTATGATAATACTTTATATTTAAGTGGTAATACTAATATATTTAATAATACTTATATAGATGTATTAGCAGGAAGCTTTATACATACTCAAGATGATAATAATAAATTTTACTCAAAAGCTCTTACTCATAAAAGTGGCACTAATAATCATCTTTATTTAAATACTAATATAAAAGCTAAATTAGTTAATTACTTTGATCATTATAGCTTTATATTAAAAGATAATACTAAAAATTATCTAAATACTAAAGAAGCTATTCATCTAAGTGAAAAAACTTCTATTAATGTTTATACCAGCAATACTTTAAAAAATAAAAGCTTTATTCTAATGCAAAGTGAAAAAGGCTTTGTAGATGAAAACAATAAACACTTAAATCAAAAAGATTTACAAAGCTTATTAGACATTATCACTAAAAACCATCAAAGCTTACATAAAAACATTAAAACAAAAGTTCAAAAGGCTAAATACACTCTAAGTGTAAGTAAAGATGCAAAAAGCATAGTAGTGAATTTAAATTAAACAACAAAGATAAAAACTAGAAAGGATTAATTATGAAAAAGTTAGCAAATCATATCATACTTTCAGGTGTAACTGTATCAATGCTTTTTTCTCCACTAATGGCTCTACCTAGTGGAGGTAAATTTACTCATGGAACAACAGGAACTATAAACAAACCAAACAACAATACTTTAAATATACATGGTAATGGAACAAACTCTGTTATTCAATGGGGGGGGGGATTTAGTATAAATCAAGGTGAGAGCGTGAATTTTAAAGGAAACAATAAAAACTACCTAAACATTGCTCATGGAACAAGTAAATCTACTATAGATGGATTATTAAATGCAAATGGTAATAATGTATTTTTAATCAATCCTAATGGAGTAATCATTACTAAAAATGGAACCATCAATGCTAATCGCTTTGTAGCTTCTACTTCATCGATGAGTAATGAAGATATGCAAAGATTTGCTAATATGAGTAATTTTAATGATGGCTTAAGCTTTTCTCCAGTATTTAAACCTAACCCTAAAGGTGGTAATGTAGTCAATATGGGTAATATTAATGCAGATAATGTATTGCTTATAGGGAATAAAGTAGATATACAAGGTGGTAAGCTAGGTAATGCTAGTTCTACTACACATTTAGTAGGAAATAATGTATATATAGATGCAGATAGCACTAATTTAAATTCAACTATTAATGTAACAGCTATACAAGGTGGTTACATACAAAGACAAATGAATAAATTTGCTAATGATAATTATAATTTTGGAAATAATGTAAATATAAATAAAGTAAATTATACAGATAGTGCTAATACCACTCATAATGGAATTTCTTCTAACTTCAAAAAAGCCCTAACTATAGGTAATATGGGAAATGAAAAAGCTAATGCTACAGAATGGTTTTACTTTGCTAAAGGATGGAATGAAGATTTAGGTAATACGCGAAATATTGATGAGTTTAGATTAGTAGGGAATGTGGATTTTAGCGGCAACAAAGGACAAGGAGTAGAAGGTAAAGACTGGCAAAACTATGCTAATTATTGTTTAAGTACAGGTAATTGTACTAATATGATAGTAGGATTTAGCGACAAAACTATATTTACCAAAACCTTTGATGGACAAGGTTATACTTTAAAAAATATCAATATAGACACAACCAAATTAAGTGATGAGCTTAGATATATTGGATTATTTGGTGATGTGCGAGATACTATTAAAAATGTTAATGTAGATTATATGGGTGGTGGTATAAAGACTGATATTAAGCATTTTTATATTGGTGGTTTTGCTGGCTATGCTGGTAGTGGAACTTTAACAAATATTTCTTTAAAAAATATAGGTAGTATTGATGGTGGTCGTTATACTGGTGGCTTTATCGGTGGTACTTATAAAGGAAATTTATCTAATATTTCTTTAAATAATATAGGAGATATTAGTAGTAAAAAAGGTAGTGCTGGTGGTTTTGCTGGTGATGCTGGGGGAACTTTTAGCAATATTTCTTTAAATAATATAGGAAATATTAGTAGTTATGGTAGTGCTGGTGGTTTTGCTGGTGATGTTGAAAGAGGAATTTTTACTGATATTTCTTTAAATCATATAGGAAATATTACTAGCAAAAACAATGGAACTGGTAGTTATGTTGGTGGTTTTGCTGGTTATGTTAGTGCTTGGTATGATGATGGTTTAGAAGCCAATATTTTTACAAATATTTCTTTAAATAATATAGGAGATATGAGTAGTAGTGCTAGTAATTACACTCGTTCTGGTGGTTTTGCTGGCTGGATTAAAACAGGGACTTTTTCTAATATTTCTTTAAATAATATAGGCAATATTTATAGTGGTAGTGATAATAGTGCTGCTGGCGGTTTTGCTGGTACTATTTTGAATGGAAATTTTACTAATATTTCTATAAATGATTTAGGAAATCTTGCTGGTGATCCAAGATGGCCTTTTGCTGGTTTTGTTGGTGATGTTATTTATGGAACTTTTAAAAATATCTACATATATTTTAATCCAAATATGAGCATAGGTGAATATTCAAAATTAGCAGGCTTATTCTTTGGATATGGAATTAGTGGTGATAATGGTGGTGGTCATGTTAGCTTTGACAATGTCCATATCTACCATAAATATGGAGAATTAGCTAATGCAAATAAAGATCAAAAACACTGGAATGATTTTAACCAAAACGGCTATAAACAAGATAAAATAAACATTCATACTTATACAGATGAAACTCAAGAGAGTTTTTATCAAGACTTTTTATCTAAAGCAAACACTATAGAAAAACCTAATATAACACCACCATCTAAACCAACAGATCCAACTGATTCAGAAGTTATCTTAGGTAGTGATGATTTATATTCTGATATTATTATGGAATGGATTATCAATGAAATAAGAAATGAAAAATATACTATAAGTATTGAAAAGCTAGTTGGTTTGATTAATGCTTTTAAGGGATTAAGCAAAAATTCTAGCGAAGATGAGATTAAAGCTATTGTAAAAACACATTTAGATATAAAAGATGATGATAAAGCTTTAAGTATGGCTCAAGGCATTAGCTTTTTACTAAACTATAAAGAACACAATTTTGATAAAAGATTAAATAATGAAGCCTTAGTTACTTATAATGGTATTATTAGACCTAATGTTAGCAATACTTTAGAGATAATCTCATACTTAGATAAAAATAAAAATGAACTCCAAAAACAATATGATGATTATCTACAAATTAAAGATAATTTCAACAAAGCTTATCAAGCTTATAAAAATGCAGAAACTGAATTTAATAAATTATTAGATTTAGTCAATAAAGGCGAATTAAAATACAATGATCCTAAATTCACTCAAGCTTTTGATAATTGGACTAAGGCTTATAATGATTACAATGCTTTGTCAAATGATATTACTAAGCTTAATGATAATGTTTTAAATATTGCTAGTGTTATTACAGATAAAGATAAGGGTTTAGGTTATACAAATTTTAGTTTTGCTAAATTTGATGATATTACTAAGATTGATTTGATTAAACCAGAACTTCCTGATATAGATAATTCTCAAGGTGGAGATTTGCCTGTATTCGAACAAACAGCCTCACTTAATCTAATAGGTGATGAAGCTTTAGAAGAAGAAGATGAAAAAGAAGAAGTAGAAGAAGCTTCTATGAAACAAAGATCAAGAACTTGTATAGTAAGTGATAATTATAAAACTATGAATCCTTGTGTGGTAGGGGGGAATGTAACTATGAAAACAACAAAACTTTCAAACCATATCTGCCTTTCAGGTGTAGTAGTATCAATGCTTTTTTCTCCACTAATGGCTCTACCTAGTGGAGGTAAATTTACTCATGGAACAACAGGAACTATAAACATTAATGGCAACACTATGAATATTAATGGTAATAAAGTTAATTCTGTCATTCAATGGGGTGGTGGCTTTAGTATAGGAAATAAAGAACAAGTAAATTTTAATGGAAACAATAAAAACTACCTAAACATTGCTCATGGAACAAGTAAATCTACTATAGATGGATTATTAAATGCAAATGGTAATAATGTATTTTTAATCAATCCTAATGGAGTAATCATTACTAAAAATGGAACCATCAATGCTAATCGCTTTGTAGCTTCTACTACTTCTTTAGAAGCAAGACATTTTGAAGAATTTAAAACACAAGGTGCAAATTTCTCCCCAGTATTTAAACCATCTAAAGCTGGTAATGTAGTCAATATGGGTAATATTAATGCAAATAATGTATTGCTTATAGGGAATAAAGTCTTATTACAAAGTTCTTTTAATACAAAGAATAAAACTTTCAATCAAATCAAAGCTTCAAATATACATTTAGTAGGTAATGAAATACATGCTGATATTGCTACTTTAAAAGATATAAATAAATTATATATCACAGCTAAAGATAAAGGCTCACTTTATTTAAATGCTACTGGATATTATTATAATCCATCTTCATTTAGTAATTTTGATTATGAAAGTAAAGCTTATAATGGAATAAATCATAATAATACTAATTTTTCTAATGCAAAATATGTAGGTATAGGTTCTGATATAGATTGGTGGCATTTTGCTAAAGGGTGGAATGAAGATAAAGCAGGATTTAGAGATACAGCTAGTGAATATAGACTTACTAATGATATAGATTTTAAAGGTAACAAAGGACAAGGAGTAGAAGGTAAAGACTGGCAAAACTATGCTAATTATTGTATAGATGGTTTAGGTTGTACTTCTATGATAGTTGGCTATGATGCTTATAATGCTTTTAACAAAACCTTTGATGGACAAGGATATATTTTAAAAAATATCAATATAGATGCAAGTTCTTTAGATAATAAACCTGAATATGTTGGTATATTTGGTGAAATTAAACATGCAACTATTAAAAATATCAATGTAGATTATATGGGTGGTGGTATAAAGGTTACTAATGATGATGGTAGCTATGCTGGTGGTTTTGCTGGTTGGGCTAGTGGTGGAACCTTTAGCAATATTTCTTTGAGTAATATAGGGGATATTAGTGGTGGCAGTGGTTTTGTTGATTATGCTTATGATGGAACCTTTAGCAATATTTCTTTAAATAATATAGGGGATATTAGTGGTGGCAGTGGTTTTGCTGGTAATGCTAATGGTGGAACTTTTTCTAATATTTCTTTAAATAATATAGGGGATATTAGTAATAGTGATAGTTATGCCGGTGGTTTTGCGGGTATTGCTGGTGGAACCTTTAGCAATATTTCTTTAAATAATATAGGTAATATTAGTAGTGGTAGATCTGCTGGTGGTTTTGCTGGTGAAGCTAGAGGAACTTATACTAATATTTCTTTAAATCATATTGGCAGTATTAGTAGTAATAGCAACAATGATGATGGCTCTGCCGGTGGTTTTGCTGGTGATGTTGATGAAAGAGGAATTTTTACTGATATTTCTTTAAATCATATAGGAAATATTAGTAGTAGTAGTAAGTATAATAGCTATGCCGGTGGTTTTGTTGGTTATGTTGATAAAGGAGGAACTTTTACCAATATTTCTTTAAATCATATAAGAAATATTAGTAGTAGTGGAAATTATAGCTATGCTGGTGGTTTTGTTGGTTGGGCTAGATATGTTAAAGGTAAAGATATAACTTTTACAAATATTTCTTTAAATCATATAGGAAATATTAGTAGTAGTAGTAGTAAGTATAGTAGCTATGCCGGTGGTTTTATTGGTAATGCTAGTGATGGAACTTTTAGTAATATTTCTTTAAATAATATAGGAAATATTAGTAGTAGTAGTAGTGGTGGTGGTGGATATTCTAATAGTAGCTATGCCGGTGGTTTTGTTGGTTATGCTGGTAGAACCTTTAGCAATATTTCTTTAAATAATATAGGAAATATTAGTAGTAGTAGTGGTGGTCGTAGTAGCTATGCCGGTGGTTTTGCTAGTGTCATTAATAGACAAACTTTTTCTAATATTTCTTTAAATCATATAGGGGATATTAGTAGTAGTGGCGGTAGTGAATATGGTAGCTACGCTGGTGGTTTTGTTGGTGGTGTTTTTGATAGTGCTACCTTCAAAAACATTTATATATTTTTTAATCCAAATATGAGTATAAGTGCAAATGGTGGTAATCAAAATTATGCTGGTAAATTCTTTGGTTATAAAAATAATTATAATCCTACCTTCGACAATGTCCATATCTACCATCACAAAGACGATTTGGCTAATGCAAATAACGATAGTGATTACTGGGGTAATAGCAATAATAAAATCCAAATTCACACTTATAATGATAATGATAAAAACCAAGCCTATAATCAATTCAAACAACAAGATAACACCATAGCAAGACCTATAGTGCAACTTCCTAACATAACCCCACCATCTAATCCATCTAACCCACCTGATCTTACAGATACTAATGTAAAATTAGATGAAAATGATTTACACCAAGATATAGTCAATGAAATCATAAATGATATTACTAATAATCATTATGAATTAAATATAGCTAATTTACTTAATATGCTTAAAGATAAAACTAACTATACTAATATGAATGAGGAACAAAAAACTAACTTTATAGCTAAATACTTTCTAAAAGGAGATACAACAAAAGCTTTAGAAGTAGTTCAAAGTTTAGACTTTCTTTTAGCTTATGAAAACAATGGCTTAAGCACTGCAAGTAATGATAAATTTGAAGCAAATGGTTTAAGTGTTAAAAACACTTTAATAGCTAATACTAAAAAAACAATCAAAAACAAAAATGATTTATTTGATTTTTTAAGTGATGATTTAAAAAATTTAGTTGTTAATTATAATCAAAACATAACAGATTTAAAAACAGCTCAAGAGCAATTAAAAATAGCCATAGCAAAATACAATGACTATGTTAAAAAAGTCAATGAAAATCCTAGTATAAAAAATGATGCAACTTTAAATGCTTTAAAAGCTGAAGTAGATAGATTAGATAATCTTAGTAAAGAGCTTTTTGCTAGTATAAATAATAATCAAGAATTATTACAAACTTATCAAAATAAAACTAGCACTGATTCAAATAATCACTTTAAAATAATAGGTAAATTTGATAATGTAGCTTTACTTACACCTAATTTAGATGAAATAGTAGTTGATGGTAATGAAAATGAAGATTATAAAAAAGTATCACGCCAAGTAGCTAATGCTCAAAAACAAACACCTACTTTTGAATATGAAGAAGATGAAAAAGAAGAAGTAGAAGAAGCTTCTATGAAACAAAGATCAAGAACTTGCATAGTAAGTGATAATTATAAAACTATGAATCCTTGTGTGGTAGGGGAATGTAGTCTAATAAACATATAAAACAAACACTAGGATTTATCCTAGTGTTTATAATAAATATAAGCATAATTGTGTTTATCAACTAATAATAAAAACAATAATTTTAATTTAAAGAATATAAAATTAAGGAAAACCATGAAAAAACTTTTACTTAGCACCATAGCAATTAGCTCTTTAATCTATGCTAATGAAGGAAGTATTAGCATAGCTAAAAATGATATAGAAAAAGTTATAGAATTATCCCCTGATAGAAACCTCCCTCAAAACAAAGCCATCAAAGAAAATCTAAAAACCAAACAAGACTATATAAAAGGGCAAGAAGCTAAAAAAGACTTTGAAGAAAAAAAAGAAGAATTAAAAGAAAAGCTAAAACAAGAAGATGAAGCTAATGAAAAAACTAATAACCAAAGCACTAATACTACTAATAAAAACTCAACTAACCAAAGCACTAAAACAAACAATAATAAAACTAACACCAACTCTAGTATAAAAGATAAAACAAATAATAATTCTAACTCAACTAATAATAGCTTTAATACCAATCATAATTCTAACAACAACCCAACTAGCCAAACTAATACCAATACTACTACTAATAAAATAGCTATAACCAAATATAAGTTTGTTCTTACTAATAAAGATACTAGCTTTGAAAAGCTAGGTATTAAAGAAGAAGATTTACAAAACTTAGTAAGTGAATTTAGTGCTAGAAAATTTAGCCTACAAGATTTACAAGATATATCTAATATCATTGCTTATTATTTCCAAGTAAATGGTTATCCTGCAGCAACAGCTTATGTTCCTCAACAAGAATTTGATGAAGAAAGTATTCAAATAAATATTTCTTTAGGAGTATTAGGCAAATATATTATTAAAAATAAAACTACTATCAAAGATCATTTTTTAGAAAGTAAGCTAAATCAAAGAATCAAAGGTAAAATCATTTCTACTAAACTCATAGAAGATAGTGTATATAAAGTCAATGAAATGTATGGAGTTCAAACCCTAGCAGGCTTACAAGCAGGAGAGAATGTAGGAGAAACTGATATAGTTATAGAAGTAGAACCTGATAGCAAGGCTAATGTATTATTATATGCTGATAATTATGGTATTAAGAGTGCAGGAGAATATAGAGCTGGTATTAGTATGGGATTTAATTCTATACTTAATATGGGAGATTATTATAATTTTTACTTACAAACTAGTGATGAAAGACAAATCAATTATGGAGCAAGTTATACTTTCTTTATAGGAAATTTAAAAGTTACTCCAAGCATATCTCAAGGTTCATATTCTTTAGGTGGAGAATATGAAGGTTTAGGTTTTAGTGGTACTTCTAGGAATTTTGGTATAGACTTTTCTTATCCTGTATGGATAAATACAAATTCATCTTTATATTTTACTTCTAGTATTTATCATAAAATACTTAGTGATGTAACCTTAGATCTTTTAACCTTTGATAAAAGCTCTAATGTAGGAAGTGTAGGTTTAGAAGGTTTATTTAGAGGATTTGAAAACAATACCTTAAGCTATAGTGCTAAGATAAGTGTAGGTAAGGTTAATGATGATGGAACTACTATATTTGGAGATACTTCTAAAAGTGATTCTAAAGGCTTTGGTTGGTTTAGAAAACTTAATGCTAGTGTGAATAATTATTATAGTTTTAATGAATACATTACCCATACGATTAATATAAACTATCAAAAGGTATTAGGAAATTTTGAACTTGATTCTTCTGAGAGTTCATCTTTAGGTGGAGCTTATGGAGTAAGAGCTTATGATAATGGAGATGGTGATGGAGATAATACTATCATAGCTAACTTTGGTGTAAGAATAAATATACCAAATACGAATTTTTACTTTACTCCTTTTTATGATGTAGGTTATGCTTGGTATGAAAAAGATTCAGGTAATAGAAGAGATGATGAACATTTCTTAGATGCGCTAGGTTTGCAAATACTTTATAATAAAGCTAATGAGTATTATATAAAACTTGATGGAGCAAGAGCATTACATAAATACAAACACGATGATGAACATAGAATGAAATTATATTTAAGTGGTGGGGTGTATTTTTAAAGTAAAAAATTCAAACTCTAAAATATAAACTATAACTTTGCTATAATTATATTTTGTATTTTAGAGGTATAGATGAATAAAATTTTATTATTAGCCGATGGTGTTTTTGCAAAAGATTTTTTAAAAAAAATTCATAACAATAAAACTTTTAAAGAATCTTTGAGTGTTGTGTATTATAACGATGAAAGCGTGGATTTGGATTTAGAAAATGAACAAATATCTTTTTATAAATTCGATCCTACTAGTTTGGTTAAACTAGAAAATTTATTTAAAGAAGATTATCATCAAGCTATTATTTATATGCAAGAAGAAGCTGATACTTTAGCTTGTTATTATAATTTAAGAAAGATACACCCAAGGCTAAATATAGTTATCATGGATTTGTGGAATATACAAATTGATGATAATTTTTGTGAAGTTGTAAATATTTATGATACTTTGAGTATAAGACTTACTGGATGTTTGGATAATATGCCTTCTATGGCTCAATTTATAGGACTTGGGCAAGGTGAGATAATGGAAGTAAGAATTCCAGCAGGGTCAAGCTTTGCCTATAGGCATATAAGCTCTATTAGTCAAAAACGCTTTAAAATTGTAATGATTTATAGAAATAATGAATTTATCCTAGCACGACCTGGGCTTATTTTAATGCCAAATGATAGTATTTTAATCGTGGGCGATCCTAAGGTTTTACAAAGTGTTTTTACAAATGTAAAAACAAGCCTTGGGCGGTTTCCTTCGCCTTTTGGAGATAATATACTTTGTATTGTTGATATGAAAAAAATGAGTGAGTTTGCTATAGAAAAACTTATTTTTGCAAGTTTGCTTTTGCATATAAGAATAAATAGTAAAAAGCTTTATTTTAAGGTTATTAATCCTACTTTAACTCCGATGTATTATAAGCTTAAATCTTTACATAAAAATAGCATAGAAGTGATGTTTGATTATGATAATACTAATGTAAAAAATATTAAATCATTTGTTGAAAATACAAACATAGGTTTGATGGTTGTAGAAGATTATCTTTTTGAAAAAGAAAAAAATTTCTTTTTTACTTTAAAAATTCCTGTTTTAAAAGCAGGCAAGGGTGATTTTGCGGATTTAAAATCTTCTGTGGTGTTGAGTTCAAATTTTGAAGATGTTGAAGGTATCGCTTCTATTATGTTAGATTTTAATAAGCAAATTCAATTAGGGCTTTCGTTGTATTATTATGCTTTAAAATTAAATAAAGCAGAAATTTTTGAATATCATCAATATTTTGAAAGCCTTTCAAAGCTTCACGATGAAAAATTACTTTTGATAGAAGAAAAAGAACATAATCCTATTAATAAATTTTCATATAAAGAAAATGTATTGCATTTTGTGCCATTTAATGAAAAAATTTTAGGGAATAATTTCAATAAAATTTTAAAAACAGACTTAAATACGATATATTATAAAATGAGTAAAAATTATCAATTATTTATACCATCATTGTGAGAAGATTATGCAAGTTAAGGTAAATTTAGATAAAAATACAAGTTATAATGTCTATATAAATGAACTAGAAGAGTTGAATTTTGATACTAAAGTAGTGATTTTGACTAATGAATTAATAGCAAACCTTCATCTAAATACACTTTTAGAAAAAATTCAAGCCAAAGAACTTTTTATCATAAAAATAAAAGATGGTGAAGAGTATAAAAATTTAAAAACTATAGAATATATCCTAGATCAAATGTTTGCTTATAAGCTAGATAGAAAAAGTATGCTTATAAGCTTTGGCGGTGGAGTGGTATCTGATATGGGTGGTTTTGTGGCAAGTATATATCAAAGAGGGATAGATTTTATAAATATACCAACAACTTTACTAGCTTGTGTTGATGCAAGTGTAGGTGGAAAAACTGGAGTTAATAATAAATTTGGAAAAAATTTAATAGGTAGTTTTTATCAACCAAAAGCAGTGTATTGTGAGAGCGAGTTTTTAAAAACTTTACCTTCAAGAGAATTAGCTGCTGGTATGGCTGAATTTATCAAAATGGCTGTGATTTTTGATGAGAAAATTTTTTCATTTTTAGAAAATTTAGATGAGAACAAATTTCTAAATGCTAATTTAGATGATGAAATTTTTGCAAAAATTATCCAAAAAAGTATAGAGCTTAAAGCTAATATAGTTTCACAAGATGAAAAAGAAAGTGGTGTAAGAATGTTATTAAATTACGGACATACTTTTGCCCATGTGATAGAAAATCTCACTCAGTATAAGATATATTTGCATGGTGAAGCTGTAGCCATAGGTATAAATATGGCAAATACTTTAGCCGTAAGATTGGGATTATTAGACGAAGTTAGGTGTAAAAGAATTCTTAATTTGCTTAAAAAATTTAAACTACCAACTTCTTATAAAATTTCTAATACAAATGAGTTTTATGAAGCATTTTTTTTAGATAAAAAAACACACCATCAAAAAATAAATTTTATTTTACCTTGTGGTTTGGGTAAAGCGTGTATTAAAAATGATATTTCTAAAGAAGATATTATGCAGACTTTAAAGGCTTTTGTATGAAAAAAATACTTTTAATTTTATTTTTACCATTTTTTTTATTAGCACAAGAAGATATAAAGCGTTTAGATCAAAAATTAGATGAATTGCATAATAGTTTATCTTATAATACTTGGGTGGTTAAGTATAATAATTTTAATATTTATAAAAAAACATTAGATGAAATTATATCTTTAGAAAAAGAAAGTTTAAAGGCTAATGAGCGTAATAAAAATATCATAGAAAAGCAAATTTTGATTTTAAAAGAAAGATTAGAACTTTTAAGTGAGTATAAAACTACTAATTTTACTAAAATGATATTAGCTCCTGAAGAAGTAGAAAAAATGGAAAAAATTACTAATCCTTTAGCTATAGTTTCTGCTTATTCTCATATAAAAAAATTAAAACGCGACAAAGAAGATTATATAAATTTATTAAATAGCTTTAAACAAACTTTACAAGAACTTGAAAAAGAAAATATTTTAATTACCGAGATAACTAAACTAGATCCAAGCAAAGAACATAACAATCATTTAAGAATTTCTAATCAAATGGTTAAAGATTTTACACAGACTTTGCGTTTTGGCGAAATTTCTTATTCTGTTTATGAAAAGAAAATTCAAGAAGAAATAGACATAACCACCGCTTCTATTAAAATTCAAGGTGTAAGAGCTTTTAATATAGTTTTGGCTATTTTTATAGTGATAGCCATAGCATTTTTACTCAAATTTATAGCAAGAAAATATATAGGTGATAATGATCGTTTTTATACAGCGAATAAAATTATCAATTTTATTAATATTAATGTGATTATTTTAATTTTGCTTTTTGGATATATAGAAAATATTAGCTATTTGGTTACCGTGCTTGGTTTTGCTTCTGCTGGTTTGGCTATTGCAATGAAAGATATGTTTATGTCTATGCTTGGTTGGTGTGTGATAGTTTTTGGTGGTAGTTTTAGAGTGGGTGATAGAGTGAAAGTTTTTCAAAATAATACACATTATATTGGAGATATTATAGATATTTCTTTTTTGAGAATTACGCTTTATGAGGATATTTCGTTGCTAACTTATACTGATAATCGAAGAGCAGGTAGGATTATTTTTATTCCAAATAATTTTATATTTACAAATCTTATATCAAATTATACTCATCATGGTGTAAAAACCATTTGGGATGGACTTGATATTACTTTAACTTTTGATTCAAATCATCAAAAAGCTTTAGAAATTGTAGAAGAAATCGTTATAAAAGCTTCTAAGGGTTATACTAGAATAGCTAAAGAATCTATGAATAAATTAAGAAATGAATATAGTATTAGAAATCCTAAAGTAGAACCAAGATTTTTTATTTTTTTAGAGGGCTATGGTATGAGAATTTCTGCGTGGTATATGACAAATTCTTATGCGGCTTTGATTTTAAGAAGTAATATTAGTAAAGAAATTATTAATGAATTTAATAAACATGATGATATAAAAATAGCTTATCCATCACAAAATCTTTATATGGCAAAGCATGAATTTATAGAAAATAAGGAAAATGTTTGAAAAAAAAGGTATATTTTAAAACTTTTGGTTGTAGAACAAATATCTATGATACGCAATTGTTAAAAACATATATCAAAGATCATGAAATTACACAAAATGAACAAGATGCTGATGTGATAGTGATAAATTCATGCACGGTTACAAATGGTGCTGATAGTGGTCTTAGAGCTTATATTAATAGTGTGAAAAAAAGTGGTGTTAAAGTTATACTTACAGGTTGTGGTGCTATAAGCAAGGGTAGAGATTTTTTTGATAAAAATGAGATTTTTGGAGTATTAGGCGCTTCAAACAAAAATAAGATTAATGATTTAATTTCTCAAGATAAAGCATTTTATGAAATAGGGGATTTGAAATTTATTGATACAAAAATAGTAAGTAATTATGAAAACCACACTAAAGCTTTTGTGAAAATTCAAGAAGGTTGTGATTTTGCTTGCAGCTATTGTATAATCCCTAGTGTTAGAGGTAAATCAAGAAGTGTGCCAAGTGAAGAAATCATCAAGCAAATCAAACTTTTAGCACAAAATGGCTATAGCGAAGTCGTATTAACAGGGACAAATATAGGAAGCTATGGTTTAAAAGATAAAACTACCCTTGGAAAATTACTCCAAGAAATAGGTAAAATTAGTAGCATTAAAAGGGTAAGGCTTGGGAGCTTAGAACCTGCTCAAATTGATGAAAGTTTTAAAGAAATTTTAAATGAAACTTGGTTGGAAAAGCACTTGCATATTGCTTTGCAACATACCCATGAAAAAATGTTACGCATTATGCGTAGAAGATCGCATACTCAAAATGATTTAGCTTTGTTTAATGAATTAAGCCAAAAAGGTTTTGCTTTGGGGACTGATTTTATAGTAGCTCATCCTGGAGAAAGTGAGATAATATGGCAAGAAGCCTTAGAAAATTTTAAACACTTTAATTTAACACATATTCACGCTTTTATCTTCTCTCCGCGTGATAATACTCACTCTGCTTCCATGAAAGAGCGTATAAACGGAGATATTGCTAAAGAAAGATTAAATATATTAAAAGAAATTGTTGCAAAAAATAATTATAAATTTAGAAAAAATCAAAAAGATACTTTAGAAATTTTAGTTGAGAGTAAAAAAGATGGTTTTTATGAAGGCTATGATCAATTTTTTAATAAAATCAAAATTGCTAGCAAAGAAGATATCGCAAAACAATGGATAAATATAAAAGATTATGATTGTTTAGAAGAATATAATTTTACAAGGTTAGATGATGAAAAATAAAAAGATTATTTTAGCTTCATTTTTATTGCTTTGTGTTTTATTGATTATAGGTATAGTTAAAAATCAACCTGAATACATTAGCAAAGGTGTGTATGATGAGCTTTTGGAAAATGATTTAATTCAAAAAGCAATAGTAGATGATAATGAAGTATTGCTTAAAAGCAAGGAAGGAAATTTTTTAATTACTAAAGATGTAGTGGATTTAAATGCTTTATGGCAAAAAATTCCTTTAGAATACACAAAAGATTATAATTTAGGCGAAATTGCCCTAATACTGATTTTACTTACTTTTCTTGTCAGTTTTTTACTTTTTTTAAATAAAAGAAACAAAGACAGGCAAAATTTACTTTCTTTAGAAAAAAATATTTTAGAAAAAAATGAACATAAAAATACCATACAAGCTGTTGTAAGTGATGTAAAATTTAAAGATGTTGCTGGAGTAGATGAAGCTAAAGTAGAGCTTTTAGAGATTGTGGATTTTTTAAAAAATCCACAAAAATACAAAAACTTTGGTGTTAAAATGCCAAAAGGTGTTTTGCTTGTAGGTCCTCCTGGTGTAGGTAAAACTCTGATAGCTAAAGCTGTAGCAGGTGAAGCAGGTGTGCCATTTTTTTATCAAAGTGGAGCAAGTTTTGTCGAAATTTATGTAGGAATGGGGGCAAAAAGAGTAAGGGAGCTTTTTTTAAAAGCTAAATCACAAGCACCCAGTATAATTTTTATAGATGAAATAGATGCAGTTGGTAAAAGTAGGGGGGATTTTTCCAATGTAGAAAGAGATAACACTCTCAATCAACTTTTAACACAAATGGATGGATTTGAAGATAATAGTGGTGTTATAGTAATGGCTGCTACTAATAAAATTGATCTTATGGATAATGCTTTATTAAGATCAGGTCGTTTTGATAGAAGAATTTTTATATCTTTGCCGGATTTTAAAGATAGAATGTATATTTTACAAAACTATATGAAAGAAAAAAATTCTAATGTTAATTTAGAGAAAATAGCAAAAGTTAGTGTAGGTTTTAGTGGGGCTGCTTTGGAAACTTTGGTTAATGAAGCAGCGATTAATGCTATAAGAAGAAAATCTGATTTTATAGAAGAAAGTGATTTTTTTGCGGTTTTAAATAAAGTCTTATTAGGTAAGAAAAAGATTTTTTCGCTTAATGACAATGAAAGAAAAATTCAATCTACTTATCAAGCGGCAAAGGCTTTGTGTGCTTTTTATTTTGATATTAAATTTGAAAAAATCACCTTAATAGAAGATAGATTTAAAGAATACGAAAACACTATCAAATCAAGATCTGAGCTTTTAAATAAAATAAAAGTGTTTTTAGCTGGTTCAATAGCTATGGAGCTTATTTTTAATGAAAGTTATACTAACGCACAAAGTGATCTTTTAAAAGTTAAGGAAATACTAGCTTTTATGGAAAATTTTGGAATGCTAAATGAAGGTTTGTTGCAAGATCAAAAGCAAGAAGTAAAAGAATTTTTAGAGATGATGAAAGATAAGATTACAAAACTTGCTAGTATTCTTTTAGAAAATGAAAAGATAGAAAGGCAAGATGTAGAAAAAGTAATAATGGAGTTAAAATGATAAAAATAGGAATTTTAGTGCTTTCAGATAGAGCAAGTAGTGGGATTTATGAAGATAAATCAGGGGTAGAAATAGAAAAGATTTTAGATTCTTATATAAAAAATGAAAAAAAATTTTATTATGAATTAATTCCTGATGAGTATGATTTAATTATAGAAAAATTAATATATTTAACAGATGAAGTAAAGTGTGATTTGATTTTTACTACAGGTGGCACAGGTCCTGCATTGCGTGATGTTACACCAGAAGCTACCCAAGCAGTGTGTGATAAAATGCTTCCAGGTTTTGGAGAGCTAATGCGTGCTAAAAGCTTAGAATATGTTCCAACGGCCATACTTTCAAGACAAAGTGCAGGTATAAAAGGAAAGTCTTTGATAGTAAATTTACCAGGAAATCCAAAAGCTATAAAAGAGTGTTTAGAGCCTATATTTCCTGCAATTCCTTATTGTGTGGATTTAATAGATGGAGCTTATATAGAAAATAATGAAGAAATAATTTCTGTGTTTAGACCAAAGAAAAAGTAAGTCCAGTTAGACTTACTTACTTTGAGGTTTTATAGCCTTGTGATAAAAGTGCGTTCATACCGCCTTTTAAATTAGTAACTTCTATACCATTTTGATCTAGTAAAGCAGAAGCTTTAGCACTTCTAGCACCGCTTCTACAAACTATAGCGATAGGTTTGTCACTTGAAATCTTTTTAACTTCTTCAACGAAATTTTCATTCACACTGCCATCTTCGTTATAAAAGCTAATTTTAATGGCGTTTTTTATTGTGCCAGTTTGTGACCATTCGCTAGGTTTTCTAACATCAATTACTTGATAATTTTCCAAAACATCCGCATTAATATCGATATTTTTAACTTCTGCTAAAACAAAACTAGCACAAAGTGCTAAAGATAAAAATATTTTTTTCATAATCAACTTTCCTTTTTTATGACTTCATAACCTTGTGATAAAAGCGCTACCATACCTCCATCAAGATTAACACATTCTATACCTAGTGCATCTTCTATCATCATAGCAGTATGTTTGCTTCTTGAGCCTGTAGCACATACAAAAGCTATGTTTTGGCTTTTAAAATCTATTTTAGTTTTAAACTCATTTATGAAATTTTCATTCATATAACCATTATCGTCACAAAGTGCAATTAAATAAGCATTATCAATAACCCCATTTTTCCATTCACTAGGGGTTCTTACATCTATAATGCAATAATTTTCTAAAATATCTTTAGAAATAGCTATGTTTTTCATTTTTTTAAAGCCTTAGAGATTATTTTATTTAATGCATTGTTAAACTCACTTGGATTATCTATACCCATACCTTCGCTAAGTTTAGCCATATTCAATAATATATGTGCCATTTCATTAGTTAAAGTATCATTTTCTTTTAGTGCTTTTAAAATTTCATGATTAGGATTGATTTCAAGTATAGGTTTGACTTGTTGTTCTTGTCCCATTTGTTTAAGAATTTGTTGCATAGCAAAGTCAGGTTTGTTTTGATCATAAACAATGCAACTTGGACTATTTGAAAGTCTTTGGCTAAGTTTTACTTCTTCTACTTCATCTTTTAAAACTTCTTTTATCTTGATAAGTAAAGGTGCAAATTCAGCCTTTTGTTCTTCACTAATTTCCTCACTAGTTAAATGATTAATAGCGCTAAATTTCAAGCCTTCAAATTCATTCATCATAGGCATAACTATAGTATCAATTTCCTCATCAAGCAATAAAACATTGATATTTTTTTGTTTATAGCTTTCAAGAAGTGGCGAATTCCTTAGAAGTTTTTCATTTTTACCACTAATATAAAAAATTTCTTTTTGACCTTCTGCTAAATTTTGTTTGTATTCTTCAAGATCAATTAGTTCTTCTTTATCGGAGTTTTTAAAGTATAAAAGTTTAGCAATAGTATCTTTATTTTCACCAAATCCATACAAACCTTCTTTTAAAACTTTTCCAAAATTTTCATGAAATTTAAGATAATTTTCTTTATCTTTTTCTTTAAATTTTTTAAGTTCAGCTAGGATTTTTTTAACACTTGCTTCTTGAACGCTTTTTAAAATTTTGTTTTCTTGTAAGATTTCACGGCTAACATTAAGCGGAAGATCTTCTACATCGATAATACCACGCACAAATCTTAAATATGTTGGCAATAATTCTTTGTCATCATCACTAATAAACACGCGTTTTACATAAAGTTTTAAACCACTTTTATAATCTACTCTATACAAATCAAATGGAGCTTGAGCAGGTATGAAAAATAATGAATTATATTCTATAGAACCTTCTGCTTTTGTGTGTATGTAAAGCATGGGTTTGTTTGAATCGTGAAAATTTTGCTCATAAAATTTTTCATAATCATCAGCTTTTAAACTAGCTTTGTTTTGTCTCCACAAAGCACTTGCGGTGTTTATTTGGGTATTTTTTAATTCTTTTTTAGGTTCTTTTTCACCTTCTTCTAAAGGTAAGTACTCTTCTTTTTCCATAAAAATAGGAAATTGTATATGGTTTGAATATTTTTCAACTATACTTTCTATGCGATATGAATTTAAAAATTCTTCGTCTTTTAAGTGCAGAGTAATACAAGTTCCTTGTTCATCTTTTTTAGCATCTTCTATCTCATATCCATTTGCATCAGAAGTCCAAAGATAAGCTTTATCATCTAGTGCTTTTTTACTTAATACTTCTATTTTAGAAGCAACCATAAATGCAGAGTAAAAACCTACACCAAATTGTCCTATAAGCTGAGAATCTTTTTTCGCATCTCCACTTAAATTTTCTAAAAAACTTTTTGTGCCACTTTTTGCTATGGTTCCAAGATGATTGATTAAATCTTCTTTATTCATACCTATACCATTATCACTTATGGTTAAAGTTTTTGCTTCTTGATTGAAATTAATTTGAATTTTTGGTTCAAATTTTAAACTTTTATAAGCATCATTACTAACACTTAAATAACTAAGTTTATCAAGTGCATCACTTGCATTAGAAATAAGTTCTCTTAAAAATATTTCTTTGTTAGAATACAAAGAATGAATCATTAATTGTAAAAGTTGATTAACTTCAGTTTGAAATTGCATTTTTTCTCCTTTATTTTAAAATTAAAAATCCTAGCCATACCGCCAAAAGGCAAAGAGCTACATTTAAGAATATATTTAATAAAAATTGAAAATAATTACCACTTTGTAAAAATAGCAAATTTTCATAAGAAAAAGTTGAAAATGTTGTAAAAGCACCTAAAAAACCAGTGCTAACTAAACTTTTGGTCAAAATATGCACACCTTTAGAGTTCGCATAAGAAAAAAATAAACCTATTAAAAACGAACCTATAATATTTACAAATAAAGTTCCATAGGGATAATTATGTGGAATAATTTTACTAAAAAAACTACTTGTGATCATTCTAGCAATCGCTCCTAAAAAGCCACCAAAACCTACAGCTAAAATAGTTCCAATCATACTTGTGCCCTTTCTTTATCTAGCACTGCTTGCATGTTTTTTCTGCTTTGTTCAAACCAATCTTCTTTGCTTGTATCTATAGGTTCTAAAAAGATTACTTTTAAAATCCCACTTTTTGCACTAAAATTTTGTGTATCTAAAATTTTAGCCGAATCAATAATTACTACAGGTTGAACTTTTAGATTTAATTTTTCAGATAAAATTTTAGCACCGACTTTAAATTTTAGTAATTTTTGTGTTTTTGATCTTGTTCCTTCAGGGAAAATAGCTAAAATCCTACCTTCTTTTAATCTATCTTTAGCCTCTTTTAAAAGTTTTACTAGGCCTTTGGGACTTCTATCTATGCAAATAATTTTAGGTTTTTTAATCAGTGTTTTAAAAATAGGAATTTCTCCTAATTCTTTTTTGGCTATCCAAGAAATATTTTTTGGACATAAATCTTCTAAAACCACTATATCTAATAAGCTTTGATGATTAATTAAGAATAAATTTGTTTGCGGGTGTATAGAGCCTTGAGTTTGAATTTTGTAATTTATAACATATTTTTGTAATTTAGCCCATTTCTTTCTAATTTTCCATATTTTATCTTGAGATTGGGTTAGTAGAAAAAAAATACATAAAAATATAATAGAAATAATAAATTCTATCCAAAAAATCAAAGCTTTAAAATTTTGATAAATTTTCACTTTTAACCCAGCCTATTTTTCCATTAATAAATAAAATTTTTTTATAATTATCTCTAGAACCTATAACTTCAACTTCTTGTTGATAATTACCAGAACTAAAATGAGTTGAATTTTGAGTTGGTAAAATTTGAATATTACTATCTGCTTTTAATATTGCTTTATAAATATTATTTTGTGTTAAAAAACTTGCTATTAGTGTTAAAATAGCTAGTCCTAATGCAATATAGCTTTTTTTGAATATAAACCATATAGCAAGTATTCCACATAATATCCAGAAAAATATTTGTTTATAAAAATTCAAATCATTTGTTTTGGGATTTAAATCGCTTTGTGTGCTAATACTATCTTCTTTTAATTCTATTTTTAATGAAAAATCTTTTAATTCTTTAGAGTTAAGATTAAAATAAGAAAAATCAAAACGGGTTTTACTTTTATCTAAAATAGCATAATAAAATCCACTTTGTTTATCAAATTCTCCCTTTATAGCTTCTACGCCTTGTTTTTGAATGTCTTTTAAATTAAAGCCTGCTAAATTGGTATTTTCTCCTAAAAGTTCAATAAAAATTATCATATTTTCATTATCAAAATTACTAGCTTTAACTTGCTTAACTTCTAAATTATTTGCAACTATATGAGAATATTTATTAGATGATGCATTTATTTTTTTTAATTTAATAGGCTTGATAATTAAAGATGAATTTTGAACAATATGATCATTTCTGCTTAAAGAAACAATTATTTTATTCAAATTTGCATTAAGACTTTTTGCTTCAAACCATAATTTTGTATAGTAAGAATTAGCCTTTTGTTCCCATAGTGGATTAGGATTAATCCAAAGCATATCTTCGCTTTTATCAAAACTAATGTTTAAATCCAAACTTATATTTGTTGTGGTAATAACTTCTAAATCAATTGAAAATATTTCATCTATATAAACTTCATCGACATAGTTTTTTGCGTTTAAAACCAAAGAATTTTGAGAAAAGTTATCCTCTATAATTTTTTGATCAAAATAACTTTCATCACTAGGTGCAATAGTATTATAAATTTGTTTTTCTTGTTCATCTAAAGAATGATAGTTTTTTTCTAAAGTATTATAATCTTCAAATACACTATTTTCTTGTGCGTATAAATTCAAACAAATTATAAAAATAAAAAAAAACTTAAAAGTTTTTAACAATGCATAAATCCTTCAAACATTTTAAGTCCTACACTTGAACCTAATATATCATCACACATTCTTTCAGGATGGGGCATAAGTCCAAAAACTTTTTTATTTTCATCACAAATTCCAGCTATATCGTTTAAAGAGCCATTTGGATTGTTAATGTATTTTAACAATATCATATCTTTATCTTCAAGCATTTTAATGCCATCTTCGTTGATAAAATAATTCCCTTCTCCATGGGCTATAGGAAGTTCTATAATATCATTCTTTTGAAAATTTTTTAAAAAAGAGTTGTTATTTGATATGACTTGTAATTTTTGCATTTTTGAGATAAAACTAAGACTATTATTATGTTTCATAGCTCCTTTTAAAAGTCCAAGCTCTAAAAGAATCTGAAATCCATTGCATATACCTAAAACATACCCGCCTTTTTTTACATGTTCTTTAAGTGTTTTCATAGCAGGAGCAAGTTTTGCAATAGCAGCACATCTTAAATAATCTCCATAAGAAAAACCACCAGGTAAAACAATCAAATCTGCACTAAAATCTTGTTTTTCGTGCCATATTATTTCCGTTTCTATTCCTAATTTTTTAAAAGCATAAGCTGTATCAAATTCACAATTTGTTCCAGGGAAACGAATAATAGCTACTTTCATAATAATATCTCATAATCTTCTATAACGGTATTAGCCAACAACTCTTTACACATTAAATCTACTTGTTTTAAAGCCTCATCTTTACAATCACAAGCTATATCAAAACTAATTTGCTTTGATGTTTTTACATTAGAAACATTGTTAAAATCTAAAGAATGTAAAGCCTTTTCTATGGCTTTACCTTGAGGATCTAAAACTCCATTTTTTAAAGAAATATTTACAACCACTTTCATTCAAAATCCTAGCTTAAAATTCTTTTTAAAACTTCTTCATAAGCCATTTTAACATTACCTAAATCTTGTCTAAATCGATCTTTGTCTAATTTTTCATTAGTTTTGCTATCCCAAAATCTACAACTATCAGGGCTAATTTCATCTGCTAAAACCATATTTCCTTCTTTATCAATTCCAAATTCTAGTTTAAAGTCAATAAGCCTCAATCCTTTTGATTCAAAAAAATTAACTAAAATAGAATTAATATGTCTTGCTGTGTTTTTGATTAATTCTAAATCTTTTTCACTTTTAACTAAATTTAATATCAAACAATGTTCATCGTTGATAATAGGATCACCTAATGCATCGTTCTTATAACAAAACTCAACTACAGCAAAAGGTAAAACTGTCCCTTCTTTGATACCTAATCTTTTGGTTAAAGAACCCGTTGCTACATTTCTTGTAATAACTTCAATAGGGATGATTTCGCATTTTTTTACCAATTGTTCTTTTTCTCCAATAGTCTCAACTAAATGAGTTTTTATACCTTTTTTTTCTAAAAGATGAAAAATTTCAGTACTTATTTTACAATTTAATGCACCTTTTCCCGCTTCATTCCCTCTTTTTTCCGCATTGAAAGCTGTTAAGTCATCTTTAAATTCTGTGATGAGTAAATTTTCATCATCAGTTTTAAACATTTTTTTACCTTTTCCTTCATATAAAAGATCTAGTTTTGTTGCCATTTTTACTCTCCTTTTGTGATATTTAGAATTTTAATTGTATCTATTGCTGTTTTAAGTTGTATGTCATTGTTGATTTGTTCTTTTGTTATGATGTTTTTACTATCTTTATTTTCTTTTTTATTATCTTGATGTCCTATTTTATCAAGTTCAGCTTGTAGATGTTTTTTAAGATCAGCCTCTTTAATCTCAAATCCATGGTTTTCTTCTTTGCTTACCTTGCCCGGAAAAACTTCTATATCAGGCTTGACTCCAACTGCTTGTATAGTTCTACCGCTTGGTAAATAATACTTAGCTATGGTAAGTCTTAAACCTTCCTTACCCTTATCATCCATAGGTAATATAAGTTGTACACTACCTTTGCCAAAAGTTTTTTCACCTATGATAATAGCTCGTTTAAAATCTTGTAAAGCCCCGCTTACTATTTCACTTGCACTCGCACTTCCACCATTTACAAGTACTACTAAAGGTGCATTAGTAATTTTTTTGCTAGGATTTGCCTTAAATTCTACATTTTCGTTTTCAATTTTTCCTTTTTGAGAAACAATAACACCTTCATCAACAAAAAGATTCACTAAGCCAACTGCTTGATTTAACACCCCGCCTGGATTTGTTCTTAAATCTAATATAATACCTTTTACCTTGGAATTATTTCTTATAGCTTTACTTGCTTCATCAACAACATTTTTATCAAAATTAGTCACCCTTAGATAGAGCAAATTTTCATTTTCGATTAATTTAGTATAAACACTATCTACTTTTATAATATCTCTTTTTAAATTGATATCAAAAGGCTTAGAATCACCTTTTCTATAGATTGTTAGGCTTACTTTTGTTTTAGGTTCTCCGCGCATTTTGGAAACTGCTTCATTTAAGGTCATTCCTAAAGTTGATTCATTATTAATTCTTAAAATAATATCATCAGTTTTTATTCCTGCTTTATCTGCTGGACTACCTTCAATAGGTGCTACTACACTAATTGCTCCATCTTTTTGAGTGATGGTAAAACCAAGCCCGCCAAATTCCCCATTGGTTTGTTCTTTTAGTTCTTTAAAACCTTTTTCATCTAAAAAAGAAGAGTGTGCATCTAAATTTGTTAGTAATCCTGCTATGGATTTATCGACTAAATCTGTATAATTTATATCATCTACATAGTATTGTTCTATAATAGACATTGTCCTAGTAAGTTTTGATAAAGCTTCAATTTTTTTCTCTGCTTCACTTTGGGGTTGATTTTTAGCTTGTAAATTTGTAAAAATAAAAGATGCTGCTAATAAACTACAAAGACTTGCTACAATTAGAAGATTTTTTTTTGTTTTCAAGAAAAACTCCAAATAATAAATATAATGTTATAAAAATAAATATCTAATTTTATTGATTTTTGCTTAAAAAATTGTAAATAAATGAAATATTTTTATATTATTAGCGTTATATTATAAAAAAATATTTATAAATATAACTAAAAAAACTTGACAATAATAGACTAAAGTTATATAATATACTACATATAAAGATAATATTAAGGAGTTGGAAATGGCGAATATACAAGATTTTTTAACAGATTCTATGCTTTCTAACATAGAAAGTGCAGTATCTTTGGCTATACATTCTAAAAATAATGAGGTTAAATCATTGCATTTATTGTGGGCATTAAGTGTTGATGGCTCAAGTTTATTGAATCAAGTTTTTAATAAATTAAATGTTTCTAAAGAAGCTTTTGAATTAGAAATCAAAAGCAATATATCAACTCTTCCTACAAGTTCAAATGTAAATAAAGAAAATATAAAATTTTCAAATGAATTTATAAATTCTTTAGAAAAAGCTAAGGGTCTTGCTATAGAAAATAAAGATAATTATTTAGCAGTAGATATGTGGCTGATTTCAGAAAGTGAAAATAGTCCTATAAAAAATATTTTATCTAAGTTTTTGAATATAAATGATTTTATAAAGGAGTTAAAATCAATTAGAGCTGGATCTAAAATAGAAAATAAAACTAGTGATGAAACTTTAGATTCTTTATCAAAATTTGGTATAGATTTAACATTAAAAGCAAGTAATGGTGAACTTGATCCTGTTATTGGTAGAGAAGAAGAAATACAAAGATTAATGCAAATTTTAATAAGAAAAACAAAAAATAATCCTATACTATTAGGTGAACCTGGGGTTGGAAAAACTGCTGTTGTAGAAGCATTAGCTCAAAGAATAGTAAAAAAAGATGTTCCAACTTCTTTACAAAATAAAAAAGTAATAGCTTTAGATATGAGTGCTTTAATAGCTGGGGCAAAATATAGAGGTGAATTTGAAGATAGATTAAAAGCTGTTGTAAATGAGGTTATAAAACATAAAAATATAATTTTATTTATTGATGAAATTCATACTATTGTAGGAGCTGGTGCAAGTGAAGGAAGTATGGATGCAGCAAATATTTTAAAACCTGCTCTAGCAAGAGGAGAGCTTCATACTATAGGTGCTACTACTCTAAAAGAATATAGAAAATATTTTGAAAAAGATGCAGCATTGCAAAGAAGATTTCAACCTGTAAATGTAGCTGAACCTAGTGTAAATGAAGCTTTGGCAATGCTTAGAGGTATAAAAGAAAAACTTGAAATTCATCATAATGTTAGTATAAATGATAGTGCTTTGGTGGCAGCTGCAAAATTATCTAAGCGTTATATAGCAAATAGATTTTTACCTGATAAAGCAATAGACTTAATAGATGAAGCAGCCGCTGAACTTAAAATGCAAATAGAAAGTGAGCCAAATTCATTAAGAAAAGTAAAAAAACAAATTGAAAGTTT
The DNA here is from genome assembly GCF_013372105.1 of Campylobacter armoricus. Lineage (NCBI taxonomy): Bacteria > Pseudomonadati > Campylobacterota > Epsilonproteobacteria > Campylobacterales > Campylobacteraceae > Campylobacter > Campylobacter armoricus. The sequence continues at coordinate 759,104 of NZ_CP053825.1, forward strand.
AGAAGTAGAAAATGAAGCTTTGAAAATGGAAGAAAATGATACCAATGAAAAAAGACTAGAAGAAATCAAAAAGGAACTTGCAAATTTAAAAGAAGAACAAGCAAGGTTAAATTCTCGTTTCGAAAATGAAAAATCTGTTTTTAATGGAATAAGTGCTAAGAAAAAAGAAATAGATATTTTAAAAAATGAAGCGGTATTTGCTAAAAATAAAGGTGATTTTCAAAAAGCAGCTGAAATAGAATATGGCAAAATACCAGAATGCGAAAAAGAAGTTTTAAATTTAGAAGATAAATGGAAAAAAATGACTCAAGATGGAGTTTTACTCAAACATCAAGTTGATGAGGATTTAGTAGCTGGAATTTTAAGTAAATGGACAGGAATTAGCGTACAAAAAATGCTAACTTCTGAAAAACAAAAATTTTTACATATACAAGAGCATTTGCAAGAAAGCGTAGTCGGTCAAGATGAAGCTTTAAGTGCTTTAGCTAAAGCTATAAAACGCAATAAAGCAGGACTTAATCAAGCAGGCAAGCCTATAGGAAGTTTTTTATTTTTAGGACCGACAGGAGTTGGAAAAACAGAAAGTGCTAAAGCTTTGGCTAAGTTCTTATTTGATGATGAAAAAGCTATGATACGATTTGACATGAGTGAATTTATGGAAAAACATAGCGTTTCAAGACTTTTAGGAGCACCTCCAGGATATGTTGGCCATGAAGAAGGTGGTGAATTAACAGAGGCTGTTAGAAGAAAACCTTATAGTGTTATTTTGTTTGATGAAGTTGAAAAAGCACATAAGGATGTATTTAATGTCCTTTTGGGAATTTTAGATGATGGTAGGGCCACTGATAGTAAGGGTATTACGGTTGATTTTACCAATACTATTATTATTTTAACATCAAATATTGGTGCAAATTTTATTATGGAATTAAAAGGCGAAGAAAGAGAAAAGGCAATTAAAGAAGCACTTAGAAGCTTTTTTAAACCTGAATTTTTAAATCGATTAGATGATATTATAACTTTTAATCCATTAGGAGAACAAGAAGCAGAAAAGATTGTAAAATTATTGTTTAAAACTTTACAAAATAATCTTGAAAACAAAGATATTAAAGCAAGTTTAAGTGATAAAGCAGCAAAATTAATAGCAAAAGTTGGTTTTGATGTTGATTTTGGTGCTAGACCATTAAAAAGAGCATTATATGATATGGTAGAAGATAAACTTAGTGAAATGATTTTAGAAGATAAGTTAAGTGCAAATGATGAATTAATCATAGATGCAAATGAAAATGATATAGTTATAACAAAAAAATAAGCAAGTTTTAACTTGCTTATTTTAGACTAATATTCTCTTAAATAACATTAAATTATAAACAAATCGTATATTTTGCAAAAAAATTTTTATTTTTTATAAATTCTTAACAATTATTATCCTAAAATCTATTCTGATATTTTTTATTTTTAAGGAAAAACAAATGAGTGATTTAGATATTTTTAATCGCCGTTTAGACGAATTAGAAAAACTTCCTCTTTTGAAGAATGAGATTTCAATTTCTAAAGCTTTAGAGCAATCAGGTTTTTCAAGAAGAGATTTTATGAAATGGGCTGGTGCAATGACAGCTTTTTTGGCACTTCCTGCTAGCTTTACTCCAGTAGTTGCAAGAGCAGCTGAGCTTAGTGATAGACTTCCAGTAATTTGGCTTCATATGGCTGAATGTACAGGATGTTCTGAAAGTTTATTAAGAACTGATGCGCCAACAATCGATAGTTTAATTTTTGATCATATTTCTTTAGAATACCATGAAACCATCATGAATGCTGCAGGTTGGCAAGCTGAACACAATCTTGAGGCAGCTATGGAAAAATATAAAGGTAGATATATTTTAATGGTAGAAGGTGGAATTCCTACTGGAAACACAGAGCACTTTTTAACTATAGGACCACATGGTAAAAGTGGTAAGCAAATAGCAGAGCAAGCCTGTGATAATGCTTTAGCTATTTTTGCTATAGGAACTTGTTCGGCTTTTGGGGGTATTCAAGCTGCTAGACCAAATCCAAGTAATTCTGTAAGTTTAAGTAAAATTACCAATAAAACAGTTATAAATGTTCCAGGCTGTCCTCCAAGTGAAAAAAATATTATAGGTAATGTAATTCATTATATACTATATCAAACATTACCAGCACTTGATGCTTATAATAGACCAAAATGGGCTTATGCTTTAAGAATTCATGATCTTTGCGAAAGAAGAGGGCGTTTTGATGCAGGTGAATTTGTACAACAATTTGGTGATGAAGGTGCAAAAAAAGGATATTGTTTATATAAAGTAGGCTGTAAAGGACCTTATACTTTTAATAATTGCTCAAGAGAAAGATTTAATCAACATACTTCATGGCCTATCCAAGCTGGACATGGTTGTATAGGTTGTTCTGAACCTGATTTTTGGGATACTATGGGACCTTTTGAAGAAGTGATGGCAGGAAGATTGTTTGATACTGTTTATGGTTTAGGTGCAGATAATATTTCAGATAAAATTGGTATAGGCGTGCTTTGTGTAACAGGTGTTGCAGTTGCTGCACATGCTGTAATTGCTTCATTAGAAAAGAATAAGGATTAAGAATGTCAAAAAGAATTATTATAGATCCACTTACTAGAATAGAAGGACACTTGAGAGTTGAAGTGGTAGTTGATGAAAATAATGTAATCAAAGAAGCTTACTCAGGATCAACTTTATGGAGAGGTTTGGAGACAATAGTTAAAGGGCGTGATCCAAGAGATGCGGGTTTTTTAACTCAAAGAATTTGTGGTGTATGTACTTTTTCACACTATAGAGCAGGAATTATTGCGGTAGAAAATGCTCTAGGTATTACTCCACCATTAAATGCAGTTTTAACTAGAACTTTGATGAATGCAGCTTTATACATGCATGATCATCCTGTGCATTTTTATCAACTTCATGGGCTTGATTTTGTTGATGTTGTAAGTGCTTTAAGTGCTGATGTAAAAAAAGCAAGCGATGAAGCGTTTAAATATACTGATATACCGTATGCAACAGGTGCTGATAAGCTTTTAGAAGTGCAACAAAGATTAAAAACTTTTGTAGATAAAGGAAATCTTGGGCCATTTGCTAATGCATATTATGGACATGCAACTTATCGTTTTACTCCAGAGCAAAATTTAATAGCACTTTCACATTATTTAGAGTGTTTAAGAATTCAAAGAACTATAGCTCAGGCTATGGCGATATTTGGTGCTAAAAATCCTCATCCTCAAAGTTTAACTGTTGGTGGTGTAACTTGTGTTATGGATCTTTTAGATCCTTCAAGAATGGCTGAGTATGTGACTAAATTCCAAGAAGTAGCTGATTTTATTAATCGTGCTTATTATCCAGATTTAATTATGGCAGCTAAAGCTTACTCTAAAGAAGCAAGTGTTTTAAATGATGTAGGAGTAAATAACTTCTATACTGAAAGAGAATTCCAAGTTTCAAGTGATGAGTGGTTATTTGAAAGTGGTATTATTAGAAATGGTGATTTAAGTAAAGTTGAAGAAGTAGATGAAGCTAAAATTACTGAAGAAGCTACAAGAGCTTGGTATGCAGATAATGAAGCATTACATCCTTATGATGGTAAAACTAATCCAAACTATACAGGTTTGGTTGATGGTGAAAGCATTGATGATAAAGGCAATATGGTTCATAGTAAAGTATTTGATACTAAAGGTAAGTATAGTTGGATTAAAGCCCCAAGATACGAAAACCTACCAATGCAAGTTGGACCATTAGCAAATATTTTAGTTAATTATGCTAAGGGTAATAAAATCGTAGTAGAGGCGGTTGATTCATTCTTAAAAGCTACAAATTTACCTGTTAAAGCTTTAATGAGTACTTTGGGTAGAACAGGTGCTAGAGCAATCGAAGCTAAAATTGTTGCTGATCATGGTTTAAAAGCATTTAATTCTTTGGTTGAAAATTTAAAAACTGATGAAAGCACTTGTGCAACTTATGTGATTGATAAAAATAAAGAATACAAAGGTAGATTTATCGGTAGTGCACCTCGTGGAGCATTAAGTCATTGGTGTAGAATTAAAAATGGTGTTATTGAAAATTGGCAAGCAGTGGTGCCTTCTACTTGGAATGCAAGTCCAAAAGATGCAAATGGAGTAGGTGGTAGCTATGAACAATGTCTTATTGGTATGAAACTAGCTGATGTTAAACAACCTTTAGAAGTAATAAGAGCAATTCACTCTTATGATCCTTGTATAGCATGTGCTGTGCATGTTATGGATACTAAAGGTAATAATCTTAGCGAGTATAAAGTTAATGTAAATTTATAAGGAAAGGATTTTAGCATGGATACTAAACATTCCTTAACAACAGAAAGAAAGGCTGAATACGAATTTAGTATCGGTCTTCGTTTTACACATTGGTTAAGAGCTGTTGCAATTGTTATTTTGGTGGGGACTGGTTATTATATATCTTATGTGTTTCAAGCTCCTTCTATTTCATCAGAACCAACTTTGTTTATGCAAGCAAAATATCGCATGGTGCATCAAATTTTTGGTTTTATTATGATAGCTTGTGTGCTTTTTAAGACATATTTATTCTTTTTTGATCCAAAAAGTGCCAATGAAAGAAGAAGTGTAAAAGATATCTTTAATGTAAAATTATGGGTAAATCAAATTAAATTTTATATTTTTTTAGGAAAACATCCTCATTTGCAAGGTGTGTATAATCCTTTACAATTTGCAACTTATTTTTTCTTTTATCTTGTTATGTTTGGACTTATCTTGACAGGCTTGATCCTTTATATGCATGTATATCATGAGGGTTTGGGTGGATTTTTATATAATATCTTAAGACCTATTGAAGTTGCATTAGGCGGATTAGCTGATGTTAGAACCTATCATAGAATTTTAATGTGGGTTGTATTGATTTTCGTTCCAGTGCATATTTATATGGCTGTGTTTAATTCTGTTAAAGGTAAAGATGGTGCTTTAGATGCTATCTTTAGTGGATATAAATTTGTAAGAGAAAATCATTGAAGCTTCTAATTCTAGGTATTGGAAATATTATGTTTGCAGATGAGGGCTTAGGCGTTCATCTTTGCAAACTTTTAGAAAAAAATTATATTTTTTCTCATGAAAAAGATTCTATAAGTTTTGTTGATGGTGGAACTTTAGCATTGCAACTTAGTTATATCATTGCTGAATATGATGAAATGGTTGTGATTGATTGTATAGCAGCAGATGATGCTAAGATCGGAGATATATTTTTCTTTCCATATGAAGCTATGCCAAAAAAGGTAAATTGGAGTGGTAGCGCACATGAGGTTGAAATGCTTCAAACTTTGCAATACATGGAGCTTATGGGAGATTTACCTAAAACTCAAATTTTAGCTTGCGTTCCAAAGCGTATAGAGCCTTTGAGTTTTAAAATTTCAGATGAAGTTTTAAAATCTTTAGAAAAGATGGAAAAAATTTTACTTGATTTTTTAGAAAAAAAAGGTTTTGTTTATGAGAAAATTGCTAACTATAATATACAAGAGCTTGCATTAAGTTCTTATAAAAGCTAGACTAAGCAAAACTTAGTCTAGCTTTTTAATCATCAATTTTTTGCCCTAAAAAATTACCATTTATGTCAGTGTAAATTTCCATCATATTATTAAGCTTAATTTTATAACCTTGAATTTCTTTTTCAACTTTAGTTATACTTGCATTTGGATGCATTTTTTTAATCGTTGTTAAAACATTTGGACTTAAAAAAGAAGTATCAATAGGTCTGTATTTAGCATCAATTTCTTTCCAATCCCCATTAATAAAAAACTCAAGTTCTGTTCCATTATCAAGATAAACATCAAAACCATCAATATCTTGTTTAACTAAAGCAATGTTTGATCCTGCAAAGTGTTTCTGTATGAAATTTTTTGAATTTGCTGGTAAAGCGTTAATGCCTACAACCATATCTTTTGCAAAAACACAACTTGCTATTGCTAAACCAACTAGAGCTAATTTTAATTTCATTTTTAATCCTTTGTGTTAATTTGTTGATAAAATCATAATATTAATAAGTGAATTTTGTGTGAACTTTACAAAAATTAAAAGAAATAGCAAGTATTTAATTGTATAATGATAGAAAAATTTAAAGGATTATTAAAATGTATAGGTTTGCACCATCGCCTACTGGAGATATGCATATTGGAAATTTAAGAGCTGCTTTGTTTAATTATATCAAAGCAAAACAAGAAAATACAGATTTTATTTTGCGTATTGAAGATACAGATAATGCTAGAAATATAGCTGGAAAAGAAGAAGAGATAAAAGCTATTTTAAAAGAATTTGGTATAACTTGGCAACATTATTATGTGCAAAGTGAGAATTTAAAATTTCATCGACAAATGGCTTTAAAATTAGTAAGTGAGAAAAAAGCTTTTGCTTGTTTTTGTGCTGAGGATGAATTAGCTCATAAAAAAGAACTAGCTAAAAGTAAAAATCAAGCTTATAGATATGATGGTACTTGTGAGAAATTAACAGATATTGATGTGTTAAATTGCGAAAAGCCTTTTGTGATCCGTCTTAAAAAACCTCAATCGCAAATGAAATTTACTGATTATATTAAAGGTGAGATTAGTTTTAATCCTGAAGATATTGATAGTTTTGTAATTATGAGAGCGGATAAAACTCCAACTTATAATTTTGCTTGTGCGGTTGATGATATGTTAGAAGGTGTTACTTGTATTATAAGGGGTGAAGATCATGTCTCAAATACTCCTAAGCAAGAGCATATTAGAGCAAGTTTGGGTTATGATAAAAGCATGACTTATGCACATTTGCCTATCATTTTAAATGAAGAGGGTGTTAAAATGAGTAAAAGAGAGGCTCATTCTAGTGTAAAATGGATGCTTGATAATGGTTATTTAGCAAGTGCTATTGCTAATTATTTAATACTTTTGGGTAATAAAACTCCAAAAGAGATTTTTACTTTAGAAGAGGCTATAGAATGGTTTGATTTAAAAAAAGTTTCAAAATCTCCTGCTAGGTTTGATACTAAGCGTTTAATGCAAATTAATCGTGAGCATATAAAAATGCTTGATGATGATAAATTAAATTCTTTATTAAACTTAGACAAAGATGTAGCTGAACTTGCAAAATTTTATACCCAAGAAGCCAGCACACTAAATGAAATAAGAGAAAAAATACAAGCAATTTTTGCAGTTAAAAATTATAATGAATTTGAAAATGAATGCAAGTTGATTAAAGAAGTTTTAAAAGATTTAGATTTACCTCAAGAATATGATGAGTTTAAAAAGATTTTGATGGAAAAAACAAATTTAAAAGGTAAAAATTTCTTTATGCCTTTGCGTTTAGTATTAACAGGGGTTACTCATGGACCTGAAATGAGTGAGATTTATACTTTAATCAAACCTTTTGTAAAAGAAATTATAAAGGAGTAAAATGGGAGTTGGAACAAGTTTAATTGTGTCATTGGTGCAAATTTTTTCTTTGGTTATTGAAATTTATGTATGGATTATAATCATTGCTGCGTTAATTTCTTGGGTGAGACCTGATCCGTATAATCCTATAGTGCAAATTTTATATCGTTTAACAAATCCTGCTTATGCTTTTGTCAGAAGATTTATTCCTACTACTATAGGGAGTATCGATTTAGCGCCTTTGATTATTATTTTAGGGTTAAAATTTATTCAAATATTTTTATCAAATTTAATTTTAGGAAGTTTGTAAGTGTTAAAAAAAAGTATAGTATTGCTCCTAACTGGGGTGGTTTTTGCAAATAGTGCAATGTATTCTTATAAAGAGTTAGAGCAAAAACCAAATTCTTTGGCTAAAGATTATTATTTATATCGTTTATTAGAAAAAAACGAATTTAAAAAAGAAAAAATCGAAGGTCTAAAAGAACATATTTATAGATATGCAGGACGCATTAAGAATGCCATTGAAGCTATTGTTCCACCTTTGGGATATAATAAAGAATATGAATTATGTTATAAATTTAATACACAAAATATCTTAGATGCTAACACTACTTGTCAATTTATAAGATTAAATAGTTTAACTTTTATACAAGATTTAAACACTTCTGTTCGTAATGAAATGAAAAAAGTTATTCCACAAGATAATGTTAATTTAATAAAACTTTTAGATGCTTTTGATGCAAAAGACCCACTAAGCTATGTGGTGTTAAATTATGATAGTGTAAATTTTTATAAAGTGTATAATTTTTTGAAAGATAAAAAAGATCTTTTTTTAGAAAAAGATTTTGTAAATGAACTAGCCAAAGAAAAAGATTTTACAGATTTTGTTAAAGAACTAGTAATTAAAAGAAAAAGCCCATTAATCAGAAAATCTTTGGTTAATGTTGATGCAAATTTAACTTTTCAAGATAATGCTTTTTATTTAGGTGTAAATGCTATTTTAGAAAATGATGAGCAAAAGGCTTTAGAGTTTTTTCAAGTCGCAAAGGATACTTTTAAAAGCAAGCCTTTAGTAGATAATGCAATTTTTTGGGTTTATTTACTAACTAAAGATAAAAAATATCTTGATGAATTAGCTCAAAGTAATTCTTTAAATATCTATAGTCTTTATGCAAGAGAGTTAAAAGGTTTGTCTATACCTAAAATAGAAAAATTGCAACCAAAAAAACAAAAAAATGATTTTAATATGCAAGATCCTTTTGCATGGCAAAAATTAGCTAAACAAATAGCAAAAAGTTCGCCGAGCGAACTTGAAAAACTTGCTAAAGAATTTTATACAAAAGATAATATAGCTATATATGCTTATATTAAAGAAAGAGCAGAAGGGTTTAAAAAACATTATTTTATAATGCCTTATTATGATCTTTTAAAAGATTATGCAATACAAAGACAAGCTATGATTTTAGCACTCGCTAGACAAGAAAGTCGTTTTATACCAACTGCTATTTCTACTTCTTATGCTTTGGGTATTATGCAATTTATTCCATTTTTAGCAAATCATATAGGCAATAAAGAATTAAAAATTCCAAATTTTGATCAAGATATGCTTTTTGAGCCAAAAACAGCATATATGTTTGCAAATCATCATTTAGATTATTTAGAATCTAAACTTAACTCCCCGGTTTTTGTAGCTTATGCTTATAATGGCGGTATAGGTTTTACCACTAGAATGCTCAAAAGAGAAGATATGTTTAGAGCAGGAAAATATGAACCATTTTTATCAATGGAGCTAGTTCCTTATGCAGAAAGTAGGACTTATGGTAAAAAAGTTTTAGCTAATTATGTTGTATATTTGCATCTTCTGAACGATAATACACCGATTTCGAAATTTTTTGAAACTTTGATTCAAAACACTGATTCTCAAAGCATAAGTTTAATTGCAAAGTAGGTTTTTGGATTATTTCATTTAGAGTGATTTTGTAATAATTTGCATAATCACTCTTGAGTATATATTTAAATAATTCATCATTTTCTTTTAAAGATGTTATCATAGTTTTTTTTCCTTCTATTAACATTGAAATTTGGTCTTGATTTATATTGACACTTGGTAAAAAGCTTAATATAAAAATCTCTTCTTTGCTTTTTTCATCAAGTACAGGATTTAAATAGCTAAGAATGGCAACATATCTTATATTGTTATATTGAAAATTTATTTTTTGTGCATACATTAGAGTTTGACTTTTTAAATTTGCAATGCTTTGTTCTTGGGTTTTATTAGAACAAGCATTAAAGATAAAAGCAAGTAGTATAATAGTAGAAAATTTTTTCATATTCTATTCCTAATTTTTTTATAATTATAAGCTTTTAACTTTTAAAAAGATATAATTGTTTTTATTTTCTTTGAATTTAAGGAAAACATAGTGAAAAGATTGGCAATGGCATTTAGTGGGCCTTCTAATTCTGGTAAAACTACTTTGATAACTCAAGTTGCTAAGTATTTTATGGAGAAAAATTATAAAGTATGTATTATAAAACACGATCCAAAAGATAAAGCTAGTTTTGATATAGCTAAAAAAGATAGTTTTAAATTTTTTCAAAGTGGTGCTGATGTTATGGTTTTAAGTCCTACAAGGACAACTTTATTTACACATTCTTCAAGTACTTTAGATGAAGCTATATCTAAGTTAGGTGATTTTGATTTTTTATTGATAGAAGGATTAAAAACTTTAGATATGCCAAGAATTAGTGTATTTTGTAAAGAAATAGACGAAAGTTATTTTGCCTATTCTAGTGCTATAGCAAGTTATGAAAAAGTTTTTTATGAAGAGTTAGTTTGGATTCATTTAGATGATTTAGAAAGTATTTGTGATTTTATATTAAAAAATTCAAAAAAAGTATAGGGGTAAAATATGCAAGAATTAATCAATGATATACAAAAAGCAGTGATTGAAATTTCAAAAGAACTTAGATATTTAACAGATTTTGATTATACTACTTCTCAAAATGCAACCGGAGATACTCAACTAAAACTTGATGTAAAAAGTGATGAGATTATTACTAGAGTTTTAAAACAAAATAAAAATATAAAAAGCTTAATTAGTGAGGAAAAGCAAGAGCAGTTATTAATCAATGAAAATGAAAAATATATTATCGCCTATGATCCATTAGATGGTTCTTCTTTAGTGGATGTTAATTTTGCTATAGGTTCTATTTTTGCTATTTATGAGCAAAGGGCTAGTGCAAAAAATTTAAAAGCAGCAGTTTATGCTATTTATGGTGTGCGTTTAGAGCTTATAGTATGTATAGATACTCCTAAGCTTTATAGATTAAATGAAAATGATGAATTTGTTTTTGTTAGAGATTTAAAGCTAAATGAAAAAGGTAAATTGAATGCAAGTGGAGGCACGCAAAAAAATTGGTCAAATACTCATAGAGCATTTATAAAAGCTTTATTTGATGAGGGTTATCGTTTAAGATATTCAGGTGCTATGGTGAGTGATTTACACCAAATTTTACTCAAAGGTGGAGGATTGTTTTCATACCCTGCAACTACCGATGCACCAAATGGAAAATTAAGAGCTTATTTTGAAGTATTTCCTTTTGCGTTTATATTTGAAAAGGCAGGGGGGCTTTCTACAAATGGAGAAAATGATTCTTTGCTTGATTTAGAATTTGAAAAAATTCATGCAAGCACTCCATGCTTTTTAGGTTCAAAATATGAAGTTGAAAAACTAAAACAAGCTTATAAAGGTTTTTAATGGGTGAAATTAAAGATGAGTTTGAATTAGCTTTAGAAGTTAAAAAAAACGAGCTTCAAGCTTGCCAAAATGAAAAAAACTTAAAATCTTGTTTGCCTTGTCCTATGATTTTTGAATGTGCTTTGAGAAAAGAATATATTGAAGCAGTTTATAAAAGCATGTCTAAAGGTAAAGAAGGTGGATTTGATTTTTAATTAAAGGTTGAAAATGCGTTATATTACTACTCCAATATATTATGTAAATGATGTGGCTCATATAGGTCATGCTTACACTACAATTATAGCAGATACTTTGGCTAGGTTTTATCGCTTGCAAGGCCATAAAACATTTTTTTTAACAGGTACAGATGAACATGGCCAAAAAATAGAGCAAGCTGCTAGTGCTAGAAATTTTAGCCCAAAAGAATATGCAGATGAAATTAGTGCTAAATTTAAAAAACTTTGGGATGAGTTTGAAATTTCTTATGATTATTTTATTAGAACTACTGATGAAAATCACAAATTAAGCGTACAAAAAGCATTTAAAAAAATGTTTGATAAGGGTGATATTTATAAAGGGATTTATGAAGGATTTTATTGTGTTTCTTGTGAAAGTTATTTCACTCAAACTCAACTTGTAAATGAATGTAATTGTCCAGATTGTGGCAAAAAAACGCAACTTTTAAAAGAGGAAAGTTATTTTTTTAAACTTTCTAAATATCAAAATCAAATTCTTAAATGGTATAAAGAAAAAGAGCCGATTTTACCTAAAAATAAAGCTAATGAATTAATCCACTTTGTAGAAGGTGGCTTAAAAGATCTTTCTATTACAAGAACGAGTTTTGAATGGGGTATAAAGCTTCCAAAAGAATTAAATGATGACAAACATGTGGTGTATGTTTGGCTTGATGCTTTGATGAATTATGTGAGTGCTTTGGGCTATGGACTTGATGATAAAAATATGGATCTTTGGCCTGCTCACATTCATTTTGTAGGTAAGGATATCTTGCGTTTTCACGCAGTATATTGGCCGGCGTTTTTGATGAGCTTAGAACTTCCTTTGCCTAAATTTGTAGCAGCACATGGTTGGTGGACTAAAGATGGTGAAAAAATGAGTAAATCTAAAGGTAATGTTGTAGCACCTAAAGAAATTGCAGATACTTTTGGTTTAGAATCTTTTAGGTATTTTTTACTCAGAGAAGTTCCTTTTGGTAATGATGGGGATTTTTCACAAAAAGCTTTAATTACTAGAATCAATACAGAATTAAGCAATGAGCTTGGAAATTTATTAAATAGAATTATTGGTATGAGTGCAAAATATTCTCAAAATATTATTGGTTGTAAGGATGTGAGTTTGTATTTTAATCAAGAATTAAGTGAATGTAAAAAGTACTTAGATAATGCAATTAATGCTTTAGAAAATATTCAACCAAATCGCTATTTAGAAGAACTTTTTAAGGCTTTATCCTTGGCAAATTTATGTATTAGCAAATATGAACCTTGGAATTTGATTAAAAATAATCAAATGCAAAAAGCAAATGCTTTGGTGGCTTTATGTGCTAATATTTTAACAAAGGTAACAATTTTACTTTTTGCAGCCATGCCAAAGACAGCTTTGAAAATTGCTAATGCTTTAAATTTTGAAATCTCAAATGAAAATTATCAAAAATTAATCTTAAACAATCAATTATGTGATTTAAAATCTAGCTCGTGTGAAGCTTTGTTTCCAAAAATTGAATTAACTCAAGAAGATAAGAAAGAAGAAAAGGCAGAAGTTATACCGAGTTTGCCTCAGATTAAAATTGATGATTTTAAAAAAATTGAAATCAAGGTGGCTTTGGTGAAAGATTGTCAAAATATAAAAGGAAGTGAAAAGCTTTTAAAATTTCAACTTGAGCTTGAAAATGGTGAGTTAAGACAAGTGCTTTCAGGTATTGCTAAATTTTACAAAGCCAGTGAATTAATAGGTAAGCAAGTTTGTGTGATTACAAATCTAAAAAAAGCTAAAATTTTTGGGCATGAAAGTCAAGGTATGATTTTAAGTGCCCAAAAAGATGGAAAATTAGTTTTAATTAGTCCGCAAAGTTTTATAGAAAATGGAGCTTTAATAGGCTAAATGAATATTTCTAATTTTATTGAGCTTATTAATGCCCAAGTTTTAAACTATGGAGCAACTTCTAGTGTCTATGATTTTAGTATTGATTTAAATAAAATTAAACAAGCTAGTGTTTTTTTTGCCAAAAATCAAGAGCAAGCTAATTATGCAATAAAACTTGGTGCTTATGTTATAGTAAGTCAAGAAAAATTAAAACTTGAAGATAAAGATGTGTATTATCTTCAAGTTTATAACCTAGAAGAAGCTATTTTTAGGCTTTTTAGATTTTTTTGTGAAGAAAAATCTTACGAGTTTGTATATTGTAATAATATAGAATTAAAATTTGCAAAAGCTTTTAATTTTAAAGTCTTAAATTCAAATATTTTACTTGATTTTGAACTTTTAAAAAATGCCAAAGAAAAAACTTTTTTTTATTCTAATGATGAAAAATTTATTTTAAAATTAAAATCAAATTATCATATTTTAAAAAAATGCACTTATGAAATTTTAGGTATAAAATCTTTATTTCAAACTACCATTCTTTGTAAGAATTTATATTTTAAAGATTTAAAATTTGCTTTTTTTTATGCAGATATTTTTGCTAGTTTTATTGATTTTATTGAAAGTAAAAATTTATCCTTTAATTTTAATGAAAAAAAATTAGAGCTTTTTAAAGCATATTTTTTAGATTCAAAAAATGAAATTTGTGCTTTTGGTAGTAGTTCTAGGGTGGTTTTGCTGGTGGAAAATGATGAAGATTTTGAATTTATATCACAAAAACTCCAAAATATAAAGGGTTTTAAAACTGCACTAAGAAATTCTTTATTTTGTGATTATTCGTATTCAACTTTAAAAGAGTTTAAAAAAAATATTGATTTTACATATTGTCTTATTAAAGAGAATCGAGAAGATTTTTTAGCTTATTTTTTACCCAATGAAAAAGAAATTAATTTATTTGATTAAATATATTTAAAAATAATTTTTATTAACTATAAAAGGCTATATTTTCACATTAGTTTTTATTAAAGGTTTAACATGAAAAAATTTTTATTTTTAAGTTTATTTACAGCAGTTGCTTTAAATGCTGAAATTTTGGTATATGGTCCTGGTGGTCCAGCACCTGTTTTAAAAGAACTTGCTAAGCAATTTGAAGCAAAGAGTGGTGAGAAAATTATTATTAATGCAGGTCCAACTCCTAAATGGATAAAACAAGCTAAAATAGATGCTGATATAATTTTTTCCGGAAATTCTTCAATGATGGATGGTTTTATTAAAATGTTGCCAAATCAAATCAAAGTAGAAGATATTCAAGTTTTAAACGCTAGAGGCTCTGGTATGATAGTTAGAGCAAATAATCCTAAAAAAATCAAAAAATTTGAAGATATTTTAAAAGATGGTGTTAAAGTAATGGTTGTTGATGGAGCAGGGCAGGTTGGTTTGTATGAAGATATGGCTTTAAAAACAGGTAAGGCTGAAAATTTAGAAAAATTAAGAAAAAATATCGTGGTTTATGCTAAAAATTCAAAAGCTGCTGTCGATGAGTGGAAAAATAACCAAAATATAGATGTGCTAATTATATGGACTCATTGGATTAAGGCAGTTGGAGAAAAAGATAATAAATTTATTAATGCAGATAAAAATTCAATCATTTATAGAGCAGCAGAAATTGCTCCAACACAAAAAGGAGTGAAAAATCCAAAAGTGGCTGAATTTATACAATTTATTCAAAGCAAAGAAGCTCAAAAAGTATGGAAAAAAGAAGGTTGGTTGGGTAGATAATTTTATATTTTCACAAGCATAAAAATATATGCTTGTGAGAGTTTATTTTTCGTTCATCTCCGCTTCGATATTAATTTGTATTTCATCTCCAAGCGTCAAAGTAGAAGTTTCTGGTGCAAAACTAAAATCACTTCTTTTGATTTGTCCTTGTAAAGTAAAGCCAGCTTTTTCTTTGCCACTATCTGTTTTAATTACTCCACCAATTTCTGTATCTAAAACAATCTTTTTTGAAACGCCAGCTATATTTAAATTCCCATACATCCTACCCTTTTCGTTGGAAATTTTTTCATATTTATCCATAGTGAATATAATATCTGGATATGTTTTTGCTTTGAAAAAATCATCTTGTTGTAAATGAGCATCTCTTGCTTTGTTATCTGTGTTAATTGAAGATACTTTTATTTTAGCTTCTAGTTTATTAAATTGAAAACTAGAGCTATCAAAATCTATATCAGCATTATAATCTTTAAAATTTCCATTTACATTGCTAATTTGCAAATGTTTGATTTTAAATGCTACATTAGAGTGTGCTTTATCTAAATTAAAATCTTTTGCAAAAATATTAACATTTACCAAAGAAGCGATTACAACAGAGCCTAGTAAAAATTTTTTCATATTTTTCCTTTGTTTAAATTTTTAAATAATAAATATTATTAAATAAAAGTAAATATAAGTAAGAAATTACATATAAAAAATTACATCTTCACAACCTATTTCTTTAAAACCTTTTAGTCTTAATAAGCAGCTATCGCATTTACCACAAGCTTTATCTTCTCTTTCATAACAAGACCAAGTATATTCTAATGCTACTTTTTCTTTTAAAGCTAGATCAACTATTTGCCCTTTACTTAGATGAACTAATGGGGTTTTTATTTTTACTTTGTAAGTTTTTGTAGTTCCTTCGTTAATAAATTCATTTGCCTTTTGTATGAAGTTTTCACTACAATCAGGGTATCCACTACTATCTTCTTGCACAACACCTATAAAAATACTTTCGCATTTTTCTTTCTCAGCTATAGACCCTGCAATAGATAAAAAAATTCCATTTCTAAAAGGAACATAGGTATTTGGCACTTCTTTTTCATGGAGTTTTTCTTTTGGAATTTCTAAATTTAGATCCGTTAAAGAATTTCCGCCAATATTAGCTATAAAAGAAACATCTAAAATATATTTTATTTTTATGTCAAGCTTTTCACAAATTTTATTAAAACATTCTCTTTCTTTAAGCATGGTGCGTTGATTGTAGTCAAAATGTAAAGCAATAATTTCATATCCTTCTTTTTTAGCCAAATATGCACATAAAGTGCTATCCATACCACCACTTATAACACAGAGGGCTTTTTTCATATACTTTTCCTTAATTTTGATATAATTTAAAATTATAATTTTAAAAGGATAATAATGATTTTTTGTGAAGAAGAAATGGAAATTTCTTTTCTTAAAAAAATTGCTGAAAAGATGAGTGATAAAAACATAGAACTTGTTTTAGTGGATGAAAAAACTATGCATGAGATCAATCTAAATCAAAGAGGTATAGATAAAACAACAGATGTGTTGTCTTTTCCACTTTTGGAAAATTGTGAAAATTTACTTGGTTGTATTGTGATTAATTTAGATGAAGTTAGTAAAAAAGCAATACAATTTAAACACAGCAATCAAGATGAAATGTCTTTGCTTTTTATTCATGCAATGCTTCATTTGCAAGGTTATGATCATGAAGTAGATCAAGGACAAATGCGAGAAAAAGAAAAAGAATGGATTGATTTTTTTAAACTTCCTAAAAGTTTAATTGTAAGAGTAGAGGAGGAAAAAGATGATTAAAAGAATAGTTTTTGGATTAGGTTTGTATGCAAGTTTATATGCATATGAAGAAAATATTTTTGATATTAGTTTTTTACAAGGAAAGGAATTTGATATTCAACTATATAGCTCATCAAAAAGCAATACAAGTTATGGTTATGTGCAAACTAAGCAAAAACAACATAGTTTTTGGGGTAGTGCTAGAAAAAATGAATATTTTATTGATATTATTGATTTTGGTACATGTGCTTTAAAAGATATGAAAAATAATAAAATTGATGCTTTGTGTAAAATAGAAAATAAAAAAGAAGAATATACTTTTGAAAAAAAACCTTCAGAATTTAAAATATATAAATTATCTTTAAAAGATCAAAAACAACTTAGTGAGGATAATAAAACTATAGACTTTGATTATAGTGCAGATTTACTAAAATACTCTAGTAAAAACAAAAATTTAGAAAAAATCATTGATGATTTTAATGAGAATTTAAACGAAGTTTCATTGGCTCAGATGGCAAAAGAAAATAGGGAAAAATGGAAAAAAGAAGAAATTGTTGTTAGTGATTTTTTATCACAATCTTATGTTTTTTATCAAGATGATAAAATCATATCTTTAGGAAAAAATATTTATGAGTATAAAGGTGGTGCTCATGGAATGATGGATTATCAAAGAAAAACATATGATATTATAAATATGACTTTGATTAATTTAAAAATGGAATTAAAATTAGAAAATGAAGATTTTAAAAAACTTATAAAAGAAAAACTTTCTAGTCTTTATAATGAAAATGAACTGTTTGATCTTAAAGATTTCAAAATGACTGAAATTTTTGAAGTGAGAAAAGATGGATTGGTTTTTATATGGGAGCCTTATGAAATAGCCCCTTATTCCACTGGTGCTGTGGAAATTTTCATAGATTTTAAAGAATTAAATCCTTTTTGGAAAAAAAATTCAAAACTTTCCTATTTGAGCTTAGCAAAATAAGCTCAATCATCGTATTTTTGTCTTAATATTGTTCCATTGTTGTCTATATAAAGCTTTATTTGATTATTAAGCTTTATTTTATAGTATGAAATTTTTCTTTCTATTTCAACTATGGAAGCATTTGGATAAGAATTTTTTATAGTATTTTGTATAGCTAAAGGTAATATAGAAAAACTTAAAGCTTTGAAATTTTCAGCTTCTTTAAATTCTCCTGATAGTAAAAATTCAAGTTCGCTTCCATCGCTTAGATATATTTCATAAGAATAACCATCTTGCTCAACTAAACCAATATCTGCATTAAAATGTTCTTTTATAAAATTTTTAACTTCTATTGGTAAAGAATCAGGGGCGATGACTATACCAGCATTAAGAGTATTTAAACTAATTAAAAAAGCTATAACTAATTTTTTCATTTTAAACCTTATAAGATTTTTTGCCGATATTGTATCTTATAAATGTGAATTTTATGTGTAAAGCTAGTTTTAAATAGCTTTTTATTAAATAAAAATAAAAGTAGGGCAATGGTAGCTTCTTTTTTAATAGCTTTAAATGTTATTGTATTTATTTATGTGAATTATCTTCATACAGGTGATTTGAATTTAGATATTTTTTTGGGTTTAAATTTATTTTTCTTTCAAGGGTTTTATTGGCAAATTTTAAGCTCTATGTTTATGCATGGAAACTGGGCTCATTTGATATTAAATATGATAGTGCTTTTTCAATTTGGTTCTATACTAGAAAGATATTTGCAAAGTTTTAAATTTGCCTTACTTTACCTTTTGGGCGGAGTTACTTGTTCTTTACTTAGTATTTTTTATATTTATTTAAGTTTTGATGGAAATTTTGTAAATGTGGTGGGAGCTAGTGGTGCTATATGTGTTTTAATGGGTTTTTATGCGTATTTAGATAAAAGTGCTACCAAAGGGCTTATCGTAGCTATATTGCTAATGAGTTTTGTGCCTATTTTTATGGGGGTAAATATAGCTTGGTATGCACATATTTTTGGATTTATATGTGGATATATATTAGCTAAATTTAGGATTATAAGATGAAATATATTTATTTTATAAGACATGCAAAAGCACAAAAAGATATACAAATTCAAGACTTACAAAGAGATCTTAGTTCTAGTGGTAAAGATGATCTTAAAACTATGATTTATAGGATTAAAGATTTAGATTTTAAAGCACAAAATATCATATCAAGCCCTGCAAAGCGTTGTATAAAAACAGCACAAAAATTATGCAAAAGTTTTGCTTTAAAAGAAAAAGATATTTTAATAGAAAAATGTTTTTATGATGGTTCTTTTGATGAAGTTTTAAATTATATAAAAAATATAAAGCAAAATAGGGTAGTGCTTATAATGCACAATCCTTTACTAGTGCAATTATGTGAATACTTAACTCATATTGATTTAGAAAATTTTCCAACCTCTGCTATATTATGTATTAAATTTAATATAGATAGCTTTTATAATATAAAAGAACATAGTGGAGAAGTTATTTTTTTTGATTATCCTAAAAGTTCTGATTTATAATTTATAATATTATTAAGAAAAAACTAAGAATTATTTTAAGCTAAAAATAACAATATTATTTTTATATCTTATTTTATACATAAAATCAATATTATTATTTATCAAAAAATTATACTTATTTTTTTATGGATAAATTATTTTCACCCAAAAAATAAAATCATTTAAAATACCATAAAATAGGTATTTTATTTTTATATTTATATATGATAGTATGGTAAAATATAAAAGTTTGAAAATTATAGTTTTCAATACAAAATATATATAATTTTAATATTTTACTATTTATCATATAATTTTACATATTAATTAAGTTTTAATTAATATATTTTTTATGAATTAAAAAGCTAAAATTATAAGTGAGAATAAAGATTGGATATTAGAGTTTAAAATATATAAAGATTTTAGTTTTATTAAGATTTTTGGATTAGTCTTGAAAGTTGTTTTGCCAAAATCATAGCACTATTTTCATCTTTGGATAGTTTTTTCATATTTTCTTTAAAATCATAAAGTCTTTTTTCTTGTGCAAAATCATTTTCAAAACCAATATTTTGCTGATAGCTAATATCTTTCTTTGGAAACTTTGGTGTTTTTTTCTTCTTCATAAAAAACATTTTTTTATCCTATTTCGATTTTTATTATTATAACTAGATATTTTTTAAGTAAGTTTTTTTTATAATTTTTTATATTAAAAACAAAGGAAAAAGTTTGAAAACTATAGGTTTAATAGGTGGAATGAGCTATGAAAGCACATTAAGCTATTATAAAATTATCAATAAAATAATTAATGAAAAGTTAGGAAAGCTACATAGTGCTAAAATAGTTCTTGCAAGTGTTGATTTTGAAGAGATAGAAGAATGCCAACGCGAGAATGATTGGCAGAAAGCAAGTGAAATTTTAACTTATCATGCCCTACTTTTACAAAAATGTGGAGTTGATTTCATATTAATTTGCACTAATACTATGCATAAATGCTATAATGATATTCAAAAAAATATCCAAATTCCTATTTTGCATATTACTCAAGCAATATTTTTAGAACTTAAAAAACAAAATATTGATAAAGTATTGTTGTTAGGGACAAAATACACTATGGTTGAAGATTTTTACAAACAGCTTTTGATTACGTCAAATATTGAAGTTTTTATCCCTAAAAATGATGATATAGTAAAAGTTAATGATATCATTTTTAATGAACTTTGCAAAGGTGTCATAAAAGAAGATTCTAAAAAATATTTTGATAATTTAATCATTCAATTTCCACAAGCTCAAGGAGTAATTTTAGGTTGCACTGAGCTTGGTTTGATTATAGATAAAAGCTCTAAAAAACTTTTTGATAGTGCGTATATCCACGCGAAGGTAGCTGCTTTAAAAGCTTTGGGGATTGAGTGATGAAATATTTGTTAGATTGTGAAGAAAATTTTGAAAAATCTTTTTTATTTTGGCTTTGTAGGTATATAAAATTTAAACTTAATTCTCTTTCAAATAAAGAGTTAAAAGATCCGCAAGCTTTAGCTGTGGTAAATTTAGCTTTAAGTAAAGGTGTTAAAAATATACAAGAACTTGATGCTTATGTAAAAAAAGCTAGAAATGCTGGACTTAGCGGAGTAAATACTTATTTTAATCCTTTAAAAAAACTTTATGAGTGTTTGATGTTTTATAAACTTTATTCGCTAAAACAAATTGATGAAGAGCTTTTGGTGGAAGTTTTAGCAAGCATTAGTGCTTCATTGTCTGATGCAAGTAAAAAAAATTACCGCATAGCTGTGATTAATTTTTTTGCATTTTTAGATAAACAAAATGAAGAAGAACAAAAGGCACATATTTTTGATATAAATCTTAAAAATTGGGCTGGAATTAGTGGTTCTAAGGGGGTTAAGCTACCTGAATATATGAGTGAAGATGAAGTAGGTAAATTTTTAAATGCTATTGATAATACTGATTTTAAAAATAATACTATACGCAATCGTTTAATTATTAAAATCATCATTTTTACAGGAATTAGAGTTAGTGAAGCTATTAATATAAAATTAAAAGATATTAGTGAAGAAAATGATCTTTATATCATACGCATTAGAGGCAAAGGTAACAAATATCGCGTTGTGATGATTAAAAAAGAGCTTATAGAGCATCTTTTAAAAGATGTTAGAGTAAATTATCTTTCTCAAGATGGACTTTTATTTGTTAATCGTAACGGAAAAACTCTAACTCAAGCTTATGTTTCTCGTATAGTAGAGCAAATCTTATTTAAAGCTGGAATTCGTAAGCAAAAAAATGGTGCTCATATGTTAAGACATACTTTTGCTACCCTACTCTATAAAAAACAAAAAGATTTGGTTTTGGTTCAAGAAGCACTAGGACATGCAAGTTTAAACACTTCAAGAATTTATACTCATTTTGATAATGAAAAGTTAAAATTAGCCGCAGAAGTAGCTAAAAAACTTTATGATGGAGATTAAATATTTTTTTAAAAATCCGATATATGCTCTTAAAGAAAGGATATATTATGCAAATAAATGACTATACTGGTAAAATCAATCCTTATATTTTAAATACTCAAAAAGAAAACAAAGAAAACAAAGAAAATAAGAATTTTATAGAATTTAAATTCACTCAAGGTATAAAAGAGCTTGAAAAAAGCATTAAAGAAGGCCAAGATGGAGGAAAATCTGAAGATGAGTTAAGCAAACTTTACAAAGAGCTTTCTAAAATACAGGCTAA
The DNA here is from genome assembly GCF_013372105.1 of Campylobacter armoricus. Lineage (NCBI taxonomy): Bacteria > Pseudomonadati > Campylobacterota > Epsilonproteobacteria > Campylobacterales > Campylobacteraceae > Campylobacter > Campylobacter armoricus. The sequence goes on from NZ_CP053825.1 coordinate 781,176, forward strand.
AATTGCAGAATTGAATGCAAAATTACAATCAAGTCAAGATCCACAAAAAGCACAAATGATCAATTCTCAAATTCAAAGTTTAAATACACAAATGCAAAGTATTTATGCAAGAATTATGCAAATGTTATCTCAAGCTATGCAAGCTGCTAAATAATTTAGTTATTTAGTGTGTGTTTAGCATTCAAAAAGACACTAAGAATAATTAAGCTAAAAGCAAAAAGATCAATTAAACTATAAATAGTTCCTAAAAATAAAAAACTCATCAAAGCAGCAGCCACAGGTTCGATACAAGCTATCATACTAGCCTTAAAAGCTCCTATTAATTCAACCCCCTTTAAGTATAAACAAAAAGCTCCTATTGTGCCTATGAGTATGATTCCACTCATAGCTAAAAATGAATTTAAAGAAAAATTATGTTTTGGGATATTCCCTTGTAATAGTGTAAAAAGTAAAAAAGAAGCAAATAAACTAGCTAAACCCATGATTAAAAATAAGCCATATTTTGCTATGATAAGCCTAGCGCTCAAAGAATAAAACGCTACTCCAATAGCTCCAAAAAATGCCCAAATAACACCTCTTATATCAAGCTTTAATGCATAAATATCCCCATTTGTTATAAGTAAAAATAAGGCAAAAAGTATTAAAAATAAAGCGATTAGTTCTATTTTTTTAGGAAAAATTTTATTTTTAAAACACATAAAAAGCATTATGATTAGGGGTGCATTGTATTGAATCATCGTAGCAGTTCCCGCATCAGTATAATAAATGGCCTTAAAATAACCATATTGAGTTATCAATAAACCAAAAATTGAAAAAATTAAAAGAGAGTTAAATTCTTGTTTTTGCTTTAATAATTTTAATTTGAAATTTTTTGCACCTAAAATTATTAAAATAATACCTGTAAAAAGTAAGCGATAAAAACTCACCCATTCAGCAGAATAATGATTTTTAAACAAATACTCAGCCAAAACCCCGCTTATGGCCCAAAATATCCCACCAAGTATAACTAGAAAAACTCCCAAAAAATACCTTTAATCTTATTAATTTATATAATATTTGTAGTAAAATATTATTATATCATTAAATGTATATTTTAAGGAAAGTTAATGACTTATTTGGAGATTGATGGTGTTGAAAAATTAAACGGAGAAGTGATAATAAGCGGTGCTAAAAATGCTGCACTTCCTTTGATAGCTTCAAGTATTTTAGCTAAAAATGAAGTGCAAATTTCAAATTTACCAAATGTTGCAGATATTTGCACCCTACTTTCTTTGCTTGAAAATTTAGGAGCAAATTATACCTTTAAAGACAATTTCGCAAAGATAAATACAAACAATCTAAATCAAACTATAGCAAAATATGACATAGTGCGTAAAATGCGTGCGTCTATACTTACCCTAGGACCATTGCTAGTTAGATTTGGAAATTGTGAAGTTTCTTTACCTGGAGGTTGTGCTATAGGACAACGCCCTATTGATTTACACCTTTTAGCTTTAGAAAAAATGGGAGCTAATATCGAGATTAAACAAGGTTATGTAGTAGCTAGCGGAAAGCTTAAAGGTGCTGATGTGATGTTTGATAAAATCACCGTTACTGGTAGTGAAAATATCATCATGGCTGCAGCCTTAGCTCATGGTAAAACTAGACTTTTAAATGTTGCCAAAGAGCCTGAAGTGGTGCAACTTTGTGAGGTTTTAGCTCAGGCTGGACTTGATATACAAGGCATAGGATCTTCTGAACTTGAAATTTATGGCACAAGTGGAGAGCTTTTAGAATTTAAACCTTTTGAGATTATACCTGATCGTATTGAAGCAGGAACTTACTTGTGTGCAGGAGCTATCACTAACTCAAAAATCACTCTAAAAAAGGTCAATGTGAATCATCTTAGTGCAGTTTTAGCAAAGCTAGAGCAAATGGGATTTAGTTTTGATATTAATGAAGATAGTATTAGTATAAATCCTACTAGAGAAATTAAGCCGGTTGAAATTTTAACTAGTGAATATCCGGGTTTTCCAACGGATATGCAAGCACAATTTATGGCTTTGGCTTTAAAAGCAAATGGTACAAGTATTATTGATGAAAGATTGTTTGAAAATCGTTTTATGCATGTGGGTGAGCTTTTAAGAATGGGAGCTGATATAAGATTAAACGGGCATATTGCCACTATAAATGGCACTAAAGAGCTTTTAGGGGCTGATGTTATGGCTACTGACTTGCGTGCATCTTCGGCTTTGATTTTGGCAGCTTTAGCAGCTAAAGGAACAAGTAAAATTCATAGAATTTATCATCTTGATAGAGGTTATGAAAATTTAGAAGAAAAATTTAAAAAACTAGGTGCAAATATAAGAAGGCTTGAAGAATGAGAGATATTTTTGCAACTTTAGAGCTTTTAAAAGAGCAAATCAAAGCAAAAAATGAGTTTCAAAAAGTAAATTTAACACAAGCTTTGGGGTGTATTTTATATGAAGATGTTTTTGTTGAAAAAAACTTACCTGCTTTTGATAATTCTGCCCTAGATGGTTATGTGCTAAATTATGCGGATAAAAATGAATTACTAAAGATAAAAGGAAGTATTTTAGCAGGAGATAAAAATAATTATGTTTTAGCTAAAAATGAATGCTATAAAATTATGACAGGAGCTAAAATTCCACAAAATGCAAATACTATTTTAATGTTTGAAGAAGCTTTACTTGAAGATGAAAAGCTCAATGCGAAAAATGCTAAAGAAAACAATGCTATCCGTTTTAAAGGCGAGGAAGTAAAGTTTGGAGAGCTTTTGTTTAAAAAGGGGCAAAAAATCACTTCAGGCATGATAGCTATGCTTGCTTCTCAAGGAATTTATGAGTTAAATGTCGTTAAAAAATTGCGTGTTGGGATTTTTTCAGGTGGAGATGAGCTTGTAGAGCCTTGGAAAAATGCTGATGAATATAGCGTATATAATGCAAATGCATTTGGAATTTATGCTATTTTGCAAGGTTTGGCAGATGTTGAGTATTTAGGGCTTATAAAAGATGATTTAAGTGCTTATAAAAAACTTTTAGATAATAAAGAATTTGATATGCTTATAAGTAGTGGTGGAGCTAGTGTGGGTGAAGCTGATTTTATCAAACAAGCTTTGTTTGAATGTGATTTTAGCCCTATTTTTGAAAAAGTCAATGCTAAACTTTGCAAGCATGTAAAACTTTTTAGCAAAAACAATATGCTTTTTTTAGCCCTACCAGGAAATCCTTTAGCCTCTTTAGTTTCAACGCATATTTTCGCAAAAAATATCCTTAATTTGCTTTATGATATAAATCTTTTAAAATTTGATAAAGCAAAATTAGCTGATGGTTTAAAGTTTAAAGGTCAAAGGAATGATTTTGCTTTTGGAAAATTAATCAATGGATATTTTAAACCAAGTAAAGCTAAATTTGGTTCAGGTATGATAAAGCCATTATATGAAAATTCATATATATTTATAAGTAAAGAAGATGAATTAGAATATAAAAAAGATCAAGAAATTGAAATTTTACAAATCAATCATTAGTTAGTGGTGCTGAAAATACTTTAAAATCTTTGTTTTCTTTTTGCTTTTGTTCTATTTTAAGCTGCCAAAAATTAGTACTAAATTTTAAGCTATTTAGGCTAGATGTTTGCATAGGATTAATATTTTCTATTTTTGATGTGATTTTATTGTTTATTCGTTCATTGATATTTTCTTTTGTTTTCTTTTCAAGTTTGATTTTAATTTGTTCTTTATAGCTTTGCTCATCTAAAACTATTTTCTTTTCAAACTGATTTGTTTCTTTGTTAAAAACTAATTCTTCTTTGTATTTTTTCATTTTATCTTCTGCAAGTTTTTTATTTTGCTTTAAAAGATAATCAAAAGGTAAATCATACAAAGAAGATTTTTTATTTTGTCCTTTATTGTTATTTGAAAATAATTCTTTAAAATTGTTATTAGAAATTTTCATAATCTTGAATTATCTAAAGTTTTAAAAAGATTATTTAAAATATTTTCTTCATTTTTTTGGTATTTACTCTGGCGTAATTTTTCCCAAGCATATACACCATATTCTTTTGAAATTGATCCTATGGTTAAATCTGTGTTATTAAAAGCATTGTTACTATTTTTTTTATACTCTTTTTCTTCTTTATCTTTAAGTGCATTAAGTGTAGCTTGAAATTCATCTGAAGAGGTGTTTTTTTCTTTGATTTTTGTCATATTATTTAAAACTAATGGATTATTTTTATTATTTACTTGCATGAAAATTCCTTTTTATATTTTAGTATTATATATAAGCAAAAAACATTCCTTAATTTTAAAAATTTGACATTAAAATAAAGTTTTGATAAAATCACAGTCTGCTTTGCAAAAGCGGGAATAGCTCAGGGGTAGAGCACAACCTTGCCAAGGTTGGGGTCGCGAGTTCGAATCTCGTTTCCCGCTCCATTTTTCTATAAATTGAATTTTTGTAATTTAGTTTTATTAAAAATCCATGATTACTTTCATTGATTTAATTAAGTAAGAAATAATTCAAACTTTAATATTTATAATTTTTGATATAGTGTTTTGAGAAAGGAAATCATTAGCTTTTTCTATATCATTGCTAAATTTTACATTAAAAAGAATTTCTAACTCTTCATTTGTGTTAAATTTATTTTTTAAAAGATTCTTTACAAGTTCATTTCTTATATTATCACCTTTGTAAGTTTCTTTGTTTTTACTTTCGCCTTGTATGGGTTTGAAATGTTTTTCTTTATTTTTTTCTGAATTTTCTTGAAAGTTGTTGATTTTCTTACTAAAATCAACAGAGTATGTTTTTTGAAGCTCAAGGTATTTTTCTTTAAATTCATCTATGCTTTTACTTGTATGAAAAATTTTAACATAAGCTTCATCATAACTTATTCCATTTATACTTAGCCAATGGGGTGATTTAGAGTTTTCATCCATCCATTTGTATAAATTTTCAACTTCTAATTTTGATAATTCATTTTTTCTAAGCTTGTCTTCTATTGAATCTTCAAGTAATTCTATTTTATCACTAAATTTTTTAGAAATTTTATATAAATCTATTAAATCATTACCTAGTTTTTCTCTTTGTTTTTTTGTAAGTTCAGAATTTCCATTTTCCACAATTTCGTTTTTTATTTTATTAAGTGTTTCTAATGGATTTTCCCCAAAATATTTATTAAAAGAGCTTAATGGAAATGTTATCATTTTGTTATCCTTATTACATAAATGTCTATTTAAATATCGACCATTTTTTGTATAAATTTTTAAATTAAAATATATTTGATTTTATCAATAATTCATTATTAACATACCAATGCTCGTAAAAATTGAAAACGACCCACGCTTTCCACATTTTGTGGTAATTATTAATTATAAAGGGGGTTATTTACAAGTATTTGATCCAAGCTATGGAGAGTATATAAGTTCTAAAAGAGAATTTTTTAGCATTTGGGATAGATATAATAAAGGTGGATATGCTTTAATTGTAGCACCAAAAAAAGAATTGAAGAAATTTAAATTAAATATACCAAAACATTTATTTTTTGAAATAAATCATTTTGGTATAAATTAAAAGATTACGCCCTAGTTTGATTTAAAATATTATTTAATTTATCCATTACAGAATTTACATAAGAATTTATACTTTCATTGCTAGGAGAGTAGCCACTAGCTTTAGCTTGATTAAATTGATTATCAAACCAAGCCCCACCATAACCTATGCTTGAATTTTGCCAAGCAATATTATTTTCTTTGGCATAAATTTTAGAATCAAGCCAACCATCTTGAGCGTGTGCTTTTAAAATTTGTGCAAAATCGACTTTACCTGTCATAATATCATTTAAAGAGGCTAAAGAACCATCAAAACTTTCTTTTGCCATAGCTTCTTTAAATGCTTGAATTTTAGGATTGACTTTGGTGCTTCCACCTTCTAAAATTGTTCCACCACTAGATTTTAAAAAACTCATAAATAAAGCTTCTTTAGGATAACTCCCATCTTCATTTTTTGGATAAACAGACATATCGGGATTAAAAGTATCTTTTGCTATATCGCTATCTAAAATTTGAGTTTCCATACTTTCAGGGGAAAAATCTAATTTTTTTAATCCTGTATTGATAGAATTTTGCATTCCTATGCTATCTATAGTATTGTATTGCTCTTGTGTATCATAAAAATTTGTTATAGTTTGTTTATTTAAATTTTCTAAAGAAGCAAAATTGTTATTTGTGTCATAAACGCTATAACCTTTTGGTAAAGAATTTAAATCTTCTACACTAAAACTAGTTTTATTAGAATTTTCAAAACTATGATTTATGATTTGATCAAATTTAGAATAATATTGTCTTATAGTATCAGCCATATCTATGTTTGTATAGTAACCACCAGTTACACTCAATGAAGTTTTACTTGATGTGCTAAAATAATTTTCCTCATTGTATCTATACAACTCATCTAAAGTAGATTTATGTATCTTAAAATCTTCAGGCAATCCCGCTGCTTTATTAAAATCACTACCCATATAGCCACTAGAATCAACACTATAACCATAAGCCATAGAAGCAGGATTATTAGCTTGTCTATATTTTAAAGCATAAATAGAATTTTTAAAATCGCTTGATATATGATAATTAGGGGAGTCATTTTTTATATTATTTTTATTTGACATTGCTTCATTGAGTGCTAATGTTTGAGTATTATTACTTTGAATTTCAATTAATTTACTAGCATTTTGTTTAACAAAAGTATTTGCAAAATTTGTTTTTGAACTTGTTTTATTTTCTTTATTTGCTTTTGTTTGTGAAATGATAGAACCATAAGATGAACTATCATTTATACTAAATATACTCATTAGGCAATTCCTTAGATTTAGATTTTGCCCTCAATCTTCAATCTTGCATTTTTACAAGCAAATTTTATTCCGCTTATTTTGGTAATTTTCAACTAAATTCAAACTTTTTTTATGTATGATATATCAGTTTTTGATTTTATTATGTAAGGTTATATTACTTGTGAAAAATATTGTATTATTTTTATTTTTCTATACTTTAAATTTTGCTTCAAATTTTGATGAAGTAAAATTAGCTTTAATTAAGGAATTTAAAACAAACTATCCAGAATTAGAAATCATTTCTTTAGATCTTAATACTCAATCAAGCTTACCTGTAGATTTTAATCAATACATTTTTTTAAAACTAGGCAATCATAATTTTGATAGAGCTGATGGTTTTGTTAAGGCTGAATTTAAAACTCCAGAGCAGTTTAAAAAAAATATCTTTTTTAAATATTTTTTAAAAGCAAAATTAGAAGTTTTGCAGACTACGCGTCCTATTTCGCGTAATGAAAATTTAAGTCCTGCAAGTTTTAAAATTTTAAAAATTCCTTTTGATAAAGCTCCACAAGGTGTGTTAAAAAAAGATGAAATTGCAAATTTAATAGCAAAAAGCAATATAAGGGAAAATATGATTTTAAAATATAATATGTTTAAAACCAAAACCCTTATACAAAGAAATGATTCTGTTTATGGGATTATTAAAGATGGGGATTTAAGTATGATTATAGAGTTAAAAGCTTTGCAAAGTGGAAATTTAAATCAAAGAATTCGCCTTAAAAATAAAGATGGAAAAGTCGTGCATGGTAAAGTCATTAGTAAAAATTATGTGGAGCTGAAATGAGAAAAATTTTAGTAGGTATTAGTGGTGCTAGCTCTTGTGAGTTAGGGTTTTTACTATTAAAAAATTTAAAAGAAAAAGCAGATGTTTTTGCTATTATAACTCAAAATGCACATATTAGTTTTTCAAAAGAAAATTCTCTTTTTGAAAACATAGACTTTATGCAATACATAAAAGATAAATTTGAACTTTATCATGTAAATTTTTTAGATAATGAAGACATTAGTCAGAATGTTGCAAGTGGATCTTTTGGTATAGATACAACTTTTATCACACCTTGTTCTATCAATACTTTGGCAAAAATAGCTTGTGGTATAGGTGATACTTTACTTACAAGGGCTGCAGGGGTGGCTTTAAAAGAGCGTAAAAGGCTTATACTTGGAGTTAGAGAAATGCCCTATTCTACTTTAAATTTAGAGCAGATGACTAAGCTTTCTAATTATGGGGTTGTCATTGCGCCACCTATAATAGCAAGTTATGCTAAAGCACAAAATTTAGAAGAATTAAAAGAATTTATTGTAGGCAAATGGCTTGATGTTGCCAACATTGAGCATAATTTATACCAAAGGTGGCAAAATGGCTAGTTGTATTTATCCAGGAACTTTTGATCCTATTACCAATGGGCATTTAGATGTAATCATTAGAGCTAGTAAAATGTTTGAAGAAGTTGTAGTTGCTATAGCTAAGAGTGAGAGTAAAAGACCCATGTTTAGTTTAAAACATAGAGAAAAAATGGTAAAAATTGCTACAAAAGATTTAAAAAATGTTAGAATTATCACTTTTGATAATTTGTTAGTAGATTTAGCTAAAAATTTACAAATAAATATCATTATAAGGGGTTTAAGAGCAGTTAGTGATTTTGAATATGAATTGCAACTTGGTTATGCAAATCATATGCTTTGGGAAGATTTTGAAACTATTTATCTTATGCCAAATTTAAAAAATTCTTTTATCTCTAGTTCTATAGTTAGATCTATTTGTATGCATAATGGCGATGTGAATAAACTTGTGCCAAAAGAAATTATACCTTTATTAAAGGAGAAAGATTGTATATAGCTTTTGAAGGAATTGATTGTGTTGGTAAAAGTACGCAAATAGAGCTTTTAAAAAAATATTTCCATGATGCAATTTTTACTAAAGAACCTGGTGGAAGTGAGCTGGGGGTGCATTTAAGAAAGATTTTACTAGAAAGTAAAATACAATTTTCTAAAAAGGCTGAATTGTTGCTTTTTTTAGCAGATAGAGCAAATTTAATTGATATGTATTTAGTGCAAAATAAAAACAAACTTATCATTTCAGATCGTAGTTTTATCTCCAATATGGCTTATGCTAAACTTGATTTTGATTTAAAAACTTTATTTGAATTAAATACTTTTGCCACAGGCGGAGTGTTTCCGCAAAAGATAGTTTTTTTATATGGTTCTAAAGAGCTTATCATGCAAAGACTTTCTAGAAAAAATTTAGATAGTATTGAAAAAAGAGGAATTGAATATTTTTTGAATATACAAAATGCATTAGAAGAAACTTTGGAATTTTTAAAAACTAAGATTGATATAAAAATTTTAAGATTGGATGCATCATTAAGTATTGAAAATTTACATGAAAAAATTAAGGATTTTATAGATGATTAATGCTTTAAAAGGAATGAAAGATTTACAAGATGATCAAGCAATGCTTTATGAAAAAGTAGTAAAAACTTGTGAAGAAGTAGCTAAAAATTATGGATTTACTTTCATCAATTGTCCGCATTTAGAACTAACTAAACTTTTTAAAAGAAGTGTTGGAGAAAGCTCTGATATAGTCGGTAAAGAAATGTATGAATTTATCGATAAAGCAGGTAATGAGGTATGTTTAAGACCTGAGGGTACAGCCGGAGTAGTAAGATCATATATAGAAGCAAAAATGGATAAAGCTCAAAGTGTTAAAAGATGGTTTTATCATGGCTCTATGTTTCGCTATGAAAGACCACAAAAAGGAAGATTGCGTGAATTTCATCAATTTGGAGTAGAAAGCTTTGGTATAGCAAGCGTGTATGAGGACGCAAGTATTATCCTAATGTTAAATGAAATTTTTAGATGCTTAGAAATTCATACAAGCTTAAAAATTAATTCTTTAGGCTGTAAAGAATGCATGGGTATATATAAAGAAAAACTCATAGCTTTTTTAAATTCTAAAGAAGGTTTTTGTGAAGATTGTTTAAGAAGAAAAGATTTAAATCCTATTAGGGTGCTTGATTGTAAAAATGATCATTGTCAAAGTTTAATCGAAAATGCGCCAAAACTAAGTGAAAATTTATGCTCATGTTGTAAGAAAGATTATGAAAAATTGCAAAAACTTTTAAAAGAAAATGATGTTGAGTTTGAATGTGATGAGAAATTGGTTCGTGGGCTTGATTATTATTCCAAAAGTGCATTTGAGTTTATCAGTGATGAAATTGGTGCAAAAGCTGCCGTAGCAGGTGGTGGAAGATATGATAGATTGATTGAATACTTAGATGGTAAAAGTGGTTATGGTGTAGGTTATGCTATGGGTATAGAAAGGATTATGGCTATTTTAGAGCAAAAACAAAGTGTAAAACAAAGAGAAGGAATTTATCTTTGTGCTATGGATGAAGCTTATATAGATACTATCTTTAAATTAGCAAATACTTTAAGAAAAAAACACAAAGTATATTTAAGCTATGAGGCAAAAAAACTTGCAAAACACTTAAATCAAGCAGATAATGCTAATATTAAAATCTTTTTGTGTATAGGTGAAGATGAAATGCAAAAAGAAGAGATTTTTTATAAAAATTTAGAAAATAAAGAAACTAAAAATATAAAATTAGCAAATTTGGAGAATGAATTATGATTGATTATGGTATTAATATTTGGGGTGCAAATAATTTTATCATTGAAAATGGCAAAGTATGTGTAAATCATGGTAAAAAACCTGCTATTATAGATATAGTAAATACTTTGCGTGATGATGGTTACAAGGGGCCGTTATTGCTTCGTTTTCCCCATTTAATCCATAAACAAATTGAGCAAATTTATGATAAATTTGCTAAGGCAAAAAAAGAATTTAATTACAAAGGTTCTTTTAATGCTGTGTATCCTTTAAAAGTAAATCAATATCCTGGTTTTGTAAAAAATTTAGTCAGTTTAGGTAAAGAATATAATTATGGCTTGGAAGCAGGAAGTAAGGCTGAGCTTTTGTTAGCTATGGCTTATAACAACGAAGGTGCACCTATAACGGTTAATGGCTTTAAAGATAAAGAGCTAATAAACATGGGATTTATAGCGTGTGAAATGGGTCATAATATCACTTTAACTATGGAAGGGCTTAATGAGCTTGAAGCAATGATAGAAATTGCTAAAAATCGTTTTAAGCCAAAGCCAAACATTGGTTTAAGAGTGCGTTTGCATTCAGCTGGGGTAGGAATTTGGGCAAAAAGTGGTGGTATAAATTCAAAATTTGGTTTAACTTCTACTGAACTTATTGAAGCAGTAAATCTTTTAAAAGCTAATAAACTTTTAGATCAATTTACTATGATACATTTTCATTTAGGTTCGCAAATCACTGAAATTCATCCTTTAAAAAAAGCTTTAAATGAAGCAGGTAATATCTACACCGAGCTTAGAAAAATGGGTGCAAAAAATTTAAAAGCCATTAATCTTGGAGGGGGGTTAGCAGTAGAATACTCTCAGTTTAAAAATGAAACAAGTAGAAATTACACTCTCAGTGAGTATGCAAACGATGTTGTATTTATTTTAAAAGGCATCGCAGAGCAAAAAAAAGATTTAGAGCCTGATATTTTTATAGAAAGTGGGCGTTTTGTAGCGGCTAATCATGCTGTGTTAGTAGCACCTGTTTTAGAGCTTTTTTCACAAGAATACACAGAAAGTAAGCTTTTATTAAAAGATAAAAATCCAAAACTTATTGATGAACTTTATGATTTATATAAAAATATTAAAGCCTCTAATGCACTTGAATATTTACATGATAGTATAGATCATATGGAGAGCATTTTAACCTTGTTTGATTTAGGTTATGTGGATTTACAAGATCGCTCTAATAGTGAAATTTTAGTGCATTTGATTATGAGAAAAGCTATTACTTTGGTGGGTGATCAGGCTGATTTATCAAGTTTGCAAAATGAAGTGCAAGAAAAATATTTAGTGAATTTTTCGGTGTTTCAGTCTTTGCCTGATTTTTGGGGTTTGGAGCAAAATTTTCCTATTATGCCACTTGATAGACTTAATAAAAAGCCCACAAGAAGTGCAAGTATATGGGATATAACTTGTGATAGCGATGGAGAAATTTCATACTCTAAAGACAATCCTTTGTTTTTACATGATATTGATGTGGAAGCTGAAGATTATTTTTTAGGATTTTTCCTAGTAGGAGCTTATCAAGAAGTATTAGGTATGAAACATAATCTTTTTACACACCCAACAGAGGCTTGCATAAGTATCAATGAAAAGGGTTTTGAAGTAGAAAGTATATTGGAGGCTCAATCTATTTTAGATACATTAGAAGATCTTGATTATGATATTCATGCGATTATGGATAATATTAATGAAAAAATTTATGCTTCAAAACTTGTTAATGAAAATCAAAAAAAACATATCTTAGGTGAAATTTATTTGTTTTTAAATGATAATGGATATTTAAAAAGTATAGGTAGTAAATAAAAAATTATAAGGCAAGAAAATTCTCTTGCCTTATTTTTACCAATCAGTCGTCATACATTTTTGCTGTATATATATCATAAGAGCTTTTTTACCATCTGGTGTAGTTGGTGGATTCTTAAATTCTTCTGAAATTTTAATTATTTTATTATTGGGACATTGTGCCCTAGTACTCAATCCTTTTTTAACTTCAAGCAAATACTTTTTTCCAGAAAATTCAAAATCATATATACCATCTTTTGGCTGTTTGCTATTGACTGATTTTGGTTTTTCTTTATTGGAAGGTGTATTATTATCAACGATAAAATTTTTTAAATCACCTGCATTTAACATTGAAGCATATAACACTGAAATAATACAAATTACATTTTTAAAATTATTTTTCATTTTTTCCTCTTTCCTCTTTTAAGTTTTTAAGTTTTTAAGTTTTTAAGTTTTTAAGTTTTTAAGTTTTTAAGTTTTTAAGTTTTTTATTCCTCCTTATTTTGAATTTTCTTTACCATATATCCAAAGCATATGATCAATTTCTCTATTACTAAAATTATTTAATTTGTAAAATATTTTAAATTCATTTATTATTTTTATTAAATTTTTATAATTTTTTAAATTATTTTTTGTAAAATGAAAGGATGAAAATTTATATTTTTTATTAAAATAAATTAAACTTTTTGAAATAAATTGATCATAGATAACATATTTTTGTTTGTTATGATGAAAACAGTATTTACTAGCAAAAGAATATAAGAATATTTTTTTATTTTTAGAATTTGTAAAATTTGCAATTTGCTCAATAATACAAGGATTTCCCGCTTTTAAAGCTTTGTCAATATCTAGTTTTAATATCCAATCGGCTATATCATTTATGCCATACATTTTTAAATTTGTACTATAAAAGTTATCTATAATACAAGCTTTTAGAGAAATAGAAATTTTGTTTTTGTTATCTGGGTAATTGTTGAAAATATATTCAACTACCTTTTCTTGCTCTCTATAATGTTTATATTCTTTAGATTGTTTATATTTATTGAGAAAATTTATCAAGACATTTTTAATTTCTTCTTGCATTTTAACCCTTATTTTTAAAAAAAGTATTCTACCCCCCCCCATTATTAAAAAACACTTAAATATAGTGTAAAATTATTTATAATTTTTTTGGTAAAATTATTTTTCAGATATTATAAAAAGGTGAAAATATGGGATTTTTTTGTATTCTTAAAGAAGATTTTTCTATGCCAAAACAAAAAGATCCTGCATATAGATCTTGCCTAGAATTAGCTTTTAATTATCCTGGCGTTTGGGCTGTTGTAAATTATCGTTTTGCACATTTTTTTTACAAAAAAGGTTTTATAAAAATTGCAAGGATTATTAGTGGAATTTCTCAATTTTTTACCGGAGTTGATTTGCACCCAGGTGCAAGTTTAGGTAGAAGGATATTTATAGATCATGCTTATGGGGTTGTAATTGGTGAAACTTCTGTTATAGGTAATGATGTTTTGATTTATCAAGGCGTTACTTTAGGTGGAACGAGTTTAGATAAAAAGACCAAAAGACACCCTACTATAGAAGATGGTGTGATAATAGGCTCTGGTGCTAAAATTTTAGGTAATATTACTATAGGTAAAAACGCCAAAATAGGTTCAAATGCAGTTGTACTAAAAGATGTTGGATCAAATTTAACAGCTATTGGCATACCTGCTTATATTAAAGAACATGGTAAGATTGATTATGAAGAAAAAATAGCTAAATTAGAAACAAGACTTGCTGTTTTAGAAGAAAAACTAAATAAAGAGGATAAATGATAGCAATTACAGGCGGAGGTACGGGAGGGCATTTGGCTATAGCTAGATGTCTTTTGCAAAGTGCAAAAAAACAAGGCATAGATTGTATTTATATAGGAAGTGAAAATGGTCAAGATAGGCTTTGGTTTGAAAATGAAGATAGTTTTTATAAAAAATATTTTTTAAGTTCTCAAGGTGTTGTCAATAAAAAAGGCTTGGCTAAATTTCAGTCACTTTTTCACATTTTAAAACTTGCAAAAAAAACAAAGCAAATTTTAAAAGAGCATAAAATTAAAGCAGTTTTTAGCGTGGGAGGATATAGCAGTGCTCCTGGTGCTTTTGCTGCTTTAATGGCAAATATCCCTCTTTTAATTCATGAGCAAAATTCCAAAATGGGGAGTTTAAATTCTCTTTTAAAACCTTTTTCTAAAGCTTTTTTTACTGCTTTTGATGATCAAATTAACAAAACAAACACTTTCTTTTGTCCTTATCCTATTAGCGAGATTTTTTCTCAAAAAGCAAGAGTTCGAAAAGAATTGAAAAATATTATTTTTTTAGGTGGCTCACAAGGAGCTAAATTTATTAACGATCTTGCTTTGGAAAATGCTTTATATTTCAAAGAAAAAGGCATTAATATTATTCATCAATGTGGTAAGAATGATTATGAAAGATGTAAAAAAGTTTATGAAGATTTAAATATAAAAGTAGAACTTTTTGATTTTGATAAAAACATTATAGACAAAATTTCTAAAGCAGATTTAGCTATATCAAGATCAGGTGCTAGTAGTCTTTTTGAACTTAGTGCAAATTACCTCCCTTGTATTTTTATACCTTATCCTTATGCGGCTAAAAATCATCAGTATTTTAATGCTTTGTATTTAAAAGAGCGTAATTTATGTGAGATTTTAAGTCAAGAAGAAAAACAGAAATTTTTGAACTTAGTAGAAAATTTTTCACTAGAATCAAAATCTTTAGCTTTGCAAGGATTGAAAAGTGAAAATGGTGCAGATTTTATGATAGAAAAAGCTAAGCAAATGGGGTTTATTTAAATAAAATACTCCCTAAACGCACCATATTTGAGCCACATTTTATAGCGAGTTCGAAATCTCCACTCATACCCATAGAGCAAATTTTTGCCCCGTGTTTTTGTAAATTATCATAAATTTTAAAAGTTTGCTCAAAGCTTTCTTTGATTTTTTCTTTATTCATGGAGCCTATACACATAATGCCTACTAGGTTTAAATTTTTACATTCTTCTTGTATTTGTAAATACTCTTCTATAGCCTTGTTTCGTTCTATGCCACTTTTTGAATTTTCATTAGCGGTGTTAATTTCCAATAAAGTATCAAGTTTATAATCAAGTCTTTTATCTACTGCTTTGGCGATTTTTAAGCCATTGCAAGATTGCCAAAGTATAGGGTTTTGTTTGATTAAAAGATTGATTTTATTACTTTGAAGATTGCCTATAAAATGCCATTTGATTTCTAAATCTTGAAGCTTTTCTTTTTTTAAAGCTAAAGCTTGGACTTGATTTTCTCCAAACTCTATGATACCTTGCTTAAAAAGCTCTCGAATCTGCCCATCTTGAACATATTTACTAGCTGCTATTAAACGCACATTTTGTTTTATGGTTTTTTCAAAAATTGTTTTTAAATTCATCTTTTCCTACATTAATTCATATAATTTTTTACGCTCACTTGAACTTCCTATACCAAGTTGCATACGATATTTAGTGATGGTTCTACGCCCTAACTGCACACTTGGGAATTCTTTTTGAGTAAGTTCGAGAATTTTCAAATCACTCAAAGGTTTTTTAGGGTTTTCTTTTTTAATTAAATTACTAAGAAAATCTTTGATAGTTGCATTTGAAGTTTCTCCATCATCAACAGCAGTGGTAAAGAAAGATTTTAAAGGTATTAAGCCTCTATCACAACTTAGATATTTATTAGCAATTGCTCTTGAAATAGTTGAGGCATTTCTTTCAAGATCTTGTGCCAAATCTTTAAGTTGCATAGGTTTAATATCACCTCCCATAAAAAAATCATATTGATATTCAACTATCATAAGTCCTATTTTATAAAGCGTTGCCTTACGCATAGCTAATGCATCAATCAAATTTTTAGCATCTTTTAAATATGCATTTAAAAATTCATGTTCTAATCCATCTGTTTCAAAAGCAATTTCTGGGTAATAATCATCATTTATTTTGATCTTAATTTCTCCGTTTTCATGATAAATAAAAATATCAGGAATGATTTCCATGCTTTCTTCGAAATACTCCAAAAATGGTGGAATAGAAATTTTTTTAATTATAGCTATAGCCTTTTTATATAAAGGATCTTTAGTAAAATCCTTAGCATTTTCTAAATTTAAAATAAGTATTTTGCAAAACTCATAAAGTTCACTATCTAAATCAAAATGCTCTAATGCAAAAATAAATGCTTCTTGATTATCTTTTGCTCCTACCCCAATAGGATCAAGATACTTAAATCTTTGTCTTATTTTTTCTACTTCTAAAGGATCAAATTCACCTAGAATTTCTTCATCATATTCAAAATACCCTTCATGATTTAAGCATTCTATGATTTTTTCGGCAATTGTTTGAGATTTTTTAGTCGGAAAAAATGGTGGAATGATTTGTTCGCTTAAAAGATTATAAACATTCTTTACCTCTAAGCTTTTTATATCTATCATTTGTGTAGTTGTATTTTTACTAAAATATTCTTGATAGTATTTATTTTGAGTGTTAGTAATGCTGGAATTTTCTTTTATCTCTATAAATGGATTTTCTTTAGCAAATTCATCTAAACTTTCTTTTAAATCTTCAATGTTGGCTTGTAATATAGGAAGCCATGATCTTAAAGTTTGTGATAGTTTTGCTTTTTGTGTTATAGAGGTTTTTTGTTTAAGCATTATTCAAGTCTAAACTCACTTCCAAGATAGTATTTTTTAACATCTTCATTATGTGCTATTTCATTAGCATTACCACTAGCTAGTAATCTTCCACTTCTAATCACATAAGCTCTATCGCAAATTGCTAAAGTTTCTCTTACATTATGATCGGTGATTAAAACACCTATATTCATAGCTTTTAAATCATTAATCAAACTTTGTATTTCACCTACTGCTATAGGATCAACCCCAGCAAAAGGCTCATCTAAGAGTAAAAATTTAGGATTACATATTAATGATCTTGCGATTTCACAACGCCTTCTTTCACCTCCACTTAAACTCATACCTTTTCTGTGTCTAATGGGTTCTATACTTAACAATTCTAACATTTGTTCTATTTTTTGCTCTAACTTTTTTTTATCTTGATATATTACTTGAGCCGCTAAGAGCAAATTTTCTTCTACACTTAAATCTTTAAACACACTACTTTCTTGAGGTAAATACCCGATGCCAAGTTTTGCTCTTTTATTGAGAGGTTCTTTTGTAATATCTTGCGAATCCAAAAAAACTTTTCCACTTGTTGGAAAAATAAGCCCGCAAATCATATAAAAACTTGTTGTTTTTCCTGCTCCATTTGGGCCTAAAAGGCCTACAACTTCACCACTTTGAACTTCCAATGAAACATCATGTATGATTTTAGTTTTTTTAATAATTTTTTCTAAATTTTTAGCTTCTAGCTTACTCATGTATTATATACTTTCTTTTGTTTTTATAAGGAATGATTTGTAAAATTATATTAAAAATTTGATATTTATCTAAGTATTTTTTTAATTTTTCATCACCCCACTCTACCAAATGTAAGCCTTCTTCAAAAAAATTTTCAATTAAACCATTTTTCAAAAGCCCTTCAAATCCTTCTTGATAAATATCATAATGATATATTTTCCCTTGATAAAAATCATATTCTTGCATGATAGAAAAAGTAGGAGAATTAAGCATTTTTTCCACTCCAAGAAATTTAGCATAATTTTGCACTAAAGTAGTTTTACCACTTGCTAAATCTCCTTGAAGTAATATAACTCCACTTTTAGGCAAAATTTCACAAAGTTTATTAAGTTCATTTTGAGTTAAGATTAATTCTTTCATTGAATTTTTACCACATATTTTTCTTGCATAGCTTTTGGAATACTTTTGGAAGTTGGTATATCTAAAACTTTATAAATATTAGTATATTCTATAAATTTAATACTTATTTCATCACCAACTTTAACTTCTTTACTAGCTTTTACTACTTGATTGTTTATACTTACCACACCACTTTTACACATATCTTCTGAAATTGCACGACGCTTAGTAATATTAACTACATTTAAAAATTTATCTATTCTCATAAAAATATTTTATCAAAAAATACAAGAAATTGTTATAAAATTTTACATTATATTAAGCTAAATTCGTTAAATTTTAAAATTATTTTTACAAAGAGGAAAAACAATGAAAAAAGATATTAAAAAAGTGGTTTTAGCATATTCTGGCGGACTTGATACAAGTATAATTTTAAAATGGTTGCAAGATGAATACAAATGTGAAGTAGTAACTTTTACAGCTGATATTGGTCAAGGTGAAGAGCTTGAACCTGCTAGAAAAAAAGCACTTTCTTTGGGTGTAAAAGAAGAAAATATTTTTATTCAAGACTTAAAAGATGAGTTTGTAAGAGACTATGTGTTTCCTATGTTTAGAGCAAATGCTATTTATGAGGGCGAATATTTACTAGGTACAAGTATAGCAAGACCTTTGATAGCAAAAACTTTAGTAGAAATTGCAAATAAAACAAATGCAGACGCAATTAGTCATGGAGCAACCGGTAAAGGAAACGATCAAGTGCGTTTTGAGCTAGGTGCTTTGGCTTTAAATCCAAATTTAGCTATTATTGCGCCATGGAGAGAATGGGATTTAAATAGTCGCGAAAAACTTTTGGCTTATGCACAAAAACATGGTATTGATATAGCTAAAAAACCTGGTAAATCACCTTATTCTATGGATGCAAATTTATTGCATATTTCTTATGAAGGTTTGATTCTTGAAGATCCTTCGGCTAAGCCTGAAGTAGATATGTGGCGTTGGGTGAAAGATTTAAAGGAAACTCCAAATGAAAGCGAAGTAATAGAACTTGAGTTTAATAAGGGCGATTTATGTGCTATAAATGGAGAAAAATTATCACCTGCACAACTTTTAGCTAAGCTTAACGAGCTTGGTGCAAAACATGGTATAGGTCGTCTTGATATAGTGGAAAATCGTTATGTGGGTATGAAAAGTAGAGGTTGCTATGAAACCCCAGGTGGAACCATACTTTTAAAAGCACACCGTGCCATAGAAAGTATCACTCTAGATAGAGAAGCAGCACATTTAAAAGATGAGTTAATGCCAAAATATGCAAGTTTAATTTACAATGGTTATTGGTTTTCACCAGAAAGAGTTATGCTCCAAGCTTTAATAGATGAATCACAAAAGTATGTAAATGGCAAAGTTAAGCTTGAATTATATAAAGGTAATGTGATGGTAATAGGCAGAGAAAGTGCAAATGATAGTTTATTTAGTGAAGCTTATTGTACTTTTGAGGAAGATTGTGTATATGATCAAAAAGATGCAGCAGGCTTTATAAGATTAAATGCTTTAAGATTTATCATTGCTGGTAAAAATGGAAGAAAATTTTAAAATTAAGGAAAGAAATGAAAGTATTATTAATCAAAGATGTAAAAAGTTTAGGAAAAGCAGGAGAGATTAAAGAAGTTAAAGATGGTTATGGACAAAATTTTTTAATTGCCAAAGGTTTTGCTAAGGCTGCTACACATGAAGTTTTAAAACAATATGAAGCAGAACAAAAGAAAAAGGCTGAAAATTTAAGATTTGAGCTTGCAAATTTGGAAAAATTAAAAGAGGAATTGTCTAAAATCACTATTTGTATAGCTAAGCCTGTAGGAGCTAATGGAAGCTTGTTTGGTGGGGTTACTAAGGATGAAATCGCACATGCGCTAAAGGAACAAAAAGGTATAGAGCTTGATAAAAAAAGCTTAGAATGCGATACTATAAAAGAACTTGGTGTGCATGAAATTTCAGCAAAATTAGGTCATGCAATTCATGCTGTATTTAAGCTAGAAGTTAAAGGAGAATAATGTTTCACGCAACTACAATTTTAGCTTATAAGGGTAAAAATAAATCAGTTATTGGCGGCGATGGTCAAGTAAGCTTTGGAAATACCGTTTTAAAAAATAATGCCGTAAAAATTAGAAAATTGAATAATGGAAAAGTATTAGCAGGCTTTGCAGGAAGCACTGCTGATGCTTTTAATCTTTTTGATATGTTTGAAAAATTACTTTCAGCTTCAAAGGGCGATTTGTTAAAAGCTGCGATAGATTTTTCAAAAGAATGGCGCAAGGATAAATATTTAAGAAAATTAGAAGCTATGATGCTTGTACTTGATAGAGATCATATATTTTTACTTTCAGGAACTGGAGATGTAGTTGAACCTGAAGATGGCGCTATAGCAGCTATTGGTAGTGGAGGTAATTATGCACTTTCTGCTGCAAGGGCTTTAGCTAAGCATTCGAATTTAGATGAAGAAAATGTAGTAAAAGAGAGCTTGCAAATAGCTGGTGAAATTTGCATTTATACTAATACAAATATTAAAACCTATGTAATTGAGGATGATAAATGAATTTAACTCCAAAAGAGATTGTAAAATTTTTAGATGATTATGTAATCGGGCAAAAAAATGCTAAAAAAATCATAGCCATTGCGTTAAGAAATCGTTATAGAAGAATGCAACTTAGTCCTGAACTTCAAGATGATATTATGCCTAAAAATATTTTAATGATAGGTTCAACTGGTGTCGGTAAAACCGAAATTGCAAGACGACTTGCTAAGATGATGGGACTCCCTTTTGTAAAGGTTGAAGCAAGTAAATATACTGAAGTTGGTTTTGTTGGGCGTGATGTAGAGAGTATGGTTAGAGATTTAGCTAATGCGGCTTTAAATTTGGTAAAAAATGAAGAAAAAGAAAAAAATGAAGAAAAAATCAATGAATTTATAGAAAATAAAATTTTGGAAAAACTTTTGCCACCTTTACCAAAAGGAATTAGTGAAGAAAAACAAGAAGAATATCAAAATTCTTTAGAAAAAATGCGTGTAAAATTAAAAGCTGGTGATTTAGATAATAGTGTGATTGAAATTGAAATTTCACAAAGTGTATTTGATACAAATCCAAATTTACCACCTGAAATGGGTGCTATGCAAGATATAGTAAAGGTAATTGGAGTTGGTAGTAAAAAAGTAAAAAAAGAAATGAAAGTAAAAGATGCAAGAATAGCTCTAGCTCAAGAAGCAAGTGAGAAAATTCTTGATATGGAAAGTATTAAAGGCGAAGCTTTAAGAAGAGCTGAAAATGAAGGGATTATTTTTATAGATGAGATAGATAAAGTTGCTGTTTCAAGTTCAAATTCAAACCGCCAAGATCCAAGTAAAGAAGGTGTTCAAAGGGATTTACTTCCTATAGTTGAAGGTAGCACTATACAAACTAAATTCGGACCTTTAAAGACTGATCATATTTTATTTATTGCAGCAGGAGCTTTTCATCTAAGCAAACCAAGTGATTTAATCCCTGAACTTCAAGGTCGTTTTCCTTTAAGGGTTGAGCTTGATTCATTAGATGAAGATGCTTTATATGCTATTTTAACAAGACCTAAAAATTCTTTATTGGCTCAATATATTGAACTTTTAAAAACAGAAAAAGTAGAACTTGTTTTTGAAGATGAAGCTATAAGAGAAATAGCAAAAATTGCAAGTAAAGCTAATGAAGAAATGCAAGATATAGGTGCTAGACGCTTGCATACTGTTGTAGAAAAGCTTTTAGAGGATATTAGCTTTGAAGCAGATGAGTATGCTGGAAAAGTTTATAAGATAGATGATTTTAAAGTTCAAGTTAAACTTGGAGATATTATAGAAAATAAAGACTTAGCTAGGTATATCTTGTGAAGAGTGGCTTTATAAGCATAGTGGGTAGAACTAATGCAGGAAAAAGTTCTATCCTTAATTCTTTATTAGAAGAAAAAGTGGCTATGGTTTCTCATAAACAAAATGCCACAAGAAGAAAAATTAACGCTATTATTATGCATGAAAATCATCAGCTTGTATTTATAGATACTCCTGGCTTACATACAAGCTCTAAAGCTATGAATCAACTTATGATTGATTTGGCGGTTAAAAGTATTGCAGATTGTGATGTGATTTTATTTGTAGCTAGTATTTATGATGATATAAAAGATTATGAAAAATTTTTAAATTTAAATCCTAAAGTTCCACATATAGTTTTAATCAATAAAGTTGATTTGGTAAAAAAAGAAGCTTTGCTTAAAAAATTAAGTGAATATACTAAATTTAGTTCATATTTTAGTGCTATTATTCCCTATTCTGCTAAGCAAAAATTTTATAAAAAAATTCTTTTAGATGAAATAATTAAGTATTTACCTAATCATCCTTATTATTTTGATCCTGAATTTATTACTACCACAAATGAAAAAGATATTTATAGAGATTTCATTTTAGAAGCTATATATGAGAATTTAAGTGATGAAATTCCTTATACTACCGAGGTAAAAATTGAAAAAATTAAAGAATTGGAACAAATTTATTATATTAATGCTGTTATTATTACAGATAGTAATTCCCATAAAGGAATGATATTAGGTAAAGATGGTATGACAATTAAACGCATTGGTAAAGAAGCTAGAATAAAAATAGAAAAATTAGCACAAAAAAAGGTAATGTTGAAATTATTTGTTCAACTTGAAAAAAATTGGCATAAAAACGAACAAAATCTCAAAAAAATTCTTTACAATGAATAAGAAAAAAATAAATAATAATTATATAAATTATGAAAAACTTTTATATATTAATTTTCCAAATTTACTCAATGAAGATGAGATTTTAATTAAAAGTTTTAAAGAACTTGGTAT
Organism: Campylobacter armoricus; assembly: GCF_013372105.1. NCBI lineage: Bacteria > Pseudomonadati > Campylobacterota > Epsilonproteobacteria > Campylobacterales > Campylobacteraceae > Campylobacter > Campylobacter armoricus. The sequence continues at coordinate 804,193 of NZ_CP053825.1, forward strand.
TAAAGATGATTTTTCTTATAAGCTAGCGTATTTTTACAATGAGCAACATACTCATGTTTTTCTAACTAAATTTGAAAATATTTTAGATTATGATGTGTTAATTCCAGAGCCTTTACTTTTTGAAGCTTATTTTAATCAAAAAATAAGTAAAAATTTAGTTTTGATTTTTAAAAATAAATATATAGTATTAGTGGAATATCTAGGAAATCAGTTTCAAAATTGCAAGACTATACCTAATAGTATTTATAATATAAACTATGAACAACAATTAAAAAATAACTATGAAAATATTTTGAGCGTAAATGATGTTAAAAGTATAAGTGGTTTTAAAAAGAATGATAGTAATATATTATATTTTGAATTATTACAATCAAATATAAATTTTAAAATTAATTTTGCTTTAAAAGAAGAAAAATTAATTTATAAAACATTAAGTTTTAAAATTTTAAGTAGTTTTATATTTGGTGTGTTATTTGCTTTAATTTACCCTTTATATTTATATTTTCATGGATTAACTATAGAAAATGAAATTGAAAGATATGAAAACATATTAGTAGAAGAAGAAGCTACATTAAAACATTTTAAACAAAAACAAAAACAAACATTAAATCTTATAAATATGCAAAATGAAAACAATGAAAAAAATCAATATCTATATGATTTTTATAAAAATACACTTTGTTATAAAGATTTTTACAATTTTATTAAAATACTAAATATTCATAAAAGTTTAATTGAAAAATTAATTTTCAAAGACAATGTATTTCAAATAGAACTTACAAAAGACTATAATTTTTATGATGATTTTAAAAAATATGGATTTATATTGAAAAATAAAGAAATTAATAATGAAAAAATTAATATATATTTGCAAAAAAATATTTGATTTTTTAGAAAATATTCTAATTAGATTATCATCTAGAGAATATAAATTAGCTTTAATTTTAAGTTTTATTTTTGGTTTTTTTGTGGTTTATTTTAGTATGTTTAGACTTTTTGAAAACAAAGATATGCTTTTAAATGATAAATTAAATTCTTTGCAATTGAAAATACAGCAAAATAAAAATGATATTATCTTTGCTCAACAAGATATCAACGCTTCATTAAAAATAAATGATAATAAATTTAAACAATTAAAGCAAGACTATCAAACAATCTTAAATCTTATAGAAAAAAAATTATTATTAATAAAAGCAAAATCGGTTCAAATTCAAACACAACGTTATAAAGATAAATATTTTACATATTATGAGTTAAATTTGAATTTTATTTCAGATTTTAATTCGTTATTGTCTTTTTTACAAGAGCTTGATTTGAGTATTAAAGTAAAAAAAATTGAGCTTGAAAAATATGAAAATAAGTTAAAAATTACACTTAATTTAATATTTCCTCTAGTATAAATAAGTTTTTTTTGATACAATTAATTCCAAACATGGCAAGCGATCGCTTCAAAAAATGAAGAGGAAAGTCCGAGCTGCTATAAGACAAAGATTCCATCTAATGGATGGCTAGGGTGACCTAAGGGAAAGTGCAACAGAAAGAAAACTACCATATTTTATGGAAAAGGTGAAACGGCAGGGTAAGAGCCTACCAGTAGCTTTGGTAACAAAGCTAGCTATGTAAACCCAATCTGCAGCAAGAAGGGGTGGTTTTAGTCTTATATTTTAACCCTTCGCTTGACTTTGTTTGTAAAAACAAAGCTAGATAAATGATCGCTCTTGACAGAACTCGGCTTATAGCCATGTTTTATTTTATATATGCAGAAGCTTTTTTGAGTTTTTGTAAATTAACAGCTATTTCATCTTGCTTTTTTTTCATAAAAGCTAAAGCTTCATTAGTAAGAGCTAATGCCTCATTAGGACAATCTTTATAATCGGGTTTTTCCATGAGTTTAACTATTTTTTCTATATCTTCAGTATAAACAGCGATTTTAAACTCATCTATCCACTTTTTTTCACTCATTTTTGATGTACTTCCCTCCAAGCCTCTAACAAACCTTTGACTACATTTATCACTTCATCAACCCTAGTTTCATTATTTTCTATATTTGATAAAGAAAGTAGTTGTAATTGTCTAGTATATAAGCCACTTAAATAATGAGCTACTTCACCACCTTTATCATAATCAAGACAATTTATTAATTCTATAAAAATAGCACTAGCTCTTTTTACATAATACACTCTTTCTTCTATATTTTCATTTTGTATTGCTATTTTTATTCTACTTGAAAAGCGTAAAATACCACCATATAGCATTTCTATAAGTTTTTCTTGGGATTCTACGCCTACTTGATTTTGTGAATACGCACTATAAACTGCATTATTTACCATATAAAAACCTCTCTAAGTTAAGATTTTTGATTATTTGCGGCATTAATCATATTTGTAATTACATTTGCCTGACTATTTAATTTAGCGATAATACCATCATACGCAGCCCACTTTGCCCACATAGTATCATATCGACTTTCTATGGATTTTTTAGTATCTTCTGTTACTTTATTAAGATAATCAGCTTCTTTATTTAACGATGCTTTATATCCTCCAAATGAACCCTCAGAACTCATCATTTCTTTCATTGTATTTTTTAATATTCCAAAAGTTCCACTTTCTTCTTTATATTGTGAATATATAGTTTTAGGACTTAAACCAAATTTTTTTAAAAAATCTTTATCTCCTTGAATTTCAAGATTGCTTCCTGATGTTCCTTTGATTTTAAATTGTATTTGTTCTTCTGATCCTTGTTTAACTATTTCAAAACTAGCTTCTAGACCTTCTAATCCAAAACTATTTATATGATCAACTAAACTTTGAGCTCTTTCGGTAGCATTATTACCTGTTATTTTAAAATCATCGCCATTTTTTGTTTTACTTAAATCTATTGTTTCATCATTATATATAATTTTGAAATTTTTATCCTTAAAATCAATATCTTCATCTAATTTAACTTTATCTCCAACTAAATCAATATCTTCAAATCCATTGTGTCCTACGAAAAATTTTTCAGCCATTTCAGGATCTTCATTAAATTTGGTATTAAATTTAGAAGAATCAAAAGTTAGCGTTCCATCTGATAAAGTTAAACCATAATCAGCTAAAGATAAACTAACTTTAGAAGAAACTTTAGTGCCTTCAGAGCTTTCGCTATCACCTACTGTTATTGTTCCATCTACGGTAATAGTTTTAAGTAAAATATTATTGATTTCTGATTTTATATTGTAAATCGAACTTACACCTACAAAATTCCCTTTTGTTCCTGCATCAGGATCATATTTTGTAGCTGCAGTGATATTTAGCATCAAATCATTGTAAGATTTTGCTAAATTTTCTAAAGATTGTGATAATGCTTCGGTATCTTGAGTAACATTAAAACTAATTTCACCCTTTTGCTTAAGTTCTAAAGTAATATCAGGACCAATATCTGTGATAGTATTAGTTGGCCTAGTCATTTTAACACCATCTACACTAAAGATAGCGTCCATACCCTTTTGTATATGATTTTCATTACCAGCTTTTACATTATAGCCTTGTGGAGTATTAGTATCTAAAGTGATTCCAAATTTTTCACTTAATAAATTTGTAGCTTTGTTATCTCTAGCGTAATTTGCTTTATCAACATTACCATCTTCATCTACAGCATAACCTCCATCAAAAATACCAAGCTCAGCTCCATTGGTTGTTTTGAAAGTTGCTCCTGTATCTGTTAGTTCTAAATTAACTTTACCATTGGTTTTTTTGCTAATTTGTTCAGCTAGGCTATCATAAGTAGTATTTTCATCAATATCTATGGTATATCTATCATAAGTATCACCATTTTTAACTACAAAAGTCAAGGAGGTTTTGCCATCTCCTGAATTTAATAATTTATCACTTCCATTTGGCTTGGATGAAAGCGTTCCTTTGATTTGAGTTTTATCATTATTTCCATTTTCTCTAAAACCATACAAACCACCTGCACTAATGCTGTTTTTATCAAGCTCCCAGCCCATACCTTTTAAGAGGTCTTCATCACCTGAAAAAGAAATATTATTTTTGGTTCCTGTTTCAGCACTTTGCACCACTAAGCGATACGGATTTTCTTTATCTCCTGTATTGACTATTTTAGCTTCTACTTTTCCACCTGTAGCAGCATTTATTTTTTCTGCAAGTTGTGTTACAGTAGTGCTTTTATCTATATCTATTTTATAATCTTTACCATCTTGAGTAATAGTAAAAGAAGCTTTACCATCTTGTCCTTCTATACCTAAACTACCCATAACAGTAGCGGTTTTATCTTTAAAACCATTGCTTTGATATACATCTTTTTGGGCAAGTTGATCTACTACAACTTTCATGTTTTTAAGATTAGATAAAGAACCTACGGTTAAGCTTGCTGCTGCACTATCTCCACTTACACTAGGAGAAACTTTTTTTTGATTAAATTGTGAAGCATCACCAAGGCTATTTACAGCAGTTTGGAAAGCTAAAAGCTTAGCCTCAAGCTCTGCTAAGTCTTTTTGTCTTGAAGTATTAGTTTCAAGTTGCGAGTTATAAAGCTTCAAATGAGCATTCATTTCTGCTTCTTTGAGTTTGTTTAATGTATCACTTGTTAAAACACCTGAACCTATTCCTAAACTACCTAAACTACCTATTGCCATGATTAACTCTCCTTATCGAAAATAGTCCCAATTACACCTTTAAAATGTTCTATTAGCTTCATGACTTCCTCACTAGGAATTTTTCGTATGAGCTTACCTGTATCTTTTTCAGTTACATTAACATACATTGCATTTATTTTATCATTATATGCAAAGCGAACATTTGTTTCTAGTGTTTCCATTTGATGATTAAGTTTTTCTGTTGCGTTTTTTAGTTTTTCATTTAAATTCTCATCTTGATTGTTTAAATTTACTTGTTTTGTGTTTTCAAGAGAAGCTCTCTCAATATTTTTAGTATTGTTAAAATGAGTTAAGCTTTTGTTATCTCTTTGAATATTACTTATGTCCATTTTAAACTCCTTTTTAAAAGACTTTAAAACACATTATCGACACATTTTAAAAAAACTTAATAACTAAAATAAAAAACTATAATTTTATAAGCAAAAAGTGTTCTCAAAAAAGTTTGAAGTTAAAAAATTTCAAACTTTTTGAAAAAATCTTTATCATTTGGAAGTAATTTTTTTGAGATAAGCTTATCTATAATATTCTTAGAGCAGTTTGTCATTAAAGGCCAATCTTTGTGATAATCCTCTAGCAAACCTTTATTGGTAGCATCTATACAAACACAATCTTTTTTTATAAAAATATCTCTTTTTGCATCAATATTATTTACCACACGCCAAATTAGCATATAAGGATTTTCTAAGATAGCATCTTGATTTAAGAAAACTAAAATTCTAAAATGTTTTTTGTGGATTTGTAGTTTTTCAAAAACATACGAAATTTTTTCCTTTTTATCAATTAAAATCACACAAATTGGTGCAAAAGTTTGAGTATAAAATTGCTTTAAATTTAAAATATTTTCTTCTTTTTCTTTTAAAAGCTGAAGCAATGATTCATCATTTAAAATTTCAAGCTCGACTTTTTTTTCATTTCCACATGCGTCAAGCCCTGCTTTACCACCATAACAATAAGTACTTGATGCATGATCAAGTTGATCACAAATCCCTTCACTAATTAGTAGCTTTTCTTCATCAAAACGATTTAGTATATAAGGTATAAGCTCATCATAGTTTTTCAAGCAAGGTGCATTTTCATCAACAAAAATAGCATGTTTAACAAAACTCATTTGCCCTACTCCCCAAAAAGTATGCATTATTTGTTTTGCATGTGCTGGATATTTTGTTTCTATCTTTGCTAAGATTAAATTATGAAAAACCCCATTTTCTGGCATATTATAATCAAGTAAATCAGGGGCACTTGTTTGAAGTAATGGTAAAAAAATTCTTTCAGTGCCAAGTCCCATATACTTATCTTCTAAAGGTGGTTTTCCCACGACTGTGGCTTGATAAATAGCATCTTTTTTTGCAAAGATTTTTTCTATCCTTAAGACAGGACAAAGTTCAACTGGTGTATAAAAACCTGTATGATCTCCAAATGGACCCTCTGGTGCAAATTCATTTGGATCTACAAAACCTTCTATAACAAAATCACTATTATAAGGCACATATAAATCATTACTTTTACATTTTGCTAAAATGGCAGGTTTTTTCTTTATAAAACCATAAAGTAAAAGCTCAAAAATTCCTTTTGGTAAAGGTGCTTGAGCACACCAAATATACAAAGGTTCACCACCTATAGCTATACTTACTGGCATTTTTTGATTTAATTTTTTATACTCGTGGAAAAAATGACTTGCATCTTTATGAATTTGCCAATGCATAAGCAAAGTTTTCTCATCAACTACTTGCAAACGATACATTCCAAGGTTATTTTGCTTTCCATCGAAGCTTTGAGTATAAACTTGCCCCATGGTTATAAAAGGTGCAACATCTTTTTCCCATGTTTTTAAAATAGGTATGTCATATAAAGAATTTAAACTTTTATAGGTAAATTCTCCATCTTTTCTAATTCTTTTTGGCGGTATATTTTTAAATCCAATTAAGGTTTTAAAAAAATCAAGCTTAGCACTAAAGCTTTGCGGAATATGCATCTTAAGTAAAGAACTTATTTCTTTAGCTACTTCTTCATAATGCTTTCCAAAAGCTAAATTTAAAGCTTTTTCATTACAAAAAGTGTTTAAAAGCACAGGGTAATCGTATTTTTTGCCATTTTTTACCGCATTAGTAAAAAGCAAGGCTTTAGAATTTTCTTTTTTTACTTCTATATAAGCTAAATGAGCCATTTCAAGATTAATATCAACTGGCTCATCAATAACTTTTAGTAAATTGTTTTCTTTTAAAATATTGATAAATTTTTGCATTTATATCATACTTTCTGCTTCTTTTAAAATTTCTTTTGCACCTTTTTTTATCATTTCTTTAGCTAAAAACTCACCCGCATTTGTATAATCTTGCTTATCAATCACTCTTTTTTCTTTTAAAATTTTACTTGCATTAGGTAAGCCTACTATAGCACGAATTTCTATTTTTTCATCAATGATTTTTGCATTGATACCTATAGGTACTTGGCAACCACCTTCTAGGGTTTTTATAAAATCTCTTTCTATATGAGTTTCTATAAAGGCATTTTCATCATTTAAACATTCTAAATATGTTAAAATTTGTTTATCATCAATACTTTCTATACCTAAAGCCCCTTGAGAAGCTGCAGGTATCATTTCATCAAGTTCAAAAGTCCTAATGTATTTTATTTCTTTATCTAAGCCCAAGCGTTTAATACCAGCTAGAGCTAAAATAATAGCGTCAAATTCTTTTGCTTTAAGTTTTTCTAAACGAGAGTTTATATTACCTCTTAAAGATATGATATTTAAATCAGGTCTTAGTGCTAAAAGCTGCATTTTTCTTCTAAGACTTGTTGTGCCTACCTTTGCTCCTTTTGGTAAAGTATTTAAATCTTCATAGTATTCACTTAAAAAAGCATCATTTACTATCTCTCTTTTTGAAATAGCAGCTAAAACTAAGCCATCTGGAAAAAAACTAGGTACATCTTTTAAACTATGTACAGCCAAATGTGCATCACCTCTTAGCATACTTTCTTCAAGTTCTTTTGTAAAAAGACCTTTTCCACCTATTTTAGCTAAAGGAGAATCCAATAAAACATCACCTTTAGTCTTAAAACCTTCTAAAGAAATTTCTAAATTACTATGATTATTCAATAACTTTTCTTTTACATATTCACTTTGCCATAACGCAAGTTGGCTTTTTCTTGTTGCGATGGTTAATTTCATTTTTTATTCTCCTGTATAATCTCTACATCTATAATTTCATCTTCGTTGTTTTTTTGATATGCTGTTTTTCCTTTTTGATTTATAAAAATTTTCAATACCACCATAAAAACAAAAAGTAAAACACCTAAAAAAGTACTTAAAATTCCAGGTATTAAAAATAAAATTCCTACTATAGTTAAAGAAAATAATTTTATCATACTAAAAAAATTCATATTAGTATTTTGCATAGTAATAATATTAGTCCATGTTTTTGCTAAAAAAATAGCACCTAAAAACATACTTACAAAAACTATCATAAAAAAATTCAAAAAACCAAAAGTTGCTATAAAAATAATACTAAAAATTAATTCTAAAATTAAAAATAAACTAATATTTGTTTTTGCGACAAATCTCATAAAATCTTCTCTAAGTATGAAATTACTTCTTCTTTTTTTAAAATTTGTTTTTCTAAGGTTTTTCTATGGATTAGCTCTACTTCGTTATTTTCTAAACCTTTGCCTATAACTAAAGCATAAGGAAATCCCATAAGCTCAAAATCATTTATTTTAACTCCAAAACGCTCATTTCTATCATCAAATAAAATCTCTTTGTCTTTAAAATGAGTATAAATTTTTTCAGCAAAATCCATAGCTTTTATATCTTTTATATTAGAAACTATAATATCTAAAGCAAAAGGGGTTAAAGTTTTATTCCAAATACAACCTTTTTCATCATGACTTGCTTCTATGGCAACAGCTACTAGGCGACTTACTCCCATACCATAACAGCCCATAGTAAAAAATTGCGTTTTGCCATTTTCATCTAAGTAACTTGCATTCATTGCTTTTGAGTATTTATTTCCAAGTTTGAAAATATGCCCTACTTCTATTCCTTTACTTTGTTTAAGCTTGTGCTGACATTTTGGACAAAGATCACCCTCTTTAACTGCACATAAATCTTTAAAGCGTTCTTTATTTAAATTTACTACATTGATTCCGACTAAATGATAATCTTTTTTATTAGATCCAATAATCATATTTGTTTCATTTTCAAGCTCATAATCTATGTAAAAATCCACATTATTTAATCCTACAAAACCAATAAATCCTGGTACTAAACCTACTTTTTCTAATTCTTCTTCGCTTACATCAGCTAACTCTAGTGCATTTGCTGCATTTAGAGCTTTTACTTCTTGAAGTTCATCATCACCGCGTATAAAAAACAGCACAATTTTTTCTTCATTTTCATAAATAGCTTTTTTAGCAATGGCTTTAATAGTGTAATAAGGATTGATTTTAAAAAAATCCGCTAATTCATTAATAGTTTTTATATTTGGGGTATAAAATTGTGTTGCAAAGTCAGCTTCTGGTCTTTCATCTTTACAATTTTTTTTAGTTCTTTTTGCTGCTTCAATATTTGCAGCATAGTCGCAATTTTCGCATAATAAAATATCATCTTCACCATTTTTAGCCAATACCATAAATTCTTTCGAGCCACTTCCACCAATAGCCCCACTATCTGCTTCAACAGCTCTAAAATCAAGTCCTAATCTTGTTAAAATTTTGCTATAAGTTTCATGCATTAGATTAAATTCTCTATCTAAATCAGCTTCATTGCTATGAAAACTATAACCATCTTTCATTAAGAATTCTCTACATCTTAAAAGTCCAAATCTAGGTCTAGCTTCATCTCTAAATTTAAGTCCTATTTGGTATAAATGCAATGGTAGTTGTTTATAGGAAGTAATTTTATTTCTTATCAAAGCTACCATAGCTTCTTCGTGTGTTGGTCCTAAGACAAAATCATTTTCTTTTCTATCTTTAAAACGCAAAAGCTCCTTACCAAAGACATTAAACCTTCCACTTTCTTTCCAAAGACTAGCCGGAGTATTAAAGCTTAAATTTACTTCTAAAGCTCCTGCTTTATCCATCTCTTCTTTAATAATATCTTTGATTTTATCTAGCACTCTTTTGCCTAGTGGTAAAAAATTATATAAACCACTACCAATTTGTTCTACAAAAGAACCTCTAACTAAAAAAATATGACTTGGCAAACTAGCATCTTTTGGGTTTTCTTTTGAACTGATAGCATAAAATTTACTAAATTTCATTGTGATTCTCCAAACTAAATTCACATTTATAAGAATTTAAACCTTCTAAATTTTCATTTTTTAAATCAAAAACATAACGCATAGCATTTACAACAGAATCATTTTGCATAGTTCCACTTAATTTTTTTAAATTAACACTAGGATGATGTAAAAATACATTCATCACTTGGTTTATAAGTTTTCTAGCTTCTTCGTGATTTGTGTGTTTTAAATAACCTTTTTTTATGGCTTTTTGCAATTGCTCTTTAGCAATTTCATCAGCCCGTAAGCGTAGTTGTTTTACTAAAGGTAAAGTTGCTAATTTACTTAAATGTTGAAAAAAATCATTTGTCATAACACCTACTATAGAATATGCAATTTGAGCTTGATGCTCTCTTAGGGTTAAATTTTTTCTTACAACTTCTTCTAAATCATCAACAGCATAGACAATATTTTTTTCACTCATCTTTATATCAATATCTCTAGGAACTGCTATATCAAAAAAATATCGTTTAAAATCTTTTTCTTCTAACAAATCACTTGTTATAATGGCATGTGGAGCATTTGTAGCGCTAAAAAATACTTCGTATTTATTTAATGCCTCTTTTAAATTTGCTATACTTTCATAACTTACATCTTCACCTAATGTTTCGCTGAGTTTTTTTGCATTTTGTATATCTCTATTTAAAATTAAAACTTTTGCTTTTGCATTTAAAAGATGCTTACAGGCTAATTCACTCATTTCTCCTGCGCCAACAACTACTATAGTTTTATTTTCTAAATTTAAAAGTTCTTTAGCTTTTGCAACAGCAACAGAAGCAACAGAAATAGGATTTTTAGAAATTTCAGTTTGATTTCTAACCTTAGCTGCACATTTAAAAGCATAATGTATAGCACGAGTAATATGAACGCCACATTTTTGTTCTTGTAAAGAAAACTTATAAGCATCTTTTAATTGTCCAGCAATTTGTGTTTCACCTATAACTAAACTATCTAAAGAACTTGCTACAGAAAAAAGATGATGGATTGCTCCACTATCTTCATAAAAGTCTGCCTTAGCACTTAATTCATTCTTATCAACTCCACAAAGCAGGCAAAGTGTATTTATAATATGTTCGTTAAGTTTATCAAGCTCTCCGGTAAAAAGAAAAATTTCCACCCTATTACATGTACTAAGTATTAAACTTTCTAAAATTTTATTATTAGAATGAATAAGTTTTAGCAATTCTCGTTTTTTATCTTCGCTAGAAAAGGAAAGTTTTTCTCTAGTAGCAATATCTGTATTTTTATGTGTAAAACTAACACAATAATAATGCATTAAAATTCCCTTTCTATCATATTTTTAATAATATCTTCTAAATCTTTTATATTATATTTTTTTATAGTATCTAATGCGTTTTTGGAATAAAATTTTAATTTATCATTAATCTTATCGAAAATTTTGCATTCTTGCATTTTGGTTTTAATCCAAACAATTTCATCATCATTTAATTGTTTTTTATAGTAACTTTTTAGTTTTTCTTGCTCTTGGGTATTTAATTTTTCATATAAATATATATAAGCAAGTGTAGTTTTACCTTCTTTAAAGTCATTCATAACAGGCTTACCTAGAGTTTGCTCATCAGCTTTAATATCTAAAAGATCATCTACTATTTGAAATGCTAAACCCAAATTTTTACCATAAAGAGCAAAATCATCTTCATTTAAATTTGCAAGTATGGCTCCACATTTTGCACTTGCTTCAATCAAAACAGCAGTTTTATTATAAATCATATCCATATAAGCATTTTCATTGGTATTAAAATTATTACTCAAATTTACATCCATCAATTCACCTATGGAAAGCTTCACAACTGCGTTTGAGATAATTTTAGCTAATTTTAAATCTATTAAAGATAACTCATAAAAAGCTTTTGAGTATAAAATATCTCCTAGCATAATAGCATTTTTTGCACCAAATTGTGCATTGATAGATTTTACTCCTCTTCTAAGCTTAGCTTCATCAATTACATCATCATGTAATAAACTCGCAGCATGAATTAATTCTATAATGGCACAAATTTTATAGTTAATCTCACTTTCTCCAGCTATTTTTAAAAGAAGTTTAGAGCGTAATTTTTTACCGCCTTGTAGATTTAAACTCATTGTTATGATAGGTTCGTAGTTTAATTCGGATAAAAATTCATGCATATATTGATCAATCTTTTGCACTATATTTCCCTTATTTTGTTTAATATATTTTATTAAATTTTACTTTAGTTTTGGTTAAGAGTTGCTTTTCTAGGATCTAAAAATTTCACTTCCAATCTTTTATCTTTATCTTCTATATATACCGTAAAAACAGCTTCACCTTTTTTAAAATCACTAAATTCAAGTATTAATCTTGCTCTATCTATGTGAGGATTTTTATAATCAGGTATCAAGGTTTGATCTACCCAATTTAAATTTCTTCTTAAAGACATTACAAATTGTCTAGGATATTTTTTATATTTTGAATGAACAATAATATTGGTAAAATCAAACAAAGTCCATGAAAAATCAAAATAATAAGTTTCATCAGGATAGTCAATTTCTTTTATTTTTACACTTGCTTTTTCATCTTTACTTAAGGTAAATTTATAAGTATAATCAAAAAACACTTCTGCTTTAACAAAAATACACAACAAAATTAGAGAAAAAACTAAACGCAAATTTTAACCTTCATGACTTAAAATTTCAGCACTTAAGCCGATATAAAAATCATTCTTTCTCTCATCAATTAAAAGAGAATTTTCCATTTTAAACTGCGCTACATCTGCTTCGCTAATTTTATTTTTTTCCAAAAGTTCTATCATAGCAATGTGATCAGCTAGTAGTTTTTCCATTACATTTTCTAAAGCACCTAAATTTGCGTATTTTATTGTTTCTAGAAATTTTTCTTTAGGATTTTTTGCAAACATTTCATCAAAAATATCCATAGTTTTAACCTTTTATATAAGTTTGAATTTTTTCTATTAAAGTAGTTTTATCATTTGCTTCATCTAAATCTTTTATCTCTTTATGCCAAGAAACATGTATATAATCCATTTTAGCATTTTTAGCACAAAGTCTATCTTTTAAACTATCGCCTATAAAAAGACTTTTTTCATATTTTGCTTCATCTGTAATTAATCTTAACATCATAGGATCAGGTTTAGCTTCTATACCATAACTAACACCTAAAATTTTGTCAAAATAAGAATGAATATTTTGTTTTTTTAAAATAGGCACTAAACTTTCTTGTGGTGCATTAGTAGCTATGGCTAAATAACATTCATTTTTTTTGCAAAATTCTAATACATCAAGCACACCATCAAAAAGTACTACACTTTGATTATAGTGTTTTATAAAATATTTCTCATAGCCTTCTTTAAAGCTGGTATGTGAATAAGTATCAACCCCATAAAAAATCTTAGCATAATTTTGTCCTGGGGTGTTTATAGTATCTAAAATAAACTCTCTTTTTAATGGTGTCAAATTTAAATCAGCTCTTATTTCATTTACCGCACAAACAATAGCATTAGCACTATCTATAAGTGTGCCATCCATATCAAAAATTACATTTATCAATATTCATCCTTAAATTTAATCTTATGTTTATCTTTCTTATAGCTTTGATTATTTTTAAGCTTATATAAAGCATTTGCTTTTGAAATTAGTGTTTTTTGATCTAATTTCTCATCTAAACATTCATTTACAAAAATTTCTAAAGCTTTTGTATAAGTAGAATCCAAAAAAACCGCTTGAACTTTTTCAAAGATCTTAGCATTTTTTTGTATTCTTTCTCTAAAAAGAACTAAATCAAAATCTTCTCTTTTCAGTGCATTTATAGCAGAATTTACAAATTTTTCCAAAGCTCTTACATATTTTACTCTTAAAGCTTTTTCTTCGTTTTTCATTCTGCTGCACTTGTATTAATTCTACATTGTAAAGCTTCTTGAACTAAATTTCTAGCTATAGAAGCTTCTGCATCTATAATATGCAAATGTTTATCCGTATGTGGAAAAATAATTTTAGCACCCATTCCACTGGTTTTTAACACAGTTTGTATAGGTTTTTTAAGATTTAATAAAACTTGATAAAGCATATCAAGTTTTGCTTCGTTGTTAATAGTTATAATAGCAACTGAACATTCTTCAATATTAGCTATTTTCAAAGTTTCAACTTGAGCAACATTTGCAAAAAATACATTTTCATTTCTACTACGACCTAATTCAACTAAATTTAAATCACTTTCTAAAACCAAATAAGGAATCCCTGTTTTTTTAATCTTTTGAACTACTTCTTGCCCCAATCTTGCATAACCAAAAATAATAAAATGATCTTTCATTTTTTGATCACATAGATAAAATTTAGCCATATCATTTTGTTCAGTCTCAGCAGCATTTGCTATTTTTCTAAGATTATTTAAAATGAAAGGTGTTGCTACCATAGTTATAATAGAAACTATAATAAAAATTTGTGCTGTTTTTTCATCTAAAAGTGATTTTACTTGCATAAGTGAAAAAACCGCTAAGGCAAATTCTCCAATTTGCGAAATACTCAACGCTGTTTTAAGAGCTACTCTTTTTCTTGTATAAAGCGCTAAAAGTCCATAAATAACAACAAATTTCACAAACAAAACCAAAGCAACAAAAACAAAAATCAAAAACCAATTTTCAAAAACTATATGAAAATCAATCTGCAAACCAACACTTATGAAGAAAAATCCTAAAAGCAAATCCCTAAATGGAATTAAATCTGCTTCGATTTTATGTTTGTATTTAGTTTCTGCTATCAAAGCTCCTGCTATAAAAGCTCCAAGAGAATAAGAAAAACCAAAAGTATGAGCTAGAAAACTTGCACCTATAACAGTAAAAAGTATAGTGGCTATAAAAATTTCATTCGCATTTGTTTTGATGATAAATTTTAAAATATAAGTAAAAAGATATTTACCGATAAAATAAAGCAAAACAAGTAAAATAATAGCACTAATTATAGTGGTAAATATAAGTTTTGAAATATCTGCATTTTGCGAACTAAATATATCAATCATTAATAGTAGTGGTATTACGGCAATATCTTGAAAAAGTAAAATTCCTAAAGCCTTTCTACCATACTCTTCGTTAATATCTCCACTATCGTTTAAAATTTTTAATACTATCGCAGTAGATGATAAAGCTAAAGCAAAACCTGCTATCATAGCTATATGGCTTGTAACTCCTAAAATATAAGTAACTAATAAAGTGCAAACTAAGCCACAAGTTAGCATTTGCAAGCTACCATTTAAAAATACTTCTTTTTTCATAGCTAAAAGATGCTTGAAAGAAAATTCAAGCCCTATGGTAAACATTAAAAAGACTATGCCAAATTCAGCCACATGTATGATTATTTCATTTGTGCCAAAACCATAGAATTCACGAACAAACAATCCTGTAGCTATATAGCCTATAATTGTTGGTATCCCAAATTTTTTTAAAATTACATTTAAAATTACGGCAAAAGCTACTGCTATTAAAAAGATATTTAAAAAATCTTCCACTTATTACCTTTTTTTATAAAATATTATTTTATTTTTCTAAAAAAATTAAATCAAAATTGCTTCTATGTTTTACCACCGCTCTTGACTTAGAAGGATTATCTCTTCTATCAAGTTCTAGTCTTAATTCTTCTATAGTATTTTCAAACTCATCTATTTTGGTTTTAAGTTTTAAAATCACATCAACACCTGCTAAATTTACTCCAAGATCTCTAGTTAAACGCAAAATCATTTTAATCCTATCTATATCTTTTTGAGAGTAAAGCCTCATTTTACCATCTGTTCTACTAGGTTCTACTAAACCTTCTTTTTCATATTGTCTTAGAGTTTGTGGATGGATACTTAAAACCTTAGCCACTACACTTATTAAATACACTGGCTCATCATAACTATGTTCCATTATTTACTCCTTTGGTAGTTTCTCTTCTAATATTTTTACAAAATCAGGATCTAAAGTATTTATATCAGGTAATTTAACATTTAAAATTAAATATAAATCTCCATATATATCTGTTTTTCTATTTTGCACTCCATATCCTTTTAATCTTATTTTTTGATTGTTTTTTGAATTTGGTGGAATAGTGATTTTCACTTCTTTTCTTGGAGTTTTGATACTAATCTTATCTCCAAATAGTGCTGATTTTAGGCTGATTTCTATTTTTTTATATAAATCATCATCATCTCTTTCATATTCATCACTTTTTTCAAGTTCAACTTTTAAAATCAAATCCCCTCTTTGTCCTTGAAAACCTTTTCCTTTGCCTCTTATGCGTAATTTTTCACCATCTTTAATACCATGAGGAATTTTAATTTTAACTTGTTCATTGCTAATATTTATCAGATGTTCACCACCCAAAATTCCTTTTTCAAAAGGAATTTTTACGCTAGCTTGCAAATCTAAATCTTCTTCAAAACCACCAAATCCTCCAAAACCACCACTAAAATTATTGCTAGAGCTAAAACCTCTACCAAATCCCCCAAAACCACCACTAAAAATATTATTTAAAATATCGTTTATATCAGCTCCACCTGCATTTCTTGAAAAATCATGAAAACTTTGCCCACCAAACATAGAATCTCCATATCTATCATATTGAGCTCTTTTTTTCTCATCACTTAAAATTTCATAAGCAGCATTAATTTCTTTAAATTTTTCTTCAGCTCCACTTTCTTTATTAATATCTGGGTGATATTGTCTTGCTAATTTTCTATATGCTTTTTTTATTTCATCTGCAGTGGCATTTTTAGAAACGCCTAAAGTATCATATAAACTATTACTCATTTGCTTTCCTTGTTTTTTATAAGATTATATCAAAAACTTTAGTCTTAGTCAATCAACTTTTATAAGTTTTAAAACTAAAGGTTTTTTATTTACGATTATGTAAAAATAAAATTTTATACTTGTATAAAAAGATTTTACAAAAGGAAATAATAATGAAAAAATCAATAATTTTATCTTTAATGGTAGCTTCTAGTCTTTTTAGTGTTAATATTAACTTTAAACAAGCTGAAGATAATATACAAAGATCTTTGCCAACAAATAATTCAAACACTATACTTTCTTATCATGATTCTATACAAAAAGTTAAAAATTCAGTTGTTAATATCTCAACAACTAAAACAGTGAGAAATAATTCTTTTGGGATTGATGATTTTTTTAATGATCCTTATTTTAAACAATTCTTTGGGTTTGATTTTCCTCAAATTCCTAAAAATAAAAAAAATAAAGAAAAAGAAGTAGTAAGTTCTCTTGGCTCTGGAGTAATTATTTCAAATGATGGTTATATTATCACAAACAATCATGTTATAGAAGGAGCAGAAAAAATAACCGTAAATTTACCTGATTCTAGTATGGAATATAAAGCAAAATTAATCGGAGCTGATCCTAAAACAGATTTGGCTGTGATTAAAATTGATGCTAAAAATTTACCTGCTGTTACTTTTGCTGATTCTGATAAGTTGTTAGAAGGTGATGTAGTATTTGCTTTAGGCAATCCTTTTGGGGTAGGAAGCAGTGTAACAAGTGGAATAATTTCGGCTTTAAATAAAAACAACATAGGTTTAAATCAATATGAAAATTTCATTCAAACTGATGCTTCTATTAACCCTGGAAATTCAGGAGGAGCCTTGGTAGATAGCAGAGGTGCTTTGGTTGGAATTAATTCAGCTATACTTTCAAGAAGTGGAGGAAATAATGGTATAGGTTTTGCAATTCCTTCTAATATGGCAAAATCTATTGCACAAAAACTTATCGAACATGGCAAGATTGAAAGAGGATATTTAGGCGTAGTCATAGGAGCTTTAACTCAAGATATTAAAAAAGCTTACACTAATCAAGAAGGTGCTTTAATCACCGAAGTACAAAAAGATTCAGCTGCGTATAATGCTGGTTTAAAAAGAGGTGATTTGATAATCAAAGTAGATAAAACTGCGATTAAAAGTCCTATGGATTTGAAAAATTACATAGGAAGTATTGATCCAAAACAAGCCATAGAATTAACTTATGAAAGAGATAACAAAATTAAAACAACTAAATTTATGTTAAAAACTGATGAAACATCATTACAATACGAAAAAGGTTATATTGATGGTTTAAAATTAGTAGAATTAAATTCTAAAAATAAACAACAATACCGCATACCTGAAAATATTAGTGGTATTTTAATCACCGAAGTCACTCCAAAATCAAAAGCTGAAAAAATAGGTTTTGAACAAGGTGATATCATCATAGGTATAGATCAATATGAAGTTTCAAATTTTGAAGAATTAAACAAGGCTTTACAATTGAATAAAGGCAAAGAATATGTTAAAATTTGGATTAACAGAGGTGGGCTTGTAAGAGCATTACTTTTCTAAGAAAGGAAAAAAATGACAAATATTTTAATGATAGAAGATGATTTAGAATTGGCTGAAATTATTGCTGAATATTTAGAGCAATTTGATATGAAAGTAGATATTGCTCATGAGCCTTATATAGGTCTTTCAAGACTTGCTTTAAATCCTTATGATTTAATCATTTTAGATTTAAGTTTGCCTGGTCTTGATGGGCTTGAAGTTTGTGAAGAAATTCGTAAAAAATACGATACACCTATTATTATTTCAAGTGCAAGACATGATATTAGCGATAAAGTTGCTGCACTTGATTTAGGTGCTGATGATTATCTACCAAAACCATACAACCCTCAAGAACTTCAAGCAAGGATTAAAAGTCATTTAAGAAGAATTTCTAATACTAAAACCGCACAAACTCAAGTTAAAAAAGATCTTGTATATGATAAATATAAACATACAATTACTATGAAAGATCAAGAAATTAATTTTACAAATGCTGAATTTGATATTTTAAGTTATTTAATCAAAAAAGAAGGTGGAGTGGTAAGTCGTGAAGAACTTGTATATAATTGTAGTTCTATTAGCGAGGATTCTAGTAATAAAAGTATAGATGTAATTATTAGTAGAATTAGACAAAAAATTGGTGATGATCCCAAAACTCCAAAATATATCCATTCTATTAGAGGCATAGGATATAAATTAACTCAATGAATAAATCATCGATTTTTTATACTATAACTTTTGTTTTTTTGCTTGCTAGTGTTAGTGTGATTTTAGCATTTTTATGGCTTATAAAATACGATCAACAAAATTACACTAACGAACTTAATGCAAAATATTCTTTTATAGCTAATGTTCGATTATTGTATTTTAATAATGTAATTAGTGAAAAAGAATTTCAAGAACAAACCAAAAATTACAAAATGGTAGAGTTGATCAATCCACTTTCTATTAGGAAAATCATTTATAAAGCTGAAACCATAGCAAGAGCTCAAACTAGCACAGGAGTAGTTGAAATCATTACTCTAAAAGATGATGTGTATTTAAAAATTATCTTTGATGGCAAATTATATTTATATAAAGATTTAGAGTATCAAGGTTATCGCTATTTTGTAATAAAACTCATTGCCAGTATAGTAATGTTAGTTTTGCTAATTTTATATGTTTTTATAATTAGAAAATTAAAACCATTAAGATCTTTAAAAAGACAAATCGATAAATTTGGAGAAAATAAACTTGATGAAATTCAAAATGTCAGCAAAGGAAATGATGAAATTTCACAAGTTGCAACAGCCTTTTATGAATCCATTTTAAGAATTCAAAAACTAAATAAATCAAGACAATTCTTTTTAAGAAATATCATGCATGAGTTAAAAACTCCTATCACTAAAGGTTTAATTACTTTGGAAATGCTTGAAGATAGCAAATATAAAGAAAGGTTAATAGGTGCTTTTAATCGTTTGGAAATTTTGATTAATGAATTTGCTGCTATTGAACAAATTACTTCAGGAGTTGGGCTCATAAATTTAAAAAAATACAATATCTTAGATCTTTTAGATGAAGCTAAAGATATTGCTATGAGTGATGATGAAAAAATTAAAATTAGTATCAAAGAAAGTTTTAGTGTAAATGTTGATTTTAAACTTTTTACTACTGCTATGAAAAATATGATAGACAATGCTATGAAATATTCTGAAGAAAATACAATCACTATAGAAATAACCAAAGATTATTTATGCTTTAAAAACAAAGGTAAAGCCTTAGACAAAGATTTAAAATACTATACTCAAGCTTTTACACAAGGAAAGAAAAATAAAGATAGTTTTGGACTAGGACTTTATATAGTTAAAACTATACTAGATTCTCATAAACTTACGCTTTATTATGAATATAAAGATGGTGTTAATCATTTTTATTTTAATGATATACAAAATATAATTTTAAATTAGGAATTTTATGCCTTTATCTCGTTTAAATGAAGAACAATATAAAGCCGCTAGTGCCCCTTTTGGACATAATTTAATCATAGCAAGTGCAGGAACTGGTAAAACTTCAACTATAGTTGCAAGAATAGCATTTTTACTTCAAAATGGTATAAAGCCTGAAAAAATTATGCTTTTAACCTTTACTAATAAAGCTAGCAAAGAGATGATAGAAAGACTTAGTAGATATTTTGATAAAAATATCACTTCAAAAATTACAGCAGGAACCTTTCATAGCACAGCTTATACCTTATTGAAAGAATTAAATCATGATATTATTTTAAAACCTGCAAGCGAGCTTAAAATTCTTTTGCGTTCCATTTTTGAAAAACGCACTTTTCATCATTTAAGCGACACCAAACCTTATATGTCAAGCTATTTGTATGATGTGTATTCTTTATTTCAAAATACTAATACAAATTTAGATAAATTTTATAATTGGTTTTGCCAAAATTATGATGAACAAGCTATCTATGCTGAAATTTATGAAGATATTTTAAAAGAATACGAAGAGGAAAAATCACGATTTAATTATGTTGATTTTAATGATTTACTTATAAAATTAAAACAAGTTTTAGCTTCACATCATTTTGAATTTGATGAGATTTTAGTAGATGAATATCAAGATACTAATACCTTACAAGGTTCTCTCATTGATGCTTTTAAAAGCAAAAGTCTATTTTGTGTAGGAGATTATGATCAAAGTATTTATGCTTTTAATGGAGCTGATATTTCTATCATAGGAAGTTTTAAGGATAGATTTGTTGATGCAAATATTTTTACTTTAAATAAAAATTATCGCTCTAGTAAAAACATACTTGCACTGGCTAATAAGGTGATTTTAAACAATGAAAGATTATATCCTAAGGAATTAATTGTAACCAGAGAAGGAGATTTTAAAACACCGAGCTTATTAACCTTTAATGAATTATTTGATCAATACTCTACCATTGCAAAAATAATCTTACAAAGCGGAGTTGATCTTGATGAAATTGCGGTTATTTTTAGAAACAACTCAAGTGCTGATGGAGTAGAAGTAGCCTTAAGAGAACTTGGTATAGCAAGCAAAAGAAAAGGTGGCGGAAGTTTTTTTGAAAGTTTAGAGGTAAAAAACTTTTGTTCTATGCTTGCAATTGCACTTAATCCAAAAGATATTATGGCTTTTATACATTTACTTGAATACACCAAAGGGGTTGGTGGAGTTTTGGCAAAAGATATTTTCGATGCTTTGTTAAAACTTGGGCATTCTAGTTTGATTAAAGGTTTTTTAGACCCTGATGCTAATGTAAGTTTAAAAAAATACAAAAAGCAAAGTTATCAACTAGGGCTTTTTGATGATATTGAAGAACTAGCTTCTCCCTCAAGGTTTAACCTAGAAAGTGAATTTAATACCCATCCTATTTTAAGCCTACCTAAAATCAATGAGCTTTGTGCGAAAAATCTTGAAAAAATTTATCTTTTTATAAAAAAGGCAAGTGAATGCAAAATTTCAACTCAACTTGTGAATTTAATTTTAGAAAATGATTATTTCAAAGAAATTTGTGATATTTTAGCAACCAAAAGAGCGACTAATAAAAATTCCAATGTTGATTTAAATAAAAAAAATGAAATTTTGGAAAAAATCGAAGCTAAAATGTTTGTATTAAAAGAGCTTGCAAAAAATTATAGTGATAATTATAAATACTATAATTTCTTAACTCTTGGAGCTAGTGAAATGAGTAGTGGTAGTGGGGTTAATCTTTTAAGCATACATGCTAGCAAGGGTCTTGAGTTTGAACTTGTATTTGTAATTGATCTTGCACAAGGAAGATTTCCTAATCAAAAGCTTATGAGTATGGGTGGAAGTTTAGAAGAAGAAAGAAGACTTTTTTATGTAGCAGTAACTAGAGCTAAAGATACTTTGTATTTAAGTTATGCAAAATATGACAAGATAAAAAAGAGCAATTATCAGCCTTCATGTTTTTTAATCGAAGCTGGTATGTGTAAAGAAGAAATAAAATAAGACTTTATTAATCTTTTTATATTATGATTAATCAAAACCATTTAAGGAGATAAAATGAATAGTGTGTTATTCAAAGGAAATAAAGTAAATTTAAAGGGAAATAATGTTCAAGTCGGAGATATGGCTCCAAATATTACTTTAAAAGCTAAAGATCTATCGGGTGTTGAAATTGCCCCTAAAGATAAAACTCAAATTATTATTAGTGTTCCAAGTCTTGATACTCCAGTATGTGCAACCGAAGCTAGAGAATTTAATAAAAAAGCAGCAGCAAGTGGTGTGGAAGTAATCGTAGTTAGCATGGATTTGCCTTTTGCTATAGGTCGTTTTTGTTCAACAGAAGGTATAGAAAATTTAAAAGTTGCTAGTGATTTTGTTTCTAAAGAATTTGGTGAAAAATATGGAGTTTTAATGGCAGATGGCCCGCTTGAGGGAATTTTAGCTAGAGCTGTATTTGTAGTTAAAAATGGTGTCATTGCTTATAAAGAATTGGTAAATGAAATTACAGAACTTCCAAATATGCAAGCTTTAGAAGATTTTTTTAGTAAAAGTTGTGGATGCAGTGGATGTGGTTGCCACTAAAGATTTTAAAAGCCTTTAACAGGCTTTTAAAGTTTTAATATGGAAAATTTTATTTCTCGTTTTGAGCTAGAAAAACAAGATCTTGAACTCATACAAAAAAATCTACAAATAATAAATATTGAAAGAAATTTTAAAGTTAATGATAAATGCTTAGGTTTTGTAAAAATTTTAAAAGGTGAGCTTAGAACATTTATTTTAACTCCAAACGCAAAAGAAATTACACTTTTTCATCTTAAAGAAAATGATGAATGTGTTATTTGTTCTGAATGCAATATAGACAACATATCTTATGATGTTTTTATACAAAGCACACAAGATACAAGATTAGCTATCATACCTAGTAATACCTTTCTAATTTTAAAGGACAAGTATCCAAAAATCAACAATTATATTTTAACACTACTCACCAAGCGTTTTAATGCTTTAGTTAAAATTTTAGAACAAGCTTTGTTTATGCCTTTATCTTCTAGGATTTGTAAATTTTTAAAAGAAAATGCTGATAACGATAATACTTTAAAAATCACTCATGAGGCTTTGGCAAATCATTTAGGAAGTGCTAGAGAAGCTATTTCAAGGATTTTAAAAGAGTTGGAAAAAGAGGGTAAAATCAAACTTGAAAGATCTAAAATAATATTAATTTCTTTGTGACATTATCACAGAAAAACTTTTGAAATTTATTTATAATGTCAATAAAAAAGGAGAAATTATGAGTAAAATAGAAAGAATATTAAGAATAACTTTAGCCATTGTAGCTTTTTCTTTGGGAATTTATTTTTCAACTTGGTGGGGATTATTAGGTTTTATTCCTTTATTAACAGGTATTTTTGGTCTATGTCCTATAAAAGTACTTAGCGGAAAACAAGCTTGCCCACTTGGAGTTTGTCCTATTTCTAAAAAGAAAAACTAGCGATATTGGCTAGTTTTTCTAATTTTGGTGTAATAACAAATCTACAATAAGCTTGTTTTGGATTTTTCTTAAAGTAATCTTGGTGATATTCTTCGCCTTTATAGTATATTTCAAGTTTTGCCACTTGTGTAGCTATGGGTTTAATATAATTTTTTTGAGCATTTTGCAAAAAATTGCTGATAATTTTAAAATCATTATTATCTTGATAAAAAATTGCTGATCTATACTGCACTCCTTCATCGGCTCCTTGTTTGTCTTTGCTTGTTGGATCATGTATTTTTAGAAAAATTTCTAAAATTTTTTCTAATGAAATTTGTTTTTCATTGTATTTTATTTTAGCTACTTCTATATTTCCATCACCATTTACTACGCTTTCATAATTTGGATTTGCTTTGCCACCAGTGTAACCTACTTCTGTATGTATTACTCCTTTAATATTATCAAACACAGCCTGAGTACACCAAAAACACCCCGCACCTAAAATAATCTCTTTAGAAAAAACACTCATATTTATTAATAAAATTCCTATAAATTTTATACATTCTCATCTTCTTTCAAAACAAGTTGCATAAGGTAAAGTTCTTCTCCATCTATAATTTTTAAATTTTTATCCTCACATTTTGGACACCAAAAGATATTATTTTCAAGCACTCCGCTAAAATGGCATTTTTGACATTCTACTACTACCTCTTGAATATGCATAATAAATTTAGCATTTTTACATAAAGAGCTATTTTCTCTAAAAGTTTCAAAGCTTCTTTGTAAAAGTGGAGGTTCAACCCCACTTAAGCGCCCTATTTTCACATGTACTTCTTCAATAATTTTTCCTTGAGCGTATTCTTCGCAAAGCTCTAGCAAAGATTCTGTAATACTTAACTCATGCATTAGCAAATTCTTGGTAAAAGTTCGCCCTTTGGAGCTTCTAAAATGCGTTTTGCTCCATAAGCATTTTCTAAAACCACTCTTGCTTTTTCATTAGCTGTGATTTCACCTATAATGGCTGCATTAGGATTAAATTGTTTTAAAATTTCTAATGCTTTTTGCTCATCTTTTTTATCTACACAAATAATAAAAGTTCCTTCATTTGCAAGCTCATAAGGCTCATATCCAAAAAGCTCACAAACCCCTAAAACTTCATCACAAACTGGAATTTTTTCTTCAAAAATTAAAAGCTCTAAATTACTTAATTTAGCCCATTCATTCAAAACAGCACTCAGTCCACCACGCGTAGCATCGCGCATTGCTTTTATGATAATATTTGCATTTAAAAGTGTTAAAACTTCATCTTTTAAATTTTTACAATCACTTTGGATATTTGCTTCTAGATTATTTCTTTCAACCAAAACCGCACAACCATGAGCTCCAATATCCCTTGAAACTAAGATACTACAACCGCTTTTTATATCTTTAGTATTAATTTTTTTTATGCTTTTTCCTATGCATGAGGTATTGATATATACTTTATCGCCTTTATTTTTAGGAACGACTTTGGTATCTCCACATACCAATTTTACCCCTACCTTGTTACATTCTTCTTTTATAGAATTTAGTATAATTTTTAACTTTTCTATCTCAAAACCTTCTTCTAAAATCAAAGCTAAAGACAAATATAGCGGTTTTGCTCCTACCATCAAAACATCATTTACACTTCCACAAACCGCTAGTTTTCCTATATTTGTATCTTTTAAAAAGATAGGATTTAGCACAAAAGAATCTGTGCTAAAAGCTAAATCATCTAAAATAGCCGCATCATTTGCCTCTTTTAAAACATTATTTTCAAAAATAGAAAAAATTTCATTTATTAAAGTATTCATTTCCTCACCACCGCCACCATGAGCTAAAGTAATTTGCTTCATTTTATGCCTTATCTTGATAATATTTATAATAAGCCGCACAAGCTCCTTCACTAGAAACCATACAACTACCTATGGGATTTTTTGGAGTACAAGCTTTTGCAAACACCTTACAATCATAAGGCTTAGCTAAACCTCTTAAAATTTGACCACAAATACAAGCTTTGCTTTCATCTTTGCTTTGCACCTTGCAATCAAACACTTTACTAGCATCTAAATGTGCAAATTCGGCTTTCAAACAAAATCCGCCATTTGTAATTACCCCAAGTCCTCTAAATTCAAAATCACAGGGCTTAAAGTATTTTTCTATTAAAGCCTTAGCTTTTAAATTTCCTTCTTTGCTAACTACTCTGTGGTATTCATTATAAACTTCAAAAGTATTTGCATTCATTTGCTCTACTATATTTAATACACTAAGCATTATATCAACTGGTTCAAAACCACTTACCGCAATAGGAGTTTTATATTTTTTAGCAATAGGCTCATAAATATTTGATCCTGTGATAACACTTACATGCGAAGGTCCTAAAAATGCATCGATTTTTACATTTTTATCTTGCATGATAGCTTCTATTGCAGGTGGAACTAGCACATGATTGATATGAAAAAATAAATTTTTTAAATTCAATGCCATACTTTTTTCTATAATCACCCCACTCATAGGTGTAGTTGTCTCAAAACCTATAGCAAAAAAGATTACATTTTTTTCAAGATTTTTTAAAGCTATGTCTATCACATCCAAAGGTGTATAAAGCGCTCTAATATCAGCTCCTTTGGCTCTAAGATCAATCAAGCTTTCATAACTTCCTGGAACTTTAAGCATATCGCCTAATACACAAAAGATAGTATTTGGCATACTTGCAAGTTTTAATGCCACATCTATACGCTCTCTTGGCATAACGCATACAGGACAACCCGGACCATGAATAAAATTTATTTCTTTAGGTAATAAATCAGGTAAGCCAAATTTCATAATACTATGCGTATGCCCGCCACAAATTTCCATGATATTAATAGGCTTAGTAATTTTAGAAGCAATAAGTTCTTTTAGGGCTAAAATTCTTTCTTTATTCCTAAAATCATTAATTAAATCCATTTTTTAGCCCCATATCGCCTTCATTTTCATCGATTTGTCCATTTTGCATTTTCTCTGCTATATCAGTATAAATTTTTAAACTCTCTTGTGCAGCTTGAGTGTCAATTTTTTCCATAGCAAAGCCCACATGTATAAGCACATAATCACCCACTTTTAAAGGCTCGCTTATTAAGTCCAAACTCACTCTTCTTTTAACCCCTAAAGTTTCTACTATAGCTGAATTTAATTCATCAATTTCTAAAATTTTAGAAGGTATAGAAAGACACATTAGCTAAGCTCCTTTTTCATTTTTAGATAATTTATCCAAAGCTCAAACCCTGTTTTTGTTTTGCTATCTAAAATCATAATATCTATTTTAGGATTTAATCTTTTAGCTGCCATAGAAGCTGCTTTAAAATCAAAGTCAAAATGCTGAGCTAAATCAGCTTTAGTAATGACTAACAAATCAGCCTTTCTAAACATCACTGGGTATTTTTCTACCTTATCGCTACCTTCTGTTACTGAAAGCAAAACTACATTTAAATGCTCACCCAAATCATAACTTGCAGGACATACTAAATTCCCTACATTTTCAACAAAAACTATATCAAGTTCGCTAAGTTTAAAATGATGTAAAGCTTCATGCACCATAAAAGCATCTAAATGACAGGTTTGTCCTGTAGTAATTTGATGAGCTAAGCCCCCTGCTTTGATAATGCGATTTGCATCATTATTAGTTTCTAAGTCTCCTTCAACAACAGCTATTTTTAAATCATCTTTTAATGCTTTAATGGTTTCTTCTAAAAGTGTTGTTTTACCGCTTCCTGGAGAACTCATTAGATTAATACAAAGAGTATTATACTCATTAAAATGCTCTCTATTATGAGCTGCTTGATGATCATTTTTTGATAAAATTTTACTAATAACATTAATAGTTTTTTCATCTTTTAAAGCTGGATTTTCATGATGGTGATCATGATGATGTTCATGTCCATTAATAGAGCAACCGCAATCTTTACACATAATCTTTCCTTTATATTTTTATTTTATTGTATATAAAAAAGTATTAAAAAAATATGAGTTTTATTAAGTTTTTAATGACAAATAATGCACAAGTTGCCCAAGTGCAATAGAACTATCATTGCAAGGAAATTGCAAAGAAGTTTTATAAGCGAATTTTTTTCGAGCTAAAATTTCAAGTAAGGTTTTATTTTGAAATACCCCGCCACACAAAAGCACTTCTTCTTTAAAATCTTTTGAATATTCTATAATTAAATTTGCAATAGCATTTAATAAACCTGTGCTAATTTTAACCTTATCTTTATCTTCTAAAGCTTGTAAAAAAGCATTTTTAAAACAAATTTCATTTTCTTTAATGTCAAAATGATAACTATAATTAAGATTTTGATCGTAGTATTTTTCCATTAAAAGTCCAATTTGAGCTTCATAATCAAGTCTTTGAATATCAAAAGCAACGGCGCCAAAAGCATCAATAATTCTTCCAAGAGAGCTAGTATATAAAGAACTTTGGGAATGAATTTTTTTAAGATTATTAAGTTTTACGGGATTAATTTTATTTAAAAAATCACTCGCTTCACTTTCCAAATTAAAATCAAAAACTAAAGCTAAAGCTAAATTGGCTATATTTTTAATATCAGCATTTATAAGTTTAAAATTTTTAAAATGAGCTAATCGTTCATATTTTTTTAAATTAGCCTTAAATATTTCCCCACCCCAAATCTTACCATCATCTCCATAGCCAGTTCCATCAAAAATAAAAGCTAAAACTTCATCTTTATAAATTTTATGTTCAAACAAACAAGCACATAAATGTGCATAATGATGTTGCACGCAAACATTTTTATAATCTTTAAATTCTTTTACATAATTAAAATGCGGGTGTTTGTCGCATATTACTTTATCAAATTTAATATTATATGAGTTTTGAAAGAATTTTAATATCTTAAAAAATCTTTCTTGTATATCTATATCTTTCATATCTCCTATATATGGAGAAATAAAAATTTGATTTTTAAAAAAACATGCAAATTCATTTTTTAATTCACTACCTAATGCAAGAACATTTTCTTTGCAATTAAATATATTTTTAGTGTTAGTATAGATTGGATTAACTCCCCTTGAAGTTCTTAAAAACATTATCTTATCTTTAATTACTTGTGCAATACTATCATCACTACTATTATATATTTGTCTATCATAATCAAGATAAAAATCAAATACATTAAAAAGTTTTTCTAAAAGTTTTGTTTCTTCATAGATAATACTTTGAGAGCTAAGATTTGCACTTGTTGCTACAATGGGTTTTTGAAAATAATCAAACAATAATAAATGTGTTCCCATGTATGCTAGCATTATGCCTATTTTATCAGTATCAGGTGCTAAGCTTTTATGAATATTTTTACTTTTTAAGATAACTATAGGTTTTAAATTTGAAGTTAAAAGTTTTGCTTCAGCTTCATTTACAAAAGCTAATTCTTGAGCCATTTTAAGATCTTTTACCATAACGGCAAAAGGTTTTTTAAGACGATTTTTGCGTATTCTAAGCTCACATATAGCTTTTTCATTGGTTCCATCACAAATTAGATGAAAACCACCCATACCTTTAAAAGCTATGATTTTACCTTCTTCTAAAAGCTTTGCAAGCAAAATAAAAGCTTCTTCATCTTTAGCTAAAATATTTTTATTTTTATCTTTTAAAAAAATAGAAATTTTACACTCTGGACATGAAAGTGGTTGAGCATGAAAGCGACGATTAGTAGGATCTTCATACTCACTTTGACAAAAAGAACACATTTTAAAAATATCCATAGTTGTATTAGCTCTATCATAAGGTAGCTTTTTGATTATAGAAAATCTTGGTCCACAATTTGCACAAGTAATAAAGGGGTATTTAAAACGAGAGTTTTTTTCATCATAAAATTCATTACAACAATCTTCACAAAGCGCAAAATCACTCAAAATCGGACTAAATTTTTCAGTATTTTGAGAAGAACTTATAATAAATTCTTTATAA
The DNA here is from genome assembly GCF_013372105.1 of Campylobacter armoricus. Classification (NCBI taxonomy): domain Bacteria; kingdom Pseudomonadati; phylum Campylobacterota; class Epsilonproteobacteria; order Campylobacterales; family Campylobacteraceae; genus Campylobacter; species Campylobacter armoricus. The sequence continues at coordinate 833,887 of NZ_CP053825.1, forward strand.
CTTTGTTTTAACTTTATCAAAGAAAAATTAATTTCATCTACTCTAGATAAAGGTGGTAGATCTGCTAAGAGTTTTTCTTTAAAAAATAACATATCATTTTCATTGCTTTCAAGTATTATAACAACGCCTAAGCCATTATTATATACTTCACCTTTTAAATTAAGCTTTTTAGCTAGATTAAAAACAAAAGGACGAAAACCAACCCCTTGCACTAATCCTTTTATGTAAATTTCATATCCAAAGAGGGACATCGCTTATCTTAAAAAATGGTATATGTTTAAATACATTTTTACTAAGGCTTTTATGTTCAAACAAACTTCCACTAAGTATGATACAATCAGCTTGATTTTTAGCTTTTAAATCATCAAACAAATCTCTTAAAAAATACACCAAGCTTTCAACAACACCTAAAGCTATAATTTGATCTTCAACCCCAGCAAGTTTAAAACTCATCACACTTCTTATAGTTTTAGTATAATCAAATTCTTTTTGCTCGTTAAATTTAAAATCTATCCTAACACCTTTTGCCATTTTACTCTCATCTGCCAAGGCTAAAAGTTTTAATGCTGCTTTTTCTAGCTCATCATCAAACTCTAAAATCATTCCAATCATACCAAAAAGACTAAAAAAATTATTAGTCATATTAAGATCTTTTTGCACTAAAGCAAATTCTTTTTCATAATTAGCCAACAATCTCTTAGCCACATCATCTTGGCTTATAGTTTGATAAAACTCATTAAAGCTTTTTGGTAAAGAAAGCTTTAAAAGATTTAACTCTTTATCAAGCAAAAGAATATCATCATATTTTTTACTAAGTTCCAAAAGCAAAGGTTTTTTATCTTTAAAATCAGACAATATACAAGAAATTCTTGCAAAATTTTTATCATCTTTTTGAAAAATCAAATTTTTAAACTCAGGTAAAATATAATCATAACCCCTACAAATCACTAGCTCATTTTCTATCAAAGCCACTTCAAAATCATCTTCAAAATGTTCTAGTTTTTTAAAATTTAAAAATTTAATGCTTTCTTTTTCTAATTCAAAACACAATGCAAAAATAAAAAGATTGTCATAAATTTTTACTTTAAAATAATCTTGATTAAAATTATGATTTTGTCTAAAGATGGCATTAAATTTTAATCTCATTAAAGGTTTTTCAAGACCTGCTAGAATTTTAAATTGTTCATTATTGCATGAAAAAAATACATTGATATGCTTTGGATTGCTTGGTGTTAAAAAATCACCTAAACACTCATTAAAAATTTCAAAAGAATAAATTCCTTTTGAGTTTTTAAGGAATATTTTTTCTTTGTTTTTTAATTTTTCTAAAGCTTTTTTTAAATTATCGCGAAAGTTTTCTTTGGTAATTTTTATAAATTCATCTTCTATTTTAAACTCTTCTTCTACAAAAACACCCCATTCATTTTCTAAAAGCTCACCTTGAGTATAAGCATTTGCATTAAGTCTTGTTAAAAAGCTTCTTTTAGTAAAGTTTTTTTCACTTTTTGTTGATATAAAATCTTCTTCTATAACTTTTAAATCAAATTTGTTTAAAAATACACTATGACTAATATTTTCTAAATTAGTGCAAAACGCTTGAATTTCTTCTTTGTTACCCTTAATCTTAATGGTAATTTTTTCATCTTTTTGCTCGTAATCATACATATAATCTTTAGCATAATAATGCAACAAATATTCAAAAATATCATTTTTAGATTTATAACCAAAAGTAATTTTCAAAAGCAAATTAAAACCTTAAAAATTAAATTTAAAATATAAATATAACAATTTTAATTCTAAGGAAAGCTTAAAAAGCTATCTATTTTAGATAGCTTTTTATTTTATTGGTAGTTAAATTCAGAACCTATAGAGATTTTTTGAATTTCTTTTTTGTTTTCAAGTTTTAAAAGTGGAGCATTTTTATCCATACCTAAAACTTTGGCTTTTTTACCATCAATTAACAACGCAACACCTTCAGGTAAAGCATAAACGATAGTTTTAGGATTTACTATTAAAAATTCTTCTAATCTTTCTTCACGGCTTTCACCATTATGTCCTACTGGTTTTCCTGATATAAAATGAGGATTGATTTGGTGAGGGAAAATATTAAATGTATTGAATGATTTTGGTTCTACTATAGGCATATCATTAGTTGTTTTCATAGTGGCACCAGCTACATTTGAACCTGCTGACCAACCAACATAAGGCACACCTTCACTTACTCTTTTTGCAATTAATTCCACTAGGTTGTTATTGTAAAGTTGATTTACTAGTTCAAAAGTGTTTCCACCGCCTACAAAAATCGCATCAGCACTTTTAACAATATCAACAGCATTTCCCCTATGCACGCTAACTATCTGAAGTCCTAAGCTTTCTAAAGCTTTGGCAACTTGAGCTTCATATTGCTCATAAGTTTTTCTAACACCAGCATAAGGTATAAAAGCTACTTTTTTACCTTTAAGATTGTTTTTTTCAACAAATTCTTTAAGCCAAGGTAATGCGTGGTTTAAATAACCTGTATCTTTATAGCCAGAGCTTGAAAGTAATAATGCTTTTTGTTTATCTTTTGGAAAATTAATTGCATCATTTGACTTTGCATTTAAAGCAACTCCACTAAAAAGCATAGCAGCTAAACCAAGAGCACCTACTTTTAACATACTTCTTCTTTTCATGTTTTTTCCTTTAAAAGATATTTAAAAACGATTAATTTTAATAAATAATTTTTTAAAGAAAAATAAATTTTTTGCTATAAGATTAAATTTTTAAGACTTAATTCTCTTTCTTTATAATCAGGCATTAAACTATACAAAAAATCATAAAATTCCTTTTGATGATGAGGATAGATTAAGTGTGTAAGTTCGTGTAAAATCACATATTCTATAGCTTTAATGGGCTTTTGCATAAGTTTTAAATTTAAATTTATATAGCCTTTTTGATGATTACACGAACCCCATCTTGAAACCATTTCTTTTATGCAAATTCTTTGTACTTTTTTTTCAAAGGCAAATTGCCACTTACGAATAAGAAACTCAAAAATCACTCTAGCGCTATGTTTTAGAAAAAAATCTAAAGCTTTTTGGTCTTTTGCAAAAATTTTATCTTTTTTTATTAAAACTTTCTTGCAATTCTCATTCAAAACCAAACAATATCTTTTTCCCAAAAAAAATAACTCATCGTTAGCTAAAACAACTCGCTTTGATGAAATTTCCTTTTCTTTTGCTCTTATCCAATTTTCATTTTTTTCTAAAAATCTTAAAACATCTTGCTTCTCATAATATAATGGAATACTAAGCTTAAAACTCAAATCTCTATCTATCCTAAGTCTTAAATATTTGAGTTTTTTCTTTTCAAAAGTAAAACGGAATTCTTTAAATTCTAAAATTCCTTTTATACTACTGCCTTGCCTTGCCATTTTTTACTTTTCCATCTATATGAATTTACAATACCACGCAAAAACTCATCTGCACAAAAACCTATCCAAACACCTAAAATTCCAAGCCCAACATAAAAACAAAGCACATAACCTACAGGTAGTGAAACTCCAAGCATAAATACCACTCCGCTAAAAAATGGAAATCTCGCATCACCGCTTGCTCTTAAAGAATTCACCATAACTATATTAAATGTTCTTGAAATTTCTAAAAAAATAGAAAGAGTAAAAAGTGGTATCATAAGTTCCTTTAAATTTTCTTCAAGCTTCACTACACCCATAGTAAAATCTTGTAAAACAAAATTTAATAAAGCTACAAAAGCACTTGCCATTACACTAAAATACAAAGCTATCCAAGTATGTTTATAAGCTACATTTAAATATTTTGCACCGACTAATTTACCTATGATAATTTCATTTGCTACGCTTATTGCTTGTCCTACTAGCATAATAAGCAAAGAAATTTGAAAATAAATCGTTTGAACACTTAAATTTTCTTTACCTAAACTTGCTACAAAAGCAAAGGCTATGGTGTATTGTATAAACCAAATTAAATTTTCTCCAGCCGCAAAACCACCAATATTTAAAATCTTTTTAAGCACAGCTTTTTCAAGACTTATCATCTCTTTAAAGTTAAGATAAATTTTAAGCTTAAAACTAAGTATTGCTACAAGCATACTAAATGCTACCAAGCGCCCAAGTATATTACTAAGCCCTACTCCAAAAAGTTCTAATTTAGTAAAATGCAATACATAAAAATTGCCTATGAATATTACTATATTCATCAATAAGGTTGCAAACATAACCCAATAAGCCATATTATAAACCCTAACAATTGCTGCTAAAACTATACCAACAGCATCAAAAAATAAACAAATTCCAAGCATATGTAGGTAAATTTCGCTGTCTTTTAAAAGTTCATTTGGAATTTGCAAAAGATAAAGTAAAAATTCTCCATGCCATAAAATCAAACTTCCACACACAAAGCCAAGCATAGCATTTAAAAATAAACTTTGATGAATCGCTTTTCTAGCTAGAGCATAATCTTTCGCTCCCAAAGCTTGAGCAATTACTACGCTACAACCCACACTTAAAAAGCTAAAAATGATGATAAATAAATCTGCAACTTGATTACCAGCACCCATAGCTCCAACCAAAAAATTAGAATATTGCGAAACCATAATAGTATTAATAATCAAAGAAAAATATCTTAAAAACATTTCAAGTAATATAGGCATACTAAGATGTTTGAGTGAAAGTTGTTTGCTAGCCATAAATACTCTTTACAATGGAATAAAAAATTAATTTTATAAAAAAAATACTTTTTACAAGCTTTTGCTTTTTATATCTTTTTTGCAGAGATGGTTTAAAATCAATAAACTAACATTTATTAATTTTTAATTTTATTTGGTTATTTTCTTCTTTAAAAGTATAAATTAAATCATCACACTCATAAGAAATTTCTTTTTTGCAAGTTTTATCTTGCAAAGGTTCTTTTAAAATTTCATTTAAATGTTTTTTAATAAGTAATTTCATGGGTATTCCACAACCATGCTGTAAATTTTTAATAAATTTTCCATCTATTTCTTTTTCGCTTGTTATTTTGGTAAAATCGATTTCAAATCCTAATTCTTTTAAAATATCAAAATAATCTTCTCTTTCTTTTAAAGGAACATATTGATCAAATTTAGAATGATAAGCAATGTATTTTGGTTTTGAATATAAACTTTGAGTTTTTAAATGTTCTTTATTTAATGGTTCTCTTATTATTTTTCTAGCATTTGAAAAATAATTTGGCGAAGAAGAATTAGAAGTCCAATAAGTTTTATCAAAAGCAGCAAGTTTTATATTTTTAAAAATGTGTGTAAGTCCTGCACTACAATACTTAATATAATCAATCTCTCTTCCAAATCCTATGAATCTCCATAAATTATGATTCAAAGTCATATGAGAAGAATTATCTAAAATACTATCAACACTCCAAGGAGCTATTTTTGCACATAAATTCGCCAAATATCCTCCATGTGAAGCACCTACTAAAATGGTCTTTATACCCCCCCCCGCTGTAATTTTAAAAGGAAAATTGGCTTTTATATATAAAATAGCATTTAATATATCCATTGCTTGCATAATACCATAATTTTGATATTCATTTTTAGTTGGTTCAAAACCTATGCTTAGGTATAAATAATAATCTTCACTAAGTTCTTTTTCCTTTTTTAATTTTTCTATAAATTTATTTACAACATCTACCACGCAATAAAACTCATCATATGTTTTTAAATTTTGCACATCTATAGGAAGTTTTATTCCAATTGCTTCTAGACTTGTTTTTAAAATCAGCTTATCTAACTCATTGATATAAAATAATGCTCCGGTTTGAGGACGATTACCTATGCAGTGATAATTTACACTTAAAACAGCTACATTATAATTTCTTGCACAATATTCTTCTATGTATAAATTATCATTTATATCTCCACCTAATCCAGGTATAATACAAACTAAAGCTTCTATTTCTTTACTATCATCATAAATGAGTTTAAAATCAAGCTTGCTTTTTCTTTTTATATTTAATTCTACATCATCACAAGAGTCTATGGAATATGTTTGATTTATAATCATAAGTTTCTTTCTTAGTTACAATTTATGCTATTATAACTAATCTAAATTACAACCAAATTAAAGAAAAAAGTATGAAATATATATTTAAATGCAACAATAAAAAATATTCTAATAAAGATTTAATCGAATCTTTTTATAAACTCGGTATTCAAAAAAATGATATATTATGCATTCATAGTGAATTAATGAAATTTGGCATACCTTTACTTCCTAGAAATGAATTTTTACAAACTATAATTGATTGCTTTTTTGAAGTTATAGGTAAAGAAGGAACACTTATAATGCCTACTTTTACTTATAGTTTTTGTAAAAATGAAGTATATAATAAAATAAATTCTAAAAGTAATGTTGGGGTTTTAACAGAATATTTTCGCAAACTGGGGGGGGTAAAACGCACAAATGATCCTATATTTTCTTTTGCTATAAAAGGAGCTAAAGAAGAATTATTTTTAAAAGAGACTACAAGTTGTTTTGGAGAAAACTCTGTATATGATGTTTTAACAAAACAAAACGGCAGACTAATTTTGTTCGGATCTAAGATAGCTGGATATACTTTTAGTCATTTTATAGAAGAAAAAGCTCGCGTTCCATATAGATATTTTAAAAATTTTAGTGGTAAAATCTCTTATGAAAATGGTAAAATAGAATGTAAAAATATTAAATATTATGTTAGAAAATTAGACGAAAATTCAGATTTAGATGTCGGCAAACAAGTGGATATTTTAAAAAATGATAATAATTTTAATATTTTAAATTTTTCTAATGCTCATATAATAAACATTAATGCGAAAAATTATTTAGAAAAAACATTAAAAGCATTAGAAAGCAATCCCTATTGTTTATTAAAGGAGTAAAATGATAACTCATATTGATGATTTTTTACAAGAAAGTGTTACTAAATTTGGGAGTAAAAATGCTTTTGTTGAATTTAATGGCAAAGGTATAACTTATAAAGAATTTGATGATTTAAGCAAGAAAATAGCTAGTGAAATTCTTTCTAAATTTCTTACAAAAAATACGCAAAATCCTGTGTTAATCATACTTCCTAAAGGGATTGATTGTTTGCTTTCTTTTTTTAGTGTAGCAAAAAGTGGAAATTTCTACACACTTTTAGATGAAAAAAGCCCTAAAGAGCGTGTAGAAAAAGTCATAGAAGTTTTAAAGCCAAGACTTTTAATCACCTCTAGAAAATTAAATTTAGATTATAATCTTGATACTATTTATGCAGAAGATTTTGAAAAATTTTCTATAGATGAAAACGCTTTAAGTAATGCCTTAACAAATCACATAGATACAAACTTACTTTATGTGTTTTTCACAAGTGGAAGTACAGGAATACCAAAAGGAGTAAGTATAAGCCATAAAAGTGTAATTGATTATACTTTTTGGGTGTGTGAGACTTTTAAACTAAATCATGAAGATATATTGGCAAATCAAGCACCATTTTATTTTGATAATAGTATTTTAGATATATTTAGCTCTATCAAAATGGGAGCAACACTTCATATACTGCCAAATCATCTTTTTGCTTTTCCAAATAAAATTTTGGAATATTTAGAGCGAGAAAAAATAACAACAATTTTTTGGGTGCCTTCAGTGTTAATTTATTTTGCAAATACCAATGCTCTTGACACCTTCAAACTAAAGCATTTAAATAAAATTCTTTTTTGCGGTGAAATTATGCCAAATAAACAACTCAACACTTGGCGCAAACATCTTCCTGATGCTTTGTTTGCTAATCTTTATGGGCCTACTGAAATCACCGATGTATGTTCTTTTTATATAGTTAATAGGCAATTTAGTGATGATGAACTTTTACCTATAGGAAATGCTTGTAAAAACACTCAACTTTTAGTTTTTGATGAAAATTTAAATTTAATCACCCCAAATCAAGTAGGCATTAAAGGTGAGCTTTATGTAAGAGGAACTTGTCTTTCACTAGGATATTATAGTGATAAAGAAAAAACAAAACAAGCTTTTGTGCAAAATCCTTTGCATGATAATTATTTAGATTTGCTTTATAAAACAGGCGATGTGGTAGCCTATAATGAATTTGGCGAACTTTTATGCTATGGAAGAATAGATTATCAAATCAAATATATGGGTCATCGTATAGAACTTGGAGAAATAGAAAGTGTGATAAATTCTCACGAGAATGTTAAAAATTGTGCTTGTATCTTTAAAGAAGAAATCATTTGTTTTTATGAGAGCAAGGAAGAATTAGACTTTAAAAACTTTTTAAAAGAAAAGCTTCCTGCTTATATGATACCTAAGAAATTTATTAAAATAGACTATTTTGCCTTAAATGCAAATGGTAAGATTGATAGGAAGATTTTAAGTGGAATGGTTTGAAAAATTGAATCAAGATTTTGGAGATTTTACCATTCACAATTGCTATGAATATAAAAATATCTTTCTAAAAAAAGTAACAATCGATAATTATTTTCTACAACAAGAAAATGGTAATTTCTTTGTTTACGATAAAAAACTTTTATTTTATTTTATCAATGAAATAAAACAATATAATATAAAACCATCTTTTGTTAGACTTATCGGAAATCAAGAAAAATATTTTGAAAAACATAATTATTTTCTAAAGCTCAATAATTTTGAATGTTTTCAAATATTTAAACAAATGAGTCTTAGAAATGAAAATTTAACACCTATTCAATTTGAATTCATAAAAAAACCGACTATAGATGAAACAATAGAATGTTATAATTTTTTAAATGATATTTTTAAATACAACTTTAACCTTTTTTATCAAAAAAATAATTTTAAAAAATATATCAACAATATTTTATGTTACAAAGAAGATAATAAAATATGTGGTGTTTTATTGTATACTAATGTTTTAAATAACACAATTTTAGACTATATTGCTATAAAACCTGATTTAAAACACAACAATATAGCCTATGCATTACTAAATCATTTTTTTATAGAAAATAAAAACGCAAAATTTTACAAATTATATGTTGATATTAACAACACGAAAGCAATAAATTTTTACAAAAAATCAAATTTTACTTTTAATAAAATAGAACTTAGATTTTACAGGAATTTCTATGACTTTTAAAGAAATTTATTTAATAGGAGAAGGAAGAGTAGCTAAGGAATGCTCAAAAATAGCTACTTATTTTTTAAAAAAAGAAATTATATTTATTTCTCAAAAAGATAAATCAAAACTCGATATTTTTTTTACTAAAATACAAAATTATTTCATCATAAGCGTCAATAATTTTTATATTTTTAAAAGAGAATGCGTAGAATCAAATTTCATCATCAACTATCATAACTCCTTGCTTCTAAAATACAAAGGAAGAAATGCTCATATATGGGCTATATGGGAAGATGAGATAGTAACTGGCATCACTTGGCATAAAGTAGATCACAATATAGACACCGAAGACATCATTTTACAAAAAGAAATCAAAATTAACAAATCTTTTACAGCTATAAAACTACTCCAAATACAGCAGAATTTAGCCATTAATTCTTTTAGAGAATGTTTAGCAAATGTGAAAAATCTTATCCTCAATCCAAAATTAATTCTATATCCATGGGGAGGGGGATTTATAAAATGAAAGAATTACCCAACAATGGTTTATTAGACATATCTTGGGATATTCAAACCATAGAAAGATTTTTAAAAGCAATGGATAATGGCAATCTAACCCCTAAAGCTAAAATAAAAATAAACGATATAGTGTATGATATTTCATTTTATGAAATAAACCATCTCAAAATAATTCTATTTTTAAGTAATAATATGAAAATAATTTTTCAGAAAAAGGAACACAATGCAACAAATACAAGATTTTTTTAACAAAATAGATAGAGAAGATATTAATGAAAATATGCAAAATTTACTTAGCGATGACATAATAGATAGTTTGGATATTATGGCTTTAGTGGCTGAGATAGAAAAACACTATAAAAAACCCCTGAAAGCAGAGTTTATCAAAGCTGAAAATTTTGAAAATTTTAAAGATATTAAAGAAATGATAAAACAAGCGATGCAATGAACATAAAACTATATAATCATTCCATTAAAGCTGTCAGTATTGTTTTACCTAAAAATCCACTCCACAAAGAAGATGAATTAAAGCTTTGCAATATAAATGAAAGAAAATATCAACTCTTACAAGAAAATTCAGGAATTTACAATCACTTTATAAGTGATAAGCAAACATATGCAAGCGATTTAGCTACACAAGCTTTAGAAATACTTTTTGAAAAAAATATCATTTGTAAAAATGAACTTGATTTACTTGTTTTTACAAGCTTTACACCAGATTATTTAGCACCAGCTTGCACTAGTTTAATTCATAAAAATTTAAATTTAAGCGAACACACTCTGTGTTTTGATATGTTGGGATTTTGCCCTGGATTTTTACAAAGTCTTTTTCAAGTTTTTTTAGCATTAAATCACACACATATTCAAAAAGTAGTTTTAATATGCGCCAGTGTAAAAAGCAAGGCAATTGACACTCAAAAAGACAAAATCACCTTTTTAAACAATAGCGATAGTGCAAGTGCTATTTTAATAGAAAAAAATACCAATACAAAAGAAGAAGCTTTTTTCTCTCAAAAAGTTTATTCTGCTCAATGTCTAGAAGAAACTCTACCCTTTAATGGATTTAATCACAACTCAAATGAAACTATACAAGTTAATAATAATCTAGCTTTTTCTTTTATCATGCAAAACTATCCAGTATTTTTTCAAGATTTTTTTGACTATTTTAAATTAGAAAAAAATAATTTTGATGAATTTTTCATTCATTCTTCAAGTAATTTTTCTAAACAAAAATTACTTGAAGAACTAAAATTAGCCACCAAAGAAGATGCTATCCTTAAAAACTACGGAAATACTACTATAAATAAATTACCTTTAGAACTTGCTTCATACATGGGGGGGGGTATAAACAAATTTTCCTTGGAAGCTTTGGAACAGGTATCACCTTTAATGCATGTAGCTTAAAAATAAACTTTGATAAACTTCAAAGTTTTATCAAAGTCGTGTAATTTCGAGTCCAAATCGATCTTTAAAATCTTTAAAAGTAAATATCTTATCTTTACAAGGATAAGATATACTATCTTCTTTCATATCAAATTTTTTACCCTGAAATTTTTCAAGCAATATAGGTAATTCTTTTTTAAATAAAGCTCTATTTGTCATTCTTAATCCATGCTCTAAACTCTTTATATACTTACCATCTATATCTGCTTCATCTTTAACAATATGCAAAGTTGTATCAAATCCTAAGAGTTTGTAACTTTCAAAAAGCTCTATTTTATTTTGCACTGGAGCACCTTCATCTTTTAAACTATGATAGCTCACATAAATAATATTCTTATTCATTTTACTTTGTTCATATAAATGCTTTGAATTTAAAATAACTCTTATCATGTAGTTATCATCACTAAAACAATAAGGAGAAGTTTTGTTCATATTCCAATACTTTTTAACATAACATAATATACAAATATTTTTTTCATTAAAGGCAAATTCTCCTATATCCATTGATCTTCCTAAAACATGTGGCAAATGTGGTAGAACAACTCCTGAGTTATCAACGACTCCATCTACATACCAAGGAGCTATTTTTGAAATAAGCAACGCTAAATAACCTCCATAAGACCCCCCCCCATAAATCTTAGGTAAAGATTTAAACTCAGGATAATTTTTCATAATATCTTTTAAAGCATTGATATGATCAATTGCAGCCATAATGCCGTAGTTTTGATATTCATTGTTGGGCGGGATAAAATCATAAGATAAAATGATTTTTGCATTTTCATCTATATTTGCATTGTCTTTCATTTCTTGAACTTTCGCATTTATAAATGGGATAAAATCAAAAAAATTATCTTGATTTACAAAAGCATTAGCTCCTAATTTAATTAGCGTATCTTTCATTGCGTTTATATCATCTTCATTTGGAAGTATTTTTGGGTTATATTTTTCATTTATGCTTTTTCTAGCACAAAAACAATGATAAAATACATCAACAACAACCACATCAAATTTTTCACATAAAAATTTTCTATCAAAATCTAAAAAAGCTATATTAAAATTTACCCCAAAACCACCTATGGAAAACACTACAGCTTTCATTTTTTTGCTATCATCATAAGTAATTCTGTATTCTAATTTACTTTCTCTTTTAATATTTAATTCTACATCATCGCAAGAATTGATTTCATAGGTTTTATTGATTATCATTGTTAGTCTTTATTTTAAATTATTTCTAAAACAAATTTATCATCTTTATCCTTAAAAGTAAAAACTTTGTTTTTACAAGGATAACTTATACTATCTTCTTTCATTGTGAAAGTTTTATCTTTTAATTTTTCAAGTATTTTTGGTAGTTCTTTGTTGAATAAAGCTTTATCAGGAATTCCACAACCATGAGTTAAATCTTTAATATATTTTCCATCTATATCTTTTTCATCAATTAAATGAAAAGTTATGTCATAATCCAAAGCTTTTAAAATTTCACACATTTGTATTTTATACTCAGCAGGGGTTAAATCATCTTTAGCACTATGATAGCTTATATAAATAATGCCTTTGTTTTTTTGAGCTTGTAAGATGAGATGAGTTTGATTAGATAAAGCTCTTATTAGATAATTTTCATCAGCAAAATAATAAGGTGAATTTGGATCTTTGCGAGTCCAGTGAGTTTTTAAATTGCAAAAAATTAAAGTATTAGGATCATTAAATTTATAGTCTTCTTTGCCAAAATCTCTTCCTAGGAAATATTTTATAGGCGGCAACCCTGCTCCTGAATTATCTATCACTCCATCTACATACCAAGGAGCTATCTTAGCACACATTAAAGCTAGATAACCTCCATAAGACCCCCCCCCATAAATCTTAGGTAAAGATTTAAACTCAGGATAATTTTTCATAATATCTTTTAAAGCATTGATATGATCAATTGCAGCCATTATGCCAAAATTTTGATATTCATTGTTAGGCGGGATAAATGTAGAAGTAAAATGTGCTTGATAATTTTGATCTAATAGATTTTGTTCTTTTAAATTAGAAATAGTTTGATTTAAGTACTCATAATATTGCCAAGCATTACAAGTATTTAAATTGCTTATATCAATATGTAAATTCTCTAATGCTAATTTTAAATGCACTAAATCTTCTTCCATAAAAGTAGTGGTGGCACTATATCTATCCACATCAGATCTTCTCTGACAAAAACAATGATACAAAACATTTACCACAACTACATCAAATTTTTTAGCTATAAATTTTCTATAACTTTCTAAAAAATGCATATTAGCATTTGCTCCATAACCGCCTATAACAAAAACTATAGCTTTCATTTTTTTGCTATCATTGAAAGTAATTCTATATTCTAATTTAGATTCTCTTTTTATATTTAATTCTACATCATCACAAGAGTCTATAAAATATGTTTTATTAATAAGCATTTTAAGCCTTTGGAAATTTTAACAATATTATATCGTCAAAATTTCTTTAAAATTATAAATTATCCAAAGGTTCCGCTTAAGTAAGCCTTGGTTTTTTCTTCTTTTGGATTTTCAAAAAATTCCTTACTTTCACCAAATTCCACAAGCTCCCCTAAGTGAAAAAACGCAGTATAATCAGCCACGCGTTTGCCTTGTTGCATATTATGTGTTACCATAATCATAGATAAATTATGACTTAATTCTTTAATAAGCTCCTCTATAACACTTGAAGATATAGGATCAAGTGCAGAAGTTGGTTCATCTAAAAGCAATAATTTTGGTTTTATAGCTAAAGCTCTTGCTATACAAAGTCTTTGTTGTTGCCCGCCAGAAAGTGCTAAGGCATTTTGTTTTAGTTTATCCTTTACTTCTTCAAAAAGACCTACTTTTTTAAGACAATCTTCCACCAAAGCATCTTCTTCATCTTTATTTTTGATCATTCCATGGAGTTTTGGAGCATAAGAAATATTATCATAAATGCTTTTTACAAAAACATTAGGTTGTTGAAAAACCATACCTACATTTTTTCTAAGCACCACTACATCTTGATTTTTAACATCTTTTTTATTAACTTCTACAAGTCCATCTATCTTTGCAATCTTGTCATTCATTCTATTAAAACAACGCAAAAATGTGGATTTACCACATCCTGAAGCACCTATTAAAGCTGTAATTTTGTTTTTTTGTATTTCCATGTTAATATCAAATAAAGCCTGTTTTTTACCATAAAATAAATTTAGATTTGTTGTTTTTGCTATCATTTTAATTTTCCTTGAAAATATCTTCTTAAAAGTATTGCAGCTAAATTTAAAATCACTAAAAGAGATAAAAGCACTATAATCCCTGCTGCTGTTCTTTCTAAAAATGCACGCTCTGGCATAGCTGACCATGAAAAAATTTGAGCTGGTAAAACACTTGTTGGTGCAAAAATACTATTTGCTACATCAGGTATAAAAGCTATCATACCTATAATCATTAGCGGTGCAGTTTCGCCTATAGCCCCTGCTAGAGTTAAAATAGATCCTGTAAGTATCATAGGCATTGCCAAAGGTAGCATTATGCCTTTTATCATTTGAATTTTAGTCATACCTAAAGCATATGCAGCATTTTTCATATTAATATCCACGCTTTTTAAAGCTGCTTTAGTTGAAACGATGATAATAGGCAAACTCATAATAGCCAAAGTAAGACCCCCAACTAAAGCACTAGAGCGAGGCATTCCAAAAAGATTTATAAATACTCCAAGTCCTAAAAGTCCAAATAAAATACTAGGAATACTTGCAAGATTATTAATACTTACTTCTATAAAATGCGTAAATACATTTTGTGGGGCAAATTCTTCAAGGTAAATAGCAGCACCTACTCCTATAGGTATGCTCACTATCATGCAAACTACTATAACAAGCAAAGTTCCAACTATAGAAGCAAATATTCCTGAATTTTCAGGTGATTTAGAATCCCCATTAAGGAAAAAATTCACATTAAAACTTAGCTTGATTTCTTGCTTTTGAACTAACTCATCAACTAATTTTTTTTGTTCATCACTTAATTTATTGTAGTTTTTTTTCATATATTGATCAACTTCAGAATTTGCTAAAAGCCAAGTTTTTTCTTTAATTTGTCCTGTTCTTATTTTCCTTTGTTCAGCACGCGATAAAAGCTCATAAGAAGGATTGTTTCTATCAGATTCTACATAAATATAAGTTTGTTTAAAAGCTCCTACTCCAAGATACCCTACACTTGATAAAAAAATACAAAGAAAAATAAGGTTTATATAAAGCCCCATTTTACAAAATATTTTAAAATTTTTTGAAGCTTTTTTTCTTTGTTTAAAAAGTTTTTTCATAAATTTTTCCTTTTATGGAAGCGATTTATCAAATAAACGCTAAAAATATTAATGATTAATGTAATGATAAAAAGCACAAGTCCTAAAGAAAATGCACTTAAAGCCAAAGAGCTATCAAAAGCTTGATCACCACTTAATGCTTCTACTATTTTTACAGTTACAGTTGTCATATCTTCTAAAAAATTCATTGTTAAATTTGGACGCAATGAAGCAGCCATAACAACTATCATTGTTTCACCTAAAGCTCTTGAAAGCCCTAAAAGACAAGCTGCAACTATACCAGGCATTGCTTCTGGTAAAATTACAGCAAAAATAACTTCTTTTTTAGTCATACCTAAAGCATATGCTCCATTTATCCTTTTTAAACTTACTGCTTCAATACAATCTTGCGATAAAGAAGCCACAATAGGAACTATCATAATACCCATGATAAAACCTGCACCTAAAGCACTTTGAAAACTAGCTTTGATACCAAAAAGAGAAAAAAACCATACTATAAAAGGAGCTACTACTATAGCTGCAAAAAATCCAAAAACAACAGTAGGAATTCCTGCTATGATTTCTAAAATAGGTTTTAAATAGTTTTTAGATTTTTTACCCGCAAATACTCCAAGATAAATAGCACACATTACACCTAAAGGTAAAGCAGTAAGCATAGCTATTAAAGATATATAAAAAGTTCCCCAAAATAAACTCAAAGCACCAAAAACTCCGTGCTTACTACTTCCATCAGCACCTACAAATGCAGCATCTGCTGCCCACTGGCTTGAGAATAAAAAAGTAAATACACTTTCTTTTTGAAAAAATTTTAATGCCTCTATTAAAATCGTTAGCATAATAGCAAAGCTTACTACTACGCTAACAAAAGCACAAAGAAAAAGCGTTAATTTTATTATTTTTTCTTTTATCAATTTTTCATCCTAAATCAAAAAACTTTCCCTGCTTTAACAAGCTCATCAGTTAATAAACCTTTTTCTTCTATATGTTTTTGGGTTTGTTTTAAAGTTTTTTCATCTAAAGGAACTAATCCTATCTTTTCTAACTCTGCTCCGCTTTTAGCTAAATCATCACTCATATAAATTTTTGCAAATTCAAATACTTCTGGATTTTTCTTAGCGTTCATATATATAAATAAAGAACGAGCTAGTTTATACTTTCCTTCAGAGATATTTTTTTCATCAGCCTTTATACCATCAATATAAGCAGCATTAATCTTATCATCATTGCTAGCTAAAAATCCATATCCAAAAAGCCCAAAAGCTTCTTTATCAACAGAAAGTTTTGAAATAATTAGATTGTCATTTTCACCACTTGGTATAAATACTCCATCTTGGCGTATAGTTTTATATACACCTTGATATTCAGGAATTTTTTTAGAAATATCTACCATCACAAGCTCTTCTATACTATCCCTTGTCCCTGAGCTTGATGGAGGACCATAAATTGTGATTTTTCTATTTGGTAGATTTTTATTGATTTGTTGCCAGTTAGTATAAGGATTTGGGATTAATTTTCCATCTTGTGGAATTTCTTTAGCTAAAGCTAAAAATAAATCATATAAGCTTATATTTAATGGAGCATTGATTTTATTTTGAGCTAAAACTATACCATCATAACCTATCATAACTCCGACTATATCACTTACACCTAATTTTTTACAAGTTTCAAATTCACTCAGCTTAATCGCTCTTGAAGCATTAGAAATATCAGTAATTCCCTCACAAAATACTTTAAAACCACCACCTGTGCCAATACTTTCTACTATAGGTGTTTTTGCATTTTTTATAGAAGCATATTCTTCAGCAACAAAAGAAGTAAAAGGATATACGGTAGATGAACCTGCTATTTTTAAATCCGCCGCATTTAAGCTAATAAAACAAGCTACACTTAAAGCCAAAAGTTTTTTCATTTTTTCTCCTTAGTTAAAAAGTAATGAAAATTTAAAAAAATTTGGAAACATTTTGGATACATAATTTTTTGATATAATTTTTGTATGCTAAATATTATTTTGATAGAAGATGATAAAGATTTAAATGAATTAATCACTCTAAGATTAAGTCAAGAAAATATAAAAATTTATAGTTATTTTGATTTTTTTGACTTAGAATATTTTTTAGATAAAAATGAAATAGATTTAATCATCATGGATAGAAATTTACCAAGTGGTGATAGTGTAGAATTAATAAAGCAACTAAGAAAAAAAGGTTACATAGAGCCTGTGATTTTTCTTAGCGCAAAGACTTTGCAGAAAGATATTTTAGAAGGATTTGAACAAGGTTGTGATGATTATATATGCAAACCTTTTGATTTTAATGAGCTTTTATTTAGAATCAAAGCCGTAACCAAAAGAAATAAAATTCCAAAAGAACAAATTTCTTATCAAGATTTTACTTTATATATAGAAGAAAGAAAGTTAATTTATCAAACAAATATATTTGAAAATTTATCAACCCTAGATATAGAATTGCTCAAGTGTTTTTTTAATCACAAAAATCAACTTTTAAGCCGTCAGTTTCTAAGCGAACAAGTTTGGAAAAATGACACAACAAGTGATAAGACAATCAATACAGCTATTTTAAGATTAAAACAAAAAATTCCACAAATTAAAGAAAATATCATCTCAGTGCGCTCGGTAGGTTATAAATTGTGTTAAAAATAAAAACATTTTTTCTTTTTATACTTGGATTTTTTTGTATTAGTTTTTTCGCATTGTTTTATTTTTTTAATGAAAGCTATATTAACACTACTATAAAAAATACTTATGAGCAAAAATTAAAAACACTCAATGATGTATTGCAATTTCAATTACTAAAAACATTAAATCCAAAAAATATCGATCAATTTGCAACTGATACTAGAGCAGATTTTATCATCAAGCAAGATGATTATGTTTTTTCTTCATTGAAAGATTATTCTTATTTTTTAAATCATTTTGAGTCTAATTTTACTCATGATTATTTCAAACAAAAAGAAATTTATTTTAAAGCATATACTTATAAAAATTACCAATACATTATCATTGTTTATCCCAAAATAAGCTCTTGGATACAAAATTTTTGGATTAAAAATATTATTATTTTTTCTTTCTTTTTGTTTATATTGATTTTGTTTTATTTTGTTGTTTTTAAGCTTTTTAAAATTTATTTTCAAGAATTATTATTATTTGTTAAAAACATTAAATCAAATGTTGATTTCACTCCTCGGTATAATTTTTTTGATGAATTAAGAAATTTAAATTTACGCTTATTAAAAATTAAAAAATTAATCATTAAACAAGAATTAAAAAACAAAAAACAAGCCAAAAAAATTCAAACTAAAAACACTCAACTTAGTAATGTAATCAGTGCTATATCGCACGAGCTTAAAAATCCTATAAGTGTTATAGATTTAAGTTTGCAATCTTTAAAAGAAACTAATGATAAAAATATGAAATTATTTTTACTTGAAAAAATTCATAAACAAAGTGCAAAAATCAACCAATTAACACATAAACTTAATTTTGTTTTTAATCTTAATTTAAATTCTTTAAATATAGAAAGATTTGATTTATATGCTTTAAGTAAAAATTTATTAGAAAGCTTTAGAGAAGATAGATTAAAAATTCGAGGAAAAACTACTTTTATTAAAGCAGATAAATTTCTTATCGAACAAGTTATCATTAATCTAATAGATAATGCCTTAAAATACAGCAAAAAAGATATATTAATCATTATAGAAAATCAAAATTTTACCATTATAGATCAAGGTGTAGGGATAGAAGAAAAACACCTTAAATTCATAACAAAAAAATTTTACAAAGCAAATTCAATGCAAAATAATTCTTTTGGACTAGGATTGTTTTTAGTAAAAAAAATACTTTCACTACATAAAAGCTCCTTAAAGGTTCAATCTAGCTTGCAAAAAGGAAGTATTTTTTCTTTTTGTATTAATTTATAATTTTTATTAATATACTTATTAATGTATTTAGTTATAATTAACATTAAGAAAAATAATTCCAAGGAGAAAAAATGCTTTCTAAAGAAGTAGTGGCTTTATTAAACGAGCAAATTAACAAAGAAATGTATGCAGCAAATTTGTATTTAAGTATGAGTTCATGGTGCTATGAGCATAGTTTTGATGGTGCGGGGGCGTTTTTGTTTGAACATGCAAGAGAAGAAAGTGATCATGCAAGAAAACTTATTACTTATTTAAATGAAACTGATTCTAAAGTTGAATTAAAAGAAGTTAAAAAACCTGATAGCGAATTTAAATCATTACTTGATGTGTTTGAAAAAACTTTCGAACACGAGCAAAGTATTACTGCTTCTATTAATAATCTTGTAGATTTTATGCTTTCAAGTAAAGATTACTCTACTTTTAATTTTTTACAATGGTATGTAAGTGAGCAACATGAAGAAGAAGCACTTTTTAGAGGTATAGTAGATAAAATCAAACTCATAAGTGACAATGGCAATGGTCTATATATGGTAGATCAATACATCAAAAGTTTAACCAATAAATAATTCTTTCTTAGCTTCCACTATCTTAAAATTTGGAAGCTAAATATCTTTTAATTTAAAAGAATTCTTGTAAAATAAAAGTAAATTTGCTAAAATACTTTTTATTTAAAAGGATTTTTTATGCAAATGAATGAAATTACTGACAAACTTAAATTCATACTCCAAAAAGAAGGTATAAAAAACGCCAAAGATTCTGATGTAGCTAAAATGCTAAATATCAATCCTGATACCTTTTATAGTATGAAATTTAGAAATTCTATACCTTATAAACAAATACTACATTTTTTAAATGAAAGAAATATCAACATTAATGCATTTTTTTACGAAGATTCGCTAGGAAACAATACTCCATCAATTAACCTAAACTATAATATCTTAAAATACTACGATGTTAATGCTTCTATGGGCGGTGGAGCTTTAAATGATAATGTAAGTTTTTCAGAAGTGATTATCGATAAAAAATTAAGTAATTTTTTTGGCTCTAAAGATTGCGATATTATCCCTTGTATAGGCGATAGTATGGAGCCTGAAATCAAAGATGATTCTTTGTGCTTAGTAGATAAAAGTAAAACTTTTAAAGAAGGTGGTGTTTTTGCAGTAAATACTAGAGATGGTTTGTTTATCAAGCAAATTTTTAAAAGTAATAAAGGTGGGGTTTATCTACACTCTTTTAACTTAAGCTACGCAGATGTTCATTATCAAAATGGAGATTTTTTAATCGTAGGTAAGGTAGTTGGGACTATAAGTAGAATTTAAAAATATTTTTAACTAATTAATAAAAATTATTAACAATATTAACTAATTATAAACAAGAATTTATTTTATAAGTTTCTTTTTATATAAAAAAAGCCATAATTATACTTTAAATTAACAGATAGTAAATAAGAGTATTTTTATCTGTTAATAATTCACATGAAAGGGAAGTTATGAAACACAAATTAGCTAAAGTTGCTACATATGCGTGTTTGGCTTTAGGGGTTGGCTTAGCTACTCAATCACTTGCATCTTCAGAGCCTAGAACTCTTGATGGTTATGTTAGTCAAGAAGATGCATTTTTTGATTATCTATATAAAAACCATCCTATTTTCAAATATGAAAAAGAAGGACGCTTAGTAGGTAAATTTACCCATAGTGATAGAATGGAAAACTGGGTTGAAAATCAAAATGGACCTAAGTTTGCCAAAGAACATGGCTTAAAACAAGCATCAATTACCTATCGTCTACCTTATGAATCTTTTTTGGACTTTCCAAATAAATTTGTAGGACCAAAAAAATGTGGTGAATGTCACCCAGCTCAGTATGCTTCTTGGGAGCGATCACGCCATGCAAAAACAGTTCGTTTTCCTCATGAAATGGAAGAAGTTGGAGGAGCTGATGGTTTAAAAAAACCTATGTATAATTCTCAAGCTACTATTTTACCTGATGGAATTTATCCAAATGATGTTTATGCTCTCATTGGAACACCAAGAACAAAATATGGTTTTATAGATAGATGGCTTGTTCGTGGAACTTATCATGTAGAAGATGGAAATTTAAGTGATTTAAGTGGTAAATTAACTGCTGGTGGTAATCAATTTTCAAGACTTTGGAGTGAATTTTTAACTCCTGAAATGGCTCAAAAGATAGCAGCTTTTGCGCCTGGTTTTCCTACTAAAATGGAAGATTTTGGAGGAAATGGTTCGCAAGTTTGGGGAACAAATTCTTATGCTGCAACCTATAAAGAAAAAGCTGTTTTCCAACCTGCTACTGCATATTGTGAAACTTGTCATACCTTTAAATTTGATTTTAAAAGCAAAGATGAATTTTACAAAGCATTAGGTAATCCAAAAGAACTTCAAAAACACACTATTTCAAAAGGTATAACCTGTGAAGAATGCCACGGAGCAGGAGCTCATCTTTATGGTGCAAGAGGTGCTGGTATGCCATCAAATTGTGAAAGATGTCACCAAAGATTTTCTTATAATGAAACTGATGCAAAAATCAATCCTAGAAAACCTTTCAATGCTTATTTTAAATCAAGTTGTCCAGCATGTGGGACCGAAGGAGCTCAAATGTACTCTTCAGCTCACTATGACAAAGGTATGAGATGTAATACTTGCCATGATCCACATGAAGTAACTTTCAACGATTGGAAGAGTGGCTATACTAAAACAAAACTTAAAAAAACTTGTAAAGAATGTCACGAAACTCAAGCAAGCTTCTTTAAAAAAGGTGGAATTCACGCTAAAGATAATTGTACAGCTTGCCACATGCCAAATATGATGAGTTGTGAAAACTTTGGTGCGGTTCAAAATCCAGATAAAGGTGGTTTTGATAATGTTAGAGCTTCTCATATTTGGAATATTAAAGTAGATAAAACTGCTAAAACTCTTAACCCACCAGAAGGTAAAGAAAGATCACCTAAAGTTGGAGGATGGACTATTGCTAGAGATGATGAAGGTAGATTCTTCCTTGATTTAATGTGGAGTTGTGGTAGAACAAGCTTTAGTGATATCAATTTAATGGGACCAGGAGCAAGCGGATGCCATAGTGCGGTTCAATCAACCTTACCTGAAAAATTACATTTTACAAATCAAGAAATGATTTATGATAAAGTAATGCAGTGGCAAAATCCTGTTAAAGAGGGTTATGAAAAAATTAGAAAAGGCATAGCTAATATTGATAAAACATTTGCTGAAAAAACAAAACTTTCAGTAGAGCAAAAATCAAGAGTTTTAAACCTTACTAATCAAGCTCAAGCCATAGCAGATAGATTAGAAAAAGATGGATCTTGGGGTGTTCATGGACCTGCTTATTCTAAGAAAATTATAGAAGAAGCTTTAATTTATATCCAAGAAGCACAAAATATCCTAGGTAAATAAAAATTAGGAAGAATTTTATTCTTCCTTTGTAAAATGAGGAGTTGGTCTTGAAAAATTTAATTACTCGACTTTTTATTGTTCTTTTTACTCTTTTTACACCATCAGGATTTTTATTTGCTGAAGCTAATGGAGAAATTGGGTCAATAGAAGGTGTTAAAACAATTAGTTTAGCTCAAGCTCAAGAAATGCTAGATCAAAATAATACCTATTTTTTTGATGTAAATTCAGAGCAAGATAGACAAGCTAATGGATACATACCTAATTCTATATCAACTTATGTGGAAAATTGGGAAAGTTTACTACCTAATGATAAAAATGCGAATTTAGTATTTTATGGTTTAAATCGTTTTAGATTTGAAGCTTCTCAAGCAGCAGCTGTAGCTATAGAACTAGGATATAAAAATTCAGTTGTTATGCTTGATGGTATAGAATCATGGGCAACATCTGGAAGAAAAGTAGAAAAAATAGACACTGTAAAATGGGAAAAAGCTAAAGATGTGATAGAATTTAAAGATACTATCCATTCAAGATTTAAATTCAGCAACACCCCATCTTGCCGTGATTGCCATGCCCAAAAAGGCAAAGGTATTAGAGCAGATATTGCTGCTAGTAAAAATTTAATCAATCAAAAATGTGCTACATGTCATGAAAAAGCAAGCAATGCTTTAGCAAAAAGTGCTCATGGAGTTGAAAATTTTTTACCTGCTCAAAGTGGGGATAAAAAGAAAGAAAAACCTTCATGTGCGACTTGTCACTCTGTGCATGTAACGCCAAAACATTCAGGAATTTTTTCACAAAAACAATTAGTAGATCAAAAATGTGCACAATGCCATAAACAAAAAACTCAAACTTTCCATATGACTTTCCATGGAAAAGGTATAGTTTTAAGTACTCCTGGTGATACTCCAAGTGTTGCCACATGTTCTGATTGTCATGGTAAGCATAATATTTTAAAATCTAGTGAAAGAAATTCAACATTATCACCAATTAATCGTGTTGAAACTTGTAAATCGTGTCATCCAAACTCTAATGAAAATTTCGCAAATTGGATAGCACACGCTGATCATAGTGATGGAGAAAACTATCCAGGATTACATGGGGCATATATTTTTATGACAGCTTTAGTGATTTCTGTGTTTGTATTCTTTGGAGCTCATACCATACTTTGGTGTTTGCGTTTAATTGCTATGCGTATAAAATATCCTAAAGAATGGAAAGAAGCAAGAAAAGCAGCACATGAAGATAAAGTAAGAGTGAGAAGATTTAGTACTTTCCATAGAATTCAGCATTTCTTTATGGCAGCAAGCTTTTTAGGTCTTGCATTCTCAGGCTTACCACAAAAATTTTATGATTCAGCATGGGCTAAACCTATGATTGACTTAATGGGTGGTGATATTATTAATGCAGCAACCATACATCATATTTCAGCTATAGTAATGTTTGCAGTATTTTTCTCACACATTGGTGAAATTATCATTGTAAATTGGAGTCGTCGCGATGTGGCAAGAGATCCTATTACTGGTAAATTAAGCTTTATGAAAGTATTAAAAGCAACCTTTGGTCCTGATTCTTTAATGCCTAATTTGCAAGATTTAAAAGATATGAAAGATCATTTTAAATGGTTCTTTGGTTTAGGTCCAAGACCTCAATTTGATCGCTGGACTTATTGGGAAAAATTTGATTATTTAGCAGTATTTTGGGGTATGTTTATCATCGGTATTTCAGGGCTTGTATTGTGGTTCCCTGCATTCTTTGGTAAATTCTTACCAGGAGAAGCTATTAATCTAGCAACCCTACTTCACTCTGATGAAGCTTTACTTGCAACAGGATTTATTTTTGCAATTCATTTCTTCAACACACACTTTAGAGCAGATCGCTTCCCTATGGATATGGTGATTTTCTCAGGAAGTATTAGCGAAGAAGAAATTAAACAAGAAAGAAGCGTATGGTATAAACGCTTAAAAGAAAGTGGAAAATTAAGCTCTTTATATGAAAACAAAAGCAACTTTAAAGCATACCAATGGTTGGCAAAATTTGCTGGTTTTGCAATGCTAATTACTGGGTTAGTATTCTTATTTTTGATGCTTTATACTTTCTTTAACACTATCTTATAACCTTATTCGCTATAATAGCGAATAAGGACTTTTTCTCCTAAACATTTTTAAGGATTTTACAATGTTTAAAAAAACAATTTCACTTAGTATTTTAAGTGTAATTTTCATTGCTTGCTCGAGTAATGATAAAATTGATTCGAATTTAATTTCAAATGGAACTCAATACACAAAAGAAAATCAAAAAAAAGCTAATGATTTAGATAAAAAATCGTATCAAGAAATCGCTCATTTATTTAAAGATAATACAAATATTAAAAGTGATAATAAAAATATTTTAATTATATTTAGTGCTAATCATTGCACATATTGTGATAAGTTAAAAGAAGAAATAATACAAAATGAAAAATTGCAAAAACAAATAAAAAATGACTATAGTTCATATTATATAAACATAAGTTACAAAAAAATTCATACATTTTATAAAAATCATAAAAGTGATTTAAACACTAACGAATTATCAAGTATTTACAATATAATTGCCACTCCTACTATTATAATACTTAATACAAAAAGTCAAACTTTATTTAATTATCCTGGATTTATTAGCTCTAAAAGACTTAGTGCTACAATGGATTTTTTAAATAAAAAAGAAAATCAAAACCTAGATGAAGAAACGATAGCAAAAAAGCTTTTACATTTTTATAAAGAAAATAAAATTTAATATAAAGGATAATAATGCGTTATTTTTTTTCTTTTGCAATGAGTTTTTTATTAATGAGTGTATATGCACTTTCTTGTGCGGTTGCAACTTTTATAGAAAATGATTATGGTATTAGTGCTGCCAAAGCTTTAATTTATAATCATATTTGGTTTAATATACTGCATTTATTATTAGGACTTAATCTAATCGGAGTTATATTTTATAATAAACTTATTCAAAGAAAAAAATATCCAAGCTTGCTTTTGCATATATCTTTCATTATTATTTTAATTGGAGCAGGATTAACTCGATATTTTGGCTTAGAAGGTGGAATGCATATTAGAGAAGGAGAAAGTTCTAATATCATAGTTACTAGAGAAGAATTTATAAAAATTATAGATTTTGATACAAATTTAAGTTTAGATTTTCCTATTAATTTTACCTCTCTTACTCAAAATCATTTTGAAAAAACTTTTACTTTAGCAAATGAGAAAATATCTATCAAATCTATAAATTATACTCCACAAAAAGACTCTATTACACCAGCAAGTTTAGAATTAAATATCCATTATCAAAACGACAATAAACTTCTAACACTAAATCCAAATTTCAACGGAAAAGAAATGCTTAGTTTTGATTTTAAAGGAAAAAAATTTAATATAAACTGGGGACCAAAAGAAATAAAACTTCCTTTTTCATTATATTTGGAAGATTTTTCATTAGAGCGTTATTTAGGTTCTATGAGTCCATCATCATACACTTCTAAAGTTAAAATTATAGATCAAAATGATAATGTAATTTCTTACTATGACATTTTTATGAATAATGTTCTTGATTATGGAGGATATAGATTTTTTCAAAGCTCATACGATCAAGATGAACAAGGCACAATACTTTCTGTAAATAAAGATCCTGGTAAAATTCCTACTTATCTAGGATATGGATTGCTTGTTTTAGGATTTTTATGGATTTTATTTGATAAAAATTCAAGATTTCATAAACTAAATGCATATTTAAAGAAAAAACAAAATTTTGTATTTGCATTTTTATTCATTATATGTTTTCAAATTCCACTTTATGCACAAAATGAAAAAGAAGATATTTTAAAACTCATAAATAATTTACAAAAAAATACTTACGAGCATTCTTTAAATTTTGGAAAACTTTTAATTCAAGATTATAATGGTAGAATTAAACCCCTAGATACCCTTGCTATGGAATTTATTTATAAAATTACAGGGAAAGATAATTTTTTAAAACTACATTATAATCAAATTTTTTTAGCTATGATGATTTATCCTCAAGAATTTAGACAAATCAAGATGATAGCTACAAAAACCGCACAACTTAGAGAATTAATAGGAGTTGATAAAGATGAAAAATATATAGCCTTTAATGATGTATTTGACAATGGAACTTATAAATTAACTAATTATGTAGAAGAAGCTAATAGAAAAAAACCCGCTCTACGAACAAATTTTGATAAAGATATATTAGCATTAGATGAAAAAATCAATCATGCTTACTATATTTATAGCGGACAGGCTTTAACTATCATTCCTGATATTAACGAACAAACTTTAAAATGGTTCTCACCTGTTCAAATTTTACCATTTGCAAAAGAAGATGTTGAACGCTTGCAAATGCTTTTAGTTAATTATTTTTTACAAACACGCAAAAGTGTCGAAAATAATGAATGGCAAACCCCAAATGAAATTTTACAATCATTAAAAGATTATCAATTACACTATGGAAGCAAAGTATTACCACAGAAAGAAAGAATTGATTTTGAGATTTTACTAAACCATTATAATATTTTTGACAATCTCACTTTTGCTTATATCAGCTTTGCTTTAGTTTTATTTATCTTAAGTTTTTATACTATGCTAAAAAATATACCTTTCTCTCGCTTTATTTATAAAATTTTATATATCATTTTATCCATATGTGTTTTTATACATACTATAGCACTAATAGCTAGATGGTATGTAGGAGATCATGCACCTTGGAGTAATGCTTATGAAAGTATGATATATATTGCTTTTGCATGTGCAATAAGCGCTATAATTTTTTTCAAAAACTCTCCATTAGCACTCAGTTGTGCTAGTTTTTTAGCAGGTATTACTCTTTTTGTTGCACATCTTGGTTTTATGGACCCTCAAATAGGAAATTTAATTCCTGTGTTAAAATCTTATTGGCTTAACATACATGTTTCAATTATCACCGCTAGTTATGGATTTTTAGCACTTTGCTTTATGATTGGAATTTTAAGCTTGATACTTTTTACTTTAAGAGGAAAAAGTATCAATATAGATCAAAATATTATCAAACTTCATTGTATAAATGAAATGTCTATGATTATAGGACTTGCTATGCTTACAATAGGTAATTTTTTAGGTGGAGTTTGGGCAAATGAGAGTTGGGGTAGATATTGGGGATGGGATCCAAAAGAAACTTGGGCTTTGATTTCCATTGTAATTTATGCTATGGTATTGCATTTAAGATTTATATTTAAAACACATTTTATCTTTATTTTTGCATGTGCTAGTATTTTGGCATTTTATAGTATTTTAATGACATATTTTGGAGTAAATTTTTATCTTTCAGGACTTCATTCTTACGCAAATGGAGATTCTTTTCCTATACCAACTTTCGTATATGTTTTAGTGATAATTAACTTTATTTTAATAGTAAGTGCTAGTTTTAAAAGAGATTTACAAACGCCTAGTTTTTAAAAACTAGGCTTTATTTTTTTCTATTTCTTGAAGAGCTGTGATAAGATCTTTTAAATTTTCATAAGGAATGTGTATTTTCCAATCAACGCCACTTTCTTTTTTCAAAGCCACTCCTATACTTAAAACATCACCACTTCCTATACCATAAGGATTAGAGAGATTGCATAAACTAATCTCACCACTTTTACTACCATGTAATTCTATGGTTTTGTATATTTTTTTACTCATGTTTATCCCTAAAAGCTGCGATAATTTTGGCTTGAAATTTCAACCAATCTTTTTGAAGCATAATAGGAAAACCACCATAAACCCTAGCTCCTTCTAAATTTTTAGTAACCCCGCCTCTTGCGGCTATAGTAGCAAAATCTCCTATTTCCAAATGGCCACTTGTTGCACTTTGTCCACCCATAACAACATTTTTACCCAAAATACTTGAACCTGAAATTCCACTTTGAGCCACTATAAGACAATTTTCCCCTATTTCGCAATTATGTCCAACTTGAACAAGATTATCTATCTTAGTTCCTTGTTTAATAATGGTGCTTTCAAAAACAGCTCTATCTATAGTAGTACAAGCTCCAATTTCAACGAAATCTTCTAAAATTACATTACCATTGTGATAAATTTTATAATGTTCGCCATTTTTTGTATGTGCATAACCAAAACCATCACTACCTATAACGCAATTTGCTAACAAATGGCATTTTTTTCCAATTTGCGTATCATTATAAATTACTACATTAGGATGAATTATAGTGTATTCTCCTATATTTACATTATCACCTATATAAGCACCTGCCATAATCACAACATGATCTGATATTTGAACATTATTTCCTATATAAACATTTGACATAATCTTGGCACTTTTTGCTATTTTATTTTTTTTATTTTGATTATCATAAAATAAGGTTTTCGCAAAAAGCTTGCTTAAAAGAGCAAATGATAAATGTGGATTATCCACCACAAGCTTAATACAATCTTTTGACACTAAATTTTCAAATTCTTTTGAAACTAAAATAGCACCCGCTCCACTATTTGCTATTTTTTTAGAGTTTTTTTCACCATCACAATAACTAAGTTCAGTAAAACTTGCATTACTTAAAGAATTTAAAGCCGTAATTTCTATATCATCTCCGCTGTATTCTATACCTAAAAATTTAGCAATTTCACTAATTTTCATTTTACCTCCATTAAAATAGAACCACTTCTAACAACACTAATTGGATTGTATTTTTTTATAGTCTTTAAAAAATTATCAATTTTATCTGCATCATCACTTACCATTGCTATAATAAATTCACCATCACTATAAGTTACACTTCCATTATAAGCTTTTAATATAGCATCTAATCCTGCAAAATTTTCACTTAAAGCAATCTTTACTAAAGCTGTTTCTTTTTCTATAAAATCACTTGAATCAATCACTTTATAAGTAGGTATAAGCTTGTGAAGTTGTTTGATGATTTGTTCAAAAACTCTTTCATCACCCAAAGTTACGATATTTATTCTTGAGAATTCGCTATCATCAAGCGGAGCCACAGTAAGAGATTCTATGTTATATCCTCTTCCTGAAAAAAGCCCAACTACGCGTGATAATACCCCATGCTCATTTAACACAATGACAGAAATTACTCTTCTTTTCATTTTTTATCCTTGTTTTTATAGCTAGGCAAAATCATATTATAAATCGCTCCACCTGCTGGAACCATAGGTAAAACATTCTCATAACGATCTATAGCTACATTTAAAACACAAGTTTTTTTAGATTTTAAGGCTTTCAAAAAAGCATTATTAAATTCTTCTTTTGTAAAAACATTATATCCTTCACAATGAAAGCCTTTTGCAATGGTAATAAAATCAGGCTGGCTTGTTAAATCTGTATTAGAAAATCTTTCTTTATAAAACATACTTTGCCATTGTCTTACCATACCTAAGAAAGAATTATTTAAAATGATATTAATCACCTTTATACCATAAGCACTTGCTGTCATTAGTTCTTGTATATTCATCAAAAAAGAACCATCACCTACAAAATTTACCACCACTTCTTCACCTACAGCTAATTTAGCCCCTAGTGCAGCCGGTAAAGAATACCCCATAGTTCCTTGACCACCACTTGTTGCAAGTTGTCTTGCATAATTAAAAGGATAAAATTGTGCTACCCACATTTGATGTTGCCCAACATCAGTAATAATTCTTGCATCAGGTGCTAATTTAGCACATTCTTTTATAATCCATTGTGGTTTTAAAACTTCATCACTATCTTCATAAATTAAAGGATATAATTGCTGGTATCTTTGTAAAGTTTTAAACCATTCTTTATATTTGGTATTATCAAAATTTTCTTTTTTTAATTCATCTAAAGTATCCAAAACAACACTTTTAATATCACCCACTATAGGAAAATGTGCTTCAATAATTTTAGAAATAGAACTTGGATCTATATCAATATGAACGATTTTTGCACCCTTGGCAAATTCGCTTGTTTTACCAGTAATTCTATCATCAAATCTTGCACCTATAGCAATTAACAAATCACATTCACTTAAAGCAATATTTGCACAATAGCTCCCATGCATACCAGCCATTTTTAAATTAAGCTCATCATCGCTTCTTAAAGTTCCTAATGCCATTAAGGTTTCCACTGCAGGAATACCACAAAAATGAATTAATTTTCTAAGCTCATCACTCGCATTAGAAGCTATACAACCTCCACCTAAATAAAACAAAGGTTTTTGTGCATTTTTAATTAAACTTACTAATTTTTTAATTTGTTTGATATTGCCTTTATAAGTTGGTTTATAAGTTTTCATAGTGATTTCTCTAGGATAACACCAAGCACCTATAGCTGCTGTTACATCTTTTGGTATATCAATATGCACTGGTCCTTTTCTACCTGTTGTAGCAATATAAAAGGCTTCTTTTAAAATCTTAGGCAATTCTTCAATATTTTTTACTAAATAATTGTGTTTTACGCAAGGTCTTGAAATACCTATAGCATCGATTTCTTGAAAGGCATCTGTTCCTATTAAAGAATTAGCAACTTGAGCAGAAATTAAAACTAAAGGTATGGAATCACTATAAGCGGTGGCCAAACCTGTAATAGTATTGGTAAAACCTGGGCCACTTGTAACTATAGCAACCCCTACCTCTCCACTCATTCTAGCATAAGCATCTGCACTATGCAATGCTGCTTGTTCATGTCTAACTAAAATATGTTTAAAATAATTTTGTTTATAAATTTCATCGTATATATTTAAAGCTGCTCCGCCAGGATAACCAAATACCACTTTAACTTTTTCTTCTTTCAATGCTTCGCAAATCATTTGCGAACCGTTTAGCTCTTTCATTATTTTCCTTTAGCTAAAAATAAAGAATATTATAACGATAATTTAATAAATATTATTTTACAAGGGAGAGTTTCTTGAAAAATCAAGAAACCACTTGCGTTTTTTTAGCGTATTCTATACCTAAATCAAAAGCTTTTTCATTAGCTTCCTTAGTTTTTGTAGGCACCATATCAAGCATAGTTTGTTTTAATGCTTCTATATCTATGCATTTACTCATATAAGCAGCTATAGCTAATGCAACAACAGATTGTGTAGCTACATTTCCTACTTCATCTTTAGCTATACTAATAATAGGAATTTCATAAATTTTCCATCTAGTATAATCTTCTTTGCTTGGATGAACTAAATTTGGCTCTATAACTATAACACCACCATCGCTAACACCATCTTTAAAGCTTTTATAACCCTTATCTGCAGTTGAAAGCATAAAACTCACTTCACCTTCTACTGCATAAGGAAAAAATATTTCACTTTCATCTATGATTATATCAACCTTAGTTGGCCCACCTCTAACTTGAGAAGTATAAGTTGAAGCTTTAAAAGCATTGCGTCCTTCTTTAATAGCAGCTTTAGCTAGAATTTCACCCGCTGTGATAACTCCTTGACCGCCTTCACCGCAAAATCTTAATTGGTATTTCATTTTAATACTCCCAAATCAACCATTCTTTTTTCTTTTAAAGCCCTTCTAACCTCTTCATAAGCTTCGCAATATTCTATTTTACTTTCATCTTGGTATAAAATTCCTGTAGGAAATTTATCCATTCTTTGTTCATAGTCTAATTGCTCAAATTTGGTCTTTTCTACACAACGACTCTTTATCCACTCAAGCATACTTACTGCTTCACCCATTTTATTTTTTCGACCTAAATTTATATGACAATTTGAAAAAACATCAACAAAACTATAACCTTTGTGTGCTAAAGCCTTATAGACAATATTTTCAAGTTTGTTTGATTCTATAACATTTGTTCTTGCTACAAAAGAAGCTCCAGCTGCTTTTGTTAATTCGCAAGCATCAAAATTTGGATCTATATTACCAGCTTGAGCTGTAACAGTATAAAATCCTTGCGGGGTAGTTGGTGAAGTTTGTGAATTTGTAAGACCATAAATGAAATTATTAATTAAAATATGAGTTATATCTATATTTCTTCTACACCCATGAATAGTGTGATTTCCTCCTATTGCTAAAGTATCACCATCTCCACTTACTACGATTACATGTTTTTTAGGATTTGCTAGTTTTATTCCTGTTGCATAGGCTATTGCTCTACCATGAGTTGTATGAACTGTATTACAATTTACATAAGAACTCATTCTACCACTACAACCTATACCAGAAACCAAACAAACATCATCCATATTCCAACCTATTTTTTGTATAGCCCTAATAATAGCTTTTAAAACAACGCCATCTCCGCAACCCCAACACCATTGAGTAGGAAGTTTATCCACTCTTAAATACTCATCATAATTAAAAGCCATTTACATATTCTCCTTTACTTTAGCAATAATTTCACTAGGTGTTATAGGACGACCATTTGCACGATGCAAACTAATAAAATCATCTCTTTTACCTACTCTTTGAATTTCTTCTAAATACTGCCCCATATTAAGCTCACACACTATAACTTTTTCAAATTTAGATACAACTTGAGCTATTTTTTTCTCAGCTACTGGATATAAGGTGATAGGTCTAAAAAGCCCTACTTTAAAGCCTTCTTCTCTAAGCCTTAAAATAGCTTCCTTAGCAGATCTTGCAACACTGCCATAAGCTATGATTAAAAACTGCGCATCTTCGAGCATAAATTCTTCCCAAGTACATATATCATCTAAATTATTTTTTATTTTACCCATAAGTCTTTTCATATTTTTATCAACTATTTCACCATCTTCAGTAGGAAAGCCTATATCTCCATGATGAAGACCTGTTATATGGTAACGATATCCTTGAAAAAATGGATTTAAAACAGCAGCTTCATTTTCACCTGCTGCATAAGGTTTATAATCTTTTTTATCACCTATAAATTTTTTACGATTAATAATCTTTAACTCATCAAGTTCAGGTAATTTTGCCTTACCATTCATATGTCCTATAGTTTCATCTAAAAGTAAAAACACAGGTGTCATATATTTTTCAGCCAAATTAAAAGCTCTAATTGTCTCAGTATAAGCTTCTTCTAAAGAAGCCGGAGCTAAAGCTATACTTGCATAATCACCATGTGTTGGAGCTTTTGCCTGAAATAAATCACCTTGAGCAACCCTAGTTGGAAGTCCAGTTGAAGGACCACCCCTCATAACATTTACTACAACTAAAGGAATTTCTGCAATAAATGCAAGACCTATTTGTTCAGCTTTTAGTGAAATTCCAGGCCCGCTACTTGCGGTCATTGATTTAACCCCACTCATAGAAGCACCTATTGCAACACTAATACCTGAGATTTCATCTTCCATTTGTATAAAAGTTCCATCACTTTTTGGTAGTAAATGACTTAACTCATGTGCAATTTCAGAACTTGGAGTGATAGGATAACCACCAAAAAATTTACAACCACAATCAATTGCTGCTTTTGCTACTAAATTATTGCCTGTTGATACAACTTCTCTCATTATTTTTCCTACGCGTTTAATTTTTTATATTTATTTTCTTTAATAGCCAAAGCTCTTTCTTTAGCTTCCGGAGTAAGTTTTGCAAATTTAAACTCATCTCTTTTAGCAACAAAAATTGCAAAATCAGGACAATGCACTTCACACTCGCTACATCCTATACAAGAATTAGGATGAACTATTTCTATCATTTGTCCCAAAACTGCACTTATTTCATCTCTCATTGCCAAAACCCCAGCTGGACAATAACTCACGCAAATATTACATGCTTTACATCTTGTTTCATCTACCCAAACTGGTGTATTATTTGGAGCAATCATTAATCTTCCTTTCTCTTAGTAACTTATGAATAAAATTTTTATAAAACACTCTAACAACAAACTTTTTATTATATCTAAAATATAAAATGATAAAATAATATTCAAAATATAAAGAAAAAGAATATAAGTTTTATAACACAAAGTAACATTAGGAGTTATAAACTCCTAAATTTATTTATATTTATATTGCATAAGTGATTTTTCTAGAGCAAGTTGTTCTTTATCATCTAATTTTAATTCTAATATTTCTATAACACCATCAAGGCTAATTCTAGCCATTACCCCAAAAGCTTTATCTTTTATACCATACTCTCCATTTAGTATAACACTGATTGGTAAAAATTCTCCGCTTTTTATTGATTCTATCATTCTTACACAAGCACTTGCTGGAGCTAAATAAGCTGAAGTTTTTAAATATTTAATTACTTTAGCTCCGCCTGTTTTAACATCTTGCTCTATATTTTCAATATCTTGCTCATTTAAAATTTCATTCAAAGTTTTATTTGAAATTTTTGATTGTGATTTTACCAAAACCATACTATCGTTATGAAAACCTATAAGCTTACTATCAACACTAGATGTTTTAATGTTTAATTTTTTAGCAATTTCATATTTAAATCTTGCATTATCTAAAACTCCAGCCATAGCAATTATTTTTTTAGAAGAAAAAAGCTCACTTTCATATAAAGCATTGAGTAAAAAATCTACTGGATTACTTACTATGATAAATAAAGGATCCTTGCTAAAATTTTTAATTGACTTTGCACAATCTAACATAATTTTTGAATTTATAGCAAATAATTCATCTCTACTTTGTCCTTCTTTTCTAGCAACACCTGCACTAAAAATTACTATATCACTATCTTTAGTATATTCATAATCATTCGAACAAGTAATTTTTATAGCAAAATTAAAAGCAGCAATACTTTGAGTTAATTCTAATTCTTTGGCTAATAATAAATCTTCATTTATATCAATCAAAACAAGCTCATTTACAAGTTCTCTTAAAATCAAAGCATAAGCTACACTAGATCCGACATTTCCTGCACCAATAATTGTAATTTTCATTTTCACTCCTATAAAGGTTATTTAATTAAATTCGTTGGCAACTCAAATATATTTTTTATTAAATGATAGGGAAGCTGTAATCCTTGAGTGATAAGTTGAGTTTTAAATTCAGGATTATCTACAAAACCAGTTAGTTTAATTTGTGTGCTAATTTGTCTATCTTTACCTAAAATAATTTGATTTATGATTGGAACTTTGGAAATTACAGAACTCGCGGATTTAAGCGTTCTAAGTTCTAACAATCCATCGATTTGATTACTTCGCAAATTAATTTTTATCTGCCCTAAAACATCAGCACTATCGCCATTAAAATTAAGAGCGTCTATATCAAATAAATCTTTTTTTCTATTAAAACTAATGCCTGCGTTTTCTACACTAAAGCCTTTTTCGTTAAAAGTTGGAGCTTTAAACAAAAGCAAACTAGGAATAGTATCTATAAAACTTAAAAGTTGCTGATGGAATTTTAAATCTCTTAAATAAGTATCCTTAAATAAAAATTTACCTTTGAAAAAATCAGTGCTATTTCCATCTATATAAAGGTTAAATTCGCCATTTTCAAAAATGTTTTCTCTCATAAAAGTATTCAAAAAATCATCATCCATTTTTAAAGCTCTAACTTGTAATTGACTTTCATTAAGTAAAAAATCAAATTTAGATTTGCCTCTATTTGCCCATACTTGGATATTTCCATTATGGATTTTTGCATTAAAGTAATCAAAATCTAAAGTTTTATTATAATCTTGCAAAATCAAATCTATATTTTTAGCATTTATATTATAAATTGTATTTTCAAGAGTATCTGAGGCATTTTTAGTGTCTTTTTGAGAAATTAACAAATTTAAATTATGTAAGGTTACATTAACATCTGCATTATCTTTTTGTGCAAAAATATTTCCACTTAAACTCGTAAGATTGAAATCACTTCCTTTGATTTTTACATTAAAACTATCATACTCATAAGGATTATTATCTTTATAAAGTAAAATAGATTCAAAAGTTGTATTGTTTAAATCTATATTAAAATCCTTAAAATTAGTAGTACTTAAATACAATTCTCCATCATATATTTTATTTTCTTGCATAAATTTAGAATAATCTTTAAATTTGGAAAGTTTATTAACATAAATATCCATACCTTGATTAAAATTTAATGTGGTGGTAAATTCTTTATTATATACACTTGTATTTTGTTCAAAATCTAATTCTAGATCTAAAATTTTATCTTCAAGTTTTAAGCTATCTTGAGGCAAAACAATCTTACTGATATAAGTTTTTATTTTTCCTTTTTTTTGTTTTAAATTAATACTTGCATTTGTATCA
This sequence comes from Campylobacter armoricus, assembly GCF_013372105.1. Lineage (NCBI taxonomy): Bacteria > Pseudomonadati > Campylobacterota > Epsilonproteobacteria > Campylobacterales > Campylobacteraceae > Campylobacter > Campylobacter armoricus. The sequence continues at coordinate 870,796 of NZ_CP053825.1, forward strand.
CCACTAATTAACTCACTTTGCACTTTAGCATTTTTTATCTCTAATTTATCTTTTTTCAAATCTACATCAGCTTGAATTATTTTAAGATCTCTTATATTTATATTAGAATTTAATATATTAAATTTACCCTCATAAAGAATTTTTTCAGGCTCATCAAAAGGAATTTTTAAAATCAAATCAGTTTTAGTTATGCCATTATTTTGTAAAAATGGTAAATAAACATCATATAGCTGTAAAATTTTATCAACTCTATAATCTGCTCTAGCATTATCGCTTTTTATATGGATAAAAATTCCAGCCTTTTCATTTAGCATATTATCAATATAAATTTTACTTTGAGATAAATCATAATTATTAAACTGCAATTTTTCATAAGAAAAATCGAGTCTTTGTTTTGCAAAATTCAATCTTACAAAAGGACTTGTAATAGGATCTATACCATTATCAAGAATAACTTTTAAATTATTAACATAACCTTTTGCTTTAATATCGTTTAAATAATACCTATGTTTTCCAAAATCAGCAAAACCGCTAAGTTTTTCTATAAAGTAAAAATCTGCTTTGACCTTTCCGCCAACCCAAAGATCTAAATTTTTTGGCAATTCTATTCCATTTTCCGTTAAAATCTCAAAAATTTTAGAAATATTGTTTGTATTAATATTTTCTAATTCATAGGCAATCTCTTCTCTTTTAAGTAAAAATTTAATATCACTTTTTAAAAAATCACTATCGATTTTTCCCTTAAAATTATAAAATTTTGTTTGAGAATTTACTGATAACAAGCCAATAACACTTAAATTATAATCTTTTAATAAAAACTCATTAATGGCTACTTCTATTGTTTTATGATTAAATTTTAAATTAAGTTTTACAAGTAAATTTTTACCATTAACATAAAAAAAATCATCTTTATAAATAAATTCTACTGGATAGTTATTTACAAAAATATTTTCAATATTAAATTCTTGAAAAAACCAGTAAAGATATTTAACATTTTTGATCAATTTAAAGGCTTTGTTTAAACTTTTGTCATCTTGTGTGTTTTCTTTGCTAGATACAATAGTAATTTTTTTCGCATTTAAAATAAGTTTTTTATCTAATTTAATATATAATTTTTCAAAATTAATAGAAGAAAATTCCAGTTTTTCTATATAAATTCCATTTTTAAGGTAAATAAACAAAGCAATGAAACATATTATAGGTATGATTAAAAATTTAAGAATTTTTTTAATAAGTTGTGATTTGATTTTAATTTTTCTCTTGTCCATTTTTTATTATCTTCTTTTACCTATGCAAACCAATTCTGTAGTATTTATACCACAAGGTTCTGTCAGTAAGATTATAACGCAATTAGATAAAAATAACTATAAAATGAGTGCTATTGATAAATATACTTTATATTTTTTAGGACACCCTCAATCTGGTTGGATTAATATAGGCACAAAAGAGCTAAATAGAATTGAGTTTTTACATAAACTTACCATAGCAAAAGCAGCACTTGAAACCATCACTTTAATACCTGGTGAAACTACGGAAATTTTCTTTGAAGAATTAGCTCCTAAACTTAACTTAAATCCTAAAATTTTAATGCAAGAATTTAACAAACAAAGTCCTTTTAAAGAAGGTATGTTTTTTCCTGAAACTTATAAAATTCCAAAAGGCATTACAGAGGAATTATTGATTAAATATCTTTTAGCGTATTCCACAAGTGAATTTAAAAAACTTTCGTATAAAATTTTTAGAGAATATAACGCAAAAAAATGGCATGAATATATCATCATAGCTTCAATCATACAAAAAGAAGCAGCAAATAATGAAGAAATGCCAATAGTTTCTTCTGTAATTCGCAATCGCCTTAAAAAAGGTATGAAGCTTCAAATGGATGGAACACTAAATTATGGAAAATACTCTCATGAAAAAATTACCTCGCAAAGAATAAGATCAGATAATAGCTCATATAATACTTATAAATTTAATGGCATACCAGATGAGGCAGTATGTAATGTATCTTTTGAAGCAATTAAAGCAGCAATTTTTCCTGCTAAAACAGAATATTTATATTTTGTAAGAGATAAAAAAACAAATAAACATATTTTTACCTCTACTTTAAAAGATCACAACAATGCAATGAGAAATTAATTATAAAATTTCTCTTTGCCCTTTTGCATCAGGTTCGCTTAAAATACCTGTTTGTGAAAGTTGCTCTATAATGTTTGCAGCGCGGTTATAACCTATTTTTAAGCGTCTTTGTAAATAAGAAATACTTGTTTTTCTATCTTCTAAAATCACAGCCTTAGCTTCTTCATAAAGCTCATCTAACTCACCATCGTTAAATTCACTTTTTCTATAGGCATTATCTTGACTATCATCTTTTAAAAAGCTTTCATCATATTCTACTATTTGCTGAGCTTTTAAAAATTCTACTATATTTTCTATTTCACTCTCACTTGCAAAAGGCGCATGCAAACGCACAATACCACTCATTCCAGGAGGTGTAAATAAACAATCACCTCTTCCTAATAAACTCTCAGCACCCATAGAATCCAATATAACCTTAGAATCTATCTTTTGCCCTACTTTATAAGAAATTCTACTCGGTAAATTTGCTTTTACAACCCCAGTAACTACATCTACTGAAGGGCGTTGTGTAGCTACAATTAGATGAATTCCACTTGCTCTTGCCATTTGAGCCAAACGACCTATATAAAACTCCACATCTTTACCTGCAGTCATCATTAAATCAGCTAATTCATCAATAATCACTACAATAAATGGTAAGATTTCCCCACCTTGTTCTTTAATTTTTTCATTGTAATTTTCTATATTTTTAGTTTTTGCTTCAGCCATCAAACGATATCTTCGCTCCATTTCAGCTACCATATTTGATAAAGCATTTACAGCCTTTTTAGGATCTGTGATAACCGGAGTAAGTAAATGCGGTATATCATTATAAATGCTAAATTCAAGCATTTTAGGATCTATCATCATAAGTCTTAAAGTTTTTGGTGAATTTCTATAAAGCAAAGATAAAAGCATAGAATTAATCCCCACGCTTTTACCACTCCCTGTAGTTCCTGCTATCAAAAGATGAGGAAGCTTTTTAAGATCTGTTATAAAAGGATCACCTACTATATCTTTACCCAAAGCTATAGTTAATGGCGAACTTGAATTTTTAAACACTTCACTTTCTAAAATTTCTCTTAAATAAATCGTATCAATTTTTTCATTTGGTACTTCTATACCTACTACATCTTTTCCTGGGATTGGAGCTTGAATTCTTATTGTTTGAGCCTTTAAAGCCATTGCCAAATCATCTTGTAAAGATAAAATCTTACTCACTTTAACATCAGCTGCTGGACGAAATTCAAAAGTAGTTACAACAGGTCCTGTGTAAGTTCTTACTACATCTCCACCTATCTTAAAGCGTCTTAACTTTTCAAGTAAATCATAAATTTTTCTATCGATTTCTTCTTCATTAATTTCACTTTTATCTTCTTTTGGCATAGTTAGAAAGTCCAAAGGAGGTAAAGAAAAATCTTTAGGTTTTTCAAAATTTCCAAAATCAAGATTTTTTAACAAGGCTTTATTTTCACTTACTTCATTGGTGATAGAATGATGAATTTTACTTTCAAAATCTTCTACTAAAGGTTCTTGAATATCATCATCTAAAATATCATATATGGTTGTGCTTTGTATTTTTTCTACTACAAAAGAACTTTCAGGGGATTTTTTGCTTCTTAATTCTTCTATGCTTACAGGCTTAGTAAAATCATCTTCGCTAAAATCTAATTCTTTTGTTTCATTTTGTGGGATAAAATCTTCATCTTTAAAATCTTTGACCCCTAAAAAACTTGTTTTATCTTGTATTTTTTTAAATTCAGCTTCTTTTTGTGCTTCTATAGCATTTAATTCCTCAATTTTTTTAAAATCTTCATTTAGTTCTTCTAGTATTTTTTCTTTTTGTAAAGCCTTATACTCTTCTAATAGTTTAGCTTTTTGTAGCATTTGCTCACGCTCTTTAAGTTCTTTTGCAAATAAAGAATTTTCTTCTATTTCTTGTTCTTTTTCCTCATTTAAGTCTATATTGCGTCTTTTATAACTTGGTTCATCTAAATTTTTACTTTTTAATGTTTGAGTATAAATATCTTCACTTTTATTTTTATATTTTGATAAATACTCTTCAGGGGTCATTTCATTTTCCTTTATATTTATTTGACTAGCTTTTTGAGCAAAATTTGCAATAGGTTCTGATAGCTCATATATATAACTTGTTCCTAGTTTTTTATCTTCTTCACTAATTATCACTTCTTCTAATTCTTGATTTTTTAAATCTTCAAGATTGAATTTTTTACTTTCTTGAATTTCTTGCTTTGGTAATTCTTCTTCAACAAGTTCTTCTTTTTTCTCTTTAATTAAAAGTTCTTGTTTGAGCTTTTCTTGTTCTTCTTTGGTTTCGTTTTCATACTTATCACCACCAAAAAATCCAAAAATTTTATTTTTTATTAAAGTTTCTAGTTTTAAATAAAAATCAAAATCAAGCTCTATTTTAAATACCTCTTTTATAACCTGTGGAAAAGAAATACTAAAAGCAAAAACTAAAAGTAAGATTACCAAAATCAAACTTCCTATTTTTCCAAAAAGACCATCTAAAATCACAAACATAGCAGAAGCTATATAGCCTTTATCTTGCAAAAACATTGAAGCAAAAACAAGCGAAGCAAAAATACATGCAAATATAGCTACACTAAATCTACGCTCTATAACCTCTAAATTATAATCGTTTTTATACAAAAGGTAGTTAAACCAAAAAAAGACAAAAGGGTAAATTTTAGTCAATGAACCGAATAAAAAATAACTAAGTTTAGCTAAAGAATATCCTATAATACTCACTAAAGACTGCTCAGGTATCAAAGCACTCAAACAAAAATAAAAAATTAAAATATTTAAAATAACAAAAATAGCTTCTTTTTTTATAATATATCCTTTATAAAGAAAAAAGCTATTATATCAAAAAATTATAAGTAGTTTAATAAACTAATTTGAGAAATTTTAGAAGTAGCCGAAAGCATAGCTTGATAAGAAACCATAGTTTGCATAAATTGCAAATAAGTTTGTCCATAATCAGCATCAGTTACACCACTTTTAATAGTTGCCACATTGATATTTAAAAAAGTCATTCTTTTGTTTGTTTCTTCTATAGTATTAGTATATGAACCTATAGTTGTATGCATTTTTCTAACATGATCTTGTAAATGGTCTATTCTTTCTAAAGCACCTTGCAAGCCAGTATTTCTAGGATCTTTTCCTTCTGAATCTGCTCTCATATTGCCATTTAAAACTGCATCTATCATATCATCTAAATCTTTAATCAAATCAATATTTGGATCATCTATAACCAACGAATTATTCGCACTAAATGCAAAATTTGATCCACTACTTACTTCTCCAGATGGTGGAAAAGCACGATTTGAATTAGCATCTTTTAAAGTAAGACCTATGTTAGTATTTGTTGAAAATTTATCAGTGATGCTTATACGACCTTTATAATCCATACCAACTTCAACAAAATCTTTAGAATCACTTATATTTTGTTGAATGGTTTGAAAATCATTATTATTAATTGTTCCATTTGCATTTGCATTTATATTTGCAGTTGGTACTTTATCACTTGCAAACATACCTATAATATCATTTAATTGCCCATAAGTAATATCCTCTGGTTTTGTCTGCATACCCACTGAAGTGCCAGTTGCTTCATTGTATTGAGAGTGAGTGATAGGAAAACTTATAGTTTTAGTAGGATCATTTGGATCTTGATAGCTGACTTTTGAATTTTCTAAATCAATCTCAACTTTATACTTTTGACCACTTTTGGAAGTGATATCCATCTCTAACTTTTGGTTTTTCATATCTCCATTAGCATTAGCTATAACTTCACTTAATTTTGTACTTTCTGTAGCATACTCACTAGTTCCTCTAATAATTTGAGAAACATTACCAAACACGGTATTTCCATCTTTTTCAAAAGGCACATCAAAGTCAGCCCCATTAGTTTTATTACCATTAATATTACTTTTTATAAAATCAGTTTTATAAATATCAACAGTGAAATTTTTTCCACCAACTGTAATGGTAACAGGGCTTCTAGCATTGTTTAAATCTCCATTATGCGATGCTTGCATAATACGATCAGTCACATCTTTCATAGTGATGCCTTCTTGTTTAGCAGCTTCACTTAATTCTTTGATTTGTTGCTCATCTTTCATCTGTGGAGTCATAGCAATTGCATGAAAATCCAAAGAACTATTACCTTCTTTTAAATTTTTAATTTCTATTTGTCCACTATCATTCATAGTAACTTCAACTACTTTATTAGCATCTGTATTTCCATATAATTTACCTATATTTTCCAATACATCGCCTATTTTATCATCAGCTCCTACACTAATAGTCGCTTTAAAACTAGTTCCATCTGGCCTAACACCTTGAATATACATAGAAGAATTTGGGAAGGGAAGTTTATCATCATATGTATCACCAAAATGCTCATCTGGTTTCAATCCTCCACCATCAACATAATTTTGCCCTATTAAGTGCGAGAATTTAGACTCTTCGGTTAAGTATTCTTTTTTATCTGGATAACGAGCATCGACAAAAGATACATTGGTAGAGATAAGTTTATTTTCATTAGAATCAGGCTTAAAAAATAAATCCCAACCAGGTATATTATAAGGAATTTGAGTACCAGCCCCACTAACAACAAAAATATTATCTTTGTTGCCATTATAATTACCATATTTATCAAAGGGTTTTGTAGCTGTATTAGATCCTGCAAATAAATATTGCCCATTGATACTAGTGTTAGCAATATTCACTATAGAATCCCTTATAAGCTTAAGCTCTTTTGCAATAGCTTCTCTTGAAGTTTGAGAATTTCCATCACTAGCTGCTTTTGTTAAAAGAACTTTAAATTCTTCTAAAAGCTCTGTAATATTTTTTAAAGCTGTATCTGTATTTTTTGCCATTTCTTGTGCTGCTTGTGTGCCTTGAATAATCTGACCTATATTTGCCATCTCATATTCTAATCTTGAACCATTGATATAAATATTTGCATTTTCCCAAGAATGCTGAATAAGCTGACCTGTTTGTAATTGCAAATTATACTTATTGAGTAAAGATTGTCCATCAGTATAATTTTGGATTGATGTGTAAAAGGTGTATTGATTGCTAATTCTCATTGTTTTGCTCCGCAAATAATTTTTTAACATTATATAAGCAAAAAAAGTTCCAAAATTTTAAAAATATTTTAATTTTTTAAATGTTTTATATTGTTTTAATTTTTTTATAGTATAATTTTATCTCATTAATTTAAACTTAAAAGCCCGAGTGGTGAAACTGGTAGACGCGCTAGACTCAAAATCTAGTAAGGGCAACCTTGTGTCGGTTCGAGTCCGACCTCGGGCACCATTTGTTTTAGTTTTGAACTTATACTAACCAAAATATACCATTTATAAAACACAAAAAATTAAATTTCTACAATATTATGATGTGTTATAATAGTTCCTTCATTGTTTCTTTTTATTTTCAAAATCAATTACGCACAAATAATGAAAATTTCTATAAAAGGTTTATGTTGAATTACACATTGACAAAAAAAGATAAAATATTTTATTATGAATTAAATTTAAAAAATCAAAACTTTTTTGATACTTTTTTAAAAATAATGAAAAATAGTATTTTTAAAGTAGAAAAAATTCAAGAAAATGATTTTATTGCAAGCGGAGGTAAATTTACTTGGATTTATGAAAATGGTAAAAATATCATAATGACAGAATCTGTCTTTGAGATCATTGCAAATTTTATTCTAGATGATTTTTTTAATCTTTACCACCAAACTCAAACAGATAATGAAACAATAAATGAAACCAAAGATACAACCGAAGAAAACGACACACCTAAGACGCAAGATTTTATAGACCAATTTAGTTATTTTAATATGCCTCAAACTTTAAATGCAAAATCTCTAAAAATCAACATACAAGATATGTTTGAATTTGTAAAACAAATGAATGCTATGAGAAATTATTATGAAGATGAATTTGAACAAAGTGGTAAAATGGATTCAGAGCAAAAAGTTTTAAAAAATTATCAAGAAAAAATTATACAAAAAGCCTTAAGAGATGTCTTAGATATAACTCAAGAAGAATTTGAAAAACTCTCTTTAAGTGATACAAAAAAAGTACAAGATTATATCGATGATGCTTTAGAGATTGAACTTTTAAAATATGCTGATATGTTTATCAATCATAAATTAGATAATGATATTTTCATATGTATAATGAAACCTTTACTTGAAGAAGAAACAAAAAATCAAATAGGTTTTATACAATCTAAATCTTTTAACAATATCCATTCTAAAGAATATTTTTTTAATTTAATAAAAGCTGGTGCAACAGTGACATTCAAGCAAGCTCAAAAAAGTATGACAATGCAAAATTTTTATTATTCTTTGCAAGCACAGCTTTGCGAAATTTATAACCAAAATAATCAAAATTACAAATTAGAAGACGAAGAAATAAATAAATTTATAGAATCTTTACCTAACTATATAATTTTTAACAAAATAAACACAGCTTTGCAAATATCTCAAGCAACACAAGGAAAAGAGCGTATCAACCAACTTGATGATATTGAATGTTTATATGATGAGTGGCAAAAAGAAGAATGTATAGAACTTTTTATGTTAGATTATACCTATAGTCCTCCAAAACTTTTAGCTTATGAAAGAATTGATGCAAATTTAAGCGATGAAGAGATAAAAAATAAAGAACAAGAACTCATAACAGCAAAAAAATTTAATTTTAATGCCATAAAAGCTTACAAAATTAAAAAAAGAAATGATTTTTCTAAACAGATCTTAGAAGAAGAGTTAGCTCCTTCACAAAAACACGAATATACTATAAATTTAAATTCTATTGAAGAAAAATACATAAAAGAAATTTTAAATTTAGATGAAAATATAAATATTACAAATTTTCACATAAATACTATCAATTCTTTATTTAATAAAATTATCCAAAAACTTTGTGGTAATTTTTTAGCATTAGATGATGTTTTAGAACAAAGTAAAATACACGATTTAATTCACAATGATTTTATCGAAATTTTAATGCAAAAAAGTGTTAGTAAAAAAACTTTGAAAAATATAAATATTTGTGTTTTTGAATCTATTTTTAGCACCAAAGAATACGATTTTTATTATAATTTAGAAAATGAGCAAAAACAAAATTTTGCCTTAAAAATAGATCAAAATCTTTTCAAAACTTTATTAAAATGTGGAGTAAGTATCACTCAAAAACACCTAAAAAAGCTACAAACCCTGAAAGAATTTTATACCTTAATGCATAAATTAAATCTTGAAAATTTTAATCAAAATTTAAATTATTACGAAAATCAAATATACTACACAAAAGACCATATAAAAATTCAATTAAATAATTTAAATAAAATCACAAATTTTCAAGAATTTTTAAACAAAAATACAAATTTTATAGCTTTAAATCAAATTTTAGATATTTTAAGTCAAATAAAAGATTTATCTTCGTATGAAAAAGAAGAATTTTTACAAAATTATGATTTTAAAGATTGGCAGTATGCTGATGGTGAAATTTTTGTATATGATAGACAATACATTAATGAAAACTCCATAGGTTTTTTAAAAACAAATAAAGAATTTCAAGAACCAAAAATACGCTTACTAGGTTTTACACAAATTAAACCAAACAATAGCATAAAAAGCCAAGCAGAAGAAATATTTGATTATTTAATGTTAGGAGAATTTCTTTTTGATTTAGATAATATATTAAATTTCTTAAATATCGTTAAACACAAAGAATATTGCGATGCCTTAAAAGCTAAGATAACCCATGGATTAACCTACAGACGAATGATAGATTTAAAAGAGTTGGCAAATTATCTAAAAACAGAAAAAATTAAAAATATTATATTTATCCAAAATGACGATGAGTGCTTTAACTCCTTAAGCAAAGCTTTGAAAATATTAAATTTAAAAGCAAATTTTGATTTTAAATTAGATTTAGATAATAATTTGCAAATTTTTATACTAGAAAACGAAGAGAATAAAAATTTAAAATCAGCTATTATGTTTGGTGATACCACAGAGGAAGAATATATTTTAGATTTTATAGAAAAAGAGCAGTTTAATCAAAACTCTCTTCCTTTACTTTTTGATTTAAATTTTAGACAAGATGGCAATGGAGGAATGGCTTTAAATTCTATTTTTTATCAAGGTTGTTGCTATTTAGAAGACAACCATACTAAAGTTTATAAATACATAGGTAGTTTTGATTTTTTCAATGTAATTGTTTTTTAAAATATTTTAAAAATAATTTAAAAAAGATCATTATAGCCTATATAGATAGAAGCGAAGAAGAGGATTTTAACATTGATGAAAATATAGAATTTAAATCCAATTTTGATAAAAATTTCTTTGACTATGTTTATTCTTGTAAAAATTCTTACAATAATCTTTTTATATGTGAAAAAAACAATATACTTTATATTATGTTTTGTATAGATATGTATCAATCAAATTTAGAAGATAATTTTACATGCATGAGCTCTTTTATAAATAAACATTTTCCACTAAGTGTAAAGGAAGTTAAATTTTACTCACAAAGTCCTTATGAAAAATTTGGGCTAGAAACATTTTATATACAAGAACAAATACAACTAGAAAAATTACAAAACATTAAACAAACAAATGAAAATTTTATTTCATTGCAAAGCATCAAAATGGCTAAAGAATTTTATGATACATTAAAACCTTTTAATAGTTTAAATGCTCTAAAAATTTATAATGAATTTAAAAAAATTTGCCTAACACCAGTGAAATTTTTAGAAAATACAGATAAAGATTGTGTAGATTTTTTTATAGATATTGATATTTCATACAATAGACCATTTATAGATGAATATTATATTTGTTTCAAATTTGAGAAAGATTTTTACACTTTTTTAGAAGATGAAAATCTAAGCAGATGGGTTTTAACGATAACTTTTAGTTTATCATATGATGAGTATCTTGAGCAAAATAAATCCTACTCAAGCAATGATAACAATGGAGAATTTATTAAATATGCAAATTTAAAAGAAGTCGATGATGTGGAAGATCTAGAAATCAACTATAAAGAGCAACAAATAAGATGTGAAAAAATCTTTGACTTTATAGAAACAAATCCAGTCTTTAAGAAATTTTTCAATAAAAACAATCCTAGGAATTTTAAATTACGATTTGCTACTTATGCTGAACAAATTGATGAAATAGTTTGGATTAATAGCACTTGGATTAAATAAAGAAAAGAAAATTAAAAACCAAAATCACAAGGAAAAATTATGGATTTTAATACCGATATTTTAGAAAGCTTAGATGATTTCAAAGCATTTTTAGACACAAAACCTAGTAAAGAACTCCTAGAAGCAGTAAAAAATCATATAGATGATTTTATGGAAGGTGCATATAATAATTTAGATCCAGAAAACTACGAAGTTGCTTTTGAAGAAGATACTGGCATACCTTATGATGAAGTAAGTGAAGATGAATTTATGGATTGGTTTATTAAAAATGTGCTTTATCATGATGATTTAAGTGAGATTTATAAAATACTAAAATCACTTGTTAAAGATTAAAACTCATTTTACAAAGAAAGGAAAAACAATGAAAACATTAGAAGAAATATTATCTTTGGAAGAAGATGTAGATAAATATGTAAAAAACTTATGTTTAGAATTTTATGATCTTGTAGAGGCTAACAAACTTGAAGAAGTTAAAGAATTTTTAAAAGATTATCCTGTGCCTGAAATATTTTTTGAAAAATGCTATACACCTTATTGGGATAGTGAAAACAAAAGAGCTATTATCGATCCTGTTATCGCTTTAGCTTGTGCAGGAATTGCTTATGATAAAAGTAAAAGTTTTGAAATGATGGAGTATTTTGAAAATTTAGGACTTAAAGCCAATGAAGTGTGCTTTGGATACAATGCACTTAGTAGGTATATTGATAGAGATGGAAAAAATAAAGAAGTAATAGAGTATTTTTTTAAAAAAGGATGCACATTTGAAACTTATAATGAAGAAAGCGGCAGCACTCCTTTACATGAATGGATATTATGCGGCGAAGAAGTGAAGTATTTAGAAGAAGCTTTAAAACTAGGAGCAAATCCTAATATGAGAGCCATTAAAACAGAAAGTGAATTTAGCTTTACTAATGCAGGAGAAACCCTTTTGCATAGAGCTGCAGAATCTGATGAGAAACCTATAGGAGCTTGTGTGGAAGTGCTAATCAAATATGGAGCTGATGTAAATGTGGCTAATTGTTGTATAAGTGATATTGAAAATGGAAAAATTGAATATTATGATCCTGCTACTCCATTGGATAGAGCTAATACTTACGATATAAATAAAAACATAAAAATCTTAAAAAAAGCAGGAGCTAAGACTTGGGAGGAATTGGTTGAAGAATACAATATCGATACAAGCTTAGAAGAACCAGAACAAATTAAAATGTATGAAGAAAGAAGAAAGGATAAAAACTAAAGGAAAAACAATGAAAAAACTAGAAGATATCAAAGCTATGAGTTTTGAAGAAAAAATGCAAATTCAAAAACAATTATTTGATTTTATTAGTAATAATGACTTAGAAAATGTTAAAAATCTTTTAAAAGATTATCCCATAAAAGAAAGCTTTTATGAGGCACATTTTAAAAACCAAAACAGCAAGGATGATTTATCTTTGTTTGATCCTTGCACAACTATAGTAAGAGCTGCATTTACTTGTGGAAATTATGATAATGATTTTTCTATTTTAGATTATTTATTTGATGAGTATGGTTTAAGTTTAAAAGATCCTAAATACAATCTTCGCTTTGTAGATATGAAATATATCAAAGAAGCTAATGAAAAATACATCTTAATGAAAGAAGTAGAAGAAAACAGTATTATTTATCAAAATGCCCTAATCTACGCATATATACTCAATGCTAAAAACACAAATTCTCAAATCATACAGTATCTAGTAAATCGTGGAGCTAAATTTGAAGTGCATGATGAGGGATATTCCGGTAGGACTCCTATGCATTTTTGGGCTAGACAAAATAATTATGAATTATTAGAACTAGCTATTAAAGGAGGAGCTAATGTAGATATGCAAACTTTTAGCAAATTAAGAAAATGTAACAATGAAACTCTTTTATTTGAAGCTGTAAAAGAAGCAGAAACTTATAGGGTTACACAGCTTTTAATCGAACTTGGAGCTAATGTGAATTTTGCTACCCCAGATACTCCTTTAGATATCGCAAAAGGATCTAGAAATAAAAAGCTTTTAAAAGATGCAGGAGCAATGACTTCAGAGCAAATCATAAAAAAATTTAATTTACCAGCATATGATTCTTCTCATTGTGAAATTGATGGAAAAACTGACTTTGATTTATTAGGTAAATATCATGATGAATACTCCAAGTTTTTAAACGATGCTATAAAAAAGCCAAGGAGAATGGAGAAAAAAAGATGTAAATAAAGTTTCAACACAAGAAACTACAATAATTTTAGGAAAAACTCCTAAAGAGCTTATAGATGCTGTGCAAAATTTTAAAGTTTTAAAAGCTTTAAATTTATTACAAAATGGCGCTATTAAAAGCATCGACAAAGACATTTTAAAAATATGTGATGATGCTATAAATGAGTTAATCGATAAAGTTGTAGTAGATTCTAACAAAGGTAAAAATATAGGAGATGGTATTTATATAGAATTTAGTGAATTTATTTGCATTGATTATAACAATGATGGTTATAAAGATTATAGCAAGAGCGTAAGGAAAGAACTTAAAAAAAGCAGTCTTTACGAACTAAGAAAGATTTTAGAAGATATTATAAAAGGTAAAAGCATAGAAAGTACTTTGCGCGATTGTGCTTTTTATAATAAAAAAGGTAAATTTAAACCAAAACATCCAAATCTTTGCTATATTCCATTTAATCTTTTTGAATTAAAAATATTAGTAGAGATGGAATTTATATCTTTAGGGCAAATTGATTTAAGTTACATAAAAGACCTAAATCAACTTTTTGCTAGTTATTCTATGGAAATCATTCATTTGCATACAAATAGGAAAGATTTTAGCGGGATAGAGTCTTGGGATGTGAGCCAAATCAAATACATGAATGGACTTTTTAAAGGATTAAAAGATTTTAATGCAAACTTAAGCAAGTGGAAAGTTACAAATGTAAAAGATTTTGAAGAGATGTTTTGTGATTGTGAGTCTTTTAAAAGTGATTTATCTAAATGGAAACCAAAAAAAGCTGAAAATATCAATTCTATGTTTCATGGAGCAAAATCTTTTGACTGCGATTTAAGCGAATGGAATCTACCAAGCGAATTAGTAGAACAATCAAACAATATATTTAGCGACTGCTCTTTACAAAATAATCCACCTTCATGGTATAAAGCAGTATTTGATATGGATAATCCAAGCTATGAATTATTATGTAAGCTTGTTAAGGCGCGTGATTATAAGCAGGCTAAGATTATTTTAGAAAAAATAATTCCTTTGCAAAATGAACAATACAAACATATCACTCAGCTTTGTTTTTATGTACCAAAAGGAACGATAAGCAATGCAATGCCAGATGAGGATTTTTTTAGTACTCTTGTAAAAAATGCAAAATCTCAAGGCTTTCATATTCCTATTAGTGATAAAGTGATGCATACTTGTTTGCGTTTTGATAAACTAGAATATGCTAAATTTCTTAGAACATTAGGCTATAAAGTAGTAATTACTGAAGAAAACAAATTTGGTTTATCTGTTGCATTAGAACATAAGTTGAGCACAGAAAATAAAAATATTTTAGAGTTTATCTTGGATAATCTTGATAGTAAAATCAATACTACATTTTTTGAAAATATTAGACTTAATCAAACGCCTAATAGAAGATTTTGCGATGCAGATGATGAAACACTTGATTTTTTCTTTCAAGAATTAATAAAGCGTTACCCTAAAGAGATGCTTGATGAAAAACTACTAGTTATGTTTGTGCATAGCGATCTTATTTATTTACTTTTTAAACATGGATTAAAAATAGATTTAAAAAATATACCATATGATCTAAATATAGTAGGAAGGTATTACTTAGCGCCGATTCAGAAAATGCTCGCTTATGAAGTAAAGGGAAGAGTATCAAGATTTTTACAGCTTTTAAGACATAATTTATTGCGTGCAGATTCTATTATAGAATATCATACTGGAGTAAAAGCCCCTGCGTTGCTTATTTTTTTAGATAATTTTAAGGATAGACTAGACCTTGATGGTAAAGAATACCCAATAAAAGACATTTTAATAGAATTTGCAAGTCATAATGTAGATATACAAAAGCTTGGAACTTTTTGTGATAAAGATTTTTATGAAATTTTAAAATTAAGCGAATATAAACAAGAAATATTGAAAATTTTTAAAAAATAAATATATAAATATTTAATAAACAAAAATGGTTTTTTATATATTTTAGTTATCTTAAAAATTCTATCTTAATAAATAAAATAATTAAATTTTTAACTAAAAAATATATAAAAACCTTTTTTGAGACATTTTATAAGATAACTTTGTGATTTTTAAAACGGCGTTGAAATTTATCAACTTAAATTTGCATATATAAAATCTCATATAAAATAAAATTCAAACCTATTTTTATTTAAATACTTAAGTTTTGCATTTTTGAGAAATTTCTTCAAAAGTCTCTTTAGAAATCACAAAACCTGTATGATAAAGCAAACAACTACCCACATCTAATACTTTTAAAACTAATTTTTTATTATTGGCATCTTTTGGATTATGTCTTGTATTGGCTAGATCATAAATTTCATACACCATATCTTTACTAAGTTTATTTATATCAAGCTCTATGATATTTTCTTCAAATTTCATAGGCTCTTGCATGAATTCTTCTTTGTTTTCTTTTTTTGTAAAACTTTTTCTTTTACTAAAAGATTTTAACTCATTTTCTTTTGCTTCTTCTAAGGTATAAATTTCATTTAGGCTAAAGCTTAAATCATTATCATTGTTTTTATATCTTAGTAAAAAGGCAAAAGCTTCATCTTTACTTTCTTTAAAAAGTGCTTCAACTTTTTCTACTTGAGCTTCAAAAACAATCATATCAAAAGTAGAATAAAAGTCTAAAATTACAGCCTTAGCGTATCTTTTACCGCTTTTACTCATCATTGATTTAAAATCTTCAATCTTTCCTACGACCAAAAGCTCACCCTCGCCTTTAAGCGTTTCAAAATCCATACTTTTAAAATACTCTATGCCTTCTATTTGGTTTGCAAATTTGTCTAAAGGATGACCTGATACATAAATTCCTAAAATTTCCTTTTCATAACTTAATTTTTCCATTATTTCAAATTCTATTTTATTATCATAAAGTCCCACTTTAATATCTGCAGCTATTTCTTCTTCTCCAAAAAGCGAAGCAGTAGAATTTCTTTTAACTTCAGCTATTTTTCTACTTGTTTCTGAAATAAGATCAAGATTATCCACTAAACATTTTCTAGTATAACCAAACTCATCAAAAGCACCTGATTTGGCTAAGTTTTCAATGGTTTTTTTGTTGATTTTTGTAGGATCAATTGAACTTATAAAATCATCAAAATCACTAAAACCCTCTTCCTTGCGAATAGCCATAATATTTTCAATAGCAGGAATTCCCACGCTTTTAATTGCCCCAAGCCCATAAATAATAGCTTCAGAACCATCTTCAAGCTTAGTAGCGCTAAATTCTCTTTGAGCTTTATTTATACTTGGTGGTAAGAGCTTGATGTTCATTCTTTTCATCTCTTCTATATATTTTGCGACTTTATCTATATTGCTTTCTTCACTAGTTAAAAGTGCAGCCATAAACTCACTAGGATAATAAGTCTTCAAATACGCTGTTTGAAAGGTTATAAGTGCATAAGCAGCTGAGTGGGATTTATTAAAACCATATTCAGCAAATTTTAAGATAAGTTCAAACAAATCATCAGCTTTTTTCTCATCATACCCCTGTTTTTTAGCTCCTTCTAGATATTCGGCTTTAAGATTATCTAGAATTTCTCTTTTTTTCTTACCCATAGCACGACGCACATTATCAGCTCCCCCCAAAGAAAAACCACCTATTTTTTGCACTATTTGCATAACTTGTTCTTGATAAACTATAACCCCATAAGTATTTTCAAGTATAGGTCTTAAGTCTTCAAAAGCATAACTTGCGGCTTTTCTACCATGTTTGATATCGATAAAATCATCCACCATCCCACTATCAAGTGGCCCAGGTCTATATAAAGCTAAAACCGCAATTAAGTCTTCAAATCTTTCAGGTTTTAACCTAGCATTTAAACTTTGCATACCACCTGATTCTATTTGAAAAATACCCAAGGTATTTCCACTTTGTATGGTTTTATAAACCTTAGGATCATTCATATCTATTTTTTCCCAAACTACATCTTTGCCATAACGCTTTTTAACTAGCCTAATTGCATTATTAATCACCGTAAGAGTTTTCAAGCCCAAAAAGTCAAATTTGATTAAATCTACATCTTCAAGGTATTCTTTAGAATACTGCGTTACTAAATGGCGTTCATCGTTTTTACTTTGTCTAAAAAGTGGTGCTTTGTTCCATAAAGCTTCGTTAGATATCACAACTCCTGCTGCGTGCATACCCGCATTTCTATTTAAACCTTCTAGTGCCTTAGCAAAATCCCAAACTTGACGCCCTTTTGGATGAGAATTTACAAATTCAGCTATTTTTGGCTCTTGCTCATAAGCTTTTTCTAGAGTGATTTTTAACTCTTCAGGGACTAATTTTGCTAAAGCATCAGCATCAGGTATGCTCATATCACAAACCCTAGCTACATCTCTAATCACCCCTTTAGCTAAAAGCTTACCAAAGGTAATAACTTGTGCAACCTTTTCAGCTCCGTATTTATCGATCACATAATCAATCACTTCCCCTCTTCTATCTTGACAAAAATCCACATCAATATCAGGCATTGATACACGCTCAGGATTTAAAAATCTCTCAAAAAGAAGATTATAAGGTATAGGATCTAAATCTGTAATTTTCAAACAATACGAAACCAAACTTCCCGCAGCACTTCCACGCCCTGGACCAACTGGTATATCTTTTTCCTTAGCTGCAGCGATAAAATCATGAACAATAAGCATATAACCTGAAAATTTCATATTTTTTATGATATTAATTTCTAAATCAAGTCTATCTTTATACTCTTGATGTTTGCTTTCGTCTATAAATTGAAGCCTTTCTTCTAAGCCCTTTTTACAAAGATACTCAAAGACTATATCATCATTATCAAAACTAAATTCTTGATCTTCTTGGCTTAAACTTAAGCCATATTTTTTCGCATATTCTCTTGTAAATTTAAAATTTGGTGGAGTAGGATCGCCTAGTTTTAATTCTAAGTTACATTTGCTAGCTATTTCTTGAGTATTTTCAATAGCTTCAGGAATATCTGCAAAAAGCTCACTCATTTGTTCTGGTGTTTTTACATAAAATTCATGTACTTCATGTCTTAAGCGTCCTGGATCATCAAGTTTAACCCCCATAGCTATACACATAAATACTTCATGTGCGGCCGCTCTTTCTTTGAAAGTATAGTGCGTATCATTGGTTGCGATGATTTTTATATCAAGCTCTTTGGCAAGTTTAATGATAGAATCATCTATAAATTTTTGATCATCAATGCCATGACGCATGATCTCAAGGTAAAAATCATCTCCAAAAACCTTTTTATACCAAAGTGCAGCTTCTCTTGCGCCTTCATAACCCTTTGCACCAAATTTTAAATTTTTTTCATTTTTGGTATTTAAATGCCAATTTACTTCACCTTGCAAGCAAGCTGATGAACAAATCAACCCCTCACTATGAGCCTCCAGAAGTTTTTTGTTAATCCTTGGGTAATAATACAAGCCATTTATATAACTTTGTGAGCTTAAATACATTAAATTTTTATAGCCAATTTCATTTTTAGCAAATAAACAAAGATGAAAGCGTTGCCTTGAGCTTTTATCACTTAAATCATCATGATTATGCAAATACGCTTCAAGCCCTATAATAGGCTTGATCCCTTCAGCTCTCATCGTTTTATAAAAATCAATTGCCCCAAACATATTTCCATGATCAGTCATAGCAACACTTGTTGCACCTTGTGCTTTTAGCGTTTTAGCAAGCTCTTTAAGCTTGTTTGCTCCATCAAGTAAAGAATATTCAGTATGTAAATGCAAATGTGTAAATTGGCTCATATTTTCCCTTGTATTTTTTTATTATTATAAAAAAAAACCTTAAATTTAAAACTTACAAGAATAAAAAATGTATAATAGCTTACTTTCAAAAAAGGAGTAAAAAATGGAAGTGAAAATTTATTATTGTAATCTTTGAAATTACAAACCACAAGCTGCAAGGGTTGCAGAAGAAATACAAAATGAATTCAAAGATGCGCAAATTTCTACCATAGAAAAAGGTGGTGGTCATTTTATAGTAGAAGTAGATGGTAAAATCATTTACTCTAAAAAAGACTTATTTAACTGCGAAGTAGATAGATTTCCTCATGAGGGAGAAATTGCTAAACTTATGAAGCAAATGTAAGCTAAACCCTCATTAACGAGGGTTTATTTTGTCAAAGGAACAAGCATTCCATCATAAAGTTTTATATAAACTTCTTCTGAGCATAAATACTTAACAAGCTCTAAACCAAATAAAATAGCCGTAGCGGGTCCAGCTGCTGTGATGACATTTTCATTTACTACAACTGCTTTATTTACTCTTACACCTTCAATATCTACTTCACAACCAGGATAACAAGAAAACTCTCCACTAATTACTCCTGCTTTTGCTAATACCATAGGCGAAGCACAAATAGCAGCTACGATTTTTTTCTTTGCATGTAAATCTTGTATAATTTTTATGATAGTTTGATTATTTTTTAAATTCATCATACCTTCAAATCCACCTGCAAGAGCAATTGCATCTAAATTTTCTTGATCAACATTAGCTAAACTTACATCAGCTTTTACACAAATTCCATTAGCACCTTGAACTAAAAGCTCATCATCTAGCGAAGCAATAATTACTTCTAAATTTCCACTAGCTTCCCCTGCTCTTTTTAAAACATCAGCTATACCTATAAACTCAGCCTCTTCAAAACCCTTTGCTAAAGGCACTAAAACTTTTTTCATTTTCTCTCCTTTTAGTCGATAAATCTTTTATTTAACTCGTGAAAATACTCTATGCGTCTATCGCGTAAAAATGGCCACCATCTGCGAACATTTTCACATCTTTGCATATCTATTTCAACAATCTTACAAAGTTCTTGTTTATCATCAGCCCTAAAAAGCTCTTCACCTTGAGCTCCAAAGACAAAAGAATTTCCCCAAAATCTTATACCTTCTTCTACGCCACTTTCATCTTTTTCAAAACCCACTCTATTAATAGCCACCACAGGTAAGCCATTAGCTATGGCATGACCTCTTTGCACACCAACCCAAGCTTCAAGTTGTCTTTGCTTTTCTTCTTTTTCATCTTTATCAAACCAACCAATAGCAGTAGGGTAAATCAAAATTTGAGCCCCTTTTAAAGCCATTAACCTAGCAGCTTCAGGATACCATTGATCCCAGCATATTAAAACTCCAAGTTTTCCAACACTTGTTTGTATAGGTTCAAAACCCAAATCACCTGGAGTAAAATAAAATTTTTCATAAAAACAAGGATCATCAGGTATATGCATTTTGCGGTATTTACCTGCTATGGAGCCATCTTTTTCAAATACCACACTAGTATTATGATAAAGCCCTGCACTTCTTTTTTCAAATAAAGAAGTTACCAAAACAACTTTATTTTCTTTAGCCACATTAGACCAAAACTTAACATCTTCTTCATAGTCATTTGCCAAATCAAAAAAGTTTGTATTTTCACTTTGACAAAAATACTGCGTTTGATGAAGTTCTTGCAAGCATACAAGCTCAGCCTTTTCCTTTGCTACTTGTTTGATAAGTTCGCATGTTTTTTCTATAGTTTTTTCTTTATTTTGTTTAAATTCTTGCTGAATGAGTGCTAATTTCATTTTTATTCCTTTCTTCTTCTGAATCATCATAAGGGTCTAAGTGAATATGAATATTCCAAAAATCATCTTTAAAATGCTCCCTTATACTATCTTCAATCTCATCACCGATTTTATGAGCTTTTAAAAGTGATATTGTAGGTTCAAAAACCAAATGCACACTAACATAAAGTATATCAGGACTTTTTCTAGTTTTTAGATGATGAAAGCTTTTAATTTCTTTATTTGCACTTATAATTTGTTTAATCACTTCAACTTGTTCTTTATCAATTGCCACATCTAATAAAATTTTAGAACTTTCTTTGATGATTTTAAAAGCTGAAAAAATCGTATATAAACTTATAGCTATACCAAATAAACCATCAATAAAATGATAATTTGTAAAAGCTATAATCACAAGTGCTAAAAGCGTTAGAGCATTAGTTAAAAAGTCTATTTTATAATGCAAGCTATCAGCTTTTATAATTAAACTTTTAGTTTTTTTAGCAACATAATTTAAAAAAACCACCAAACACAAAGTCACAGCCATAGCAAAAGCCATAACAAAAATTCCAAGATCAAGTTTTTCTACGCTTTCTTGGTTGTGAATTTTTAAGACACTTTCATAAAAAATATAAACCCCAATCCCACTAATAACAAGACCTTCAAAAAGTCCCATTAATGCTTCGATTTTACTAAGACCAAAATTATATTCTTTACTAGAGCCTTGAGAGCTTTTTTTTAAAGCTAAAAAATTTAAACCCGAAATCACACAATCAAGCAAAGAATCAATCGCACTAGAAAGCACCGCAACAGATCCTGAAGCTAAACCTACCACAAATTTAACAATAGCTAAAAAAATAGCACAAGCACTTGCAATGATGGTTGCACTTTTTTGCAAATTCATCTTTGCCCTTCATAGCGGTTTTGACAAGAACAATGCAAAGAACCATTTTGTCTTAAAAATACTCTTGCATCAACCCCTACTACTTTTCTATCTTTGCATACTTTTTGTAAATTTTCTAATACCAAAACATCGTTTTCATCATTATAAGTTGGCACTATCAAGCCACCATTAACAAAAACAAAATTTGCATAAGTAGCACCAAGTCTTTTATCTTCAAAATATAAAGGCTTAGGTAAAGGAAGCTCTAATAAATCAAATCCTGTTTTTTTAAGCTCATCTTCCATAGCTTTTAAGGGTTTATAATGCTCATCATTTTCATCTTTACACACACAATAAGCAATGGTTTTTTCATTGATAAATCTTGCTAAAGTATCTATATGATGATCAGTATCATCACCTTTTATATAACCATGATTTAACCATATAATTTGCTTTAGGCCAAAAATTTCTTTTAACTTAGTTTCAATTTGTTCTTTATTTAAGCGTGAATTTCTATTTTCATTTAACAAACAAGCACTCGTTGTAAGCATTACTCCTTGTCCGTTAAAATCAATACTCCCGCCTTCTAAGATAAAATCAATTTTTTCTAATTTTCCGCTTAGTTTTTGAGTAAAAAGTTTTGAATTTACTGCATTATCTAAAGTGCTTTGAAATTTATCTCCCCAAGCATTAAAAGTAAAATCAAGCGCCAAAAGCTTATCATCTTCACGCACATCAATTGCGCCAAAATCTCTAATCCAAGTATCATTCGTATCACATTTAAAAAAATCTACATTTTTTATACACTTAAATCTTTGAAAGTCTTTTTCATTTGGTGCTACAAGCAAAACTTTTTGAAAACTAGCTACAGCTTTAATAAATTCTTCATAGCTTTGTAAAATCTCTTCTAAATAAGGCTTCCAATCACTATTTTCATGAGGTAAGGAAAGTAAAAGTAATTCTTGATTTTCCCACTCTGCTATGCTTTTTCTCATTTTGATACCTTTTTTGATAATTAAAAAAGTATTTTAGCATTTTTAATGATAGTTTTTTACTCTTTTTTTAAAACCCAAGCAAAATACCATATCGCAAAAGATAAAAGTAAAATCACAAAAAGCTTTTTATCATACACTCCAAAACCTATATAAAGCACAGAATACATAAAACCAAAACTTCCCGCATAAATGCAAATTCTACTCATTAAACCATTTTCTACCGCTTTAAAACAAGGGCATTTGTGAAAAAATTTCCTTTTTGCTTCTTTGGGTTTAAAAAAACTTAAAATCGCACTTAAAATCAGCAAAAAACTTAAAAAATATAAAACCTTATCCATTAATGAAAATACCTTAGCCAAGCAGGAATTGCTTTTTGTTCTTCTTTTAAAGAACTTTCTTCTCCATGCCCTGGAAAAAGTTTAAAATCTTTTTCATAAGCTAAAACTTTTAATAAACTCTCTTTCATCTTAGTTGCATCTGAGTAAGGAAAATCCCATCTACCAATGCTACGATAAAATAAAAAATCTCCACTAAAAAGCATATCTTCACCTACAAGCTCTATCATACAACACCCTGGAGTATGTCCTGGAAAATGATGGAATTTAAACTTAAACTCATCTATACTAAATTCATTTTCATTTTCAACCAAAACATCAGCACTTGAGTGCTCAAAGCCATAATTAAAAGGATCTTTTAACATAAAAGCATCATCTTTATGGATAAAAAGTGGGGTTTCATAATCTTTTTTAACCCTAGCATTATCATAAACATGATCATAATGACCATGGGTATTTAAAATAGCTAAAGGTTTGCTTACATTTTCTTTGATAAACTCATAAGCATTCTCACCCGGATCGATGATGATTTGCTTGTTATTATGATCTATAATATAACAATTTGTCTCATACATTCCACATGGTTGTTTTAAAATACGCATAAACTTCCTTTTAACTAAATCAAATATAATTTTAAAAAAATAATATTTAAAGATTTTTTATGAATTATACAAAATTACAAGAATTGTTGATTAATTTTATAAAAAAACAAGCAGGAGATAAAAATCTCATCTTAGGTTTAAGTGGTGGAATAGATTCTGCTGTAGTAGCTTACCTTTGTAAAAAAGCAGTTCAAGATAAATTATTTGCCCTATTAATGCCCACTAAACAATCTAATAAAGAAAATTTAAATGATGCTCTTATGCTTTGTAAAAAATTAAATATAAAATATCAAATTATTTATATTGATGATATTTTACAAAACTTTGAAAAAGTTATCCAAAACCCTACACAACTTCGCATAGGAAATTTAGCCGCAAGAGTGCGTATGAGCTTACTTTATGATTATTCAGCCTTGTATAATGCTTTAGTGGTAGGTACTTCTAATAAAAGTGAATTAATGCTTGGCTATGGAACTATTTATGGAGATTTAGCCTGTGCCTTTAACCCTTTAGCTACACTTTATAAAAGCGAAGTTTTTGAGCTTGCTAAATTTATGGGTGTGCATGAAAATTTTATCAAAAAAGCTCCTAGTGCTGATCTTTGGCCAAATCAAAGCGATGAAAAAGATCTTGGCTACAAATATGAAGTTTTAGATGAAGTTTTAAAAGCTTTAGAAAATAAACAAAGCTTGGAAAATTTTGATGAGAATTTAAAAAATTTAGTCTTAGAGCGTATGCAAAATAATGCTTTTAAAAGAAAACTCCCAACAACATTAAAGAATACATATGACTTGGCTTGATCGGTATTTTTTTAAACCTAATTTTTTACAAAAAACTTTAGCCTTTTTGCTTTTACCTTTTAGTCTTTTATATACAATCATAGCGATTTTAAATACTAAATTTAAAAAAGAACTTGATTTTAATCTGCCTATTATAAGCATAGGTAATCTAACCCTAGGAGGTAACGGAAAAACCCCCATTTGTAAAGCCATAGCAGCTGAATTTAAAGATTGTTTTATCATCTTAAGAGGCTATAAAAGACAAAGTAAAGGTTTAATTGTCGTTAAATATAAAAATGAAATTTTATGCGATATTAAAAAAAGTGGTGATGAAGCTATGGAATATGCGCTAACAAAGCATATTAGCGGGGTGATAGTGAGCGAAGATAGAGTTAAAGGCATACAAAAAGCCATCGAGCTTGGAGCAAAGATTATACTTTTAGATGATGCTTTTTCTAAATTTCACATTAAAAAATTTAACATTTTATTGCAAAGTAAAGATGAGCCATTTTTTAATTTTACTTTACCTAGCGGGGCTTATCGTTTGCCAAAATCTTTTGCTAAAAGGGCTGATTTTATAGCTAAAGAAAATGAAGATTTTGTGCGTTATTCCCATGTAAAAGAAAATCAAAAAGCTATTTTGATTAGCTCTATTGCAAAACCTTTTAGATTATATGAGCATTTTATCAAAGCTAGGGCTTGTTATTTTTTTGCCGATCATTACACATTTCAAAAAGAAGAATTAGAAAAACTTTTAAAAAAACATAACTGCGATACCTTAATGCTGACCTTTAAAGACTATGTAAAGGTAAAAGAATTTGGTTTTAAAACCGAGCTTATTCATCTTGATATCGTTTTAAAAGATAACTTTAAACAAGTTTTGCAAAATTATATTCATCAATTTAACAAAAAGGAAAAAAATGTTACTACACTCAACCCAAGATAAAAATCACCAAGTCAGTTTTTCAAAAGCATTGCTTAGTCCTAGTGCGCCTAATAATGCCCTATATGCACCACTTAATCTACCAAAGCTTGATAATGAAGCTTTAAAAAATTTAAACTACAAAGAATTAGCATTAAAAATCATCGCTGCATTTGAATTTGATTTAGAGCTTGAAGTTTTTGAAAAAGCATTAAAGACTTATGAGAGTTTTGATGATAAAACCTGCCCTATTAATTTAAAAAAAATCAATGATAAGCTTTATATTAACGAATTATTTCATGGGCCAACAAGGGCTTTTAAGGATATGGCTTTGCAACCTTTTGGTGTACTTTTAGAACACTTAAAAAAAGATGATGATTTTTTAATCATGTGTGCTACAAGTGGCGATACAGGACCTGCTACATTAAAAAGCTTTGAAAATAAAAAAGGTATAAAAGTAGTTTGCATTTACCCAAATGAAGGCACAAGCAAAACTCAAGCTTTGCAAATGACACACTCAAATGCAAATAATTTAAAATCCATAGCTATTGAAGGTAATTTTGATGATGCACAAAATGCCCTAAAAAAACTTTTAAATGATGAGGATTTTAAAAATACTTTAAAAGAAGAAAAGCTTAGCTTAAGTGCTGCAAATTCAGTCAATTTTGGAAGAATACTTTTTCAAATCATTTATCATTATTATGCTAGCTTAAAAATCGATAAAACAATTGATATCATCATTCCAAGTGGAAATTTTGGCGATGCTTTGGGGGCTTATTATGCTAAAAAAATGGGGGCAAATATAGATAAAATAAAAATTGCTTCCAATTCAAATAATATCTTGAGTGAATTTTTTAATACAGGCAGATATGACTTAAGAAATAAAAGTTTGCAAAAGACTATTTCTCCGGCTATGGATATACTCATATCATCAAATATAGAAAGATTGCTTTTTGATAAATTTAAAGATAAACGCACCAAAGAGCTTATGCAAGCTTTAAAAAATGAAAAATACTATAAGCTTAACCAAAAAGAACTAAAACTTTTACAAGAAGACTTTGAAGCTGATTTTTGTAATGATGATGAGTGTATGCAATATATCAAACAATACAGCCATTTAGGACTTTTAGATCCTCACACTTGCACTTGTTTTAAAATGCTTAATCTTAACACTACCACACTCATCACTTCCACAGCACAATGGAGTAAATTTACCCCAAGCATGTATCAAGCAATTTATAACAAAGAATGTCAAAATGAACAAGCTTGTATGCAAGAACTTGCAAAAGAATTTAACCAAGAAATTCATCCAAATATCGCAAGTTTATTTACAAGCAAACAAAAGCAAAATCAAGTTTGCAAACTTGAAAATTTAAAACAAACTATTATAGAATGGATAAAACAATGATAATCATACCTGCAAGATTAAAATCAAGTCGTTTTGAAAATAAAATTTTATGTGAAATTGACAATCTACCAATGTTTATTTATACAGCTAAAAAAATGCAAGAAGTTGATGAAGTGTATGTGGCACTTGATGATGAAGAGGTTTTAAAAATAGCACAAAAACATAATATAAAAGCAGTTTTAACAAGCAAAAATCATGAAAGTGGCACAGATAGAATCAACGAAGCTTGTCAAATTTTAAAGCTAAATGAAAATGAGCTTATCATTAATGTTCAAGCTGATGAACCTTTTATAGAAATACAAAATATCAAAAAATTTAAAGAATTTAGCCAAGAAGCTTTTAAAGATGAGTTTTGTTTTATGAGTAGTTGCTATAAAGAAGTAGATGCAAAAACTTGCGAAGATCCTAATTTAGTTAAAGTGGTTATCGATAGTAATGATTTTGCTTTATACTTTTCAAGATCTAAAATTCCTTATGAAAGAGCAAATTATAAACAAAATTTCAAAGCTCATCTTGGAATTTATGCATATAAGGTTAAAAATTTACAAGAATTTTGCACTTTGAAAAACTCAGCCCTTGAAGAGTGTGAAAAATTAGAACAATTAAGAGCTTTAGAAAATGGCAAAAAAATTAAAATGCTAAAAATACAAAGTCAAAGCATAGGTATAGATACAAAAGAAGACTACGAAAGGGCTTTAGCTAAATTTGGAATATTTTAAAATTTACCAAGCAAACATTAATGATTTAGAAGATGTATTAATATTAGCAAGTTCATTATTTAATAAACCCATTGTAAAATTAAAGCACGAATTTGAAAATATATTAAAAGATCAAAAATATGCTGTATTCTTACTTAAAACACAACAATTGTGCATAGGTTTAGCTTATGTTAGTATAAGATATGATTATGTAGAAGGTAGTTCTAGTGCCCCAGTAGGATATCTAGAAGGAATTTATATTAGAGAAAATTTTAGAAGAAAATATTATGCTAAAAAACTACTAGCATATTGCGAGCAGTGGATTTTAAACCAACAAATTAGTGAATTTGCTAGTGATTGTGAATTACAAAACATTAATAGTTTTAATTTTCATATTCAATGTGGCTTTAAAGAAGCTAATAAAATTATTTGTTTTATAAAAAAACTAAATTAAGGAAAAACATGAAAAAAATTATTTTATTGTTTATCTTAGCCTTTTCTCTTAACGCTAAAGATTTAATAGTAGGAATGGAACTAGCTTATCCTCCTTTTGAAATGAGTGATACTAGAGGTAATCCAAGTGGCATTAGTGTAGATTTTTTACAAGCCTTTGCCAAAGAAAAAAACTATGATTTAACAATTCAAAACATAGCTTGGGATGGACTTATACCTGCTTTAAGAACTCAAAAAATAGATCTAATCATGTCTTCTATGAGTATTAGCGAACAAAGAAAAAAAGTAATAGATTTCACTATACCTTATGCTAAGGCAAATTTATCAATACTAAGTGCTAAAAAATCAAATATCAACTCCATAGAAGATTTAAATCAAAAAGGAAAAATCCTTGCCTTAAAAAGAGGATCGAGTGCGCATTTATATGCTCAAAAAAACCTTAAAAATGCAAAAATTTTAGTATTTGATAAAGAAAATGCAGCTATTTTGGAAGTAATCCAAGCTAAAGCTGATGCTTTTATTTATGATCAAATGAGTATTTATAAAGCATGGAAAAAACACCCTGAGCAAACAAAAGCTATTTTCACCCCTTTTGAAAAAACACCTGAGCAATGGGCTATAGCTTTGAATAAAGACAATACCAAATTAAAAGAAGAGCTCAATGAGTTTATTTTAAAATCTAAAGAAAATGGCTTTTTTGATAAACTAAGTCAAAAATATCTCAAAGATATGCAAGAAGTCTTCAAAGAACAAAAGCTTGAGTTTTTCTTTTAAGAAAAACTCTTTTCAAGCTTTCTTGAAAACATAGAAATAGGTAGAGTTAAAATTAAATAACAAAGAGCCAAAGGAATGTAAATTTCTAAGGTTGAAAAAGTAAATGCATTGATTTCTTGAGCATTTTGCGTTAATTCTGAAATAGCTATAACACTCAAAAGAGAGCTATCTTTGATTAAATTACTAAATTGTCCGCTTAAAGGCGCTAGAATATTTTTTAAAGCTTGAGGAAAAATTACACTTTTATAAATTTCAAACTCACTTAAACCCAAAGCCTTGGCACTTTCATATTGCATTTTATCAACACTTAAAATTCCTGCTCTAAATATCTCACAAATATAAGCACTCGCAAATAAAGCTAAAATCAAAACTCCGCAAATATAACGATTATCTAAACCTAAATTATCAGCAAAAATATAATAAATCAATAAAATTTGCACGAGCAAAGGTGTCCCTCTAATAAGCTCTATAAAAACTCTTGCAAACATATTAAAAAGCACAATTTTACAAAGACTCATATAGCACAAAATCAAAGCAAAAATCACCCCTACAATTAAGGACAAAATACTAATGAAAAAACTTGTAAAAAATCCTTGTATCATTTTATCTTTATATTCAAGAATAGCTTTAAAATCAAAATTATAACTAGCACTTAAAAAAGACAAATAAAAAAACAAAAATAATAAAAACACCAATAAAAAAGCATTAATCATATATATTTTTTTACTAATTTTTTTATGCTCATTAAATTTATTATGAACTATAAAGATATTACTCAACTTTCCCTCTATTTGTTATCAAATTTTTTAAGTTTCTCATCATTTAAACTTAATTCCATCTTGCGAATTTCATCTTCACCACTACGCACTAAACTTTTATCATATTTAAAATATTTATTTTTAATTTTATCAGGATATTCTAAAACATTTAGTAGATATTTAAACAAATTAATCCTTGCTTTCTTTTTATTGTCTGAATTAATAATCACCCAAGGACATTTTGGCGTATTTGAAGCTAAAAGCATAGAATATTTTGCTAAAGTATATTTATCCCATAATTCTTGTGATTTTTCATCTACAGCAGAAAGCTTATATTGTTTCAATGGGTCTTTTCTTCTTTGCTCAAAACGCCTTTTTTGTTCTTGTTTAGAAACTGAAAAATAAAACTTAAAAAATAAAATTCCACTATCAAGCAACATTTCTTCAAAAGACGCTACTTCACGCAAGAATTTTTTATGTTCATTTGGGGTACAAAAACCCATAACAGGTTCAACACCTGCTCTATTATACCAAGATCTATCAAAAATCACTATTTCCCCTGCTGCTGGCAAATGCGTTACATAACGCTGAAAATACCATTGTGTTTTTTCCACATCACTAGGTTTTTCGAGTGCAACTACACGACAGCCTCTAGGATTTAAATGCTCAATTAATCTTTTAATAGCACCACCTTTTCCTGCTGCATCACGCCCTTCGATTAAAATTAAAACCTTCAGACCTTTTTCCTTAACATGATTTTGGAATTTTAGAAGTTCAATTTGCAATCTTTTAAGCTCACTTTCATACTCAAGCGTTGATTTTTTTACTTTAATGAGAGTAAATTTATCCTTGTTCATAATAAACTCCTTAATTTAGGATAATTATTAACTCAAATTTACCACAAATAAGTAAAATATCATATTTGTTTATTTCATTTTGAGGAAAAAAATGCGTTTATTGATGATTTTTTTGTTTTTTTTAAATCTAGCTTTTTCTAATAATGGAGTTTTAACTCTTAATGAAGCTTTTAAAGTAAATACTTATAGTGATAAGCAAGGAATTTTTTTAAAAATTAATCTTGCAGATAGAATTTATCTTTATAAAGATCAAACAAAAATAGAATTAAACTCAAAAGATATAACTAAACTCCTTAATTTTCCACCAACACAAACTAGAGAAAATAAAGAAGTGATTTTCAATCAACTTGAACTTTTCTTACCACAATTATTATTAAATGATTTTATTAAAAACGATAAAGCAAAGCTTACATTAACCTATCAAGGTTGCTCTGAAAAAGGTCTATGTTATCGCCCTGTATATATAAACTATGAACTCTATAAACAAAATGAAATTTACACTATAAGCTCTACTAAAGAACAATTTAAAAAGCAAAGTGAAGACGAGCAAATCGCAAAAGATTTAAATACACAAAATGTATTTGTTACACTTTTAACTTTTTTTGGTTATGGCTTATTACTAGCACTTACACCTTGTATTTTACCAATGATTCCTATTCTTTCATCTTTAATTGCAATGAAACTCAAAAACAATCCTTCAAAAAAACATAGCTTTTATTTATCTTTTATCTATGTCTTTTTTATGTCTTTAGCTTATGCTATAGCAGGTGCATTAGTTGGATTTGCAGGATCTAATATACAAGGTTTGTTACAACAACCTTGGATTATTGTCACTTTTGCAAGCATTTTCATTTTACTCTCTCTTTCCATGTTTGGACTTTATGAATTACAACTTCCACTTAAATTTCAAAACTATATTAATAAAAAAATAAATAACAAAAGTGGATTTTTCGGTATAGCTATCATGGGATTTTTATCAGCACTAATAGTAGGACCTTGTGTAGCTGCACCCCTAGCTGGAGTTTTACTTTATATAACAAATAGCGGAGATGTCTTACTGGGTGGGCTTTCTTTATTTGTAATGAGTTTTGGCATGGGTATGCCTTTACTCTTAATAGGACTTGGAGGAAGCTTCTTAAAAAGTGGGGCTTGGATGCTAAAAATAAAAGTTTTCTTTGGTTTTATAATGCTTATCATGGCTGTATGGATGCTCGAAAGAGTTCTTAATGCAAATATCATCTTAATGCTTTATGGAATTATAGGGGTATTTTTTGCTAGTTTTATGGGCTTATTTGATGAAGTAAAGAATAATTTTGATAAATTCAAAAAAGCAAGTATGATATTAGTTTTAGCTTATAGCTTGAGCATCCTTTTGGGAGGTTTTATGGGTTCAAAAAGTCTATTAAAACCTCTTGAGTTTAACACTGCTTTATCATTAAAAACTACCTCTAGTTTAAATTTTAAGGCGATAAAAAATTTACAAGAACTGCAAGAAGAATTACAAAATTCAACCAAGCCAGTTATGTTAGAATTTACAGCTACTTGGTGCGAAAACTGCAAGCTTTTAGAAGAATATACTTTTAAAGATACAAAAGTTCAAGATTTACTAAGTAAATATACTCTTTTAAAAGCAGATGTTACACATAATACTCAAGAAGATCTAGCACTTATGAAAGAATTTAATGTATTTGGTCCTCCAGTAATGATTTTCTTTGATAAAGGTGAAGAAAAAGGTCGTATTATAGGATATATAGATGCAAATGATTTTTTAGAAAAAACACTTAATTTCTTTGCAAATTAGTAAAATCAAATACTATGAAAAATTTCATTTTGTATTTATAAAAGATATTTATTTAAATTCTTTAACAAATTTATACTAATCATATTCTTGATAATGAAATAGTAGATAAATTCCATCATGGAAATTTATAAAAAGTGGTCTTTATAAATAGTGTTCAAAATTATACTTCATGGAATAATTTTTAAATAAAAGTTTAAATTTTGGTGATATGAGAAAGAATTTAAGTATCGTTAGTTTAAATGAAAATGTAGTTTATTGCGAAGATATACATGAATTGGTCTTGTATTTTACAAGTAAGCTAACCTTGCAAACCTTGCTTTAAAATTTCTAGTATTCATAATCATCCAAATTTCACTCAAGAAATTTTCAAAAGCAAAAAATCGAAATTGTATTATAGAGTTTTAAATATGGCGTGATAAATAAAAACTAAAATCAAAATCTTATAAAAAGATGAAGTAGTTTCAAGTATTATGGAATTAAACAAGTTGTTTCAATCCTTTTAAAAATTCCAATTCTTTAGAAAAATTAGAAAAAATCCACCCTAGCAAAAGGATGGAAAGAAAGCATATAAGTTATATTAAAATCATTCTTATGGTAATTCTTAATATGTTTATTTAAAAAAACCTTTAAGACCTATAAGTTGATACTGCCATAGCTTTTCTATAAAAATTTTAAGTTTTATCGCCAAAATACCGCTAATTGGTTTGTGTAAAACCGTGCCAACTGCATAATCATTTCCTATAGAACAAACAGTATTACCACTAATAAAAGAAAATTTTTGTTTAAACTCTTTTTCATCTACCATAGCCATTAAAGCTTTAGCTACATAAGCTCCCTCTCTTAATGCAAGTTGAGCAGTTGGCGGATAAGGGGTGTTTGTTTTTGGATTTTTAAATATACTATTATCACCTATAAAAAAGTATTTTGATGAATTTTCTACATTTAAAGGATGCATAAAAGCATCAACTTCTATGCGTGATCTAATACTTGGAAAATCTGTGCTATTTTCTATCACAGCATTTCCCCTAACACCAGCAGTCCAAACGATAGTATTTGCTTTGATAAACTCCCCTCCTTCAAGTCTTATGCCATTTTTTTCACATTCTATGATTTTGGATTTTTCATATACTTTTACACCAAGTTGCTCAAGTTTATTTCTTGCTTTTAAAGCTAGATTTTTATCAAACATTGGTAAAATTTGATCCATTGCTTCAACAATAGAAAGTTTTATTTTTTCATAAGCAATACCTTCTTTACTACAAAGAGCTCTGAGTTCTTTTGCTAAAGAAGCTATAAATTCAATGCCACTTAAACCTCCACCACATACTACAATTTTTAAATCATCATCATTTTGTGAATGTTTATAACTTTTGATTTTTTCATATATATTTTCATTAATTTTTAATGCATTTTCATAATTATCAATACTCAAAGCATATTCTTGCATACCTTTAATACCAAAAGTCTCTTTTTCAAAACCAAGCCCACATACTAAAATATCAAAATCAAATTCTTTATTTTTAGTAAAAACCTTATCTTTAGAAATTTTTACCACTTCATCTTGAAAAAAATTAATTTTTGGATTTAACAAAGGCAAAAGATCATATTTTGAACTATAAATATCTTCATTAGAAGCTACTTTGTGTAATAAAATAGTATGATAATGGTAAGAATTATTATTAATTAAACTAACTTCTACTTTTGCAAAAAACTCATCTGGCAGTGCTTTTATAGTTGATAAAGTAGCATACCCTGCTCCTAAAAATAAAATTTTTTTCTTTTGCATGGATTTTCCTTTAATTTGATAAAAAAATAAATAAAATTTTGGCATAATGGTATTATTTTTTATCTTAAAATATTTTTTATTTAATTTTAACAAGGAAAAAGCATGCAAAGACAAACTTGGAGCAATACGCTAACTTATATCCTTACAGTAGCAGGAGCGACCATCGGTTTTGGAGCCACTTGGCGTTTCCCATATTTGGTAGGTGAAAATGGTGGTGGTGCTTATGTTTTAACCTTTTGCATTGCAATGATTTTCATAGGCATTCCTGTGATTTTAGTAGAGAATGTCATAGGAAGACGCAGAATGCTAAATTCAGTTGATGCCTTTAGTGGAAAAACTAATGATGGAGTTACAATCTCTAATTCATGGAAAAGTGTTGGCTATATGGGACTTTTGGGAAGTTTTGGAATTATGGCTTATTATATGGTAATAGGTGGCTGGGTTTTAGCTTATATTTTTAAAATCGTCATAGGAGATTTTAATCTCTCAAGTCCAATAAATGCTCAATATACAAGCCAATTTTATAGCTCAACCATAGAAAATAATCCTTTATTAATAGGAATTTTTACAACTATATTTGTGATAATTAACTGGATTATCTTAAAAAAAGGCGTGATAGATGGTATAGAAAAGTCAGTAAAATATCTTATGCCTTTTTTATTTATCTGTCTTTTGGTTGTCGTTATAAGAAATTTAACTCTTGAAGGAGCAAGCGAGGGTGTGAAATTTTACCTTACTCCTGATCTTTCTAAAATCACTCCTAAATTATTTATAGATGTTTTAGGACAAGTATTTTTTGCCTTATCTTTAGGCTTTGGTGTGATGATAACCCTATCTTCTCATCTTAAAAAAAATGAAAATTTAATTAAAACTTCTATTTATACTGGAATTTTAAATACTCTTATAGCAGTACTTGCTGGTTTTATGATTTTCCCTGCTTTATTTAGCGTAGGTTTAACTCCTGATAGTGGGCCATCTTTGGTTTTTAAAACCTTACCTGTTGCTTTTTCACATATACCTTTTGGAAGTATAATTTGTGTATTTTTCTTTTTACTTTTAATCGTTGCTGCACTTACTACAAGCTTGCCAATTTATCAAGTAATCATTAGTGTTTTAGAAGAAAAATTTAAACTAGCTAAGAATACTGCTATCAATCTAACGCTTGGAAGCATTTTTATGCTAGGAAATTTACCTTGCATACTTACTTATGGCCCTTTAAAAGATATCACTATCATTAAAGGAAAAAATATTTTTGATAGTTTTGATTTTATTAGTGGAAATATCTTTTTTGTTTTAACTGCATTTTTTTGTTGTATTTATGTAGGTTGGATACTTAAAAAAGATGCTATTTATGAACTTTCAAATCAAAATACACTAAAAGGAAATGTTTTTAAACTATGGTATTACTATGTTAAATTTATCATACCTTTAATTATCTTAGTGATTTTTTATTTTGGTATTTTTTAATTTAATAAAAGACTAATTTTTATACAATAACAAATTATATAAAATTAGGAGACAAAATAAGAAAACTACCTTATGTCTTTTAGCAACTCTTATTTTTAGTGAGTGTGCTCAACATATTGCAAAACTTGACTATCAACAAGCTAAAGCTTATGAAAATCAATACCAAGAAGAACTTAAAAATTTATCCTTACCTAAAGAAAATTTCAAAATGGTTCAAGTAAAAAATAAAAAAGAAAAATGCCTTATATTAACATCAAAAGACACAAAAGATGAATCTTATGAAATTTACTGGGATGGATTATGTAAAAACGGATATGCACATGGGTTAGGAAGAGAAATAGAAAAACTCTCTTTACGCACATGGAGCAAATAAGAATCTATAAAAATGGAAAAATTAATGGATATTATTATCAATCAGATATAAATAATAATCTAAAAAATTTTAGCATATATCAATAACTACAAAGATATTTATTTTATTGATGAACTTATCGTTAAAAATAATGATTCTTTATATAGTTCGTAAAACTGGGAAATTCAACAAATATAATGCCTTATATACAACATACTCACCTTTTTCGTATAATATACAATATACTCAAAAATTTCAAAATTACTCTCTTGAAATTTTTGATTTTTCAAAAAATAATCTAGATACAAGAATGGGTATGATTTTTACAATAGGATCGGACAATATTAAAAATGGTTTTGAGGTTACTTCTATGAAAAGTGGAGGATATATAGCAAATGAATTTCAAAATAACAAATTAATTAGAAATGTTCAACTCCCTCAAGAATATTTCTCTGAAAAAAGCAAACTTATAGAAGATATAGAACAAATAGCAAAACTTGCCATGGAGCATTCAGTAAAAG
The DNA here is from genome assembly GCF_013372105.1 of Campylobacter armoricus. Lineage (NCBI taxonomy): Bacteria > Pseudomonadati > Campylobacterota > Epsilonproteobacteria > Campylobacterales > Campylobacteraceae > Campylobacter > Campylobacter armoricus. The sequence goes on from NZ_CP053825.1 coordinate 907,345, forward strand.
CTAACATAATCAAAGAAAAATACAAAAAGAAAATTTGTAAAGAATCTATAAAAGTTAATTTTATAGATAACAACGAATATAAAGAAATTTGCAATGAAGATGCTAAAAACAAAGAACTATCTAAAGAAATAGAAATACAAATTGCAAAAATAAAACAATACGAACAAGAAATACTAAAGCAATACAATGAAGAAAGACTAATAAAAGCGAAAGAATTAGAGGCGCAAGCTGCTATGGAAAGAGCAAGGGAGCAAAGAAGATATAATCAACAACAATATTGGCAAAATATAATGCTTAATAATCAACTTCAACAGTTAAATAATAATATGATGTATGATAGATTTACCCCAAAAACACATCACATATATATTTATTGATATTTATACTCATAACGCTTTAACATACTTATATTTCCTTCAAGACCTCCTTGATGGATATATAAGATTTCTCCACCAAGTTGTTCTTTATGGGCTAATAAGGTTTTAAAACCCACCATATCATAAAGCAAATCAAACTCTACTCCACATTCTTTTTTTAAATCCTTATAAAGCTCATAAAGTTCTAAATAAAGCTTAGCAAAATGATATTTTTTAGGTGGATTTAATATAGTTAAATTACTAAAATCATAATTTGGCTCTAAGCTTAAAATTTGTTCTTTCAAATACGCACTATCACCCACACAAGCACAAGTAAAAACCTTAAATTTACTATGTTTAGCCAAAAATGCAGCAGAAGCTCCTGTGCCTGAGGGTAAAAAAATACTTACATTTTCACTTAATTGCTCACTAAGCTCTAAAGCTAGCTGTTTATAGCCAAATTCAGCTTCTTTTATAGCCACACCCTCTTCTATAAAAACATCACCATCTTTTTTTAAAGCTAAAGCTTGCAATCTTCTTGTAGGATAATTTACATTTTCTATCAACTCAACATTATGTTTTAATGCAAATTCCAAATTTCCATGGGGATTTTCTTTTAAAAAAGAACTCATTTTTTCACAAACAAAAATAAGTGAAAAATCATTTTCATAGCAAAACTTAGCCAAAGCAACCAAAGCATTACTTTGAGAAGAACCAAAAGAAATAAATCTTTGTCCTTTTTTGAATAAATGTTTATTTTTTTTAAATAAGGCTAGTTTTCTAGCCTTATTTCCATTGATATAACCTAGTAAATCATCTCTTTTGAGTAAAAATTCAAAATCTTTGTATTTTAAAACATCAATTCTACTTACTATCAAGGTATTTTTCAACCTTTTCTAAAGCATTATTAGTATTGATATTAAATTTAATCTCTATCCTACGACTTGCTTCTTTGTCTTCTTTACCATCTTTCATAATCACATCAGAATAAGACCTACCACTTGCCATTAAAAGTTTTTGCAATCTTGAATCTTTGTAAAATGAATGTATAAAACTCATCACAGCATAAGCTCTTTTTTGTGATAAATCAAGGTTATATATATAAGAGCCTGCACTATCTGTATGACCTTCTATGACTATATTTTCTATGCTATTTAGGATATTTTCATCTTTTAAAATACTATCAAAATACTGCGTGAGTATAGTTTTTAAATTTTCTTTTGCTTGAGCTTTTAGAGTAAAAGAATTTGTATCAAAAAGCACCTCAGATGGTAAAATTATAGCGCCTGAATTAGAATCCAAAGTAATATTAGTATCAAATTTAGCTTGAAGATTTTTAATGGTATTTTCTTTAATTAAACCCAGCTCTTTGATTTTAGTTTTTGCCTCATCAAAATTACGCTCTAGTTCTTTGATTTCTTCATCTTTTTTATTTAATCTCTCAAGCAAAGCAAAAATTTGCTGATCTTTTTCATCTAAACTTGAATTTAAATCTTGATTGAGCTTAGTTATATTAGCTTCTAATGCTTGTTTTTGTTTATTTACATCATCAAGCGTGCTTGAAGTATTAGTAAGCTTTTGACTAAGATTTTTTAAAATATCTTCTTTTTGATTTAATTCTTCTTTGTTTTCTTTCAGTCTTTGTTCTTGTTTTTGCAAATTTTCTTTAATAATTTGCAAATCACTTTGGGTTAAAACATATTTAACAACTATAGCCCCGATAAGCAAAATAAATATAAAAAGCAATCCTGCCATCAAATCAGCATAAGCTATCCAAAAATTATTCTCTTCATTATTTTGATTATTTTTTATCATTTACTTTTTCATCTTCTTTTTGATTTTCAAGCTTTGCAATAACTTGTGAAGTTTGCTCATCTAATTCTTTACTTTCTTCTTTAAACTCTTGCATTAGCGAAATTTTTTCATCAATATTTTTTTCTTCTTCATAAGCCTCTTTAAAAGTATGCATACCTTCTATAATACTTGCCCTAAAGCCTTCAAAAAGTTTTGTTTGATTTTCAAGCATTAAATTTTGATATTTTTCAATATCATTTGAAAAAGTATTAATTTTATCATTTAAGGAAGTAACACTTTTATCTAAATGAGCAATTTTATCAGAACTAACATCTAAAAGCCTATTGTATTGTTCTGAAATTCTTAAAGTTAAATCCTTAGTATTAGAATTTAGCATATTAACTGCATTAGCAATTTCAGTATAAGTTTTAACTATATCTTTTTGCTCTCTTTGAGTTTTAGATAAATCACTCATTGTTTGCTTCACATGCTCACTACTAAGCCTCACAGCTTTTTCTTCAGCATTTACAAGTTCTTGAAAAACTTTGAATTTCCTATCTATAGTATTATCAAGTTCTTTGAAAAATTCTTCATTACTCACATGCTCAAAAATTGTGCCTATTTTTTCAAAATGTCGTAAGCTTTCTTGAAGATATTTTCTATCAATTTCTTCTTTAGACCAGAAAAAATCACTTGTTGCGTTTTTTTGACGATTTAATAATTTTTGGAATTTACTACTTCCATATTTTTCAAAAAAAATCCACCAAAGTGCTAAAAAAATTCCATAAATTGACACATAAAAGGCTGTTCCTACTCCATTTAATAAAACAGAAATTTCTTGTTCTAAACCTGCTGTATCACTAGAATTAAAATTTGGCATAGACATAGCTATACTTATAAAAGTTCCTAAAATTCCGAGCATAGGAAAAATAGCTGCACCGACAGAAGCAAAATTTTCATTTCTTAAATCTTTAACATAAGAATAAGCAAATTCATCAAAACTAGCATTAGATTTAGTTTCATTGCCTATAACTAAAAAATGTTTCATAATATAGCGTTTTAATATAAGTTTAAACTCATCTTTTTGCTGCTCAAAAATACTTGAAGCATAATCAGCACTATGTCTAGCAAAGATCAAAGCCACCAAAAAGATAATCCCTATCATTATAACACTATGTAATTCTACTTTAAAATCAATCTTTCCAAAATATCCCAAAAGCACCAAAATATACAAAATAGCAGGGATAAAAATAATCTTTAAATAAGCAATAATTCCTGTACTACTCTTTCCTTCAGGCAATACAAGATCAGAAAAATCATCGGTTGTTTTAACTTCCATTTTATAAGCCTTTGTTAATTTTACTCTAAAAATTTAAAATCTTTACAGGAAAATCAACTAAGAGTTATAAAACTCTTAGTTTCTATCAATACAATTTAAATCACTAAAAGCACACTCTAAGCGTTTAATCATACTTTCTTCGCCAGCTCTAAGCCATACTCTTGGATCATAGTATTTTTTGTTTGGTTTATCATCACCCTCTGGATTACCAATTTGTCCTTGCAAATAAGCTTTATTTTTAAACTCATATTCTCTAACACCATCCCAAAAAGCCCATTGAGTGTCAGTGTCTATATTCATTTTAATCACACCATAACTAAGTGCAGCTTTGATATCTTCTATATCACTACCACTTCCACCATGGAAAACAAAATTAATTGGTTTTTCATCTTTGAGATTGAATTTTTCTTTTACATAATTTTGAGAATTTTTAAGAATTTCTGGTCTTAAAACTACATTTCCTGGTTTATAAACCCCATGCACATTACCAAAACTAGCTGCAATTGAAAATCTATCACTAATCTTAGAAAGTCTTTCATATGCTAGGGCTACATCTTCAGGTTGAGTGTATAATTTTGCATTATCGATATTAGTATTATCAACCCCATCTTCTTCTCCACCTGTGCATCCTAGTTCAAGCTCTAAAGAAATTCCAAGCTCAGACATTTGTTTTAAATAGTTTTCACAAGTGCTTAAATTGCTTTCTAAATCCTCTTCGCTTAAATCAATCATATGAGAGCTAAATAAAGGCTTACCTGTTTCTTTTTTAAACTCGATATTTGCTTTGATTAAAGCATCAATCCAAGGAAGCAATTTTCTAGCAGCATGATCTGTGTGTAAAATCACTGGAATTTCATAAGCTTTTGCCATTAAATGCACATGTCTTGCACCACTTATAGCACCAAGAACATCAGCTTTTGGACAAGCTTTCCCTGCTACAAATTTAGCTCCACCATTTGAAAATTGAATAATCACAGGTGAATTAACTTTTTTAGCGCTTTCTAAAACCGCATTAATAGAATTTGTCCCTACGACATTCACCGCAGGGATAGCAAAGCCTTCTTTTTTTGCATAATTATATACGATATTTAGATCATCACCGCTTAAAACACCCGGTTTAACAAGATCTAATACTCCCATTATTTATATTCCACTTTTGCTTTTTTACGAAGTTCTTCAGCTTTTTTATTCATTAGTTCTTTAAATTCTTCCATTTTAATAGAACCTTCGATACCTGCTTTTACTTCATTATAGCTCATAGTGCTTTTTGCTCTAGCATCTTCTTTTAAGATAATATGGTATCCAAAATCACTCTTAACTGGAGTTTTAGAGATAGTTCCTTTTTTCATAGAAAAAGCTGCATCAGCAAATGGCTTAACCATAGTTGATTCAGCAAACCATCCAAGATCACCACCTTGAGCCGAAGAACCTTTGTCGATTGATTTTTCTTTTGCAAGTTGAGCAAATTTATCATTTAAAGCTTTTCCACTTAATTTACTAAGTTGGGCAATGATATCTTTTGCTTCTTTTTCACTTGTAACTAAGATATGTCTAGCTTTTACTTGAGCTGGCTTAGTGAATTTATCTTTATTATCCTCATAATATTTTTTTGCTTTAGAATCATTATTTTTAATTGAATCAAAAATTTTCTTTTGATAGATATTTACTAAAATAGCTTCTTTAGCACGCTCTAATTCTTCTTTGTATAAAGGATCATTTTCTATTTTTTGCTCTTTGGCATCTTTTAATACAAGTTGTTGAATGATATATTGATCAATGATAGCTTTTTTTTGATCAGCTGGTAAATCAGTGATTTTAGCACCTCTTAGCATAGGAGCAAAAAATTCATTTACTTCTGTGTCGCTGATATTGTTTCCATTAAGGGTTGCAACCACCGCAGCATTTAAACTTAAACCTGTTAATAAAGCCGCAGCAACTAAAGAAATTTTTTTCATTGTTTTTCCTTTTAAAATAATTTAATTTATTTTATTATATCTAAACTTTATTTAAAGCCGATTAACATACAATAAGTTTATGAAAAGAAATTTAGAAATTAAAGAATTATTTTTAAAACATTTTGGACAAGCAAAAACTGAATTAGTTTTTAGCAATGCCTATGAACTTATAGTTTGTGTTATGCTTTCAGCCCAATGCACCGATAAAAGAGTGAATTTAATAACCCCTGCTTTATTTAAAGCTTATCCTAGTGTGCAAGATCTGGCTAAGGCAAATTTATCTAGTTTAAAACTTTTGATTAATTCTTGCTCATTTTACAATAATAAAGCACAAAATTTAATCAAAATGGCTCAAGCAGTTTGTGAGCAATTTAATGGTGAAATCCCTATGAATGAGCAAGATTTAAAAAGTCTAGCAGGAGTGGGACAAAAAACTGCACATGTAGTGATGATAGAATGGTGCGGGGCTAATTGTATGGCTGTGGATACTCATGTATTTAGAGTTTCGCATAGACTTAATCTTAGCAAAGCCAAAACACCTGAAGAAACTGAAAAAGATTTAACTAAAATTTTTAAAGATAATCTAAACTATCTTCATCAAGCTATGGTGCTTTTTGGACGTTATACATGCAAGGCTAAAAATCCTTTATGTAAAGAGTGTTTTTTAAATCATTTATGTAAGAGTAAAGATAAAAAGTTAATCTAGCACTAAATTAGTGCTAGATGATTTTAATGAAAGAATGGTAGATATAAGAAAGCATTAATCACTAAGGCATTTACTATATCTATGAAAAACGCACCTACTAAAGGCACAATAATAAATGCCATATGGCTCATACCATAGTGATTTGTTACAGTTTGCATATTTACCATAGCTGTTGGAGTAGCACCTAAACCAAAACCACAATGACCTGCTGCTAAAACCGCTGCATCATAGTCTTTTCCACATACCCTAAAGGTTACAAATATAGCAAAAGCAGCCATCATAGCAACTTGCACTACTAAAATTACTAACATCGGTAGAGCAAGGGTAACTAGATCCCAAAGATTAATAGTCATTAACGCTAAAGCCAAGAATAAAGACAAGCTTACATTACCTAAAACTGATACTTCTCTATCAAACACATGGTGAATTTTTGTAGCTGATAAAACATTTCTTAAAACAACACCTACAAAAAGACAATACACAAAAGTTGGTAAAGTAAAACCTGTTTCTGTTTTAATATATGTGGATAAAGCACTACCTATTAATAAACACAAAGCAATCAATGCTAAAGACTCTATAAAAGAAGAAGGGGTGATCAATCTTTCTTTTTCTGGAGATTGGAAATTTAAAATTGCATCTTTATCATCATTTTGTTTTGGAACCACTAATTTATATTTATTAACCAAATATCTTGCAACAGGTCCGCCGATAATCCCCCCTGAAATAAGACCAAAAGTAGCACAAGCAATAGCAATAGTAGTAGCACTTGAATACATATAAGGTTCTTTTACAAATTCAGCTGCCCAAGCTGCACCTGTTCCATGACCACCACTCATTGTAACAGAACCTGCTATAAGTCCCATTAGTGGATTTTGTCCCATAGCAGTTGCCACACCTATACCAACGATATTTTGCGCAAAAAGCAAACCTACAACAACTACTAAAAAAATTGCTAATTTTTTTCCACCTTTTTTTAAAGATGCAAAATCAGCTAATAAACCAATACTTGAAAAAAATGCAAGCATTAAAGGATCTTTCATAGAGCCATCAAATTTAATATCAATAGAAAAAAAACTATGCAAGATAAAAAGAATGATTGCAGCTATACTACCACCAACAACAGGCTCAGGGATATTATAATCGCGTAAAAATTTAACTCTTTTGATGACAAAAACACCTAAAAGTAGCACTACAACCATAGCAACTAAAGTTGCATAAAAATCAAAATTCATATTTCTCCTTTTTTGTTTTAATCCATTTATAAATTGTATTCTAAATGACTTTAAAACAATACAAATAAGCACTGCTCTTTATATTAAATATTACAAAAAGAAACATTTTTAAGTGTTTTTTACTCTGAAATTAAAACAATATTATGGTATAAATTTATATTTTTTAATAACGATAACCTAATCCTGCTTATTTCTTGCAATGAATTTATCAATAAAGCATCAGCATCAAGATAATCTTTTAGCTCATTACGCCCTAATTCATATTTTTCATAATAAAGCTGTGTAATTTTTGCTTGATTAATATTAATATCCTTTACCAAAAGCAATAAATCATTATAATACCTATCATTTTCATAGCAAAGTTTAAACTCATGAATTGCTTTTTGTAATGCATCTTTATATTCAATTAAACGCGTTTGGTAAGCTAATTCAGAAATTTTTACATTTTGTCTTACTCTATAAAAGTCCAAAAATGGCAAATCAATAGCAATATTCCCACCTAAGATTAAAAATTTAAAACTCTCATCTATATTTTTATTGCTTCCATCTAAATTTCCTAATATTTTTATACTAGGTAAAATACTTTTTTGCATACTTGTATAATCTTTATAAGAAGCCATAAGTTGATTTAATTTCGCTTGTATTAGTGGTCTATACGCAAGCATTGTTAATTCTATGTCAAAATTTATTTTTTGTAATGAAAAATCTTTGAGAGTATAATTTAATATCTCATCAATTAAACTCTTATCTTCTTCGCCCAATAAGTCTTTTAAATTTTTTAAAGTTAATTCTTTATTTTGCAAATTTGTAATGATATTTTGTTTAGTATTTAATAAAGATTTCTTGATATTTAAAAGATCAATATACTCAATCTTACCATAATCAAATTTAGTAGTGTAAATTTCTAACATTTGTTCAAGATTTTTAAGATGATTATTTAACAACAAATCCACATCATTAAAATAAATAAGTTCAAAAATACTATTTATAGCTAAATTAATAGTATCAAGTTCCAATGAACGCAATTCGTATTCACTTGCTTTTGCTAAAAATTCAGAACTTGCAATTTGATCTGAAATTTTACCATATATATCAAGCTCATAATTTAAAGTAATACCATTTGAAAAATTATGTGATTCTAAACCATTGTTTAAATTTTTTCTTATATTTGCACCTAAATTTCCACTTAAAGTAGGATAAAGATCTAATTTTAAAAGTTTATATCTTGCCAAAGTACTTAAAAAATTAACTCTTGCTATATTTAAGTCTTTATTGTTATTAATTATTGCTTTTAAGATATTATTTAAATCTTGATTATTATATTTTTCCCACCAAGCCTCACTTGCATTAAATTCTTTAAAATATTCTTCTTTAACTTGCTTTTGAGATACTTGTTCTAATTTAACACCCATACAAGCATTTAAAAAAAAGACTACAAAACATAGTAAAAATATTCTCATTTTATTCCTTTGATAAAGCACTAATTGGATTTAAATTTGCTGCATTTTTAGCTGGGAAAAACCCAAAAACAATTCCAATTAAAACCGAACTTAAAAGTCCTAACAATACTGAATTTATAGAAAGTATCATAGTAAATCCAATATTTAAAGAATTAAATACTTCAATAATCACAAAAGAAAGCATTACTCCAAAAATAGCAGCCAAAGAACAAATTAACACAGCTTCAATTAAAAATTGCATCAAAATATCTTCTTTCCTAGCTCCTATAGCCATTCTCACGCCAATTTCTCTTGTTCGCTCACTCACTGAAACTAACATAATATTCATCACACCAATACCACCTACTATCAAAGAAACAATAGCAATGGAAGAAATTAACAAGGTTAAAGTAGCTGTATTTTCTTCGATGGCATTTTTAATTGCATCTGAATTAATAGTAAAAAAATCTTTTTTACCGCGTTTGATTTCTAAAATTTTTATCATCGCCTCTTCGGCCAAAGCTGGATTTACCTCATCTTTTACTTTAGTTACTATAGCTCTTATTTGCTTATCACCTGTAATTTTATTCATCAAAGTAGAATAAGGAGTATAAATTTTGATTGTATTTTCATCTGGCCTAAAACCTTTATTATCTCTTTCTTTCTTTAAAACTCCAACTATGGTTAAAGGTTGCTTGTTAAAAATTATACTTTTGCCTAAAATATATTTTGGATTAATATTATCAAACAAAATTCGCAAAGCATTTTCATCAACTATGCAAATATTAGAATTATCTTTAATATCTTCATTGTTAATAAATCTACCATCTACCATCACAAAACCTCTAAGCCTTAAATGATTTGGCCCTACTCCATGAATTCTAGCTTGCAAAGAATTATTCTTATAAGTAACCACCCCTACTTTACCTACATCTGCTTCCACTGCTTCTAAATAAGGCAAAGAACTTAAAGTTTTTAGATCACTTAAATTAAGTCTTGTTCTACCTGATCTAATATCTCCCAAACCTCGTCCTGAAACAACCTCTATAGTATTAGTCCCAATAGAACTAATAGAAGCAAGTATATTTTGCTGAGCTCCAAGACCTAAAGCAACTACACAAACTACCGAAGCTATACCTATGATAATACCAAGCATAGTAAGTAAAGAGCGAAGTTTATGTGCTACAATAGCAGCTATAGACATCTTAAAGCTTTCAAAAAGCTGATTTTTAAGCAAATTAAAACTTTTTTTTTCTTTTGACATTAATTTAATCTTAAAATCTTCTGCTTTTTTTATACCATTATCACTAATAATCTTACCATCTTTGATTTCTATAACTCTTTTAGCTTTGGCTGCAATTTCTCTATCATGAGTTACCAAAACTATGGTATGTCCTTGTTCGTTCAACTTATTAAGTATTTCTAATACTATCTTACCACTTTTAGAATCAAGCGCACCTGTTGGTTCATCTGCCAAGATAAGCTCACCACCATTCATTAAAGCTCTTGCTATAGAAACTCTTTGTTGTTGTCCGCCACTTAATTCATTTGGCTTAGATAATTCTTTATGATCAAGTTCTAAAAAAGAAAGCAATTCTTTGGCTTTTTGTGATCTTTCTTGTTTATTTTTACCTGCATAAACTGCAGGTAAGGCTACATTATCTTTAGCATTTAAAAGACTAAGTAGATTGTATCTTTGAAAAATAAAACCGATTTTTTCTCTTCTTATTCTTGCTTTTTCATCTTTGCTTAAATTCGTAACTTCATATTGATCTAAAAAATATTTTCCACTACTTGGATCATCTAGGGTTCCTATAATATTTAAAAGAGAAGTTTTTCCACTACCTGATTGACCAATGATTGCTACGAATTCTCCCTTTTGAATATAAAGATTAACATTTTCTAAAATAATTGTATTATTAATCTTTTTTTGTATGTTTTCTAAGCGTATCATTTTTTATTTTTACCTATGATAACCAAATCACCTTCTTTTAAACCCTCTAAAATTTGAGTATTTAAACTATCTTTGATACCCAATTTTATAGGTATTTTTACATTTATGCTATTTTCTTTTAAAATTTCCACATAATAACCATTAGTATCGCTTTTTATGGCTAAAGTTGGTATAACTAAAGTATTATTTTCTGTTTTAATTGCTATTTCATTTTCAGTACTCATACCAATGCGTAAAAAATTATTATCATTTTTCACAAAAACTCTTGCATAATAATACACAGCACTAGAACTTGAATTAGAGTTTGAATTTAAATTAGTATTGCTTGTTGCATCACTTATGGTAGTATTTGCTGGATCTATGCTAGAAATAACTGCTTCATATTTTTTATCAGGTTCATTTAAAATACTAAATTTAACTTTTTTTCCTATACTAATTTTATTTATATCAGCTTCTGCTATTTGCATACGAATTTCCATCTCACTTAAATCAGCTAAACGCACAATACTCGGTGTATTTTGATTTGCATTCACAGTTTGCCCTTCTTCAACAGCTACATTAATAATCTCGCCTTTACTAGGAGCAGTTATTGTAGTATAAGCTAAATCTTTTTGAGCATTTTTTAAAGAAATCTCAAGTTGAGTGGTTTGTGCTTTTAAATCAGCCACATTGGCCTTTAGAGCATAAAAGGTATTTTTTAAATTTTCAAGATTTTCTAAAGAAGTAGCTTTTTTAGTATAAAGTTTTTGTTCTCTTTGATATTGCTTAGTGGCTATATCAAGGGCTATTTTTTTGCTTTCTAAATTTGCTTTTGCACTTTCAAGCTGTGCTTTGGTAATATCTAAATCATTTTGCTGTTTATCTTTGTCAATTTGTGCAATCAAATCACCTTCATTAACACGATCGCCTAATTTTACATAAAGCTTAGTGATTTGCCCACTAACTTGTGCCCCAACATCTACTTGAGTTTTTGCATAAACTTCACCAATTGCTTCTATACTTTGAGTAATATCTTGTTTTTTAACTTCATAAGTTAGATAATTATACTCTTCTTTTTTAGCAAAAAAGAAAAAATACACTCCAGCAATAAATATAATCAAAAATATAATTAAATAAATTATTTTTTTCATTTTTATCCTTTAAAAACCATATAATAAAACATTTGTGTGAAGTAAAAATAAAATTGTATCAAAAAAAATAACTTTAATTTTTTTTAAAGCTTATAAAATATAAGATAAATCAAAAAGGAAAAATTATGCAAGATTATTTAAATTTAATGCAAAATCGATCTTCAATACGCTCATACACCAAAGAAAAAATTTCTAGAGAAAATTTAAAATATATCTTAGAATGTGCTAGATTATCTCCTAGCTCCTTAGGACTTGAACCTTGGAAATTTTTAGTTTTTCAAAAAGATAAGCATAAACAAGAAATCGCCAAAATAGCTAATAATCAAGCTCATGTTGCAAATTGCGCCGCTGTTATTGTTGTAGTTTCAAGAGCTGATTTTAAAGATTATTTTGAAGAAAAACTAAAAAAACGAGGTTTAAATCAAGAAGAGCTAAATAAACGCTTACAAGTTTATAAGCCATTTATTGATAGAATGAATTTAGAACAAAGTTTTATTTATGCAAAAGAGCAAAGTTATATAGCTATAACAAATATCATTAATGCTGCCTATAGTTTGAATTTAGGCTCATGTATTATCGGTGGATTTGATAAAGAAAAAATCAATCAATACTTAAATTTAGATACAACTAAACAAAGAGTATCTATACTCATTACTTTAGGATACGCTCAAGAAAATTCTAGCACAGAAAAAGCTCGTTTTGCTTTTGAAGACATAGTAGAATTTAAAGATTAATCAAATATCAAAACTTCATTTAATTTTTATATAATAAAATAATTATTTTAAAAATAAAATGGAGTTTTTAATGCGAGGAAATTTTTTAAAGATTTTTGGTGTATTGCCTTTTTTAACAGTAGCTTTTATCAATGCTTTTGTAGATTTAGGACATAAAATCATCATACAAAATACTATTTATAAATTTTATGAAGATAGTACCCAACTTTTATTAACTGCTATAATCAACGCCCTAATGCTTTTGCCTTTTATCCTTATACTTTCACCTTCTGGATTTTTAGCGGATAAATTTCCTAAAGATAAAATTATGAAAATATCTGCATTATTTTCAGTAATTTTAACTTGTATTATTTGTTTATGTTATTATCTTGGAGCTTTTTGGCTTGCTTTTATTATGACTTTTGTCATGGGAATACAATCTGCCTTATATTCACCTGCAAAATATGGTTTTATAAAAGAATTAGTAGGAAAAGAGCTTTTAGCTATGGGGAATGGAGCAGTAAATGCAGTAAGCATAGTTGCTATCTTAGCAGGTATGGCTGTATTTTCTCTAAGTTTTGAAATGCTTTTTGATACAAATTTTAGCACTCCTTCAGATATTTTAAAACAAATTGCACCTTTAGGTTTTATCTTGATTATTTTTGCGTTATTAGAACTTTTTTTAGCTTATAAACTTCCAAATTTAAAAGAAGAAAATAAAAACTTAAACTTTGATAAAAAACAATATTTTCAAGGAAAACTCTTAGCTTCTAATTTAAAAACTATTTTTTCTCATAAAATCATTTGGCTTTGTATAGTTGGAATTTCATTTTTTTGGGCTATATCACAACTTTATTTAGTAAGTTTTCCTGTATATGCAAAAAACGATCTTTTTGTAGAAAATACCTTTTATGTGCAATGTTCTTTAGCTTTTTCTGGTATAGGAGTAATCATAGGTTCAATTATTGCAGGTAAATTTTCTAAAAACTATATAGAGTTGGGTCTTATACCACTAGGTGCTTTAGGGATTTTTCTAATGAGTATTTTAATACCATTTTTAGAAAACTTATCAAGTTATAGTGTAGTATTTTTCATTTTTGGTTTAAGTGGAGCATTCTTTATCATACCTTTAAATTCTCTCATACAATTTCATGCTAAAGAAAATGAGTTAGGAAAAGTTTTAGCAGGAAATAATTTCATACAAAATATTTTTATGTTAGGCTTTTTAGCACTAGCCACTTTTGGTGCTTATGCAAAAATTGAAGTAATTAATTTATTTTATTTTATCATAGCAGTAGCATTTTTTGGAAGTATTTATGTGCTTAGCAAACTGCCTTTTTCTTTAGTGCGTTTATTAATGAGTATAGCTTTTTTTCAGCGTTATCGTTTACTGGTAGAAGGTTTTGAAAATATACCCGAAAAAGGTGGGGCATTACTACTAGGCAATCACATTTCTTTTATAGACTGGGCTATTGTGCAAATGGCTATACCAAGAAAAATCTATTTTGTCATGGAAAAAAGTATTTATTCTAAATGGTATATTAAATTTTTTCTTGATAAATTTGGAGTTATTCCTGTTTCTAGTGCTTCTAGTAAATCGAGTTTAGAGCTTATTGCCATGCATATTAAAAATGGAAATTTAGTTTGTCTTTTTCCAGAAGGTGTGCTTTCACGCCATGGACAACTAAATGAATTTAAAGGTGGATTTGAGCTAGTTTGTTCAAAACTAGAAGCTCAAGATGGAGTGATTTTACCTTTTTATATTAGAGGACTTTGGGGAAGTGCTTTTTCAAGAAGTGATGAAGAGTTTTCAGCAAGAAATCGTAAAATAAGCAAAAGAAAAATCGCCATTGCTTTTGGAAAAAGCTTACCGATACACTCTAAAAAAGAAGTGGTTAAGGCTAAAGTTTTTGAGCTTTCATTTATTGCTTGGAAATCTCAATGTGAAAGTATGCATACTATAGCTAGATCTTGGATAGATAGTGCTAAAAGAAATTTAAGTCAAATTGCTATTGTTGATCCTTTAATAGGCGGTATTACTTATAGAAAAATGCTTGCATTAAGTTTAGTTTTTAGCTCTTTTATAAAAAATAGATCAAATGAGTTGAATATACAGCATACTCAAGGAAGCTATGCTCCAAAAGAAGAATGTATAGGAATTTTACTCCCTGCTTCTATGGCTAGCTCACTTTGTAATTTAAGTGTATTACTTGCGAATAAAATCGTGGTTAATTTAAATTTCACAGCAGGAGCAAAGGCAATTAATCAAGCCGTTCAAAGTTCTCAAATTCAACAAATTTATACTTCTAGAAAATTTATGGAAAAACTTGAAAACAAAGGTATAAAATTAGAGTTTGAAGCTCATGTTAGGCTTATTTTTATGGAAGATGTTATTACAAGTTTTAAAAAACAAAAACTTAAAATTTTTTCTACACTTACTTTAGTAAGCATCTTACCTACTTGCTTAATAAAAGCATTATTTGCACCAAATAAACAAAATCTCGCCATAGCTGCTATTTTATTTAGCAGTGGTAGCGAAGGAACTCCAAAAGGAGTGATGCTAAATAATCGCAATATTTTAAGCAATATAGCTCAAATTTCAGATGTATTATGTGCAAAAAATGAAGATGTTGTTTTATCTTCCTTACCACCTTTTCATGCTTTTGGTTTAACCGTAACTACTTTTTTGCCTTTATTAGAAGGTATTAAGAGTGTAACATATGCTGATCCAACTGATGCGCTAGGTATCGCAAAGGCTATAGTAAAAAACAATGTAAGCATTATGTGCGGAACCTCAACTTTTCTAGGTATTTATGCAAGAAATAAAAAACTTGATGCAATTATGTTTGAAAGCTTAAGAATCATCGTCTCAGGTGCTGAAAAACTCAAAAGCGAGGTAAGAACTGCCTTTGAAATGAAATTTAAAAAACCTATCTTTGAAGGCTACGGGGCTACTGAAACTACTCCGGTTGCAAGTGTAAATTTGCCAAATAAATTTGATCCTGATTATTGGGTATTACACCGTGCTAATAAAGAAGGGAGTGTTGGCATGCCTTTACCAGGAAGTGCTATACGCATAGTCGATCCATCTACCTATGAAAGTTTAAATCATGGAGAAGATGGTTTGATACTCATTGGCGGACATCAAGTCATGGTAGGATATTTAAACAATAAAGAAAAAACTAATGAAGTCATCAAAGAAATCGATGGCATACGCTGGTATAATACCGGTGATAAAGGCCATGTTGATGAAGATGGATTTTTATATATAGTAGATCGTTATTCTCGTTTTGCAAAAATTGGTGGAGAGATGATTTCACTTGGAGCTTTAGAAGAAGAAATTGCTAAATTTATTAATACCGAAGTAGTAAAATTTTGCGCTGTAGCCTTAGAAGATGAAAAAAAAGGTGAAATGGTTTGTTTATTGATAGAATGTCAAGATCAAGATTTTGAAGGTATTGTTGAAGCGATTAAAAATTCTAATATGCCTGCCATTTTTAAACCAAGTAAATATTTCAAAGTAGATCAAATTCCACTTTTAGGCTCAGGTAAAGTAGATTTAAAAGGCGCTAAAGATTTGGCAAAGATTTTACAAGAAAATTAAAAGTATATTTTATAATAAATATAGCATATTTGATATTTATTATTATTTTTTTGATACATTATATGCTAAAAATATTAAAAAGGGAAATAATGAAAATTTTTGATATGGTAGTTATTGGTGCTGGACCTGCTGGTATCGCAGCTGGAGTAGAAGCAAAAATAAAAAATAAAGAAGTAATTATATTAGAAAAAGCTGATGCAATTTGTCAAACTTTAGTTAAATTCTATAAAGAAGGCAAAAGGGTTGATAAAGCTTATAAAGGTTGTGATAGCACAAATCATGGTCATATAGATTTTAACGATGGAACCAGAGAAAGCACCATAGAGACTTTTGAAAATACAATTAAAGAACATAATCTTGAAATTAAATTTTCAAGCGAAGTTGAAAGTATCAAACAAGATGGTGAAAATTTTATCGTTAGCACTGCAAATGAAAACTATATTTGCAAAAACGCTGTAGTTGCTATAGGCAGAATGGGCAAACCAAACAAGCCAAGCTATGCTCTACCTATGACTTTAACTAAAATCATAAATTTTAACGCTAATTCTACTAGCCAAAATGAAAAAATTTTAGTAGTTGGCGGAGGAAATTCAGCTGCAGAATATGCAATAGATCTAGCTAAAAATAACGATGTTACACTTTGTTATAGAAGAGAAACTTTTTCAAGATTAAATGATATCAATCTTGAAGATTTGCAAAAAGCATTTAACGAAGGTGTTATTAAAGCAAAACTTGGCATAGACATTATAAGTATTGAAGATGAAAGTGGCAAAGCTAAAGTTAATTTTACTGATAATTCTAGTGAAATTTATGATCGTATTATTTATGCTATAGGTGGTTCAACTCCACTTGATTTTTTACAAAAATGCTCTATACAAGTAGATGACAAAGGCGTTCCAAGTTTTGATGAAAATAAAGAAAGCAATGTTAAAGGTTTGTTTGTAGCTGGAGACATAGCTAGTAAAAATGGTGCTTCTATCGTTGTAGGTTTAAATGATGCGTTTAAAATCTGTAATCATCTTTATAAATGCTAAAACTCTTTCAATATCCAAAAGGCTATCGTTACAACAATGATAGTCTTTTACTTTTTGATTTTTTATCCAAACAAAATTTGCAAGGAAATGTTTTAGATATAGGTTGTGGTTGTGGAATTTTAGGCTTATTAATAAAACAAAAATTTCCAAATTCTAAAGTCTTTATGCTTGATATACAACAACAAAATATTGATTTAACTTATAAAAATTCTATAGAAAATAGCTTAGATATCCAAGCTATTTGTCAAGATTTTTTGCACTTTGAAAGTGATATTAAATTTGATTATTTAGTTTCTAACCCTCCATTTTATAAGCAAAATACCCAAAAAACAGATAATTTACATATGAACATTTCAAGATATCAAGAATTTATGCCACTTGAAAAAATGATAGCTAAAATAAATTCCATAATCAAACCAAATGGAAAAATTTATATATGCTATGAGGCTGAATTTTTAGATGCAATTTGTGCTTATTTTATGCAATATAAAATAAAACTTACTAAATTGCAATTTATCCACTCTAATAATGCTAAATCAGCAAGGTTAATATTATTAGAAGCTAGAAAAAATAGTAAAAGTCCTATTGAAATTTTACCACCACTATTTATGTATGAAAATGATAATTTAAGCCAAGTTATAGAAGAAATTTATAAAACAACTGGAACAATTAGTTATGATTTACAATAAAGATTATGATTACACTTTCGATGAAAGTGCTTGCCAAAGATGTCAAGGAAAATGTTGCACTGGAGAAAGTGGCTATATATTTGCTAATCAAGATGAGCTTTATAAAATAGCAAATTTTTTAAATTTGAGTTTTGAAGAATTTCAAAAACAATACCTCATCAAAGTTGGATTTAAGTATAGTTTTAAAGAAGCAAAATACGAAGATGGCTATCGTTGTATTTTTTTTGATACAATGTATAAAAAATGTTTAATTTACCAATACAGACCAAAGCAATGCAAAACTTTTCCATTTTGGGAATATTTTAAAACACACAAAGAGGAGCTACAAAAAGAATGTATAGGGGTTTGTTTTCACTAATTATCACTTTTATTTTAACTAGTTTTGTTTTTGCAAAAGGCGAAGATAAAATCTTAAAAGCACTTATTTATGAAGAGTATGGACAATTTCAAGAAGCTTGTGATATTTATACAAATTTATTTATAGACAACAACGAAAGTATTTATTTGCAAAAAGCTTTATTTTTAGCTTTGAGCAATAATTTAAAACAAAAAGAAAAACTTTTAAAAGCATCTAAAGATTTCCTAAATCAAGCAGTTATTGCTAGGTTAAATGCTTTGTATTTTTTTGAAATAGGAGATTACCAACAAGCCGAAACTATACTTTATAAACTTATAAAAGAAGAACAAGATTATAAAAATTATGAGATACTAGGTGATATTTTTGCAAAAAAAGCTTTATTTAGCAAAGCACTAGAGCAATACAATCTTGCTTACAAACTTTTTGAACACGAAAGTTTATTGCTTAAAATAGCTGAAATAAATATCAAAAATAAAAATATCAATCAAGCAAAAAAAATTTTAGAAGAATTTGTAAAAAGCTCACAATGTGGTCTTAAAACATGCACCATACTTTTAAAAATTTATCAAGAGCAAAAAGATAATAAATCGAGCATTCAAATTCTTAAAAAACTATATAAGATTAATAATGACATTAAATATATTTATGCTATCATAGAACTTTTAGTTCAAGATAAAGACTATACTCAAGCTCTAAATTTAACCCAAAAATACAACATAGATCCTGATACTAAAATTTTTTTATACACACAAACAAAAGATTATAAAAAAGCTTATGAAATAGCTTTAAAGCATTATGAACTTAGCAAAGATAAAAAATATCTTTCTATGGCTGGAGTTTTGGAATCTGAAATATATATGGATCCTAAAAGTAAAAAAATAAACGATCTTACAAAATTAGCTTCTATTTTAAAAAAATTTGAAGATAGTGTAGATATACGCAGTGATGCTTTATATCAAAACTATTATGGTTATACTTTAATTGAATATGATATAGATATTAAAAAAGGTATAGAGCTAGTAGAATGGGCTTTAGAGCAAGAACCTGAAAATCTCTATTATCTTGATTCGCTAGCTTGGGGGTATTACAAACTAAATGATTGTAAAAAAGCTTATGAAATTTTACAAAAAACCTTACATGATAAAGAATTTTCAAATTCACAAGAAAGCAAAGATCATTTAAAGGCTATAAAAAAATGTTTGAAAAAATAAATCTAAAGGATTATTTTTTAAAAACACAAACAATACTGCAAACAAAAAAAACTAATTTTTCTTACGAAATGTTAGGTAGAAGCTTAGCAGCAAATGCTTTTTATCCCAAAGACATTTATACACTTTTATTAGAGCAAAAACTTTCTACTTTTTTATACACCAACAATTTAAATTTAAAACAAAATGATTTTGATGGAATTATCATACCAACTAGTCCTTTAGAAAAACAAGATATACAAAATATAAGTTTTTTTAGGCGTTATCATCATGAAAAACCCATTATACAATTTGATTTTATATTTGATGAATATCAAATTTTAGAAAGTTTGGTTTATGGTGCTGATGCTTTTATTATATTTCCTAAAATGTTAAAAATTTTACAATTAAAAAAGCTTTATAATTTCGCTATTCATCTTGGTTTAGAAGCCATATTTTATATAGAAAATAAAAAAGATTTAAATAATGCTATTTTAGCTGGCGCTAGAATTTTTTTAGTTAATGATGAAAAACTTTTACCTTTGATACCAAAAAACAAAGCCCTTATAAGCAAAAATATTAAAAATCTACATGCTTGTATAAAGGATGGTTGATGGAATATTTATATGCACCCTGGAGAGATGTTTATTTTAACAATAAAGATAAAAATTTTTGCCCTTTTTGTCATTGCACACATCATTTAAATCAAGATGAGGAACTTGGAGTGATTTTTAGAGCCAAAGAATGCTTTGGTGTTATGAATAAGTATCCTTATAGCCCTGGACATTTTATGATTATCCCTTACAAGCATTTAGAAAATATAGAAGATTTAGAAGAAAATACTTGGATACAAATGAGCTATTATGTAAGAATTGGTGTTAAAATTTTAAAACAAGAATTTTATGCCAAAGGGGTTAATATAGGTATGAACTTAGGTGCCGCAGCAGGAGCTGGTATAGCACCACATTGTCATTATCATCTAATCCCAAGATGGCAAGGTGATACTAATTTCATCACAACCATAGGACAAACTAGAGTTTGCGGGAGTGATTTAAAAAAAATTTATACAATTTTATGTAAAGCATTTAAAGAATATGTATAAAGAAGTTGATTTTGAAAATTTTTTAAATTATAATTTTGATTTATTAATTGATGCAAGAAGCCCTAGAGAATATAACTTTGCTCACATTAAAAATGCTAAAAATTATTACGCTTTAAATAATGAAGAATTTGAAGAAATAGGAGCTCTTTATAAAAAAAGCAAAGGTTTGGCTAAAGCAAAAGGTGCTAGTTATATCTGCAAAAATATGAGCTATCACATCAATGAACTTTTTCAAAATTACAAGATAGGTTCCTTGGTTGGAATTTATTGTGCAAGAGGCGGAAAAAGATCTAAAGCCATTGCTCTAATTTTAGCAGAACTTGGTTATAGGATTGTAAGATTAGAAGGTGGTTATAAAGCTTATAGAAGCTATGTAAGTGCATTTTTCCAAAAGAAATTGAATATTGAATTTTTATGTCTTTGTGGCAATACCGCAAGCGGTAAAAGTGATTTATTAAATTTATTAGACAATGCTTTAAATCTTGAAAAATTAGCTAACCATCAAGGATCAAGTTTTGGTAAAATTTATGGAGAACAACCTAGTCAAAAAGCTTTCGAAGATGAATTGTTTTATTTTTTAAAATACTATCCTTATAAGACTTGTTTTATAGAAGCTGAAAGTAGGCAAATTGGAAATTTAACCTTGCCATTAAATTTATACCAAGCTATGCAAAATGCAAAAAAAATTTGGTGCGAATGTGATATAAATTTTCGTATCCAAAGAGTTTTAAAAAACTATACTCCAATGAAAAAAGAAATTTTTCTTGAATGTGTAGAAAAAATCAGTCCTTATATTAGTAAAGAATTCAAAGAAAAACTTTGTAAAAATTTTGAAAATAACAACTTAAAAATTTGCATAAAAATGCTTTTTGAGTATTATGATAGAGTGTATAAAAAACCTACAAAAATTGATTATTTTATCAATAGTTCTAATTTAGATGAAGCTAAAAAACATCTTATGAGTTTAAACTCATAAGATTATATTTACAAATATCATAAAAATAATACTTGAAAGAATTCCTGCCACTGGTAAAGTAATGACCCATGCAAGCCCAATAGGCTTCATCATACTCCATTTAGCATTTTTATTAAAAACCCCTATACCCAAAATTGCTCCAATTAAAATATGTGTTGAACTAACTGGAATTCCAAGTTGAGTTGCTAAAAGTATCACAATACTCGCACCAAGTTCAGCACTAAAACCCGTAGTTGGTTTAATTTCAGCTAATTTTGAACCCACCGTTTGAATCACTTCTTTACCTAAAAACCAAAGCCCTATAACTAAAGCTATACCAAACATAAGCATTACAGCAAATGGCACTGGAGAGCTAGGATTGATAGTGTTATTTTTAAGCACATCTAAAATAGCAGCAAATGGTCCAAGAGCATTGGCTATATCATTAGCTCCATGTGAAAAGGCAAAGCTTGAGGCGGTAAAAATTTGAAACCATGAAAAAATCTTTTCTATAGTTTTATTAACTTGAGTTTTTTTCATAAGCCTTACTACTGCCAAAGTCACTACATATGCAAAAATTGAAATAATAGAAACTATCCATAAATTTTGCATTACATCTAAAGTAGAAACTTTATTCAAGCCTTTAAATAAAAACATAGAAGCTATAATCAAAGCTGCAACACCCGCAATTAAAGGAACATGGAATTTCATTTTAGAAAAGACATCTATATTTTTTTCCTTTTCTTTTAACTCTTTAATTTTTAGTTTATATTGACTTTCATTTTCCTCATCATCTAAAACTATAGCACTAAGTTCTTTGATTTGTTCTTCTTGACTTTTATTTTTTAAATTTAAAAAATACTCTTCCTTAAAGGTCTTTTTTTCTTTTTTGATTTCTTTTACAGCAAGTGAAATTTCTTCTGAAGGTTTTAAAATTTTTTTATAAATATAGGCATAAATCAAATATGCTACAAGCCCACCAAGTAAAGGTGAAATCACCCAACTCATAGCTATTTTATAAATACCATTCCAATTTACCATGCTAAGAGCTTGTTCTTGATTAAAAAATACAAACCCCATGGCAATACTTGAACCAACAATACCTCCTATAATACTATGAGTAGTTGATACCGGGAGTCCTTTCTTGGTAGCTACAAAAAGCCAAATTCCTGAACTTAATAATGCTGAAAGCATTACACATACAAACACCATAGGATTAACACCATCAGGTAAAACCACTATGCCACTTCTTATAGTATTAGTTACTTCACCCCCTGCAAATACAGCACCACTTAACTCAAACACAGCAGCAATAATCAAAGCTTGTTTAATAGTAACTGTTTTCGCACCTACACTAGTGCCAAATGAATTTGCAACATCATTACCACCAACATTAAAAGCCATAAATATCCCAAACACACTAGCAAGGATAAATAAAATCATGGAATTGTTAGGGATATAATTATAACCCCATACAAAAAAGCACAAAACACTCACGATAAAAATAAAAAATGCAATAGCATTGTCTTTGCTCAAGTATTCTCCTTGGAATTTATTTTGATGAATTAATTTTAACAATTTTTACTTATGTTTTCTTTGATTTTTGAAAATTGAATGGCCGAATTTACCGCTTGAATATAACTTTTTAGACTGATTTTTTCATTTTTATAAGCTCTGTCATAAGCTGTGCCATGATCAACACTAGTACGAATGATAGGTAAATTTAAACTCACATTAATACTTTCATCAAAATACAAAGCTTTCAAAGGTGCTAAAGCAACATCATGATACATACTTACTAAATACTTACATCTACTTAGTGCAAAAGGTGTAAAAGCAGTATCAGCCACCAAAGGCTCACTAAGAAAAATATCTTTTTTATTAGAGTGTTCTTTTTCTTTTTGTTTTAAAAAATCTTCATTTTCTAAATTTTGCAAAAGTAAATCATCTTCTTTTAAAAATACATTTGCCATTCTTATAGCTTTTTTTATTTGTTTTTCTTCTTCTCCACCAATTACACCATTATCACTTGCATGCGGATTAAAACTTAAAACTCCAATTTTTTCAAAAAAAGTGCATTGATAAAAACTAATCAAAAATTTAGCTAGTTTAAAAGCTTTAATTTGCTTATAAACCTCTCTTAAAGCTATATGTTCAGTATATAAAGCCACAAAAAGCTTATCACACCCTAGCATCATAATGGCATCTTGTTTAAAAAAATCTCTCAAAGCTTCAGTATGCCCTTTATATTCTATACCAGCCATTTGCCAAGTTTTTTTATTAATTGGCAAAGTTACTAAAGCATCTAAAAATAAATTCGAACAATAACTAGCCCCTTCAAAACTTAAAAAAGAATAAGCCCCACTTTTAGCATCCAAATTTGCAGGATTTAACTCAAAATCAAAATCAATCACCTTGCTAGCTTGATATGAAAAATCATAAATTAAAAAATTTTCTTTTTCTTCTTTTAAGGCAAATTGTGGTTTTAAAGCATAAGAAATTTCAACTAAATTGATTTTAGATTTAGGGTTTATTTTCAAAAGTTTATTTGCTTTTTGAAATAATTCATAATGCACAAAATAATAAGGCTCACAAATTTTTACCAGCTCATCATGACAAGCTAATAAAATTTGCATACCTATGCCATTTAAATCCCCTATACTAATAGCAATTTTTTTCATCTTTTAATCAAAGCTTTCATTTGCAATATAGCTTTTTCTAAGCCTACAAAAACTGATCTTGCTACTATGCTTTGACCTATATTTAACTCTTCTATTTCTAAAATATCTACAATATTTTTTACATTTTTATAATTAAGCCCATGTCCAGCAGCTACTCTTAAATTTAAACTCTTAGCTAAACTTGCACTTTGTCTTAATCTTTGGAGTTCATTTTTTAAAAGCTTTTTGAGTTCATTTTTACTTAAAATTAACTCGGGTAATGCATAAGAAGTTTGATTAATATTAGTATATAAAGCATTATAAATATTAGCATATAATCCAGTATGAAGCTCTATAAAATCAGCTTTTAAAGAAGATGATTTTTTAATATCTTCTAAATTTGGATCAACAAACAAAGAAACCTCGATTTGCTCTTTTTTTAGAGCATTAACCACTTCTTGTAATTTTTCATTATGAAGATTCAATCCACCTTCTGTTGTGAGTTCTTGTCTTTTTTCAGGCACTAAAGTAACGCGTGAAGGTTTGTATTTTAAAGCATATTCTATCATATCCGCAGAACATTCAAGATTGACTACACACTTACAATATTTTAAGATATTTTCTAAATCTTGTTCATTAGTATGGCGACGATCTTCTCTTACATGAATAGTGATTTGATCAGCCAAATTTGCACTTAACAAAGCAGCTTCTAATAAATCTGGATCATTAACCTTTCTAGCTTCTCGCAAAACTGCTATATGATCGATATTAACCCCTAAAAGCATAAGTTTTCCTTATAAGTTTTTTAGCTATTATACTTTAATTTTTTTAAGGAGAGCTAGTGCTTGGTATAGATATAGGCTCAAACACTCTAAGAGCTGTTTTTATGGATGAATATTTTAATAAATTAAAAAGTGAAGAATTTATCATAGCTACAGCTAAAAATATGCAAAATGGTTTAATAAGTAATGAAGCGATTCAAAGATTATTTAATGCTTTAAAAATTTTAAGCGAGAAATATAATCTAAGTCAAGCAAAGGCAGTTGCTACAGCTGCTTTTAGAAATGCAAAAAACACAGAAGATATTTTTATAAAAATCGAAAAAGAATTCCAACTTAAAATACAAGTTATTGATGCAAAAACCGAAGCAAAACTAAGCATTTTAGGTATGCAAGAGCGTCTTAAAACTCTTAAACTTTTTAGAAAAAATTTAAGTTATTGTGATTTAGGTGGTGCTTCTTGTGAAATTTCAAATGATTATTTTAGTAAAAGCTATGATTTTGGTATTATTAGTTTTTATGAAAGAATGAATTTTAAAGCTATAAAGCCAAATGCTTATGTGAATTTTTTTAAAAAACACCCAAAAAATCTTGCCTACATTAAAGATAAAAAACTAAAAATTCATTTTAGTTCTTATCCAGTGCATTTTAAACAAATTTTTTTCGAAGCTTTTAATGTAATCAAAGAGGCTAAAAAGAATTTAAAAGGAAAATTTTTTGTATTAAATTCAGGTGTTCCTACTACACTTTGTGCTTACAAACAAAATATAAAATACAAAGACTACTTAGAAGAAAGTGTAAATGGTAAAATACTAAAGCGAAAAGATTTTTTTAATTTTGCATTAAAAATTTGGAATTTAGAGCAAGAAAAAGCTAAAATTTATCTTGGAGAAAATAGAAAAAAATACCTCATAGCAGGTTCAATGATACTTTTTGCCTTATTTGATAAACAAAAGTTAATTGTAATTGATGATGGTGTTAGAGAAGGCGTGTGTATAGCACATTTTAAAAATATCAAATTTTAAAGGAGAAAAAATGAATTTAAAAGATCAAATTTTAGAAGATATAAAAGAAGCTATGCGTAACAAAGATGATTTTAA
The DNA here is from genome assembly GCF_013372105.1 of Campylobacter armoricus. Classification (NCBI taxonomy): domain Bacteria; kingdom Pseudomonadati; phylum Campylobacterota; class Epsilonproteobacteria; order Campylobacterales; family Campylobacteraceae; genus Campylobacter; species Campylobacter armoricus. Next base: position 933,431 of record NZ_CP053825.1, read on the forward strand.
AAGAAATACTTTACGAACGCTTAATGCTAGCTTTAAACAAATAGAAGTAGATGAAAGAATTACACTTGATGATGAAAGAATTCATAAAATTATTGCAAGTGAAATTAAAAAAAGAAACGAAGCGGCCTTAGCTTTTAACAAAGGCGCAAGAGAAGATTTAGCTCAAAAAGAACTCCAAGAAGTTGCTATTTTAAGTACATATTTACCAAAACAACTTAGCGATGAGGAATTAGAAAGTGAGCTAAAAAAACTCATAGAAAAACTACAAATTAGCTCATTAAAAGAACAAGGTATTTTGATGAAAGAAGCTAAAGCAATTTTTGGAGCAAGTGTTGATGGTAAAAGATTGAATGAAAAGGTAAGAAAGCTTTTAGCATGAAAAAATTTCTAACACTTTGTGCTATAGCTTTAAGCTCTTTTGCTTATACTCAATATGAACTACATCCTAGCTTTAAAGACTACTTTAAAAATTGTTCTTTACTTATGGATAAATATTATTATATTAATTGTTATGATTATAATTATAAAGGCACTAAAGCCATAGCTTATAAACTAAAAGCAAGTATTTTAAATCAAGGACACATCAAAAAACGCCCTAAATTTTCAGAAGATACAAATATACCTAAAAAATACAGAACTTATTGGGAAGATTATCTAAGAAGTGGCTATACAAGAGGGCATGTCGTGCCTAATCAATCTATGAATGCAACCCCACAAGCCCAGCTTAGTACTTTTTTAATGAGTAATATCACTCCACAAAAAAAGGATATTAACGCTGAAATTTGGAATAAAATCGAACAAAGAGAAAGATATTTAGCAAAGAAAAACAAAGAATTAGAGGTGTTAAATTTGGTTCTTTATGATGAAAAACCAAAACGCATAAAAAACAACATTGCAATACCTAGTTTTTATGTAAAAATACTTAAAGCAAAAAACTATGCAGAATGTTATAAAGTCCCAAATAATGATAATTTTGCAAGATTTGATAGAAATTATTTCAAAGAAAATTGCAAAAAATATATTAAATTTTAACACATTAATTTAAGTTAATTTTTATAAATATAATATTAACATATACAAAATTTTTAATAAAGGATTTTTTATGTTAATATTTTCTCCACGGGGGGGGGAATCGAATAATTTTGATTTAATCTCTTCTTGCAAAAAATTATCAAAACAAATTCTACTTTCAAATATAGTCGCTTCTTTACTTTTTTCATCTACATTTGCTCTACCTAGTGGAGGTAAATTTACTCATGGAACAACAGGAACTATAAACAAACCAAACAACAATACTTTAAATATACATGGTAATGGAACAAACTCTGTCATTCAATGGGGGGGGGGATTTAGTATAGGTAAAGGTGAAAGTGTAAATTTTAATGGAAACAATAAAAACTACCTAAACATTGCTCATGGAACAAGTAAATCTACTATAGATGGATTATTAAATGCAAATGGTAATAATGTATTTTTAATCAATCCTAATGGAGTAATCATTACTAAAAATGGAACCATCAATGCTAATCGCTTTGTAGCTTCTACTTCATCGATGGATAATACAGCTATGCAAAGATTTGCTAATATGAGTAATTTCGACCAGGGCTTAACCTTTTCTCCAGTATTTAAACCTAACAAATTAGGTAATGTAGTCAATATGGGTAATATTAATGCAAATAATGTATTGCTTATAGGCAATAAAGTAGATATACAAGGTGGTAAGCTAGGTAATGCTAGTTCTACTACACATTTAGTAGGAAATAATGTATATATAGATGCAGATAGCACTAATTTAAATTCAACTATTAATGTAACAGCTATACAAGGTGGTTACATACAAAGACAAATGAATAAATTTGCTAATGATAATTATAATTTTGGAAATAATGTAAATATAAATAAAGTAAATTATACAGATAGTGCTAATACCACTCATAATGGAATTTCTTCTAACTTCAAAAAAGCCCTAACTATAGGTAATATGGGAAATGAAAAAGCTAATGCTATAGAATGGTTTTACTTTGCTAAGGGATGGAACGAAGATTTAGGTAATACGCGAAATATTGATGAGTTTAGATTAGTAGGGAATGTGGATTTTAGCGGAAATGAAGGTAAAAACTATGCTAATTATTGTATAGATGATTTAGGTTGCACTTCTATGATAGTTAGCCACTCTGATGCTTTTACCAAAACCTTTGATGGACAAGGTTATACTTTAAAAAATATCAATATAGACACAACTTCTTTAGGTAATAGAGCTTATAGAATTGGTATATTTGGTTATATTCGTGAAGCAACTATTAAAAATATCAATGTAGATTATATGGGTGGTGGGATAAAAGCTGACAATGTTATGGTTGGTGGTTTTGCTGGTTATGTTGGCAATGGAACTTTTAGCAATATTTCTTTAAATAATATAGGAAATATTATTATCAGTAGTAGCAGTGGTGATGATGGTTGGAGTGGTGGTTTTGCTGGTAGAATTTTTAGTGGAATCTATACTAATATTTCTTTAAACAATATAGGAAATATTAATAGTAGCTACAACAACTATAATAGTTATATAGGTGGTTTTGCTGGTCAAACTAGTGGAACTTTTACAAATATTTCTTTAAACAATATAGGAAATATTAGCGGTAACAACTATTATAAAAGTTATACTGGTGGTTTTGCTGGTAAAGCTGGTGGAACTTATACCAATATTTCTTTAAATCATATTGGCAGTATTAGTAGTAATAGCAACAATGATGATAGTTATGCCGGTGGTTTTGCGGGTAGTGTTAGTGGAACCTTTAGCAATATTTCTTTAAATAATATAGGAAATATTAGTAGTAGTGTTAGTAACTTAGATGATAGCTCTGCTGGTGGTTTTGCTGGTAGTGTTGGCAACTCTTCTACCTTCAAAAACATTTATATATTTTTAAATCCAAATATGAGTATAAGTGCAAGTGGTGGTAATCAAAATTATGCTGGTAAATTCTTTGGTGGTAAATATAACAGCAATATTAATTTTACCTTAGACAATATCCATATCTACCATAAAGATGGAGAATTAACTAATGCAATAGCTGATGAAGACTACTGGAATGATTTTAATACAAATGGTTATATTAGCAATAAAATAAACATTCACACTTATAATGATAATACCCAAGAAAGTAACTATCAAGACTTTTTATCTAAAGCAAATACTATAGAAAAACCTATACTACCATCTAATCCATCTAACCCAACCAATCCTGATGTAATCTTAGGTAATGATGATGTAATTAGTGCAAATGATTTAAATACTTGGTTAGGAGAAATTCTTGCAGGTAATTACTGGATAGATATAAATGATCTTAATTCAATCAAAGGAATAAGTGAAGAACTAAAACAAAGTATATCTTTCCTAGAAGCCTTATATGGCCAAGAAGGTATGAAAGAAATACTAGAAAGCTTTGGTAATGACTATAAAACTAATTATAAAAATTATCAAAAATTTGCTACAAATAAAGCAAATCTTTTAGCCTTTATCAATGATAAATTAAAACCTTTAGTCAAACAATCTAACAAAGCCTTTATAGATTTAAAAACAGCTCAAGAGCAATTAAAAATAGCCATAGCAAAATACAATGACTATGTTAAAAAAGTCAATGAAAATCCTAGTATAAAAAATGATGCAACTTTAAATGCTTTAAAAGCTGAAGTAGATAGATTAGATAATCTTAGTAAAGAGCTTTTTGCTAGTATAAATAATAATCAAGAATTATTACAAACTTATCAAAATAAAACTAGCACTGATTCAAATAATCACTTTAAAATAATAGGTAAATTTGATAATGTAGCTTTACTTATACCTAATTTAGATGAAATAGTAGTTGATGGTAATGAAAATGAAGATTATAAAAAAGTATCACGCCAAGTAGCTAATGCTCAAAAACAAACACCTACTTTTGAATATGAAGAAGATGAAAAAGAAGAAGTAGAAGAAGCTTCTATGAAACAAAGATCAAGAACTTGTATAGTAAGTGATAATTATAAAACTATGAATCCTTGTGTGGTAGAGATTTATTAAGTGCACATTTTGTGCACTTAAATTTTATTCTACTTCTGCATCGATTACATCATCATCTTTTTTCTTTTTATCATTAGCTGCATTTGGTTCATCTTTTTTATACATATTTTCTGCTAATTTATGAGAAACTTCGCTCAAAGCTTTCATTTTGCTTTCTATTTCTTCTTTAGAAGCATTAACATTTTTCAATGTTTCTTTTAAATCATCAAGTGCCTTTTGGATGTTTGCCTTATCCTCATCACTTACTTTATCTCCAAGTTCATTTAGTGATTTTTCTACTTGATGCACTAAACCATCAGCTGCATTTCTAGCTTCAACTGCTTCTTTGCGTTTTCTATCTTCTTCTTTGTGAAGCTCTGCATCTTTTACCATATTATTGATTTCTTCTTCACTTAAACCACTTGAACCTGTTATTTTAATCTCTTGTGCTTTTCCTGTAGCTTTATCTTTAGCACTAACTGTTAAAATACCATTTGCATCTATATCAAAAGTAACTTCGATTTGTGGCATACCACGAGGTGCTGGTGGAATTCCTTCAAGATTAAAATTACCCAAAGATTTATTATCTCTACTAAATTCTCTTTCGCCTTGTAAAACATTAATAGTAACTGCACTTTGATTGTCTTCTGCGGTTGAAAAAACTTGTTCTTTTTTAGTTGGTATGGTTGTGCCTTTTTCTATAATTTTAGTCATAACTCCACCTAAAGTTTCAATACCCAAAGAAAGTGGAGTAACATCAAGTAAAAGCACATCTTTTACATCACCTTTAAGAACAGCACCTTGAATAGCCGCACCAATTGCTACAACTTCATCAGGATTTACTGATTTATTTAAATCTTTTCCAAAAGCCTTTTTAACTTCTTCTTGAACTAAAGGAACACGAGTTGAACCACCTACCATAACAATTTCTTTTATTTCACTCTTATCAAGCCCAGCATCTTTTACAACTTCATTGATTTTATTAATAGTTTCAGCCACTAAAGAATCAATCATACCTTCAAATTTAGCTCTAGTTAGTTTTTTAACTAAATGTTTTGGACCACTTGCATCAGCTGTAATAAATGGTAAATTAATTTCAGTTTCATTTGCTGAACTTAATTCTTTTTTGGCATTTTCTGCAGCTTCTTTTAATCTTTGTAAAGCCATTACATCATTTTTAAGATCAATACCTGTTTCGTTTTTAAATTCACTTGCCAAAAAGTCAATTAATTTATTATCAAAATCATCACCGCCTAAGAATGCATTACCACCAGTTGCTAAAACTTCAACAACATTATCACCTGTTTCAAGCACAGTAACATCAAATGTACCACCACCTAAATCATAAACTACTATTTTTTCACTTTCTTTTTTATCAAGTCCATAAGCTAAAGCTGCTGCTGTTGGTTCATTTATAATTCTAAGTACATTAAGTCCTGCAATTTGTCCTGCTTCTTTTGTTGCTTTTCTTTGAGCATCATTAAAATATGCAGGAACGGTAATAACCGCATCTACTACTTCTTCGCCTAAAAAAGCTTCTGCGTCTTCTTTTAACTTTACTAAAACTTTAGCTGAAATTTCTTGCGGAGTATAAATTTTACCTGCTATTTCAATCGCACAAGCACCATTTCTTTCTGTGATATGATACGGAAGACGATTTTTAGCTTCTTTTGCTGCATCTTCATTAATCATTAAACCCATAATTCTTTTAATAGAATAAATAGTTTTTTCAGGATTAGTAACTGCTTGACGCTTAGCACTATCACCTACTAATACCTCACCTTTATCTGTAAAAGCAACTACCGAAGGAGTAGTGTTTTTACCCTCTTTGTTTGGGATTACTTTACTCTCACCTCTTTCATACACACTCACACATGAGTTTGTTGTTCCTAAATCTATACCTATAACTTTTGCCATTTTTTATCCTTTTTATTAAATTTTATTTTGCAACACTAACTTTAGCTGATCTTATCACTCTATCATTCATTATATAACCCTTTTGTAAAAGTTGAACAATATGACCGCTTTCATGATCAGCACTTTCTACATGAAACATCGCCTCATGCAGATTTGGATCAAACTCACCATTTGCATCTATCACTTTGACCATATGCTTTTCAAGCTTTTTCAAAAGCAAATCCAGAGTATTTTGAACTCCTTCTTTAATTTTTAAACTTAGCTCATCGTTAGCTTCTACATTGATAGCTGCTTCAAGTGCATCAACTACATCAAGCAAATCCTTAGCAAAACTTTCATTTGCATATATAGTTGCTGAAATTTTCTCTTTTTCCATTCTTTTTTTAATATTTTCAAATTCAGCATTTGCTCTTAAATAAGTATCTTTCAACTCATTATAATCTGCTTGAAGTTTTTCTAATTCATCATTTTGATTTTCTGAATTTTCCAATGCTTCCCCTAGCATTTCTTCTTTTTGCTTTTCTTCGCTCATGCAGCCTCCTTTATAATATTTAACATTGTTTTAAAGTCAGAATACACACTTCCTGCAAAAATAGCTTTTGCTTCTTTACCTAAAAATGTGCTCTTAAGCTTTAACCCCATAAAGCCTTCTTCAAATAAGGGTTCAAATTGTAATTTACCATCAAAGTAAAACCCAATTTTTGGAGATAAAAGCTTAGCAAATTCATCATTTTGATAAATTTGATAAGCTTTACTCTCATTATATCTATAATAAATCATAGATTGTTTTAGCATAGCTATTTTTTCTAACAATTCTTTAAACTCAACCCTAAATGCTAAATTTTCAATACTTTTTAAGTCAAGCCCTATAAGTCTTTTTAAAAAAATCAAACTATCTTGATTAAATTTTAATACAATCTCATTTTGTCCAAAATCAAGTATAATAAATTTATCATTTACTTTAGTAATATCATGCAAAATAAGCTCATCACCACCATAAATCAATGTATAAATTTCAAATTTATCTAACAAAAACTCCAATAAAGCAAGATCTTTTATAATAAGCTCTTCTTCACAAAGTTGCTCTTGCCAATAAGCTTTCATGGCATTAATGGTAGGTATGCGCCCACTACTAATATGAAGTTGCGTTATGACACCTTCATCACTTAATTTTTTAAAATAAACTCTTATAGTAGAAGCTGGTATGCTAACCTTATGATTTAATTCATTAGAACCTACTGGATTGTTACCATTTAGATAAGTTTCTATAATAGTTCTTAAAATTAAATCTTTTTTATTATAAGACTTCACTATAATAACCTTAAAAAATTATTTTCAGCACTCATTGTTTTCAAGTGCTGAAAAGTATTATACAACTTTAGTATTATAATGTCAAGTATTTTTTAAATAAAATTATTTAAAATTATTTAGTCTATATAGCTAAAGTTTTTTTAGTATAAATATTATAATTTATAATTTCAGTTTTATTAAATAAATGAAATATTATAATTGCGTTTAGCAATATAAAAAAGGTTTAATAATGAAAAATCTTACTTTAAGAGAAAAGCAAGATCTTGAAGCTTATGTATTTTGTAATATAGCAAAGAAAAAAATGGCTTTAAATAGAATTTTAAAGCTTTATTATCTTAAATTGTTTAGACTAGTTTTTTAATTTATATTTTTTCATATCTTCTCTTGTAAATGATAAATCTTTAAATTCAGGAGAAGAGATTAATTCCATGCAAGTTTTATCTAAATTTTCCATTCCGCTTATCTGCATAATAGCCTGCGAAGTTTCATCTAAATAAAGATCAAAAACAACACAAGCTTTATTATTGATTTTATAAAAAATTTTTCCACCTTTTTTAGTATCTAGTTCATATACTTGCAATTTATCATTTTTACTCATTTTTTTAATATCACTTGTAAAAGATTGATAAAGTGTATAATAAATCATGAAATCACGCATAACATTTTTAATATCAGCAATTTCTCTTCTTAGTTTTGATAAATCTTTGGTGTATAAACTTATAAATTGTGTATTTAAATACTCATTTAAGCTTTTTTTATTTAAATTTTCACACAATGGATAAATTTTTACAACTTGTGTCTTATTTTTATAAAGAATTATATCCACACATGATTGTTTATTTTTTTTATATTCTAAAAACAAAGCCTGATTTGTATGTAAGTTTATTGTATTTTGCTTATTATAGGCAAAATCATTTAAATCTTCATAAATATTTGCATAAACAAATATATTTATAAAAGCTATAACCAAAAATCTCATTCAAATAAATCTTTATGATGATTTTTTAAATATTCTACAACTTCTAAAATTTCATCAACGCCTTCTTTTTGAACATTTAAACAAACTTCATCAATACAATCTATATATTTATCTACGGCTTTTTCTAGTTTTGTTCTTTTTACTCCAGCAAATAAAAGCATTGCCTCTAAAACTATACTTAATTCATATTGCAAATTTTCTATTTCTTCTTTAAGATTGTGGTTTGCTTTCATTATTTTCCTTTAATTCCTTGCTTTTAATTAAATCTACAAATTGTGCTTTTATAAAATCATAATTAGAGCTTTCTTTATATGTTGCAAATAAACCACCGCTAGCATTTTTATGCCCTCCTCCATTGACTAAATTTTTAGCCATCAAACTTACATCGATTTTATTATTAGCCCTAAAGCTTAAAGTTTTCCTCGAACTAATATCTACAAAAAAATCAAAATCAGGGTTTTGCATTAAAAAATCATTTCCTATTACAGAAGTATTACCTATATTTGAGGTAAGCAGTCCCTTTTGCCCTTTATAATATACACTGAATTTCTCTTTATTAACACTCAATCTTTCCACTATGAATTTAGAAATCAAATTACTTAAAGTATTATTACACTCTCTTCTAAAAAAACTCTTCTTTAAACTATGTAAATCATCATCTAAGCTAATATGAGCATCTTTTTTATATATATAAGCTCTAGAAACATTAAATAAATAAAAAAGATAAGCTATATTTTCTTGAGCAAACATTACTCTATTAATCTCTTTTGCTCCAGAAACCATACCAAGCAAAACTTTACCTAACTCAAAATTTTCATCCTCACTAAGCCAAATATCTACTGCATTTACCACATCTACAAATTCTGACAAAGCTTTATTTGTTCCATAACATCTACTAAAAAAATCATAAACAATCTTAGTAGCACATCTTTTATCATCTAAAAAATACCAAGGATACTTTTGCATACATTCTAAACCACTTTGATGATGATCTAAAAGTAGAAGTTTTATTTTTTTACCTTCTATAGCTTTTTGAAAATCTTCACATTGGGTTAAAGTTAAATTTAAATCGGTAATTAAGATTATAAATTCTTCTTTAGGATTTTCTTTTAAATTTTCTTCAATATTTTTAAAAATAACATTAAAATTTTCATTAATTTCTTTACCATAATTAGAATTATAAAAATAACAATTTTTAAAATAAAAATCTAGCACATACTGACAAGCATAACCATCTAAATCTGTATGCGAAAGATGATAAATTTTCATATTTTTCCTTTATAAATTATCAACTTTTATTATACCTTCTGTTTCAAATTTAGTATTTTCTGCAATTTCTGCAAAGCTCAAAACCGTTATATTGATACCAAAATTTGAACATATATCAGCAATAAATTTTCTAAGTTGTGGTTCAACACAAAGTAAGAATGGTTTTATTCTTGTGTTTGCTACACTTGCAAGTTCAGCTTTTAATGCTTCGACTAAGGCTCCAGTTTGTGCTACATTGATCATCAAGTGATAAGTTCCATCTTTAAACTGAACATGTTCCATTAATTTAGCAGCTGCAGCAGCATCAAAAATATAAAAACTAATTTGCCCTTTTTCATCTACATATAAATTTGTAATTACCCTTGCTAAAGAAGCTCTTACATGCTCTATAATCATATCTAAGCTCTTACTAACTTCAGCTATATCACTAATTGATTCTAAAATCGTAAGCATGTCTTTAATAGGAATATGCTCTTTAAGCAATGCTTTTAAAACCTTTTGAATTAAACCTATACTTGCAACTCTTAAACAATCATCTACAACAATAGGATAGTCATTTTTAATCTTATCTAATAAATTTTGTACTTCTTGTTTAGTTAAAAGTTCTGAAGCATTAGCTTTGATAAGCTCGCTCATATGAGTTGAAATCACACTTGCAGGATCAATCACTATATAACCATTTAGCGTTGCCTCATCTTTTAACGAAGAATCTATCCATAAGGCATCTGAATTAAATGCAGGCTCTTTGGTGGCAATGCCTTCAATAGGTTCAGTAATAAACCCACTATCCATAGCTAAATATTTATCCGGATAAATTTCAGCACTAGCTATGCCTACACCTTTAAGTTTAAAAGTATATTCATTTGGTTTTAATTGCAAATTATCTCTAATTCTAATTTTTGGCATTAAAAAACCCAAACTTTGAGCTATATTGCGTCTTGTTGATCTAATGCGCTCTGTTAATTCACTCTCTGCTAATTTGATTAAACCATAACCTAGTTCTAATTCTAAAATTTCTAATTTTAAAATATCAGTTATTTTATTTTCTTCTTCTTTTAGTATTTCTTCTTCACTGCGTTTTTGAGATTTATTAGCTTGTTCTTCATCATGAGCTTCTTGGGACTTTTTATTAGAAATGGTATTAATTTGAATTTCACCCTCTTGCACTTGCTTGATAACAAATCCAAGTCCTAAAAATACTATAGCCATAAATCCTAAAGAAAAATGTGGTAAACCAGGTACTAAAGCAAATATAAACAAAACAAATCCAACAATTAGTAATGTTTTATATTCACCTAAAAGCTGATTGATAGAACCTTCAGCAAAATTATCCTCATCTTTACTAGCACGCGTGATAATAATAGCTGTGGCAGTAGAAGTAATAAGTCCAGGAATTTGAGATACAAGTCCATCACCTATAGTCAAAATAGTATAAGTCGAAGCACATTCTCCAAGCTCCATATCATGCTGAAAATAACCTATCATAAATCCACCGATTAAATTTACAATAGTAATGATAATACCAGCAACAGCATCACCTTTTATAAATTTGGAAGAACCATCCATCGCTCCATAAAAATTTGCTTCAGCTATAATTTCTTGGCGTCTTGCACGCGCTGTTTTTTCATCTATCAATCCAGCATTTAAATCCGCATCAATTGCCATTTGCTTACCAGGCATTGCATCAAGAGTAAATCTTGCTTGAACTTCAGAAACCCTTGTGCTACCTTTAGTTACAACCATAAAATTAATTAAAACTAAAATACAAAAAACAACCATACCTATAACATAATTTCCACCAACAACAAATTCACCAAAACTTGCCACTATATCACTAACAGCAGCTGGACCTTGATGTCCTTCACTTAATATCATACGCGTTGTAGCAATATTAAGTGAAAGTCTAAAAAGAGTTATAATCAAGAGTAAAGTTGGAAAAGTTGTTAAATCTGTAGGTTTTGGTATATATAAAGAAATTAAAATAATCAAAACCGAAATTGCAATACTTAAAGCAAGAAAAAAGTCTAAAACTATACTTGGTAAAGGAACTATAATAATAGCCAAAATCGCAATAATTACAGCTACTATAGTTAAGCTTTTTGCCTTTGCAATGGGAGCAATAAGCGGAGCAATCCAAGGCAAAACCAAAGTAAGAATATTTCTTTTAGCCATTATTTTGAATAATATCCTCTAAAGTAATAGAAACTAAGAAATCATCTATCTTATTTTGAAGTTTTACAAGCACTGGCATAATTTTGCAATTTTCCTCTTTTTGAGAAGGACAAATTCCATTGCTACATTCAAAAACATTAATGGATTTTTTTTCCACACTATTTATAATTTCTTTTAAAGTATATTCACTTGGTTCTTTTACTAACGAAAATCCCCCTTTTGCACCTTTATAAGATTTTAAAAGTGTATCTTTAGCTAAAGCTTGCAAAATTTTTGCCAAAAAGCTTTTTGGAATATCTAAAGCTGCTGACATAGTATCAACATCTTGAGGTTCTTGAGATTTTGCTATATACATTAAAGATAACAAAGCATATTCACTAGCTTTTGTAAATAACACAATATTTTCCTTTCATAAAAAATTATTACAATATTTAGATATTCAAAAGTTACAAATTAAATATTATTTATATATTAAAACTTAAATATTATATCAAAACAAGTCTTGATAAAAATTAAATTTATTTATTTTTTTAAATTAAAAATTCAGCATATTTTTTGTTTTTTTAGGTATAATCCATTTTTTAAAAATTAAATACCGCTCAGGAGGTCTATTATGGCTTTAGATTCGGCTAAAAAAGCAGAAATTGTTGCAAAATTTGCTAGAAAAGATGGAGATACAGGTTCTCCAGAAGTTCAAATTGCTCTTTTAAGCGCAAGAATTTCAGATTTAACAGAACATTTGAAAATCTATAAAAAAGATTTTTCATCTCGTTTGGGACTTTTAAAACTTGTTGGTCAAAGAAAAAGACTTTTATCTTATCTTAAAAGAAAAGATTATCAAGCTTACACTAAATTAATCAATGAGTTAAATTTAAGAGATAAATAAGCCTTTGGCTTATTTATCGAATAAAATACCATCCAATTCTTTTTGTTTAATAAAATTATTTTTCTCTTAATTTAAGTTTAGAATTTTTACTATCTTTATTCACAAGAGTTTCACAATGTGATTTTACTCTCTAGATACTTAAAAATAGCACTTTAAGTTTTATACCAAAAAATATTTTTCACATTTAAATTTATTGATTTTTAATGTTTTTTCACTTTTGCTATAAAAAATCCATCTACATAGTCATTTGGTAAAATTCTTTTAGCAAATGATAAATCAAATTCATCACTCTTTGCACATATAAAATCAACATTAGCTAAATCAAAATCAAGCAATTCTAGTTTAAATCGTTCATTTCTTAATGCATTTTCTAAAATCTCTTCATTTTCTTCTCTTAAGAAAGTACAAGTGCTATACACCAGTTCCCCACCATGTTTTAAAGCCAATAATGCTGAATGAAGTAGTTTTTTTTGTAAATTTGAAATTTGTTTAATTTCTTTTGTATTTTTTTGTATATCAAAACCCATTTTTGCGAAAGTTGAACAAGGCGCATCAAGTAAAATTTTATCAAATTTTAAAGGACAAGCTCTCCCTATACTGCGTCCATCTTTTAGAAAACATTTTGCCAATTTAACTTTATAATTTTCTAGAGTTTTTTTTAGCGTAAAAAAGCGTGTTTTAGATAATTCACAACTTGCTAAATAGCCTTGATCTTGCATAAAATTAGCCAAATTTAAACTTTTCCCACCAGGAGCTGCACACATATCCAAAACACTCTCCCCTGCTTTAACACCTAAGGTTTTAGCACACAAATACGAAGAATAATTTTGTATATAAAATTTTCCTTCATTGAAAGCACTCATAGAGCTTAATTTGCTTTTATAAAAATTTGAAATTTTATAACAATATGTATCAACCTTTTCAAATACTATATTTTCTATTTTAAAAATCTTTTCTAACTCTTCGTTATTTATAAGCAGGGAATTTCTAAAAACATTGACATTTTTTTCTTGATTAAGACTTTGAATTATTTGTTCTTTTTGTTCTTTTGTGTAAATCATATCTAATGCTATATTTAAATCAAACAAGGCCATAAAAATCCTTTAAAAACAAATACGCAGCCAAAGAATCAAGCTTTCCATCTTTTTTCTTTAAATTTGCTATACCAAGCTCTTGTGCATTTTTAGAACTATAACTTTCATCTATAAAAAAAATTTCATTATTAAATTCAAGCAAAGCAACAAAATGCTCAATCCTTCTACGCATTTCATCTTCACTTGAACCACCTATAGGAATTCCTATAACCAAAGTATTTATTTCGTATTCTTTAATGTATTTTTTTACTGCATTTGCAGCTTGATTACGATTTTTCCTAATTATAGCTTCAAGTGGCATAGCTATACTTTTATTAACACACAAAGCTACACCTATGCGTTTTAAACCTATATCTAAAGCTAAAGTTTTCATACACAAGTTTTTATTTTAACTCCAAAAATTTCAACTAAACCTTCAAGCTCATATTCATATACTTTATCGCCAAATTTTTGTAAAACTTTTTCTAAATCATCCTCATGTTTTAAAAAATTTAGCAATTCATCTTCTTTTTGTTCTGGATAAATTTCTCCAAACATTTTTACAAATTCTTCAAAATCATAAATTAAATTTGCTTTTTTTGTAGCCAAAAGTAAATTTGTTCCTTCGCTTTCATTTTTCCTATGAGGTAAAACATAGATAGGCTTGTTCATGCTTAAGGCAAGTCTAGCACTTTGCATAGAACCACTTTTCAAATCAGCTTGAGCTATTATAATAACTTCACTTAATGCTATTATAAGTCTATTTCTTAGTAAAAAATCATAAGGCTTTGCTTTATAATTTGCTTCATTTTCACTTAATGCCAAAGCATTTTCATATATATTTAAAATTTCATTAGCATTGGCTTTTGGATAAACCTCATCAAGACCATTAGCAAATACAGCTATAGTCTGTGGATATGCAATTTTTGCTGCTTGAATATCCACCCCTAAAGCTCCACCACTTACCACACAAATTTTAGCTTTTTTTAATAAAGCTACCAATTCCAAAAGACAATTTTTAGTATAAACACTCATTTTTCTAGAGCCAATAACAGCTATTTTTCTAGCTTTTAAAAGCTCTAAATTGCCTTTATAATAAATTTTAGAAGGTGGATTTAAAAGATTTTTAAATTCATCAATATTTTCAATAGATTTCATTTAAATACACAAGCTCAACTGAATTTAGTATATCTTTACTTTGCATTAAGGCTCTAAAAGTCTTATCTCTTGGATGACCTATAGCTATAGCAAAACCTTTCTTTTTAGCTTCATTAATTGCTTGTTTGAGTTGGTTTTTAATATATACTATATCATCTTCATTATCTAAAAATACATCTCTAGCTATATAAGGTTGATTAAATTTACTTGCTAAATTCTTTGCTTTAGATTTTCCTATTGTTCTTGAATCAACAAAAATAAAATTATTTTTATTAAAAGCACTAAATAGCTTTTCCATAGCTTGTATATTTGCGGTAAATAAACTACCTGTATGATTGTTAATAAATTTTACATTTGGAAATTGTTCTTTTATAAAAGCTATGCGTTTGCCTATTTTTTGCATATCATCATCAGGATGTAAAGTATCTAACTCTGCTTTGTCATATTTTATAGCAGCCAAAGGTAAATGCACCATGAAAAAATCAAAATCTTTAGCAAATTCAGCTGTATAAGGATGGCGTTTATCAGGTGGAAAAAAAGATGGAATTAATTTTAAATTAGTTTTTTTAAGCATATCTACATGAGTATGACTTGCCATATCATCTATAATAATTGCTAAGCGAGGTTTGGTATGTTTTTGCTCTAAAATTTGAGTTTTATTATTATCTTCATTTTTATTTGATATGTTTTGCTCTTCATTTTTTAGCCCTTTGCTTACATTGTGCTCAGCAATTTCTAAAACTGAAGTTTTACTATCTTCTTTAGTTTGATTTAATTCTGCATTAACGGAGTTTAAATTTAAAATTTCGCTAATGTTTTTATCTAAAAATTCTAATTTTTCATTTTCTAAAGTGAAATTTATATCATTAAAGCTAAAGTTGTTTTCTTGTTCTAATATAGTCTGTGGCTCTTTTTTCGCTATAGTTTGATTATATTCAAAAGCCTTGTTTTCTTCTTTTTTTAAAAACAAAGATCCAAATATAAAAAGAAAAATTCCTAGCACAACCAAGCAAAGTGCTAGAAGCACTTTGTGTTTTTTATCTCTAGTTTTCAATTAATTTTTATCTTTATCAACTAATTTTTTAGCACTAATCCAAGGCATCATAGCACGAAGCTCTCTTCCTGTTTTTTCTATCAAAGAATCATTCATTAACTTACGCTCTGCATGCATTCTTGCAAAATTTGCCCTTCTTTCTAAGATAAAATCTTTAGCAAAACTTCCATTTTGTATATCTTTTAAAACACCTTTCATAGCTTCTTTAGTTTCTTTGGTGATAATCTTAGATCCTGTGATATAATCTCCATATTCAGCAGTATTAGAAATAGAATATCTCATATCAGCAATACCGCCTTGATAAATTAAATCTACAATTAATTTCATCTCATGCAAACATTCAAAATAAGCCATTTCAGGCTCATAACCTGCTTCAACCAAAGTTTCAAAACCTGCTTGGATTAAAGCACTAAGCCCTCCACAAAGCACTGCTTGTTCGCCAAATAAATCTGTTTCAGTTTCTGCTTTAAAAGTTGTTTCTATAATACCCGTTCTACCACCACCTATAGCACTAGCATAACTTAAAGCTAAATCTTTTGCTATTTTACTTTCATTTTGATGGATAGCAATTAAGCAAGGCGTTCCACCACCTATGCTAAATTCATGTCTTACAGTATGTCCTGGAGCTTTAGGTGCTATCATGATTACATCTATACCTACTGGAGCAACAATTTGTCCATAGTGAATATTAAAACCATGTGCAAATGCCAAAGTTTTACCTGTTTTTAATTCAGGTTTTATTTCCTCATTAAAAATTTCACTTTGAATTTCATCAGGAGCTAAAATCATGATTAAATCTGCTTCTTTAGTAGCTTCTTTTACATTTTTTACTATAAAATTCGCCTTTTGAGCTTTTGCCCAACTTTGCCCACCTTCTTTTAAACCTATAATCACTTCCACACCACTATCTCTTAAATTCATAGCATGAGCATGTCCTTGAGAACCAAAACCTATGATAGCTACTTTTTTTGATTTTATTAAATTTATATCACAATCTTTATCATAATAAATAGAAATAGCCATTATACACTCCTAAAAATTTAAATTAAAGCAAAGATTATAACTAAAAAATATAAATTTAATCCTTTTATGATAAAATTTAAATTAATGAAAAAATATTATAAAGAGTTTTATGAAAGAATTATTCAATCAACTAAGTTATGGTTTAAACGCTGATGAAATTACCAACAAAAACAAGCAACTCATCAGAGAGTTATTAACCTGTGATATTATTAAATTTTATAAAAATAAATACTACTTAAAAGATGGTTTTACTTTTGGTAAAATTGATATTTCAGCCAACGGAACAGGATTTTTAGAAAGTTTTGATCTTGCTTTTAAGCGTGATTTACTCATAGAAAATAAAAATTTAAAAGGGGCAAACTATGCTGATATAGTTGTGGCAAAACTACTCCCTATTAAAAAAAAGCGTCCAAGTGCAAAGGTAGTTTTAATACTCAAAAGAGCTCATGAAACTTCTTTGGTTATGACTAAAAAATACGGCGAAGCTATACTTGGAATTAATATACAAACAGGTTTAACATGCGCTTTAAAAGCTTCTCAAAAATCCTTAAAAACTCTACCTTTGGGAACTATTTTGAAAATAGAAAATCATGACAATAATATCACTGAAGTTATAGGGCATATTGATAATGATTTTGTAGATGAAAAAATTTCTTTAGCACTTTTTAATAAAAATGCTATTTTTGATACCTTATGTGAAAACGAAGCAAGTGCTTATGGAGATAAAGTTGATGCAAGTATGTATCCTCATAGAAAAGATCTTAGAAATTTAAGTTTTTGCACTATTGATCCAGTTGATGCAAAAGATTTTGATGATGCAATTTATTATGATAAAAACGAACATGCCATCTATATAGCTATAGCTGATGTCAGTGCTTATGTACATGCTTATAGTGCTATTGATAAAGAAGCAAGATCAAGAGGGTTTTCAATTTATTTTCCTCATATTGCTATACCTATGTTGCCAAGAGCTTTAAGTGAAAATATTTGCTCACTTAAACCTAATGAAGATAGGTTAGCATTTTGTTTTAAAATAAATTTAGATAAAAACAATGAAGTAATTAAAGAAGAGCTTTTTGAAGCTATCATTAATTCAAAACGCCGTTTTAATTATGATGAAGTTGATGAGTATTTACAAACGCAAGAAGATTTAGGTGTGATTAATTGGCTTTATGAAGTTTTTAAAATCACTCAAAATTTACGAAAAAAACGATTAAAAAATGCTTGTGAGTTTAAAACCCAAGAGCTAAGAATGACTTTAGATGAAAATAACAAGCTTATTAAAACACGCCTTGAAAGTGATACAGCTTCGCATAATTTAATCGAAGATTGTATGCTTTTAGCAAATAAAGCTGCAGCCAAACTTATAGATATAGGAATTTTTAGAAACCATTTAAGCCCTGATTATAAAAAAATAGATCAATTATTGGCTGATCTTTCAACACTTAGTATAGATATTAATCCTAAAAATAATGCCATAGAATTATTTAAAGATATTCAAGCTTTAGCAAATGAATTAAACATAAGAGAAGAAGTAGATAAACTCATCATCAAAGCTCAAAAAAAGGCAGAATACTCTAGCGAAAACGCGGGACATTTTGGCTTAGGTTTTGACAAATATACACATTTTACAAGTCCTATAAGAAGATATTCTGATCTTATTTTGCACAGACTTTTAAAAGCTAAAATCAATAATGATGAAAAAATGTTTAATTATTTGCTTTTAAATATACAAAGTACTTGCGAGGAATTAAGCTTACTAGAAAGAGAAGCAGATAAAGTCGCTTGGGATTTTATGGATAGAAAATTTGCAAGATGGGCAAAACACAATATAGGAAAAAGATTTAAAGCTTTAGTAGTTGAAAATCAAAACTTATTACAAGTAAAATTAAATGATGACATCAAAGGAGCTTTGATTACCATTATAGATTCAAGGGCAAATTTATTAGAAAATGTGGAAATAGAAATTACTGAAGTGGATATTGTTGGTGCTAAAATTTTTGGCAAAATCACCAAGCATTTTAGTTTAGAAAGTATTAAAAATGTATAAAAACCAACTCCAAAGCTTGCTTAATAATAATAATTTTCCTAATTTTTTCCTACTTTATGGAGCAGATAATTTTCAGATAGAGCTTTATGCTAAATTTATCAAAGATAAATATCCTTTTGAAGAAAGTTTAAAATTTTATTTTGAAGAATATGATTTTAAACAAGCATATGATTATTTATCCAGTGCTTCATTATTTAGCGAAAAAAAACTACTAGAAATCAAAACTCAAAAGAAAATTCCAAGCAAAGAACTCAAACAACTTGTCCAACTTTGTCAAAATTCGCAAGATAATTATTTTTTACTTGAAATTTATGATGAAAACTCTAAACAAAGTGAATCTGAGAAAATTTTTGGTAATAATTTTTGTAGATTTTATAAAGTAAATTCAGCTAAAGAAGGTATGGAACTACTAGCTTTAAAAGCTAAGGAACTCAATATCAACATTACTCAAAATGCTCTTTATGCTCTTTTTTATAATTTTAATGAAAATTTATATTTAGCAGCCAATGAATTAAATAAATTTAGTGGATTAAATATTGATGAAAAAATTATCCAAGAGCATTGCTATAGTTTAAGCACTATTAGCTTTGAAAACTTTTTTGATAAATTAATGCAAAAAAAAGATTTAAGAAATGAACTTGAAAATATTTTAGAAAATTACAACGAAATAGCATTAATTAATGCCCTATATGCAAATTTTTCTAGGCTTTTTAAAATCGCTTTATATGTTAAAATTTATGGAAATTTAGATTTAAAAGAAATTTTAGGCTACACCCCGCCTATTTCTGTGGCACAAAATCTTCAAAAACAAGCTCTTATAGTCAAAATATCACAATATAAAAGCATCTTTTTAACACTTTGTAATTGTGAATATGAATTAAAAAAGAACTCTAAAATAGAAAAAAAAGAATTTTTAATTGCAACACTTTTGCAACTTAGTTCTATATTAAAAAGTTAAATTAAGAAAACTTATGATAAAATAAAATTTGCATTTTATGCAAAATCCTTGCCTAAAAATTTTAGGCTTTATATCCACAAGGAGAAAACTTAATGAGACATTATGAAGTTTTATTCATATTAAAACCAACACTTACAGAAGAAGAAGTAAGTGCTAAGTTGGAATTCGTAAAAGAAGTCCTTACAAAAAATGGTGCACAAATTGAAAGTGTAGTTCCAATGGGAACAAGAAAACTTGCGTATAAAATTAAAAAATACGAAAGAGGAACTTATTTTGTGATTTATTTTAAAGCTCCTACAAATTTAATAGCAGAGCTTGAAAGGGTATTAAGAATCACTGAAGAAGTAATTAGATTTTTAATTGTAAAATATGAAAATAAAAAAGAAATCATTGCCTGGGAAAAATTAAGCAAAGGTATCAAACAAAATAAAAAAGAAATCAAAGCTAGTGAAAGCACAGAAGGCTGATAATGTTTAACAAAGTCGTTTTAGTAGGTAATCTTACAAGGGACATAGAGATGCGTTATGCTCCATCAGGTAGTGCAATAGGCTCTTCTGCTATAGCAGTAACAAGAAGATTTAGTGCAAACACAGGAGAAAAAAGAGAAGAAACCTGCTTTATCGACATTAGTTTTTTTGGTAGAACAGCAGAAATTGCAAATCAATACCTTGGAAAAGGTAGTAAAATACTGATCGAAGGTCGTCTAAGATTTGAGCAATGGACTGACCAAAATGGACAAAATAGATCAAAACATAGTGTTCAAGTTGAAAATTTAGAAATGCTAGGTTCAGCCATACAAAATAATCAGCAAAATAATTTTGACAATCAAAATTATGGTTATGGCCAAAATTTTAACCAACAACAAAGTTTTGATCCTTATACTCAAGTACAAACTAAAACAAATTCATCAAATACATATCAAAACACTCAAAAAGATGCACCTTTGAAAGAAATTGATATAGATAAATATGATGATGATACAGAATTACCATTTTAAAGGAAAATATCATGGCAGAAAAAAGAAAATACTCACGCAAATATTGTAAATATACTGAAGCTAAAGTAGATTTTATTGATTATAAAGATACGGCATTATTAAAACATGCTTTATCGGAAAGATTTAAAATCATGCCACGCCGTTTAACAGGCACTAGTAAAAAACACCAAGAAATGGTGGAAGTCGCTATTAAAAGAGCTAGACATGTAGCACTTATCCCTTACATAGTGGATAGAAAAGAAGTTGTTACTAATCCTTTTGAAGGACTATAACTTAAATTCTCCCAAGCTACAAAAGCTTGGGAAAAATAAAAAGGTTGTTTTATGTTTTCAGATATAGAGTCTGAAATTTATATTATATTACTTGCTTCTGTTGCTATTATAGCAGTGCTTAACCCTTTTGGTAACCTTCCTCAATTTTTAGCTATGACAGAAGGTTTAGATGCTGATAAAAGAAAAAAGCTTTTTAGAAATATCATATATACAGCCTTTAGTATAGTTTTAGTATTTTTGCTTACCGGTCCTTTTATAATGAAATATTTGTTTAAAATAGATATTAATGATTTAAGAGTGGCTGGTGGTTTGATTTTAATTATTATGAGTACTAAAAACCTACTTTTTACTCCATCAAGCAGTCAATTTCAACATTATCAAGATTTATCTCACAAAGAATTATTAAAAAAAAGTATAGTTCCTATGGCTTTTCCTATGTTGGTAGGTCCTGGAACATTATCAACTATAGTGGTAATTTCAGAAGATCAAAATTTAGGTATAGCCATAGCTTCTGTATTACTTACATTTGCTTTTATATTTGTTTTATTTCATTTTTCAGCTACAATTGAAAAAGTTATAGGCAAACTTGTTCTTTATGTATTCTCTCGTATTGCTTTGGTATTTATTATGGCTATGGGAGTAAAAATGATAGCTATTGGAATTCAAACATATATTCAATCAAATTTAGGATAAATAAAAAAACTCTTTTGTAGAAATACTTCTTCATTAACATTTGTATTATCATTTATCAATACACTCACATTTACAGCAACTATAGATAATGCATTATCGTAATTTTTTACAAAACTATTATTCTTACATTCTCCCAAAGGATACATATAATCCATTTTAATTTTTGCTTTATTAAACTCAAAATAAACATCTTCTATACACTCTTTACCTTCTAAAAATGCATTATATAAAAAATATTTTGATAGCTCTTTAGAATCATAAAGTAAAATTTTACCTTGAGTGTAAAGAGTTAAATCTTTCATTATTCTATGTGGATAAGAAGAAATTTTTATAATAAACAATAATGCAAATGAAACAAACAATACAAAGAAAATTGTATAAATCATAGCAAAAGATTTTTTCATTTGAACATCCACTTAATCAAACATTCATTGTTGCTTTTTTCACAAAGTTTAATGCTATATATATTATTTTCTTTATTAATTTCAATTTTAGAAATATCTTTCATTAATAAAAAATCTTTTTTATAATGATTTAGATCGCTTATTTGTATGTAGATATTTTCATTTTTGAAGTATATTTTCACATAGGCATAAAGAGCTCTATAAAAACCAGTAAAATTTTCCCCATCGCTAAAATAAAACACCTCTTTGTCGTTTGCAATAATTTTATATACTTTAGACTCTTTGGGATTATAAATATAAAAATAATCACTAGGATATATTTTTTGTTTTTTTTCACTATACATATCTTTGTAGTTACTAAAAATACCTTGAGATATTCCATTTTCTATAAAATAAAAATTACTTTTAGGACTAAAAAATTTTCCATTATCTTCTAAAATTACTCCACTAAAATTAAACTTTTTCAAAGAAATATCAAAGAAAATATCATCATCTGCATTCATATAACACTCAAAAGAATTATTAGAATATTTTAAATCAATACACGATTCAAATATTTTTTCCATACTGAGCAAAGCATAATTTAAATCAAAAAAAGTATTATTTGATTTTTTTATATTAAAAGTATATTTATAAATTTGAGTAGATGGAACACTTAAAATTACAAATAATATACCTAATATTATAAGACTTAATACAAATTCCAATAGACTAAAAGCTTGTTTCACTGCTAAATGCTTTTTTATAAGTTAAATCTTTAGGTTGTAAGGATTTTAAGTTAAAATCCTTGCTAGAATATTCTAACAAAATATATCCATTAACTTTGAAATCTCTTTTTTTGTAGTGGATATTTTTACCAATTAGCTCTTTTTCCTCTTCAAACAATCTTTGATTTAAATTTATATTTTTTTGAGAAGAATTTATAAAAATTAAATAATAAAATCCAAAAACAAAAGATAAAATCACTATACAAAAAGCAAGCTCTAGGAGACTAAAAGCTTGCTTCATTTTCTCATACTTGCTTCAAAAGCTTCGAAAAAGACACCTCTTAAAGCTCTTTTTTCTAAAGCCTCGATTCCTTTTATAGTCACTCCTGCTGGAGAACAAATTTTTTCTTTCATGATAGCTGGATGGATATGAGTAAATATCGCGGAAAAACTTTCAAATGTCGATTTTGTCAAGCTGTAACTTAAATCATTTTTAAGTCCATTCCTAACACCTGCATTTGCTAGGCTTTCTGCTACTATAGCTAAAAATGCTGGAACACAACCGCTTAAAACCATAGCAATATCAAATTCTTTTTCATTTTGAAGCAAAAAAGATTTACCAAAAGTATTTATAATTGATAAAATTTCATCTTTAAAAATACTTTTTTCCATTAAATAAGGAGTTGTAGAAGCTTTAAATTCTGCTGCAATATTTGGCATAATTTTTACATAATTTTGTGCTTTAATACAATGCAACTGCTCAAAAGTAGTATTTGCTAAAACAGAAATAACAAATCTAGCTTTACCTTTTAATTTATTAGCTACTTCATTTAACGCATAAGGTTTAAAAGCTAAAATAATATTTTTATCTTCTAAATTAAAATTATCATAAGATATAATTTTAAAATTCAAACAACTAGCTTTTTTTATATCTCTAGCCACAATAATTATTTTATATTTATCTTCCAAGCCTTTAGCTATAGCTTTTGCCATAGCACCATTTCCTAAAATATAAATTTCAGACATTATTTAGATTGCTTAATAAAAGCTGAAATTTTTTCAGATTGAAAATAATTAGGATATTTAGCTGTATCTAAAATCACTTGAACTAAAGAATTGTTATCATAATTCATTACAACCGGTGCTAAAAAATTTACAGTAGATTCCTCCAAAGGCTCATTTATTGCAACGATTGCATAAACACCAAAATTTGTTTTTTCATTTAAAGCTAATAATTCTTGATAATAATCAGGAACCTCAAAATCATAATCTGGACGAATCATATAAGGATCTATCATTACAAAAGAAAAATCTTTTCCATCAAGACTTTTAAGCCTATAAAATACTTCATCAATCTTGTAAAAATTCATATTTTTTGTTTCTTCAAATCCTAATATAGGACATTTAACTTCTAAGTTCATTTTGCCTCCTAAAATCTATTGACTAAGAAATTACAACACAAAAAGCAAAATTAGTTCCAATTTTTGTCTTTTCTCTAATTAATACTTTTTAATTATAATTTTAGTTTTTAAAAATTAACAAATTCATAAACATAAAAACATTATAATTATAAATTATATAATTTTACAAGGTAGCATCATGAAAAAACTTTTTATTTTTTCACTCATTATAGGTTTATTTTTAGGGGCTTGTAGTTCTAAAAAAACAGAAGATTTGTACAATCTAAGCTCTATGGAATGGTATCAACAAATCATTAAAGATTTACAAGAAAAAAATTTAGAAGCAGCAGATAAACACTACACTTCTATGTCAGCTGAACATATAGCCGATCCTTTGCTAGAGCAAACTTTACTTATTTTAGCTCAAGCTCACATTAGTGAAGAAGAATATGAAATGGCTAATTTTTATCTAGATGAATATTTAAACAAATTTGGCGATTCAAAAAATGTAGCCTATATAAGATATTTAAAAATTAAAGCCAAATTCGACTCTTTTGCTGTGCCAAATCGCAATCAAGCACTCATGCTTAACACCATAGAAGAGATAAAAGAATATAATCAAAATTATCCCAATGTCCAATATAAAGATTTAATAGATACCATGCTTACTAAATTTAATCTTGCTGTGTTTTATCTTGATACAAGCATAGCAGAACTATATAAAAAAAGAGATAGAGAAGAAAGTTATGAAATTTATAAGCAAAAAATAGAAAATTCTGATTTTAATAAAATTGATATGATAAGACCCGAACTTCCATGGTATAGAAAAATATTTGAAGAAGGTATAATGTAATGAAACTAGAAAATACACAAAATTATCCAATAAAACTTCCTGTTATAGTAGAAGATGAACTTTTTTTATACCCTTTTATGATTACTCCTATTTTTTTAAATGATATTCAAAACATAAAAGCTTTGGATAATGCTTTGCAAAATGAAAGTATGATTTTTGTGGCTCCTTCTAAAATAGAAGGCGGGCGGGGTTTTGATGATATATATGATTGCGGAGTAATAGGAACTATAATGAGAAAAGTTCCACTTCCAGATGGAAGAATAAAAATATTATTTCAAGGATATGCTAAAGCAAAGATAATTGAAAGAATTTCAAATGAACCTTTATTTGCTTTGGTTGATTTAATTCATCAAGAACCAATATGCAATACAAAAAAAGAAGCAATTTTAGAAGTTTTAAGAGAAAAAGCTAAAGCTTTATCTACTGTTAGTCACTATTTTCCACCAGATCTTTTAAGAACCATAGAAGAAGATGTTGAACCTAGTAGAATTTGTGATTTAATACTTAATTCTATTAAAATAAAAAAACGACAAGCTTATGAATTTTTCATAGAAACTAATTTGGAAACAAAACTTCTAAATTTGATTGATTATTTAGCCAAGGAAATCGAAGCAAATAAAATCCAAAAAGAAATCAAAAATAAAGTTCATTCTAAAATTGATAAAGTAAATAAAGAATATTTCTTAAAAGAACAACTCAAACAGATTCAAAGAGAGCTAGGAAGTGATATACAAAAAGAAAGTGAAGTAGAAGAATATAATAAAAAATTAGAAAAGAAAAAAGCTTTTATGTATGAAGAAGCATACAAGGAAATCAAAAAACAAATTCAAAAATATGAAAGAATTCATCAAGATAATTCAGAAGCTTCTATGGTGCAAACCTATATAGAAACAGTTTTGGATATACCTTTTGAATATTCGTCAAAGAAAAAACTTAATCTAAAAGATGTATCTTCACAACTTAATAGCGATCATTATGCCTTAGAAAAACCAAAAGAACGTATAGAAGAGTATTTTGCCGTAAAAGAACTTTTAGAAAAACGCAAAATCAAAGATAGAGATGGTGCTAAGGTTATTTTATGTTTAGTTGGTCCCCCGGGTGTTGGTAAAACTTCTTTAGCAAATTCAGTCGCAAAAGCATTAAAAAGAGAATTAGTACGCATAGCTTTAGGTGGCTTAGAAGATGTTAATGAATTAAGAGGACATAGAAGAACCTATATAGGAGCAATGCCTGGACGCATTATACAAGGACTTATAGAAGCAAAACAAAGCAATCCAGTTGTAGTATTAGATGAAATCGATAAATTAAGTCGCAATCATAGAGGAGATCCAAGTGCGGTTTTACTTGAAATTTTAGATCCTGAGCAAAATACAAAATTTAGAGACTATTATTTAAATTTCAATATTGACTTGAGTAAAATTATATTCATAGCTACTGCAAATGATGCAAGTTTAATCCCTGCGGCTTTAAAAGATAGAATGGAATTTATAGAGCTTAGCTCTTACACTCCTCAAGAAAAATTTCAAATAGCAAAAAATTATCTCATACCAGATGAAATCAAAAAACATGGTTTAAAAAAAGAAGAAATTAACTTCAATGATGAAGCTATAGAATTAATGGTCAATGAATACACAAGAGAATCTGGTGTAAGAAATTTAAGAAGAAAAATTGCTGAAGTTTGTAGAAAATGTGTCAAAAAACTTCTTTTGAATGAAAATACTAAAAACATCAAGATAAATGCTAAAAATTTAAAAGACTTTTTAAGTAAAAAAGTCTTTGAAATTGAAAAACACGAAAAAGAAAACAAAATCGGTCAAGTAAATGGTTTAGCATGGACTGCGGTGGGTGGAGATGTATTAAAAATAGAAGCTATCAAAATCAAAGGCAAGGGTGAGTTAGCTCTTACAGGAAGCTTGGGTGATGT
Source organism: Campylobacter armoricus (assembly GCF_013372105.1). NCBI lineage: Bacteria > Pseudomonadati > Campylobacterota > Epsilonproteobacteria > Campylobacterales > Campylobacteraceae > Campylobacter > Campylobacter armoricus. The sequence goes on from NZ_CP053825.1 coordinate 960,567, forward strand.
AATGAAAGAATCAGCAAAAATTGCTCAAAGTCTTGTTAAAAATTTAATTGATGAAGGACAAATTAAAACACCAAAAAATCTTTCTTACAAAGAAGATGAAAGTATCTATAATCAATACAATCTTCACATCCATGTACCAGATGGAGCCACACCTAAAGATGGACCAAGTGCTGGTATCACTATAACAACAGCCATTGCTTCTATTTTTAGTAATAAAAAAGTAAGATCTGATGTCGCTATGACTGGAGAAATTGATTTAATGGGTAATGTTTTACCAATAGGCGGATTAAAAGAAAAGTTAATTGCTGCATATAAAGCTGATATTAAAATAGCTATAATTCCGCATAAAAATTATGATAGAGATTTAAAAGATATTCCTGAAGAAGTAGTGAAAAATATGAAAATTATTGGAGTGAAAACTCTACAAGAAGTTTTAAAAATAGCTCTTGTTTATAACTAGAAGCTTTAGCTTCTAGTTTAATTTATCCATAATAACTTTACTTTCTTTTTCTAAATCGCGTATATCGTTTATAATCAAATCATAATCTTCTTTTGTTATATTTTCTTTTCTAGCTATTTCTATAGCCTTATTTGCAGTATTTTGTATTTTTTCACTCTTAGAATCCATTTCATTTTGAGAAATTAAAGGACAGAAAATACTTTTAGCATCTTCATCTTTACATAAGGTAGAAATTGGATCTAGATCTTGCAGCTTGTCTTGAGAACCATTTAAGGTCAAATAAACATCAGATTTATATAATATATGATCAATCTTCATAGCAGATAATGTCAAGTCGGAAGCAAAATTGACAAATTCTTTACCTAAATGAGTACTTTTGTCTTCCAGTTCTCCAAATGCTTTACTAAAATCCATAATTTTACCATCTGAAGAATTTGCTATACCATAAACTTTTTCACTATTTTCTTGTATAGAACTAATTTCTTGATTCATCACTTGGATTGCTAGAGTAATCTCTCCTGTTGCTTTTTGAGTTTTTTCAGCAAGCTGACGCACTTCATCAGCAACAACAGCAAAACCTCTACCATGTTCACCTGCACGAGCTGCTTCTATAGCTGCATTTAAAGCAAGTAGATTAGTTTGATCAGCTATATCTCTAATTACCTCTACAATAGCATTAATACTTTGAGCATTAGAAGCAAATGTATCTACTGCGTTTTTACTTTCATCAGCTACTTGCATCATAGTTGAAATAGATTCTTGTAATTCATTTACTTCTCTTCCGTTTTTTTGTGCTGTATCTGAGATAATCTTAATATCTCCAAAAACTTCTCTCATTAATTTAATAATTTTATTTAAAGAAGAAGATAAATCATTTAAATTTTTATTTTGGCTATTTAAACTCAAATCCATTAATTCTCTAGATAAAGCATTTTTAAAGACAGATTTTCCTGTTTTTTCTATATCATCTAAAGCTTTGTTTATAAAATTAATATTATGAACAAAAATTCCTTTTAAACCTTCAGGAATAGCTCTTCTAAAATATTCTCCTTTTTGCGAACAAGCAATTGAAGTATTAATTTCCCTTAAATAAGCTTCCAAACCATCTATGGTGTTGTTAAGATTATCTGCAATTTCTTTTGACTTTTTATCACTAGCTTTTACATAAACAATTCTAGAATCAAAATTTCCATTTTTGAGTTCTCTGCTAAGCTCTAAAATTTTATCGTTAAATTTTTCATTTTTATGTCTAATAAATAGACCATAACAAAACAATGCAATCATAACAACAAAAAATCCCAACGAAAAAAACTCTTTAAATACCAAAGAAACTACACAAGCTATAGTACTTAAAAATGCCCCAATATATAAAATATTTTTCATTAATCATCCTTTTTATTTTTGCATATGCATTATTAGCTGATTATAAGTCATATCATATGATTTGACTATTTTATTTAATTCCTCAATACCAGATTTTATACCACCATCTTTTTCCTTTTGTAAAAGAATTTTATAAATTTTTTCTATTGTAATCACTGCCTCTTTTTTTGGTTTTCTTCGGACAGAATAATAATTTAAAATATTTCCATTTTCATCACATGAAGCAGTAATATTAGCAAAAACCCAATAATAATCATCAAATTTTGTTTTATTTTTAACAAAAGCAAAAACTTCATTCTTATTTTGGATATTATCCCATAAATATTTAAAAACCGATCTAGGCATATCAGCATGACGCATAATACTATGAGGTTTATATAAAATTTCATCAATTTGATAATCAGAATACTTTAAAAAATCTTCATTTGCATAAATAATCTCACCTTTTAAATTGGTTTTAGATGTAATCAAAACATCACTTGTTAATTCTTTTTCTTGAGACATAAAAACAACTCCATTAAATAAGATAAAAAAAGTATTATTATATCATAATCAAAAGAATTTAAAATAAAAATTTTGATGTTTATTTTTGTAACTCTAAAATCAATTGATTATAACTCATACCATAAGAATTTACTATTTTCATAAGCTCATCAACCCCAGCTTTTATGCCATTTCTTTGTTCAACCTCTAAAAGATTTTTATACACTTGCTCTATAGTTGGTATTGCTTCTCTTTTAGGTTTTCTTCGGACAGAATAGTAATTTATAATATTTCCTTGTTCATCAAAAGATGCTGTAACATTAGTAAAAACCCAATAATAATCATCAAATTTTGTTTTATTTTTAACAAAAGCAAAGATTTCCTTACCATCTTGTATAAAATCCCATAAACATTTAAAAACAGTTCTTGGCATATCCGGATGACGCACTATATTATGAGGTTTGTATAAAATTTCTTCCATTTTATACCCTGCATATTTTAAAAAATCATCATTAGCATAAATTATATTACCTTTTAAGTCTGTTTTGGAAGTTATCAGTGTATCTGGTTCTAAAATTTTTTCTTTTGACATGCTTATCCTTGGTTATAATTTGTTTATAAAATATTATATTTTATTTTTTATAAAATTTCATTAAAATTATAACCTTTATCAAAAAGAATTTTTCTTACAATTTCCTGATGTTCTTTACCTTTAGTTTCTAAAGTAATAGAAATCATAGCATCACCATATTCAAGTTTAGTAGAAAACCTATCATAATCAATCTTAACTATATTAGCCTGTGCTTCTTTTATAGCATCACTTAAAGCACTTAAAGCTCCAGGTTTATCAATCAAGGTAACATTTATATGCATTTTTCTAAACGCCTTAAATAAACCTTTTTCTATGATAATATTTAACATCTGCACATCTATATTTCCACCACTCAAAACTGCACCAATTTTTTTATGATTTTTCAAATCTATTTTTTTGTGTAAAAGTGCTGCAACTACAGATGCTCCAGCTCCCTCAACTGTTAATTTATGCTTTTCTAACAAATACAATACTGCATTTGCAATCTCTTCATCATCTACTTGGATAAATTCATCAACACATTCAAGAATAATATCAAAATTAATTTTATTTACATCTCGAACTGCTATACCATCTGCTATAGTTCTAACGGATTTAGAATTTATAATTTTTTTATTTTTAAAACTTTCATACATTGCAGGAGCTCCTTTTGCACTCACTCCTACTATTTTTATATTAGGATTAATCTGCTTTGCTGCACTTGCAATACCACTAATTAATCCACCACCACCAACTGGAGCTAAAATCATATCCAAATCACTAATTTCATCAAGCATTTCAAGCATCAAAGTACCTTGTCCTGCCATAATACTTTCATTTTCAAAAGGATGTATAAAATTTAATTTATGTTCTTTAGCATAATTTAACGCATAAGCATAAGCTTCATCAAAATTATCTCCTTTTAAAATCACTTTTGCACCTAAATTTTTAGTTGCACTTACTTTTAATAAAGGTGTAGCTTCAGGCATAACAATTACAGCTTCTATGCCAAATTTTTTAGCACTAATAGCCACTCCTTGAGCGTGATTTCCTGCACTTGCAGCTATTACACCGGCTTGTTTTTGCTCTTTGGTTAAATTAGCTATTGTGTTATAAGCACCTCTAATTTTATAAGCACCAGTTTTTTGCAAATTTTCACATTTTAAAAATACATCAGCATCTAAAAAATCACTTAAAAATGAAGAATGCACAAAAGGGGTTTTCAAAACAAAATCTGCTATTTTCTGTTTAGCTTGATAAATTTTATTTAATTCGACCATAATCTACCTTTTTTTGTAGTTCTATTTTAATACAACAATTTTGAACACAATTTATACCATATTTTTGACATTTTTGTATTATTTCTTCATTGATAATACCAAGTTGCATCCAAAAATTTTTAATATTTTTAGTCAAAAGATCTTCAAAAATTTCATTTGCAAAACTTGCTTTTCTAAACATCACAACCGTATCGATTTTACTAGGAATTTCTTTTAAATTTCTATAAACCTTTTCATTTAAAATAAAATCTTCTTTAGGATAAATAGGATAAATTTTATAACCTAAGTCTTGCAAATATTTACTTACAAAATATGAAGGTTTTTCCTCGTTAGGACTAAGCCCTACAATAGCGATATTTTTCATAGAATTTAGTATTTTATGAATATTAGACAATACTTTCTCCTTTTTTAAGTATTGTATCCAAAACAAAATTAATAAGTGGTTTTTTTAATAATTAATAAATAATATAAAATAAAAGACAAAAAAACAATAACTGCACAAAATAAATAAATATTGGAAAAACCTATACTTGGCTCTATAATACCCAGTAAATAAGGACTAACGCCTATACCAAAATCCAAAGCTATAAAAAATGTAGAATTAGCTAAACCCATCTTTTCTTTTGGAGCAATTTTTATAGCTAAAGCCTGAGCACTTGAAGTAGCATTAGCATAACCTAATGCACAAAAAAAACCAGAAGCAATAATCATGTAAAAATTTGTCGCAAAAGCAAGTAAAAGCAAACATATAATAAAATTAAAAAATGAAAATATCATTACAATATTAGCTCCATATTTATCAAAAACTTTACCAGCAAGTGGTCTAAAAATCATAGAAAAACTAGCATATACTACAAAAAACATAGAACCAGCAAAACTTAAATTTAAACTTTGAGTATAAGCACTCATATAAGCTATAATAGCTCCAAATGCACATGCAAGCAAAAAAGTAACTAAAGCTAAATTTAAAACAGATTTTTCAAAATAATTATAAATACTCAATTTTCTTATCACAAAATGATGTTTTTTATATCTTCTTACCTTTAAAAAAATAGATAAAATCAGTGCAAAAACAATGCTTAAACTAGCAATTAAAAAACTAAGCCAAAATTGATTGATAGAGTCAAGTTTTATCGCCAAAAAAGGACCTAAGGCTGAAGTTAAAACAACACTTATTGCATAATATCCAATTCCAACACCTCTTTTATTACTAGGTATAATCCTAGCTATAGCCACTCCACACGCACAAGAGCAAATTCCATAACAAACACCAGCCAAAAAACGAATCAAAATCAAAAAATAAATATTATAAAACTTCAAATACATTAAGTTAATTGCAAGATACAATAAAAGTGAAAAAATGATTGTTTTTTTAACATTAATACTATCTATGATCGATCCAAAATAAAGCCTAGAAAGTAAAGCTCCTATAACAAAAGCGCCCATAATAAGCCCTGCGGTGCTAGTTTGAAGTCTTAAAACACTCAATACATAATCAGTGCTAGATATAGTACTCATATAAAAAACAAGACAAATGGCAAAATTAATCCCAAAAATACAGAAAAAATTGATATTAAATAAATTATATTTTTTACTAAGACCCATGAAAAAACCTTTCTTAAATTTTTTCATTGATATAATCAAGTAATTTTAAAAGTTTTTCTTGATCTTGTATATTTAATATATCCAAAATTTCTTTTTCATATTTTCTTATACAGATGTTTGCATTAAAAAAAATTTCTTTCCCTTTAACACTAAAAGTAATAATCTTTTCTCTTTTATCATCCGCTTTTAAAAACTCTATATATCTAAGTTTTGCTAATTTAGAAACAACCCTAGAAAGTATAGCTTTATCCATCTGATAAAACTCACATATTGGAGCTAAGGTAGTATTTTGATGCTGACTTAAATATACAAAAACTCTCCAATCACTTGATTTTAACCCAAAAGGTTCTAAAATTTCATTGATTTTATAGAGTATTTTTCTATTTGTGTAAGTGATTTTTTGAAAAAAAATGTAAAACCCTTTGTAAAAATTAATTGATTAAATCAACTATTTCCATAATAACAAATAAAATATAAATTCTAACTTATACTAGGCTTTTCTTCTTAAATACACCCCGCATTCAAGATGATGAGTATTAGCAAATTGATCAAAAAAGGCCAAATTTAAAATTTCATGACTTTGACATAAAATTTCAAGATTATCTTTTAAGCTTATAGGATTACAAGAAATATAAATAATATTCTCATAATGCTTAATAAGCTCAATCACACTTAAAGTAAGACCAGCTCTTGGAGGATCAACTAAAATATGTGATATTTTAAAACTATCTAAATCCACATCTTTTAAGCGATTAAATTCTCTTTCTTTTTTTAAAGCTTGACTTAATTCTTCACTAGAAAGTCTTGTAAAGGTAATATTTTCAATAAAATTCAAAAAACAATTTTTTAGAGCAAATTCAATATTTTTTTTAGAAATTTCAGTAGCTAAAACCTTATGGAAATATTGAGCTAGAGCTATGGTAAAATTTCCATAACCACAATAAAGCTCTAATAAATCTTGTCTAAAATCATTTTTAATGCAAGATATAACCCATTCTATCATTTTTTCATTGATGAAGGTATTAGGCTGGATAAAACAATCATTATTAAACTCATACATAAAGTCATTTGTGTTAATTTTTAAAACCTGTCTTAAATTTTCTCCATTAAATACAAGTTTTTTACCCCTGCTTCTTGCTATGAGCTTAAGATTTAATTTATTTGATAATTCTTGCAAATCTTGTGCAATTAGTTCTATATTTTTATGATAAAGTAAAGTTATACTTAAATCTAATTTTGTAGCTAGAAATTCTACCCCAAAAAGCTTATGTTTTAAATTTTCATTTAAATTACTTACTAAAATAGGCATATATTTTTGAATTTTTTCATCTGCTATATCAAATTTTTCAATGGGAATTTTTTTCTTATTTTTATGCATTGCATAAGAAATTTCTCTATTATCTTTGTGATATATAGAAAATTCTGCCCTAGTTCTATAAGCTTTTAAAGGTGACTTAAAAAACTGAATTTCTCCATCATATAAAGAAGAAAACAAGGCTTTGTTTAAAGCAATTTTTTCTTCAAAATCCATTATACATCTACCTTTTTACCAATTATAAAAAGTAAAGCTATCATAGCTAAGATACCAAAAACAAGTCCAAGCCATACATTAAGTCCTAAAGCCACTGGTAAATAACCACAAAATATACTAATAGCACAAACGCTTAAAGCATAAGGCATTTGTGTGCTAACATGTGCTAAAAGATCACACTTACTTCCCATAGAAGAAAGGATTGTAGTATCTGAAATTGGCGAGCAATGATCTCCAAAAATAGCTCCTGTTAAAACTCCTGAAATATTTATAATCATATATTGGTGCAACTCCACTCCATTTAAATCATTATGAACCCCAACAGCCATAGCTAAAGGAATAGCTAAAGGCATTAATATACCCATAGTTCCATAACTAGTTCCTGTTGAAAAAGAAATAATTGAAGCAAAAATAAAAATTGCCGTAGGAAGTAAATAAATAGGCGTTTTATCTGAAAATAAATCAATTAAATACTTAGAAGTTCCTAAATCTTTAATCACAGAAGCTAACGACCATGCACAAAGTAAAATAATCACAGTCATAATCATAGTTCTCCAACCATGAGTCCAAATTGCAATTGCTTCTTTTAATGTAAATATTTTTCTATACATTCCTAAAATAATAGCTACTATGGTAGCTAAAAGTGCAGCTTGAAATAAAACAACAGAAGCATCAGCTGCCCCAAAAGTTTCTCTAAAAGCAAATAAACTAAGTGGTGCTGCATCAATTTGTGCTTTAATATTTACATCATCTATGGCATTATAGCCACTAAAATAAAAACCTATAAATGAAAATATAATCAAAACAGCTAAAGGTATAATCGCATTGGATGCTTGTAGTTTTATATGCTCTTTTGGCTCTAAAACTTTATCTTCTATATTATCAATTTGTTCATGTCCGTGAGAAAACTTACCTGCTCTAGCTCTAAGTTCAGCTTTTAACATAGGTCCAAATTCTCTACCTGTATAAATGGTCAAAATAACAAAAATAAGCATAAAAAGATTATAAAATCTATAAGGCAAAGTTTGTACAAAAATTTCAAAAGCATTGATTTCTTCTTTTACTATCCCCAAATGTGCAAAAGTTGCACTATCGATTAGATCATATCCACTACGAATCAATGAAATTTCAAGTCCTATCCAAGTAGAAATGATAGCAAGACCTGTAATTGGTGCTGCAGTTGCATCCATAATAAAAGCAAGTTTTTCACGGCTTACTCTAAATTTATCAGTTACCGGACGCATTATAGGACCTACAATTAATGAATTAGCATAATCATCAAAGAAAATAAAAATTCCCATACACCAAGTAGCAAATTGCGAACTTTTTGCTTGTTTTGCCTTAGTAGAAAGCCATACAGCAACCGCTTTCGTTCCTCCAGTCTTAGTAATTAGCGCTACAACTCCACCTATAGTTAAAACTTGCAATAAAATCCCAGCATTTCCAGGACTTGCCATAGCATTTACTACTTTTGAAATAAAACCTGTAAAAGAAGCTATAATAGCATGATAAATACTATTTTCAATAAGCCCCAACATAAAAGTTCCGCTTAATGCACCAATAAACAAAGAAAGCACTACATCTTTAGTAATAAAAGCTAAAACAATAGCTATTACTGGTGGTAAAAGAGTCCAAACTCCAAAAAGCTCCGCATTTGCTTGTGCATCAGCAAACAAAAATAAAGGAGTCAATAATAAATAAAAAAATTTCATATTTTTCCTTAAAAATTATATTTTTTCACTAAAAGTTCCTGCCCAAGTTTGAGTAACAGGCATAAGTTCTATTTCGTTAATATTGATATGTTCGGGCAAACTAATAATAAAAGCGATGATTTTTGCTATATCTTCAGCTTTAATGTATTTAGTATTTTCATAAACCTCATCAGCTTTTTTAATATCACCTTTAAATCTTACCTCACTAAATTCAGTTTTACAAAGTCCTGGAGCAATATTTGTTACTTTTATATTACTTCCACGCAAATCCGTTCTTAATGCTTTAGAAAATTGTGCCACAAAAGCTTTGGTTCCACAATAAACATTTCCACCATAATAAGGCACATTTGCAGCAATAGAGCCAAGATTAATCACATGGGCATTTTTTGCCTTTCTAAGCAAAGGTAAAACAGCTCTTGTTATATATAAAAAACCTTTAATATTAGTATCTACCATTACTTCTATATCCTCAACACCCAAAGAATCAAATTCTTGCAATCCTAAAGCAAGTCCAGCATTGTTAATAAGTAAAGAAATATTTTTCAACTCTTGTGGTAATTTTTCAATAGCCGTAAAAACTGCTTGTTTATCCCTAATATCAAGCACAATGGGATAAATTTTATCCCCATAAAGCTCTTGTAGATTTTGTAATCTTTCTTTGCGTCTTGCTATGGCTATAACTTTATAATCAAGCTCTATTAAAGCTTTTAAACTCTCTAAACCAAAACCAGAACTAACGCCAGTAATTAAAGCAATTTTCATAATTATCTCTCTTCATAAAGCATTAGATTTTCATTTTCTTTTAAACCTAATGACTTTAAATACTTTACATTTTGTGTTTTTTTAGCAATAATAGCAAAATCAAGAGCATTAAATCCTAAATCATCGACTTCTTTATAATTTGCCTTATATTCCATCAATAACTTTAGCATTTTCACATCCGCGTAGTTTGCCCCATGCATAAAGATATTTTTAGATGTATGCTCTAATGCACACAAAGTAATAAAATATGGAGTATTCGCACCCATACTAGTAATAGAAATTTTCTCATTATCATTAATATATTTTTGATTTACATCAGCACCATTTTCAAGTAATAATTTTGCTACATTGTAATTATTGTATTCAACCGCATAAAATAAAGGCGTTTTTCCAAAAGAATTTTTATAATCAATTAAGGCATTATTTTCTAATAAAACCTTTACATTATCTTCACTATCTAGTGCGAAAAATAATGCAGATTCATAACCTTCATTTAATTTTACACCAAGTCTAATAAATTCAACAATAACTTCACTTTCTCTATTGTTTAATAAAGCAGATTTAAAACCATTGTTTAATTCTAAATTACTAATTTTTTTAGCATAAATATATTCTTTGATTTGTACTAAAGAATTATTTTTATTGGCAACAAATTTTTCAAAATCAGAAATGTCTTTAAAAATTTTAGTTTCTCCAACTGCCCAATTTAAAAACTCATTTAAAGCATTACTAGCAAAATAGATTGCACTAGCTTTATCCAGACCAAATTCATCTTGAAAATATTGTGTCAGAGGATTTATAGCTTTGTTGTATTCTTTCCAAAATTCTTTGAAAAGTTTAAAATTTCCAATGCTTTGATAAGCCCAAAATCTAAAATAAGCTTTCAGTTTGGTAATTCTTTTTTCCAAAATTTCAGAATTTTCCAAAGATTTTTGGTATTCTTGTGGATTTAAGGCAATTTTTAATAATTTAAAATCAAATTTTCTTAAATCACTAAAATATTCACCACCCATACAAGCACTATTGCTACCTCTAATTTCATTTGCAAGTTCATAAAGTCTTTGTGTGATTTTATTATTTTTTAAAGAAAAATCGCAACTTAAATCAACTTGTGCATAATCTTGAGTATTTTTGGGATTAAAATCTTTAAAAAAAGACTTGTTTTCTTTTAAATATTCGCAATTAAATTCCAAAGCTACAACATTTAAACTAAAAAATAAACTTAATAATAAAAATCTCAATTATTTTCCTTAAAAATTTAAATTAAATTGCTATTTTAACTAAATTTTTACTTTAATAACAATTAATTAATTTAAAATTTATACAATAAAAATTTTGAAAACAAGGAAAAATATGTATCAAAGTTTTTACAAAACTGATTTTACTTATATTGTTTTACAAAGCAGTGAAAACAAACTTATTTGTGTTGATTTTACTACATCTAAACCTAACTTTACCAAAGAAAAACATCCTATTTTAGAACAAGCTTTGGAAGAATTAGATCTTTATTTTACAAAAAAACTTTTTTCTTTTAATACACCTTTAGCTCTTTATGGGAGTGAATTCGAGCAAAAAGTATATAAAGCTTTGATAAAAATTCCTTATGGGCAAACAAGAACATATCAAGAAGTTGCTTCTTGCATCAATCATCCAAAAGCTTTTAGGGCTGTTGGAAATGCTAACTCTAAAAACAAATTTCCAATTTTTATACCTTGCCATAGAGTAGTAGCTAAAAATCACTTAGGTGGGTATAATGGAGGTATATATTTAAAGAAAAAGCTATTACAACTTGAAAGTAATTTGTGATAAATTCAAGGAGTTAATGTAATAATTTTTGTATTTTGTTAATCTATTATTAATATCTAAATATAAAAAAATTAATTTTTAAAAGATAAATTTAACCAAAAATATTAACTCAGGTTATCATAATAAGAAATCTTACTCAAATACAAACCGCTAGCTGGAGCTAAAAATCTACAATGAGCTTTTTTAGCATTAATTTGCTCTAAAAGCTCGTTTTGATTCAATTTTCCCTCTAATACTTTTAAAATACTAGCCATCATCATTCTAATTTGCGATCTTAAAAAGCCATTAGCCTCAAAATAAAAAATAGTGTGATTTTTATAAAAATAAACCCTAGTTTTATACATTATTCTTATACTTGTTTTATTATCAGAGCCTTCTTTTTGAAAAAGCTTAAAATCATGCTCACCTTCAAATAAATACGCTATTTTTTTTGCTAAACTAATATTTATTTTTGGATAAAAATATACATATGAAGCCAAAAAAGGATTGTAATTTTCATGACTTAATATATAACGATAAGCCCGTTTTTTCACATCATAACGCACTTGAAAATCTTCATCTACTTTTTCAATATGTTTAATATGTATAAAGGGGTGAGAAAAATAATTAATTTTATTTTTTAAATAAACAAAATTCTTAAAATGTTCCCCTGTTTTCACACAAGCAACCGCATTAAAAGCATGGACACCCTTATCAGTTCTTGATGCAAATAAAGGCTTATCATAAATACCCAAATGCGACAAGGCTTGCGCTAAGGCATCTTGAACACTAAGCTTATGTGGCTGAGTAGCTGAACCTTGAAATTTAGAACCATCGTAAGAAAAGATTAATTTTAAAAGCATTTAATATTTGCTTGTAATTTTAATTTTAAAATAAATACTAGATGCAAGAAAAAATATCATAAAAATACTTCCAACAGCTACAAATGGAGGATTATAAAAACTAATCAAAAGACTAAAATAAGCAAATATAACTGCAAAAATTCCAAAATAGGCAAAACCTTTTTCATAACGATAAGTTACTATCCCAAAAGATAAAGCAAATAACACACTCGCCAAAGGAAACAAAGCAATTAATACATAAATAACAAATTCTTTAGCTTTTTCTTTACTGCTAGTTATATCATTCCAGTAATTATAAAAACTTTTAGTATTTAATTCCTTAGAAGAAAGTTTGCTTTTAATTAATAAATTTCTAAAACTTGAAATATGCCAATTTTTCTCTTTTATTTCATAAGCTTTACCTTCACTCAATTTAAAAGCGATTACTCCTTCATTAGTTTCCAATCTTCCTTCTTTTGCCAAAATCACTTGTTCTTTATCTTGCGGTTTTTTCTTTGGATGATACATAATAATATTTTGATAAATATCTTCTGAATTTTTATTATCTATAAAAACAAGCCACTCGCCATATCTTTGACCAAATTCTCCTGTTTTGATACTTATCTTAGCACTAATTTTTTTATAATCTACAAAATTATCAAATAGTTCAAATGAAATTGGTATAAAAATTAAAACTATTATAAGCATAAAAGCACTTACTAAAGCTGCAATTTTTACAAAAAAACTAGCTATCATTTTAGGTGTTATGCTTAATGCAAATAAAACCGTACTTTCGTTTTCTCTTGAAAGTCTATAAAAAGACAAAGTTAAAGCAATAAAAAAAGATATTGGTAAAGTAAAAGCAAGTGTTTTTGGTAAAAGATATATATATAATTTTAAAAGTTCAAAAAAAGATATTTCTATATAAGATGTAATTTTTGCAAGCTGAATAAAAAATACAATAGAAACAATAACAAATAAAGTAAAAAACAAAGATAACATTGTGCTTAAAAACTGATTAAGCAAATATTTATAAACTAGTTTCATATTATACTTTCTACACTCAAATTAATCAAAATTCCACAAAACAAAAAAGGAATCATAGGCATTTGATAATCTTTTTTAGCTATTTTTATAAACATTAAAAGGCTTAAAAAACACGCTATAAATAAAATCAAAAAACCTTTCTCATAGCCAAAAATTCCAAAAATCAAAGCAATAATTATAACATCACCATCCCCTAAACTTTCTAAATTTTCATACTTTTTTTTAAAATTTTTAATAAAATTTATAATACTTTTTAGCAAAAATATCATCCCCGCACCAAAACATACTCTAAATAAAAAACTATCTTGAAAATTTTCTAAATTTAAACCATTTTGTAAAAAATCAAAAGAAAAAGCTACGATAAATAAAATCCAAAGCCAAAGTTCGCTTACTGCTTTTAAATAATAATCCATCCAAGAAAGTGCCAAAAATAAAGCAAGAATACAGGCAAAAAGTAAAATAAGCAAGATATTATCAAAAAGATAAAAAGAATGCGCAAATAAACATGCACAAAAAAGTTCATTAAAAGGATAAATATAAGAAATTCTTTCCTTGCAAAAAGCACATTTTCCTTTTAAAAAAACAAAAGATATGACTGGAATAATATGACAAATTTTTAAAGTTTTAAAACATTTAGGGCATCTTGATCTTGGTTTTATAATACTTTGTTTATAGATAGTTCTTAAAATCAAAACATTAACAAAAGAACCTATGCAAAGTCCTAATATAATAAAAAATATCATTTACCAAAAGTTCTTTTGCGTTTTTTAAACTCATTGATTATACTTGTGATTTCTTTTTTAGTAAGTGCTGGAAATAAGGTTTGACTAAAATAAATCTCTGCATAACTTGATTGCCATAATAAAAAATTTGATATACGCTTTGCGCTCCCTACTCTTAAAAACAAATCTACATTTTCACTTAAATCAAGATTTGCTTGTATATTTGCTTCATTGATTTCAAGGTTTTTTTCAATCACTTTTTTAACAGCTCTTACTATTTCATCTTTAGCACCATAAGAAACAGCCAAATTTACACATAATTTTGTGTAATTTTTAGTTTGTTCTTGAAAATTTTGTATTTTTTGCAAAGTAGTCTCATCTAAAAGACCTAAATTCCCTATAGCTTTAAAACGAACTTCATTAGCAATAAATTTAGGTAAAGACTCATCAAGATATTTATTTAATAGCTTAAAAAGAAATTCTACTTCTTCTTTTGGTCTTTGCCAATTTTCTGTGCTAAATGCATAAAGGGTTAAATTTTGAATTTTTTCATCTATACATACTTCTATGATTTTTTCAACTACTTTAGCACCTTGGCTATAGCCAATTTTTTCTAAAAGTCCATTTTTTCTAGCCCATCTTCTATTGCCATCCATAACTACAGCAAGGTGTTTTAACTCATTCATTTTATCCCTTTATATCCATCAATCTTTTAAAAACAAACATAGGATTAAGTGATTTAACCACTTCAAATTTAAAATACTCATTTAAAAATTGCGCAACTTTAACAAAAGGTGTTTGTATATGAGTAATTTTACCATTATCAATGATAATTTTTAAAGCGCCAAAAATTTCAAAATACAAATACACTTCTAAAATATTTCCATTTTTCCTAGCTTCAAATAAAGCCCTATTTCCCTCATAAACAAAAGGTATATGATAAATTCCTTCAAAAAAAGCAAAAAACATTTCTTTATAAATTTCAAATTCATATGCACTTTTACTTTCTATAAGTTTTTGAGCGATGAATTTTTTATACCAAGCTTTTTCATCACCCTCTTGCAAAAGCTTTTCTATAAGATCTGCTCCTTCTTCAAAAAGTCTAATTTTAGGTTTTTTCAAAAGATTTTTAAAAGAAATCACACCTTTGTCTTCATAAACTTCAGCTAAATACTCCTCCCCTACTTCAAGCTCTATCATACTTTTTGTTTCAAGCTTTTTGGTATTTAAAAGCAACACATAGCGATTATATGATTTTTTTTCTAAAATTTGCATTCTTACAGGCAAGGTGGAATTAATGATATTCACCAAAGTTTCCTTAATTCTTGTGCTAAAATAAAACCAAGTTTTTCTTTGTTTTGTTTAAAACTTTGAGAAATACTATCTTTAGTGATAAAACAAATACTATTTTCATCACTTCCAAAAGTCATTTTTTCATTTAAGATATTTAAGCACACCATATCTAGATTTTTTTCAACCAAAGATTTTTTGGCATTTTCTAAAGCATTTTGCATGTCAAATTCCATCTTAAAGCCTATTTTTTTACCTTTAAAATCTAAATTTTTCAATATATCTTCATTAAGCTTTAATTTTAAATCAAGTCCATTTAAATGCTCATTTTTTTTAATTTTACCTTTAAAAGCTTTGGGAATAAAATCACTCACAGCAGCAGCCATAATCAAAGCATTAAAATCTTTGTATTTTTGCAATTTTTCTTTTAATTCTAAAGAAGATTCAAATTTTTCTAATTTATAAGGTGTTTTAAACTCTACTGAACTAACCAACACTACCTTAGCACCTAAAAAATACAAAGCATCCGCAATTGCTTTTGCCATTTTTCCACTCGAAAAATTACTAATACATCTTACATCGTCGATTTTTTCTTTAGTTCCACCACCACTTATAACAAAACTTTTATCTTTAAAAAAGTCTTCTAGCATTAAGCTTCTTTTTAAAGCATAAACAATACTATCAAGTTCAGCCAAAGCTCCTAAACCTTCATCTTTACAAGCTAGAGTTTTAACCACAGGATCAATGATAATATAGCCTTGCTCTTTTAAATTTTTTAAAGAATTTTGAGTGCTAAAGTGTAAATACATATTTGTATTTGCAGCAGGTGCGATTAAAAATGGCTTGTTTTTATCTACTGCTATTAAAGTTTGAATGAATAAATTATCCGCTATACCATAGTTTAGTTTATTGATAGAATTAACACTAGCAGGCGCAAAAAGCACACAATCACAAGTCTTACTAAAAGCTATATGATTATTAGTATTTTGCCAACTTTCATTTTCTTCACATAAAATTTCATCCACTAAGGCTTCAAAGCTAAGCTTAGTGCCAAATTTTAAAGCTCCCTGACTTAGCAAAACTTTAACTCCAAAGCCTTCTTTTTTTAATAAAGAAATAAGCTCATAAGCTTTATAAAAGGCTATGCTTCCACTTACTGCTAGTAAGATAGTTTTCATTTTTTACCTAGTTTTTTATAGTAAAAATCTTCCACGATTTGAACTTTTGCTCTATTAATATACAAAGAACCTTTTTCTACATCTTTATACACCGTGCTTCCTGCTGCGATGATTACCTCATCTTTTACCTCAACCGGAGCGATAAATTGCGTATCTGAACCCACAAAAACATTTTTACCTATTTTGGTTTTATGCTTTTTAACCCCATCATAATTACAAGTGATAGTTCCACAACCTATATTAGTCCCCTCATCTATCTCACAATCACCCAAATAACTCAAATGCCCTGCTTTAACTCCATTTAATAAAGCATTTTTACATTCTACGAAATTTCCTATATGGGTATTTTTAAGCTGACATTTTGGACGCAAATGCGCTAAAGGCCCTACATCGCTATTTTCTACTATACTATCTTCAATCACACTTGAGCTTTTAATGATAGAATTAATAATTTTTGATTTTCCTTCTATACGCACACTTTCATACACTTCGCACTCACCTACAAACTCAACCTCATCTGAAATAAAAGTCGTTGTCGGCATATGAAAAATCACTCCTTGCTTCATCCATTCTTTTTTAATCGCTTCTTGCATAAGATCTTGAGCTAGACAAAGCTCAATTTTATCATTTACCCCCATAAAATCTTGCTCATTTACAAACACCGCATCGATTTCATAGCCCTTTTCTTTTGCTAAATAAACCGCATCGGTTAAATAATACTCTTTAGCTTTATTATCATTTTTTATTAAAGGCAATACTTCTTTTAAAATTTGTGCTTTTATAGCATAAACGCCACTATTACAAATGTTTATAGCAAGTTCTTCTTTGCTTGCATCTTTTGTTTCTACTATTTTTTGAATTTTATTTTCTTTTAAAACTATTCTTCCATAGCTTTTTGGATCTTTTGCCTCAAAAACTGCCACATTAAAATCACTTTCATTTAAAGCTATTTTTTCTAAATCACTTGCTTTAACTAAAGGCATATCACCACACAAAATCAAAACTTTTTCATGCTTACTCTCATAACCCCTTAAAGCTCCTGCAGTACCTGGAAAATTTTGCAAGTCTTGTTCTAAAAAGCGTGTATTTGGAAAATACTCTAAAACAACTTGTTCGACTTTTTCTTTTTGATGAGAAAGCACCACACATACATCATCACTAATTTTATATGCTTGTTTTAAAATATGTAAAATCATTGCTTTTGAGCAAATTTTTTGAAGTACTTTTGGATTTTGTGATTTCATACGCGTACCAAGTCCAGCAGCCAAAATAAGCACAGAAATTTTCATGAAACACCTTTATAAAAAATTATTGCTTATTTTAACAAGCTAAAGTAAAAATTCTTACTAGTTGTTATTTGTTTTTTACAGATTTTCATTTACTTTAAACTTAAATTTATGGGGGGGGGTATAATGCCTTTTTCAATTTAAAATTAAAGGAGTAATCAAATGAAACTTTCTTATTATACAAGTAAAGTTTTAATGGGAGTTAGCATTAGTGCTTTATTAAGTAGTGCTACCTTAGCACAAGAAATAAATCATGGAAATTTTACTGATTATTTCAATTATAAAGATGGAATTTGGAGTTTAGATTCTAAAGAAAATATAGAATTAAAAATACAACCTGGAAGTATTCAAGCATATTATGGTAAAGAAAACCATGATAAACCTATAAAAGAATTTAATATCAAAACAAATGGTATTTTAACTATTGGAGATGAAGATAAGTGGATAGATGTAGGTAGTACTTCAACTAATGAAGCAAAATATGATTTATATAGTGTTAATTTAGAAGCAAAAGAAATCATTCTAAATAAAGATAAAACTACCTTAGAAGCATATAAAGCTTTTAATATAAAAGGAAATGTTACACTTAATGGTAGCTCACCTATAACAAATGATAATATACATGATGAAGAACTTGATAGACCTGGTTTATTTGTATGGAATGGATATGGCGAAAGAAATGGCTATATGAATATACAAGGAAATTTAAATGTAAATAATTCTTTTATTGCTATGTATGATGCAAATAAAAAAGGTGGTTTAATCTTTGTAGATGGAGATGTGAATATAAAAGATTCAGCTATAGGCATAAGCACAAATAGTGTTTCAAATTTAGGTATAAACAACTATGTAGCCATAAAAACTACAGGCAATTTTAACCAAGATATAGATAAAAACATAGTAACAGCACTATATACTAAAGATATAACAAGCATGCTTGAAACTAGCAATTTACTACCAAAAAATGTATTTTTTGAAGATACCGATTTAGCTCAATTTACAGACTATAAACTTAGTGTTTCTAATGATGGCAAAAGTCTTTTAATTAGCGGTGGTGCTAATGAAAATGTAAGAGATTTATCAAAAATATTAAAATCTGAAATTGATATTAGAAAAGAAGCTTTAGATACTTTTGAAGGTATAAAAAATAGCATAGAATACGATGAAGAATATAATCAAAATTCTTACCAAAAACCAGGATATATCGGAGATGAAGCTATGCTTGAGGCCATAGCTCAAGCAGAAAAAGAACTACAAGAACAAATTGAAAAATTAGAACAACAAATCCAAGATATAGAAGATAATGGTGGAAAATTTGATGGTAGTGATTTAGTTGAAAATATGAAAGATGTTAGCTTAGAAAATAAAAATTTAGCTGTAAATATGCTAAATAGTATTTTAGATTCTAAACTTAGCAATGATGCTATAGCAGCACTTACTTTAGATACAACAGGAAAAAATCTAAATACAATCACAACAAACACAAATGCAAGTGCAAAAGCTATAGTAAATAATGCTCAAAATTCTTCTGTTAATTCTTCCATAGGCGTAGCAAATGACCTAGCTATTGGAACAAGAATAGCAAAACTTTCAAATCCTTATCAAGATAAAGCTTTAGTAGAAAAATTTGCTACAACCCATATAGCAGCACTAGCAAGTGATGTTTATAATTACTATGGAAACTCTTCATTTAACAATAGCTTTTGGGGAAATGTTTTTGGTGGTGCAAATATCATAGATGGAGATAGCGGTGCTTTATATGGATTTACCCTAGGTGCTGATAAAAAAATCAACGATAATGCTTTGCTTGGTATTTACTTTACTTATGCTGATTCAACTATTAAAGATGGTGTTATGGAGCAAAAATCAGATAATTATCAATTTGGTATTTATTCTTTAATCAATCCAAACGATCAATGGGAAATTAATCTAAGAGCTTATGGACAAATTTCTCCAACAGATCAAAGTGTAACAATGCTAAGTGATTCTAGTAATGCTGATTATAATAGTAAATTTTTTGGTTTAAGTGCTAATGCTGGTAGAATTTTTAATCCAAATTCATCATTATTTATCAAGCCTTTTGCTGGTATAAATTACTACTACGCACACACTCCAAGTTATAAAGAAAGTGGTATGTTTGCAAAAGATGTTCAAAGCATGACAAATAATTCTATTAGTTTAGAACTAGGTGCTGAATTTAGAAAATATATGAGTGAAGAATCATATTTATTTATCACTCCAAAAATAGAACAATATATAATGAATAATGGAGATGATTATGTGGCTGGATTTGTTGGCTCAAATTCAAATTTTATCATCAAAGGCAATGATAAGAAAAAAACTTACGCTCAAATCATTGTAGGTGGTAATGTAGATATTAACGAACAATTTAGCCTTAATGCAGGTATTGGAGCTAAACAAATATTAGCTGGCAAAACAGATAATAAAAACGAAACTTATGTAAGCGGTCAAGTAGGTTTTAAATATAAATTCTAAAAATTTTGAGAAACTCCTTAAATGCTAGAGTTTTTACTCTAGCATTAAAAATTAGTCAAATATAGTATTTTTTTAAGAGTAAAATTGCTAAAATAATGCTTTTGATTTTAACTAAGGAAAAATTTTGAGGGTTTTACTGGTTTTATTTTTTTCAAGTTTGGTTCTTTTTGGTGCTGAAGCAACCATACCAACCGTGAATTTAAGTCTTAGTGCTCCAAATAGCCCTCAACAGCTTGTAACAACATTAAACATAGTTATAGTTTTAACTATATTAGCTCTTGCACCTACCATAGTTTTTGTAATGACTTCTTTTTTAAGACTTATAGTGGTATTTTCTTTTTTAAGAACTGCTCTTGGTACTCAAACTATGCCACCAAATACCATTTTAGTTACCCTAGCTTTGATTTTAACTTTTTTCATAATGGAGCCTGTTGCTACAAAATCATACAATGAAGGTATAAAACCCTACATTGCTGAACAAATAGGCTATGAAGAAGCTTTTGCCAAAGGTGTTAAGCCTTTTAAAGATTTTATGCTTAAAAACACTAGAGAAAAAGATTTAGCCCTTTTTTATAGAATTAGAAATTTAGAAAATCCAAAAACCATAGACGATGTGCCTTTAACGGTTTTAGTTCCTGCATTTATGATTAGTGAGTTAAAAACTGCTTTTGAAATAGGATTTTTACTCTTTTTGCCATTTTTGGTTATTGATATGGTTGTAAGCTCTGTATTAATGTCTATGGGTATGATGATGCTTCCACCTGTGATGATTTCTATGCCTTTTAAATTGCTTATTTTTGTTCTAGTAGATGGATGGAACTTACTCATTCAAAATTTAGTCAAAAGCTTTTTAACATAAAAATATTAAAAGTAAAAATATGTTTATTTTTTCATCGTTATTTAGTATATTTTGCTTACTTTTTGGTGGATATTTTGCTAAGAAAATTAAAATTTTAAAACAAAAACAAGCTAGGGCTTTTCTTGACTTTGCTATCATTTTTGCTCTACCTTGTTTAATTTTTGAAAGAACTTATCATTTAAATTTTGATTTTTCTTTGATAATGATTATTTTAATTGGTTTGTTTTCATCACTTGTTTCAGCTTTGTTTTGCACGATTTTAGCTTTCTTTTTTAAATTTAGTAAAAGCACTCTAGTAAGTATTTTTTTACTTTCAAGTTTTGGAAATACTTTATTTGTAGGTATTCCTGTCGTAATGGGAATTTACAAACAATCTTATTTTTTAGGAGAAATTATTCTTTATGATGCTCTTGCTACTTCTTTACCAGTAGCCCTGCTTGCACCTTTTATCATCTCTTTAGCAAGTGAGCAAAAAACGAGTTTTTTTCAAAATCTTAAAAAAATCTTTACTTTTCCACCCTTTGTTGCACTTATCTTAGGGATAGTTTTTAAACTAATCCAACTTCCAGAATTTATTTTTGAACCTTTGCGTATGTTGGGTTCTAGTGCTACACCCATAGCTTTATTTGCTATAGGATTAAACTTGGGTTTTAGCTCTATTACAACTTCTTATAAGGCTACTTCAATAGTCATTTTTGGCAAAATGATACTCACACCTTTGATATTTTTAGCACTTTTAAAACTCTTAAACTTTGAGCTAAATTCTAGCTCTATCATTGCCTTGCTTGAATCAGCAATGCCTACTATGACAATGGTTGCAGCCATGATAATGAAAGCAAAACTTGATACAAATTTGGCTGTGAGTTCAGTGGCTTTTGGAATAGTCTTTGCCTTTATTTCTTTACCTATTTGGGTGTATTTTTTAATCTAAGGATGTAAATGACATTTGCTATCTTTGGAAAATATCTTTACAATGATCTTACTTTTACCCTTAAAGCTTACAATCAAAAAGAAAGTAAAAAAGCTTTCAAAATCATAGAAAAATGCAAAAATGATTATTATTTTTTAGGTTATATTCGATATGAATTTTATAAATACTTAGAAGATGAAAATTATACAAGCAAAGAGCCTTTTTTATATTTTTTTGCTTTCAAAACAAAAAAAATCTTTATAAATAAAGAAACAAATTTAGACTTTTATCCAAACTTTTTATCAAATTTAAATCAAGAAAACTATTTTGTAAATTTTGACAAAGTTAAACAAGCAATAGCCAAAGGACAAAGTTACCAAATCAATCTTACTCAAGAATTACACTTACAATCAAATCTTAATATATATGAAAGTTTTTTAAGTCTTTATCCTAGACAAAATACCCCTTATAAAGCTTATATGAAAAATGAATTCTTAGAATTAGCTTCTTTTTCGCCTGAGCTTTTTTTTAAAATCAAAAATAAAAAAATCATCACAAAACCCATGAAAGGCACAATAAAACGCTCAAATAACCCAAAAGAAGATGAAAAATTAAAAGAATTTTTAAAACAAGATGAGAAAACCATTAGCGAAAATGTGATGATAGTTGATTTGTTGCGTAATGATATTTCTAAATTAATAAAAAAGAATTCTTTAAACTGCAAGCTCTTTCAAGTGAAAACCTATCCCACTCTACACCAGTTTATATCAAAAATTAGTGGAAAATTAAAAAAAGATATAAATTATTTTAAAATTTTTAAAGCTCTTTTTCCATGTGGTTCTATCACTGGTGCTCCAAAACTTGAAGCTATTAAACTTATACAAGATTTAGAACAAAGAGAACGCGGGATTTATTGTGGGGCTATAGGATTAATTCATAAAAAAAATGCAAAATTTAGCGTAGCTATACGCACTTTAGAGAAAAAAAATTATGATGATTTTTTAAGATATGGTGTAGGAAGTGGGCTTGTATGGGATTCACAAAAGAAAGATGAATTTGAAGAATTAAAGTTAAAAAGTAAAATTTTAAAACCTGATTTTTATTTATTTGAAACAATGTATTATAAAAATCATTCTATTTTATTTTTCAAAGAACATTTAACAAGGCTTTTAAATTCAGCCAAATTTTTTGGCTTTGAAACCCAAAATTTGATAGAAGAATTCAAAAACACAATAAACAAAAAAGATAAAAGAATTCATTTTAAATCTATACAAAATTTTAATGAATTTGTTTTTAATCATCAGTATTTTTTTACAAAAAGTAATTTCACTCAAAAAGGTTCAAAGGCCATTAAATTAAAACTCTTTAAAAATGGTCTTTATGAATTTGAATTTAATAATATAAGTGAAAACCTCAGCAAAAAAATACTTATAAGTAAAGATATATTAAAAGTAAATACCTTAACTCACCATAAAAGCTCTTTGCGTAGTATATATGATGCAAATTCATATTTATGGAAAGAAAATATTTGCTATGATATAGTTTTTTTTGATAAAGAAAATTTACTTTGTGAGGGCTCAAGAACTAATATCATTATAAAATTAAACGATGGGTATTTTACTCCATACACCAAAAACTGCCTAAATGGCATTTATAGACAAATGCTTTTAAAACACAAACTTATTAAAGAAAAAGATATTAATAAAAATGAATTTTTAAATGCTAAAGAAATTTATGCTATTAATTCCTTAAGAGGATTGAAGAAGGTGTATTTATAAAAATATTTTTTGGGCGATTTTAAAACATATCATCAAAAAAGGATAAATCGTGCAAATCAACACGCAAATATTTTCCAAAATGATAAAATACAAAATTCTTCAAGTGATACAGAAGCAACCATCACAAATGAAGCTAAAAATATGGCATAAAACAGAGTTTCAAACCCAAAGCAATGATATTTTAAAAGATGGTGATATATTAAATAAACTATACGAAAAATTAGCACAAATTATCAAAAACAATTTCAAAAGACTGACAAATCACAAAGCTAGACAATAATGAAAGTTTTAATCATAGACAACTACGATTCTTTTACCTACACTATAGCCTTTTATTTAAAAGAATTAAATATTGCTTATAAAATCATAAAAAATGATAAATTTAAAAATCCCAAAAAACTTGAAAAATACAATTTTACTCACCTTTTAATCTCACCAGGTCCAAATTCTCCAAAAGAATCAAAACTAAGCCTAAAAGCTATAAAATACTTTAAAAAGAATAAAAAAATTCTTGGAATTTGCTTGGGTCATCAATGTATAGCTTATGCATTTGGTGGTAAAATTTCAAAACTTCCAAACCCAACTCATGGCAAGGTAAAAACTATAAAATTCAAATCAAATCCACTTTTTAAACAACTTGAACAAAATTTTCAAATTTGTTTATATCATTCTCTTTATGTTAGCTACATAGGTAAAAAATGCGAAATTTTAGCACAAAGTAAGGATGGTATCATCATGGCTTTAAAACATAAAAAATACAATATTTATGGAGTTCAGTTTCACCCCGAAGCCATACTTAGCCAAAATGGTAAAAAATTACTTAAAAATTTTCTTACTTTATAATTACTTTAAGTTATATTTTTTATAATAAATCAAAAAGTTTAAAAATGAAAATTTTATATTTGCTTTTCTTACCCTTGTTTTTACTAGCTAATGATTTAAAAGAATTTATAGATTTAAGCTTAAACAATGAAAGTTATTTACAAAAGCAACTTCAATTTTCCAAAAGTATCTTAGAGCAAGAAAGTATTCAAAATGCTTATTTGCCAAGTTTGCATTTGGGAGTTTCTTATTTAGGCTCAAATAAAGATCGTTTCATCATAGAACCTCAAGAAAGCCTAATGAGCACACTTTCACTGAAATTTTTACTTTTTGATGGAGGTAATAGAGAAGCAAAAATCGCAAGTATGCAAAGCTTAAGACAACTTGCTCATCTTGAAAAAGAAAATATGGCAAATTATATAGCACTTAATGCTAGTGTTTTATATTTTAATTATCTTAGTTTAGAAAGTATTATAAAAAGCTATAAACAAAAAGAAACCACTTTGCAAAATCAACTCAAACGCTTGGAAAATTTTTATCAAGCTGGACTTGCTAGCCAAAGTGAGCTTGAAAGTATTAGAGCAAAATATGAGTTAAGTTCTTATGAATTAGCTCAAAATGAATTAAAATTACATGAATTAAAAAATGAAATTTATAACCTTAGTAAAACACATTTTATACCTTCTTTTCAAAATATTTTACAAGAGCCAAGCGTAGAAAAAAATAAAAGCTATGAAATAGCTCTTATGCAAGAAAAATTAAATTTAGAAAATTTAAAAATAGATTCTGCTAAAGCTGAGTTGTTTCCAAAAATATTTCTACAAAATAGTTTTAGCTTTTATGATATGAATTATAATCCTAAATTACCTTATGAGTTAAAAACAACAAGTGAAGATTTTTTAAAAGAACATGGACAAAGCAATCGTTTTTTTATAGCTTTTGAATGGAAAATTTTTGATTTTGGTGCTAATCAAAAAGCTCTAGAAGCTCAAAAATACACAAGCAAAATTACTCAATTAGAACTTGAAAAAACCAAAAGAAAAGTGGATATAGAACTAGATAATCTTTTGCAAGAAATTAAAATTTCTAAAATCAAAATAAAAGCATTAAAAGCTAGTTTTAATGCAGCTAATTTAGCTTTTGAAGCCATAGAGAAAAAATACAACGCAGGACTTTGCTCATATGTAGAATACTTAAATGCATTAGAATTAAAATATAAAAGTCAAAGTCAGCTTGAACTGGCTAAAAACGAATATGAAATCACAAAAGTAAGATATTATTTTACAGCTGGGGTTGATATAAAAACAAAGGTTTTAGAATGAAATTTGTATTTTTAATTTTACTTTCCTTATTTGCTTTAAAAGCTGAAGAAATTTATGCTAGTTTTGATGTACTTGCACAAAATCAATCTAAATTATCCCTGCAAAATGCTGGTATAGTTAAAATTATTTATGCTAATACTAATGACAAAGTAAAAAAAGATCAAATTTTACTTAAACTCGATGATACAAGCGAGCAAATAGCTTTAAAATTAGCACAAAATGAATACAAACTTGCCACTCTTACACTAGAACATACTAAAAGCTCTTTGGAAAAATTTAAAAAGGTTCAAGAAGTAATAGACAAACAAAGCTACGAAAATGTTTTATTTGAATTTCAAAAAGCACAAACTTTGCAACAAAAAGCTTTTTTAAACATACAATACTATAAAGACTTGATAGATAAAAAAACCTTAAAAGCGCCTTATGATGGGATTATTTCTAATAAATACATTGATATAGGAGATGGTGCGAGAGGGATTTCTCATGTTTTATTTGATTTTTTTTCTTACCCAAAAGTAAAATTGCTTTTAAGTTTTGATGAAAAATTTAAAGATAAAGTAAAAATCAATGATATTTTTATTTATAAAATAGATTCAAATGAAAAAGAATATCAAGGTAAAATTACTCTTATTTATCCAAGTATAGATATAAAAACGCGAAAAGTTTATGCAGAGGTTGAAGCTTTAAACTTTACTCCAGGTTCTTTTGGAGAAGGAAAAATCATCACTAAGGATTAATCTTGTATCGTTTTGCTATAAATAATCCTATTGCTGTTTTAATGTTTTTTATCGCTTTAGTAATTTTTGGTACTTTTTCTATTTTTAGTATGCCTATTAATCTTTATCCAAAAGTAGATATTCCTTTGATTAAAATCACTACTACCACAAATGGAGATTTAAAATTCATAGAATCAAAAATAACCAAAGAAATAGAAAATGCAATTTCAGATGTACAAGGGATAAAAAATATCAATTCTACAAGTTATAATAATTTTTCCATTTCGGTTGTTGAATTTGAACTAGGTAAAAATTTAGAAGTAGCTGCAAACGACATTAGAGATAAACTTAACACCATCACTCTTCCAGCAAAACCGACCTTAGAAAAAATATCCCCTGATGCAGGATCTGTTGTATCGTTATTTTTAAGTTCTAGTGATAATTTAAAACTTATGCGAAAAATTGACAATGATATAAAGCCCTTTTTGCAAAGAATTGCAGGTGTTGGAACGATCAATGATATAGCCTTTTTAAAACCACAAGTTCAAATCAAACTCTTGCCTAATGCTTTACAAAAATACCAAATTAATGCACTTGATGTAGCCAAAATCATTCAAAGTCATAATTTTAAACAATACTTAGGTGAATTTGAAAATTCTAAAGATAATTTAGCTATAAAAGGATATTTTGAAGCACAAAACTTAGAAGAGTTAAAAAACATACGCATTTTTAGTGGAGTATTTTTAAAAGACATAGCAAATATTAGTTATGGCTTAGAAGATCAAAAACAATTTGCAATGCTTGATACAAAAGATGGTGTGTTACTTGAGCTTAATAAAATTTCTGGTTATAACTCTTTAAAAGTTATAGAAAATATCAAAAATTCTTTAAAAACACTGCAAACAATAGCAGGTGATGATATAGAAATCAAAATAGTATATGATAAAAGTCAAAATATTTTAAAACATATAAATCAAGTCATTTTTGATATGATTTTTGGTGTAGTTTTAACGCTTTTAATAGTATATGTATTTTTAAGAAATATCAGTGCGACTATTTTAGCTTTTATTGTTTTGCCAACTTCAATTATTTCTAGTTTTTTCTTAATCAATCTTTTAGGTTATGATATTAATCGCTTAACTATCATAGCCTTAACTTTAAGTATAGGAATTTTTATAGATGATGCTATAGTTATAATTGAAAGCATAGCTAAAAAGGCAAAAAATCTTCCTCCTTTACAAGCTTCTTTTGAAGGTATTAAAGAAATTGGCTTTAGTGTTTTAAGCATCAGTGCTGTTTTATTGTGTGTGTTTATACCTATTGCTTATATGAATTCAATTCCTGGTTTATTTTTTAATGTATTAGCCACTAGCGTTGCTTCTGGGGTGATTATAAGCTATCTTGTAAGTGTGTTTTTAATCCCTACTTTGAGTGCTAGATTTTTAAACACTAATGAAAGTGTATTTTATAAAAAAAGTGAATTTTTATTTATAAAACTTGATCTTTTTTATGAAAATTTACTTTATAAAGTTTTGGCTAATAAAATTAAATTCATCATATCAACTATTATTATAATTATTTTATGCTTTTCCCTAGCTCCAAAAATAGGTTTGGATTTTCTACCTATAGAAGAAGATAGTGAAATACAAATTTTATTAGAAAGCAAAGAAGATTTATCTTTAGAAGCTATGAAAATAAAAAGTTTAGAAGTATATGAAAGTATAAAGCAAGATTCAAGTGTTGCCTATGCATATTTACTCATAGGATATAACGACGCAAAAGAAATCAAAAAAGCAAAAATTTATGTAAAATTAAAACCCTTAAATGAAAGAGAATTTAGACAACCCAAACTTATAAGTATTTTTCAAGAAAAATTAAACCCATATAAAGATTTAAAAATAAAAGTTTTAGAACTCCCTAAAATAGAAGGTGCAGGTATAGAAGATCCTGTGCAAATTCAAATTCTAGGTGATGATTTAAAGCTGATAAAACAAGCCATTGATAGAGCAAAAGAAGTATTTTCAAAACATGAAGGTTTTGTTGCCATAGATGATAATGAAGGAGATTTAAAAGAAGAAATAGCCATCACTATCAATAAAGAAAAAGCAGCAAAACTTGGTATCAATCCTCAAGAACTTGCCTATGTTTTAGCTTATTCTTTTGGAAATTTAAGCGTTGGAAATATGGACTATAAAAATTTTAAAGATGAAATTATCCTTAGTTTTGATAAATCTTTTAAGCAAAATCCAACAAGTCTTGAGCTAATAGAACTTAAAAATCAATACAATGAAAACATAAAGCTTTCTAGTATTGCAAATTTTTCATACAAAAAAGATCTTTCCTTAATCAACAGACATAACAAAACCACAAGTATAAAACTAACTTCAAGCATAGAAAACATTTCTTTAGGCGAAGTAAGAAAAATTTTTGAGTCCAACTTAGCTTATATTTTAGGAAATAACAATCTATCTTTTGCTTATTCTGGATTTTTAGACTTTTTAGATGATACTATTAGTGGGTTTTTATTTTCTATATCTTTAGGAATGGTTTTAATTTATCTAATTCTTGCTTCTTTATACTCAAGCTTAATACTTCCTTTAATCATTATGATAAGTATGCCTTTAGCTTTTGGTGGAGCATGTTTTGGAATTTTTATCACAGGAAATCATTTTTCTTTATTTGTGCTTGTGGCTATCATTTTGCTTTTTGGTATGGTAGGTAAAAATGCTATATTATTAGTAGATGTAGCTAATAAAAAATGCGATGAAGGCATGGATATAGAAAAAGCACTAATTTATGCAGGAAAAAGTCGTTTAAGAGCCATTTTAATGACAACCTTTGCGATGATTTTTTCCATGCTTCCACTAGCACTTTCAAAAGGTTCTGGCTTTGAGGGAAATTCTCCTATGGCCATTGCTATTATATTTGGTCTTATTAGCTCAACCTTACTTACACTTTTAGTAGTGCCAGCTTTATTTAAATTTGCTTATAATTTAGATATAAAAATTAAAAAAATCTACCAAAGACAAAAAATTTAAACTTTTTTTTAATTCTCATTTACTTTAAACTTAAATTTATGGGGGGGGTATAATGCTTTTTTTAATTTAAATTTAAAGGAGTAATCAAATGAAACTTTCTTATCATACAAGTAAAGTTTTAATGGGAGTTGGTATTAGTGCTTTGTTAAGCAGTGCTGCCTTGACACAAGAAATCACCATTAATGGCTATGATAGCACCATGGAGCAATATTTTGAAACAAACGATGGACGAAATTTCAATTTAAAAACAGATCATACTAATGATAATTTAACCATAGATCTTTTTCACGCAGACTTAGCGAATGATATAGTTAATGATGAATTTAAAGATCTCTCAAGAGTAAGTATAAACATGGGTTCTAATAATCTCACTTTTAAGAATACCTCTGAAGATGCTAGTTATGTAACAAACTATACCATTAATGCCAAAAAAACAGAAGCTACAGATGTGATATTCCAAAGCTTAGATGGAAAATCTATAGTTAATGGAAATTTTAGCATAAAAGGTTCATCTAATCCTGCAGATGGTGTTTTAGATGATATAAAATCTTCAGCTATTTTAATCGCCGATGGACATGGATTTCAAGGCTCTCTTGAAGTAAATGGAAATTTTACAGCAGATAAATCTACTCTATTTACCATAGGTGGCAATAAAAGTCAAAACCACATTCAAGTAAATGGCAAAGCAAATATCACAAATTCGACTTTTTCCATAGGGACAACAAGTTTTGGTGACTTAGCTTTAAATAATTATATTTTCATGAGTGCAAGCGAAGGATTTAATGAAGATATAACAAGCTCAAACAAAGCTAGTGCAAACATAAGTAAAAGTTTTGAAAGCGCTACAGGTATAAACCATAAGGATTTAGGACTTGATTCTGACATTATAAGAGCTATGGATGTAAAAGATTTTGTTGATTATGAACTTTCTACTAAAGATAATAAGCTTTTAATTAGCGGTGGTGCAAACGAAAATGTAAATAACAACAAGATGGTTTTAGAAAGCGATAAAAAATATCTAGAATTAATTAAAACTGATTTAGAAGATGCCAAAGATGATGAAGGTGCTAATATAGAAAAAATAGATGAAGCCATAGCAAAAATTGAAGAACAAATAACACAAATTCAAGAAATGATTAACAATGCTGGAAGTGGAGAAATTTCTAATGATGATTATGTTAAAAACGATTCTAGTGTTTCAGCTTCTAATAAAGATTTTGTTTCTAAAATTTTAGATGGACTTGCACTTGGTAAAGACTTTAACGCAATAGGTAGTATCAAATTTGACAAAGCCGGAGAGCAAATAGCAAACGATATAAAAGATTCGGCTAAATCTATCTCAAATGTAAATCAAGCCTCATCAGGCATAAACTCAACTATTAATGTTTCTAATGATGTATCTATAGGTTCTCGTGTAGCTATGTTGAATAATCCTTATGGAAACTATGCTATGAAACTATCTAAAATAAGATTTGCTGCCAATGATTACATGGGAAATTATATAGATAATTATAAAAACAGTATTTGGGGCAATGTAATAGGCGGTGCAAATATCATAGATGGAGATAGTGGTGCTTTATATGGAGCTACCATAGGTATGGATAGAAAAATCAACGATGATGTTATTATTGGAGCTTATTTTACTTATGCAAACGCTGAAATAAAAGATAATCTTTTAACACAAAAATCAGATAATTTCCAATTTGGTGCTTATTCTAATATCTATATAAGTCCAAAAGTTGAAGTTAATGTTAAAGCTTACACTCAATTTTCTCCTACAGATCAAGATATTATAAATAGAGGATTTAACACAACAAATAGTGCTGATTTTACTAGAAAATTCTTTGGCTTAAGTGCTAATGTGGGATATGTTTTTGATTTTAGTGATAATACTTTATTTATCAAACCTTTTGCTGGGGCAAACTACTACTATGCACACACTCCAAGCTATAGTGAAAGCAGAATTGCTGGAAAAGATATAGAAAGCGCTAGCAACAACTCCATCTCATTAGAACTAGGAACTGAACTTAGAAAATATATGAGTGAAGAATCATATTTATTTATCACTCCAAAAATAGAACAATATATAATGAATAATGGAGATGATTTTATAGCAAGTTTAAATGGAGTAGCATTGCCTAGCGTAAAAAGCGATGATAAGAAAAAAACTTACGCTCAAATCATTGTAGGTGGTAATGTAGATATTAACGAACAATTTAGCCTTAATGCAGGTATTGGAGCTAAACAAATATTAGCTGGCAAAACAGATGGTAAAAATGAAACTTATGTAAGTGGTCAAGTAGGTTTTAAATATAAATTCTAAAAATTTTGAGAAACTCCTTAAATGCTAGAGTTTTTACTCTAGCATTTTAAAAACTCTCATATTCTTTAGCTATAAAAACTTCATCATCTTTTACGATTAATGGGCGTTTTATCAGCGTTGGGCTCTGTAAAATCATAGCTTTAATCTCATCTTGGTTTAGACTTTGGAGTTTTTCTTTATTTAATCCTATTTTTCTAGCACTCATACCTGCTGTATTTACAAGCTCCAAAACACTTCTTTTGCTAAGCCAAAAATTCAAAGTTTCTTCATCTATTTTTTTAATATCCAAAAACTCAAATTCAATCTGCTTAGAATTAAAATAATCCATAGCTTTTTTAACACTATTACAATTTTTTATACCATAAAATTTTAACATTTTCTCGCCTTTTTAACTAAGTCTGCTATCAAAAACGCTAATTCTAAAGCTTGATCAGCGTTTAATCTTGGGTCGCATTGTGTTTCATAGCGTTTAGATAGTTCTTCTTGAGTGATATTTAAAGAGCCTCCCACGCATTCAGTTACATTTTGCCCTGTCATTTCCAAATGCACCCCACCAGGATAGACTTTTTCACTCATTGCTATTTCAAAAAATGCACGAACTTCTTGCATAATCTTGTTAAATTCTCTTGTTTTAAAATTTCCCGATTTAACCGTATTTGCATGCATAGGATCAATACTATAAAGTATATTAAAACCTTCATGTTTTAATTCTTTAAATAGTTTTGGTAAAGAATTTGCTATCTTATCACACCCCATACGAATGATAAAATTCAATCTTCCTGCTTCATTATGCGGATTTAAAATGCCTACCAACTTTTTAATCTCATCTAAATTATAATTAGCACTAATTTTTACACCCAAAGGATTTTTTACTCCGCTAAGAAAATGAACATGTGCTTCATCTGCATTTCTAGTGCGTTCGCCTATCCAAAGCATATGAGCTGAACAATCATAAATTTCACCACTTAAACTATCTACTCTTGTTAGTGCTTCTTCATATGGCAAAAGCAAAGCTTCATGAGAAGTATAAAAGGCTGTTTGAGAAAGATTTGGCGTATCTGTGATACCACAAGCTTGCATAAAAGCTAAAGCTTGAGTGATTTTTTCACTAAGTTCATCATATTTTTTACCAAGCTCTGCTTTTTTTAAAAAACCTAGATTCCACTTATGCACCACTCTTAAATCTGCCAAACCACCTCTAGAAAAAGCTCTTAATAAATTTAAAGTCGTAGCACTTTGATAATATGCTTCTAACATTCTTTTAGGATCAGCTATTCTTGATTTTTCATTAAATTCAAAACCATTTATAATATCACCACGATAACTTGGGAGTTTTACTCCATTAATTTCTTCAAAATTACTACTTCTTGGTTTTGCAAACTGCCCTGCAACACGACCCACTTTAACAATAGGGCAAGATCCTGCAAAAGTTAGCACTATAGCCATTTGAAGCATAACTTTAAACATATCTCTTATATTATCAGCACCAAAATTTACAAAGCTCTCCGCACAATCCCCTCCTTGAAGCAAAAAAGCCTGTGAATTTGTAACTTTAGCAAGAGATTTTTTTAATTTATCTACTTCACCTGCAAAAACCAGTGGTGGTAATTTTTCTAGCTTCTTAACAACTTCTTGTAATTCATTTTCATTAGGATATTGTGGTTGTTGTTGAATTTTATAGCTTTTCCAAGAATTTTTCGTCCATTTCATAGCTTAACTTCCTCATTTTAGTAAGCTAAAATTATACAAAATAAGACTTAAATTAAGATTTTAAAATATTTTCAATGCGTCTAAAACTATCTTGCTTATATAAAGTCAAACGGATTATAGAATCCTCTAGAGCTAAAAGATTATGAGTTTCATTAGCTTTTAAGCTAATACTATCTAAAGTCTTAAGTAAAATTTGTTGATTTGAAACCCCAAAATTGATAGAACCTTTTAATATTTGTATAACAATATCAAAAGGTGCTTTATGATCTTTCATAAAGCTATCTTTTGACATACTTATGCAGATTTCTTTAGTATAATTATTTTCTATTTTTTAAATACATTTATACCATTTTGAATTTCTTGCTCCCAAGAAATTACTTTATATATTTGGGTTTTAAATTCCACTATTATTTTTTTAGTTCTTTAATACGCGCAGCCTTACCTCTTCTATCTCTTAGATAGAATAGTCTAGCACGACGAACACGCCCTCTTCTTAATACACTAATACTTTCTAAACTTTCACTATAAATAGGGAAAATTCTCTCAACACCAACATTGTTAGCACCAATTTTACGAACTATAAAAGTTTCATCTACACCATTACCTCTACGAGCTATACAAATGCCTTCAAAATTTTGAATTCTTGTTTTATCGCCTTCTTTAATGCGAATAGCAAGTCTTAAAGTATCTCCAGCACGAAATTCTGGAACATTTTTACCTTCAATTTGTTTTTGTTCAAATTGCTCAATGTATTTATTTTTCATAATGATATTCCTTAAAATTTGCGTTCATGCTTTTGATACAAATCAGGACGAAAATATTTCGTTTTGCAAGACGCCAAAGTAGTTTTTAAAGCTGTGATTTTAGCGTGATTTCCCTTTAAAAACTCTGAAGGCACATAAAATTTTTTATTTTCTTTTTCAAAAACAAAAGGTTTAGAAAATGACGGGGCTTCTAATAAGTCATTTTCGAAACTTTCTTCATTTAAACTTTCGTTATTACCGAGCACACCTTTAATATTGCGACTTATAGCATCGCACATTACCAAAGAAGCCAACTCTCCACCTGTAAGTATAAAATCGCCTATAGAAAAAATTTCATTAGCAAATTCTTCTACGATACGCTCATCTAAACCTTCATATCTGCTACTAACAAAACAAATATGATCTTTTTTACTTAATCTTTTAGCATCAACTTGCTTAAAAGTCTTAGCACAAGGCAAAAGAAAAATAAAATGCACATTTTTATCTTGCTTTTTGATATACATTAAACAATCATATAAAGGCTGAGCCTGTAACAAAAGCCCCGCTCCTCCACCTATTTTATAATCATCTACTTTTAAATGCTTATTTGTGGTGAAATTTCTAGGATTAACAAAAGCAAATTCTAAAACCTTCTTTTCTTTCGCTCTTGCTAAAATAGAAGTTTGAAAATAAGGCTCAATAAGCTTTGGGAATAAACTTACAAAAGTATATTTCATGAATTTTCTAAAATATCCAAAGCAGATTGTGTAAATATTTTTTTATTTTCTATATCAATTTTTTGAATATATTTATCAACATAAGGAATATAAAAGTTTTTAATATTTGTTTGCAATCTATCATCACATTTTATATAAAATAAAAACCCGGCTCCATTTTCTAAAATATCTTCAACTACACCTAATTTTTGCTCATTTTCAATAACATCACATCCAATTATATCAAAATAAAAATACTCATCTTTTTTTAATTTGCAAGTTTCTTTTGTAGCTTCAATAGTTTGAAAAAGAATAATATTAGTCAAGGTTTTAGCCGCTTCAACATTCTCAAAACCTTCAAATAAAACCAAAGATCTAATTTTATCAAAAGCTTTTATGGTGTAAATTTTTTGATGATTATCAAAAAATTTAGCACCTATTTTAAACTGCTCATAAAAATCACTTAGATTATGTAACTTTACATAACCTTTTAAACCAACACTTTTCCCAAGTTTAGCAACTTGGACCAAATCATTCTTCAATAGCTTTTACCGTTATACGATATGAGGTTACATCTTTAACTTTATAAGCCATAATGACTGTTTTTATTGCGTTGATTAATTTTCCATTTTTTCCGATCAACTTACCAGTATCAGATGGATCGACATAAATGATAATTTCAGCAAAATTATTTTCTAAATTTTGTCTTTGTATATCAACTTTTTCAGGAAAATCGACAATTAATTTTGCGTATTCTCTTAAAAAATTTTCAACCATTTTTATTTGCTTGTAATAGCTGCTACTCTATCGCTTAATTTAGCACCTACGCTTTTCCAATAAGCTAAACGCTCAGCATCAAATTTTACCACCTCAGGTTCAACCATAGGATTGTAATATCCAATGCTTTCTATCCAGCTACCATCGCGTCTTTTTCTACTATCAGTTACAACTATACGATAAAATGGTCTTTTTTTGCGTCCCATTTTTGTAAGTCTGATTACTGTCATTTTAATACTCCTAAAAAAATTAAAATTTTGTTATAGATATTTTAACTCATATATCCATAAAAAAGCTTTAATTATTGCGGTCTTTTAGCCTGTTGTAACATATTCATAAAATTTTCCATTCCTTTTTTATTTGAAAATTTCTTTGCTAACTTAGCCGCATTAGCAAATTGCTTTAAAAAGCGATTGACTTCCATTTGAGATAAACCAGCACCCTCTGCAATACGACGTTTTCTTGCATTATTCAACAAATCAGGATTTTCTCTTTCTTTTGGCGTCATTGATGAAATCATTGCTTTGATATGAACAATCTCTTTAGAATTATCTAAATCAATATCTTTAATATTTGCTGCCATAGATGACAAACCAGGTATCATACCAATGATTGATTTCATGCTACCAAGTTTTTTAACACTTTCCATTTGATTTAGAAAATCATTAAAGTTAAATTCACCTTTTTTAATTTTCTTATTTAAAATTTTAGCCTCTTTTTCATCTATAATAGCTGCTGTTTTTTCAGCCAAAGTTGCCAAATCACCCTCACCCATGATACGATTAACAATTCTATCAGGAATGAAAATTTCTAAATCGGCTACTTTTTCACCCACACCGATAAATCTTAAAGGCACACCAATTTGTTTAGCTATACCTAGCGCAACACCACCTTTAGTATCTGCATCAAATTTACTTAAAATAACTCCAGTAACTCCTAAAGCTTCATTAAAGCTACTTGCTGTTTTTACACCATCTTGACCACTCATAGCATCAGCTACATAAAATACTTCATCAGGATTTAAAATAGTCTTTACTTCTTTAAGTTCATTCATTAAAGCAATATCAATAGCCAAGCGACCAGCAGTATCTACAAGCAAAACATCATACATAGAATTTTTTGCTTTTTCTAAAGCTTGTTTAGCTACATTTAAAGGATTGCTTTCATTTTCTATGAAAAACAAATCAAGCTCATTAGCTTGAGTGAGTTGTCTTAATTGCTCTACCGCAGCTAATCTTTGCAAGTCACATGCAGCAATTAGTACTTTTTTATTTCTTAGCTTTAAGTAATTAGCAATTTTTACCGTAGTGGTAGTTTTACCACCACCTTGCAAACCACACATCAAAACAACCGTAGGTGGCTTACTAGCAAACACAAAACCTTGATTTTTACCTTTAACACTAAGAATTTCTTCTAAATTTTTCTTAATTGAGTCTAAAAATTGTTTTTGGCCTATGCCATTAGTTTTAACATCATTTTCTACTAAAGTAAGCAATTCTTTCGTAACTTTATGATGTACATCTGCTTTTAAAAGGGCTTTTTTTAAAGTATCAAGAGCATTTTTTAAAGCTTTTTCATCATCAACAAAACGAAGTTTATTAACCGCGGATTTAAATGACTCACTAACTATCTCAAACACTTTATTTTCCCTTTATTAAAATTAAAAGTATAAATTATAAACCCTTTTAGCTTTAAACGCCTTTAAAAATTTAAATTTTTTATTTCAAAACCATAAACATTAAAGCTCTCATCAAGCAAGGCTTTAAATTGATAATCAAAAATATGCGTTTCATAAGAGTGTAAAAACATTCTAGAAGAGCTAATTTTTGCATATTTTTCATCGCCTATAATACCATGTTTAATATAATTTAAATGTACTCTAATTTGATGCGTTCTACCTGTTTTTATAATCGCTTTAATTAAAGTTTTTTTAGCATTTACCATTAAAGGAATAACTTGAGTATGAGCTTCCAAACCAAATTTATCAATTTTACTAAAAGCACCGTTTTTATTTTTTATTGTAGAAATTTTTTCACAAATTTCAAGTTCCTCAGCAATCACTCCATCAACAATAGCTAAATAACTTTTATAAACATCTTGCTTTTTATACTCTTGAATACATCTTAGTCTAAATTCCTCATCCTTACTTAAAAGCAACACGCCACTTGTTTCTTTATCAAGTCTGTTAATTAATTTAGCATTATAAACACCTTCTAAATTCTCACTGATCTCTCCATAAGGCTTGTTTAAAGCTATGATTTTATCATCTTCAAAAAGTATTTTCGCTTTCTTGATTTTTTGCACAACAAATCTTGTTTTAGGGCTCATTAAAGCTCTAGCTATAACAACCTTTCTACCCATAGCAAAAACGCAGCCTTTATCAATTAGATTTTTTGCTGTATTATTGGAAATTTTTTCTTGCATTGCAAGTAATTTATAAGCTTTTTCTTGCATCTAAACCTTCTTTTATACTTAATATAATTTCACTTAAATCATTTTGTTCTTTAACTCGTGCTTGCAATAGCTTTTGCTTTAAAAAATTGTTTATATCTTTTACATTTTCACAAATATATAAATCATCAACTTCTTGATATAAACTTTCTTGATTAAAATAATATTTTCCTGAAATAATAATATTATTCCACCTAGCTGCTTCTATAGGGTTATGTCCACCTATATTTTCCACAAAAGAACCACACAAGAAAACCACATCGCTAATTTTATAAAAACTCTCAAGCTCACCCAAAGTATCTAGCAATAAACATTTGCTCTTAAAAAAAATTACAAATTCATTTTCGCTTAAAGTAAAGTCTGAAAATTTTTGCATATTATAGTGATTTTTTTGACAAAAATCTTTTAAAACCCTTTCAACCTCGCCAAAACGCTCCGGATGTCTTGGAGCAATAATTAATTTATCATTTTCTTCTAATTTAATTTCATTAAGCAATAATTGCTCTTCATTTTCATGCGTGCTAGCAAATACAATAATTCTGCCTTTAGGCTTTGAATAATTTTTCACCTGCTCTTGTCTTATATTTGCTTTAATATTTTTATACGCAATAACATTTCTAGCACCCAAACATTCTAGCCTTTGCTTATCTTTTTGGCTTTGTGCAAACACAACATCTATATATTTAAAAACTAAACGATAAAAAAAACTAAAACGCTTATAATTTTTTAAAGATTTATCACTTATTCTAGCATTTAATAAAATCACTTTTGCATTATAAAATTTAGCCATAAAAACAAGCATAAGCCAAAGTTCTGCCTCGAAAATAACCAAAACTTTACAAGAAGTCATCCAAAAAGGTATGAAAATTTCAAATGGAAAAAAATTTACTTTTTTAGAATATCTTAAAGCTTCGCTAAAACCGGTTTGAGTAATAGTTGAAATTTTACAAGTTGGAAAAAGTTTTATCAAAGGAGAAATGCTTTTAATTTCACCAAAAGAACAAGCATGAAAATATACATCACCTTGCTTTTGCTTTAAATTTTTGTAAAGAAAAAATCTTGATTTTAAAGATTTTTTATATTTTTCCTTGCAAAAACTTAAAGCCAGCAAAAAAGGTGCTGTGATTATATATATCATCACAGCAAAAATATAATAAAAAAAAATCAATTTTGATTTTCTTCTTTTTCTTTAAATAAAATTCTTCCACAATGCGGACAAGTAACAATCTCATCACCTTTTAAAACCGCTAAATAAGTTTTATCATAAATTCTCATAAAACAACCATAGCAAGCATGTTTTTTTACTGGAACTACAGCACTATTTCCAGCCCATTTTCTAATTTTTTCATAAAAAGTTAGAACTTTTTGGTTTATCTCGCCCACTAATTTTACTTTTTTATCATAAATTTCTAATCTTTCTTTTTCAATATCCACCAATACTGCTTTGGTTTGTGCGTCTATTTGATCCACTTCATTTTCAAGCTCAGTTCTTTTTGTTTGCAATTCTTGTTTAAATTTTTCTTTATTTTCTAATATTTTATCTAATCTTTCTATTTCTTCATTTGCTGCATCAAGCTGTTCTTTGGCTATATCTTCTTCAATTTTTAAAGCATTTGCTTCTTTTTCAGTTTTAACTGCTGCACTTTTTTTTGCCAATTCTTTAATTTTAGTTCCAAATTCTGCTATATGGATATTATTTTGGTTTTTTTGGTTTTCCAAATCTTTTATATCTTTATCAAAAGTATTAATTTCATCTTCTGTTTTATCAAGCAATGCTCTTTTTTCTTTTAAATCTTTAGTTGCATTATCTACTCTATGAGTGAAACCATCTAATTCTTTATCTA
Source organism: Campylobacter armoricus (assembly GCF_013372105.1). Classification (NCBI taxonomy): domain Bacteria; kingdom Pseudomonadati; phylum Campylobacterota; class Epsilonproteobacteria; order Campylobacterales; family Campylobacteraceae; genus Campylobacter; species Campylobacter armoricus. Next base: position 1,001,009 of record NZ_CP053825.1, read on the forward strand.
TTTGTGATAAAGCTATAAGTTGTTCTAAATATTTATTCATTGAAAATTTCCTTAAAAATATTGAAATGGATTTTTTGAAACTGATATTATAACTTCTAAATGAAATTTTTGCAAATCTTTTGCTAAAATTTCACCAAAACATAACTCACTTTCATAATGACCTATATCAATTAAACTAAGTTTATTATGATAACTTTGCATAGCTTGATGGTATTTAAAATCTCCACTCAAAAAACAATCTGCTTTTACATTAGAAATTAAATCTCCACCACTCCCCGTACAAATAGCCAAAGTTTTAATTTGGTTATCATGAGCTTTTACTACTCTAATATAATTAAGTTTTAATATTTGTTTTACATGCGATATTAACTCATTAAATTTAAAATCAACATCACAATAAATCAAAAATTCATTCTGCTCTTTGATTTTAAATCTTAAGATTTCACTTGTAAAATAAGTATTTAAATGACTTAGGTCAAAATTTGTATGCATAGCAATTAAGGCTATATTCTTTTGTATCATTTTTGTAATGAGTTTTTGTGGATAAAATTCACCACTTAAATTTTTTAAACCTTTAAAAATCAAAGGATGATGAACTATAAATAGTGAATTTTCACTTGCGTTTTCAATTAAATGCATATCTACATCAAGAGCAAGATATATTTTGTCTATTTCTTGATTAAAATTTCCAAGTAACAAACCACTATTATCCCAAGAACTTTGTGTTTCAAAGGGACTAATAGTATCTAAATAATCATAAATTTCTTTAATTTTCATCTAAACTTTCTTTATATATTAAAGCACAATTTTTAGATAATTCTCTAATTTTAAGCATAAAATCTTGCCTTTGAGTTACCGAAATAGCTCCTCTTGCATCAAGCAAATTAAAAGTGTGTGCAGCCAACATACAATAATCATACGCAGGTAAAGCAAGCTTTGCTTCTAATGCATTTTTACACTCATTATAAGCATTTTCAAATTGTATATTTAGTGTTTTTATATCACTGATTTCAAAATTATATTTACTAAATTCAAATTCACCTTGTTTATGAACATCTTTATAAGTAATTTTTTCACCATTAAATTCATTCCAAACTATGTCATATACATTATCTACATCTTGCAAATACATGGCAATTCTTTCTAAGCCATAGGTAATTTCAGCACTAACCAAATCTACACTTATACCACCAACTTGTTGAAAATAAGTAAATTGCGTTACCTCCATACCATCAAGCCAAACTTCCCATCCTAAACCCCAAGCACCCAAACTTGGACTTTCCCAATTATCTTCAACAAAGCGTATATCGTGAGATTTTAAATCAAAACCTAAATTTTCTAAACTTTTTAAATACAACTCTTGAATATTATCAGGGCTTGGTTTAATTAAAACTTGGAATTGATAATAAGCACCCAACCTATTAGGATTTTCTCCATATCTACCATCCGTCGGCCTTCTACTTGGTGCTACATAAGCAGTTGCCCATGGTTTTTTTCCTAAACTTCTTAAAAAAGTTGCAGGATGAAAAGTTCCTGCACCAGCTGGAAAATCATAAGGTTGCATAATAGCACACCCTTGTTTTTGCCAAAATTCTTGTAAATTTAATATCATTTGAGAAAAAGTCATCATTTTTCTTCCTTTAATTCCTCTGGCTTTTCGCTATTATTTGCATAAAGTTCTATGGTTTTATTCCACATCATTTTATATTTTCTTTTTAAAAATTCAACTTCATTGCGAGCATATTTAAGTTGTTCATTAAGATTTTCTATGGTTTTTCTATCTTCATCATACAATTCTTGCATAGAATATAAAGCATCTTTTAAAAATTTATTTTCACCCTTTAAAGCTTCTAAGGTTTCGTCCTTAGCATCAAGAACTTTTTCATGTAAATTTAAAATAGTTCCTATAGTTTTTTCTACAAAACTTTCTCCTGCTAATGTCATAGAATTTATCATAGCAGGTTGTTTTGAACCCGCAGGAATAACGCTAAAAGTTCCTTGATTAGCTTCTATATAAATTTTACCTTCTTCTTCTTTGAAATTCAAAGCTCCATTAGCCATCATTCCTTTTACAACATCTTCTGATAAATGCACTAATTGACAAAATTCTTTCATCTCTAAATAAGTTTGCATATATAATCCTTAAAGAAAAACTTCGATTGTGCTAGAATCTTGAATTAATTTTTCTTGTTGTTTTTTTCTATCCTCTAATAATTTTTGCCCTAAATCTTCATCTTCAATAGCCAAAATTTGCACTGCTAAATAAGCTGCATTTATAGCTCCAGCTTTACCTATAGCCAAAGTTGCAACAGGAATACCACTAGGCATTTGCACAGTAGAAAATAAAGAATCCATGCTAGCTAAATTACTTCCTGGCATAGGTATGCCCAATACAGGCTTTGTTGTATGTGCTGCCACAGCTCCTGCTAAATGTGCTGCCATGCCAGCTGCAGCTATAAATATCTTAGCACCCTTATCTTCAGCTTCTTTTATATACTCTTGAGTTCTTTTAGGGCTTCTATGAGCTGAAGTTACTAAAATTTCATATTTTACTCCAAATTGTTCAAAAACCCCCAAAGCTTCTTTCACAACATCATAATCACTTTTGCTACCCATTAATATAGATACAAATTTCACTCAACACTCCTTCTTAAAAAGCTAAATTCTGGAAGCTTAAATGGCAAAATAATTTCATTTTCGTTACCACTATGAATTTCATTAAATTCTTTATTATTTTTTGCTAATAATTGTTTAAAAACTATAAAATTTTTTCCATCTTTTTGATAAGTTAAACCTATTTTATTTTCCCCTAATTCGATTTTACTATTTATAGGAGTTAAAATTTCATATTCTTTGTTTAATTGTATTTTACCTTTACATTTAAAAACTTCACCATCTTCACTTATTGCATGAACTTGATGAGTTCCCTCTTCTATGCTTGTATTATGGTTAATAGAATCAGTTTTTTCATAAGCTCTTGAAACTAAATATCCATCTGTAAAACCTCGATTTTTTAAAGTATGAATTTCTTTTTCATATTTAGTAGCATCAAAAGCATTATTTAACACATCTTCTACAGCCATTTTGTAAGTTCTTGTAGTTAATGCTACATAATATTCACTTTTAGTTCTTCCTTCTATTTTAAAAGCGTGAATACAATTTTCTTGCATAATTTTTTGAATATAAGAACTTAAATTTAAATCTTTAGAATTAAATACATGAGTTCCATTTTCATCCTCTTCTAATCTAAAAAGAGTATTAGTTTCTGGATTTTTGGCATAAAGTTCGTAATTAAATCTACAATCATTCGCACATGATCCACGATTACTCATACGACCACTTTGCACTGAACTTATCAAACACCTTCCAGAATATGCAAAACACATAGAACCATGAACAAAACTTTCTAGTTCGATATCGCAATTATTTTTTATATCTTTGGCGTCTTTTAGACCTAATTCTCTTGCTATAACAACACGCTTTGCCCCCATATCCTTATAAACTTGAGCATCTAAATAATTTAAAATATTAGCTTGGGTTGATACATGTAAATTTATTTCAGGTGCAAGCTCTTTAACTAAACGCATAACACCCACAGAAGCCACTATAAAAGCATCAGGCTTCATCTCTTTTAGTTTTAAAATATGTCTTTTTAAACCTTCAATTTGTGAGCTAAAATGAAAACCATTGATTGTTACATAAATTTTCTTACCCTTTGTATGAGTATAATCAATAGCCTCTTTAAAAGTTTCATAATTAAAATCCCTGGCAGTTCTTGCTCTTAACGAAAAATTACTTACTCCTGCATAAACTGCATCAGCACCATAGGCTAATGCAATTTTTAATTTTGTAAAATTTCCTGCTGGAGAAACAATCTCAGGAATAATCATTTTTTTCCTAAACTAGCAATCAAGGCCTCTATATCATCATTACTTACAACATCTGCAGTTGTATCACCTTGAATATGCACCGCAGATCCAACGCGTTTTTCATCATCAATTTTACCTTCAAATAAACTACTCATATATCTACTTAAAGCTCTCATTACATTTATAACGCGTTCAATTTTTTGACGATGTATATCTTGATACTGCATAGCATCCATAGCCATCATCACCTCATCTTGACCAGTTTGCAAACAACCTGTAATCTCATCAATAATATTTTTAGCATTATTATTTGTGTCAATAGCTTCTTTAAAACTTGCTACATTTGGAAATTTAGCATTTAATTTTTCAAAAATCTCTATGTTTTTATTTAGAGCATCACTAATAACACAAAGTTCATTCTCAGAATTTGCAAAAAAATCATTGATAACCTCAAGCTTTTCCATCATTTCAGTAGCTTTAATCTCACTATCTCTTGTAACATCATCAAGCTGATGTACAACTTTATGCTCTTTACTAGGTGGTGGTGGTGGCCAAGCCATATCTGCTCTTGCTTTATAATCTCCATTGATCATATCATTAACAATTTGCTTGTTTTTTTCTTCATCTTCATAGTCTGTTTCAGGCTTTACCTCGGTATCCTCTACATTGTCAAGATCTAAGTCCTCAGTACTATTCATTAAAGCATCTAATTCTTCTTGAGTCATTGTTACACCTTTTTTGATTATAAAAACTAATTTTGGATTATATTACAAAAAAATATAATCCAAAATTAATTTTTTAAAATTAATTACATTTTTTATATAAAAATTTCTTTTTTTATTTGATTATAAAAAATATATTAATTTAAACTTAATTTAAAAAAAATATATTACAATCTTAAAAATAAAAACAAATGTCTAATTAAAAAAGGAGAAAAAATGGGTAAATTTGTAAATAGTATTGATGAGTTTTTTAGTTACACACAAGAGCATGAAGTTTTATTTGTTGATTTTAGATTTACTGATATGATAGGCACATGGCATCATCTTACTTACAACATAAAAGCTATTGATCACAAGACTTTTGAAAACGGAATTCCTTTTGATGCGAGCTCCTTGCATGGATGGCAACCTATAGAAAAATCAGATATGATTTTAAAACCTGATGTAGAAAGTGCATTTTTAGATCCTTTTACAGCAGATCCTACTATTATAGTAATTTGTGATGTATATGATATTTACAAAGATCAAATGTATGAAAAATGTCCAAGAAGTATTGCTAAAAAAGCTATGCAATACTTAAACACAAGTAATATCGCTGATACAGCTTTTTTTGGTCCTGAAAACGAATTTTTTATTTTTGACAATGTAAAAATAGTTGATTCATCAAATTGCTCTAAATATGAAGTTGATACCGAAGAAGGTGAGTGGAATGACAATAAAGATTTTATAGATAGCTACAATAGCGGGCATCGTCCTAGAAATAAAGGTGGATATTTTCCAGTAAGCCCTATTGATTCTAGTGTAGATATTAGAGCTGAAATGGTACAAGTTTTAGAAAGAGTTGGTTTAAAAACTTTCGTACATCATCATGAAGTAGCACAAGGTCAAGCTGAAATAGGCGTAGAATTTGGAAATTTAGTTGAAGCGGCTGATAATGTTCAAATTTATAAATATGTAGTAAAAATGGTAGCACATTTAAATGGTAAAACAGCAACCTTTATGCCAAAACCACTCTATGGGGACAATGGAAGTGGTATGCATGTACATATGAGTCTTTGGAAAGATGGGGTTAATTTATTTTATGATAAAGAAGGCTATGGAAAACTAAGTGAATGTGCAATTAATTATATCGGAGGAATTTTAGGAAATGCTAGAAGTGTTGCTGCATTTACCAATCCTAGTTCAAATTCTTACAAAAGAATAGTTCCAGGTTTTGAAGCACCTTGTATATTAACTTATTCTTGTCAAAATCGTTCTGCAAGTTGTCGCGTGCCTTATGGTATCAATGAAAAAAGCGCAAGAGTTGAAATAAGATTTCCTGATAGCACTTCTAATCCATATTTAGCTTTTACAAGCTTACTCATGGCAGGACTTGATGGTATTAAAAACAAAATTCAACCAGTAGGTCCAATGGATGAAAATTTATTTGCCTTAACTTTAGATGAGATTAGAGAAAAAGGTATAGAACAACTACCTCATACTTTAAGAGGATCTTTAGAAGCGCTTATTAGAAAAAATGCTTTTTTAAAACCTGTAATGAGTGATGTGTTTATTGATGATTATCAACACATGAAATTCGAAACTCAAGTTTGGCCTGTAGAAGCTAGACCTACTGCATATGAGTTTAAAACTTGTTATTCTTGCTAATTTTGATGCCATAAAGGCATCAAAAATTTAAAATACTATTGTTTTATTATTATGTATAAAAATCCTATCATCAAACACTAAATCTAAAGCTTTAGAAAAAACATTTTTTTCTACATTACGCCCCGCTTGTTGCATAGCTTGCCAAGAATACTCATGAGTAACTGGTATTACATCTTGAGTAATGATTGGACCTTCATCTAAATTGTTATTTACAAAATGTGCAGTTGCGCCTATGATTTTAACCCCTCTTTCATAGGCTTGTTTATAAGGATTAGCCCCTATAAATGCAGGTAAAAAAGAATGATGAATATTAATAATCTTTCCTTCAAAATGTTCTACAAAAGATGGAGATAATATTCTCATATATTTAGCCAAAACAATATAATCAAACTCATATTGCCTTAAACACTCTAGCATTTTTTTTTCATGCTCTTGCCTAGTTAAATCTTGTGCTAAGATAGTATGAAAAGGTATATTAAATTTATTTACCAGTGGTTTTAAAATGTCATAATTTGCCACTACAGCTTTGATATTTGCATTAAATTCTCCACTAAATTGACGAATAAGTAACTCGCCCAAGCAATGTGTTTCTTTAGTTGCTAAAACAATAATATCTTTTTTTCTTTTTGGGGTAATTTCAATTTGTGCATTATCAGGAAGCATAGCTTCAAGTGTTCCTTTAAAAGCTTTTATATCAAGCTCTCCTTCTAAATGTGCTCTAAAGAAAAAACGATTTTCACCAACAAATTCATCATTTTTTATAATATTGATTCTGTATTTAAAAATAACATCTGAAATTCTATAAATCAAACCTTTTTCATCGCTACTTGAAATTTTTAAAATATATTCATTCATTTTTGCTCCTTTATATAGTTTTTTAATTCTTGCAATCTTCTTTTTTCAAGTTCAACTCCAAGCTCTTTCCCGCTAAATCCTTCTTTTAATAAATCATTTGCACTAATTTTACTTTCAAAAGTATGATTATATAAATTTAATTTTTTAGCTTGCACAATACGCTCATCACTCCAAAGTCCAAGCCATTTACAAAGTGGTATTTTTAAAGCAATTTTAGCTAAATTAAAATCGTCAATTATACCTAAAACAAATTCTTGTTCGCATTTTTTTAAAAGCTCTTTTTTTAATTTTGTTTTTTTAAAAAAATCCTCTTTGTTTATATGAAAAAAATTTAAATACAAATATAAAAACAAAGCTTCATCTTTAATAAATTTTTGACTTTGTCTTAAAAGATTTTCAAATTCAGTATTTTGTGTTTTATAAAAAAAGATTTTTTCCTCTAAATTTAAAATTTTAAAATACCCATATGCTTTGTCAAGATTTGAAGTTTTAAAAATTTTATATAACTCATTATTAATACGATCTCTTGAGAGTTCATTTATATCCATAGTTTGCATTAATTTTAAACTTTCTTTTGCAATCATTAAATCAAATCTACACGCAAAAGAAATTCCACGAAGCACTCTTAAACTATCTTCTATAAAACTTTTATCATCAATATGTCTTATAATCTTTGCTTGTAAATCTTGCAAACCATTAAAAAAATCTAAAAATTCAAAATCAAAAATATTTACCATTAAAGCATTAATGGTAAAATCTCTTCTTTTAGCTCCTTCTTGCTCATCATTGCAAACTTTAACCTCAAAACCTTTGTGGCCTTTAGAAATTTTATTTTCATATCGTGCTAAAGCTAAATCAAATTTTTTATACTTATAAACAAAAAAACTTTTTCCTACGCCACTTGCTCCAAACTTTTTCATAAGTTCATCAAAAAGTTTAGGGTGTATGTCATATATTTCTATATCATAATCATCACTTGATAAATTTAAAAAGGAATTTCTTACACAACCACCTACTAAATAAGCCCTTTTTGTGTAAGATTTAAGTATATTTTTAATACTTAAAAAATCTTGATCATTTTTTAAGTCTATCTTCAATTTTTGCAAGTAAAAACTCTAAAAAAGTAATAGTTATATCTAATCTTTTTTCCAAATGTTCATCTTTGGTATTTTTTAAACCTTCAAATAATACCAAAATACGCTCTCTAATATTTTTTAAAAAAAACTCTTCATTATTTTGTATATTTTCTTTTTCATTTTCAATTGCTTCTATTTTTATATCTATATTTTGTTTTTCATCTTTAACATTCACTTCTAAATCATCAAGCTCTTGCATTAATTCTTGTGTCACTTTATTTATCTCTTCTTTATTTTTTTTTTCTTGCAAATTGATATCTTCTTTTATTTCTTCTACCATAGGAGCAAACTCTTCATTTTTATTACTCTTGCTATCTAATTCAGAATTGACTTCATTTATAGCCATTTTTGCTAAATCTTCTATATTCATAATTTTATCAACCACCTTTTAAATTCATTGACTTCTTCATCACTTTTCATATGAACAAAAAAATCAAGCATTTCATAATTTAAATCCTCATGATTTGATCGCAAACCACTTAAACGCCTTATGGCATCGATTGCATTTTTATTTTGAGGATCTTGTTTTAATATATTTTTATAAATTTCCAAGGCTTCATTTTTTAAGCCTTGCGCTTCATATATAGAAGCTTCTGTTACTGTGTATCTCATTATAAATCCATAAAATAAAATATTGAAATTTTAACAAAAAAGGCTTTAAATTATTTTAATTATCACTTAATTGTAGGAGCTTTGTATGCTAAAAAAACAAAAATATTTAATAATATAGCTACTGCAATTAAAACAACAAAACCTAAAACAAAATTTCCAAATTTATCATGAAGTAATCCTATAATCCAAGGTGCTTGAGCTGCTATTAAATACCCTATTCCTTGTGACATAGCAGAAAGTTTTGCTGCTATAATAGAATTTGAACTTTTCATAGCAATAAATAACAAGGATATAGTAAAAACTCCACTAGAAGCACATCCTAAAAAAATAGCCGCTAAAAACAATATTGCTTTTATATTGCAAAGAAAAATTAACACAAAACTTAAAAGATATAAAAAACCTAATGTAATTATTGCAAAACTCTTAGCATGAAATCTAAGTTTTCCTAAAAGTATTGGTAGCAAAAATGCCACTGGCATTCCTACAACTTGAGATAATAATAAAATATTAGATCCAAAATCTATTCCAAAGCCCTTTTCACTAATCATTACACTAAGCCAAGCAAAAAGACTATAAGATAAAAAACTTTGCAAACCCATTACAATAGTAACTTTCCAAGCTGTTAAATTTAAAAATATATTTATATTATCCATACTTTTATTTTTAGAACGAAATAATCTTTTATTTTTTAAATGTGGAAAATAAAAAAATAAAGCAATTAAAGCTAAAATAATCCAAAAAAACATAGCTTGAGGAACATCAAAAATTTTAAGTAAAGGCAAAGATAAAGCCACACCTGCGATAGATGATACACCAATAATAGAACCATATAAACCCATTATTTTATAGGCTTTAGATGAAAATTTTTCTTTAATAAAAGAAGGTAGCAAAACATTAGCTATGGCAATACCCCCACCGATTAAAAAAACCCCAAAAAATAAACCTATATTTCCACCATAACTTCTAACAATTTCACCAAAAGCAATTAAAATTAAAGCGAAAAATAAAGCTCTAATCTGCGAAAAATATGCTACAAAAAAAGATATAAGCCCAAAAGCTATTAATGGTAAAGTAGTTAGCATACCCACTAAAGTGGAATTAATCTTATAATATTCTTGAATATGCTCTACCATAGGTCCTATAGAAGTTATAGGTGCTCTTAAATTTAAAGCAAGAGTGATTACAACTAAAATATTAATCCAAAAGAATTTTTTATATGAAAATTGAACAATCATAATTCTTTTTGATTTAAAATATTTTCAAGATATTTTTGTCTATCATGATTAGTATCTTTTTGTTCTATTTGTTTTTGAGCTTTTATTGTATCATTTTCCTTGGAAAAGTAAATATAATCAATAATAAAAATAAAAGATATAATTACAATCAAAGGTATTAAAAAAATCATATTTTAATCTTATATTAGAGTTTTTACTTAATCAATTAAAACGCTAGATAATTTTAGCGTTTTAATTGATTTACTATTCCAAGCATATCATCACTTGTAGTGATAGCTTTCGAACCTGCCTCATAGGCTCTTTGTCCTGTGATTAAATCAGTCATTTCTTCAACAAGTTGCACATTGCTAAGTTCAACAAAACCATGCTTTATAGGAGAAAAACCATTTTCACCCGCAATACCTGCAATAGGTGCTCCACTTGCATCAGTTTCTACTAAAAGATTATCCCCAAGTGCGTGCAATCCTGCTGGATTGATAAAATTTACAAGTTCAATTTGACCTATTTGAGTTTCAGCGGTATTTCCTGGTTGTATCACAGAAATAGTTCCATCACTCGCAACATTTATAGCAGTTGCATCTTCTGGTATGGTCATTTCAGGTAAAAGTCTATAACCATCTGAATTTACTATATTTCCTTCTGCATCTTTTGTAAATTGACCATTTCTAGTATAAGCTATAGTGCCATCAGGCATTTGAATTTGGAAAAATCCATTATTCCCAGCAATTGCCATATCAAGACCTGCAGTAGAAGTTTGTTTTAAACTACCCTCACTAAAAATTTTACTTATAGCAGTAACTCTTGAGCCAAGACCTACTTCTATACCACTTGGATGTTTGGTTGTACTTGAAGTTGAAGTACCTGCGTATTTCATAGTTTGATACATCAAATCTGCAAATTCCGCACGAGATTTTTTATAACCAACTGTATTTACATTTGAAATATTATTTGATGTTACATCAATTTGAGTTTGCTGTGATACCATCCCTGATGCTGCTGTATATAATGATCTTAACATTTTACCTATCCTTAGTTTTATTTAGTACTTGCTAATTTATTAATAGCTTCTTGATTTAAATCATCCATATGAGAAGTCATAACTTTTTGATACATCTCAACCATTCTATTTGCTTCTATCAAACCTACCATTTCTGTAACTGGATTTACATTAGAACCTTGAGTAAAACCTTGTTTTACAGCATTTGAATTTGGCAAGTCTCTAATTTTATTTAAATCAATCTTATACATATTATCGCCATCTTTTTGTAAATCTCTTAAATCATCTACTTGAGCTACAAATAATCTTGCGATATTTTGGTTAGAAGCACTTATTATTCCATTTTTATCGACATTTATAAAAGAGGTAGAATCCCCTATGCGTATGCCATCATTTTCTGGGTTGTTAAAATAATCACTACTTAAAACCCTATAACCTTGACGATTTACTAAATATCCTTCTTCATCAAGTTGAAAATTTCCATCCTGACTTAATCTCACTTCTCCATTATTCGTTTTAATGAGATAAAAAGTATCCTCGCGTGTTAATGCTAAATCTAAAGGATTATGTGTCATCTTCATCGAACCTACGCTAAAATTTGTATAAACATGATTCACCTGTGGAACTCTATCAATAGTTGTATTAACAAATCTTGCAGCATCTCTTGTATGATTTTGTATAGGCAACTCATCTTGAGTTTCTTTAAAAATCCTTTTAAAATCTGCAATAACAACATTATCTCTTTTATAGCCACTTGTATTAACATTTGCTAAATTGTTTGTTACTACATCTAAACGATTAAATTGAGTAACCATAGCACCTGTAGCTTGATAATAACCATTTTGCATTATTTTTCCTATCTAAAATCTTAGTTTTGTCAATACAAAGCAATTTGTGTTCCAAAATATTTTTATTTATTTTTAATTAAATTTTAGGCATAATAATTAGTTTTACACTATAAATTATAAATTCAAGGAGTAATCATGGCTAATGAAACCAATATCCTAGAAGAGCTTTTTAAAGAAAATTCTAAAGATTATATCACATATGAAAAACTTGTCAAGTATTTGTCAAAACTTCCGAATGCAAATAGTGCTAAAAAAATCCGTGATTTAATGAATAAATATAAAGTAGAATTAATTTCTTCAGCGGAAATTGCAAAAAAAAGAAATTTAGAAGAAGCAAAAAAACTTCAAGAAGAAAAACAAAAATTACAAGATATAAGTTTAGAAAATGAATTTGATTTAGCCAATGAAAATGATTTACTTGAATGGAGTAGATCTGATTCTCCTGTAAGAATGTATTTAAGGGAAATGGGGCAAATTGCGCTTTTAAATAAAGACGAAGAAATTGAAATTTCTAAAAAAATTGAACTGGGTGAAGATATTATTATTGATGCATTTTGTTCAGTACCATATTTAATTGATTTTATTTTAGACTACAAAGAACCTTTAATCAATAGAGAAAGAAGAGTGAAAGAACTTTTTAAAAGTTTTGAAGATGATGAAAAAAATGATGAAGAAAAAAGCGATGAAGATATTGATAATGATGAAGAAGATGAAAATGAAGAAAATGGGAACTCCATCGAAAAAAAACCTAAAAAAATAAGTAAAAAAGAAGATGAAAGAACTCTTAAAGTTATAGAAAGTTTTAAAGCTTTGGAAAAAGCTAAAAAAGAATGGTTAAAAACCATATCTACTATTAACGCAGAAAAAAATGATGATGAATTACTAGATAAGTTAATAATTGCTTTTAAGAAAAACATATTAAAAGAAAAATTAATGGATCTTGGTCCAACCTCAAAACTTATTTCCGAAATTGCAAAGTCCATAGAAACAGCACTAAAAAGTGATGAAGAATTTGATAAAGAATTAAAGCGTTTGGAATACCGCTTACCAATGTTTTCAGAAGAATTAAAACAAAGACACCAAGATATCTTAAAAGACATTACCAAACTTAGCAAAGAAGAAATTACAGAACGAGCATTAGAAACTACTATGGTTAGCACTTATATGGAGATTAAAAAACTCATTCAAACCAAAGAGGCGAGCCAAAATTCCTTTGATTTAGGGAAAGATCAACTAAAAGAAATTTTAGAACAAATCAAACGAGGTAAAAAAATATCTGATGAAGCTAAAACTAGAATGGCAAAATCAAATTTACGCTTAGTTGTCAGCATTGCTAAAAGATACACAAATCGTGGGTTACCTTTTTTAGATTTAATCCAAGAAGGCAATATAGGCTTGATGAAAGCTGTTGATAAATTTGAATATAAACGTGGTTATAAATTTTCAACTTATGCAACTTGGTGGATTAGACAAGCTATCTCAAGAGCAATTGCTGATCAAGCAAGAACTATTAGAATTCCTATCCACATGATAGAAACGATTAATCAAATCAATAAAATCATTAGAGAATATTTGCAAAAAGAAGGTAAAGAACCTGATGTAAGCATCATAGCAAAAGAAGTTGGACTTAGCATAGATAAAGTTAAACAAGTAATTAAAATTACCAAAGAACCAATTTCACTTGAAGCTCCTATTAGCAACGAAGATGATGGTAAATTTGGAGATTTTGTAGAGGATAGAACCTCTATTTCACCTATGGACCATATTCTAAAAGATGATTTAAAAGAGCAAATAGATGAAGTGTTAGATCAATTAAACGATAGAGAAAAAGCTGTCATTAGAATGCGTTTTGGTTTGATGGATGATGAAAGCGATAGAACATTAGAAGAAATTGGCAAAGAGCTTAATGTTACAAGAGAAAGAGTAAGACAAATAGAAAGTTCTGCCATAAAAAAACTCAAACATCCAAAAGTTGGAAGAAAACTAAAAAATTATATAGAAGGATGGAAATAATCCTTGTTTTACAAACAAGGATTAACTATCTCTAAAAAGTTTTGTTGCTAAATGCGTTGCCCTGCTATGATCAGTATCTTTTTTCAAAGTGTTAAAAATTCTACCAATATACTCTTCTAAAATTTGTTGAGAATTACTAATCTTTTCTTCATCTTTTAAACTAATTTTACGATACCTTCCTTCATTATCAAGCTCATAAGCTAAATCATTATCACTTAATTGTAATTTTAAAATTTGAGCTAATTTTGCACGAGAATGCTCATCAAATATAGGAGTCATCAACTCTAGTCTTCTTTCTAAATTTCTTGGCATCCAATCAGCACTTGATATAAAATAATTTGGTGCTGTATGCTTAAAATATAAAATTCTAGCATGCTCTAAATATTTTCCTACTATACTTCTAACCTTTATATTTTCACTATATCCTTTTACCCCGGGTCTTAAACAACAAATTCCTCTTACAATGAGTTCAATTTTTACACCCTTATTTGAGGCTTCATATAAAGCCTTAATTACATCTCCATCTACCAAAGCGTTCATTTTGGCTATGATTACCCCATCTTTTCCATAACTTGCTTCAGTAGCTATCATATCTAAAATTCTCTCTTTGATTTGTTTTGGACTCATCGATAAAGTCTTTAAGCGACGGCTTTTGCTATATCCTGAAAGTATATGAAAAAAAGTTGTTGTGTCTTGAGAATATTCTTCTTTAGAAGTAAAATAACTCACATCGGTATAAATTTTTGCCGAGCTTGCATTATAATTTCCTGTGCTAAGGTGATTATAAATTTTTAACTTTTCCCCTTCTTTTCTTATAACTTGAGCAACTTTTGCATGCACTTTAAAACCAGTAATCCCATATATAACATGTGCCCCTGCATTTTCTAATGATTTTGCCCAGTGTAAGTTATTTTCCTCATCAAAACGTGCCTTTAACTCTACCATTACAGTCACTTGCTTGCCATCACTTGCTGCATCAATTAAAGCTTGAACTATGTTTGAATTTTTTTCTACCCTGTAAAGAGTCATTCTTATAGAAACAACCTTAGGATCTTTACTTGCTTCTTTGATAAATTGATACACAGGTTCAAAACTCTCATAAGGCTGTATAGCCAATATATCTTGTTTATCAATTGCGCTAAAAATAGATACATTATCCCCAAAAGGTGGTAGAATTTTTGGTGTATATACAGGATTTAACAAATGCGTAAATTCTTTATTGGAAATGATTTGCCATAATGAAGGTAAATTTAAAAGTATGCTATACTCATAAATATCTTTATGAAAAATATTCATATGAGAACTTAAAAATTCAATCAACTGATCATCTGCACCTTTTTCTATTTGTAAGCGTATAAAAGCACCTTTTCTACGAAGCTTTAAACCCTGCTCTAAAATCAACATAAAATCATCAGCTTCCTCTTCTTCTATTTCCATATCCGCATTTCTAGTTACTCTAAAAGCAGCCGAAGATAAAAGCTTATAGCCTGGAAAAATATGCTCTGTATGATGACGCACTATACTTTCTATAGGCACATAAATGTTAGAACTTACTTGATAAAATCTTGGTAAAACCCTAGGTATGCGTATCATACCAAATTTTAAAAGATCAGGATGCATAGGATCACAAAGCTTCACTGCCAAAGAAAAAGAAAGATTATTTAAATGCGGAAAAGGATGGGTTGCATCAACAGCAATAGGCACTATCACAGGAAAAATATTAGAAAAAAAATGCTCATTACATTGTTGTTTTAAATCCTCATCAAGCTCTTCATAAGATCGAATAAATAAATTCTCTTTTTCTAAATCTTGAGTTATCTTAGTAAAATATTGTTCTACTACATATTTTTCTTCATGTAAATAATTTCTAATAGCCTTAAGTTGAGCTAAAGGCGACATTTCATCATTACTTGCCGTGCTTATCCCTGCTACAAAAAGCTGTTTTAAACCAGCCACTCTTATCATATAAAATTCATCTAAATTAGTACAATATATAGCAATAAATTTAAGTTTTTCAAGCAAAGGAAGATCTTTAGAGCATTGATCTAAAACACGGGAATTAAATGCAAGCCAAGAAAGTTCTCTATTGATATACATTGATGGTTGAATTTGCATAATAACCTACCTTATTTTATAATATCTATATTTTAATATTTCTTTTATTAAAATTTATTTTATTTTTGTATGCTAGATAAATTAAATCACACAAAGCATCAATTTAAATTAGTTTTATGATAGAACAATTATTTCAAAAATGATTAAACAACTACAAAGCTAAAAGATTGTTTTTTTACCAAAATCCCTCCCCAGCTTTTAGAATTTTTTCATATTGAATAAAATTAGTTTATCACAAGCTCTTGCTCTTATTAAATTTTTGTGATTATATTTAAATATAAAAATAAATATGAAAAATTATTTTTTTATTTGATTTTTAGCTTGTTTGCTAAAATGTAACAATTCTTCAGTGGTTTTTATATAAAAAGGAACTTTTTTAAGACAATATTTTAAAATTTCACTTGCAGCCAAAGCATCATTTAAAGCCCTATGATGCTTACTTTCAATACACAAAAGCTCTTTTAAAGCATCAAGGCCATATTTAGGACTTTCGATACATTTTTTAGCCAAATCAATAGTACATAATCTTCTATTTAAAAGCACCCCAAAATTATTTTCATGCATAACTTTAGATATAAAATGATAATCAAAACGCACATTATGTGCTACAAAAATACTATCTTTTAAAAACAATTTAAATTCACTTAAAACATTCTTTAAAGATGGTGCATTTTTAACCATATCTAAGCTAATTCCGGTTAGTTCTGTAATATTTTCAGGTATGCTTTCTACTTTTATAAAACTTTCAAATCTATCAATTTCTCTAAAATTTTGAATTTTCACCGCACCTATTTCTAAAATTTGACCACTTTTAATCCCACCAGTACTCTCAATATCTACTACACAAAAAATTTCATCTTTTATTTTTGTATTTTTACTTTTTAAACACAAGCAATTTTGTGCATTAAGCTCCACCCCAAGTCCTAAAAGTTCAAAAATATACAAATCAAAATCATAATGATTTAGCTCTTCTATTTTTGCAAGTTCTTTTAAAACCCAAGGAAATGGTTTGTTTTCTTTGCTTAACTTGATGATTAAATCATCGATTTGTTGTTGGCTCAAAATTCAAGCTTTAAAGAATTAATTGCTGTTTTTTTATCTTGTGAAGAAAAAATATAACTACCTGCGACTAAAATATCAGCTCCTGCTTCATCTAAATCAGGTGCATTTAAGCCATTTACCCCACCATCAACTTCTATAAAAACTTTAAGATTTTTTTTATCTATTATTTCTCTTAATTGACGGATTTTATCATACACCAAAGGTAAAAAACTTTGCCCACCAAAGCCTGGATTAACACTCATTAAAAGCACCATATCTACAAATTCTAAAATATGCTCTATGCTCGAAACTGGAGTATGTGGATTTAAAACAATAGCAGGGTGAATACCATTTTTTCTTATATACTCACACACTCTAATAGGATGATTTTCAGCTTCCAAATGAAAGCTAATAAATTTTGGCTTTACTGGGATAAATAAATCTACAAAACTACTTACATTATACACCATTAAATGCACATCTAAAGGTATGGAGGTGATTTTTGAAATATTTTCAACCACACAAGGTCCAAAAGTAAGATTTGGTACAAAATGCCCATCCATCACATCAATATGCAACAAATCAGCCCCTGCTTGAGATATTTCTTTAATCTCATTTTCTAAATTTAAAAAATTTGCAGACAATAAACTTGGTGCTACATACATTATATCTCTCCAATAAAATAAAAAATAATTCTATCATACTTATTATCAAAATTTCTTTATATAATTTTTAATAATATTTGATTTTTTTAAGCTTGCTTTAGATATAATGCTAAAAATTATTTTTATTTCATAAGGAAAATTTATGTCAAGAATTTGCCAAATCACTGGAAAAGGACCTATGGTAGGTAATAATGTTAGTCATGCTAACAATAAAACAAAAAGACGCTTTTTGCCAAATTTAAGAACAGTTCGTATTACTTTAGAAGATGGAACTACTAGAAAAGTTAGAGTTGCTGCTTCGACTTTAAGAACACTTAAAAAACAAAGTAGCAAATAATCCTTAATGTAAAAGAGGAATTGTTATGTCTTTTTTGAAAAAGCTACAAAAATTCCTCAATTGGTCTCCCTCCCCAAAACCTTCAATTAATCTCAACGATGAACTTTACGAGCAGCTTAAATTTCTAAGAATCCCTCTCATTGCTGTTGTAATGATGACATTAATTGGAGCTTTTGGCTATATGCTCACAAGTAATTACAACCTTAACGATGCTATTTATCAAGCTGGTATGACTTTCACTACTTTGGGTTATACAGAGGTAAATCCTATACCAACTGCAGGTAGAATTTTCACCGTTATATATGTATTATTGACTTTTACAATTTTTACCTTTTGTATGGGTTTGGTAATAGAAATAGTTAAAAAAGGTATTTTATCCAAAATCATCAAGGAAAGAAGAATGCTTCATAAAGTTGCAAGATTAAAAAATCATTTTGTAATATGCTATCATAATGATTTTACTATAGAATTAGCACAGCAATTTAGAGAAAATCATATTCCTTTTGTTGTCGTAGATGAGATTGAAAATTTTAGTGAAATAGCTGAAAAATATAATTATCCTTATTATATAGAAAGTGCTCCTCATACTAATATAGCTTTTTTAAAAACAAATCTTTCTAGTGCAAAAGGTGTAATAACACTTAGCAATAACATAGCAGATAATATCGCTATCATTGCCTCAGTAAGACTATTTGAAAAAGAATTACAAAGAATTAACCCTTATTTTATTCTTGCTAGTTCAAGTAATGAGGATGAAACAGAAAAGCTTAAAAAACTTGGAGCAAATTCTATAGTTTCTGCCACAAAATTAGTTGCACAAAGACTTAGTGCAATGTCGGCAAGACCGGATATGGAAAATTTATTAGAAAATTATCTTTATAAAAAAAATAGCCCCATTGACTTAGAAGAAATCAAAATTCCAGATGAATCTTGGGTTAGATTTAAAAGATTAAAAGAAATCCATCTAAGAGATATGGCAAATGTAAGTATAGTAGGAATCATTGAAAATAAAAAATTTACACCTATGCCAAGAGGCGATACTCTCATTGGAACTGGTGCAAAGCTATTAATAGTAGGAACAGCCGATAGTATAAAGATAGCTAAAAAAATCATAAAAAATAAACAAAAACCTGATGAATTAAAATACATTTAATATATTTTAATTTATAATTCATTTTATAAATTTTTGGAAAAGGAGATGTAAATGCTACATGAATTTAGAGATCTAATCACTGAGCTAAAAGGCAAAGATATGCATTTTGACAAGTTATTTGATGAACACAACGAGCTTGATCACAAAATTAAAGATGCAGAAGAAGGTAGAATTCATTTAGATAGCTTAGAAATAGCAAATTTAAAAAAAGAAAAACTAAAATTGAAAGATGAGTTAAACACCTATTTAACAAATTACAAAAAATAAATCCCCCCCCCCCGAAAGGAATTTTTATCATGTTTAAAAGTAAAATTTCACTAGAATTAGAGGAAATGAAGAGTAAGATAGAAGCTTTAGAGGAAGAAAACAAAAGACTTCTTTTAGAAAAACAAGAACTAATTGAAAAATACGAAAAAGAAATTCAAGATGATTGTGGAAAAACTGATCTAGAAACCCATCTTTTGGAAATGCTTTTAACCGGAGTTTTGAAAGGGATATCTGGGGTGCAAGGTGATATGCAAGAAAATGTTAATAAAGCAGAAATGATATCTCAATATTCTGATTCTTCTTTAGAAGATATACAAGAATTAAACTCTATTACCCAATCTATCATATCTTCACTTCAAAGCATCATAGAATCAGCAAATCGTTCAAGAGATACAGCCGGAAATTTACATCGTAGTGTTGATGAAATCACAAATGTCATCAATTTAATTAAAGATGTGTCTGATCAAACAAATCTTTTAGCATTAAATGCTGCTATAGAAGCCGCTCGTGCAGGAGAACATGGTAGAGGCTTTGCTGTTGTTGCTGATGAAGTTAGAAAACTTGCCGAAAAAACTCAAAAAGCAACTTCGGAAGTTGAATTAAACATCAATTTGCTAAAACAAAACGCGGATGAAATGTATGGTCAAAGCGAACAAGTGGAAAAAGTATCACTTGAGTCAAATGAACATATTGTTCAATTTTCAAACAAATTTACACAACTTATTTCTAACGCAAACTCAACAAGTTCTCATGCAAAACGAATCACATCTGAAATTTTTGTTTCCTTAGCAAAATTAGATCATGTTGCATTTAAATTAAATGGTTACAATGAAATCATTCATGCCTCAGGTAAAGCACTATCTGATCATTTAAGTTGTAGACTTGCAAAATGGATTGCAGGTGTAGGTAAGGAAAGATTTTCTAGTGGTAGATCTTTTGGAAAACTTAATCTCCCTCATCAAAAAGTACATGAAAACATTAACCAAGCAATTACATTGGCTCACGAAGAAGATACAGCTAATAAATTAGTTCAAAATCAAATACTTGATAAATGTTCTAATGCTGAAAAAGCTTCAGAAGATTTGTTTAATGTTTTCAAAGAAATGCTTGATGAAAAAGATGCTAGCATTGAAAATAAAGAGGATAAATAATTTTAAATTTTTTAAAAAAGCAAGAAAATCATTTCTTGCTTATAAACCACAAATACGCATATTCAAGTAGAGATGTTTTTATAAGATTTTCCTTTGAAAATTGACTAAAATCTTTTCTTTTTACCCATACTGCTTGAATATCTTCTCCATCAACTCCACCACCATTGCTAATTTTATCTTTCTCATTAATTTCAGCATAAAATAAAAATTGCCTACTCACACCAGAACCAAATCCTGTGTAAAACTCTCCTATTTTCTCCATAATTTTGGGTGCATAGCCTAATTCTTCTATGCACTCTTCTTTAGCTATTTCTTCTAAACTTAAATTTTTATCTACAAGTCCAGAACAAAGTTCTATACTATATCCCATCTCATCTACTTGCAAATTATTGCGTCTTTGATACTCCCATAAAGGGATTCTAAATTGCTTTACAAAAACAAACGAATCTTTTTGACTATGATATAAAAAAATAGAAACACTATCCATTGCTTCTATAAAATCCCAAGTATATTTTTTACCATCTTTACCTATATAAGTATATCTTTTTGGTTTAATGTATTTTGAATTGTAAAATTGTTCTTCTTGTAAATTTTTCACTATATAATACCTTTTGCAATTAAATTCTTTTTAAAATTTCTTCGGCTAACATATTAGCTCTTTTATCTAAAAACAAACTATAATCCTCAAAATCATCATATATAATAAAATGAGACTTCAATGCCTCTTCGATATTACTATTTTCTTTTTCAAAATCTTTTATATATTCTTGAGGATTTCTATCTCTTATAACTCTTTTATTTAAATAATCATCCACTAGTGTTATGTTGGCTAATGCATTTGCATTATCAGTATTATTTATTCTTTTCAAATATGCTTTCGGAAAAAAATGATGATAATTTTTAGAAGAAGCTATACTAAGATAAGAATTATCCAGTCTTACTTTTGAATTATCACTAAATTTTTTAGGTTCATTATAAGCTAATATACAAAGAACTGCTTTATTAAAAGCATTTGATGATGAAAAATCTTCTTTTAAAAGTTCAACAAAATAATCCTTTTGTTTGTTTTGCAATGGTAATTCTTTATCAAAATTTACGTTTATATTGTTTTTGATATTTTCAATTATTTTTATATCAGAGTTTAATTTACTTTCAACAGAAGAAGAAAACCTCCAACTGATTGCACATCTAAAAAAATATCTTTCAATCTGTTTTAATTGAGTATTAGTTGGAGGTTTAAAATTATTAATTCTATAAAAATAGGCAATTGGAACTATTAAAACATAATAAGGTAAAAGTTTTGATACTTCTATTTTAAAATAATCTCTTATTTTATCGATTGCTAATTTTAATGCCTTAATTGCATCGTCCCATTCATTTATAAATTGATTTTTATTTATGGATAAAATTGCACTCGTTTTAGAATTCTTTGTTAAATTTAAAGATATTAATTGCAAAACAATAGTTTTGTTTTCAGCTATTGTTTCATATGCACTAACTTCCAATTCTCTTATAAGATTATTATAGCTATCCTCTAAATCAAATTTTTTATTTTCATCGTAGACTTTAGCATTCATTATTTCAAATAATGTCAAATCTTTTCCAGTTGTATTAATTCTTGTAAAAATTTCAGTTATTCTTTCTATAGAAGCATCATCAATCTCTATGGTTGAAAATTCATACGAACTTATCCATTTTCTTAATTTATCTATTTTATCTAGGTCTTTACTAAAATTATTTACCAAATCCACAATAGAGGCATTCATTAAATCATAAAAACTTATACAACTTCCTTCTCCTTTTTCTATACTGCAAATTTCTTCATTTGTTTCAAGTTTATCCAAATTAATATAGAGTTCTTTATAATCTTCTTTTCCTACTGAAACACCATTTATTGCAAGATATAGCGAAGTCATTCTTTGTTGACCATCTAAAACATATAAAACAAAATCACCTTCTTTTGTATCATTTAAAAAGTGGTTACCAATTTTTTTTAATGATCTTAACCTTTCTTTGGTTTTCCATAAAATAAAACTTCCTATAGGAAATCCCTTGATTAAGCTATCAATTAATTTAGCAACTTGTTCTTTTTTCCATACAAAATCCCTTTGAAATTTTGGAATTTGATAAAAACCTTCATTTATATTTCTAACTATATCTTCATACTTTCTTGTAATAGGTTTTGGTTGAATAGGCATTTTAACCTCTAGAGATAGTGCAAATAAAGCAAGGAAAATCCTTGCTTTTAAAAATCAGGAGAGCGACTTACATCATACCGCCCATACCTCCCATACCGCCCATTCCACTCATATCAGGCATAGCAGGTTTATCTTCTTTAATCTCACTAATTGTCGCTTCGGTTGTTAAAAGCATGCTAGCTACTGAAACTGCATTAAGTAAAGCTACTCTTTCTACTTTTACAGGATCAATAATACCGCTTTCAAGCATATTTACATACTCACCTTTTGCAGCATCAAATCCAGTGTTTTCTTCTTTACTATTTTCTACTGTATTTACAACTACACCAGCATCAAACCCAGCATTTTCAGCAATTTGTCTTAAAGGCGCTCTTAATGCTCTTTCTACAATGGCCGCACCAATAGCCTCATCACCTTGTAAATTTAGACTAATTTTTGATTTTGCTTTGATTAATGCAGCACCACCACCTATTACTATACCTTCTTCAACAGCAGCTTTTGTAGCACTTAATGCATCATCAACTCTATCTTTCTTCTCTTTCATTTCAGTTTCTGTAGCAGCGCCAACTTTAATCACAGCCACACCACCGCTTAATTTAGCTAATCTTTCTTGTAATTTTTCTCTATCATAATCTGAACTTGTTTCAGCAATTTGAGCTTTGATTTGATTAATTCTTGCATCAATATTTGCTTTTTCACCAGCACCATTTACAATAGTTGTATTATCTTTATCAATAATTACACTTGAAGCTTGACCTAAATCTTGAATGCTAGCACTTTCCAAAGTTCTTCCAAGCTCTTCAGAAATAACCTCACCACCTGTTAAAATAGCAATATCTTCAAGCATAGCTTTTCTTCTATCACCAAAACCAGGAGCTTTAACTGCTGAAATATTTAACACACCTCTTAATTTATTTACAACTAAAGTTGCTAAAGCTTCACCTTCAATGTCTTCAGCTATAATTAAAAGTGGTTTGCCCGTTTTTTGAATTTGCTCTAAAATTGGTAATAAATCTTTTAAATTAGCAATTTTTTTATCAAACAATAAAATAAATGGACTTTGTAACTCAGCAGTCATTTTTTCAGTATTTGTAATGAAATATGGGCTTAAATAACCTCTATCAAATTGCATACCTTCAACTACATTTAATTCATCATTAATTGATTTTGCTTCCTCAACGGTAATAACACCATCTTTTCCAACTTTTTCCATAGCATCAGCAATTAAACTTCCAATTTTTTCATCTGAATTTGCAGAAATTGTAGCAACTTGTGCAATTTCTTTTTTATCTTTAACTTCACGAGAAAGTTTTTTAAGTTCTGCTACTACAGCTTCGCAAGCTTTGTCCATACCGCGTTTTACTTCGATAGGATTTGCTCCAGCTGTAATATTTCTTAAACCTTCTTTAAAAATTGCATGTGCTAAAACTGTTGCTGTTGTTGTTCCATCACCTGCTTGGTCAGCTGTTTTACTAGCTACTTCTCTTACCAAAGAAGCTCCCATATTTTCAAGGCTATCTTTAAGCTCTACTTCTTTAGCCACACTAACACCATCTTTTGTTATACTAGGAGCACCAAAGCTTTTTTGAATTAGCACATTGCGACCGCGTGGCCCCATAGTTACTTTTACTGCGTCGTTTAGTTTTTTAACGCCTTCATAGAGTTTATTTCTTGCTTCGTCTGAAAAAAATATTTCTTTTGCCATTTTTATCTCCTTTTATTTTATAATACCCAAAATATCATCAATACTTAAAACTAGATATTCTTCATTATCAAGTTTAATTTCTGTTCCGCCGTATTTTGCAAACATTACTTTATCGCCAGTTTTAATATCTTCTACTTCTTTACTTACTGCAACAACTTCACCATTTAATGGTTTTTCTTTAGCATTATCTGGTATAATAATTCCAGAAGCAGTAGTTTTCATCTCTTCTAAGCGTTTTATCAAAACACGCTTTCCTAAAGGTTGAAAATTCATTTTATATCCTTTCTTAATTGAATTATTCTTAGCACTCTTTATTTTTGAGTGATAGAATTATACATAAAAGAAAGTTAATTGTCAATAAATTAAGTAGAATGTATAATATAAGTTTAGTCTATATAACTAAAATTATATGATATATCATTATAAAGGTTGATTTATGAAAAAGTTTTTTTACATTTTTACAGGAATATTGTGTTTAATACTACTAAGTATTTATGTTTTGATTTTTACTAGTATAGGTAATGCATTTTTAAAACCAAAGATTGAAAATCTTATAGCTGAAAAAAGTGGATTAAATGTTAAATTTAATACCTTTAAAATAAATTTTTCATCACTTGATATTAAAGCGGATATAGATGATAAATTTTTTGCAAATATTGATGGTGTTATTTCACCTATAAAATTAAGATTTGATTTAAATTATCTTTTAGGTTTAAAACAAAATTATATTCAAGAATTAGGGCTAAAAAGTGATAAAGATTTTACTTTTAAAGGAAAAGTTTTAGGAAAAAGTAACAATTTTGATATTGAAGGGAGTGGATTTTTATTTAACTCCAATCTTAGTTTAAATGCAAAAATTATTGATTATTCACCACTTAATCTTAAATTCCTAGGAAAAGATATAGATATTGCACAAATATTCGATTTTGTTTCTCTTCCAAGATATGCTCAAGGAAAAATTAGTATTATCAGTGATATTCAAGCTAAAGACCTAAAGCCAAATGGTAATGCCTTAATCAACTTTTATACAAGTTCTATTAATAAGGCTTTAATCGAAAAAGATTTTAATATTACTTTACCAAAACAAAGCTACATTAAAGGTGAGATAAGATCGCTAATACAAGATAATCAGATTATATCAAAAAGTGAAATTTTAAGTAATTTTCTCAATTTCTATACACAAAAAAGTATTTATGATTTACAAAAACAAATCTTCACTAGTGATTTTGACATAAAATTAGATGATTTGGATCAATTTTCAACTATAGCTAAAATGAAACTTCAAGGCAAAAGTCAAATTCAAGGCGATATGATTTTTGCAAACAACCAATTTCAAAAGTTAAATGCTAATTTATTTGGTTTTGGTGGTAATCTAAAAGCTATGTTAGAAAATAACAATCTAAATATCAATACAACAAACATAGAAGTAGCTGAACTTTTAAGAACAATATCTATGCCTGCTTTTATAGAATCTAAATTAATTTTAGAACTAAAAACACAAGGTTTGGATTTTAAAAACTTTGATTTAACAAGTCAATTAAACAAAGCAAAAATCAATATTTTAGAATTTAAAAAACTTACTAATTTAGATTTTCCATCAACAACTTTCACATTACAAGCTAAAGCAAATGCAAAAAATTCTTTGATTGATTATGAAGCCTTGCTTGATTCAAATATAGCAAAAATACCTCAATTAAAAGGTTCATACAATCTTGTAAATCAAGATTTAAAAGCACAAATTAGCGCTTTTGTAGATAATCTTAATAAATTAAAACCTTTAACCAAACAAGATCTTAACGGACCACTAAATCTAGATGCTAAAGTTAATCTCAAAGCAAATCAAATTCAAAATATAGATGCAAACATAAAAATTATGCAAGGTATCATCAATGCTAAATCTAATGGCAAAACCTTACAAGCTAAAATAGAAAATGTAAAACTAGAACAACTTTTCCCTTTAATAGGACAAAAAGTTTTAGCATTTGGAGATATAAATGCTGATGTAAATTTAGATTCTCTTGACTTTAAAAACATTAATGGTGATTTTAAAGCAAATATAAATTCTTCTTTTAACGAAGTAGAATTATCTAAGCTTTTAGAGAAAAAATTTCCAAAAAACACTTCTGCCAAAATCAATCTTGATGGAAAAATTTCCAAATCAATCATTGATTTTAATGCTAAAGCTCTAAGTTCTTTTGCTAATATAAATTCTTTTAAAGGAAAATTTGATATTAATCAAATGAATCTAATAAGCACTTATGATATTTCTTTACAAGATTTCTCAACACTTGGCTTTTTAGTTGATAGAAATTTAAAAGGTAAAGCTGATTTTGAAGGAAGATTTGATTTTAAAAATGCTTTACTTGATGCAAGTATTAATAGTGAAAATATTTTTAACGGAAAATTAAATGCTACCTTAAAAAACAATATCTTCAATGCCAAAATGCAAAATATTGATCTTTCAAATCTTGCTCAAAGCTTGGATTTACCTGATTATTATCAAGCAAGATCAAATTTAAACATTGATTATAATCTTTTAAAAGAAAGTGGTGTAGTGCTAATCAATTTAGCTGATGGAAAACTTAAAAAAAATCTTATAACTAATGCTTTAATGATACTTTTGCAAAAAGATATAACTCAAGATGTATATCGCAACGGTGAAGCTAAAATAAATATCAATAAAAATCTTATAGATTTAAATTTAAACCTAGTAGCTGATAGAAGTAATATAAACATCAGCAAAGGCAAAGTTGATACAAAAAGTACTAAATTAAACATTCCTTTCAATATCATCATCGATAGAGCAAATTTCAAAGGAATTATAAAAGAAACAACACAAGATCCTAAAGTAAGTCTTGATACAAAAAGTGTTGTAAATTCTATTGTTAATACAATAGGTGGAAATGCTAGTGATGGTGCTAAAAATACGGGTAAAAAAGTAGATCAAGCAATTGATAAAATATTTAATAAAATATTTTAATTAATCTAGCCTTAAAAGGCTAGATCTTTTTAAAACAAGCCAAATTTGCCATCTTTTTTCTTAAATAACACTCTCATTTTTGCATCAATATCATTAAAAACTAAAAATATATCCTTGCTTGCTTTTAGTTTTTCTAGTGCTTCTTCGATTTCTAAAGGCTTATATAACTCAAGCTCCATAGGAATTATTTCATCTTCTTCAACTACACTTGGCAACACCAAATTTTCTTTTATTTCATCTTGGTGTTTATGAGTAATATTTTTATCATGCAATCTTCTTAAAACTTTAGAAATTCTATCAATAGCTAAATCTATCGCAGCATATAAATCTTTATCTTTTTGTTTAACCACAACAGTGTTAATACCTGCTAGATTAATACTAAATTCAGCCCAAAATCCTTTTTTTCCATGTCTTTCATCTGCACTTATCACGCAGCGTGCAGAGATTATATCTAAGCCATATTTACCTAACGCATCAAAGCTTTTTTCTACATATTCTTTGATAGATTCTGTTAGCTCGAATTGTTTTCCAACTATACTTGTATTCATTATCTCTCCTTTTCATGAAGTTAGATACATTATAGCACTTTAATCATAAGAAATTCGCTTTTTAAATAAAAAATAAATTTAAAATTTTAAAGGGTCTAATATAGCGGTAGCCTCTAAAGAAAGTTTTTTACCTTGAAAGTGCATTTTACAAAATGAAACAATTAGAGCATGAAAAATCTGATAAAGTTCATATAATTGATATTCTTTTTTTAGCAAAGTATTTAGTTTTTGTTGATTTTTAGCTATATCTTTTTTAAAAAATCCCGACAAATCGTCATAATTTTGATATTCATATCCTAAATAACTAGCTATTCTTGCACTATAAGCATCCACCACTAAAACTTCTCTTTTACAAATATAACTTAAAATTCCATCTACACTTTCTTGTCCAAAGCCCTTAATACTCAAAAGCCACTCTCTATCTACTTGTTCTTTAAAGCTATCAAAAGAATTAAAATCTTGGAAATATTTTTGAGTGAAATTTTTAATATATTTTGCTTTGGTATTATAAAATCCGCTTGGTTTTATTAAAAGTGCTAAATCTTGTGTGCTTAAATTTGACAAATCTTCTATCTTTGTAATATTTGCTTGTTTTAAATTCTCCAAAGATTTTAATACATTCTTCCAGTTTGTATTTTGAGTCAAAACTACAGAAATTAAAATTTCAAACTCACTTAGATTATTACCTTCCAACCAATCAAAATCTTTATATTTAATATTTGCATAAATTAAAGTTTTAAAAATTTCATATCCGCTCATACTTTTTCACTCTTTCTTAAATGCATCAATGCAGCTTCAATCACATCATCATCATCTTTGCTTTTTGCCTTGATAACTTCTTTACTCTCATCATCTTTTACAAAACAAATGTTTTGTTCATAATTACTTATTAATTTATAATGCTTACTAGCTAAAATTTTTATAATGATTAAATCTAAAAACTGCTTAGTGAAAATATCAGGTCTACCAAAACGATCATTCATCTCACTTTCTATCTCATATACTTCATTTACACTAATGCATTTGCTAAGCCTTCTATAAAGTTCTAATCGCAAGCGATCCTCACTGATATATTCACTATTTAAAAAGGCATTAATATTAAGTTTTAGATCTATTTTTTTCTCTTTAATTTCTTCTTTTTTACTAAGTTTATTAATTTCATCTTCTAACATTTTAAGATACAAACTATAGCCAATTTGCTCTATATGACCACTTTGATCCACACCTAATAAATTTCCACCACCACGAATTTCTAAATCATGATAAGCAAGCACGCTTCCTGAGCCTAAATAAGAATTGCTTTCTAAACTTGTAAGTCTTTTTAAAGAATCTTGTGTGATTTTTTCTTTATTTTCAATTAAAAAATAACAATAACCTTGTTTAGCACTACGCCCTACTCGTCCTCTAAGCTGATGTAAATCAGCCATACCAAAACGATCTGAATTTTCAACTATAATAGTATTTGCATTTGCTAGATCAATACCACTTTCTACTATAGAAGTACAAAGCAATAAATCATAACCTTTGTTTTCAAATTTAATCATCTCTTCTTCAGTGGTTTTTGCATCAATTTTTGAATGCAAGATTAAAATTTTTAAATTGGGAAATAAATCCAAAAGATATTTTTTACATCCATCAATACTTGCTATATGATTGTGAATATAAAAAATTTGTCCTGCTCTTCTTAATTCTCTAGAAATAGCTTCTTTAATTAAAGCATCATTGCTTTCTCTAACAAAGGTACGCACATCCAAACGATCCTCAGGTGGGGTTTGTAAAACACTATATGATTTTAAAGAACTAAGAGCTTGATTTAAACTTCTTGGTATTGGTGTGGCTGACATAGAAAGAATATGTGAATTCTTGCTTAACTCTTTGAGCTTTTCTTTTTGTTTTACACCAAATTTGTGTTCTTCATCTATCACAACTAAACCTAAATTTTCACACTCAACCCCTAAAAGAGAATGCGTACCAACCACCACACAAGGCTTATTTTCTTTTAAAATTTGTAAAATTTGTTTTTTTTCTTTTGAGCTTGTAAAACGATCTAGCTTAAAAACATCAATTTCAAAAGGATTAAATCTTTTTTTTAAAGTTTTATAATGTTGCGAAGAAAGCAAAGTAGTAGGCACAAAAAATAATGCTGTAAAATTGCTCTTAATGCAAGTAAAAATAGCATTCATAGCAATTTCTGTTTTTCCAAAACCCACATCACCACTTAACAATCTATCCATCACACGAGAACTTTTAAGATCTTGACTAATTTCTTTACATACTATCTCTTGATCTTTGGTGTATAAAAAACCTGCCTTGTTTATAAATTCATCTT
This sequence comes from Campylobacter armoricus, assembly GCF_013372105.1. Taxonomy (NCBI): domain Bacteria; kingdom Pseudomonadati; phylum Campylobacterota; class Epsilonproteobacteria; order Campylobacterales; family Campylobacteraceae; genus Campylobacter; species Campylobacter armoricus. The sequence goes on from NZ_CP053825.1 coordinate 1,031,432, forward strand.
GTAATTTTTCAGATATATCCAAAACTTTAGCCTTAATCAAAGCCCTAGCAGCAGCCAAAGAGACTATATTAGAAGCAATGGCAAATAATTTTTCTTTCAATCTTTCTTTTAATTTTAAAAAACTTCCCTTGCCAAGCTTATCAAGCAAAGGCACGCCACCACTTGCACCAATATATTTATCAATCATATATAAATTTTCAACAGGCAATAAAAGCTTATCATTATTTAAATATCCAAGAGCGACAAATTCTTTTTTTGCACCTGCTATCACAATAATTTCAAGCCCTAAAAATTTAGCTATACCATAATCTTCATGCACAACATAATCACCCACTCTAAGCTCATCTATAACTAAACTTGCCTTTCTAACTCTTTTGTTTTTTTCTTTTTTATTTAAAGAAATAATAAGTTCTTTTGGAGTGATTAGATTTACTCTTTCCTGAGATATTTTTAATTTAATATTTGAAAATTCTTGTAAATTTAAAACCTTAAATAAAGCTTCATTTTTAGCTAAAATTACAATTTGTTTGTCTTTGTGAAAATTAAAAAAATCATAATTATAAGTGCTCACTAAATCTTTACATAATCTTGGTTCTGGCAAGACATTTTGATTAATTTTATTGATATTTTTTTCATAGTCTTGTTCGTCAAATTTTTTTATACTTACAAAATTTAAATTTAAATAATCATAAAAATCATCAATACACCAAAATCCTAAAGAATTAACATCATTGATAATACTTTGGCTTTGAAAATTTTGAATTTTTTCTTGCAAAATATTATATTGTTCTTGAGTAAAACTACTTAAAAAAGGACAAATTTCAATACTAGAAAGTTCATTTGGAATTGATTTTTGACTATGTGTATCAAAATATCTTATACTTTCTATTTCATCAGAAAAAAGTAAAATTCTAAAGGGATATTCTTCGTTAATTGCAAAAATATCTATAATATCTCCGCGTATTGAAATTTCACCCTTATCTTGAACAATATCTACAAACTCATAACCACAATGTAAAATTTCTTCTTTAAATTTCTCCAAAATCAAAAGCGAATTTTTTTTCAAAGTGATATTTTTTAAGTTTTTTTTGCCTGGTAATTTTTGCAAAATTGTTTTTATAGGAGAGATTAAAATTTTTTTCTCATTTTCTTTATGATATGCATTTAACACTTTGCAAATTTCAAAAAGTTCTTTAGAAAAAGATCGCAAATCACTACCAAATTCTGCTCTAAAATCAGGCAAAACAAAAGTTGTAAATTTCAAAAAGAAGCAAACTTGAGCTAATTCATCTGCTTCCTTGTCGTTTTCACAAATTACTAAATCGGTTTTGTTGCTTAATAAATATTCATATAATTTAGCTTGCATCTTCTGTATTTTCTATACTCACATCAATAGCTGCAAGTTCTTCATCTTTTTCAATTATTTTACTACTTCCATTAAATTTTCCGCCATTTTCTATGCTTAATTGCTTAACTATGATATTACCATTAAGCACTCCACCAGATAGAATTTCTAAAGAATCAACTTGCATTTCTCCTTCAAAAACTCCATTAATTACAATTTTACTTGCTTTAACTTGTCCTTTTAAAACACCACTTTTGCCTATAACAATCACATTTGAAGAATTAATTACGCCTGTAATCTCTCCATCTAAATGAAGCATAGAATCAAAATAAAATTTACCTTCTATTTTTGCGCCGTTTGAAATGACTGTAGTTTCGGATACTGAAGCAATAGAGCCTTTATTAAAGATTGCCATGGAACTCTCCTTTCTTTATCAAAAATTTGTTCATAATTTTTTCTATTTAAGTCTATAAAAATTTTAGGATCTAATAATTTATTAATAAATCTAACTTCATAATGCAAATGCGGACCAGTAGAAAGTCCTGTATTTCCTGTATAGCCCAATAAGTCTCCTTTTTTAACAAACTGACCCGCCTTCACAACATCTTGTCGAGACATATGAGCATAAACTGTTTTAAAACCAAAATTATGTATCAAAATAACTGAATAACCATAACCATTATTACTATATGCGGCATATTCAACCACCCCATTCGCAGGAGCATAGATAGGTGTTTTTAAAGCCGCCCTTAAATCAATACCAGGGTGAAATTCTTTTTTATTTAATATAGGATGATGACGCCACCCAAAATTACCCGTAATTCCATTATCCTCTATCACATGTCCATTTGGAATTTGAGTTAAAAACAAATAAGCTTGGTCATTTGTTAGTTTAATCTTTTCTAATCTTTCAGGTATATCTAAACTCTCATCTTGTTTCAACCCTAAATTATCTTCTATATTTGCTAATTGAGTTTGGAGTTCATCATATAAAGTTGTTTTTTCTTCTAGACTTTTTTGCATACTTTCATTTTGAGAAAACAATTTAGTATTTTTTGCCAATAAAGCATCTTGTTCTTTTATAAGCTCTGTTCTTTTTTCTGCTAAATAATTAATATACAAAGCACCCATAACAATAACAACAAACACAAAAGAAGTAAAATAAATAATTACTTTTTTTATTATTTGACTTAATAAAAAATGTCTAGAACCATTTACATCTGTAATGGTTAATGTAAATTTATCTTTCATTATAGCCTCTTAAAAAATTCTCTACCAAAATAAAAGAACCAAAAACTAAATACAATTCATCTTTATTAATTTCTTTAAATTTTTGATATTTTATATTTAATTTTTCTAAATTTGCTAACAAATTAACACCTGCTAAAGCTCTATCTTTGCTTTCATATTCAAAAATTTCTACAATTTTTACAATAGACTTTAAAGCTTTTAAAATTTTATAAGAATCTTTATCTAAAAAGCAATTATAAACTAAATGAACTTTTTTTTCCTTGAAAATTTCAGCTAAAGCCAAAGCTGCCATCTCATTATGTCCAACATCAATAAATATATTTTCACTAATTTGCTCACATCTTCCTCTTAAATCAAGCTTTGGTAAAAATTCCAAGCATTTAATCAGTTCTTCTTCATTTTTATCACAAATTTTAGAAAAAGCTTCTAATGCAAGCAAGAGATTATCTTTTAAAAAAAATACTAAATTATTTTTAGATGTATATTCTTGAGCTTTTGAATAAATTTTTTTATTTTTATATAAAAAACTTATATCAAGATGTGCATTTTTCAATCTTGCAATTTTTTTAGCCATATTAATCACTATTTGTTCTTGTTTAGCACTAACTAGGGCTTTACCACTCATTGCTTTTAATTTAGTTCTTGCTATATCTTGTAAATTCCTACCTAGCAAATCTTGATGATCAAAACCTATGTTAGTAAAAATACTAAAATCGATTTCAAAAACACTAGTTGCGTCATATTCTCCACCAACTCCAGCTTCTAAGACAACAAAATCACAATCTTTAAAAACAAAAAAAGCTAAAAATGTAGCATATTCAAAATAGCTAAGCCTTTCAACATCATCCAAAAAAACATTATTTAAATTTTCATGAGCTTTTTCTAAAAGTTTGTTGTTTGCAATTTTACCATTTAACCAAAATCTCTCATTAAAATCAAATATGTGTGGACTACTATAATGCCCAACCTTATATCCTTGATTTAATAACAAAAGTGCTAAAAACCTACCTGTACTTCCTTTACCATTAGTTCCGATGATTTGAATATTTCTAGTTTTTGGAAGATATTTTTTGTATTTTTCATACATAGCAAGCATAAAAAAGCGATTAATTTTTTTTGCATATATGCTTTTACTAGATAATGTTTGCTGGAATTTCATTTTAAGCTTTATCGATTAATTCTTTTAAAATATCGCCATCACCAAATTCTTTTTTTTCTATATAAGATGATGAGATTACAAGTTTAACCACTTCTTCTTTATAAATAAATTTATAATCATCTATAAGTTTTAAAGATTTCTCTGTATAAACTTGAGCTGCTTGTATATTTTGTCCAGGAAAAATAATCAAATAAGAACTTTCATCTAAAATCCAAATTTCTTCAGAACCTTTACATAAATCTTTTAATATTTTTTTAAATTTATCACTGATAGTTTTAAAGCTATCAATTCCATAAGCATTGATTACATGTTCTATATTATTAATCTTAAAAAAGCACAAAGCATAATTAACAGCATAAAGTTTATAGTTTTCATCTAATTTTTTTAACTCTTTGGCTAAATTCCATTGCTCTCTTTGTTCATCATCACTTGTTGCTTGGATTTGAGTTTTAATTTGTGCAATTTGTTCATTAGCATATAATAATTTATCTTTTAAAATATCGAAATTAACTTGAACATTTCCATTTTCATCTTTCGTAAGATTATTAATAAATTTCACATCTTCTTGGCTATTGTCATAAAGCTTAGCCACCATTTCATTTAAGCTTTCTAAATGTTGATTGAAAAAAGAAAGATTTTTTTGTATATAATATTTATCTATTGCTTCTTTTTTTTGCAACATTAAACAATACTCATGTGCAAATTCTTTTCTAGCAATTAACCTAGGATTTTCTTTTAAATTTTGTTTAAATTGCTCTACCTCTTTGCTTTCTCCAAATAAAGGCTCCAAAGAAGCAAGTAAAAGTTCAGCTTGTTTTTCATAAGAACGCTCTTTTAACATACTGATAAGTTTTTCCACCAAAACATGAAAATCCAAAAAAGAGCGTATGTTAAATTCCTCTAGTTTTTTTAAAAGCTCGTTATCTTCATAGCTTTTTTCTAATTCCCGCCATTTAGCTCTTAAAAGATATATAGTTTCTATATCCATAGCTTGTGATAATCTATGTTGAGTAATTTGAGCTAATTCTTTAATTTTTTTGTCTTTGCTTATACCAAGCTGATGTATGATAAGCTCAAGCAATGCATATACATCTTCATATTTTCTACTAACTTGCCTATTAAGCCTAGAAACTAGATACATTAAAAACTCATCAATCGTACGGATACTTTTTCTTTTTAATTCTTGTCTATAAGAATCATCTAATAAATTAGTATATTTTTCTATTCTAGTCTTGTTAAAACTTGCCACTCCAGCTTTTTTAGCACATTCTTCAAAAACTTCACTATAATTTTCAGGAGTTGGATATAGCTTGCGTTCTTTTAATTTTATTAATGTTTCTTTAGCAATTTCACTAATATGACTTGCCATTTTATCTATAACCCCTAATAGCTATAATAGAAACAAATTCATCAAATGCTTCGCTTGAAGCGTTTTTAATTGCTTCAAATCTAGCTTGATCACTAATGATAGAGTTTGGATTAATATCAAAATTATAACTTCCTCTTGTATTTATAATTTCTTCTTTTCCATTTTTATAACGCAAAATAAATTCCAAATAAAGCTGTGCTTTATAATTAATTACATAACCATTTTTATCATAGACCATAGGATGAAAATCTAGTTTTTTCATTGTAACAATAATAGAACTATCTGCATTATACTCATCTGTTATTTTCCTACCAAGCTTGTTAAGCATTGTTTCTCTTAAAATATCTGTGATATATACACTATTTTCAGGATCTTGCTTGCTAATGTTAATTTTTAAAAATACATTTTCGCCCAAAACCTTACTTGCCATCTGCGAAGATGGAATATATCCACAAGCTATGATGAAAAACGCAAAAAAAGATACTAAATATTTTTTCATTTAATCACCAAATTTACCAATTTATTATCAATGTAAATTTCTTTTACTATAGTCTTTCCTTCTAGCCATTTACAAACACTTTCTTTTGCCAAATTTAAAACTTGTTCTTTGTTAGCATCTGAAGATATTTCTATTTGTGCTCTTTTTTTACCATTGACACTAATAGCTATAGTAAAACTATCTTTAACAAAAACTTCATCTTTTAATTTTAGCACTTTAAAATTCTCACACTTAAACAAATATTCACTAAGTTCAAAACACACATGAGGGATAATTGGTTCTAAAATATTTAAAATAATATAAAAAGCCTCTCTTGAAACTTCTTTATGACTTATAGCATTTAAGGCATTTAAAGCTTCCATACATGCAGCTATCAAAGTATTAAAAGCAAAACTTTCTTCATAAACTTCAAAAGATTTTTTCAAAGCTTCATATACTTTTAATCTAGCATATTTTTCTTCTTTATTTAAGCTTTGGTGGTCAATTTCTTTTAATTCTCCACTTTCTAAACTCATAGCCTTTTCATAAAGCCTATTGATAAATTTAAACGCACCCTCTAGTGCACTATCGTTCCATTCAAGTTCTTTAGCAGGTGGTGCTGCAAAAAGTATAAACAATCTTGCACTATCTGCCCCATATTTTTCTATAATATAATCAGGATCAACCACATTCCCCTTAGACTTACTCATCTTAGCACCATCTTTAGTGACCATTCCTTGGGTTAAAAGTCTATTAAAAGGTTCATCGTCTTTTAAATACCCCAAATCTCTAAGTGCTTTTTGGAAAAATCTAGCATAAAGTAAATGTAAAATTGCATGTTCAATCCCGCCAATATATTCATCAACATTCATCCAATAATTTACACTTTTTTCATCTATTGCTTTTTCTTTCCAAGTTTTATCATTACTTGCAAAACGCGCAAAATACCAAGAACTTTCAAAGAAAGTATCTAAAGTATCACTTTCTTTTTGTGCATTTTTTCCACATTTTGGACAAATACATTCTTTCCATATCTCATGCTTATCAAGTGGATTTCCCTCTCCATTTATCACCACATCTTCAGGCAAAGTAATAGGTAAATTTTCTATTTTTTGAGGAACTATGCCACAAGAGTTACACTTAATCATTGGTATAGGGGCACCCCAATACCTTTGTCTAGAAACACCCCAATCACGAATTTTAAAATTTGTAATCCTTTTACCAATTCCTAAAGATTCAAATTTTAAACTAATTTTTTCTCTAGCTTCATCACATTCTAGTTGATCAAATTCACCGCTATTAACCAAAACACCTTCTTTTAAAGTATAACATTGTGTATCATTTTCATCTTTATAAACTACTTTTTTTATAGCTAAACTATAAGTTTTTGCAAACTCATAATCTCTTTCATCATGAGCAGGCACGCTCATAATAGCACCGCTACCATAATCACTTAAAACAAAATTTGCTATCCATAAAGGAATTTTCTCACCATTTAATGGATGAATTGCATAAAGATTTAAAAAATATCCTTCTTTACTAGCAACTTGTCTTTGGCGTGGTGTTTGATTTTGTATGTTTTGAATTTTTGTTATAACATCTTGATCTAGCAATTTTTTATCAATTAATTCATTTACTATTTCATGATCAGGTGCTAAAGCTATATATGATACCCCATAAATAGTCTCAGCTCTTGTAGTAAATACATTAATTTTTTTTGCACTTACTTTATCATTTTCTTCTAAATCAAAATCAAAGCTAAGTCCTATACTTTTACCAATCCAATTTTCTTGCATAGTTAAAACTTGACTTGGCCACTTTCCTTCTAGTTTTTTAAGATCTTGTAATAACTCATCTGCATAAGCAGTGATTTTAACATAATATCCTGGCATTTTTTTTCTAACAACTTCATGTCCACAACGCCAACATTTACCATCTTCAACTTGCTCATTTGCTAAAACAGTTTTATCATTCTCACACCAATTAACTTCAGCTTCTTTTGTGTAAATCAAATCTTTTTCATACATTTTGATAAAAAATTCTTGCTCAAATTTAGTATATAAAGGATCAGAAGTAGCAAACATTCTTTTTTTAGAAAAAGAAAAACCTAAAGATGCAAGTTCATTTTGCATATAATCAATGTTTTCATAAGTCCATTTTTTAGGATGGATACCATGTTTAATTGCAGCATTTTCAGCAGGCATACCAAAACTATCAAAACCTATAGGATGTAAGACATTAAAACCTTTTTTTCTATAATATCTAGCCATAGCATCGCCTATGCTATAATTTCTCACATGTCCCATATGAATTCTACCGCTTGGATATGGAAACATAGATAAAATATATTTTTTAGGTAAAGAAAAATCATCTTTTGGTTCAAAATACTCTTTATCTTGCCAAATTTTTTGCCATTTTTTTTCTATTTTACCTGCTTCATATGCCATTTTTTGCTCCTAATTTTCTTCTTGATTTTTCACTGAATCTACTATAACTAAAATCATTGAAAAAATATTAGCTATTAAGGCTCCTATAGCTAAAGTATAAACCATCACATTGGCACTAGGATTAATTTGGATTAAAACAAAAGCTGGAATTAAATGCAAATCAGCAACCAAAGAACTTGCAAATAATTCTGCTGCTAAGAAATTTCTAACTCCAATTTTTAATAAAGTAGAAACTAAATTCACACAAGCTGCAACAAACAACGCAACTTCATTTTGATCATATAAAAAACCTGCGGTTGTTGTTAAACTCATTAAAGCAAAAAATATATATATAACCTTACCCCAGTTCATTTTTACACCGTTCCTTTTTCATACATGGATCTTAATTTTTCTTTTTCTTGTTTCTTTTTTAATTTTTCTAATTCTTTTTGACGATAGTTCATAACACTAAATTTAAACCATAAAAGTGCTGGACTTGCCACAAATATAGAACTTGCAGTACCTGCTACAATACCTACTATCATTGTTAATGCAAAACCTTCTATCATAGATCCACCAAAGAAATAAAGCACAACAACAGTGATTAAAGTTAAACCTGTAGTTAAAGTAGTTCTTGATAAGGTTGCCGAGACAGATTCGTTAATAATTAAATCAAGCTTTGAATTTTTGCTTGTTTTAACACCTTCTCTAATTCTATCAAAAATAATAATTGTATCATTTAAAGAATACCCAAGCACAGTTAAAACAGCCGCTAAAATATCTAAATTTACATCTATTTCAAATAAAGCAATAGCACCTAAAGTGATAACTATATCATGAATTTCACACACAATAGAAGCCATAGCAAAACGCCATTCAAATCTTACTGCCAAATAAATCAAAATAGCAATTAAAGAAATTCCTACTGCCATAAGTCCTTTATTACGCAGCTCATCTCCTACTTTTGGACCTACCACATCCACACGACGCACTTCAAATTTACCTGTATCTTTTAATAAATTCGCAACACTTTGTCCAATATCACTTCCTAAACTATCACTACTTCCTGAAAAACGAACAATCACTTCATTTGCACTACCAAACTCAGTTACACTAGCACCTTTTAAATTTTCATTGACAGCTAAAGCTTTACGAATTTCAGCTAAAGGAGCCTTTTGCTCATATTGAAGTTGCACTAAGGTTCCACCGGTAAAATCAATACCAAAATTTAAACCTTTGGTAAAAAGGATAAAAATAGAACCAAAAAATAAAATAAAAGATAAAGAGATGGCTGCAAATCTCATTCTCATAAAATCATAAACATGTTTTTGACTAAAAAATTGCATCAAGGTCTCCTATATCCAAACCATAATCTTGTATTATTACTTTTTTCCATACGATTCATAAACATTTCAAACATACCATGCGTTCCCACAATGGCAGTAATCATTGAAACTAAAATTCCTATACTTAAAGTTACTGCAAAACCTTTTACTGCACCTGTTCCATAAGCATAAAGAACTATTGAAGTAATAAGTGAAGTAATATTTGAATCCAAAATTGCACTCATTGCGTGTTTATAACCACTTTCGACACTTTGTCTTATACTAGCACCTTCTCGCAATAATTCTCTAATTCTTTCATTAATAATAACATTTGCATCAACTGCCATACCTACAGTTAAGACAAGTCCTGCCATACCTGGTAAAGTTAATGTGGCTCCAAACATAGCCATTACAGCAATGATTACTAAAATATTTGCAACCAAAGCAATATTGGCAAAAATTCCTGCTATACCATAATATATCACCATAAAAGCAATAACCAATATAGAAGCACCTGCTAAAGCTATCATACTCATTTTAATACTATCAGCACCTAAAGATGGACCAACACTTCTTTTTTCAAGCATTTTAACTGGCGCCAAAAGCGCTCCACTTCTTAGAGCAATAGCCACATCATGAGCTTCTTCAACACTAAAACTACCGCTAATTTGACCACTACCTCCGCCTATTCTTTCATTGATTCTTGGAGCTGAATATACTTTATTATCTAAAACTATAGCTAAGCGTTTTCCTACATTATTTCCTGTGTAATCTCCAAATTTTTTCGCACCTTCTGAATTTAAAGTAAAATTAATCACTGGAAGATTATTACTTTGTGCAAAACCTACTTTAGCATCTGTTAGCATAGAACCATCAAGAATAGGTATGGATTTTACAAGATATTTAATTTGAGGATTTTTAGCATCTTCTAAAATCAAATCTCCGTATTCAGCCGCTTGGCTTGGAGTAAGATTATTTACTTGATCCATTCTAACATCATCAACTTCCATTAATTGCAAATGCGCAGCTTTTGCAATAAGCTCTCTAGCTCTAGCCTCATCTGCGGCAGTTTTTATACCTGGAAGTTCCACAAGAATTTTATCTTCACCAGATCTTGCAACATTTGGCTCTGCAAGACCAAATTGATCAAGTCTATTTCTAATAGTTTCTACAGCTTGCAAAATAGCTTGTTCATGAGTTTGTTTGATTTCTTCTTGGGTTAAAGAAAGCATGTAGTGTAAATTTTCATGTGTAATAGCTAAACCTTTAATATCTTTTAATAATAAATCGACTTTAGCCATATCATTTTCATCTAATAAGGTAAATTCAATACTAGTATCATTTACTTTGATTTTATCGACAATAATATCTTCTTTATTAATTGAATAACTAAGAGAAGAAGCTATAGATTTAACCTTTGATTTAACAGCCTCTTCCACTTCTACACCCAATAACATATGCAAACCGCCTTGCAAGTCAAGCCCTAAATTGATCTTAGCACCACTTTGGGTTTGCATAAAAGAAGGTATAGAAAAAACAAGTCCTATAAGAAAAACTACAAAGAAAATAATACTTCTGTAAGTAATTTTTCCACTACGCATCAATTTTCTTTGCTATAAAATCTCTAGAAATTTTTACAACTACATTTTCATCGTTAAGCTTAACTTTGATAAAATCTTCTTCTGGTTTTACCACCTCGCAAATTATCCCACCATTTGTGATGATTTTATCTCCTTTTTCTAAAGATAAAACCATTAATTTATGGTCTTTTGCTTGTTTTTGTTGTGGTCTAATAACCAAAAAATAAAAAATCGCAAAAAGCACAATGAGAGGCAACAATGAAGTCCAAATATTTCCGTTTTCTGCCATTTCTTCCCCTTTTTTTTAAATTCATAAATTCTAATTCTACCATTTTTAAAATAATAAAAGCCTTTTTTTCTGCACTTTTATTATCAAATTTTATTTATTTTTCTTTTTTTGAAAATTTATTTTTTGAATTTATATCACCTTTTTTAAGTATTTATGGTTTAGTTTTACTATTAAGAAACAAAAGCATAATTGGATATTTTTATACTGGATTTTTTATAGGAATTTTGTGGTTTTGGTGGATAGGTCTATCTTCAATTTACTTTAATCTAGTTTATTTAATCCCTTTAGAAATTTTATTAATTGGTGTTATTTATGGAATTTTATTTTTAATATGTTTTTTTCTTAAATATGATTTTTTAAGACTTTGTGGAATTTTCTTGCTTAGTTTTGTTCATCCTTTTGGCTTTGATTGGTTAAATTGGGGTGTTTTAAGTGTATATGGGATCTTTGATGCAAGTTATCAAGGTATTATAACTATGTTTTTAATTGCTTATTTTTATTATGAAAAATATATTTCAAGATATTACAAAATAGCAATCATTCTAATTCTTATTCTAATCGGCGTACAATACAATCAAAAACAACCACAAACACTAAATTTAGACTATAAATTAATCCAAACTACTATCTCTCAAGATCAAAAATTTATACAAGAAAATTTACAAGCCCATTCTAAAGAAATTTTTTATCAAATAAATCAAGCTATAAAAGAAGATAAAGAAGTGATTGTTTTTCCAGAAACTGCCTTTGCATTTGCCCTAAATAAAGCACCAAGCTATTTACAAAGTCTAAAAGAACTATCAAAACAAATTATTATCATCACGGGCGCTATTAGTGCCGCGCCTAATCATCTTTATAATAGCACTTATGTTTTCAATAATGGAAAAATAGAAGTTTTCAACAAACATTATCTTGTGCCTTTTGGAGAAGAAATTCCTATATTTAAAAACTTTTTTAAAAAATACCTTTTAAACATTGATGAATTTTCAAAAGGAAAGGAATTAAATCAATACAATCTAAACAATCAACTCATCACCAATGCTATTTGTTTTGAAGCCACCAAAGAAAAACTTTACAAACACTCAAAAATCATCATAGCTATTTCGAATAATGCTTGGTTTAATTTTTCAAGTGAATACAAATTACAAAATTTTCTAATGCGTTTTTATGCAAATAATTACAATGTCAGTATATATCATGCGGTTAATGGAAAAGAAAATGCAGTAATAAAATCTAAAGAAATGTTGGTTGTGAAAATAAAAGAAAAATTTTTAAAGAAAAATGAAGCTTAAAAGCTTCATTTTATAGTGTTTTAAATTCATCAACCGCATCTAATTTTTCCCAAGGATAATCAGCCTGCCCCACTTGACCACGAGCAGCTACATCAGCATACATAAAAGTATCTTTACTAGGTTTATCAAGATTAAATTTATTTTTAATCCAATTTGGTGTCAAAGGGAAAGTTTTCATTACAAAATCACTTAAAATATCATCATTTAATCTTGTATTTGTTCCCATACAATCCACACTCACAGAAGTTGGCTTGGCCACACCTATAGCATAGGAAAGTTGTACTATACATTTTTTAGCAAGACCTGCTGCTACTATATTTTTTGCAAGCCATCTTGCAGCATAAAGTCCGCTCCTATCTACTTTTGTGTAATCTTTAGAAGATTGTGCACCACCGCCTATTGGAGCATAACCTCCAAAACTATCCACTATAAGCTTTCTTCCTGTTAAACCACTATCGTGTAACGAGCTATGATTTACATATTTTCCAGTAGGATTAATCAAAATTCTTGTTTTTTCTGGACAAAAAAGTTCTTTTGGCAAATTTGAATCTAAAATTAATTCCATCACTAAAGCTCTTAAATCTTCAATCTTCATATTTTCAACACAAGGAGCTGAAACTACAATAGTATGAATTCTTTGTGGTTTGCAATTTTCAAAATTTTCTTTATTTGTATAATCAATTGTAACTTGAGTTTTAATATCTACCCCAAGTTTATCGGGATTGTTTTTTGCAAACTCATAAACTTTATCACAAAGCATTCTCGCATAAGAAATAGCAGCCGGCATATATTCTTTTGCTTCATTACTTGCAAAACCAAACATTATCCCTTGATCACCTGCTCCAATTTCTCCATCTTCTTGATCAACACCTTGATTAATATCAGGACTTTGTTCATTTAAAAACACCAATACATCCAAATCATCAGGATGTAAGCATTGTTTTTTGTTAAAATGGGGATGTCCATCATAACCAATGTCTGCTAGAGCCTTTTTTACGATATTTTCATAATCTTGTTTTTCTAGCTTATGTTTTGATTTAATCTCACCACCAATTACTACTTTATTTCCTGCTACAAAAACCTCGCTAGCAACTCTTGAATCTTTATCATGAGTTAAAAACTCATCTACTATACTATCAGCTATAATATCAGCACATTTATCAGGATGTCCTGCACTTACAACTTCAGAAGTAAATAAATACATAATCTTTACATTCCTTAATTAATAAAATATTTATAGTATCTTATCACAAGCTAGCTTAAAAATCAAAAAGCTTATTTAAGCTTTACTTTGTTAGAATAAATTAAAATTTAATCACTACAAAAAAGGTAAAAAATGAATATATTTTCTTGTGCAATTAAACGCTATAAAGATGGAAATCTTATTTTGCAAATTTGCATAGGTATTATTTTAGGAATTTTAATAGGTGTATTTTCTAAAGACTTAGCTATTTTTGCAAATATCTTTGGTGCTTTATTTACAGGTGCATTAAAAGCTATAGCACCAATTTTAGTTTTTATTTTGGTATTAACAACTATATGCACAAAAGAATTTAACCACGGAAGTGAAAAAATCAAACATATTATTTTTTTATATATATTTGGAACTTTTTTAGCTTCTTTAAGTGCGGTTACCATAAGTTTTATTTTTCCTATAGAGCTTGTATTAACCGATATTGAAAAAGCTTCTTCTACAAGCCCAACACATATAGGTGAAGTATTTAAAACATTATTATTTCAAATAGTTGATAATCCCATTCATGCTTTATCTTCAGGAAATTATTTAAGTATTTTAGCTTGGGCTATAGGTGGAGGTTTTGCTCTAAGACATTGTTCAAATGATGCAAAACAACTTTTTACTGATATCAATGAAGGTGTTTTAAAAATTGTTAAATTCATAGTCAAACTTGCTCCTTTTGGAATTTTTGGACTTGTAGCAAATTCAGTTGCTCAAACAGGAGCAGCAGGGCTTTTAAGCTATATGAAATTATTGATAATTTTAGTTTTAACTATGTTTTTTGTAGCATTTGTAATTAACGCTTTAATCGTATTTGCATATACAAAAAAAAATCCCTATCCTTTAATTTTTATATGTTTAAAACATAGTGCTGTTTTTGCATTTTTCACAAGAAGTTCTGCTGCAAATATCCCTGTAAATATGGCTCTTTGTTCTAAGTTAAATATCAATAATAATCTATATAGTATTTCCATTCCGCTAGGAGCCACAATTAATATGGCAGGAGCAGCTGTAACTATAGCTATACTAAGTCTTGCAGCAGCTCATACGGTAGGTATTGAAATAAATTTTTTACAAGCTATGCTTTTAAGTGTTTTAGCTGCCTTTGCAGCTTGTGGAGCCAGTGGTGTTGCTGGAGGTTCACTTTTACTCATTCCTTTAGCTTGCTCTTTGTTTAATATTGATTATGATATAGCTATGCAGGTAGTTGCGGTTGGTTTTATCATAGGAGTTATCCAAGATAGTGTTGAAACTGCATTAAATAGCTCTACCGATGTTTTATTTAGTGCAATTTGTTCAGATAATGAGCTTAATTTAAAAATTTAAGGAGGACTTATGAGGCATTTAATTACTACGAAAGATTTTAGCAATGATGAAATTTTGGCTTTATTTAAAGAAGCAAAAGAATTTTTAGATGAAAAACCACGCACATTTTTAGAAGGAAAAAGTGTTACAACTATATTTTTCGAAAATTCAACTCGCACTCAATCAAGCTTTGAGACAGCTGCAAGAAGACTAGGTGCTAGAGTTTTAAAACTAGATGTTTCAAGAAGTAGCTCTAGCAAAGGCGAAACACTTTTTGATACTGCTGCAAATTTAGATGCGATGGCACCAAATGCTATTGTAGTCAGACATAAAAATTCAGGCGTTCCTCATACTTTAGCAAATTATACTCATTGTCCTATAGTTAATGGAGGTGATGGTAAACATGCTCATCCTACTCAAGCTTTACTTGATCTTTTTACTATAATGGAGCATTTTGACTATAATATTAAAGGTAAAAAAATAGCAATAGTAGGAGATATTAAAAACTCACGCGTTGCTGCTTCAAATTTAGAATTATTACCTCGTTTTGGTATAGATATTACCCTAGTAGCCCCACCTCATTTTATGCCAAATTATCCTATTAATAAAACAAATAAATTAAAAGAAGTTATTGAAGATATAGATATCATTATGAGCCTTAGAACGCAAACCGAAAGACACAATATACCAACCTATGCATCGCTTAAAGATTATGCAAATGATTTTTGTATTAGCAAAAACTTAATTAAAGATAAAAATCTCATCATCTTGCATCCTGGCCCTGTCCATAGAAATATTGATATTAGTGATGAAGTAATGGCTGATAAAAGATGCAAGGTTTTAACCCAAGTTAAAAACGGCGTTGCTATTAGAATGGCTGTATTAAAAAAACTCATTTTAGAAAGTTAAACCATGCAAAATTGGAATTTAAGTGTATTATTTAAAGATGAACAAGATTTAAATCTTTTTTTACAAAAAACTCAAAAAAAAGCTTATGAATTTAAAAAACAATATGAAAATAATCTTCATAGTTTAGACAATGAACAATTTTTACAAGCTTTAAAAGGCTATGAGGAGTTAATCTTAAAACTTTCTCACATACTAACTTATGTATATTTAAACTTTGCTCAAGATACTACCAAAGGTGCTTTTTATGCAAAATATGAAAATTTAAGCAAAAAGATAGAAGAAAATCTTTTATTTTTTGAGCTTGAATTTTGTGAGCTTGAAGAAAATAAAAGTAAAAGTTTTATAAAATTTTGCAAAGATTATGAGTTTTATCTAAACAATCTTATCAAACATAAAAAACACAATCTTTCTAAAAAAGAAGAAAGAGTTATACTTATTTTATCAAGCACAGGTTCTAATGCTTTTGCAAGATTGTTTGATGAAACTTTTAGTACTTTAAAATTTAATCTCGAAGGACAAAAGCTAAGCGAAGAAGAAATTCTAAGCAAACTTTATGATAAAGATAGAAGTATTAGAAAAAAAGCTTCAAAATGTTTTAGCAAAACTTTAAAAAAACAAAACAAGCTTTTAGTATATATTTTCAATATGATTAAAAGTGAGCTTGCTAGCATTTGCGAGTTAAGATCCTATGAAGATCCAGAAACTCCAAGACATATAAGAAATCAAATTTCTAAAAAAAGCGTCAATGCCTTAATTAATGCTAGTGAAAATAGTTTTGATATAGTCTCTAAATTTTATAATGCAAAGAAAAAAATTCTAGGCTATAAAAAGTTAAAAGATTATGATCGTTATGCGCCCATTGGCAAAGAAATGCAAGTTGATTTTAATGAGGCAAAAAATATAGTTTTAAAAGCTTTTGAAAAATTTTCTAAAGACTTTTATATGATAGCAAAAGAAGCTTTTGAGAACAATTGGATTGATGTTTATCCTAAAGAATTTAAACAAAATGGTGCTTTCTCTCATTCAAGTACTCCACTAAGTCATCCTTTCATACTTTTAAACTACACTAATCAAAGACGCGATCTTTTTACTCTAGCACATGAGTTAGGACATACTATACACCAAAAGCTTTCTTATAAAGTAAGTTTTTTAAATCAAGATACACCTTTAACCACAGCTGAAACTGCTTCGGTATTTGCTGAAATGTTAATTTTTGATTATATTAAAGAAAATTTAGACAAAGAAGAACTTTTGTCTTTATATGCTGCAAAAATTGAAGATATTTTTGCTACTCTTTATAGACAAATTAATTTTACTACTTTTGAGCGTAGATTTCACGCTAAAAAAGAAGAATTAAGTGCTCAAGAAATAAGTGAAATTTGGCTTGAAGAATCAAGAAAAATGTTTCAAGATAGTGTAGCTTTAACCAAAAATTATGCTCTTTGGTATTCTTATATTCCACATTTTATACATTCTCCATTTTATTGTTATGCTTATGCTTATGCACAACTTTTAGTTTTAGCACTTTATGGATTATACAAAAGTGGCAAATGTCCTAATTTTACTCAAATTTACATTGAGTTTTTAAGTAGTGGTGGAAGCAAAAGCCCAAAAGAACTTGTAGCTATGTTTGGTTTTGATATAGAAAATGATGAGTTTTGGAATATAGGCTTAAAGCAAGTTAGAATATTAGTTAATGAATTTTTAAGGCTAAGCAATGATTGATAAAATTTTAAATAATAAAAGTTTTATAAGTTTAATGCAAAAAAGTATTTATGAATGTTTGCAAATTTTAATCCAAGAAGATGTTGAATTTAACATTATAGTCAATACCAAATTTGTTACACTTGAACCTCCTTTGCCACCAGAATTAGATGTAGTAAGCAAAAATCCTTACTGCATTTTTGCACTTGGAGGCTATACTTTTAAATCTATAGTTTTAACAAATGAACATATGGAATTTCATGCGGGTTTTGGTCCTGATGATTTTGCAACTTTTGTTAGAGTAGATTTAGGCGCAATTACTCAAATTCAAGTTGAAGATAATATCATTTTTGTAAATTTTTCAAACTATTTTAAAAAGCAAAATGATCAAAAATTAAAAGAAAAATCCATGAACGCTTTTTTAAATAATCCTAATAACAAAGACTTGCTAAAAAGATGAGTTTTTTTGAAGATTTAAACGATAGCCAAAAAGAAGCTATTATGCACATTGATGGGGCTATGCTTATACTAGCAGGTGCAGGCAGTGGAAAAACTAAAACCATTACCACTAGACTTGCTTATTTGATTGATCATGTGGGCATTCCTGCGCAAAATACCCTTACACTAACCTTTACAAACAAAGCTGCTAATGTAATGAAGACAAGAGCCTTGGCTCTTTTACAAAATCAAAGTTTGCATAATCCGCTTTTATGTACTTTTCACAAATTTGGCTTATTGTTTTTAAGATTATATAGTGAAAGAATTTCAAGGGCAAATAATTTTGTCATTATTGATACAGATGATAAAAAGAAAATTTTAAAAGATTTAGCTAGTGAAAATTTAAAAAGCTCATTAGCTAGTATCGGAGCTTATATTTCAAATTTTAAAAATCAAAGTAAAAGTGCTGAAGAAATTCGCAAAGAATTAGACTTTTTAAAAGATGAAAAAAATAAAAATTATGAAGAAATCATTCATATTTATGAGCAATATGAACATTTTTTAAAGCAAAATAATTTTATGGATTTTGATGATTTACTAATGCTTACTAATAAAATTTTAGAAGATGAAAATTTTGCCAAAGAGCAAAGCCAAAAATATAATTACATTACAGTAGATGAGTATCAAGATACTAATACTTTGCAATATCAAATTCTAAAAAAACTTTGCTCAGCTCATGAAAATATCTGCGTAGTGGGTGATGATGATCAAAGCATTTATGGATGGCGTGGGGCTAAGATAGAAAATATCTTAAATTTTAAAGAGCAATTTCATAATGTAAAACTAGTCAAACTAGAGCAAAATTACCGCTCAACAAGCGCTATTTTGCAAGCTGCAAATGAACTTATAGAGCATAATAGAAAAAGATTAGGAAAAACTTTAATCTGCACCAAAGATAAGGGTGAAGAAATAACAATTTTACAAAATGATGATGAAAAAATTGAAAGTTTTAAGGTTGCTAGAGAGGTTTCAAAGCTTTTAAATTCAGGAATTAATCCTGGTGAAATAGCCATACTTTATAGAGTAAATGCACTATCTCGCGCTCTTGAAGAAGCTTTTAGTAAAGAAAAAATTCCTTTTAAGTTACTAAGCGGAATTCGTTTTTATGAAAGAGCTGAAATTAAAGATATTATTTCATATTTAAGATTGCTTTCAAATTTAAATGATGATTATTCTTTTAAACGCATCATTAATCGTCCTAAAAGAAATTTTGGCAACGCGAGTTTAGAAAAATTAGAAAACTACGCTAAAGAAAACCATTTATCTTTATTTGAAAGCTTATGTGTTTTACAAGGAAGTGGATTTTTTAGCAAAAAAACAGATAATGAAATAGAAAAATTTATATTAAGTATGCATAAAATCAAAGAAAAAAATAATTTACTTGCAATGATTTTAGCTTTAGAAGATGAGTTTAAAATAAAAGAATTCTATAAAGACAATCCAGAAGGCGAAGATAAGCTTTTAAACATAGATGAACTTTATGCAAATTTAAAAGATAAAATTTCCCATGGAAACTATAATAGTTTAGACGATATTTTGAATGAAATTTCATTATTAAACGAACAAGATGGACTTGATAAAGAAAGTATTTGCATTATGAGTATTCACGCTAGCAAAGGACTTGAATTTGATCATGTTTTTATTATAGGCTTAGAAGAAGGATTTTTTCCATTAACTAGCGACACAAGCAATATAGAAGAAGAACGCAGACTTGCTTATGTAGCTATTACAAGAGCAAAGAAAAAGCTTTATTTAAGTTATGCAAATTCTAGATTTTATAAAGGGAGTCGCACAAGATTAGAAAAAAGTAGATTTTTTGGCGAAAGCAATGTAATGAAAAAAGAACTAACACTAGATTATCAAAGAAATTCTTACAAAAAAGGGGATTTAATTAAACATAAAATTTTTGGTATAGGCAGGGTTACTAGTGTAAGTAAAATAGGAAATGAAGAAAAACTCACCATTAATTTTGGAGGCATAGAGAGAATGATAATGTCAAGTTTTGTGGAAAAAGCTATATGAATAAACTCTTTGTAGCTTACAAACCAAGCGGTATGAGTTCTAATACTTTCCTAAGCAAACTCAAAAAAAAATATAAAAATAAAAAAGCAGGTTTTTCAGGAACACTTGATCCTTTTGCAAAAGGAGTTTTGTTAATAGCATTTGGACAATATACAAAATTATTCCGTTTTTTTGATAAAAATCCAAAAATTTACAAAGCAACACTTTGGTTTGGTGTGCATTCTTTAAGCCTTGATAATCAAAATATCAAAGAAATTACTCTCACATATACTTTTGATAAAGAAAAACTAGAACAAATCAAAAATGAGCTTTTAGGAAAAATTACCTACACACCACCCGCATATTGTGCAAAAAAAATAGATGGCATAAGATCTTATGAATTAGCTAAAAAAGGATATGAAGTAAATTTAAAGCCATGCATTATGGAAGTTTTTTATACCAAAATTTTACACTATAATCATCCATTTTTAACTATAGAAATTGCAGTAAGCGAAGGCTCTTACATACGCTCATATTGTGAATTATTTGCTAGAAAACTTGGTATTAATGCAACTTTAAGCTCACTAGAGCGTTTAAGCGAGGGAAAGTTTTTTTATGAAAACGAAAAAAAATTAAATCCTTTAGCTTTTTTAAATATTAAAAAAAATACGATAAAATATCCCTATAAATTATACAATGGACAAAAAATATTTTTGGACGATTTAGAATTCCAAGAAGAAGGTAGCTATATTTTAGAAGAAAAAGATTTTTTTTCTATCATTTCTATCCAAGATAATCAAGTGCAATATTATTTAAACAAGGTATTAAAATGTTAATTTTATCAAGAAAAGAAAATGAAAGTATAAAAATCGGAGATGATATAGAAATAAAAGTAGTTCAAACGGGTAAAGGTTATGCTAAAATAGGTATTGAAGCCCCAAAGTCTTTGATGATACTACGCAAAGAACTTATCGAGCAAGTAAAAAGTGAAAATTTACATGCAATTAGCGATGAAACGATAAAACTTGATGATCTGAGTAAAAAGCTTAAAAAATGAAAGCTTACGCAAAAGCTAATATTTTTTTAAAAATCACAGGGATTGATTCAAGATCTTATCATTTACTACAATCGCGTTTTGTTTTATTAAAAAATATTTTTGATGAATTAGAATTTAGCAGTGAAAAAACTAAAGATGGTTTTGAAATTATAGGAAATTTTACACAAGATACCATCATACACAAAACTTATAAAGAATTAGAAATTTTAGGATTTTCAAATGAGTTAAATGAGTTTTTTAAAAACAAAAGCTTAAAACTTATTAAAAATATCCCTATAGGCGGAGGGCTTGGGGGAAGCAGTACCGATGCAGTGGCGTTTTTGCTTATGATAAATGAGACTTTAAATTTAAAATTATCAAAAAAGCAACTTGAGCAAATTTGCCAAAAACTTGGCTCTGATTTAATCTTTTTTTTAAGTGGATATGGTAGTGCAAATGTTAGCGGTTGTGGTGAAATAGTTGAAAATTTTGAAGATGATTTTAATGAATTAAAATTTATTTTTCCAAATTTTGAATGCTCAAGCGCTAAAGTTTATCAAGCATTTGATAGGAGTAAATACGATTTACAAGCTAATATAAAATTAGCCAAAACACTCAAAACACTCAAAATAAGCGAAATTTTAGAGTTCAAAAATACTGATTTAAACGACTTATTTGTTCCTTGTGTAAAAATTTATCCTAAAATGCAAACTTTTCTTGATGAGGCTTATTTTTTAAGTGGAAGTGGAAGTGGAGTTTTTAAGGTTTAATAATGAAAAAAACTATCGTAAAAAATAAAAAAGCTTTTTTTGATTATGAAATTTTAGAAAAATTTGAAGCGGGTATTGTTTTAAAAGGCTCTGAAGTAGTAGCACTAAGAGCTTTTAGAGCTAACTTAAAAGATTCTTTTATTCGTATTATCAAGGGTGAAATTTTCTTGCTTAATGCTCATATTTCTCATCTTAGTACAACGCATTCTTTTTACAAGCATGATGAAAAGGGTGCTAGAAAACTTTTAATGCATAAAAAACAAATCGATAAACTTTTTGGAAAAATCAGTATCCAAGGTTTTACTATAGTTCCTTTAGAATTTTATTTTAATGAAAAAAATAAAGTTAAAGTTTTAATAGCACTTGCTAAAGGTAAAAATTTACATGATAAAAGAGAAAGTTTAAAGAAAAAACAAGCAGATCTCGAAGCAAGAGCTGCTATAAAAAATCATTTTTAAAGGAAAATTATGAAAAAAACTACTTATTTATTTTTAACTTTTATTTTTGCACTTTTTATTAGCGCTTGTTCTAGTGAAGAAAAAATCGAAAATGATTTTATTTTTGCAGAATACAAAATGGGTGATGAAATCCTTTTAAAAAGCATAAATGGTGGAGAAAAGACATTAATTAGAACTCAAAATGGTTTTATTGTAAAAGGAGAAGAAAATAAAATTTTAATGTTTGATTTTTTTGGAACCTTTTGCACCCCGTGTCAAGAAGAAGCACCACATCTTACTAATTTATGGCAAAAAAATAAAGAAAATTTTACAATCATAGGGCTTAGTCATTTTGAAAATGTCAGCGATCAAGCTGTAAAAGATTTTGCAATAAAATATGGCGCATATTATTTTCTAAGTAATTCCAAAGAAAATGATAGGATTGTAGCACAAGCATTAAAAGATATTAATTATCAAAATATGGAACAATTGCCTTTTAAAGTGGTTTTGAAAAATGGAATTTATCAAGACTTAACAGATTTTTGGAATAAGGATTCAAAAAATTATGTGAAATATTATCTTGGAAAAATTTCTATCCAAACTATGCAAGAAGATATTGCTAGGATAATCAATGAATCTAAAAAATGAAATTTTAGAACAACAAAAATTAGCAGAACCCAAAATGTTTAAAGTTTTGCTTTTAAATGATGATATAACCACTATGGACTTTGTAATAGAAGTTTTAATGAATATATTTCATCATGATTTTGAAAAAGCAAGTATGATAATGCTTGAAATTCACCACCAAGGAAGTGGTGTTTGTGGCGTATATACAGAAGAAATTGCACTTAGCAAAAAACAACAAGTTGATATAGCTGCAAAAAACAATAATTTTCCACTCCAAACAAGGATAGAAGAACAATGAAATATAAAGAATTGATTGATTCGTTTATACCAAATGCAAGACATTTAAGCTTTATCAATCATCACGAATTTATCACTTGCGAACATTTACTTTTTGCATTAGTTAAACTAAGCAATGATTTTAAAAATTTACTTGAAGAAATCGGAGATGGAGATTTACAAGGCTTTGAAAACGATCTAAAAAACTATCTAGCAAAAAATAATGAGATTTTAAAAAAAGAAATAGAACCTATTTTTTCTGTAATCTTAGAAAATATATTACACAAATTAAATGCAAAAAAACAAACAAGTGTAGTTGATTTCATCATTGCACTTTGCAAAGAAGAAAAAGCTTATTCTTGCAATATTTTAAAAAAACATTTAATCGAAGAAGAAAAATTACAAGAATTACTACAAAGTGCAGAATTTGAAAATCTAAAAACCCACACTACCGAGCTAGTTGAACTTGCAAAAAAAGGTAAAATAGATCCTGTTATAGGTAGAAGATTTGAATTAGAAAGAATGATGCAAATTTTAAGCAGACGCAAAAAAAACAATCCTATCTTAGTAGGCGAACCAGGAGTTGGAAAAAGTGCGGTTATAGAAGGATTAGCATTAGCTATAGCAGAAGAAAAAGTTCCTAAACATTTAAAAAATTCAAAAATTTATAGTCTTGATATGGCAAGTTTGCTCTCTGGTACAAAATATAGAGGCGATTTTGAAAAAAGACTAAAAGATATTATTAAAGAGTTAGAAAATATCCCTAATGCTATTTTGTTTATAGATGAAATTCACACCATAGTAGGAACTGGTGCAAGCAATGAAAGCCATGCAGATATGTCAAATTTATTAAAACCTGCATTAAGCAATGGAAATATAAAATGCATAGGTGCAACTACTTTTATAGAGTATAAAAATACTTTTGATAAAAACAAAGCTTTAAGTAGAAGATTTGCTAAAATTGACATAGATGAACCAAGCGAAGAAGAATGTTTTTTAATCTTGCAAGGTCTAAAAAGTAAATATGAAAATTTTCATAAAATCAAACTAAATGATGAAATTTTACAAACGAGTATAAAACTTGCAAAACAATTTTTACATGATAAATTCTTACCAGATAGCGCGATTGATTTAATTGATGAACTAGGTGCAAGTTTTGCTTTAGAAGATAAAAAAAGTAAAAAAATAGTAAAAATAAAAGATTTAGAAAACACTTTAGCTAGAATGACACATTCTCATAAAATTTACGAAAGCGATCAGAGTAAAATTTTAAAAAATCTCGAACTAAACTTAAAGCAAAATATATTTGGTCAAGATGAAGCCATCAAAGCCTTGTGTTCTACCTTAAAACAAAGTTATGCAGGATTAAAAGGCAAAAATACCCCAAAAGGTGTGTTTTTATTTACTGGTTCAAGCGGCGTTGGTAAAACTGAACTTGCTAAAAATTTAGCACAAATTTTAAATTTAAATCTTGAAAGATTTGATATGAGTGAGTACTCGCAAAAACATGATGTTAGTAAGCTTATAGGAACTTCTGCTGGTTTTGTGGGTTATGAAGATGGCGGATTGTTAAGTAATAGCATTAGAAAAAATCCTTTTAGTGTAGTTTTATTTGATGAAATAGAAAAAGCTCATCCAGATTTAACTAATACATTTTTACAAATTTTTGACAATGCAAGCTTAACAGATAATAGTGGTCTAAAAGCTGATTTTAAAAATACTATCATCATTATGACTTCTAATTTAGGTTTAAAAGAAAGTAATGAACTTGGTTTTTTAAGTAACGATAAAGAAAAAAGTAACAAAGCTATAAAAGACTTCTTTGCACCTGAATTTATCAATCGTATAGATAAAATCATACATTTTAATAACTTAAATCAAGACATTTTAGAACAAATTGTTCAAAAAGAACTTGATTTAATCGCTACAAATTTAAATAATATCACCATAGAAGCAGATAAAAAAGTAAAAGAATTTCTTGCCAAAAAAACTAATAATAATGAATTTGGAGTGAGATTACTAAAACGAATTATCTCAGAAGAAATTGGTGAAAAATTAAGTGATGAGATTTTATTTGGAAAATTAAAAAATGGTGGCAAACTTAAACTAAAACTTTCTAAAAATGAAAAAATCGAATTTATATTCTAAGCTCTTAAAAAGCCCTGATGATGCACCTGTTTTTATCAGTGAAAAACTAGAGGTAGATTTTATACCTTATGCATATAGCTTAGGGCTTTTTCCATGGACAAGCAATCCTGTTACTTGGTGGTGCCCTTCTCCTAGAATGGTTCTTTTTCCAGAAGAAGTTCATATACAAAAAAGCATAAAAAAAGCTTTAAAAACTTATGAAATAAAGCTTGATTTTAATTTTAGCTCTATTATAAAACTTTGTGCTTTAAGAAAAAAAACTTGGATAAGTCAAGAATTTATACAAGTTTATACAAAGCTTTTTGAGCAAAATTTAGCTCATAGTGTTGAAATTTATGAAAACGATACGCTAATTGGCGGTTTATATGGACTCATTATAGGAAAAATGTTTTTTGGTGAAAGTATGATAAGTCTTAGAAAAGATACCTCAAAAATAGCATTAATAAAACTTTGCGAACTTTTAAAACCTTATGATTTTTTAATAGATTGTCAAGTACCTAATGAGCATTTAAAATTTATGGGTGCAAAAGAGATGTCAAAAAAAGATTTTTTAACTATATTAGAAAAGAGAATTTCTCTTGAAAGTGGCTTTGAAAATTTTAAAAATTTACTATAAAAAGATATACTTATAAATACACAAAAATACAAAATTACATAAATATTTTTGGAATAGTTTTTGCTTTTATTTTACAAAAGCTTTATTTTAAAGGAAAAATTATGATAAGCCCTTTTAAGTCAAAAGAACTTATTGTTGATGCTTTAGCAGGAAGAAACCTAAGAAGTCAAATGATTAATTCTAACCTTGCAAATGTTGATACTCCTTTTTATAAAGCAAGAGATATAGAATTTGAAACTGCTTTAGTAAATAGAGCAAATGAAATTTTCAAAAAAAAAGATACCAAAGAACTTGAGTTAGCAAGCACCAATGCAAATCATCAAAAACCATGGAAATTTCCAGATCCAAATAAATCGACTATTTATTTAAGAGATGGACATTTGGCAAGAAATGATGCAAACACGGTAGATCTTGATGTAGAAACTACTGAAATGAGCAAAAATACTATGATGATTACAGCTTTAGATGGTGTTTTAAGAAGACAAAGTAATATTTTTTCAACCATCATTGAAACAAGTTCTAAGTTAGGCTAGGAGAAAAATAATGGCTTATTTAAGTGATTTTGATATTAGTGGATATGGACTTAGCGCACAACGCTTTAGAATGAATGTAATTAGCTCAAACATAGCTAATGCAAACACCACAAGAACAGCAGAAGGTGGACCTTATAGAAGAAGAGAAGTGATTTTTAAAGCAACTGATTTTAATGAGTTATTAAATAAACAAATAGCTAAAGATAATAATTTTTTAGAATACGAGAACCCTTTAAACGATCCAGCTTCACAAAAAGATGCAAAACCTGCTATAATGAGCGTAGTGGTTGATAAAGTAGTAAGAGATGATAAAGATTTTCGTATGAAGTTTGATCCATCTCATCCTGATGCAAATGAGCAAGGTTATGTTGCATTCCCGAATATAAATCCTGTCATCGAAATGGCTGATTTAATAGAAGCAACAAGAGCTTATCAAGCAAATGTTAGTGCTTTTACAAGCACTAAAACTATAGCGCAAAGTGCGATAGATTTACTAAGAGGTTAATAATGAATACTATAAATAGTTTAAATCAACTCAATAATGTTAATAACAAAAACAATAATGCAAATAATACTAGCATAGGTAATGAGTTTTCAAGCTTATTGAAAAATTCTATTAATAATCTTAATAAAACTCAAGAAACCGCTGAAGCTGCTATGGTAGATATTGCTACAGGTGAAGTTAAAGACTTGCACCAAGCTGCAATAGCTATTAGCAAAGCAGAATCTAGTATGAAATTTATGCTTGAAGTTAGAAATAAGGCTATAAACGCATACAAAGAAATTTCAAGAACTCAAATTTAATATATGCTTTCAAACGCCATTAGAAATAGAGTTTCAAAAGTAGCTTTTGCTTTTTGTATGGCTTTATTTTTTATGGCTTTATTTTTACTTTCCACTTTTTTTCTTACTTCTAAACGCCATATACCAAACACCCAAAAAGAACAATACTATTCTGCTCTAAGAGGAAATATCATAACAAGCGATAATTTTACCATTACTTCAAGTAGGCAAATTTATAGAGCTGAAATAGATTTAAGAAGTTTAAATCCAGATAAAAAAGAATTGTTTTTAAAACTCTTTCAAATTTATAGTGGTATAAATGATGAAGAAATGCAAGATATTAAAAAAAGAATGGCTATCAAAAAGAAAAGAGGGTATAGTTTTATTTTATTGCAAAATATAAACTCTAAAGATGCAAGTTATTTAAAAGAATTAGCTAAAAAGCTTTACACACAAGGTTTTTTTAAATCTTTCACCAACAACAACGGCAGAGTAGAAACAAGAGGGCTTGACATCATAGAACACAAAGAAGATCGTGTATATATGCCTAAAGATTCACTTACGCCTATTATAGGTTATACAAGAACCTATATGGATGAACAAAGTGAAATTTTTAAAAATGTTGGTATTAAAGGCTTAGAAAAATACTACAATGAGTGTTTAAATCCTTTGCAAAATGCAAAAATTCAAGGTTTAAGAGATATAGGTGGAAATATTATCTTAAATTTGCACTCTTATGAGCAACGCAAAATAGATGGTTGTGATTTATATCTAAATATATCATTAAAACTTCAAAAAAATTTAGAAAAAGCCATTGATAAAAGAAATGAAGATTTAAAAGCTAATGAAATCATCGTGGCTGTAATGGAAAGCAAGAGCGGGAAAATCTTAGCACTTGCTAGCTCAAGAAGATATGATCCACAAAATCGTGGAAAAGATCTTTCTGTGCTTAATGCAAGTGCTATAGAATACGGCTATGAAGCGGGTTCTGTTATCAAGCCTTTTATATTCACTACTGCTTTAATGCTTGATAAAATCAAAGTCAATGAGATTATCGATACGCAAGGTGGACAATACAAACTTGGGCGTTTTACTATACGCGATGATCACAAGAAAAATAAAATGAGCATGGAAGAAGTCATAACCTATTCTTCAAATGTTGGTATGATTAAAATAGCCCAAAGACTTAGCAATCTTGAAATCATTTCAGGACTTAGAATTTTTCGTTTTGGAGAAAAAAGCGGAATAGATCTTCCTTATGAACAAAAAGGGGAAATACCAAACCCAAAAAGACTAAGAGAAGTTGAAAAATCCGTTTTAAGCTATGGATATGGTTTAAAAACTACTTTTATGCAACTTTTAGCTGCTTATAATGTTTTTAATAACGAGGGTTATTATATAACCCCACAAATTGCAAATAAAATATACCAAGATGGACGCTTGGTAAGTCTTGATGATGAATCAAAAAAAGAAAAAATTCTTTCAAGCAAAGCAGCTAAAGAAATGCAACAAATTTTAATCAATGTTATAGAAAAAGGAACTGGTAAAAAAGCACAAACTCAAGGCATAATCATAGGTGGTAAAACAGGTACAGCAAGAATTGCCGAAAGAAAAGGCTATACATCAAATCGCTACAATGCTTCATTTTTTGGCTTTGCAAATGATGAGAAAAATAACTACACCATAGGGGTTTTAGTAAGAAATCCTACCAAATCTTATAGTTATTATGCTGCACAAAGTGCTTTACCTATGTTTAAAGATACGGTAAATATACTGATTAAAGAAAACTATCTAAAACCTATCGCAAATACCAAATAAATAATTCAACTCCCCAGAGCTTACTTAATACACCCAATACACTTGTAAAAATACTAAAAAGTAAAAAAAGAATGATTTTAAATTTATTTTCTTTAAATAAAATTAGTAAAAATCCCACACACCCACCATTTTACCTCCCTAGAGCTTGCTTAACTTAACGAGTTTGCTTAATAAGGAGTTTATGTTTTTCACAAAAAGCTTTTAGGCTATTGTAGCTTAATCATTCTCTATTTATTATAAAGAATGATTGTTTTGTTACTTATAATTTGTTTTAAGCAAACTCTAGGCAAATAAAATCACACTAGCTAAATAGCTAGTGTGTATATTACCACCATAAACCTAGTTTTAAAAACATAGTATGAGAGGTAGTATTATCAAATGTAAATGCTCCTGCATAATTTAGTGATAAATCAGCATTATTAGCTATATTATAAGAAAGTCCTAATTGACCAAAGCCATAATACTTAGAAGTTTGTACTTCTGTAGTAAAATGATTAGCACCTAATCTTAAATTACCTTTAGCATCTTCATAAAGATTTACTATAGCACCTATAGTTACATTTGATCTTAATTTATCACTCCAAGGTTTATACCATTTTAAAGCAGCACTTGCATCTATAAAGTTAAATTGTTCTGCTAAATAATGCTCTCTTAGACCATCTATATGTTTTAAGCTAAAGTTTTTATTACTCATACCATAATAACTCAAACCAATTTCAGGAGTTATTCTAGCTATTTCTAAGGTATTATAATAATTAGCACCTACTTTTACATCTATCCCATAACCATAAGTTTGAGTATCACTTTCTATAGTAGCAGGTATATTTTTATAAGTTTTTTCTATGTCTGTTGTAGTATAATCAAATCTTGTACTAGCACTAATATAGTATTGATCTATACCATCTCTTGCTAATACTCCATAATAAGTTAAACCACCATAATAAGTTTTATCATCAAATTTTAATCTTTGAGTGGCTTGTTCTTTAGAAGCATCTTCATAACCTAAATAAAAACCTATAGTACCATAATCATTTGGTAATTCTCTTAAAGAACCACCTATTAAACCTGTAGTATTAGCACTTAATTGTCCTACACTATTTCCTATCTTAATAGATGAATGATTATAATAAGGAATTAAGAAAGAATGGTTTTTTGCATTTGGATTTTTATTTGGTATAAATATATCTTCTAATTCAGCTAATAAATCAGCATCATTACCATAAGCTTCACCTTTTTTAGATAATTCCATATCTAATACTTGAGAAAATTCTGTTTGGAAGTTTTTAGCTGTAGTATCTCTTAATATATTAGAAATATTTATATTTCTTAATCTAGCTGAATATACCATAGATTTAGCTAGAGTTTTACCACTTAATTCTGATACATTAACATTAGCTATATATCGACCTTCACCTAAACCTAAAAAGTCATAAATTCCTGATAAGCTATGTATGTTATTAGCATTTACACCTGCATTATTGTTTATTTTATCACCTATTACTTTACCATTTTCATCAATAAAGAAAGTATTAGCATCATAGATTGTATTTAATTTTAACTTACTTGTATTTACATAGATTTTATCTGCACTAATACCACCTATATTATTTCCACCTACTATAATGGCATTTTCTAATCTATTTGCTATATCTTCTTGAGTAGTTCCTTTGTATTCTAAATCATTAAAATACCAACCATCTATACTAACTTTACCATTGTCATTGTTTTCTATATGGTAGCCATTGTTATTTTTACCTATAAAGCCTCCATGCCAAGAAGCTTGAGTAGAACCATTTCCAGAATGAATGTGTCCATTACTAAGGATTAAAGTTCCACTATTGGTAATACCACCATGAATATTACCTGTATTAAATATATCTATATAACCACTATTATTAATACCACCATATATATGAATATCTTTATCAGTATTAGGATTGTTAATATCTCCTGAAGAATTGATAAGTTTTTCTATAGTGCCACTATTATTAATACCATAAGTAATATCTTGAGTAGCTAAAGGACTAGCTTCATTACCTATAATGCCTGTATTTACTATAGTGCCTATAGTGCCTTTTTTATATCATCTTTAGTTATTTTATTAAAGGTATTATTTATACCTGTTATAGTTCCTGCATTGTTAATAGCAGCTATAGAGCCAGTATTTTCTAAGCCTTGTTCCATAATAGCATTGTTATTATTTATAATAGCTTGCATTTGACTATTGTTTTCAAATTTGCTTAATAAATTACCATTATTATCAAAGGCATTTATAGAACTAGTTTCATCTTTAGTTATTTCCATAGTGCCTTCATTTTTTACTAAATCTACTATGGAATTGTTTTTTAAATCTAAATCAGTTTTAGCATTTTTATTGTTTGTAATAGAGCCTATTTTACTTTCATTATTTAATTTAATACCACCATTACCTATAATGCCTGAATTTTCTATAGAGCCTATAGTACTTTTATCAAGACTTATTCCTTTTTCTATAGTTCCATTATTTAAAATACTATTAATGTGAGATTGTTCTTTTAAGTCTATAGAGCCTTGAATATTTTTTTGATTGTTTATAGAGCTAATATAAGATTTATTATTTAAAGATATATTACCACCTATGGTGTTTTTATTATAAACACTTCCATAAATGAAAGATTTATCTAAAGAGATATTACCTTTGATAGTTCCTTCATTAAGTATAGCTGTGCCACTTTCATCATATTTTAGGCATCTTTTTCTTGTTTTAGGCTAGCTATGGTTGCGCCATTTTTTAAGTCAATAACATTACCATTATTTACAGAAGTTCCATTATTATTTACACCTATGGTTCCTTTATTATGTATGCCTGCTTTACCACCTGCTATGAGAGCATTAGGACCATCTAATTGAATATAGTTTTTGACTTCTTGTTTAGCTCCATTTACATATATACCTGCACCATTTTTACCTAAAATAGTGCCTTTGTTAGTAATCGTTTCTATATAAGAAATTAAACTTTTATTGTTACCAAATTCTTGTATATTTATGCCATTTTTACCACCTATGATAGAACCTTCGTTGTTGATATTCTTTACTCTACCAATTTGCCCCCACTGAGCATATGTCATAATCCCATCAGTATTACCATATATCAAACCATTGTTTTTGTTATTAATTGTTTCAATACCTTTTTTATTAGTAGAATAAACTTTTATCCCAATTCCTTTTTCACTTGTAATGGTTCCAGAGTTTGATATTGTTATAATGTCTGCACCATTATCAGTATCAATACCCGCATTATTCCCAGAAATCACTCCAGAATTTTCTATAAGTTTTGTATTATTAGTAATAAAAATTCCTCTATTACCACTATTAACAGCGCCTTTATTTATAATAGTATCTATAGCTCCTCCACCCCATAAACCTATCTCAATACCACCATTAATCACACCATTTTTATCATTGGTAATGCTTGAAATCTTCCCTCCGATTACATTTATTTTCCCATTAATAGTGCCATGATTCATTAAATTTTGAATTACACTATTCTTATGATCAATAACTACGCCCCCTATAGTTCCCTTATTATCTATAGTTTTTATCGAGCCTTGATTTTGAACTTTAATTGCACTAATAAACCCACTATTATCCAAAGTTTCAATTACATTGTTGCTACCATTAACACTTATACCATTACCTTTACCAGTTATAATTCCACTATTGGTAAGATTGTTTATAGTATTATTACTACCTTTAATTTCAATTCCATTAAAAGTACCACTATTGATACTTCCACTATTAGTTATAGTAATATTATTATTGTTATTTCCTTCTACACTAATACCATTACCACTTTGATTATTTGTATTTGTAGAATCAATAGT
This sequence comes from Campylobacter armoricus, assembly GCF_013372105.1. Taxonomy (NCBI): domain Bacteria; kingdom Pseudomonadati; phylum Campylobacterota; class Epsilonproteobacteria; order Campylobacterales; family Campylobacteraceae; genus Campylobacter; species Campylobacter armoricus. Next base: position 1,064,507 of record NZ_CP053825.1, read on the forward strand.
TCCACTATTATTAATATTTACATTAGTAGCGCTGCCATTAATTAAAACTCCACTACCATATTTATTATTATTAGTTATACTTCCCTTATCTGTAATGGTTAAAGTTCCACCATTATTACCACTTATAGTTACTCCATTATTTTGAGTGGTTTCTATAGTACAAATTGTTCCACTACAACCACCACCACTAATATCTCTTGATATATTGCTTCTAGCATTAGCAATAGTTATACTACCATTAGAAACTTTATCATTAATAGTTGTAATACTAGCATTAGCACAGGTAGCTAAAAAAGATATAGTTGCTAAAGATAAAAAAGTTTTTTTAGTAAAAGAAAGATTATTATGTGTAATATGTTTGTTTAAAACAAACGAATTAAAAGAATTAGTTAAAGATGAAGTTTGGTTTGATTTAGAATCAATACCCCCCCCCGTGAAATAAGACATATAAACTCCTTAATTAATAAATGAATTTAAAATAAAATCGAAATTATAATATCATTTATTAAATAAGTATTAAATATATCTTTTATATAGTGAAAGACTATATAGTCAATATGGGGGGGGGTATTGGTTTAGGTTTGGTTTAAAATAAACTCTACAAATTCATCACTATCGTTAGGACAAGCAATAAGCTCATAATCGCTTTTTGCTAAGTGTCTGTACTCTATTCCAAGCTCAAAAATCGTTTCAGAACAATCTATGCAAAAAGATATAGGATAAATCAAAGCTTTTTCATCTAAATTTACTAAAATATCACTTGTATTTGGTTCAAGCCATTTTACCGGACCTAGCTTTGATTGATATGCTAGTAAAATTTGATCAAATTCATTTTTAAGTTTTTCTTTTAAAATGCTTACATGTTCTTGTATATGCTTTTCATATAAATCGCCTTTTTTGATTATGGAAAGTGGCAAAGAATGTGCGGAAAAAATCAAAGTTTTATAATCATATTCTTTCTTTTTTTCTAAAATATGCTTGATAATCATTTCATTGTAAAGTTCATTTTTATAAAAAATATCAATGATCTTTATTTTAGCTGGATTTTGATTTTTTTTGAGTTCATTTTGTACTACTTCTAAAGAAGTGGTTACTGTTGTTTTAGAATGATGAGGATACAAAGGAAATAAAATTATCTCATCATTTTTTTTAAAGCTGTATTTTGCAAAAACTTCATTAGCAAAAGGCGGAACATATAAACTGATAAAATCAAATTTACATTCTCTGGTTTTAGAATTTAATTTATCACACAAACTTTGTGTGATTTCAGTAAGAGGAGATTTTCCACCCATTCTTTCATAGTTTTGTTTCATAACTTTTAGTCTTGATTTTCTTATCATAAAGGCTACAAATTTTCTTAAAAAAACATTTTTTATCCCTAAAATATAAGGATCATTAAACATATTTTTTAAAAAAACTTCACACTCATCAAGCTCATTTACCCCGCCCATATTTAAAAAAAAGACATATTTCATTACTCAAGTACCTTCTAAAATTTCTTGGACTCTTAAGGCATCTTCAATGCTAGCTAAATTTTTGCAAACCCCTTTTTGCAAAAGCTCAAAAAATGCTTCATGTTCAGCAAATAAAGGGGAATTTTCATATAAATTTGAAATTTTTTGCATATTAATGAAAAGTTCAAAATTTTTAAGATCAAGCTCATAGGTATGATTTTTACCTAAAATTTTAATATTTCTAATAATATGTTTTGCATTCCAACTATCATGGATATTTACTAAAATATTTTCTAGCTTTAAGCTTATCATTACCTCATCTTCAAATTTGTCATGATAATAAGCTTTGTTTATATTTGCTTTTGAAATTTGTTTTTGACTTAAAAATCTTACCAAATCAATATCATGCACACTAAGATCACTCAAAACCCCAACATCATTAATCCTTTGAGGGTAAGGTGAAATCCTTTGTATATTGATACTGATTATCTCATCTTTTTTGAGCTTTTCTTTTAGAGTTAAAACTGCAGGATTAAATCTCTCACAAAACCCTACCCCTACTCTGACTTTATTTTCTCTAGCTTTTTGTTCTAAAGTTAAAATTTCATCTAAATTTAAAGCTAGAGGTTTTTCAATTAAGACATTTTTCACCTTAGAAAAAAGTTTTAAAGCTATTTCTAAATGCGTACATGTAGGTGTAGCTATGATAACCCCATCTAGCTTTTGCTCTAAAAAACTTTCGAAATTTTTATGTAAAAAATGGTTAAAATTATCCTTGCAAAAAGGATCATAAAGATGAATTTCTTTTACTTTTAAATTACGCTCAAGTTCTCTTAAATGGTTTTTACCCATTTTACCAAGGCCTATAAGCCCTATCTTCATTTAAAAGCCTCAATCACTCTTATCTGGTGTTCTTCTTTTAAAAATGCACTCATAGGTAAGGACAAAATTTCATCACTTAAAAGCTCTGTGTTTGGTAAATCACCTCTCTTATAAGCAAGATAATCAAAAGCTTCTTGTAAATGAAGCCCTAAAGGATAATGCACTGCAGTAGGTATGCCTTGCTCTTGTAATTTTTGCATAAATTTTTCCCTATTTTTTACACGCACGCTATATTGAGCCTGGGCACTCACAAAATCATTTTTTCTTGGCGGTAAAATACAATTTTTTAAATTTTCATCATAAATTTTAGCTATTTGTTCTCTTTTGCTAATCTCTTTATCTAAATATTTTAATTTCACATTTAAAACAGCTGCTTGTATAGTATCAAGCCTCCCATTTATACCTATATATTTGTGTTTATACCTTTGAATTTGTCCATGATTTAAATAAATTTTTATTTTTTGTGCTAGTTCATCATCTTGAGTAAAAATCGCCCCACCATCTCCATAAGCACCTAAAGGTTTAGATGGAAAAAAGCTTGTGCAAGATATATCGGCTATAGCACATGATTTTACGCCTTTTTGACTAGCACCAAAACTTTGTGCGCCATCTTCTATCAAAGCAATGTTGTGATTTTTACAAAGTTCTTTTAAAGCAAACATATCAGGCATAAGACCAAAAATACTCACAGCAATTACTGCTTTAGTTTTAGGTGTGATAGCTTTTTGAATTTTTTGCAAATCAAGATTATAGTCTTTAAAATCAATATCCACAAAAACAGGCTTAGCACCTATCAAAGCCACCATTTCAGCTGTAGCTATAAAAGTAAAACTTGGCACTACAACCTCATCATCTTTACCTACTCCTAAAGCCATCAAAGCTAAAAAAAGCGCACTTGTACCACTTGAACAACCCATAGCATGTTTTATACCTACATATTTGGCTAAATTTGATTCAAATTCTTCAAGCTTTACACCACCTATAAAAGAAGAATTTTGTATAACTTCACTTATGGCTTCATCAATTTCTATTTTATAAGCATTATATTGAGCATTTAAGTCTATAAAAGGAATTTTCATCTTAGTAACCTTGTAAATTAAAATTGTGATTATAAGATAGTTTTACTTAATTTAAAGTATTTTTGGTATTATTTTAAGCAAAAAAATCAGCTAGGAAAACCTATGGATATAAGAAAAGAATATTTAGAATTTTTTAAATCAAAAGGACACGAAATTACACCTTCAAGTCCTTTGGTTCCTGATGATGCGAGTTTGCTTTTTACTAATGCGGGTATGGTGCCTTTTAAAAGCATATTTACAGGTGAGATACCACGCCCAAACCCTCCTCGCAAAACAAGTTGCCAAACTTGTATAAGAGCTGGTGGTAAGCATAATGACTTAGATAATGTAGGCTACACAGCACGCCATCACACATTTTTTGAAATGCTTGGGAATTTTAGTTTTGGAGATTACTTTAAAGAAGAAGCTATTGCTTATGCTTGGGAATTTGTAACTGAAATTTTAAAACTTCCTAAAGATAGACTTTATGTAACCGTCCATGAAAATGACGATGAGGCTTATAAGCTGTGGCAAAAACATATAGAAAAAGAAAGAATTTATAAATTTGGTGATAAAGATAATTTTTGGCAAATGGGCGATACTGGACCATGTGGGCCTTGTAGTGAAATTTTTTACGATCAAGGAAGTGAGCATTTTAATTCTAGTGAAGATTATATGGGTGGTGATGGAGATAGGTTTTTAGAAATTTGGAATCTAGTTTTTATGCAGTATGAAAGAAGCACAGATGGCACACTAAGTCCTTTACCAAAGCCAAGCATTGATACAGGTATGGGACTTGAAAGAGTTAGTGCTATAAAAGAAGGAAAATTTAGTAATTTTGATAGTTCTTTATTTATGCCTATCATAGAAAAAATAGCAAAACTTTGTGGTAAAACTTATACCTATGAAAGTGGAGCTAGCTTTAGAGTAATAGCTGATCATATAAGATCGAGTGTATTTTTACTAGCTCAAGGGGTTGGCTTTGATAAAGAAGGTAGAGGTTATGTTTTAAGAAGAATTTTACGCCGTGCATTAAGACATGGGTATTTACTAGGATTTAAAAAACCTTTTATGTATGAGCTTGTAGATGTGGTTTGTGAATTAATGGGCGAACATTATACCTACTTAAACGAAAAAAAAGAATTTATTAAAGAGCAAATCAAACTAGAAGAAGAAAGATTTTTAAGTACTATTGAAAATGGCATAGAAATTTTTAACGAAGAGCTTAAAAACACTAAAGATATTTTTAGCGGTGAAGTAGCTTTTAAGCTTTATGATACCTATGGTTTTCCACTTGATTTAACTGCTGATATGCTAAGAGAAAAAAATATCAGTGTAGATGAGGCTAAATTTAATACTTTAATGCAAGAACAAAAAGATAGAGCCAAAGCTTCTTGGAAAGGAAGCGGAGATAAGGCAATTAGTGGGGATTTTAAAATTTTACTTGAAAAATTTGGCAAAAATACCTTTAGTGGATATGAAAACTATAAAGAAAAAACTAAAATTCTAGCAATTTTAGATGAAAATTTTAAAACTATACCTGAAGCTAAAAATGGAAAAATAGTATGGCTAATGCTTGAAAAAACTCCATTTTATGCAACAAGTGGTGGGCAAAGTGCTGATATAGGATTTATCAACGAGAGTGAAGTTTTAGATACGCAAAAATTCTTTGATATTAATCTAAGCCAGGTTAAACTAAAACAAGATATAAAAACCAACGATGAAATTATAGCTTATATAGATACAAAAAAAAGAGAGCAAATCGCAAGACACCATAGTGCAACACATTTATTGCATCATGCTCTAAGAGAAATTCTTGGCTCGCATATAAGTCAAGCAGGCTCTTTAGTAGAATACAATAAACTAAGATTTGATTTTACTCATCCAAAAGCCCTAAACAAAGAAGAATTAAACAAAATAGAAACTTTAGTAAATACTTACATTATGGAAGCAAATGAAGCTAAGATTGAAATTTTAGATTTAGAAGAAGCTAAAAAAAGCGGTGCTATAGCTTTATTTAGTGAAAAATATCAAGATAAGGTAAGAGTTTTAACACTAGGAGCTAGCAAAGAACTTTGCGGTGGAACTCATGTAAAAAATAGTTCAGAGATTGGCAGTTTTTACATAGTAAAAGAAAGCGGTGTTAGTGCTGGAGTTAGAAGAATAGAAGCAGTAGTTAGCAAAGCTGCTCTTGATTATGTTAATGAAAATCTAAAAGAACTTAATCAAGCTAAAGAAGAATTAAAAACTCATGATATTTTAAGCTATGTTGCAAAATTAAAAAATGAAATCACAAATTTAAAAAATGAGTTAAAAAACTCCAGCAAAGCAGACTTAAATTCAAAAGAACTCAACGGAACTATCTATTGTGTGCAAAAAATAGATAGTGGCGATATAAAAACTATGATTGATGAGTTTAAAAACAAATCTAACAAGGCAGTGATTTTGCTTTTACAAGAAAAAGAAGGCAAAATCACCATAGCAGCAGGAGTAAAAGAAGCTCCATTAAAAGCAGGAAATTTAGTAAAAGAAATTGCTCAAATCTTAGGTGGAAATGGTGGTGGAAGAGATGATTTTGCTACTGCAGGTGGTAAAGACATAAGCAAAATAGATCAAGCATTAAATCATGCTAAAAAAATCATAGAAGAAAGTCTTGCTTAATGCTTTATCTAGCTTCAAGTTCGCCATCACGAGCTACTTTACTAAAAGAAGCAAACATAGCTTTTAAACAAATTATAATCAACTATGATGAAAACTTGGTTAAAAAAGAAAAACCTAGCTCTTATGTGCAAAAAATCGTTTTAGAAAAAGAAAAGCAGTTTTTTGCGCAATATCCTAATTTTAAAAATGTTTTACTTGCTGATAGTATAGTTTGTGTTGAAAATGAAATTCTAACAAAAGCTAAAGATGATGAAGAAGCATTTAGAATGTTAAATATGCAAAATGGAAAAAACATTAGTGTTTTAAGTGCTATGATTTTAATTTTAGAGAATAAAAAAATTTACAATCTCAGCAAGTGTGATTTAATCTTAGATAAATTTAACTCAAAAGATATGCAAGAATACATAGATTCAAAACTTTATAAAGGCAAAGCTGGAGCAGTAATGTGTGAGGGATTTCATAAAAAATACATCAAAAAAATCATAGGCCACCAAAGCACTGCTTTTGGGCTTAACATAGAACTTTTGAAAGCTTTCTTATGATGAAGATATTAAAAATATTTTTTTCTTTTTGTATAGTTTGTGCGATAGGGATTTTTATCTTTATTGCTTATTTGTTTTCAGATTCAGATCTAAATCAATATACTTTTAAGGATTATAAACCACCTTTAACCACACAAATTTTTGATAAAAATGGAAAGCTTATAGCAAATGTTTTTGAACAACATCGCTTTTATGCACCTTATGAAGAACTTCCACCAAGGCTTATAGAAGCTTTGGTAGCTATAGAAGATACGAGTTTTTTTGAGCATAATGGGGTTAATGTAGATGCTATTTTTAGAGCAGCTATTAAAATCATAAGAAGCGGTGGAAAAACTATGGAAGGAGCTTCTACTCTTACACAACAATTTATCAAAAACACCGAACTTACTCCAGAAAGAACACTAAATAGAAAATTTAAAGAAGCTTTACTTGCTTATAAATTAGAAAATACATTAAGCAAAGAACAAATTTTAGAAAGATATTTAAACTTTATCTTCTTTGGTCATGGGTATTATGGAGTTAAAACTGCTGCACTTGGGTATTTTAGAAAAAATTTAGATGAACTTAGTTTAAAAGAAATAGCTATTTTAGTAGGTATGCCAAAAGCTCCAAGCACTTATGATCCAACTAGACATTTAGATCTTTCTTTAGCAAGAGCAAATAGTGTTATACAAAGAATGTATAATCTTGGCTGGATTTCTAATGAAGAATATCAAAATGCTTTAAAAGAAGTTCCAAAAGTTTATGATGATACTCTAACGCAAAATACAGCCCCTTATGTAACTCAAGAAGTTTTAAAACAATTAAGTGGTATAAAAGATCTAAAAACAGGTGGATACAAAATAGAACTTAGCATTGATCTTGATGTGCAAAATATCGCAAAAGATGCTTTAAAATTTGGTTATGATGAAATTATAAAAAGAGATAAAGATGCAAATTTAAGCACATTAAATGGAGCTATGATAGTAGCAAATCATCAAAATGGTGATATTTTAGCCTTAGTTGGTGGGGTAAATTACACAAAAAGTAATTTTAATCGTGCTACACAAAGCTTAAGACAACCTGGAAGTTCTTTTAAACCATTCTTATATCAAATAGCCATTGATTTAGGCTACTCGCCTATGAGTAAAATCGCTGACATATCTAGAATTTTTGAAAGTACTAAAGAAGATGAAAAAGATTGGAAACCAAAAAATTTTGGTGGAAAATTTTTAGGAATTATTAGCTTAAAAGAAGCTCTAACTGGCTCAAGAAACCTAGCTACTATAAATCTAGCACTTGCTTTAGGACTTGATGTAATCCATGATAAACTTCAATTTATGGGATTTAAAAATATCCCTATAGATTTATCTATAGTTTTGGGTAGTTTTGGAATTTCTATTTATGACTATGCTAAACTTTACACTGTTTTTGGAAATTATGGAATTCAGAAAGATTTAATATTAATTAAAAAAGTAATTAATAAGGATGGAAAAACTTTAGTAGAATTTAAATCTGGAGAGAGAAAAATTAGCGAACCCGCACAAGCTTTTTTGGTTAATGATATGATGCAAAATGTCGTTCAAAAAGGAACTGGACGCAATGCCAGGGTTGAAGGAATAGAAATAGCTGGCAAAACAGGAACTTCCAATAAAAGCATAGATGCTTGGTTTTGCGGATTAACCCCAGAAATTGAAGCTATTATTTGGTATGGAAATGATGATAATAAACCTATGAAGCAAATCGAAGGCGGAGCAAGAACTGCTGCACCAGTATTTAAGGAATTTTTAACAAAATATTTAGAACTTTATCCTGATAGTGCAAGAAAATTTAATATCCCTAAAGGAGTTTATCAAGGAATTTATGAAAAACAAAAAGAATATTATACCAATACTTCACCTTTTCCAAAAAATAATCCCAGCCTTTCTGAAAATAATGAGATAATTTTTTAAAATATTTTTTATAAAATAATAAAAATTATCCTTTTATTTTCCTTTATATGTTTTAATATCAAAAATCATAATAAAGGAAATTTTATGAATATAACTCATGAAGATTTATACAAAAAAAGACGCCATTTTTTAAAATTAGGCGCTGGAGCATTAGTTAGTTCAGCTCTAGTTCAATCTGAATTAATGGCGCTAAATTTTTTTCCTGATACAAACAATGAAAAATTAAAACTTAGTGATGAAAATATTGCAACTAATTATGTTAATTTTTACGAATTTTCAACAGATAAAAAAAGAGCTGTAGAGCTTGCTAAAAATTTCAATACAAAGGGTTGGAAAATAGAAGTCAGTGGAGAAATCGAAGAGCCTTTAACTTTAACTATGGAAGATTTACTATCTTTTCCTTTAGAAGAAAGGATTTATAGATTTCGTTGTGTTGAAACTTGGTCTATGGTAGTGCCTTGGATAGGTTTTGAACTTCGTGCTTTAATAGAAAAATGCAAAGTTAAAAGTGATGCTAAATTTATAAAATTTACTACTCTTTTTGATAAAAATCAATTTGCCGATCAAGCTTCATTCTTTCCAACTCTTGATTATCCTTATGTAGAAGGTTTGAGAATGGATGAAGCTATGCATCCGCTAACACTTATGGCAGTGGGTATGTATAAAAAGCCTTTACTTGGACAAAATGGAGCGCCAATTCGCCTAGTAGTTCCATGGAAATATGGCTTTAAAAGCATAAAATCTATCGTGAAAATAGAATTCACTAAAGAACAGCCAAAAACCACCTGGGAGCTTGCAAATCCTAGAGAATATGGTTTTTATGCAAATGTAAATCCAAATGTTTCACATCCTAGATGGTCTCAAGCAAATGAGCGTCCTTTGGGAGATTTTTTCACCAAACCTACACAAATGTTTAATGGCTATGAGAAAGAAGTAGCATATTTATATAAAGATATGGATTTAAAGGTCAATTTTTAATGAGTAAAAAAATTTACAATATTGGCGGATTTTTAGCTTTTACTTTAAGTATTATTTTCAGCATTTATCAAATCACACAAGAGTTTGATATTGTAAAATCTGTGTATTTTTATAGTGGTATATTTGGCTTAATCTTTTTTGGATTAAGTCTGTTTTTTTCACTTTTAAAATATAAACACACAAAAGATTATCCTAAATTTTTAGGTTTTTATGCATTTTTTTGGGCCTTGATTCATTTTTTAAATTATTTTGCTTTTGGAAAAAATTTAGACTTAATGCTTTTTTTTAAAGATACTTTTAGTAAAAATTTAGAATTTAGTGGTTTTATAAGCTTTTTTATACTCACGCTAATGTTTATAAGCTCTTTTAAATTTTTTACAAAACTCAGTAAAATTAGAAAACTAGGCTATATCTGCTTTTTGATGACTTCTTGGCATTATTTTTTATCTGCAAAAGTTCCGCAAATTCCACATATTTTTGTTTTAAGTATTGCTATAATTTTTTTATCTTTAAAACTATGGAAAAATTATAAAAAGAGAAAAAAGGTAACTTATTATTAAATTTTATAGCATATAAAAGTTAATTTAAGAATAAAAGTATAAAAGCTTCCTTAAAATAAGAGTTAATATATCTTATTTTAAGGACAATCATGCAAAGAAGAGACTTTTTAAATGGAATGGCTTTAACTATACTTGCAGGAATGACTCCTTTGCAAGTTTTATATGGTAAAGAAGCTAAGATCGAAGACTTCACTAAAGAATACTACCCACCTAAATGGCTTGGACTAAGAGGAAGCAATAATGCAAGCTATGAATTTGCACATATGTTAAGAGATGGTGAAAAATTTGACTTTAGTGCTATTAAACCTAAACAAGAATATGACTTAGTTATAGTTGGAGCTGGTATTAGTGGATTAGCAGCTGCCTGTTTTTATCAAAATAAATTTGGAAAAGATAAAAAAATTTTAATTCTTGATAATCATGATGATTTTGGCGGACATGCTAGAAGAAATGAAATAGAACTAGAAGATGGAATTATTTTAAGCTATGGGGGTAGTGAAACTTTTCAATCTCCCAAAGCATTATATTCTAAAGAAGTAGTAGGATTGTTATCTTCTTTAGGAGTAGATATTGATGAATTAGCTAAACGCTTTGATATAAATTTTTACCCTGATTTAAAACTTAGTAGAGGTGTGTATTTTTCTAAAGCTGAATTTGGAGTAGATAAAGTTGTAAATGGAAATCCTAGAAAAGTAATTTGTGATGATATTCCAGAAGAAAAGAACAATGGCAAAAGTATAGAAGATTTTATAAAAGATTTTCCGCTAAATGAAAAAGACAAAAAAGATTTAATCGCTTTATTCAAAAGCGAAAAAGATTATCTAAAAGGTATGAATAAAAAACAAAGAGATGAGTATATAGCCAAGACAAGCTATAAAAAATTTTTAGAAGAAAAGGTTAAACTCTCACCTCAAGCTATAAAATTCTTTGAAGGTATGACAGATGACTTTTTAGCGTTGGGAATTGATGCTGTTTCTTGTGAAGATGCTAGAATTTCTTTTTTACCTGGATTTGATAAACTAGGTCTTGATCCTATTGAAGGTGACGCACTAGCTGAAATGGAAGAACCATATATCCACCACTGTGCTGATGGAAATGCAACTGTTGCTAGATTGATGGTTAAAAGATTGATTCCTGAAGTATCTAAAAAAGGCAAAGACATGGATGATATTACTTTAGCCCATTTTGATTATTCTAAACTCGATCTTGCTAAAAACAAAGTTCGCTTAAGATTAAATAGCACAGTAATAAATGTAGAAAATATAAAAGATGGAGCTTTAATAACTTATGTTAATAAAGGCAAAAATTATAGAATAAAAGCAAAAAAAGTAGTAATGGCAAATTACAATAGTATGATTCCATATATCATACCAAGTTTGCCACAAGAACAAAAAGATGCTTTGAGTAAAAATGTAAAAACATCGCTTTTACACACTAAAGTCATTATAAGCAATTGGGAACCATTTATAAAACTTGGTGTTCATGAAATTTACTCACCTAAAATGCCTTATGCTAGAACAAAACTTGATTATCCTGTGGATATGGGAGGCTATCATCACCCAAGAGATCCTAAAAAGCCTATTTGCGTTCATATGGTTTGCTCTCCTTTGGCTTTTGCAAATATTCAAGGAATTGATCTTGATGGAATGGATGCAAGAGATAGAGCTAGAGTGGGTAGAAATTTATTATTTACCATGAGTTTTGAAGAGCACGAAAAAATCATTCGTGATCAACTTCAAGGTATGTTAGGCTCAGCTGGATTTAATCACGAAAAAGATATTAAAGCTATAGTTGTAAATCGTTGGGGGCATTGTTATTCATATACTGAAAATAGTCTTTTTGATGATAGAGAAGAAGCTCAAAAAACAATAGAACTTGCAAGAAAACCTTTTGGAAATATCGTTATAGCAAATTCAGACTCTGATTGGTCAGCCTATATGCATTCAGCAATTGATCAAGCATATCGTGCCATTAATGAATTATAATATCAAACTCCTTTTTAGGAGTTTGATAAATCAATCATCATTTTTGATACCAATATAAATTAAAGCTAAAAGCATATAATTTACTAATCTAGTAGCATCAGGCAAGCCATTCCAAATTTTACTCATCAACATATTAAACAATTCTACAGCCACAATTTTAAAACCAAAGCAAGCAGTGATAAGTTGATGTAATAATTTTAAATTTTGGCTTCATAGGAAACTTTTTAAATCTCAATCTCTAGCTTTAAACATATCTAAAACACCTTTTATAGCTAACACGCTATGAAAGTTAAAATATAAGCTATATGATATATAATAGTGAAGTAATAGCCCTTAAAGCATTTGCATAAATAAGCAAGTAGCGTCCATACTCATACGCTTTTAACCAAGAATTTAATTCTAGTCTATAACATTTTCAAAAACAATAATGATCTGCTAAAGAAACAACATTTTATAAAATTATGATTTTGAAAACCTAATCATATTAATCATAGAAAAACAATTACAATCAACTAGAATCAATTCTCTATCCTAAATAATTTTATATTTGTTGTTATAATTTATTAATTACTTAAAACCTTAACAATCTTAAAGAATTTAATACAACTGTTATCGAACTAAAACACATTACTAAAGCTGCCAAATGCGGACTAAGAGTTATAAATGGCACAAAACCTGCTGCAATAGGAATACACAATATATTATAAATGAAAGCCCAAAAAAGATTAAGTTTGATGATATCTTTGGCTCTTTTAGAAAGCTCAAAACAATAAGATATTAAAGATAAATCATCTTTTATCAAAATCAAATCTCCACTCTTTTTAGCAAGCTCACTTGCTTTGGAAAAACTTATACTAGCACTAGCTAAATTCAAAGCAGGCGCATCATTAATACCATCTCCTACAAAAAGAACTTTTTCTTTTTTTGTTTTTTCTTTTATAAATTCAAGCTTTTGTTCAGGCTTTAATCCAAAATAATACTCATCAATATTTAACTCTTTTGCAATTTTTGAAACACTTTTTTCATTATCTCCGCTTAAAATAATGCTTTTTACACCTTTTTGTTTTAAATTTGCTATTAAATCTTTAGCTTCTTTTTTAAGCTCGTTTTTTAAACAAACTCCACCAAGACAAATTCCATTTTTTGCAAAATATAGCGATACAGGTGCTTGATCTTCAAATTCTTGCAAAAATCTCTTACTTTTTTGTATATTAATGTCATTTTCAAACATTAACTTTTCATTGCCTATTAAATACATATCTTCATTTTCTTGATAAAGCAAACCACTACCTATTAAAGCACTTAATTTTCCTTGCAAATTTAAATTTGCATTAAAATCTTTAGCAAAAGCCTTTGCGATAGGATGTGAACTTAAATTTTCAATCTGTGCGAGTTTTTGAAAGTCTTCTTGAATTAGATTATGCTTATAAATACTTAAATTATCTTGACTCAAAGTGCCTGTTTTATCAAAAATAGCAAGTTTTATACTAGATAAATTCTCTAGCACTGCAGGATTTTTCACTAAGATAAAATTCCTTGCACCATTTGCTAAAGCACTTACTATAGCTATAGGAGTTGCTAAACCCAAAGCACAAGGACAAGAAATTAAAAGTGTAGCACAAGCGTGTAAAAATGCTAAATTTATACCTTCTTTAAAATACCAAAAGGCAAATACAAAAAGTGATAAAATGATAATACAAGCTACAAAATATGCTGAAATTTTATTAGCTAAATCAGCCAAAGGTGTTTTAATATTTCCGGCTTTAAAAATAAGATCTTTGATTTGCTCTAATGAACTTTCAATAGCCTTTTTATTTGCCTTTATTTTCAAATTTCCATTAATAAGCACACTTCCTGCTAAAATTTCATCATCTTGTTTTTTAAAAAGTGGTAAAAACTCCCCTGTTAAAAAACTCACATCTACTTCAGCTTCACCACTTATAATCACTCCATCAGCAACAACACTCTCACCCTCTTTTACCAAAACCACATCATCTTTTTTCACAAAAACACTAGGTATGCTTTTTATACTTCCATCTTCTAAAAGTATATTGGCTTTTTTTATATCTATACTTTTTAATTTATTTTGATATTCTAGAGATTTAAATTTAGCCTTTTCTTCCAAGTATTTGCCTAATAAAACAAAGCTTATAATCATCGCTCCACCACTAAAATACAAATAATCATCTTTACTAAATACTTGAAAATACACAAAAAAAGAATACAAAAATGAAGTAAAAGCACCTAAGGATATCAAAGTATTCATATCTAAATTTTTATGTCTTAATCCTTTAAAAGCATGGATAAAAAAATCTTTCCCACAATAAAAAACCACTATTATAGATAAAAACATTTGAATTAAAGCAGAAACATTTCCTTGAATAAACATTTCAAAATACATCACAATAGAGCTTAAAATTATGCTTATAATAAGCTTTGTTTTCATATTTTTAAGCTCTTGGAGTTTAAACTCATATAAATTTTGCTCTTCTTGTAATATTTCAAAGCCTAAAGCTTGTATTTTTTCCTTAATTTTTGTTTCTAAAGATAAATCTTTAAGTAAAAATACTCCGCTAGAATTTACATAAGAAACACTTGCATCTTCCACACCATCAATCTTAGAACAAACTTTTTCTATAGCATTAGAGCAATTAACACAAGTCATATTACCTATTTTTAATTTTAACTCATTCATTATCTAGTTCAAAACCTAAATCTTGCAATTGTCTTTTAAAATCTTGTTCCTGTTCTGGCTTTAGATCAATCTCAATGCTTTTATCTTCAAGGTTTATTTGCATAATGCCAAATTCATCTTCCAATGAAGTCTTAATTAAATTTACACAACTTTGACAATTAATATTTTTTGTCTTAATTTTCATTATTTTTCCTTTACTGGTTGAATAGTGCAATGACCTATTTCGAAATCATTGTATAATTTTTTTGCAATATTTTTATACAAAATATCAAATTCTTCTATAGTTTTAATATCAACCCTAATATGCATTGAAACTACAAACATTTTATTTGTTATTTGAGTTATATGCAAATCAACTATCTCAAGAACTTCTCGATGTTCCAAGATAATATTATGAACTTTTGTTATATCAACTGGAGAAGCTTCAAGTAAAATATTACCACTTTGTTTTAATAAAACAACCGCCCATCTAATCAACAATAAAGATAAAATCAAAGCTAAAATTGTATCAATATATACTATATTTGTAAAATAAATTACTACTCCTCCCACAACAACAATCATGGAACCTAATAAATCACTTATCATATGTAAAAAAGCTGATTTCATATTTACATTATCTAAATTTGCACCTTTAAACATCATAAAACCATTAATTGCATTCACAATTAATCCTAAAAATGCAATTATTATCATTGTTTTAACATCAATTTCACTAGGAGTAATTAGTTTTTCTATCGCTTCATAAATTATAAAAAAAGCTGATAAAATAATCGTTAAAGCATTAACAAAAGCAACAAGAATTTCCAGACGAAAATATCCAAATGTTTTTTGGCAATCCTGCCATTTTTCTACAGCTATAATAGCTAAAAAACTTAATGTCAGAGCAAAAACATCTGAAAACATATGCAAAGTATCACTTAATAAAGCTAAAGAATTAGAAATAATTGAATACACAAATTGAACAAGCATCATAGAAAAAGTCATTAAAAGAGAAATTTTTAAAATTCTTTTATCCATCGCTCTAGCATCAGTATGAGTATGAGTATGATGATTGCAAGAATGATGATGAGAGTGCTTTTTCAATATAGGTTGATGAGATAAATAATCATGCATTATTTTTCCTTATAATTTAAAAATTAAAACCTAAGTATTTAAAAGAATTACTGCCAATATAACTATAAAAATTCCCACAATACCGGTTTTATTTAATCTTTCTTTATATAAAACCCATCCACCAAAACAAGTACCTATAATGCCAATGGCACCCCAAGTAGAATATGCAATACTCAATGGAATATATTCTAAACTAAAAGACAACAAAAAGAATGCTAATATTGCACAAAAAATTGCACTAATTCCCCAAAATTTATATTTAAAACCTTCAGATTTTTTTAAAAGCAAATTAGCAATGATATCCAAAACTGCAGATATAACAATGACTAATAAATATAGCTTCATTTTTCTTTTACCTCTCCTAAATTAATCATTATTATTCCTATTATAGATAAAACGATTCCTAGAATTTGAAAATTTGTCAATTCTTCTCTAAACAATACAAAAGAAACTAAAAGAATTAATACCATTCCTAAGAGTTCCCATACAGCATAGGCTATACCTATTTGAATTTTTCTTATAGCCAAACCCATAAGAAAATAGGAAAACGCAATAAACAAAGCCATAAAAATATATCCAAAAACTTTATTTTCCATTTTTAAAAAACTTGTTCCTACTACTTCAAACACAATAGCACCTATTAAAAAAAACCATGCAATTAAAATATCTTTTTTGATTCCCATAATTTTGCCTGCTTATTTGATTTATATAGTTGTAAAATAGTAATTCTAAGAATTTAGATATTCTATCACAGCATTCTTTAAAATCAAATTTAGAGTTCTTAGTTTATACTTTTAACTTTAAAACAATAACAAGAAAGAGAGATTTTATGGGAAGAGCGTTTGAATACCGCAGAGCCTCCAAAGAAGCAAGATGGGATAAAATGAGCAAACTTTTTCCAAAACTTGCAAAGGCTATACAAGTAGCAGCAAAAGAAGGTGGAGTTGATCCTGATATGAATCCAAAACTTCGTAGTGCTATAGCTACTGCAAAAGCTAATAATATGCCAAAAGACAACATAGACGCGGCTATCAAAAGAGCAAATGGCAAAGATAGTGCAGATATTAAAAACATTCACTATGAAGGAAAAGCAGCACACGGAGCTTTAATTATCGTTGAATGTATGAGTGATAATCCTACACGTACAGTAGCTAATGTAAAAGCAATTTTTAGCAAAAATGGTGGAGAAATTTTACAAAATGGCTCTTTGACCTTTATGTTTTCACACAAAGCTGTATTTCATCTTGAAAAATATAATGGTGATTTGGAAGAACTTGAACTAGAACTCATTGATGCAGGGCTTGAAGAGCTTGAGCAAAATGAAGAAGAGTTGCTAGTTGTAGGTGATTATACTGCTTTTGGTGAGCTTAGTAATGCTATAGAAAAAAAGGGTTTAGTGCTTAAAAAAGCAGGGCTTGAGTATCTTGCAAACAACCCTGTAAGTTTTAGTGAAGAACAACTTCTTGATATTGAAAAATTGCTTGATAAATTAGAAGATGATGATGATGTTCAAGCGGTTTATACTAATATAGAATAGGAGCAAATATGCTTAAAAAAATTGATACAAAAGATGCTAAAAAATATAATTTTGCTATTATAAGCACCGAAAAAGGCGATATAAAATTAGAATTATTTCCCGATGAAGCACCACAAACTGTGTGTAATTTTGCAAATTTAGCTAATGATGGTTTTTATGATGATCTTATCTTTCATCGCGTAATACCAAATTTTGTTATACAAGGTGGTTGTCCTTATGGTATAGGTTCAGGCGGTCCTGGTTATGAAATAGAATGTGAATGTGATGGACAAAAACACAAACATTTAAGAGGTAGCTTATCTATGGCTCATGCTGGTAGGGATACTGGTGGATCGCAATTTTTCATCTGTCATAGTTCTCAACCTCATTTAGATGGGGTGCATACTATCTTTGGACAAATCAATCCTGAAGATAAAGAAAGCTTGGAAGTACTAGATAATATTAGAGCAGGTGATAAAATTAAAACAATCCAAATTTTAGAAAAAATTTAATTCCATATCTCCTTAAAAATGTGCTATGATTTTTAAGGAGATTAAGTATGTATTTTATTTTTCTTTGTATTCATATTATCTGTGCTATATTTTTTATAGCTTATGTGTTTTTTGATGTTTGCATATATCGTTTTGCTTATAAACACGAAAACAAAGAAGATTGTGATAAAATCAAAAAAGCCTATACCAAATCAAGTATTATTATCTTTGCTAGTATTTTTATATTGCTTTTATCTAGTGGATTTTATTTGCTAAGTTTTTATGAATTTGTGTCCTTTTGGGATATTTTTAAAAGTAATCTTGGAATATTTTTATTTATTAAACTTACTTTATTGATAGCTATGCTTGGTTTAACCTTGTATTCTTTATTTTTTATAAAAATATTAAAAAGAAAAGATCCTTTAAAATCTCACTTGATTGCATTAATCTTGTGCATTTTAATAGTCATTTGTGCAAAAGCTATGCTGTATTTTTAAAACATTAAAACTAAACCTATATCATTAACTTAAAAAATAAAGGTTATTTATGCTTAGTGATGTTATTGACTTTTTACTTACTCTTGCCAAAGATTGGGGTTATTGGGGGATTATTTTTCTTATGTTTATTGAAAGTTCCTTTTTTCCTTTTCCTAGTGAAGTGGTTATGATACCAGCTGGATATTTGGCTCATCAAAATGACCTTAATTTTTGGTTATGTTTGCTTTGCGGGACTTTTGGAGCACTTTTAGGGGCTTTACTCAATTATTATTTGTGTTATTTTTTAGGACGCAATGTTGTTTTAAAAATATGCAAATATTTTGGAGTCAATGAAGCAAAATTTACTCAATTTGAGACATTTTTTAACAAACACGGAGAAATCTCTACTTTTAGTGGAAGATTAATCCCTGGCTTGCGTCAATACATTTCCCTACCTGCTGGACTTGCAAGAATGGATTTAAAAAAATTTATATTTTATACTGGTTTAGGAGCTGGCATTTGGTGTTTGATTTTACTTGTATTAGGCTATGTTTTAGGAAAAAATGAAGATTTAATTAAAGAATATCTACATTTAGTCATTATTGCTTGTATTGTTTTTGCAGGTATTATTTTGACCATATATATCTATGTTCAAAAAAGGAAAACTCATAAATCAAGCTAAGTTTTATATTTTGAATAATTTTATTTAATATATTTTAGATTTATATTTTATTAAATACAAATATATCAATTAAGCTTTTGTTTTTATTTTTTTGCAAAAATTTTAATTTTATAAGATTTTATATTTTAAATTTGATAAAATCTTATAAAAACTATTTTCAAAGAATGTTTATGAAAAAACCATCTATTCAGAATTTAACAAATTTTTTGATCGAATATATCAGCATTTTTTTAAGTGCAGGAACTTACACAGCTAGAGTAGCAAAATGTGTCGGAAGAATAGCTAATGCTTATGGTTATGAAATTAATATGAATTTCTTCTTTCATCATACTACATTAAATATTTTTGATAAAGAAGATAACTCTATACAAAGAACCTATATCATACCCAATAAACACAATCATATTAATTTTAAACTTATTTTGGAGCTAAGTGCTTTAAGCTGGCAAATTCATGATCGTAAATACAACCTAGAAGAAGCCAAGCTTTATCTTTTAAAGCTCACGCAAATTAAAAAAGCTCCATTTTTAGCTAATTTGATTTTAGTATCTATAGCAAATTCTGCATTTTGCAGACTTTTTGGTGGAGATTTTTATGGATGTGTATTCGTATTTTTAGCTACTTTGGTAGGATTTAGTTTAAGAATTTTTCTAACTAAAATAAAAATTGATTTACGAATTCAATATATTTTATGTTCTTTTTTGTCTTCTTTGATCGTGTTTTTTGGAGTAGATTTAAAACTTATTCAAGAGGCAAATATTGCCTTGGGTTCTAGTATATTGTATTTAATACCTGGAGTTTATTTTATAAATTCTATTATTGATATTTTAAAAGATCATATACTTATGGGACTTAGTCGCATTATTAGCGTAGCTATACTTGTATGTTGTATTGCCATTGGAATTTACACTACACTTAGCATTAATGATTTTGGAATTTTAAGATGATTGATTATTCTTCTATATTATGGGATATGTTTTTTGCAGCTCTTACTGGTTTTGGCTTTGCTTATGTGTGCAATCCACCTTTTAAAACACTTATATTATCAGCTATATTAGCCGCTATAGCTCATGGCATACGCTTTACATTAATAGGATATTTAGGTTTTCAAACCTTAGCTATTGCTACTTTTATAGCCTCTTTTAGCATAGGTTGCCTTGGCTTATTTTTAGCAAAAATCTTTAAAACTCCTGCTGAAATCATAGCTTTTCCTGCTCTCATACCTATGATACCAGGAATTTATGCTTATAAAGCAATCTTATATCTAATTTCTTTTATACGCTCTGAAAATACAAGCGAACAAACTAGTTATTTGATTCAATTTTTTAATCATTTTTTTACTACACTTTCGGTAACTTTAGCACTAGCTGTTGGAGTAAGTGTAACCTTGCTTTTGTTTTTTGAACAAAGCTTTATGATGACAAGAAATATTAAAAAAGATAAAAACCACGATTAAATCAATCGTGGTTCATTTTATTTTTAGCTTCAATACCCATAAGAGAAAAAGCGGTTTTAATACTCAAAGCACATACTGCAAAAAGTTTTAAAAGTTCATCTTCATTTTCTGAACCTACCACTTTATTTTCATTGTAAAATTTGTGAAACAAAGAAGCTAAATTTTTTAAATAATCAGGTATTTTTTGCAAAGCTCTTGATTCAAATGCATCATTTAGCACAGCTTTTAAATTCAAGCTTTCAAACAAAAGATTCATACCATCTTCATTTAAACTATCAAAACTAGCATAAATAACATCATTTATATCTTTACCTGCTTTAGCAAAAACTTGATGAATTCTTGCATGAGCATAGTTAATATAATACACAGGATTTGAACTATCTTCTTTTTTAAATTCATCTACATCAAATTCTAAATGTGTATCACATTTTTTGCTAATAAATATATATCTTAAAACATCACTACCAAGCTCTTCTAAAACATCACCCATTAAGATGAAATTTCCAGCCCTTTTACTCATCTTATAAGGTTCGCCATTTTTTAAAAGTGATACCATTTGTGCTAGGATAATTTCAAGTTTTTGACTATCATAACCTAAAAAATCCATAGCAGCTTTCATTCTAGCTATATAGCCATGATGGTCAGCCCCCCATATATTAATACACTTATCATAACCTCGACTCATTTTATCTTTATGATAAACTATATCAGCAGCTAAATATGTTCCTTTACCATCGTCTTTAATAATTACGCGATCTTTTTCATCGCCTTTAGCACTTGATGCAAGCCAAATTTTACTTTCTTTCTCATAAATTCCACCATGCTCTTTTAAAGCATTTAAGGTATTTTCTAATTCATTATAATAGCTTGTCTCACTCACATAAGCATCAATAAATATCTTTGCATCAGCTAAATTCTGTTTGATAATTTTTAGCATCTTATCCTTAGCCCAAATAGCTAATTGCGGGATATTTTTTTCTATAAAAAAACCTTTTTCAAATTCAACAAAAGCTTCTTTTGCAATATCGCTAATATATTCACCTTTATAATACTCTTCAGGATATTTTACTTGCTCTTTTAAACAATGCTCTTTCACTGCAAGTAAAATAGAAAGTCCTAAAAGATAAATTTGATTACCTGCATCATTAACATAATATTCTGTATCAAATTTATAACCTAAATGTCTTGCTACTCTAGTTAAAGTATCACCAAAAATAGCACCCCTAGCATGACCTATATGCAAAGGACCAGTTGGATTTGCACTAACATACTCGAGCAAGAAACTTTCATTTTTTTGTTTATCTTTTGCAAAATTTTCTCTATTTTCTAAAGCTTGAGTTGCTAAAGAATTTAAAAAAGATCTTGAAAGTTTAAAATTTACATAGCCATTAAGTGCTTCAACACTTTCAAAACACTCACAATCTTTCACCTTAATAACAATATCATTGGCGATTATCATGGGATTTTGCTTTAATTCTTTAGCCAAAGAAAAAGCCAAAGGTGTAGCAAAATGTGCTAAATTTTTATTTTTAGGATTTTCTAAAATAAAATCTTTTCCTAGTTTTTCTTTAATTTCTTTATAAACTAAAGTTTTCAATGTTTTACCTTAAGCTTTTTTTGCTTCTTCATTGTTTTCTTTTGCAAGAACATCTTTTTCATTGATTTTTTCAATTTTTTGTGTATCATCTCGCACTATTTTCTTATCATCTTCAGTATTCATTTCATCTTTAAAAGTTTTAATACCTTTTCCCAAACCCTTAGCAAGTTCTGGAATTTTTTTTGCACCAAAAAGCAACACTACAATAAGTAATATAATCAACCATTGGGTTCCGCTTGGCATATGCATTTTATTCTCCTTTGTTCCATTGAATTTGAATTTGTTTTAAATCATATTTTTTGCTTTTTAATTTTGAAGCCTCAAAAATTGCTTCCAATTGTCTATAGCTTTTTTCAAGATCATCGTTTATGATTAAAAAATCGTATTGATCTAAATAAGCCATTTCGTCACTAGCATTCTCTAATCTTTTGCTAATATCTTCTATTTTATCAGTATTTCGCTTAATTAATCTTTTTTCAAGTTCTTTTTTATTTTTAGTGGTAATAAATACAGAAGTTATATAATCTGACATTTTTTCTTTAGCTATACAAAAACCTTGTACATCTATATCAAAAATAATACTTTTACCTTCTTGCAATGCTTTTTTTACGGGTATTAAAGAGGTGCCATAGTAATTTTTATGCACCAAAGCCCATTCTAAAAATTCGCCCTTTTCTATGCCTTGTTTAAATTCCTTTTCACTAATAAAAAAATAATCTACTCCATTTTTTTCACTTTCTCTTGGAGCTCTTGTTGTGCTTGAAATAGAAAAATAAATATTATCTTTTTCTTTAAAAAGTCTTTGAAGCAAAGTGCTTTTACCTGCTCCACTTGGTCCTGAAATAACTAAAATTTGACCACTCAATGTTTATCCTCATCAAAACTTATATTAATATTTATATTCATTTTCATACCTTTTAAAGCCGCCTTTAGAGTATCATCTGTAATGCTTGAGGTAATGGTTTGTGCTATACTCTTACTAAGCTCATTAACCATTTCATCTTCTTGTGTATTGACCATCTTATCATCTTTTGTTGCAATCTCATCTTGTGTTTTTGAAACTGGCTTATTAGTTGTTACTTTTTCACCCAAAGCCATCATAACATCATCTTCACTTAAAGTTACAAATTCATCTTGCTCTATATTTAAATTTTCGCCCATATTTTCCTCTATATTTTCCTCTATATTTTCCTCTATATTTTCCTCTATATTTTCCTCTATATTTTCCTCTATATTTTCCTCTATATTTTCCTCTATATTTTCCTCTATATTTTCCTCTATATTTTCCTCTATATTTTCCTCTATATTTTCAAAATTCATCTCATTTTCATCTGTTTTACTAGGTATATTATCATCAAGTATTTCCGATATATCTTTTTTTGAAGAAAAAGATTCTAATAAATTTTCTAGTTTATCTTTTTCGTTTATTATTACAAGATCTTCATTGTCAAATTCTTGCATTTGCAATTCATCAACATCACCAAATTCTTCATCAAGTTCATCAATAGCAGCAAGCTCTTCTTTGATTTTATCTTGTGTGCTTAATTCATCTTCTACTTGAAAATCAACACTCTCTTCCTCTTCTAATATTTCTTCCACTACTGGTTCATTTTCCTCTATAACATTTTCATTTGATTTTTCATCACCGATAAACTGAGCATCTTGTGGCAAATCATCGAAATTTATTTCTTTTTCATCTACTTCTTCAACCATAGGTAAGCCATTAAAAAAATCGGCAGTGGTATTTTCTTCTATATTTTCTTCTATATTTTCTTCTATATTTTCTTCTATATTTTCTTCTATATTTTCTTCTATATTTTCTTCTATATTTTCTTCTATATTTTCTTCTATATTTTCTTCTATATTTTCTTCTATATTTTCTTCTATATTTTCTTCTATATTTTCCTCACTAGATAAACTTTTTTCTGATAAATCTTCCTCTGTTTTTTCTTCTAGCAAATCCAAATTATCATCAAAACTCAAATCTTCTTCTAATTGGTTTTCAAAAAAATCTTCTTGTAGCTTCATTTCTTCATCTTGTTTTTCATCAAGCTCTGATAAATCAATATTATCAAGTAATTCACCACCATTCAAAGGTATATCTTTATCAAGCAAAACATCATCATCAAAACTCAGCAATTCTTCATCAAGCTTTTCATCTTCTTTATTACTTAAACTTGAAAAAGAAATCTTATCTCCACTTAAAAATTCTATAAAATCTGTAGGTAAAAATGGTTTATATAAGCACTCTATATCTTCTTTTTTTTCTTGATTTCTGGGTAATAAATAAATCAGTCTATTGCAGTTACTTTTTAACTCATCTAAACCAACATCACTATCGTGATCTAATATGATAATATCATAAAAATCTTTTATTTCTTCAATATTTGATACTTCTTCAAAATCATAACCTAATTTTTGCACACCTAGGCTAACTAATTTAGATACAGCGGTATTTGAGTTTACCAACAAAACCTTCATTTGCATCTCCCGATATAAAAATACATTATTTTAAAACATTTTTAATTATTTATTGCTTATATATTAAAAAATAACAACTCCATATGTTCAAAACTTTTTATCATCAAATTTTTAAAATATTGCATCATGATAAGCAAAATGGCAATAAGCACTGCAAAAGATAAAAATATCTTGATAGGATAACCCACCACCAAAAGATTAAATTGTGGCATAGTTTTCATAAGCATTCCAAAAATCACATCTGACAATAAAGAAATAGCCAAAATTGGAAAAGCTATAGAGAAACCTAAAACAAATATATTAACCATGGCTTTATTCAAATAAAGCATCAAATTTTCATGTGGATAAAATCCTCCCAAACTGATATACTCTAATGAATTTGATATAAAAAGTAAAATTAAATGATGTCCATCAAAAGCTAGAAAAACAAGTAAAGCTAGTAAATTTAAAATTTGAGAAATTACTGGTGAATTTACTCCGGTAGTTGGATCCATAACACTAGCCATAGAAAAACCCATAGTAAAAGATACTTGCTCACCAGCCATTTGCAAGATAGCAAATACCATTTGCAAAACTAATCCCGCGATCATCCCAAACAATACTTCACTTAAAAGATATAAAATAAAAAAAGAATCAGGAGTATCTCCTTCAAGTTTTGCTAAAGGATATAAAAACATTGTTAAAAATAAAGCAAAGGTTGTTTTTACAACCAAAGGAATATTATTATGGGAAAAAAATGGAAAAAAAACAATCAATCCACTCATTCTAGCAAACAAAAGCATGAAAATTACAACATTTTCATCGCCTAAATACTTAACAAATTCCATGATTATTTAAATGATAAATTTTATCACACTTCTTTGCAAGTTCTTGATCATGGGTAACAAATACTAAAGCTGCGTTGTTTTCTTTAGCATAACTAATCAAAATATCTATAACATTTAAAGCATTTTTAAAATCCAAATTTCCTGTAGCTTCATCAGCAAAAATAATCTTTGGTTTTTTACTTAAAACCCTAGCTATACTTACTCTTTGTTGTTGTCCACCGCTTAATCTTGTGATCTTTTGGTTCATTAAATCAGCAATATCAAGCTTTTTTAATAATTCATAGTCTATATTTTGATTACTTAAAATACTCGCAAGTTCTATATTTTCGAAAGCCAAAAAACCTTTGAATAAATAGTGCATTTGAAAAATAATACCAAAATCTTTTCTTCTAATTTTTAATAATATTTCATCTTTTAAAGAATATAAGTCTTGGTTATTATAAAAAACTTTTCCTGATTGAGGTTTTAACAAAGTTGATAAGATATGCAAAAGAGTAGATTTACCACATCCACTACTGCCTTGTATTGCTATACAATCTTTTGCATTTAAAGATAAATTTAAATTATTAAAAAGCGGAATATCAAAACCATGACTTAAATTTTCCGCTTTTAAAAGTTCCATTATTAACCAATTTGTGCAGCAACTTCAGCAGCAAAATCTTCGGTTTTCTTTTCTAGACCTTCACCCACTTCAAAGCGAATGAATTCTACTATTTTAATAGTACCACCAAGCTCTTTTTCTTTATCAGCGATTACTTGTTCGATAGTTTTTTTATCATCCATTACATAAAACTGACCCATTAAAGTAAGTCTGCTATCAAGTTGAGAATTATCTGCTATAAAACTATTTAATTTGCCTGGAATAATATTAGGCCAAATTTTTTCAGGTTTTCCTTGAGCTTGAAGTTCGGCTTTAATAGCTTCTTCAGCTGCTTGTATTACTTCTTGAGTAAGTTGTTTTCTACTTGCATATTTAGGAATTTTGTGCTCTGGTTTATTAGGATCTTTTAATCTTCTTCTTTCTTCGTTTTCTTTTTCTAATTCTGCAACTAAAGCTTTGTATTCATTTTCTACAAAATCCATATCAAGATCTTCATAAGATAAATAACTCGGCTTCATTGCAGCAATATGCATACATACATGTTTTAAAAAATCTCCACACTTGCTAGCAGTAACTTCACTATCACAAGCTGCAGCAATAACCACACCAACACGACCATTAGTGTGAATATATCCATTAACTATACCATTGGTACCCGCTTTTAAAGTAGCAAATCTTCTTACAACTAAGTTTTCTCCAATAGTTGCAATTTGACTTTTTAAATACTCTTCAAATTTAACACCATTAATTTCACTTGAATGTAATTCTTCAACATTCTCAAGACTCTTAGCTTGGATATGTGCAGTTGTATCTTTTGTAAGAGCAATAAACTGCTCATTTTTAGCAACAAAATCAGTTTCTGAGTTAATCTCACTAACCGTTGCACTTTTAAAGTCATCGCTTACTTTTACACTTACCAAACCTTCAGCAGCTAAACGATCAGCTTTTTTATCAGCTTTACCAAGGCCTTTTTCTCTTAAAAGTTGCACTGCTTTTTCAAAATCACCATCTGTATCTTTTAAAGCATTTTTACAATCCATCATACCTGCACCAGTACTCTCGCGCAGTTCTTTTACCATTTGTGCAGTGATTTCAGCCATTACTCTTTATCTCCTTCAAAATCTTCTTCACTCATAGCTTCTTCTAAAACTTCTTTTTTTTCTTCTTCTGAAATTGGTTGTTCTTCATTTGCTTCTCCATCTTGCTCTCTTAAAGCTTTACCCTCATTTATAGCTTCAGCCATTTCTTGACAGAAAAGTTGAACCGAACGAATTGCATCATCGTTTCCTGGAATTGGGAAATCAACTAAGTCAGGATCACAATTTGTATCAAGTGGAGCAACTACAGGAATTTTTAATCTATTAGCTTCCTGAACTGCTATTTTTTCTTTTACAGTATCAATAACAAAAATCATATCAGGTTGAGTTTTCATATATCTAATACCACCAAGATATGCTAATAATTTTTCTTTTTTTCTTGTAAGCATTAAAGCTTCTTTTTTAGTTAAAAGCTTAATACTTCCATCTTCTTCCATTTTTTCTATAACTTCTAATTTTCTAATTGATTGGCGGATAGTTCCAAAATTTGTCATCATACCACCAAGCCATCTATGATTTACATAAGGCATACCGCATTTTTCAGCATATTCTTTAATTGCTCCACCTGCTTGTTTTTTAGTACCTACAAATAAAATTGTTTTACCTTCAGCAGCAGCATCACGAACAATGTTATATGTATATCTAAAATATCTAAGTGTTTTTTGCAAATCAATTACATAGATACCTTTTCTTTCTCCAAAAATAAATTTTTTCATTTTTGGATTCCATCTTCTTGTTTGGTGTCCAAAATGCACACCACACTCTAATAAATCTCTCATGCTAACCATGAATTCTCCTTAAAAAAATAATTAGGTTTATTCCTCCACATTCTTTAACCCATAAGCAACCTAACAAGGAAATTAATGTGTGCGAAATGAAAATATATTATAACAAATTTTAGTTTATTTTTAGCTTATTACAAAAGAAAAGAACGCTGAAAGCGTTCTTAATGTAGATTAATGTAATTTAGACCAAACAGATCTTTTCCAACCAATAGCAAAAATACTCAAAATCGCAAAAAACACCATAATATAAATACCAGTTTGTTCTCTTTCTTCTTTTTTACTATCGCCAACTTTTTCAAGATAACTAATAACTTGAGTTTGTGCTTTTTCATTTAAACCAACTCTTGGCATAGCAGTTCCATAAAGTTTCTTTTGTGGTTCGTTTATGAAAATTTCAAGATAATGCTCACCCTTAGAACGAATCATCATTGATAAATCTGGAGGATTTGAACCAAGATAATTTTTCAAATCATTTATATTTGAACTTGAAGTAAAATTATCATATTTTACATCATGACATCTTCCACAAGCATTTATAAAAGTATTTTTATCTTTAGCAAATTCAAATTCTTTAGCAATTAAAGCTGATTTTTGCTGCTGTGTTAATTCTTGATTTTTAGCATATTTTTCCTCTAACTCAGCTTTTAATTTTACATCAAATTCTTTTTCATACTCATTAGCCGTATTTTTAAAAAATGCAATTAAATCCGCTAAATCTTGGTTATCTTGCACCTCATCACCACTTAAAGGATAAGCAGGCATCAAAAAAGGTTTTTCATCGTTAAATTTGTGTGAAATTTGTAATGCTTTAACTGGATCAATAATTAATGCGGCTAAAAATTTTTCATCATAAATAGCACCAGCATCGCTTAAATCAGGCGGAGTAACACCCAAAGAAGAATCTGTAATAGTAGCAGGAATTCCAGCAGCTTCAATACCATGACAAGCGATACAATTTCCTTCGAAAAGCTCTTTGCCTTTTTTGGCATTTCCTTTTGCAAAATCAATTTTTGCTATTTTTTCCCATATCTGTTTAGTAGCTTCTTCTTGATTTTTAGCAAGTTCTAGTGCTTTTTGTGCGTTAATGATAGCTTTTTCACCTCCAGAAACATTTGCATCTAATAAAGCTTTTTCTTTTAAAGCAACTTCATTTTTTATAAATTCTTCATCAGCTTTTGCAAAATCAAAATTAACTGGAGTTGAAGGAGGATTCATTACCGAATGAGCATATGGCTCAACTCCCCAATACACCAAACCTGTGAAAAAGACAACTACAAAAAATATTTTTAATTCTCTCATTATTAGCCCCTTTTTCTTTCCATGATAGTAATAACTGGTAACACTACTAACAATAATAATAAAAATACCATAGAAGCATAAAATCCTATCCAAGCATTAACACCCGTTGGAGGAAGTTTTCCATATACTGTTAATACAATTAAATCAATTAATAACACCCAAAACCATACAAAAAACATTGGTCTTTCATGGGCCGGTTTCACCATATCGCTCCTATCAAGCCAAGGTAGCAAGAAAAATATAATTTGTGCTATACCAAATGCTGCAAGTCCTATATCAAAAGCTTTAATACTTCCAATATCAAAGAAAAATCCTCTCAATACTTCATAACTCCATAAGAAATACCATTCAGGATAAATATGAGGTGGAGTTTTTAAAGAATTTGCTGGGTCAAAGTTGATTGGATCCATTGCAAAATTAAATTTAAAACATACCAAATAAAAGAAGAAAATCATAAATAAAGCAATATACATAAAATCTTTAGCTAAAAATCCTGGCCAAAAAGGAATAACTTTAGAACCTTTTGTATCTCCAGCTAAATATTTTTCAGCTTCCAAATCAAAATCAATTTCCTCTGAAATTTCATTATTTACATGTGGGATTCTTAAAGAATAAAAGTGAAATGCAATAATTGCTAAAATTACAATTGGCAATAAGCACACATGCAACATAAAAAATCTAGTTAAAGTCGGATCAGATACCGCAAAATCTCCTCTTATCCAAACAACTAATGCATCGCCTATAAAAGGAATTCCACCAAAGAGTTGTGTAATAACTTGTGCTGCCCAAAAGCTCATTTGTCCCCAAGGAAGCATATATCCACTAAATGCTTCTGCTGAAAACACAACAAATAAAAGCATACCACTAATCCAAATCATTTCACGACCCTTTTTATAAGAGCCATAATAAATTCCTGTTAGCATATGAATATATATGATTAAAAATACAACTGAAGCAGCCACACCATGCATATGACGCCAAAGCCAACCATATTCTACTTCTTGCATGATAGTTTTATTTACACTATCAAAAGCCAAAGCCACATCTGGTTTATAATACATCACTAAAAACAAACCTGATATAAATAAAATAGCAAAAAGAGTAGTTAAAATAACACCCATTGCCCATAAAAAATTAATTTGTTTTGGTATCCAGTATTTAGCCATTAATACATCAAAAAGCTTATTTACAGCTAATCTTTGATCAAGCCAATCAATAATACCATTAGCTTTTTTTATATGTGCCATATTAAGCCTCCGCTATCATTTTTTTATATTCTGGACCTTCTTCACCTAAAACCAATTTCGTTCCATCGATTCTAAAAGGAGGTATATCCAAAGGTCTTGGAGGTGGACCAAACACATTTTTACCACTTGTATCAAATTCACCACCATGACACGCGCATTTAAATAATCTCTCACTTGGCACATAAGCTGGAATACAGCCTAAATGCGTACAAAGACCAATTACTACAGTATAAGCAACATCACCAACAACAACATCTCTATTGCTATCTTTAGCCATGTCCGCATCTTTTTTTAAGATAAATATAGGTTTTTTACGCCATTCAATTGTTCTTAGCTCGCCTTCTTTCATACCAGAAAGATCCACAGTAGTAACACCTGCTGCTTTAACACTTGGGAGTGGATCCCATGTTTTTTTCATTGCAACTAATGAAAAAGCACCACCCACAGCAGCTACTGTTCCAAAGGCAAAGCCCATAAAGCTTCGTCTACTTTCAGATGTAGCCATTTTACTTCCTTTGTTTTGATTTGTATGTAAAACATAGCAGTTTATCTAAAAAATGATAAATTTTTTCTTTTACAAAAAATTATATTTAAGTTTTAATTTTAAAATAAATTCATATTGATTTTAACGCCTAATATCGCAAAAAATAATAAAATACTACTGAACACAAAAGCATATAAAAAATAATCTTTTATTTTTAATTTTATATTGTATTTTAGTAAAATTCCAAACCATAACAATGTCGATAAAGAGCCTATAGGTGTAATTTTAGAGCCTATATTACAGCCTAAAATATGAATAAAAATCAATTCCTTATAGTAAAAATAATTATTAAAATAATCATTTAAAACCAAATTTCCAATCATAATAGTTGGTAGATTATTAAAAATAGAAGAAAATATAGCTGAAGTAAATCCTAAAACTATCAATCCCATAAATTCGCAATCAATCCAAAAATCTATCCATTTTAAAACAACTTCATTATTGATTTCCTTGTAAAATCCATATACAACAATATATAAACCAAAGCTAAAAATCAAAATCCCCCATGGTGCTTTTTTTAAAAAATTAATATCAATATTACTTTTGTAATTTAGTAACAAAAAAACAAATGCACTAAATAAAGTAAATACACCCATGGAAATATTTACCCTATCTATAAATAAAAGAGTAATAGCAAATACAATCAAACAACCCATATTAATCATAAAAATGTTTTTATAGCAGCTTATATTAACATCTAAAAAAATTACATTTTTAGGTAGAATTTTTCTACCTAAAACATTACACATCAAAACAAATATAATAAAAATTAAAATATTAGGTATTAACATATTTTTAAAAAAATCTAAGAAATTTATATGAAAATATTCTGCTGTAATAATATTAGTTAAATTAGAAACAATCAAAGTATTTGATAAAAAATCACAACAAAAACCTATGAATAATAGAAAATATATACATTTATATTTATCGTTTTCACTATCAAATTTAAATTTAGATATTATGGCTACAACTATAGGCGTAACAACCAAAATAGCTCCATCATTACCTAATAAACTTGCTACAATAGAGGTAAAAACCAACAAATAAAGGAGTATTTTATTTAAATTTATATTGTTTGTTTTTGTTGTTGAAAATCCAATAATTTTAATAGAAATAAAATTGAAAAATCCACTTTTTTCAAGCACCGAAGAAATTAAAATCAATCCTATAAGAGTCAAAGAACTATCCCAAATCAAATCAAAAACAAAAAACATATCTTGTATATTGATTTTATCAGTTATAAAACAAGTTATAGCACCTAAAGTAGAATATACCCATATCGGTAAAGAAAAAGGACGCCAAAATAATAAAATTAGCGTCATTAAAAAAATTAAAAAAACCATTATTTTTAATTTATTTTTTCATCTTGATATAAATATGTAAAATATCTAAAGCAGCAGGAGTGATACCACTAATTTGCGATGCAGCAAAAATAGTCGGTGGGTTAAATTTTTGCAATTTTTCTACTACTTCATTGCTCAAACCACTTACACTTTTAAAATCAAAATTTTCTGGGATTTTTACTTCGCTTAAATTTTTCATTTTTTCAATTTGTGCTTTTTGCATTGCAATATAATGATAATATTTTGCTTCATTTAAGATTTCATTTAATGAATACTCATCCATTTTTTCAAACATCCCATCTAAAGCTTTTAATTTTTCTATATTAAAACTCGCCCTTGCGACAATTTTTTGCAAACTCACTATAGAAGTGATTTTTTCCTCATCGATGCTTTGTAAAAATTCATTGTTTTGATTGCTTGGTGTCCATGTGGTTTGAAGTAAAAACTTTAATCCTTTATCAACATTTTGTTTTATATTATCAATATACGCATAATCTTCTTGGTTTAAAAGTTTAAAATTATAACCATATTCTCCAAGCCTCAAAATAGCATTTTCTTCTCTTAAAAGCAGTCTATATTCAGCCCTTGAAGTAAACATCCTATAAGGTTCTTTAGTACCCTTCATCACTAAATCATCAATCAATACTCCTATATAAGCCTCATCACGCCTCAATACAAAAGGCTCTTTTTCATCAATCGCTAAAACCGCATTCACTCCAGCCATAAAGCCTTGTGCAGCAGCTTCTTCATAGCCAGTCGTTCCATTAATTTGTCCTGCACAATATAGATTTTTTATTTTTTTAGTTTCCAAAGTATGTTTTAATTCGGTTGGATCAATATAATCATACTCTATAGCATAACCAAAACGCGTAATTTTGGCATTTTCAAAACCCTTTACACTTCTTAGCATTGCAATTTGCACCTCATAAGGCAAAGAAGTAGAAAAGCCATTGATATAATACTCTGTAGCATCTTTAGTTTGTGGTTCTATAAATAAATGATGACTTTCTTTATCACCAAAACGATTAATCTTATCTTCTATAGAAGGACAATATCTTGGTCCTATACCTTCAATTTGTCCTGTAAAAAGCGGAGCACGATAAAAATTACTTTTTATAATCTCATGTGTTTTTAAATTTGTTCTTGCTATATAACATGGAAGTTGATTTGGTTTGAAATTTTTTGTTCTAAAACTAAAGGCTTTAGGATTTTCATCTCCAGGTTGAAATTCTAATGTACTAAAATCAATACTTTTAGCATCTACTCTTGGACAAGTCCCTGTTTTTAATCTTCCTACTTTCAAACCACTTTGTTTTAAATACTCACCCAAACTTACAGAAGCAAGCTCACCTACTCTACCTGCTTGGAGTTTTGTTTCACCTATATGAATAAGTCCATTTAAAAAGGTTCCGGTTGTAAGTATAATTTTTTTTGCAAAATATGTATTTTCTAAATTTGTTTTAACCCCTTTAAGCTCATCATTTTCAATAAACAAAGATAAAACTTGCTCTTGAGAAATTTCTAAATTTTCAAGTTTTAAAAGCTTGTTTCTAGCACAAATTCTATAAGCATCCATATCAATTTGTGCTCTACTTCCACGCACTGCAACACCTTTGCTTTCATTTAAAATTCTAAATTGAATTCCAGTCTCATCGGTAATTTGTCCCATAAGCCCACCCATAGCATCAAGCTCTTTTACTAAATGTCCTTTTGCTAAGCCACCTATGGCAGGATTACAACTTGCAGCACCAATTTGTTCAATTAAAGTAGTTAAAAGTAAAGTTTTTTTGCCCATTCTAGCAGCAGCAGCACTGGCTTCTACCCCAGCATGTCCGCCACCTATTACGATTATATCATACATATATTGCCCTTATTTTTACTAAAAAAGGCAAAAATTATATAATATTTTTTAAAATAAAACACTAAAAATACTTTTTGAAATTTAAAAGTTTTAGATAAAATCTCATAAAAATTAAAGGTATTGAATGTTTAATGGATTAATCCGCGAATTAGCCTTTGTTAAATCATATCAAAATAACACTTTAAGATTAAAAGCAAGCTACAAACCAAAACTAGGCGATAGTATAGCAGTCAATGGTGCGTGTTTGAGCGTAACAAAACTTTTTGATGATGGTTTTAATCTCGAACTTTCTTATGAAACAAGAACTCATATAGCTGTTGAAAATTTAAAAGATTATGTTCATATTGAACCTGCATTAGCTTATGGTGATAGGATAGATGGACATTTAATGCAAGGACATATTGATGGTATAGGTGAAATTACTAATATTTCCAAAAAAGAAAACGGGGTTGATTTTTACATAAAATGCCCTGAAGATATACAAATTTATATGGCAAATAAAGCAAGTGTAGCCATAGATGGAGTAAGCTTAACCATCAATGAAGTTTTAAAAGATGGTATTCGTTTAACCATCATTCCTATAACCTTTAAAGAAACCTTATTTAAAAGCTACATTATAGGAAGGCGTGTTAATATAGAAAGCGACCTTTTAGCTAGATACATACATAGACAATTAAATTATAAAAAAGAATTCTCATGGCAACAAATAGACAAAATCACATCACTTTATTAGAAAACAATTCTATAAAAGCTTTTATAGCTTTTGATCAAGATTATAATATTTTTAGAGCAAAGATTTGTAATAATATTTTTCCTTGGGAAGATTCGATAAAAAAATGTGTATTTTTAAATCAAATTCACTCAAATATCATTACTCATTATAAAAAAGATTTTCACTTTAATGCCGATGGGATAATTAGTGATGAAAAAAATGTGGCTTTATGTATTTTAAGTGCTGATTGTCTGCCTTTGCTTTTGTATGATGATAAAAAAAAGACCATAGCGGCATTACATTCAGGTAGAAAAGGCTGTTTTGAAAATATCTTAAAAGAAGCTGTTTTGAAAATGCAAGAAAGTTTTAATACCCAAACAAAAAATTTAAAACTCATCATTTCAACAGGAATTTGCGCTAAAAATTATGAGATTAATGGTGAAATTTTGGACTATAGCAAAAAAAATTTTGCTTCATTTTTACACGAAAATAAGCTTGATTTAAAAGCTTTAGTTAAATTTCAAGCAAATAATTTAGGAATTAAAGATATTTTTGATATTAATCTTTGC
Source organism: Campylobacter armoricus (assembly GCF_013372105.1). NCBI lineage: Bacteria > Pseudomonadati > Campylobacterota > Epsilonproteobacteria > Campylobacterales > Campylobacteraceae > Campylobacter > Campylobacter armoricus. The sequence continues at coordinate 1,099,956 of NZ_CP053825.1, forward strand.
ACTTTTGATGATAAAAGATTTTTTTCCTATAGAAAAAATCAAACCCAAAAACGCATTGTCAGTGTAATTTATCTAAAGGATTAAAATGAATGAAGTAAAAAATTTACTTGCCTTAAAAATATTACAAAAAGCTAGAGAATTTGGTGATAATGATTTAAGCAATGAACTTTTAATCACTCAAATACTAAATCACAATCCACAAATTCTAAGCCAAAACGATACCAGTAGCATAAATGAATTTATCACAACACTTATAAATGCAAAAGAAAAAGCCAAAATGAGTAATAAATAATTTTAATTTTTCCAAGTTAAAATAAATTTTGTTCCTTTATTTAACTCACTTTCTACTTTTATATTAATGTTATGATCTTTACAAATTTTATCGACCAAAGAAAGTCCTATGCCAAAACCACCTTGATTTTCATTAAACCTTGAATAACGCTCAAAAATATTAGCCAAATTTTCTTTTGCAATACCACAACCGCTATCTTTTATTATAAGTTTTTGCTCTAAAAGTATGATTTTTATTTGTCCGTTTTTTTTATTGTATTTTATTGCATTGTTAATAAGATTATCAAACATTTTAAAAAACTGCTCTTTATTAGCATAAATTTTTCCATCGTTTTCTAAAACAAGCTCCAAACTAATATTTTTTTGTTCTAAAAAGATTTTAAAATACTCCATTCTTCCTTTAATCAAATCTTTTAAAAATATCCAATTTTTCTTTGCCTCATAAGCTTGAGAAAAATTTAAAAAAGTTAAATCTGAATACAAATGACTCAAAGTTAAAGCAGCTATTTTTACACGCTTTAAAGCCTTAATTTCCTCAAAATCCTTTTTTCTTTCTAAACTCTCTACGCTCATTAATATAGCACTAATTGGAGTATTAATCTCATGAGTAGTATCTTTTATAAAATTATTTAAAAATCTTATCCTTATTTCTAAAGGCTTAAGTGCAAATTTAAGTATCAAATATCCCATTATACTTACAAAAACTAAAGAAAAAACCATAGCTAAAGCTACTTTAAACCTTATAAATCCAAGTTCTTTAGAAATATCATCACCTTGTATCAAAACTCTCAAACGATTTACATCACCTAAAATCTCTAAAGCATTTTGATTTTGAGTATTTGCAAGCAATAAATTGTTTAAATTCACATCAGCTATATAGATCAAAGTATTGTTATTATAAATATTTGTATTATTTAGTTTAAAAAAAGTTGTTTGAGCAGGCAAGTCAAGATTAGAAAAATATACTCTGGTTCTATCGAAAATGGCAAATTTTATTTTTGAAATTTTAGAAATTTTTTCAGCACTTTTTTCTATAGGTTCAAAACGATCTTTTTGCATTTGCAAAATCACAAAACGATGCTCTTGTCTTAGTTGCAATGTATGATTATCCATAAGATCTTCAATTAATTTAGCATACCATACTCCAAAAAGTATAACAAGAACACCTCCTATGCTCAATAAATATAAAGCTAAAATTTGCCATGCGACACGCTTAGCTTCATACATAGCAATACCCTCTTCCTCTCTGATTAATAATATTATCTTTCCCTAAAAGTTTTCTCAAATTTTTCACATAAGCTCTTAAACTAAGTTCACTTGGCTCTTGATCATACTCCCAAATTTCTTCAAAAATGCATGCAATATCTATAAATCTTCCTTTATTTTTAAGCAACAAAGCCAAAAGTTTTAATTCTTTTAAAGGCAAAGATAAAGGTTTATCGTTCTTATATAAAGTTTGAGAAAGCAATGCAAACTTAAAACCATTTCCTAAATCTTCATAATCTTCGTTTTTATGAGCAAAAGAGCGTTTCAAAATTGCATTAATTCTAATTTTTAATTCCTCTAATTCAAAAGGTTTTTTAATGTAATCATCACATCCACTTTCAAAACCTTTTTGCAAATCTATAGTAGTATTTAAAGATGTCATAAAAATAGCTGGTGTATATTTTCCCGACTCTCTTAAATTTCTAAGAATACTAAAACCATCACCCAAAGGAACTTTTACATCTAAAATCCATAAATCAAAATTTTTTTCATATGCTTTATCTTGTGCTTCTTGTGCATTATCCACTAAAGTTACATTAAAACCTTCTTCATCCAAAAACTCACTAACAATTTCACCTAAATTTATATCATCTTCTAACAAAAGAATTTCAACTGCCATTATTTCTCCAAAAGTTAATGTAAAAGTATAAATTATATTTTTTTTGTATAAATTTAAGGTGAATTTAGTATATTTAAAGGCTATTGTTTATAAAATATTAATTATTATAAAATACATAGGATTTATTATGTTTCCTGAATGGGATCAAAAATATAGTATCAATAATACAAAAATTGATGCTCAGCACCAAAAACTCTTTGAACTTGCTGCTAGAGTTGAAGAAATTTCTGATAGAGCAATCTATCAAGTAGAACTTAAAAAAATTATAGCGGATTTTTTTAACTATATTAAAATCCATTTTCAAGATGAAGAATCTTATATGTTTAAAATTAATTATCCTTATTTAAATCAACACAAACTTATGCACAAGCAAATCACCCGTTCAATGATAAAACTAATACAAAGCGTAAAAAGCACTAATGATTTAAAAGAAAAACTCTATATAGTAGTTAATTCCTGGCTTATAGAACATATATTACAGCATGATATGATGATAGAATATTGGAGAAAAAATAATCGACACAATAAACAAGAGCATAATCTCGAAGAAGAGTTTGTTGAACCTATAAAATTTTTATATGAATGCCAATGTGAAAATAAAATATATAAAATTCCTTACGATATTCATCTTAAAATGCAATATTCTAAAACACAATTTAAATGTAAAAAATGTTTAAGCAATTTAATTTACTGCAAAGAGCAAATAAAAAATTAATAAAAATTAATTTTATTTTAAAACAATATTAGTTATGATTTCTATACACAAAAATTTCTATAAATTTCAGTGAATTAATCAAGGAGATTAAATTATGCTGCCAAAGTGGTGTGATAAATATAGTATTCACAATGATGAGATAGATAAACAACACAAAAAACTTTTTGAACTTGCTGCAAATGTTGAAATGATTTCAGATAAGCCTATACACAAAGGACAAATTAAATTTTTACTTGCTGATTTTTTTAACTACATGAAAGAACATTTTGCAGAAGAAGAAAAATATATGGCTAAAATAGGCTACCCTGAATTATCTAATCATCAAAAAATCCATAAAAGCATTATACAATCTATGATAGATCTTATCCAAAATATCAAAAGCACTAATGATTTAAAAGAAAAATTAAATGTAATTGCATCCAAATGGCTTTTGGAGCATATCCTTAGGGAAGATATGAAGATAGAAAAATGGCATCAAGGTCAATTAGGTAAAACAAATACAACAAACAAAGATGAAAAACAGAAAAATTATGAATACATTTGTTCTTGTCCAGGTAAAATTCATAAAGTTCCTTATGAAATTCACCAAAAAATTAGCTCAAGCAATGCTAGTTATAAATGCAAAACCTGCCAAGAAGCAATAAAACAAAAATAAAGGTAAAAAAAATGAATAAACGATACACCTTAACATTATCTAAAGATCTTTATGAACGCTTAGATCAAACAGCTAAATTATCAAAAAAGAAAAAATCAATAATACTTCGCAATGCTTTAGAAAATTATTTAGACGAAATGGAAGACTTTGCTCCAGCAATTGAAGCATTAGAAGAACTAAAACAAGGCAATAGCAATAAACTTGATAGTATAATAAAAAAACTAAAATGCTAAAGTTTCCAAACATTAACTATCAAAGAGCATAATTACAATTGTAAAAGCAAACATTCATAGATAACTCCTTAGTTTTTAAAGATCTAGTTTCAAACTAGATCTTTAAAGATATTTATAGAGTTTAAAATATACGCAATTAAAATTTATACTCTTTGCTTTATATATTTAAAATCCATCAATAAACTTTTTTAATCAATATTTATTTACTTTAAGATTTCTTATATAAAACTATGCTATAATACAAGCCATAGTTTTAATTTTAATAAGGAGAATTCTCATGAAACTAGTTAAACTTAGTTTAGTAGCAGCTTTAGCTGCAGGTGCTTTTTCAGCAGCAAATGCTGTTTCACTTGAAGAAGCTATAAAAGATGTTGATGTATCAGGAATGTTTAGATACAGATTTGAATCTGCTAGATTAGAACAAGGAAATACTATTTCTGATGGTTACAATGGAAAAAAAGAAAACAGACACAGATTTAAATCTCAATTAAACTTCAAAGCAGCTTTAGATGATAATTTCAAAGCTTTTGTTCAATTCCAATATGACAATACAGGCGAGTTAGGTTTTAATAGTCCAAGTGCTAAAGCTGAAACTAACACAGCTCAAAGCTTTGATGTTGAGCAAGCATACTTAGAATACACTAACGAAGCTTATGCTACAAGTGTAACTTTCGGTAAAATGGAAGTTGGTTCAATTTGGACTGATGATGCTATCGGTACAGGAGCTAAAATCATTAACAACTCTATCGAAGGTTTAACTTTTGCAGGTTACTGGTTTGATAGTTTTAATGTTACAGATGATGGTGATTTTACTGGTTTAGGTATAGCTGATGCTTCATTATATGGCGCTGCTGTATTAGGTGATTTTGATCCATTTGCTTTCCAATTATGGGCTGCTTATTCAAATAATTGGGCATTCTTATATGCAATAGATGCTAGCTATAAATTCAGCTTTAATGATGTAGCTAATTTCAAAATCCAAGGTCAATACTTAGGAAATAGCCTAGATAGCGATAAAGAAAAATTAGGTCTTGACAATGGTAATTTCTATGCTGCTCAATTACAAGGTCAAATTTCAGCATTTGATTTTAAAGCAGGTATAGTTGGTTATGGTGAAAAAGATAAAGCTAGCTTAGTTGTATTAGAAGATCTAGGTAAAATAATTAAAGCAGGTGAAAGAATTTATTATTCTCAAGGTAGTGATGTAAGAGGTGATGTAGGTGAAAACTTCTTCTATTTTGCAGGTTTAGGTTATACTTTTGCTGAAACTGTAAGAGTAGGATTTGATTATGTAGGTGGTAAATCTGAGCAAGTTGGTTATGATATAGATAAAAACGAATATGTAGCAAGAGTATCATATAAATATAGTCCAAAACTTACATTTAGTGGCTTCTATTCTTATCTAACTGAAGATTTAAATCAACAAGGTATTGATGATAAAGATAATCAACATATCAGACTTGAAGCTCTATACAAATTCTAATTATAAAAGCTAAGCCAAAAGGCTTAGCTTACTATATCTAAAATTATCTCTTCTTTTAATCCTTGTATTTTAATTTCTTTGATTTTTTTATATAAATTAAAAATTATTTATTTTTTTTAGATATAATCGAGCTTATTTATATTCAGAAAAAAGGTATATTAATGTTACGCTTGTTAGCTATGATTGGTATTTTATTTATAAGTTCTTCAATAGCCTTTAATATAAAATCTCTACTTACTTATACTTTCAATGATAATGTAAGTTATGACTTAACCAAGGCAAAGGATATTTATTTTAAAAATAAATGCAATACTTGTCATGGAGATAATGGTGAGAAAAATTCTTATGGTAAAAAAGCTATTAAAAATTTAAGCCCCGAAGAAATTAAGGGTTCGCTAAAAGATTTTGCAAATGGCTATTATAAAAATAACAACAGCGAAAATATTCAAATGAGTATTTATGCAAAACAACTAAGTGATGATGATATGAATCATATTATTGCATACCTCAAAGGACAAAATTTCTCTATAGAATTAAATCAACAAGATTTATTAGAAGAAGAACCAAAACAAAAAACTAAACATAATACATTTTTAAAATAACAAAAAAGGAGTTAATATGAAAAAAAATCTACTACTAATTAGTCTATTTTGCGCTAGTGCAATTTATGCAGCAGAAGTAAAAATAGGGGTTGTTCTTCCACTAACTGGAAGTTTAGCTGCCTATGGTAATGATGTATATGAGGGTATCAAACTAGCCAATACCTTAAATCCCAATCTAAAAAATGGAGATAATATCAAAATTATAGCCATAGACACCAAAGGAGATAAAATAGAAACAGCTAGTGCCACAACAAGACTTATTTCTCAAGATAAAGTTTTAGGACTTATAGGAGAAGCTGTTACCCCAAATACCATGCAAGTTCTATCTATAGCCGAAGAAAGAAAAATTCCTGCTATAGCACCAGTTGCTTCAGGGGATAAGCTTTTAGATAAAAAAACTTATGCTAGTAGAGTTTGTTTTATGGATAGTTTTCAAGGAGATAAATTTGCAAATTATGCATATAAAGATTTAAATCTAAAAAGCGTGGTGGTAATTGTTGATCAAAGTAATGTATATTCACTAGGTTTGGCCAAAGCTTTTGAAAAAGAATTTAAACAAAATGGTGGAAAAATTCTAAAAAAATTAACCATATCTTCTGGAGATAAGGATTTTAAAGCTATAGTTTCTCAATTAAAGAACATTAATCCTGATTTTGTTTATATGCCTATTTATCATCCAGAAGCTGCTTTAATTGCAAGACAAGCAAAAGCTGTGGGTTTTGATAAACTTCTAAGTGCAGGCGATGGAGTAAATAATAAAACCTTTATCGAACTAGGTGGTGATGCGGTAAATGGAGTTGTATTTACAGATAGTTTTGATTATAACAATCCTCCAACAAAATTATCTAAAAATTTCATACAAGCATATGAAAAAGAGCATGGCTCAAAAGAACTCCCAGCATTTTCTGCAATGGGTGCAGATGCGTATTATGTAATGGTAAATGCAATGAATGAATGCCTTGATACTCTAAATTCAGAATGTATCAATGAAAAAATACACTCTACTTTAAATTTTGAAGGAGTTGGAGGGTTTATAAGTATTGACAAAAGTGGCAATGCAAGCCGCTCTGTAGTTATAAAAGAAATACAAGAACAAAAACAAGTTTATAAAACTATTATTAATCCTTGAAAGGTAGGACAATGAAAAAAATCAGTATAGCTATATTATCCATTATAGCTGCTAACTTTATACAAGCAAAAGAAATAAATATCGGTGTTGTTTTGCCTTTAACAGGATCAACAGCAGCTTATGGACAAAGTGCTTTAGATGGTATTAAAATTGCCAATTCAATGAAAAATACTTTAAACAATGGAGATAAAGTAAATCTTGTAGTAGTGGATACAAAAGGTGACAAGATAGAAAGTGCTAACGCAAGCACAAGATTAGTTTCACAAGATAAGGCCTACGCATTAATCGGAGAAATGCTAACAGCAAATACTTTACAAGTTATAAGAATTGGAGAAGAAAAGAAAATTCCTGTGGTTGCCCCCGCAGCAACAGCCGATAAGCTTTTAAATAAAAAATTATACGCTAGTAGAGTTTGTTTTATGGATAGCTTTCAAGGCTCTTCTTTAGCGACTTATGTTAAAAATAAACTAAACTACACCAAAGCTGTTATAGTCAGTGATCAAAGTGCTGATTATTCTTTAGGATTAACTAGGGCTTTTGAAAAAGAATTTAGCAAACAAGGTGGAAAAATTTTAGATAAGTTTAGAATTACTGCAGGTGATAAAGATTTCAAAGCCATTCTTTCACAAATTAAGAATTTAAATCCTGATTTCATTTATTTACCTGTGTATTATACCGAAGCTTCTTTATTTGTGCGTCAGGCAAAAGCTATGGGTATAAATATACCTATGGGTTCAGCTGATGGAGTAGCCGATGAAACATTTATAAATCTAGCTCAAGATGCAGCAGAAGGTTATTTATTTACTGATAGTTTTGATTATCACAATCCTCCAACACAACTTTCAAAAGATTTTATTTTAGCTTATGAAAATGAAAAGCAAAACAAAGAAGTTCCAAATTTCACTGCTATGGGAGCTGATGCATATTTTGTTATTTTTGAAGCAATGCAAAAATGTCTTAACAATTTTAATAGTGAATGTATTAACAATAATATCCATACCACTTCTAATTTTGAAGGCGTGAGTGGGGTTATTAGTATTGATAAAAGTGGAAATGCAAGTCGTTCGATTGTGATAAAATCAATAGAAAATCAAAAACAAGTTTATAAAGACTTAATTCTTCCATAAATAAGAGGTTTAATGGATAATTCTTTAATATTGCAACAAATTATAAATGGTTTTAGTCTAGGCAGTATGTATGCACTTATTGCCATAGGCTATACAATGGTTTATGGTGTTTTAAGATTGATTAATTTTGCACATGGTGATATTATGATGGTAGGTGCATACACAGCTTTATTTTGTGTTACAAGTATGAATGTACCTTTTTTAGGAGCACTTTCTTTAGCTATGCTTTTTGCTGCAGCTTTAGGTATAGCCATAGACAAAATCGCATATAAACCTTTAAGAAAAGCGCCTAGAATCTCCTTACTTATTACTGCTATAGGCATAAGTTTTTTAGTACAAAATATTTTTAATGTCTTATTTGGTTCTACTCCAAAATATTTTCCTGTGCCAAATTATCTTGAAACAGTGATTAATTTTAGCAATCTTAGCATTGGTGTTAATAGTATCTTAGTGCCAATTTTAACTTTTTTTATATTATTAGTAGTTTTATTTATACTTTATAAAAGTAAATATGGGATTGCTATTAGAGCTTTAGCTTTTGATATTCACACGGTTAATTTAATGGGTATTGATGCAAATCGTATTATAGCTATTGTTTTTGCTTTAGGTTCAGCTTTGGCAGCTATTGGGGGAATTTTTTGGGCCGTTAGTTATCCTTCGGTTGAACCTAGTATGGGAACCTTAATAGGACTTAAAGCTTTTGGAGCTGCTGTATTAGGTGGAATTGGTTCTGTTGCTGGTGCAGTTTTAGGTGGTTTGATCATAGGTTTTACAGAAGTGGTGGTGGTTGCGATTTTTCCCGATCTTTCCGGTTTTAAAGATGCTTTTGCTTTTATCTTTTTGGTATTAATTTTACTTTTTAAACCAACTGGAATTTTAGGTATAAATTTTGAAAAGAGTAGGTTTTAATATGGTTGCAAGAAAAATTACGCATTTGGGATTTTTTGTCATAGCTCTTGCTTTTCTTTTTATTTCTCCTTATTTTTTTAATGACTATAAAATAGGAATTATAAGTAATATTGCTATTTTTGTAATCTTAGCAGTAAGTTATAATCTTATCAATGGTGTAACAGGTCAATTTTCACTAGAGCCAAATGGTTTTGTAGCAATAGGTGCTTATGTTGCTGCATTGGTTTTGCTTACGAGTGAAAGTAAAATTGATCAATTTTCTCTAGAAGATCCAAGTAATTTAATTTTAATGATACATTCACCAAGTTTTATCATAGCTTTACTTGCTGCAGGTACATGTGCTATGCTTTTATCTTTAATATTGGCCTTTGCTGTATTTAGAGTTAGAGGAGATTATTTGGCTATAGTAACATTAGGTTTTGGTATTATTATCAAACTAATGGCAATTAATTTTGCTTCTATAACCAATGGTTCTTTAGGTCTAAATGATATTCCAAAGCATACTACTTTATATTGGAGTGGTGGGATTGCAATTTTTTCTGTGATAATTATTTTAAATATTGTTAATTCTAAATTTGGAAGAGCTATGAAAGCTATTAGAGATGACGAAGATGCCGCTTTGGCAATGGGAATTAATACTTTCAATATAAAAACACTTGCTTTTAGCACTTCGGCATTTTTAGAAGGAGTTGGTGGAGGTCTATTAGCCTGTGCTTTAGCTTCAGTATCACCTGAACAATTTGACTTTTTATTTACATTTCAACTTCTAATAATTATTGTTTTAGGAGGATTGGGTTCTACAACTGGTGCAATTATAGGAGCTATTTTAGTAATTGGTGGAAGTGAATATTTACGATTTTTAGATGAAAGTATGAATATCTTTGGTTACGAAACTCCTGCTATGCCTGGACTTAGAATGGTGGTATTTTCAATCATATTAATACTGGTTATGCTTTTTGCTAGAAGAGGAATAATGGGAGATAAAGAATTTACGGACTTTTTGTTTAGGTTTTCTAAAAGGAATAAAAAATGATTTTAGAACTTAAAGAAATTCATAAGAATTTTGGTGGAGTTACTGCTATAGCTAATACTTCTTTTTCAATCAAAGAAAGTGAAATTTTCGGACTTATAGGTCCAAATGGTGCAGGCAAAACAACACTATTTAATATCATTACAGGAAATTACAAGCCAAGTAGTGGAGAAGTTTTTTTTCTGGAAAAAAAGATTGACCATTTAAAACCTCATAAAATAGTTCATCTAGGTATTGCAAGAACTTTTCAAAATATTAGACTCTTTTCGAGTATGAATGTTTTAGAAAATGTATTGATTGGCTTTGATAAAAGCATTAAATATAATATTTTTGAAGCTTTCTTACATTTGGGAAGATTCTCTAAAGCTGAAAAAAATGCAAAAAAAGTAGCTTATGAAATTTTAGAACAACTAAATATTGCTCATTTAGCTGATGAAAAAGCTACTAGTTTAAGTTATGGACAACAAAGAAAAGTTGAAATAGCAAGAGCTTTAGCAACAAAACCTAAGCTTTTATTGCTAGATGAACCCGCAGCAGGTATGAATTCGACAGAAAGTGATGATTTAGCAGAATTAATTTTTGATATAAGAGATAACAGAAAAATAAGTGTATTGCTTATAGAACATGATATGAAATTCGTCAATAAGCTTTGCGATAGGGTTATGGTGCTTGATTATGGTAAGACTATATTTGAAGGAAAACCTAGTGATGCGGTACAAAACCCAGAGGTAATTAGTGCATACTTGGGAGATTTTAATGCTAGTTGTTAAAGATTTACATGTTTATTATGGTCTTATAGAGGCTGTTAAAGGTATTGACTTTACCATAAAAACTGGAAGTATTGTAAGCTTAATAGGATCTAACGGAGCTGGCAAAACATCTACTTTAAATGCTATGTTAAATTGTGTCAAAAAAACTGGAGAGGTAACTTTTCTAGGTTATGACACACAAAGACACTTATCACATACTTTGGTTCAAAAAGGTATAGCTTTGGTACCAGAAGGTAGAAGAGTTTTTATCAATCTTACTATTGAAGAGAATTTAAAAATTGGTGCATTTAATAATGCAGAAAACTATGAACATTTAAAAAATCAAATGTATAGACTTTTCCCAAGACTTAAAGATAAAAAAAACGCATTAGCTGGGACTTTAAGTGGTGGAGAAGCACAAATGCTAGCCATCTCAAGAGCACTTATGAGCGAACCTAAACTTTTAATGTTAGACGAACCATCTTTAGGACTAGCACCTAAAATAGTTGGAGAAGTATTTGATATTATTGTTAAACTAAAAGAAGAAGGAATTACTATTTTACTTGTTGAGCAAAATGCTTTTTCTGCTTTAAAAATTAGTGATTATGCTTATGTATTAGAAAACGGAAAAATCGCTATGCACGCACCTGCAAAAGATCTTATTGGAAATGATGAGATTAGAAAAAAATATCTTGGAGCTTAAATATATGAAAAAACAATTTTTAGTTTTTGGTGATATAAAAATTTCTATTTTTTTATTTTTAGTTTTTGCATTGTTTTGCGCCTTAGCAACTTTTATTGAAAGTGCATACAATACTCCGACAGCTTGGGCGATGATATATGGTACCTCCTGGTTTGGGTTTATACAATTTATATTAGGATTGAATCTTTTAGTAGCTTTATTTAAATACAAAATGTTTAATAAGAAAAAAATACCTCTTTTAATTTTTCATATTTCATTTTTATTTATTTTGCTAGGTTCAGCAATGACTAGATATATGGGATTTGAGGGTAATTTACATATTAGGGAAAATGAAAAAAATAATATAATAGAAACTTCAAAAAGTTATATATATATAGCAACACTAAAAGATGATAAGGTTTATAGTGCATCAAAATCTGAATATATATCAACATTGCCTTTTGTTAATAATTTTTCTTTTGATTTAATAATGCCTGATGAAAAAGCTAATGTAAGTTATAAAAATTTAATTTTAGATGCTAAAGAAATTTACATAGATGATAACACCTCATCTCCTTTACTTTCAATCATGATATCTCAAAATAACACCACAGAAGAACTCATTTTTAAAAAAGGAGATATAGAAAATATAAACGGCATTAATATAGCATTTTTAAACGACTCAGTATCTAGTCCTTATATTAAAATTGATGAAAATTTGAGTCTAAGTTCGGATTTTGATTTAAAATATATGTCTATGGACGATGGAAAAGAAAATGTTTTAAAAGCTAAACAAAAAACTTTAGCAAACGAACCAAAATTATATTCTTTTAACGATATTAATCTGGTTGTAAAGTTTGTTTCTTTACATGGTAAAAAAACACTAGAGGGTATAAATCAAGCACAAGATGAAAGTTTTTTTACTTGGTTTAAAAATAGTTGGATGGAATTGGGACGAAATGCCTTAATTTCTTTATTTGGTGAAGCAAAATATTGGAACAATTCTTTGTTAAATAACTTCAAAGATTTTGCTCAAACTACAAAATATATGCCAACACAACTTTCAGAAAATGCCATCAATGTTTTAAATTTAAATGTAACTTATAAAGGAGAAAGCAAGGAAATATTTTTATTAGAATACAATTCTCCTGTCCGTGTTGATATAGCAGGCCAACCTTTCTTTTTAAGATGGGGTCCTAAAGGAATAGAAATGCCATTTGAAATGTATTTAAAAGATTTTGAACTAGAACGCTATCCTGGCTCAATGTCCCCTATGTCATATGCAAGCTATGTTGAAATTAATAACAGCAACGAAAAAATAGATTATAAAATTTTTATGAATAATGTTTTAGACTATCAAGGATATAGATTTTATCAAAGTTCTTATGATCAAGATGAATTAGGAACTATACTTTCAGTTAATAAAGATCCGGGTAAAATTCCTACATACATAGGATATTTTTTACTCACACTAGGAATGTTTTTAAATGTTTTAAATCCTCATTCAAGATTTAGAACTTTAGCTAAATTAATTAATCAAGACACCCTTAAAAAAACAAGTGCTATTTTAGCATTTATATTAGTCTTATTTACAAGTCAAAATACTTATGCAAATGAACCTATCAAGGTAGATGAAACACATGCTAAAGAACTTGCTTCTTTAATAGTTCAAAAGCCCGATGGTAGAATGGTTCCTTTTAATACTTTAGCTATGGAAGTTTTAGAAAAAATACATAAAAGCACAACCTTCCAAAACCAAAGCGCTGAAGCAACTATCATATCAATGATTTTTGATGGAAGCGCATGGTATGATAAAGATATTATTTTTATGCCAACAAGTCGTTTGATTAACGAGGAGATTTCTAAAATTTTAGGTATTGAGCCTAGAGCTTATACTAGTTTCAAAGACTTCTTCACTACAGATACTTATAAATTACAAAAATATGTAGAAAATGCCATTAGAAAAAATCCAAACCGCAGAAGTGTTTTTGATAAAGAAATTATCAAACTTGATGAAAGAGTTAATATTGTAAATTTAATCTTCTCAGGTGATATTTTTAGATTTATTCCTTTACAAAATAGCACTAATAACCAATGGGTAGCACCGCGTGAAGCCTATATAGGTTTAAAAGGTGAGGAAGGTAAAGAAGTAAGAAGTATTTTAGAAAATTATTTCAATGCGGTTAGTAATTCTATTATGCATAATAACTGGAATGAAGCAACTAAAAATTTAAATATCATCAAAAATTATCAAGAAAAATACGGTCATGAAGTTATGCCAAGTGCTAAAAAAATTAACACAGAAATCTTTTTTAATAAAAGTCAAATTTTTGTAAATCTTGCCCCGCTTTATCTATGTGCTGGGTTTTTACTTTTAATTATAGTTTTTGTTAAAATGCTCCTGCCAAAAATTCGCATTGATTTTATTTTTAAATGTGTTTATGTGTTTAATATTGTGGCATTTTTTATCCATACTCTAGGTTTAGCTTTGCGTTGGTATATAGCAGGGCGTGCCCCATGGAGTAATGCTTATGAGAGCATGGTTTATATAGCTTGGGCTTTATCATTATCTGGAATTTTCTTTTCTCGAAAAAGTCCTATTGCACTTTCTTTAACTTCTATTTTAGCAGGAGTTACTTTAGGGGTGGCTCATCTTAGTCAAATGGATCCACAAATTACCAACTTAGTTCCTGTATTGCAATCTTATTGGCTAACAATACATGTTTCTGTAATTACTGCTAGTTATGGATTTTTAGGTTTATGTGCATTATTGGGTATATTTGTACTTATTTTATTATGTATGCTAAAAATCAATAGCAAACATAATGAAAATATTTTAAGAAATATCACAGAAGCTACAAGAATTAATGAAATGGCTATGATTTTGGGGCTTTGCTTACTTACTGTAGGAAATTTTTTAGGTGCTATATGGGCAAATGAAAGCTGGGGAAGATATTGGAGTTGGGATTCTAAAGAAACTTGGGCTTTGATTAGTATTTTAGTTTATGCAGCTATTTTACATATGAGATTAGTTCCAAAATGGGCAAATCAATACACTTTTGCAGTATGTTCAATGTTTGCTTATTGGGTTATTATAATGACTTATTTTGGAGTAAATTATTTCTTATCAGGAATGCATTCTTATGCGGCTGGCGATTCTGTTAAGATCCCTGATTATGTTTATTGGGGATTTATATTTATGGTGCTTTTGAGTCTTATAAGTTATTTTAAAAGATCTTATGCAAGAAAAATATAGGAAAAAATAAATGAATAATTCTCTTTTTATTGTTTTAATCATTGCCCTAGTTATAATTATTATCTTGGGAATTCTTTTAGTGTTATTTTTTACCCATAAAAACGCAAATACAAAAACGGCTATCAATAACGCTAATTCTTCCATAAAAAATATCGAAGATTTTATATCTAAAGCAAATTCCGCAAAAAGTTCCCAAGAAATTCAAGCTTTAATTTTGCAATTTTTAAATTCACAAAAATTTGGATCTAATCCTAAAGATAGTGCCACAAGAAGAAAGTTTGATTTTATTAGTGCCATATCAGCAAATTCTAATGCTACTCCAAAAAACATATCGTTTTTAAATAACGAATTAAAAAAAAGATATAAAAGTTTAAAAAAAGAATTTGATGCTTATGAACAAATAGGCTTAGCAAAAAGAAAAATGAGACAATCTTAAAGGTGGGTTTTTAATGAAAAATATTAGGAATTTTTCAATTATTGCGCATATTGATCACGGAAAAAGCACCTTAGCTGATAGAATTATTAGCGAATGTGGAGCAATTAGTGAGAGACTAATGAGTGCTCAAGTAATGGATACTATGGATATCGAAAAAGAACGCGGTATTACTATAAAAGCACAATCTGTTCGTTTGAATTATAAATTAAATAATAAAGAATACATATTAAATTTAATAGATACTCCAGGACATGTGGATTTTTCATATGAAGTTAGTCGCTCTTTAGCGAGTTGTGAAGGTGCTTTACTTGTGGTTGATGCCTCTCAAGGTGTTGAAGCCCAAACAATTGCAAATGTTTATATAGCCTTGGAAAATAATCTTGAAATCATTCCAGTAATAAATAAAATAGATCTGCCATCAGCGGATATTGAAAAAGTTAAACACGAGATAGAACATATCATAGGCATTGATTGCTCTGAAGCAATTTGTGTTAGTGCTAAAACTGGTATTGGCATAAAAGAATTAATTGAAACCATAATCACAAAAATTCCTGCACCAAAAACCGATGATGAAGCACCTACAAAAGCTTTGATTTATGATTCTTGGTTTGATAATTATCTTGGAGCTTTAGCTTTAGTTAGAATTTACGAAGGAAATATTGCTAAAAATGATGAAGTTTTGGTAATGAGTACAGACAAAAAACATTTAGTGCAAGATCTATTTTACCCACATCCATTAAACCCTATAAAAACTAAAAAAATAGAATCAGGGGAAGTTGGAGTTATAGTTCTTGGTCTTAAAAATGTAGCTGATGTTCAAGTAGGTGATACCATAACACTAGCTAAAAATAAAGCAAAAGAAGCCATTGGTGGATTTGAAAAAGCCAAAGCTTTTGTCTTTGCAGGATTATATCCTATAGAAACAGATAAATTTGAAGATTTAAGAGATGCTTTAGATAAATTAAAACTTAATGATAGTTCTATAACCTATGAACCTGAAACCTCGCTAGCTTTAGGATTTGGTTTTAGGGTTGGATTTTTAGGACTTTTACATATGGAAGTTATCAAGGAAAGATTAGAACGCGAATTTAATCTTGATCTGATTGCAACAGCTCCAACCGTTACTTATGAGATTTATCAAACAGATGGTGAAATTTTAAAAATTCAAAATCCAAGCGAATTACCACCAATTAATAAAATTGACCATATTAAAGAACCTTATGTAAAAGCTACCATCATAACACCTAGTGAGTACTTAGGAAATTTAATCACTCTTTTAAATCGCAAACGCGGCATACAGGTAAAAATGGATTATATTACCCCTGAACGCGTTTTACTTGAATATGATATACCTTTAAATGAAATAGTAATGGATTTTTATGATAAATTAAAATCACTTACCAAAGGTTATGCTAGTTTTGATTATGAGCCTATTGAATTTAGAATTGGAGATCTTGTAAAACTTGATATAAAAGTAGCTGGAGAAAATGTTGATGCACTAAGCATTATAGTTCCAAATGAAAAAGCTTTAAGTAAAGGTAGGGAACTTGTCAAAGCTATGAAAGAAATTGTTCCAAGACAACTTTTTGAAGTAGCAATTCAAGCAAGTATCGGTAATAAAATTATAGCAAGAGAGAATGTAAAATCTATGGGTAAAAATGTTACTGCAAAATGCTATGGTGGAGATATTACTAGAAAAAGAAAACTTTTAGAGAAACAAAAAGAAGGTAAAAAAAGAATGAAAGCTATCGGAAAAGTGCATTTGCCTCAAGAAGCTTTTTTAAGTGTTTTAAAAATAGACTAAATCCCTAGTTTATACACTAGGGATTTTAAATTATGCATTGATATCTAAAGAATTTCCACCCATTTCATTTATTTTTTGAGTTACCTTTTCAATAGCTTTATCAATGGTCTCATAGCTAATATCAGGAAGTTTGCCACCCCACATTTTTTCTGCTTGCGCAAATCCTGCTTTTAGTCCCTCTAAGCCTTTTTGAAGTTTTTCTATATCTTCTCCAGCACCATTAATAACAAAATCAGCCAATCTCTCAGAAGTTTTTGCTATACCAAAATACCCATCTTCACTAATAAGCTCTTTTGCCTCATCAACATTTAAACTAAGTATATCCTTACCTTCATAGCCTATAGCTTGAAAATCTACATTGGATAAAATAGCTGTTAGAGAATCTCTAGATTGAGTCCCTTGAAAAACTCCAGCTTGTGATAAGCTATTAGATGAACTCATACTAAATGCTTGTTGCATAAAACTTATTGTGTAAAGCTCGGTTATTCCCTTACCACCTATACTTGCAAGCTTACCAAATTTATCTTCATTAACATTTTTAGCACTATTAGCACTTTTAGTATTGGTATCTTCAAGTTTTGTATTCAAATCAGCCTTCCTATTGCTAACTTGCGATTCCATAGCCACGCGTGAATACGAATTTATTTGCATCCTTGCTCCTTTTTTGTGGGTTTATTAAAATCGGCTAAAATATATTAAATTTTATATTAAGCCAAAAACAAAGATTTTTATAATATAATATTAAAATTACATTTATAGGATTTTTAAAATTTAGGTGATTTATGTTTTTCAAAGATTTTTTTATTGAAATTTCAGATCCGTATTTTAAAGATACTATAGAAGGTATCGAATCTCTTTATTAGCTTTATTTTATTTAATTTACAAACAATAAAATAAATATTAATAAGGAAATTTATGTCTTTACACAATTTTTATACCAATACAAATCCTAGTGTATTATTTTACAAGTGTGCCATACCAAATATAGCAAGCGCAGCTTTTATATATCTTTATGTTATTATAGATGGAATTTTTGTTGGAAGATATTTAGGTACAGATGCACTAGCTGCTATGAATTTAGTTATGCCTTTTATTATGATAAGTTTTGCATTAGCTGATATGATAGCTATAGGTTCTTCGGTGCAAATAGCTATCAATCTAGGCAAAGGAAAAATAGAAAAAGCTAGACGCATTTTTTCTTTTTGCATAATTCTTATTTTTGCAATTTCTTGTTTAATGGGAATTTTAGGTTTTTTTCTTGCAAAACCTTTAAGTGTTTTTATAGGTGCTGATGAAACCATACAAAAGCTATCAACTGAATATATGCAAATATTTGCTATTTTTGCACCTTTTACTATGCTAGCCTTTGCAATGGATAATTATTTAAGAATTTGTGGGAAAACATTCTATAGTATGCTAGTTAATATCATAACAGCTTTAAGTAATATAGTTTTAGATTGGCTTTTTATAGTAGTTTTTGAATGGGGTCTTTTTTCGGCTGCTTTAGCAACTTGTATAGGTATGTTTTTAGGAACTATTTTAGGCTTTTTACCTTTTATTTTCAAAGATTTAATCTTAAAATTTAAAAAACCTATAATTAATTTTAAAATATTAAAAAATATTATCTATAATGGTTCTTCTGAATTTTTTTCCAATATATCAAGTTCAATTTATACAATACTTGCTAATACAATATTGCTAAAAATAGCTGGCAATCAAGCATTAGCGGCATTTTCTATTATACTCTATATAAGCACTTTTACTTTTGCTTTAATTTTATCAATGTGTGAGGCTATGCAACCTGCAATAAGTTATAATTATGGATACAAAAACACCCCAAGAATCAAAGCTATATTTAAAAGAATGTTACTTGCTTCTTGCATGTTTAGCGTGTTTGTATTTCTTATAGTGTATTTTTACAATGGTTTTATAGTTTCATTTTTTAATAAAAATAATGAGATAGATTTTGCAAATTTAGCTCAAAATGCACTTATGTTGTTTTCTTTTTCATTTTTACTAAGCTGGCTTAGCAAACTTTGTGCTTCATTTTTTACATCATTAGATAAACCTATGATTTCTTTAACTATATCTATAATGCAAAGCTTAATCTTGCCTTTTATTTTTATACAAATTTTATCCAAAATTTTTGGATTAAATGGAGTTTGGCTTGCTTCTTTTGTAAGTGAAATTTGTATGAGTTTCATAGTTTTACTTTTGCTTTATAAAACTTTTAAAAATCTAAACTCTTAGCCAATTTTATGCACGAATTTAAATCTTGTTCTTTGCAAATATATAAATTTGCAAAGTCTTTCAATTTTGAAGCTGTGCTTTCACCTATGACAACTACTTTATCTTCTTTTTTTAAAGAATAAAATTTTAAAAATTGCTCAACACTAGAAGGTGCACTAAAGACAAAAACACTTGGATGGTGAATTTTTATCTCATCTTTTTTTGGTGATAAAATAATATTTTCATAAGCAATAATTTGCTTTAAATCAATCCCCTCTTCTAACAAATACTCATTAAGCCCTGAATTAATCTTCTTTGCTCTTAGGTAAATGCATTTTTGACTTTCAAATTCTGCTAGAAATTCATATGCTAAATTTTTGCCATAAGCCTTGCTAGGATATTTGACATTTTTAAATCCACATTCTTTCGCAAAATTAGCACTTTTAGCACCCACAGCATAGACTTTTATATTAAAATCAATTTTGCTTTTACTTTTCATTAGTGATTTTAAAGCATTTTTAGAACTAATTATCAAACAATCAAATCTCTCTAAATCTACACTAAAATCACAAAAATAAATTTCATTTAATTTTATAGTTTTAACTCCATCAAATTGCTCATTACCTATAAAATATATCACTACAAATTCTCTTTAACCGTTTTTATTTTATTTTTTATAGCGTTTTTTCTATTTTTATAACAATCAAATTTAGCATTTATATAATACCTTTTTGCATCCATGCACTTTGAAGCTATATGTAAAATTTTTAAAGCTTGTTTTATATTTTTACATTCTATACAAGTTCCCATACTATGGAGCTTAAAATCTATATTTTTCTCCTGTAGTTTTTTTAAAATTTTAATAACCTCTTCTTTTTTGGAAATTTCCCCACTTATACTAAATATACTAAATTCCATCAAAACACTCATTTACTAAACTCCGAAAATATTTTTTTTAAATTTAGAGTTGATAAAAAAGGATTTTTTGAATCCATTATAGCTCTAATAACCGCTACACCTTTAATCTTGCAATTTCTTAGTAAAATGACATTATTTTCATCTATACCGCCAATAGCCACTACAGGCAAAGGACTTAAATTAGCAATTTCTTTTAAACCATCTACACCCAATACCACACAATCTTTTTTACTAGGAGTAGCAAAAACAGCCCCTACTCCTATATAATCAGCTTCTTTTATGTTTTTAAGTTCATTTTTATGATTGATACTAATTCCTATAATCTTATCATTTCCCAAAAGTTCTCTAGCTTTTTTTAATGGTATATCCTCTTGCCCTATATGTACTCCACTGGCATTTACACTCATAGCTATATCTATTCTATCATTTACCACAAAAGGTGTATTATATACATCACATAGTCTTTTTACTTTTAAAGCAAGATTATAAAATTCTAATGAACTTAATTTTTTTTCCCTAAGTTGTAAAATACCTAAACCAGCTTTTAAAGAAGCTTCTATAATATTTAAAAATTCAACCTCACTTCTTAAACCCTTACTAGCAACAAGATAAATATCAAATGATTTCATATTTTGCTCTTTTTTCTATATCCGTATCACTTAAATTGCTTAAAGCATCTAATAAATTTACTCTAAAACTGCCACTTCCACTAGAGCTTTCTTGGGCAATTTCGCTTGCTATATCAAAACTAAGCAAAGCATATAAACTAGCTTGAAATTTATCTTCCAAAACACCGGAAAATACTCCACACATAGATGCACACATACATCCAGCACCAGTAATTTTAGCTGCCATAGCAGAGCCATTGTATATTTTTGCAATTTTTTCCGCACTTATAATATAATCAATTTTACCTGTTATAGCTAATATGCGTTTAGTTTTTGTAGCATATTTTTGAGCTTGTATTAAAAAATCATCATTAATCACAAAAGTACTATCAACCCCTCTTGCTTTACCATCTAAACCTATCACACTAGCCATTTCTGAGGCATTAGCTTTTATAATCTTTATACCTTGCAAATCAAGCAAATTAAAGTTAATTTCATCTCTTGCACGACTTACCCCTAAAGCAACTGGATCAAGAATTATAGGTTTATTTATTAAAGCATATTCTCTAATAGCTTTTAACATAGAATTAGCAATACTTTGATTGATAGTTCCTGTATTCAACACCAAAGCAGAACTTATTTTAGCAAAATCAGCTTGCTCTTCGTAAAAATCAGCCATAGCAGCACTTGCTCCCATAGCTATAGTAACATTTGCACAATCATTAACCGTAACATAATTAGTAATATGGTGAATTAAAGGATTTTTTTCTCTTATTGTTTTTATAATCATTACTCTTCCTTATCAAATTTGTAAAAATGATTTGTTGGACCACAACCTTTTCCAAGTGCTAAAGAATTTAAAATAGCTCCATATACATAATCCTTAGCAAGCTTTATAGCTTTATGCTTTTCCTTACCTAAAGCAAGATTACTAGCTATAGCCGAACTTAGCGTACAACCCGTTCCATGAGTATTCTTTGTGTCAATTTTTTCTGCTTTAAAAATACTAAATTCTTTTCCATCATAAAATATATCATTAGTATTATCTTTACTATGCCCACCTTTAATCAAAACACTTTTTGCACCTTCTTCATAAAGTTTTATAGCTGCTTTTTTCATATCATCTTCATTAAGTATTTTAAAGCCACATAAAAATTCAGCTTCAGGTATATTTGGAGTAAGCACATCAGCTAAAGATAAAATTTCATCTTTAAAAAACTGACAATTTTCTAAAGGCATTAAAGCATAGCCATTTTTTGCAAACATCACAGGATCTATCACTACATTTTTAGCATTAAATTTCAATAAATTTTCTTTTACGCAAGCTATAATTTCTTTTGAGCCTAACATTCCAATTTTCACAGCAGCTGGTTCAATATCTTCATAAACAGCTAACATTTGTTCATCTATTATCTTAGTTGGCACATCAAAACAAGAAATCACCCTTGCAGTATTTTCAGCCACAACACTTAAAACCACACTCATACCAAATAAATTATGCGCACTAAAGGTTTTTAAATCAGCTTGTATGCCAGCTCCACCACTACAATCACTTCCAGCTATAGTTAAGATAGGAATTTTGATTTTTGTTTTTGCTTGTATCATTTTTATCCTTTATAAAAAAGGAAAGTTTTTGCAAGAATTCAAAGTTTGCATTACCAAACTTCTCAAGGGTCGAAGTCAAACTTCCTCTCAGCAAAAGCTCCCCGTTTAAAAATTATACCTTAGTTTTAATTAATCCAAAAAGTATTTTTTAAATATTGGTATAATTTTAATTTATAAAAAATCCAAGGAATTTTATGGTTAAAATTGTCTTTGTTTGTTTGGGTAATATATGTCGATCTCCTATGGCTGAATTTATCATGAAAGATCTTATATCAAAAGCAAATTTAAATGATAAATTCATTATTTGTAGTGCTGGAACATCTGGCTATCATGATGGAGAAGATATGCATTATAAAACAAAATCTTTGTTAAAAAATAAAAATATTATTTCAGAACCATTTTATAGTAAAAAACTAACTGAAAAAATATGTAAAGAAAATGATTATATCATAGTGATGGATAATACTAATTACAAAGATGTAAATAAAAATTTTCCTAATTTTAAACATAAAATTAGGAAAATTACTTCTTATGCTCCAAAATTAGGTTATGACGAAGTTCCTGATCCATGGTATAGTGGCAATTTTGATGAAACATATTACATACTCTCAAAAGTATGTATTAATTTATTAAACTCATTTTATAAAAATTTATCATTTAAATAATATTTAATCAATTTTATATCTTTAATAATATAATTAAATTATTCTAAGTATCTCACAAAAAACATAATGAGGAGTCTATATTTATGAAAAGTATTAAATTAAAAATTTCGTTAATTGCAAACATTGTAGCAATTGTTTGTCTTATAATACTTGGTATCATAAGTTTTATTTTTACAAAAAAAGCTTTAAATCATGAGGTTGTTAAAGCAGAAACAAACTATGTTAAAACTGCAGAAAGCTCAATAAGAGAATTTAAAGATTTCAATACACAAACTTTAAAAAAACTATCCGAAGCTATTTTAAAACTTCCTTATAGCGGACTTAACTCGCAAGAAAAACTTATGGAAAATACAGGAAAAATCCTTAAAACTTATAGGGATATAAATAATTATTTAGCAGTTTATATAGCTCAACCAAATGGAGAATTAATAGTAAGTGATCCAGATAGTGATAGCAAAGGCTTAGACTATGGTATATATGGAAAAGCAGATAATTACGATGCAACAACAAGAGAATTTTATATAGAAGCTAAAAGGAAGAATAATCTATATATAACTGCTGCATATATTGATACAACAACAGGCTTACCATGTTTTACCTATGCTATGCCTTTAAATAAAGATGGAAAATTTATAGGTATTTTAGCAATTGATGTTTTAGTGGAAGATTTACAAAATAAATTTGGTGAATTACCAGGAAGAACTTTTGTATTTGATCATGCATATACCGTATTTGCTTCAACTGATAAATCTTTGATAAGCGAAGAACAAAATCTAGATATTATTACAGTTGCCAAAGCTTTTGAAAAAGCTGGAGATTATAATATCTTTGACTATACAACCCAAAATGGACAAGATAAATTTGGTATTTGTGTGAAAATTGATACCTATACAACTTGTGCTGGAGAAAATGTTGAAGTTATTGAAACACCTGCATTGAAAATAGCATATATTCAAACTACAATTGTAATATTTACAAGTATAGCTAGTATTATTTTACTATATTTTATTATTTCTTATTATCTATCCCCACTTCAAGCAATCCAAACCGGCCTTAACTCATTCTTTGATTTCATCAATCATAAAACAAAAGACTCTACTATGATTAATGTTAATACTAATGATGAGTTTGGTGCTATGGCTAAAGCTATCAATGAAAATATCACTAAAACTAAAAATGCACTAGAACAAGATGCTAAAGCAGTAGAACAATCAGTAGATACAGCTAAAGAAATAGAAAGTGGTAATCTAACAGCAAGAATTACTGCAATTCCTGCTAATCCTCAATTAATAGAATTAAAAAATGTATTAAATGAAATGCTTAATGTATTAGAAGCAAAAATTGGTTCTAATATGAATGAAATTAATAGAGTATTTGATAGCTATAAGGCATTAGACTTTACAACTGAGGTTAAAAATGCTAAAGGTGGAGTTGAAGTAACTACTAATACCTTAGGTAAAGAAATAGTAGTTATGTTAAGACAATCATCAGAATTTGCTTCTTTACTTGCTACTGAAAGTGGTAAATTACAAAGTGCTGTTAAAGATTTAACAGATTCTTCATCAAGCCAAGCTTCTTCTTTAGAAGAAACAGCAGCAGCACTAGAAGAAATTACTTCTTCTATGCAAAATGTATCTCATAAAACTAGTGAAGTTATTGCTCAAAGTGAAGAGATTAAAAATGTTACTTCTATTATAGGTGATATTGCTGATCAAATTAACTTGCTTGCATTAAATGCTGCTATTGAAGCTGCTCGTGCAGGAGAACACGGTAGAGGCTTTGCTGTTGTTGCTGATGAAGTTAGAAACCTAGCTGAAAGAACTCAAAAGTCTTTAGGTGAAATAGAAGCTAATACTAATATCTTAGTTCAATCTATTAATGAAATGGGTGAGAGTATTAAAGAACAAACTACAGGTATTACTCAAATAAATGATGCTGTAGCTCAAATTGATCATGTAACCCAAGAGAACTTAAAAATAGCTAATGATAGTGCAGTAATATCTGATAATGTTAATAAGATAGCTAATGATATCTTAGAAGATGCTAGGAAGAAAAAATTCTAAAAAGTTAAACCCTAAAAAGGGTTTAACTTTAACCAATATAAGATTTTAAACAAACCCCATCTACACTTAATTCGTATGCTTTTTTTAAATTATTTTCCAAGCTATCCAATAAAAATAAAATTTTAGAATCAAACATATAAAATTCAGCCATACTTGAAGCAATTTTTGCCAAATTCTCATTTTCTATTAAAATATATTTTGCTCCTAATGCATTTGAAAGTAAAATTTCTTCTTCATTTTTTGCAAAAATAGCAAAATCACATTTTCCTTCTTGTGCTTTTTTGATTATGTTTTCATTATATAAAAAACAATTTACATTAGCTTGAATAAAATCATCTTCAAAATGACTAAATTTTTGCATATTTATTAAAGGGTGTCCGAAGATTAACATAATTTTTCCTTTATTTTCAAAAGACAATAATTTCTAAAACCTTGATTGAAAATCCGATAATCTTTCAAGTCTTCTAATTCTTTATAAACCTCACTACCTTTATAAAGTAAAAATAATGTTTTATCATCATAAAAACCACTTGAAATTTTCACTAAAGGTTTTATATCCATCAAGGCTCGTGAAGTAATCAAATCTACTTTAAAAGATGGATAATTTTCTATTTTTTCCTTTATAATATTTACATTTTTTAAATCAAGCTCAGTTTTCACTACTCTTAAAAAAGATGCTTTTTTGGCACTAGGCTCGAAAAGGAAAAATTTACTCTCTTGTAAAATACATGCTAAAAATACAGCTGGAAAACCTGCACCACTACCAATATCAATTATTTTTTTAAAATCATTTAAATCATAAAAATCTAAAATCTTAATACTATCAATAATATTTTCATCAATATCATTAAGATGAGTTAGATTATGCACTGCATTGAATTTTTTTAGTAAATCTTTATATAAAGATATTTTTGTAAAAAATTCATCTATATTGCTAAAATCTTTTAAAAATTCTAGTTGTTCTTTATATTTATTCAACTTAAATGTCCCATTTGTGTATGTTTAATCTCTAAATAATCTTTATTAAAACGATTAGCCTCTACCAAGATGGGTATTCTTAAATTTATTTTTTCTTTTAATGAATGAAGTTTTTCTGGATTATTAGTCAAAAGATTAACTTTTAAAATTCCATAATACTTTAATATAAAATTAACAATTTCATAACTACGCTCATCTGCTTTAAAACCTAGCTGATGATTTGCCTTTATAGTATCAAAACCTTTATCTTGTAATGCATAAGCGTTAATTTTATTAAAAAGTCCTATACCTCTTCCTTCTTGTCTTAAATAAATCACCATACCATTATGTTCTTGAATATATTTTAGTGAAAATTCAAGTTGCTCTCCACAATCACACTTTAAACTTCCTAAAACATCTCCTGTTAAACATTCTGAATGGATTCTAATATTTACTTCTTTGTCAAATTTTCCTTTAAAAATACAAAGATGTTCTTTATCGTTTTCTTTAAAACTCTGTATATAAAATTCTCCAAAACGAGTAGGAAGTTTTGCTATTTCAGAAATTTGAATAGTCATTATTTTATCTTACCTTTTTATAAAAAATATGCTAAAATTTAAAGAATTTTAACAAACAAAAAGGAAATTTATGTTTAAACGCTTCAGAAGATTAAGATTTAATGAAAATATAAGAAATTTAGTAAAAGAAAACACAATTAATATAGACGATTTAATTTATCCTTTATTTGTTGTTGATGGAAAAAACATTAAAAATGAAATTTCTTCTATGCCAGGTGTATTTCAAATGAGTTTAGATGAAATTTTAAAAGAATGTGAAGAATTAATTAAACTTGGTATTAAAGCTATCATTTTATTTGGTGTATTAGAAAGCTCTAAAAAAGATAGTTGTGGTAGTGATGCTTTAAGTGATGATGGTCTAATTGCTAAAAGCTTAAGAGCCATCAAAACGAAATTTCCACACTTAGTAGTAATTACTGATTTGTGTTTTTGTGAATATACTGATCATGGACATTGTGGCATAATAGATCCAAAAAGCAAAAGTGTAGATAATGATTTAACTTTAGAAATTTCAGCAAAACAAGCTTTAATTCATGCAAAAAATGGTGCAGATATGATTGCACCAAGTGGTATGATGGATGGAATAATACAAACGCTAAGAAAAGCTTTAGATGAAAATGGTTTTGAAAATTTGCCTATTATGGCATATTCAACCAAATTCGCTTCAGCCTATTATGGTCCATTTAGAGATGTTGCTGATTCTGCTCCAAGTTATGGAGATAGAAAAACCTATCAAATGGATTATGCTAATGGCAAAGAAGCCTTATGCGAAAGTTTAGAAGATGAAAAACAAGGCGCTGATATTTTAATGGTAAAACCAGCACTTGCTTATTTAGATGTGGTAAAAGATATAGCAAATCACTCTAAGCTTCCGCTTTGTGTGTATAATGTTAGCGGAGAATACGCCTTATTAAAAGCTGGTCAAAAAGCAGGTGTAATTGATTATGAAAAAGTAATGCTTGAAACAATGCTTGCCTTTAAAAGAGCTGGTGCTAAACTTATCATCACTTATCATGCAAAAGAAATAGCTAAAATATTAAAAAATAAGGAGTAATTGTTGAATAATTTAAGCAAGAAAACCTCACAAGATATTATAGATGAATTATCAAATCATTTAGGCATAGAAAAACACAACCAAACTATATTTCATCTCACTCATATAAACGAAAAAGAAAAAAAGTTAAGTCTAAAAAATGGTCATGAATTAGCACCTGAACCATGGTTTATAATAGATGAAAATGATGAAGTTAAAACTATGTTTTCTGTAAAAACTTTAATAGAATTTTTGCAAAATGCCAAAGAGATGCAAAAAGATAATTTTGAACTTAAATTAGAAAAAGCTATTTATCAACAAATACCTATTGATTTTAATGATGTATGGATTGTAGCTATGGATGAAATTAAACATCAAATAGCTAAAGGTGCGAAAGAGGTTAATATAGATTTAGATAAGTTAATTAGTAATATACACAATAAATATCCTAATTTATTTATAGATATGAAAGAAATGATGCAAAAGGTAAAATCAAATGAAAGATTATAAAAGCTTTGTTAAATACTCCAAAGCAGGGCCAAGATATACTTCTTATCCCACAGCAGTAGAATTTAACACTCATTTTAACTATGATGATTATATAGAAATTTTAAAACAACAAAAAGCACAATTGTCTTTGTATTTTCATTTGCCATTTTGCAGAAGTGCTTGTTATTTTTGTGGCTGCAATGTAATATACACTGCAAAAGAAGAAAGCAAAGAAAGATATTTAAATTATCTTTTCAAAGAACTTGATCTTTTAGCAAATATTATTGATACTCAAAGAAAAGTAGCTCAAATGCATTTTGGAGGCGGCACTCCTACTTTTTTTTCCGCCAAACAACTCGAAACTTTAATTTTAAAAATAAAAAATATTTTTCCAAATTTTACTCAAGATAGTGAGATAAGTTGTGAAATTGATCCTAGATTTTTAAACGAAGAACAAGCCGATGTTTTAATTCAAAATGGCTTTAATCGTATTAGTTTTGGTGTACAAGATTTTGACGAAAAAGTTCAAAAAGAAATTCATAGAATTCAACCCTTTGAACTTACCAAAAATGCAGTTAATATGGTAAGAAAAAAGGGTATAAATTCAGTTAATATGGACTTAATCTATGGTCTTCCCTATCAAAGCCTAGAAAGCTTTAAACAAACTTTAGAAAAAGCATTATCAATCAATCCTGATCGCTTTGCTATTTTTAATTATGCTCATGTGCCTTGGCTTAAAAAAAATATGAGAAAATTTGATGAAAATACTTTACCAAGTCCTGATATAAAACTTCAAATTTTAGAATATTGCGAAAGGTTTTTAACTCAAAATGGCTACAAAATGATAGGAATGGATCATTTTGCAAAACCACAAGATGAACTTTTTAAAGCATTAGAAAATGGTAGCTTACATAGAAATTTCCAAGGTTATACTACTAAAGGTGGAACAGATTTAATTGGTGTTGGTTTAACAAGCATTGGTGAGGGTAAAAGACATTATATGCAAAATTTCAAAGATATGCCAAACTATGAAAAAGCCATTGATGAGGGTAGATTACCTTGCGAAAAGGGCATTATGCTTGATAATGATGATGAATTAAGAAAAGCAGTGATTATGAAGCTTATGAGTAATTTTGCTCTAAATATTGAAAAAATAGAGAAAGAATTTAAGATAAATTTTTTTGAATATTTCAAACAAGATTTAAAAGAACTTCAAGAACTTAGTGAATTTGTAACAATAAATAAATCACGCATAAGTGTAAATGAAACAGGGATACTTTTAATTCGTAATATTGCTATGTGTTTTGATAAATACTTAAAACGAATTAGTGAAGACAAAAAAGTATTTTCTAAAACGGTTTAAAATGTTAAGCTCTGATAAAATATATAATGCTTGTGTAAAATGTGGAAAATGCATACCAGTTTGCACCATACACGAAATAAATCGCGATGAAAGTACTTCTCCGCGTGGTTTTTTAGATTTAATCAATGCTTATGAAAATCAAGAATTAGAACTTGATAAAAACCTTAAAAAAACTTTTGAATCCTGTTTTTTATGCACTAATTGTGTTGAAGTTTGTCCAAGTCATTTAAGAGTAGATAGTGCTATTGAAAAAGTTCGTTATGATATAGCTCAAAAATTTGGTATAGCTTGGTATAAAAAACTAGCTTTCTTTTTCTTAAGACACAGAAAAATTCTAAATATTTTAGCAAGATTAGGTTATGTTTTTCAAAGCTGTGTTTTCAAACTACAAAATAAAAACTTGGGAATGAAAACTAAATTTAATTTGCCTTTAATAAAAAAAGATCGCTTATTGCCTTCTTTGGTTAAAAAAAGTTTTTTAGAATCAAATCCTACTTTTATAAATAATCAAGGTGAAAAAACCATAGGGCTTTTTATAGGGTGTTTATCAAATTATTCTTACACCAACACAGGTTTTGCTTTGCTTGAAATTTGTAAGCATCTTAAAATTAATGTAGATTTATTAAAAGATCAATCTTGTTGTGGTGCTCCACATTATTTTACTGGTGATTTTAAAAGCGTCGAAAGTTTAGCTAAAAAAAATATCATCTATTTTGAGGAAAAATTAAAAACACTAGACTATATTATAGTTCCCGAAGCAACTTGCTCCGCAATGATTAATATAGACTATGAACATTTTTTCCATATGCAAAAAAACGAAGAATGGGCAATTAGAGCAAAAAAAATCTCTAATAAAATTTTACTTGCGACAAAATATTTTTACGAATATACAAATTTAGAAGAATTATTAAAAACGAAGAAAAAAATCAATACAAAAATTGCATATCATGATCCTTGCCATGCAAGAAAAATGCAAGGAGTTTTCAAAGAACCAAGAGCTTTACTACAACAAAATTATAATTTTAAAGAACTTATAAAATCAAACGAATGTTGTGGTTTTGGTGGTGTTAGTATGCAAACTGATTATTACGAAAAAGCTTTGCAAGTTGGCATTAAAAAAGCTCAAAATATACAAAAAAGTAATGTAGAAATTGTTAGCGCAGAATGTTCAGCTTGTAGAATGCAGATTTCAAACGCATTAGAATATGAAAAAATTTCCACAGAATTTTTACATCCTTTAGAATTAATAGCAAAAATACTTCAAGATTAATTTTGATTTTTTATATCTTCAATATTAGATCTATTTTTTTCTATTAAAATTCTATTTTGTTCAATATCTTCACTATTTTTTTTGCATTCATTTTTTAAAATTTCTATATTTTTATATAAAATTTTTATTTTTCTTTCATAGCGATTAATCAACAAAAACACTATAAATAAAAATAAAATTAAAATAGCCCAATTCAAAAATGCCATTTTTCCCACCTCTCATAAAATATAAAAAACTATCTAAACAACAATTCGCTTTAGTCGCGGAGAAAGTTTGACTAAAATTTCATAATTTATAGTATTAAAAAACTTTGCCATATCATTAGCATCGTTTATCACACATACCACTTTTCCACTATCCTCGCAAGAAAAACTATCCATAGACATTTTACCTAATATTCTTTTTTTATTTGGCAATAAAAAAATATCTTTTCCATTATAGCGAAAAAGTCCATCTGCATAGCCTAAATCATAAGTAGCAATATCAATATCTTTTTGAGCATTATATACACCACCATAACCTACGCTTTGGCCTTTTTTTAACTTTCTTTGACTTAATCTTTCAGCCCATAAACTTAGAACTTTACGCAAATTATTATTAAAATATGCATAACCAAACTGCACAAGTCCTACCCTACAATACTCATCATCTTCGATTTGGTTTGAACGAAATAATGCTTCAGAATTATGCGAATGAAATATAAGATTTTTTGCTTCATCTTGAAGCAAATTATAAATTTGTTCTTTAGCTTGCTTAAATTTTTGTTTTTGAACAAAATAACTAGCATCTATTTCATCACTACCTGCAAAATGCATCATAACTCCATGTAGTTGCAATTTTTGTTTTTTTATCGCTTCTAACACATCTTCGAGTTCTTCGGGTAAAATACCATTTCTATGCATATTTGTATCTATAACCAAATGTATTTTAGTGTTTTTTTTAAATTTATCTATATCATTTTTATCATTTAAAGCATAGATAAATTTTTCATTTTCTTTTGTATGAGGATGGTGAGATAAAATCAATATATTTTCAAAAAAAAGCTCCAACTCACCAGCTTCATCTTCATCTTTTACTGCTACAAAATTAATACCCTTTTCTTTAGCTATTGGGGCTAATATTTTGGCTCCATGTCCATACGCATTATCTTTAAAAACACATATTATTTTTTGATAACCGCCTGCTTTAGAAGCTATTAAATCAAGATTGTATTCATATGCTAAACGATTAATTTCTATATAAGCCATTATTGTTCAGCTAATATTTGCATTTTATCATCTTGAAGTTTTACATAAAGAACTTTTTCACCTTTAAATTTATAATTTAAAGTATAATAGTCTTCATAAAAACCTATTCTAAAAATTTTTTCATTTTTAATATTAGGATATGGACTTATGCTAATATCAGAAAATTTAATACTCTTTTCTTCTTTTTTTGCAAAAATTCGCTCCTTTGTTTTTGCAAATTGCTTATAATCTATTTTATTTTTATGTTTAAATATTTTTTGATCATAAAAGGAAAGGTATTTTTTTATATCACTTTTTTGCCAACTATCTTTCCAAGCATATAAATTTGCTAATAAAATAGCCACTTCATCGCTATTTGTAGTTATTTTATTTTTTTCTTCAGTCATTGCATATGCTTTTCTATCTGCTACTAATTTATTAAACTCTTCCAATAAATCATTATGAACAGCAATACATCCTCTAGTCTTATAAGTATCTAAACGCGTGCCATCTAAAGGATAACCATGAATCCAAATTCCACCACCTGTTTTTCCTAAAGTTTTATCAAGGACATTTGGATAAGTTGTAGCAAAAGCAAATGGTCCATAATAAGGATCACCAGGATAAAATTTTTTACCCAACTCATAAAAACCTATAGGTGTTTTTAAATCCCCTTCTATTTCCTTATCTCCTGCTAAACCTGTTAAAACATCTTTTTGTATGAATTTTTTTTCTATTTTTCCATTATCATAATGATAAACTCTTATAACTTTATCACTTTTATTGGTTAAAACTATAGCTACTTTTTCTTCATAATAACCCAAACTTACATTTTTATCTCTAATCTCATCTAACCAAAAATCTTTTTTACTTAATTCTTGCTCTAGTATTTTTTCAACAGCACCAATACCTTCATTTAAGTAAATTTTTGCAAGATTTTCTGCATTAGCAAATATTAATAGACCAAACAACACTAGTATAATTTTTAACAATTATTATCCTTTTTATATAAAAAATTAAAACAACAAAAACCTAATTATAGTATTTTTTCATTAAATATATTTTTAATTTTACTATGTGTATAATATGCTTAATTGTAAATATTTTTTAAGGAAAATTTATGAAAAAAATTCTAAGTTTATGTATGTTAGCTACTTTTATTTTAGCAAATGAAATCACAATTGAAGATCCATATGTTAGACAAACTCCTCCAAATTCTAAAACTACAGCTTTCTTTTTAGAATTAAAAAATAATTCTGATAAAGATATTAAACTTGTAAAAGCACAAAGTTCACTAAGCGATACAACTGAAATTCACGATCATATTATGGAAAATGGAAAAAAAATGATGGTGCAAATTCCGCAAATTACAATAAAAGCCAACTCAAGTACTCAATTAAAACCAGGTGGAAAACATATAATGGTTCTAAATCTTAAAGAAAATATCACCTCTCAAACCAAAGCTAATTTAACTCTATATTTTGATGATAATAGCACTATTGAATTAAAAGACATAAGCTCAAGAAGTATTAAAAAATAATGAAAAATTTATTTATTTTTGCTCTTGCTATAATTCTTGCTATATGTGGAGCTTATTTTTATACTAACTCAACAAACAATGGTTTGAAAAAAAGAGAGCTAATCACTACTTTATATCCACTAGAATGTGATTTAAACACACAAGAATGCACTTATAATTTTAAAAATAAACAAGTTTTAGTTACTTTAAACCCAAAACCAATTACAGCTTTAAACGAGCTTGATTTAAATATCAGTAACTTAGGAGATTATAAAAAACTCAATGCTAGAGTTTATGGACTTAATATGTATATGGGTGATATTGTTCCACAATTTAAGAAAAACAACAATACTTATTATGCTAAATTAGTTTTAAGTTCTTGTACTTTAGATATTATGCGTTTTAGAATAGAACTTTTTGATGATGAAACTCCGCTTAATTTTTATTTTGATTTTGATGTAAAAAGGTAAGCTATGAAAAAAATAAATTTATTTTTGTTAATTATTGTAATTTTTGGTGTATTTTATATTTCTGTACAATACTTTGAGAGCAATAAATATAATTTTCACTTAAATTCTGAAAAAGGTATGCTTAGTTTGAAGGATTTTATAGGTAAAAAGCTTATTGTATATTTTGGATATACCTATTGCCCTGATGTTTGTCCAACAGAACTTGCTTTAATTGGAAATGTTTTAGAAAAAATACCAAATAGAGAAAAGGCTCATATAGTATTTATTTCACTAGATCCGCAAAGAGATAGCAATTTAACACAAACTAGCCAATGGGTTAAATATTTTTATCCAAATTCTACAGCATTAGTTGCTAATAATGAAAAAGAATTAGAAAAAATTACTAAAAATTATGGCGTTATTTATGAAAAAGTGCAATTAAAAGATTCTGCTATGAAATATTCCATAGCACATAGTGGTGAATTTTATCTTATTGATGAGAAAGGAAAATTTGTAAAAACTATAAAAGATATAAGCTATGAAAATTTTTATAATGAAATAAAAAAATTTTTAAACGAATAAAAATTTATTCGTTTCTCAAAGTATCTAAAATATCCACTTGTGTTGCTTTTTTGGCAGGGTAATAAGATGATAAACTTACTATAATCACAGCACCTAAAACCGTTAAACAAAAATCAATCAATGAAAGATTTAATGGCAACTTACTCATACCATAAACATCACTTGGTAAAGAAACTATGTCAAAATTTCCAAGCACCCATAAAATTATACCTGCAAGAATAATTCCTAATACAATTCCACTACCACCTATTAAAAAACCTAAAGAAAAAAATGTTTTTTTAATCTCTAACTTACTAACCCCCAAAGAAAGTAATAAAGCTATTTCACTTCGCCTATTCATAACTATCATCAACAAAGAACTGACTATATTTAAACTTGCTACTAAAATAATCAACATTAATACTATAAATAATGCTCTTTTTTCTAAAGCTAATGCTGCAAAGAAATTTCCATTTTGCTCCCACCAACCTATACTTGCAAATTTTTTTCCAACAAATGCTTCTATTTGTTTAATATCTTCAAAAGGCTTAGCTGAGTATATATGAATACCATCATAAACACCCTTTGGATAGGATAAAATTTTAGCCAAAGCATCTACATCTACATACATATAAGCTTTATCATAAGCAAGCAATCCAGAAGAAAACTCAGCCTTTACATTAAAACGCTTAATTTTAGGTATTAATGATAATCCACTAGCATCTAAATTTGAAAAAATTAGTGTTAATTTATCATTGAAATCTAAAACAAACTCATCTTTCAACCCTTTGCCTATTAATATGTCAAATCCTTGCAATGTATTATCTTTTAAAGCTTCTAACACAACTTCATTGATTTTTTTTTCATCTTCAAAATTAACACCAAATAATACTCCACCTTCTAATTTTAGATTATTTCTTGTAATTACTTGAGTGCTAATATAAGGACTAAACAATAAATTAGGAAAATTATCTTTTAATTCTTTAATCAAATTATCATCTATACTTGCTCCAAAACGCGGCAGTATTGTAATAGGATAATTCATAGTAAAAAGTTTTTTTTCAAATTCTTTATCAAAACCATTCATAATAGCCATAGCGACTAAAAGCACACAAAGTC
The DNA here is from genome assembly GCF_013372105.1 of Campylobacter armoricus. NCBI lineage: Bacteria > Pseudomonadati > Campylobacterota > Epsilonproteobacteria > Campylobacterales > Campylobacteraceae > Campylobacter > Campylobacter armoricus. The sequence goes on from NZ_CP053825.1 coordinate 1,135,594, forward strand.
CTATACTTACACCCAAAAATGCTAAAATTTTTGATAGCATAATAAAAGGTTGATCTTTATCAAAACGCAAATATTTAAACAATAAATAATAAGGGACACTTTTTTGCATTATACCTCTTAATATTTTTTTAAGTATTTTACCTGAATTTAATAAATACAAACTTGCATCTATTTAAGACAATACACAAATGCTCTATCATCATGAAATTCTACACTAAATCTTAGTGGTAAAATTCTTATATAAGTTTCACTTTGCACACTTGCTTGCTCGCTTTTTACAAAATCTTTAACATCTATTTTTGAGTTAAAAAAACAATCAATTAAATCATTTTTATGAGCATTTAAAAAGTTAAATTTGTCTATTTTTTTCATTTTTTCTTCAGATATTACATTAAAACTATCACGGGGTAAATTTTTTAAATCATTTGGAGTATAAACTAATTCACAAGCATACTCTAATGTTTTATTTTTACTCTTCGTCATAGCCATAGAAATAGTTTCATTTTGATGATAAAGGATAAAGTTTTTATTAGACAATTCTGCCCAAAATATAAATTCATCTTGGGCAATAACATTAAAAATTATAAAGATTAATAAGCAAACAATTCTTTCCACTTGTCAGCATCAATTTTTAATTCTACATTTACTCTATAAAGACCATCTTTAAAATCTTGATCAACAACACTTGCATTCTTAATCAAACCATTAACTTGTGCTGTAATAGTTGAGCTTTTAAGCATTGCATCTTTTACAGTATCTTTACCATTAACTCTTACTCCGTATAATTTACTTGCTAATTGTCTATAAGCATCTGTAATAGCAGCTCTTTTAGCCAAAGCCAAAGCTTGTCCCACTGAAACTGTATTTAAAGGAGCTATACCCTCACCTACTGCTGTAAAAGTTAAATCATTATCTGTACTTGTATCATTTGCAAGCATTTTTTCTTCCCTAATGATATTACGCACATCATCTTTATCAACCTTTTGAACCACAATATCAGAGCTTGTAGCTTGAGAAGCTTGAGTTTGATTTGGATTCACACCTCTTTGATCTAATGCACAAGCACTAAAACTCAAAGCCAAACAAAACATAAAAACAACTTTTTTCATTTTTTCACCTTCAATTTATTTGATATCAATCAAAATAGCAAAAATCATTCCAATAATTTTACTATTCTAAGTTTAAATCCATATTAGTTTCATTTTCTAAATCTTCCTCTTCTTCTTTAGGACATTTAGCTATGCTTACTACTTCATCATTTTCTACATTTACAACTATAACTCCACTTGTATTTCTACCAGCCTTTCTAATACTTTGCATATCAACGCGTATCATTTTACCACTACTTGTTAAAGCCATTAAATCCATGGTTTCATCTACTATTACTATACCAATCAAATCTTTAGTTTTGGCAGTAAGCTTCATACAAATCACACCTTTACCACCCCTGCTTTGAAGTCTATACTCTCCAGCATCAGTGCGTTTTCCTATACCTTTAGCACTCACACTCAAAATTTCTTGCACATCATTTTCTATTACAACTGCACCCACAACTTCATCATCTTTTTCTTTAAATTTAATGGCAGTAACTCCTCTACTTACACGACCAATCTCCCTAACTCTAGCGAGTGGAAATTTAATACACATACCTTTTTTAGTAACAGCAAAAAGCATTTTACCTTTTGTATTTTCTTCTATATTTTCATCATCTAAAATCTCATTTTCATTAGTTTGAGAATTTAGCATTTCATTTTCATCTCTTGCTACAATAATGGCTGTTACAAGTCCATCATCTTCATCAAGATTAATCGCTCTTACACCAACACTTCTAATATTTTGATATTCACTTAAGTTTGTGCGTTTTACAATACCGTTTTTAGTAAAGAAACATAACGATTTGTTTTCATCAAAATCTGTTGTTGGAATAATCGCCATAATTTTTTCATCAGCTTGTAAATTAATAAGATTAACTACTGCTTTGCCTTTAGCAGTTCTACTTCCTTCAGGAATTTTATAGACTTTAAGCCAGTAAAGCTGGCCACGATCTGTTACAAACATTAAAGTATCATGTGTATTTGCCGTAAAGAAACTTTCTATAAAATCATCATCATAAGTTGTAACTGCAACCTTACCCTTACCACCGCGTTTTTGTTTTTCATATTGCTTACTTGGAACGCGTTTTATATAGCCACGATGAGTAATAGTAACTACCATATTTTCATTAGGTATTAGATCTTCTATATCTATATCATCATAATCATCTTCAATTTGAGTAATTCTTGGAACATCAAATTTTGCCCTAATTTCTTTTAATTCATCTTTTATTAAATTCTCAAGTAAAGTTTCGCTTTTTAAAATTTGATCAAGTCTTTGAATTTCTGCTAATAACTCTCTTAATTCATTATCAATTTTTTCTCTCTCAAGTCCTGTTAAACGACCTAATTTCATATCTAAAATTGCATTAGACTGAAGTTCGCTTAAACCAAATTTTTGCATTAGTAAAGTTTTTGCTGTTGGATTATCTGGAGAATTTTTAATTAAGGCTATCACTTCATCGATATTATCTAGTGCAATTTTTAAACCTTCTAAAATATGTGCTCTAGCTCTAGCTTTTTGTAATTCATAAATTGTTCTTCTAATAATTACAGTTTTTCTATGATTTAAAAATAAATTTAAAAGCTCGATTAAAGAAAAAACTTTTGGCTCTTTATTATGTATTGCAAGCATAATCACACCAAATGTACTTTCCATAGTAGTAGATTTAAAAAGATTGTTTAGAACAATCTCACTCATAGCATCGCGTTTTAACTCTATAACTACACGGATTCCCTCTCTATCGCTCTCATCTCTAACTTCAGCAATACCTTCGATTTGCTTTTCTTTTGCAAGCTCTGCAATTTGCTCTATTAATCTTGCTTTATTAGTTTGATAAGGAAGTTCATCTATAACAATAATGTCTTTATTAGCTCTTTTTTCAATATGAGTTTTTGCTCTTACCTTAACCCTACCCCTACCAGTACGATAAGCTTCTATAATACCTTTTTTACCAAAGATAATACCACTAGTTGGAAAATCAGGCCCTTTAATAAATTGCATAATCTCTTCTAAACTTGCGTTTTTATTATCAATTAAATAAAGCAAACCATCAATAAGTTCATTTAAACTATGAGGAGGAATATTGGTAGCCATACCTACCGCAATACCACTTGAACCATTAAGCAATAAATTCGGAACTCTAGCAGGCAAAACATCAGGCTCACTCATAGAATCATCATAATTTGGCACAAAATCAACTGTATCTTTATCTATATCACGCAAAAGCTCTTCAGCTAAAATCGTCATTCTAGCTTCAGTATAACGCATCGCAGCAGCACCGTCTCCATCAATTGAACCAAAGTTTCCTTGACCATCTACGCTCGGATAACGCATAGAAAAATCTTGAGCCATTCTAACTAAAGCATCATATACAGCAGTATCGCCATGCGGGTGGTATTTACCGATTACATCCCCTACTATACGCGCTGATTTTTTATACGCACTACGACTTCCAACACCTAAATCATTCATAGCATACAAAATTCTTCTATGAACTGGCTTAAGCCCATCTCTAGCATCAGGTAAGGCACGGCCTATAATAACACTCATAGAATAATCTAAATAACTATTTTTTATAGAACTTTCTATATCTATATTTTCAATATCTGAATCCTTAGTAAAAATATTTTCCATAAAAATCCTTAAAATTAATCTTTATATTATATCAGATTTTGCATTAGCTAAAACTAAAGCAAATAACACTTCTATGTTATTTTTTTCTAAAAGTTCTTTTGCTTCAAGTAAGCTTGAGCCTGTAGTTACAATATCATCAACTAAAATTACTGGATATTTTGGGTATCTCAAAAGTTTATACAACCTTTTATTATCTTTACGAAATTGTAAGCTTTTGCCACTATATCTTACTTTAGATGTAGCTTGTAAAGTATGATACATAGGCTTAATAAATTTTGTTCTTAAATGATGAGTTAAAATTGCTGTGTGAGAATAACCATTGTGCGTATTATCATCTAAAGCTATAGCATTAATCTTGCAATAAGGATTAAAAAAATCTTTAAATTTTGCAAAACTTAATTTTGCAAGTGCATTTAAAACGAAATATCCTTGAAATTTATGTTTGTAATAAATTAAATGCTTAATTTGCTCATATTGGTAAAAATAGTAAACCTTAAAATCATTATCAAATTTTCTTATTCCTAAAGAATATTCTAAGAATTCATCTTTGCAAGCAGAACATAAGCTTGCAAAAGAAAATCCTTGACAATTAAAACATCTCACAAAGAACTTATAATATCTGCGGTTTTATTTGCCACTTGCTTGATAAGAAGTTCTGTAAAAAAAGGTAAATCATTGATTTTATAAAAGCCTTTTACTTCTTGTCTAGTTTTAATATTAATAGTTTTATTTGTATTTATATCTTTTAAAGTTAATTGACTTGAGATTATAGAAAATAATGAATTTGCATCAAATTTAGAGTAAAAATCATTAAAACTTAAATCAACTTTTAATACATAAGGAGAATCATTTGTATTTTCCACTACAATTATTCCTCTATTTTTTAACTCTTCTTTTAAAAAAACATAAAAATAATAATTAAAATTCTCATTGATATAATAAGCATTTCCATTAGAAAATGAATATTTTTTATTTTCTTCTAAATCATAAATTCTGTGAATATATACTTTTTTTAAAGAAATACTTTTATCAATAGTTCTTTTATTTTCACAATATTTAAGCCCTACATCACTAATATATACAAGCCCTTTAATTTTAGCTTCATAAGCTTTTGCATCAGAAGGATTATAACATTGAGCTTGAATTTTTATAACTTCATTAACTTTAGCAACTCCTTGATTTTTAGAGCTAATAGCACAAGCACTAAAAAATAAAGTTAAAGATATTACTAGTATTTTTTTTATCATTATCTCCCCTTGAAATTTCTTTAATATAACTCATTTCAATCTAGCAAGAATTATACCAAAAACATATAAAATTAAACAAGATTTACTTTTTTTCACATATAGCTTTTTTACATAAAAAAATTTTATGCAAAAAATTGACTTTTGAAACAAAAATTATCTAGAATATGTTACTAAATTACAATATTAAGGAGTTCTTGAATGAGTTCGAACATAAAAACACTAATAGTCCTTGCTGATTTAGTGTTGTTTATAGCTTTGCTATATTTTTCTCCTTTTGGTGAAACTAAGGTAAATCAAGGTTTATCTTTATTAATATTTATAGCTATTTTGTGGCTTAGCGAAGCTTTACATGTTACCATTACAGCTATTTTAGTACCCGTTTTAGCTGCAATTTTAGGACTATTACCTACCTCTAAGGCTTTAACTGGTTTTGCTGATTCTAATATATTCTTGTTTTTTGGTGGTTTTGCTCTAGCAGCTGCAATGCATCATCAAAAATTAGATAAACTAATAGCACATAAAATTTTAACACTAGCAAAAGGTCATTTAGGTCTATCAAGTTTATATATTTTTATCACAACTGCATTTTTATCTATGTGGATGAGCAATACAGCAACAGCTGCAATGATGCTTCCACTTGCTATAGGAATGTTAGCTTCACTTGACCCAGAAAAAGATAGAAATACTTATGTGTTTATACTTTTAGGCATAGCTTTTAGTGCAAGTATAGGCGGTATAGGAACTATAGTAGGAACTCCACCAAATGCTATCGTTGCTACCCAGTTACACATAAGTTTTGCACAATGGTTACAATATGGCATTCCTATTGTTTTAATCTTTTTACCAGCAATGATTTTAATATTATTATTTATATTTAAACCTAAATTTAATTTACAAGTAGATTTGCATACAGAACACATTGAACTCACAAGACCTAGAATCATCACTTTAGTAATCTTTCTAGTGATAGCATTATCTTGGATTTTTAGTGGAAATATCAATCCAATTATACAAAATATATTTGGACACAAAATCGCAAATCTTGATGCAATCATTGCTTTATTGGCAGCTGTTTTAGTTTGTGCATTTAGAGTTATTGATTGGAAAAATATACAAAAAAATACAGATTGGGGCGTTTTAATGCTATTTGGAGGTGGGATAACCCTAAGTGTTGTACTAAGAGATTCAGGCGCTAGCAAAGTAATGGCTGATACCATCATATCTTTTATAGAGAATGGAAACTTATTTATTATAGGATTGATTGTTGCGTTCTTTATAGTATTTTTAACTGAATTTACATCAAACACCGCTTCAGCAGCATTACTTGTTCCTTTGTTTATATCTATTGCAGATACTCTAGGTGTTCCCGCCTTAGGACTAGCTTTAATTATCGCTATAGGTGCTTCTTGTGCATTTATGTTACCAGTTGCAACACCTCCAAATGCTATAGTTTTTGGAACAGGATACATTAAACAACAAGAAATGGTAAAAGTAGGAATTATACTAAATATATTTTGTTCAATCAGTCTTGCTATTATTGCTTATTTCTTCTGGCTTTAGTCTTAACTCAAAGACTAAAGCTTTGCTAAAAGCTCTAAGACTAAATTAGCTTGATGTCCCGCACAAATATTCACTCGTGGGGCCATAAGTCCATTACCCATTTTGGCTTCATTTTTTAAATCTCCACATATATAAAAATTATTAGCAATTTTTCTTGTTTGTATGCTATTACTATCACCATATCCTGCTAAACCTGAAGCACAAATTAGTGTTTTTTCTGGATGGTATTGATGAAAATTTTGCATTAAAAGTGCTTTATATATAGCACTATCAAAAGCTTCACAAACTATATCATCATTTATAAAAAGCTCGGCTATATTTTCTTTTTCTATTTTTAAAACTTGTGCAAAAACTTCTATAAAAGGATTAATTTTAGCGATTTGCTCTTTTAAAGCTTCAGCTTTAAATTTACCCAAATCTTCTACCATATAAGCTTGACGATTAAGATTACTTGGCTCAACCACATCAAAATCAATCAAATGAAGCCTACCAACCCCACTTCTTGCTAAATTTATGGCTATATGAGATCCTAATCCACCTAAGCCACAAACTGCTACACTTGCTTTTTTAAGTTTATCATGAAGTTTTGGGGTATGTCTTGCTCTCATCATCGCATCAAGAGCTTCATAAGGAGGTAAAGTGTTTTTTTCTATACAAAAAAGTTCATCATTTTCACTTAATTTTATTTTCTCTTTTGTCGCAAAACCATTGACTATCCACACATCATTTTCATTTTTACTTACACTTTGAAAAAATTCTAAAGTATCTTTAAAATGTGTATCTATCATACTACCATTGAATTTAATTCTCATTAATTCTCACCTAAAAATTATTAATCAAAATTCTCTAATAAATCTTTAAAAACCAAATACAATTTTTCAAGCTCTTCTATGCTCACTCTTTCATCAACGGCATGAATTCTATCATTGCATACTCCAAATTCTACCACTTTAACTCCAAATTCTGCAAAATACCTTGCATCACTTGTGCCACCTTTGGTGTTAAGTTCTGGCACTACTTGAGTGATTTTTTGCACACTTTCATTTAGCTTTTGCGCTATTTTAGAATCACTTTGTGTTAAAAAAGGCTTTGAACTTTGATCTATGCTCAACTCATAATCAAGTCCTTCGCAAATCTTTTCTACATAAGCTTTTACATCTTCTAAGCTAGTTTGTGGAGAATTTCTTACATTAAACATCAATTTTAAATCATTTGGGGTTACATTGCACACTTCCATACCACCGCGTATATCAGTAATAACGATTTTAGAAGGTGCAAAAACTTCATCACCTGGATCAAGATCAAAACCTGCTAAAAATTTCAAAGCCGAAGCAAAATTATGCACCGGATTAATACATTTTTGTGGATATGCCACATGACCTTGCTTGCCTTTGATGAGTAATTTTGCATTGATAGAACCGCGACGCCCTATTTTAATACTATCTCCAAAATTTTTATCACAAGTTGGCTCAGCAACCACAGCAAAATCAGGTAGTATATCTTTTTCTTGCATAAATTTAAGCACTTCAAGTGTGCCGTATTTTGCCTCACCTTCTTCGTCGCTTGTTAAAATAAGTGAAATTCTTCCTTTGAAATTTTCTATTTCCTTAACCGCACACATAAAAGCAGCCACACCGCTTTTCATGTCTTGTGCGCCTCTTACATAAATAAAACCATCTTTTTCCAAAGGCTCAAAAGGATCGCTACTCCAACCCTCTCCCGCAGGCACCACATCTACATGCCCACCAAAAGCCAAATGCTCACCACCATCACTAAATTTTTTAGTCAGTAAAAGATTTTTTACGCCTTCTTTTTCTATAAAAAAAGCTTCAAAATCACTTAATTCCACCGCGATATAATTTAACGCTCCATCATCATCTGGAGTGATGGATTTAAATTTACTTAATTCTTTAAAAATTTCAACTACTTGCATGTTTTATCCTATAAAAGCTTTATACAGCATAGAAAGAGCAAAATACTCTAAAATAAATGCTGAAAAAAGATTAATGTAAAATATATGTTTATTTTTCACAAGGGCTTTGAATTTAGACACAAAAAATGATAAAGTAAAAATCCAAAACACAATAAAACCCACCAAACCAAAAAGCAAAGCAAAAGAGTTTTTGCTCTGCATACTAAGCCCTGCTACACTCACCCAAAAACCTATAACATAAGGATTTGTAACATTTAAGAAAAATCCTTTGCTAAAACCTTTTAAAGGATGTGTTTTATTTACCTTGTTAAGATCGACTTTTCTTGTTTTTCTTAGCATTAAAAACACCATAAAACTCAAAAAGAAAAAGCCAAAAACTGCTAGTATTTTATAAAAAAATTCATTATTTGCAAAGCTTAAAAGTCCAAGATTAATCAAAATCAAAAAAAGTATATCAGCACTTAAAGCACCAAGCCCAACACAAAAAGCATTTTTAAAAGAAGATAAAGCAGTATTTAAGATCAAAATATTTACAGGCCCAAAAGGCACAGATACACCCATACCTAAAATAATGCCTTGTAAGATTACTTCTAGCATTTTTCTTCCAAGAAATTTTCTATATCAGTTTTGATTTTATCAATAGCTGTGCAAACATCTTCTATATAAACTTTAGTAAAATTGCTTTCTAAATATTTATCCTCATCAAGATTGTTTAATATGCTTTGCTTACATACTCTTGCATACTCTCCCACAGGTAAAACCTGTCCGCTTGTACCTATACACACAAACAAATCACAATTTTGTAATTTCTCATATAAAATTTTATAATTTGGTGCCATTTCTTCAAACATTACGATATTATGTCTTACATTTTCACTTTGACAACTTGGACAAATTTTATCATCACTACTTTCATAGCCTATGTTAAAAATATTTTCACACTCTAAACACCTAAGTTCAGGTAAAAAACCATGCAAATGCACTACTTCTTCACACCCTGCTCGCTCTAATAAATCATCTACATTTTGGGTTAAAATGCTAATTTGTTTTGGAAATTTTTGTTTTAATAAAGCGATGATTTTATGTGCATGATTTGGCTTAACACTAGCTAGTTCTTTTCTTCTTTTATTATAAAATTCCAAAACTTTTTTGGGATTTTTTCTAAAACCAGTTGCTGAACAAACTTCCATTACATCATGTTCTTCCCAAAGCCCACCACTAGCTCTAAAAGTTTTTATACCACTTGGAGCACTAAGCCCTGCTCCGCTTAAAATCATTACTTGTTTCATTTGCTAAACCTTATAAAATTTACAAAGTTTAGCGAAAAATGCTTTAAGAAAATAAATATTTTTGTAAGATTTTTTCTTTTTCTTTTTCTAATCTATCAAGTTCTATTTTACCTTCATTGATTTTTTTCTCTATTTTATCAATTATATCTGCTATTTGATTTTGGAATTCTAAAGAAGGAAGTTTAACCCTTAATGCTTTTATTCTATCTATTGAAGCTCTAAGTTTTCTTGAAAATCCTTGTTTTTTACCAGCTTCATTTAAAATAAAACTTATATATTTAGCATTTATTTTTGTATCATCAACCCTTAATACCCCGCAATGATCGGTTGGATAAAACTTTTTATTTTTTGGCATAAATCCCACCATCCAATCTCCATCTATACCCCATAAAACAGAATCATTATCATAATCTTGTAAGACTTCTTTATCAATAAATCCAAACACATTTAACACATTTGCACTATAAACAGGAATTTGTCCATTTTCAAGCAGTTCATTATTTAAAACTCTTTTTCCAATACTTAGTTTAAAAATTGGATTTGATAAAGTGTATTCTTTAATTGTTTTATTAAATGATGATAAAAATTCACTATCTAAATTTATTTTACACAAATTATTAATTTTATCTAAAATAAAATTTAGCTCATACCCCCCCCCATTATCATCTATAATGCCGCATTCTTGAAGTATTGCTTTGATTAAGTTTTGATACTCTTCTATACTCATTCTTATGGTGTTATATTGCTCTTCTACCTTTTCACACTCCGCTACGATTTGTTTTTGAATTTCAAGCGGTGGCTTTGGAATAACCATATTTTGCAAGATTCCTAAATTTATATTTTGTTGCGAAGTTGTAATAACTTCGTTAAATAATTGAAATTTAAAATAATCAATAGCATACATAAGATATTTATTTATAAATTCTTCATTCGGAATAATAGCTACTATAGCTTGATTTGTTGTCATATCTTCGCCTAATATTCCAACTCTACCTATAGTTGCATAAATTGAAACAACAACAGCACCTTTTTGTATCATTTTTACATTAGAATTCTTAAAACCCTCTCTTGTAATTTTTTCTTTAGTATCCATAATAACTTGATGGTTAGAGTAATCGCCAATTGTTAGCCACTTAATATCCCCATTCCAATAATTTATATTTTTTCTTGATGGCGTTCCTCCCATGAAAAAATCTCCACAAATTTTCAATTTAACCAATGGGTATTTAGACTTTATTTCTTCTCTTTGAGTTTTTGGATTTAAACTTATAGCTTTATTAAATTCCACTTTTTCAAAATCTATCATGTCAACAAGCCTTGCTTTACTAGCATAGCTTTGTAAATCTTTTGGTATATCGCTAAGAGTTTTTAAAAATGCTTTGCAAATTAAAGTATTAAGCTTAGTTTCATTTTGCGGATTGCCTCTTTCAAAAAGTGGACTACAATAAGGCTCGTGCAATTCTTTTAAACCTTCATCGCCTTTTCTATTGCTCCACTCGTAACCTAAAAATTTCTTTTGTTCTTTTATCTCACTTGGGGATTTTATAATTAAGACTTCTTGATTAAGACTTAGACAAAAATAAAGCAATTTATCCTTTTCGATCGCCTGAACATAAGCTAAAAAAGCTTTATCTTCTAAACTTTGTTTATCTTCACTTTCTTTATAAATTTTAGATTCTTTAAGTCTTTTATAATCGCTTGTTTGCTCAAATGCATTGCGATAATCTTTAAAGGCTTCTAGCTTTGCAAGTTTAGAATCTAAATCACCATTTAAAAAATTGCTATAAAGCTCTTTATCAAATTTTCTAAAATCACAATATGCACCTAGATAATCTTGATAAAAGTTTTCATTGTCTTTTAAATTTTCAGCTTCTATGCGTTCTTTAATCAAGCTATAATCTTGAGAAATAAGATGATTTTCTTGTTTAAAAGTTTCTTTTTTGCGTAAAAACAAAATAATCGTATTTGTCCCTGTTGCACCAAATGTTTGACTTCCAAGCTCAACAATGGCAATAAAATCAAAATTTTGAAACAATATTTCTCTTGTATTTTTATAAATAGAATCCTTATTTAAAATAGAACTTGGCAAAATAATAGCAGCTTTAGCATTATCATTTAAAATTTGATTTGCTCGCTCACAAAAAAAGCATTCGATAGAATTATTTGTTTCTATGTTTATATCGTCATTAAAAAGTTTATAGATATTTTTAGACTTATTGCTTAAAGTTTCTAAAAATCCTTTTACAGAATAAGGCGGATTTGCTATAAGTAAATCAAAACTATTTGATTCTATTTGTGGCTTTGCTTTTTCTCCTTCTAAATTATTTGTATTTGCTAGCTCAAAAGAAGCAAGTGCATCAGCATATAAAATATTGATTTCATTTTGTCCATACATAGCACTTGATACCTTAGAAACCTTACTCAAGCGATACTCTTTTTCAATACCATAAATATTTTTATAATGCTCTTTAAGCTCATCTTCTGTTAAATAACGCTTAAGCTCATTAGCATAGGTATTTAAAAAATGTCCAGCACCGCAAGCATAATCAATCACCTTTAAAGCTTTAGAATTTTCGTTTAGCATTTCTTGAAGAGGTAAAGAATACATAATAAATTCACAAATTTGAATAGGTGTAAAAAATTGCCCTTCATCTTGTTTCATACCTTTTTGCAAAAAAAGTTCAAAAAGATTACCTAAAAATTGATTTGTAGAGTTTTGAGTAAGCTTATAATTTGCAAAAAGCTCTACTATTTCTTTTAATACAAGTGCATTTTTTAAGAATAATTCTTTATTATGCACTTCTAAAAATGCAAAATCATTATTTGAATAAAATTTTAATTCTTTAATGTAATTTTGCATTACTTCTTTTAATGTTTTTATCTTTAATTGTTTAAAGTCTTTTTCTATGTCTTCATTGGATACAAAGGTGATTTTTTCTCCCAAGAATTCTTTCATAGCTTCTTTATAAAGCCACATTAATCTATCTTGCATATTTGCATAAGTATCTGCCATTACACCAAAATATCCAAATTTAAGATTGTTTTTATTAAAAGTTTCATCATAAATTTTACAAAGAAAAATATTTACAAGTTTATCAAAGGCATTTTCCTTGCCTGATATATTATGCTTGCGTAAAATTTTTGCAAATTCGTGATATTTGCCTTCTTCTTTAAGTTCTTTGAGATTATCAAAAGTTGGAGTAATTTCTAAAATTTTATAAGCATTGACATTTGCTTCAAAAATACCTTGCTCAAAATATTGTAGTTCATAACTTTCTTTCCAAGTTTTAAAAAGTTCTATATTGTTATTAGATTTTTTATAAGAATTTTGTAATTCTTTTTCTTTTAGATATTCTTCGTTATCGTAAGCTTGTATGATATAATTTTTATATTCTATCTTATCGCTAAAATCACTTGTATAAAGACAAAGATATTTTACACCTTTTTCTTGCTGAAAATAAGAAAAAAGCTGCCCACCATCTTCTTGCATTCTATTCCATTCTTTTATAAACTCACTATTTTTAGAATCTGTGGTTTTACATTCAATGATCAAATAAGGATTATTTTCATTATCTTTTATCAAAATATCAGCCTTACCACCTTTTTTATTCCTGCCAAGATTCCATTTTGGCTCTAACTCTAAATGTTCAGCTTTATAGCCTTTTTCTAAAAGCCTATGTACACATTCAAAAACTACAAAATTTTCAGGGTGTGAAAAATTAGAAGTAGTTTCATCGTGAATTTTTATTTCTCTTGGGTAATTAATATTTTGATGTTTGTAGTCTATTTTAAGTATATAGTTATTAATTTTTTTCTCATAAATTTCATCTCTGTTTTCAAATCCTAAACTTTGCAAAGCATTTTTTAAATTATTTTTTGTAATCATTTATATCCTTTACAATCTCACCACTTTAGCACCAAAGCCGCCTTGATTAATAGGTGCATCTTGAAAACTTTTTACACTCTTATGTGTTTTTAAAAATTCCCTTACTGCAAAAGCAAGCCTTCCTGTGCCTATGCCATGATAGATTAAAACCTCGTCAAATCCTGCTATCAAAGCATCTGAAATAAATTTATCAAGTCTAGCAATAGCCTCATCACTCCTAAGTCCATGTAAATCCAAACTCACACTTAGATTACTAGGTTTTGTTACGCTGATACTTGTTTTTGCCACTTTTTGCTGTATCGCTCCGCTTTTTTTAAGAAGTTTTAAAGGCACGCGAAGTTTGATCCCATCGCTTTCGACCATGGCATCGTTTTTGGAGATGGCTACGATTTTTCCTTTGATTTTTTCATATTTTACAAAATCCCCAACTCTAAGCTCTTCATTTTGTTCCATACTTGGTAAAATAATGCTTTTTTTTAGCTCATTAGCCTTATTTAAACTTCTTTGCTTTTCTTTAATATCTTTTAGATTTATTGTTTTTTTAGCTTCTTCTATGGCTTTGTGGTATTTAAGCTCTAAATTTGAAACAAGTTTTTTAAATTCTTGCTCATTTTTTTCCTTTTGTTCTTTAAGTGAAAACAAAATTTCATCTACCTTGGCTTCTTTTTTCTCAAGCTCTTCATTTTTTTTGCGCAAAGAAAGCTCAAGATTAATGTTTTTACTCACCATTTCTTCTAAATTTTCTTTATCTTCTCCATAAAGTTTTTTAGCATTTTGCACTAAATTTGCACTTATACCATATCTCAAAGCTGTTTCAAATGCATAAGATTTACCTATGGTGCCTTTTAAAAACTCATATTTTGGTCTTGAAAGCTCTTCATCATATAAAGCAGCTATAAGTTCAACTTGTGAATTTTTAGCCAAAAGCATAGCAAGGCGTTTATGGTGGGTTGTGATGATGATTTTATTATCTTGTTCTAAAAGCTTAGAAATAAGCTCAGTATATAAACACGCTGCTTCTTCAAAATCAGTTCCAAGTTCTATCTCATCAATTCCTAATAAAACATTTTTTTTACCCAAAAGCTTAGAAAAATGCAACATTCTTCCAGCAAAAGTAGAAATATCATTTTTTACATTTTGCGGATCTTCTAAAATCACATCAAATTCTTTAAAATTTCCTATTTGGCTTTTTTGCGCATTAATTCTCATAGGAAGTAAATGTTTTGCAAGTAAAGCCGCACTTAAAATTCCTTTTAAAAGCATAGACTTACCACCCGCATTTACACCCGTGATGATTAAAACTTTTTTATTAAATTCCACATTCACACTTTTTGCATTTTTTAAAGCTGGATGTGCGAAGTTATATAAACTTAGATTATTAGAACTATCAGCTAAAACAAACTCATAATCATACTTTTTAGCCATTAAAACTCTAGCACTATAATGATCAAATAAATCAAAAGCATTATTAATAAATTTCAAAAACATCAAATTTTTATAAAAAACCAAGCTGATTTTTTTGGCATATTCATAAAAAATTTCTTCTTTAGCATCTTTGATTTCATCAATTTGACTTTGGATTTTTTCTACACTCAAAGGTACCACATAAAATCCACCGCCACTACTCCTGCCTATGATTTTTGCTTTTAAGACATGATTAAACCCACCGCGTAAAAGCAAGGCTTCCATACCATTGATAAGATGAATTTGCGTATCGATTAAATACGCACTAAGACTTTTAGTATATGTGAGTTTTTTAAACTCAGTTACCAAACTTTCTTTTTTCATTTTTAAAGCTAAATTTAGATTAACAAGTCTTTCATCGATACTTTCCTTAATCTCACCCTTTTCATCAAAATACTCAAAAAGTTCTAAAATAACTTGTGGAATTTCTATCTTTAAAAGCCATTCCTTTAAACTTTCTTCAAATTTTAATTTTTTCAAATACTCAAAATACTTACAAATTTTTATAAATTCAAAACTTTGACTTAAATGCAAAATTCCTTGTTTGCTAAGATGAATTAAAGCAGCATTTAACTCATCTACCATAGGAGGAGGATTAAACTCAAGCAAAGAAAGTTCATTAAGTCTTTTAAAATGAAGCTTACTATCACCTTGCAAAAATATTTCTTTATCTCTTGCAAAAAGTCCTTTAAATTCTGCTACATATAAATCTAAATCTAACTTTTTAAAAAATTGCTCTTGCATTATTTATCTACCTTGCAATCTTTTATATCAAAAATTAAAGCTTTTAATTGTTTGTTTTTTCCATTGGAAACAAAACTTTGCGTTCCGTGCTCGAAATTAAAATACTCTTTACTTACATTAGTATCTTTGCATTTTAGGCTTTGCCCTTGTAAAAAAGCATTAAGCGTTTCTTTTTTTAGCACGCCATTTCTTGCGGCACTAAGTTCAAATTTAACTGCAAAAGCTATAGCTAAAATCAGCACTAAAACCAAAATATAATTGCTAATTTTTCCCATTTTCTTACGCAAAAAAATAAAAAAAAGCAAGATTGCAAAAAAAGCTAAGATATATAAAAAAATCTTAAACATATTTTCCCCTAAGCTTTGTGCTTATATCTCCTGCACCAAAACCAATCACTAAACCATTTTCAACTAATTCACCATCAAGATAAATAGCATTTTCTTCTCTTTTGATTTCTTTTATAAATTTAGCTTTTGGGAAATATTTTTGCATATTAATTTCTATTCTAGCTTCTCCTGCTGCATAAACTGGTAAAATATAAAGCCCATCAACGCTAGATAAAACTTCACTAAAATACTCTATATTTGCACTTAGACGCGTATAGCGATGAGGTTCAAATATAGCTATGATTTTTTTGTATCCAGCTAATTTCGCATACTCATTTGCTGCTTTTAGCGTAATTTTAATTTCTGTTGGATGATGTCCATAATCATCAATCAAAGCCATATTTTCATTAGCAAATAAAATATCAAATCTTTTTTTAATACCTTGATATTTTAAAAGTCGAGTTTTAATTTCATCTATACTCGCAAATTCACTTGCGGCTAAAATAGCCAAAGCAGCGTCCATTGCCATATGCTCTCCCATACCAAAAACACTAAATTCCCCTAAATCTTTTAGTGTAAAATATGTTTTTGGTTTGAAATTTTCTACTTTCATATAAACATTTGTGATATCTTTACTTGGATAAAGTTTTTTTACATTACTTAAATTTAAACTTGCCAAAAATTCATCTTCGCCATTAATAACCTGAATCTTAGATAGGTTTAAAAAATCCACATAAGCTTTGTGTAATTTTTCTAAATCATTACTATAATAATCTAAATGCTCTGCTTCAACATTTGTTACTATAGCTAAATATGGATTTGAATTTAAAAAAGAACTATCGCTTTCATCTGCCTCAAAAATAATATTTTCACTTTCTTTATAAAGCATATTAGTGCCACTTTCTTTTAAAACAGCACCTATGATTACAGAAGCTTCTATCAAACTTGCTAAAATACTTGAAGTTGTGCTTTTACCATGAGCCCCTGCAACCGCAAAAACTCTTTTGTCTTTTAAAATCATAGGCAAAGCTTCTTTTCTTGAAAGAGTTGCAATGTTTTGCTCTTTTGCACTGATTAATTCTTCATTATCTTCTTTTATGGCAGCTGAATATACTACTAAATCTACATTTTTAACATTATCTTTATGATGAGGAATTTTTATACTCATTCCCTCTTTTTCTAATTCTTTTGTAATTTTACTTTCTTTAATATCAGAACCACTTATCTTAAAACCTTGTTCTTTTAAAAATCTCGCCAAAGCTGAAATTCCAATACCACCTATACCTATAAAATGAATTTTTTGCATTAATAACCTCATAAATTAGATTAAAAAACTAATTTTACTTATTTTTTATAACAATAATTTTAAATTTAATAAAAAATGAATATATCTTTTATACAATTTCAAATACTAAAAATTACAGGGAAAATTATGAAAGGAATAATCTATAGTAATGGGGGAGGATATAAGTCTCTTTTCTTGGCTTTAACACTCATATCAAGCCTATATGCTCAATCAAAAGAAATAACTTTTCCTGAATTTCCAACTTTGCCAGATTGCAATAATAAAGAAAATTGTAAAACTTATGATGGAACAAATGATTTATCACAAATAACTATTGCAGAACCAACTGCTGGGACAGCAAGTTTTAATTTAAAACTTGATAATAGCTTTGGTTTTGATTCAACAAAAACACAAAGCAATAATACCATCATAATAAAAAGCGCCAAAAATTTAACCGGTGCTATAAGAGCTGCAGTAGGAAAAGAAGCTGAAGTTAGTAACAATAAAATCTATATAGACTTAAGCACAAGCAATGATAAAACCATTAGTTTTGAAAAAAAAGTTGATAATGTTAATAGTTATATGCTAATGGATTATGGCGGTATTGCTGCAGGAAGTGCTTATAAAAATAGTGCTTATAACAACCAAACCTTTATCAAAGGTGCTACCATAGAAAATGCAGGAATTTATGCAGGACATGTTACGCTAAATAAACTTTTTAAAACTCCGGTAAAAGGCGACGATAATACACTTTTTTTAGAACAAACTCATGTTAAAAATGCAAGTTTAGCAGCATTTTATCTTAGTTATGAAGACAATTTTGGGCTTAAAATTGATGCAAACAATAATAAAACTTATATAAAAAATTCAACCATAGAAAACGGAGGAATTTATACAAACAATCTCATCTTATCAAACTCAAATAACAAAACCATTCTAACAGCTAACAATAACATACTGTTTTTAGACAATGTTACCACGAAAGGAAATAGCACTAATGCAAGCAATATAGGTGTAGTGCGCTTTCATAACAGATCGCCAAAAAGTATAGCTAATAACAATGATTTAGTGATACAAAATTCAAAAATCCAAGCAAATGAAATATTTGTAGTTACCGCACCATCAAATACTTTTAACATACCAATAGATATAACAGCTAATCAAAATCATTTAAAAATTAGCAAAAGCAACATCAAAATTAATAACGATAAAAAAGGTATTAGAAATCAAATAGGTATTTTTGCAGTTTATAAAGCTACAAATACTGATGAAAATAGTATTTTACTTGAGGATTTAAACATTGATAATACAAATGAAAGCTCAAATTCTAATACTTTTTACATAAGCACTGCTTTAAGTGTTCAAAATGCAAAAAAAATACCCTAAATCTAAAAAATATCAATCTCTTGAATAATACAAGCAAAGGAAGTGATATAAATGTTGTTATATCATCTATCAGCGCAGACAACAACACTTTAAGTATAGAAAATTCCACACTTGGCGAAAAGACTAATTTCATAGTAGGTGCTAGATTGGTTCAAGCAAATGCAAAAGCAAATAACAATAATATTGTTTTAAAAGATAATATTATTAAAGATGCTATCGTATCTGGAACTTATGCAAGCGCAGATAATACAAGTGCAAATGGAAATTCTATAATCTTAGAAGGAGGTAATTTTAACAACACTAGTATATTTGGTGCTAATATGGGTACAAAAACTGATACTAAAGAAGGTAGTGCTATTAATAATACCATAACCATAAAAAATTCAACTGCCACTAAAGCAGGATCAACATTAACACAGCAAGAAAATAACAATATCTTTAATTTTAAAGATCTTTATGGTGGCTATGCTAAAGATATGAAACAAGCCTATCTTGGCAATACCTTAAATTTACATTCTTTAGTAAGTACTCAAAACTTTGGTGGCTTTCAAAACATCAACTTCATTATTAATGAAAAAGTATTAAGTGAGTTAAATAAAGGAAAAAGCTTTTTAACTATCACAGGCGCCAATCCAACCAAACTCCATTCTAATATAAACAATAACAATGGAGGTTTAAACGAACACAATAATAACATCACTATCTATACCAATTTAAAAGATGGCATAGAAAGTATTAAAGAAGACATAGTGTTAATCTCTAACAACAATGGTATTACTAATTCTAATGGAGATAGACTTACTAAAGAACATTTAGATTCTATGAAATCAAAAGGTGAATTAATCAATTTTAGAAGCTTTGTCACTATACAAAGATTAAATTCAAGTGAATTTGAACTTGCTATGAAAGATAAAGATCAAGATAATATAGATGAGGAATTAATCATTAGCATACCAGAAGAACCTGATATTCCTGATAAGCCTGATAATCCTGATACACTAAATCCACAAACTAAAGCTTTATTAGAAGCTAATTTAGCTTATATACCAACTCTTATACAAAGTGATGACTTGGTTAATCAAACAATGTTAGATAGTAATGCTAATATACAATTAGATCCAAACAACAGCTTTTATGCAGCTACTAAAGGAAGCTTTTTAAGATATAAAAGTGGTTCTCATATAGATATAGATACTTTATCTACTCTTATAGCTTATGGTAAGAATATAAATACTTATAATATATTTAATTCTATATTCCTTGAAACAGGATATACCAAATACAAAACCTTTAATGATACAGTTTTAGGTAACACTTTAGGTGATGGTAAGCATAAGTATTTGGGTATGGGTTATTTTATAAAAAAACAAGATCTTTTTACTCAAGGATTATACACTCATGCTTATGTAAAAGGTGGAATTATTAAAAACGATTATGAAGTTCAAACCACACTTAAAAACATAGATATTGATACTTCAAGTGCTTACTTTGGAACATCTTTAGGTTTGGGTTATGTAAAGAATTTAAAACAAAATATTTTAATGGATTTATATTCAAGATACTATTATGATTATATCCCTAGTAAAGATTTAAACTTAGATGCAAATACTCCTTTACACTATAATGCTATACACGCTCATAGAATCAATCTTGGAGCAAGAATTTCTTATTTAAACTATCAAAACTTTAATCCTTTCATAGGTATAGCTTATGAAAATATTTTAAATGCTAATGCAAGAGGTAGTATAAAAGATAAGATAGTGGATAAAGAATACAAAATTGATAATCCTAAACTACAAGGAAGCACTCTAATAACAGAACTAGGTTTTAAATACTTCTTTAAAGATTTAGAATTTAATAGTGCTTTAAAAGGTTACTTTGGACAAAGAGAAGGGGTTAGTGTGGAAGCAAATGCAGTTTGGAGGTTTTAAGGTTTAAATTTATAACATTTTTATAGTTTTAATAAAAGTATTTTATTATTTAAAAATAATTTATTATTTATTATTTTTTAAACTTTAAAACAATACAATAACGCATCTAAAAATTTTAAGGAACAAGTATGAAAAAAAATGAAGTATTTAGGGGGGGGGGATGTGCAAATTTTCAATCTCTTTAACCTCTTCTTTGATTTTAGCACAAGCTCTTTATGCAGATAGCATATTAATCCAAGATAACAATCATACAAAAAATTTAGGATTTGAAGAAAAAATTCAAGTTGAAAGAAAAGTTACAAATCCTTCTTTTCCAAATTTTCCTGAATTTCCAAGCACTTGTGAAAGCCCTAATTGTAAAAAGTATGCCGGAACCATTGAAAATGTAGGTATTGGAGGTCAAAGTTGGGGAATCAATGTTGCTAATTCTTTTGGTTTTAATCTTGATAAAAACAAAAATCAAACAGAGCAAAATTATCAAGTGTTTATAGATGCTAATTCAAATAATGATTTAAGTAAAATTAAAGGCGTGATTCGAGGAGCTTCCGTAACTAAAGGCATACATGATGTAAATAATGGCAGAGGGGGTACTGCCATAAATTTAAAAAATAATTCTGTTTATATAAAATTAAAAAGTGATTCTGTTTTAAATTTAGATGGACAAAGCACTGATGATACAGATAGTGGTGGAAAAGGAACCATCATGGGAGCATCTTTAGGAAGGGGTGTTGAAGTTTCATCAAATCAAGTGGTTATTGATGGTGGAAGTACTAAAGCAAATGGTGTGGATGGAGGATCAATTACTTCAGGAAGCATAGTAGGTGGATTTTTAACCGCTAAAAAAACTCCCACATCAACTGTTCGAGAGAATATGTTTATAAATGATAATAGTGTTTTCATAAAAGGTGCTAAAATTAACTTACAAAATGGTGGAAATTATTTTAGAGTTATTGCAGGAGGGCTTGTAAGATTTGCAGATGCTAAAACACAATCTATGGCAAAAAACAATAAAACTTTTATAGAAAATAGCGAAATTAAAGATTTTTACAATATTGCAGGATTTTTTACTGACACTTGGGCTCCATATGCTGATTTTGAATTATCTAATAATATAGTTTTTATAAAAAATTCAATATTGGAAAATGCAGAAAAAAAATCAGGAGGTGGAATTTATGGGGCAGGGGTTAGTGCTAGCACTAAAACAAGTACAGGCAATAGCGTTTTTTTAGAAAATTCTATTTTAAAACTCAAAACAAGTACGCAAAGTTTTAGTATAAGGGGAAATAGCGCAAGTTATAGTAAAGTTGAAAATAATGTTGTTTCGATTAAAGATTCACAAATTCAAACCTTGGATGAGGCTAATGAAAATAGCAAAAGCGTTGCTATTTATGCTGCTGTGGCTCAAGAAGCAAATGCTAATAAAGTCTATATCAAAAACTCAACTTTAGGTAAAAAAATGTCTTATATTACTGCTGCATTCGTTCATGGAAATGATGGGTATAATTTTGCAGGAATTCCACCGGTAAATGAAAGTAATTTTCATATAAGAAAAGCAAGCAACAATTCTGTAATCATAGAAGATTCTACTTTAGATAGCGGAATTTTAGCTGGAGCTTTTGTTCAAAAAAATGATTACACAGATACTTCAAAGCCAAAAGTTCAAAGAAGTGCCAACTCAAACTCTCTAAGCATAAGCAATTCTATATTTAATGGCACAACTATGGTTGGAGGATTATTGGGAAGTATTTCAAGCAACCATGATAGAGGTCAAGAAGGTCAAGCAATAAACAATAAAGTTACCATAGGTGAAAATGTTTATAGTGGCACAAAAGACAATCAAAGTGTATTAAATTTAACCAATCTTTATGGTGGCTATGCTAAAGATATGAAACAAGCCTATCTTGGCAATACCTTAAATTTACATTCTTTAGTAAGTACTCAAAACTTTGGTGGCTTTCAAAACATCAACTTCATTATTAATGAAAAAGTATTAAGTGAGTTAAATAAAGGAAAAAGCTTTTTAACTATCACAGGCGCCAATCCAACCAAACTCCATTCTAATATAAACAATAACAATGGAGGTTTAAACGAACACAATAATAACATCACTATCTATACCAATTTAAAAGATGGCATAGAAAGTATTAAAGAAGACATAGTGTTAATCTCTAACAACAATGGTATTACTAATTCTAATGGAGATAGACTTACTAAAGAACATTTAGATTCTATGAAATCAAAAGGTGAATTAATCAATTTTAGAAGCTTTGTCACTATACAAAGATTAAATTCAAGTGAATTTGAACTTGCTATGAAAGATAAAGATCAAGATAATATAGATGAGGAATTAATCATTAGCATACCAGAAGAACCTGATATTCCTGATAAGCCTGATAATCCTGATACACTAAATCCACAAACTAAAGCTTTATTAGAAGCTAATTTAGCTTATATACCAACTCTTATACAAAGTGATGACTTGGTTAATCAAACAATGTTAGATAGTAATGCTAATATACAATTAGATCCAAACAACAGCTTTTATGCAGCTACTAAAGGAAGCTTTTTAAGATATAAAAGTGGTTCTCATATAGATATAGATACTTTATCTACTCTTATAGCTTATGGTAAGAATATAAATACTTATAATATATTTAATTCTATATTCCTTGAAACAGGATATACCAAATACAAAACCTTTAATGATACAGTTTTAGGTAACACTTTAGGTGATGGTAAGCATAAGTATTTGGGTATGGGTTATTTTATAAAAAACAAGATCTTTTTACTCAAGGATTATACACTCATGCTTATGTAAAAGGTGGAATTATTAAAAACGATTATGAAGTTCAAACCACACTTAAAAACATAGATATTGATACTTCAAGTGCTTACTTTGGAACATCTTTAGGTTTGGGTTATGTAAAGAATTTAAAACAAAATATTTTAATGGATTTATATTCAAGATACTATTATGATTATATCCCTAGTAAAGATTTAAACTTAGATGCAAATACTCCTTTACACTATAATGCTATACACGCTCATAGAATCAATCTTGGAGCAAGAATTTCTTATTTAAACTATCAAAACTTTAATCCTTTCATAGGTATAGCTTATGAAAATATTTTAAATGCTAATGCAAGAGGTAGTATAAAAGATAAGATAGTGGATAAAGAATACAAAATTGATAATCCTAAACTACAAGGAAGCACTCTAATAACAGAACTAGGTTTTAAATACTTCTTTAAAGATTTAGAATTTAATAGTGCTTTAAAAGGTTACTTTGGACAAAGAGAAGGGGTTAGTGTGGAAGCAAATGCAGTTTGGAGGTTTTAAAAGCGTAAATAATTTACGCTTTTAAATTAATAATTTTTAATAATCTTATCAAAAGCCCATAAATTTCTAGCTTCATTTACTTTACTAACTTCTACTACAAGCATTTCTTCTTGATCGCCAAGTTGTTCTTGTACTTCTCCAAAAGCATTGATAAAAAAGCTATCTCCATAAAATTTCCACTCATTTTCTTGCTTTAAATTGCCTATGCGATTAACCCTTAAAATGCTTGTTGAGTTTAAAAAAGCTCTAGTTTTTAAAAGCTCTAGCCATCTTTGATTACTCTCAAAAGTACTAGCTGTAGGGATAATAACTAAATCTATCTTTTTTTTCATAATCATTTGCCAAAAGATATCAAAATGAGCTTCAAAACCAAAAAGCAAAGCACATTTTAGCCCTTCATGAGTAAAAGCAAAAAGTTTAAGTTTATCAGTTTTTTTATTGTTAAAAAATTTTTCTTCGTTCCAGTGTGCATAAGGCATTAAAATTTGCTGTTCATATACTTTTACATTTTGCGGACCTACTTTTAAGCATAATTTTTTCAAACCATCGTTTTCCACGCTAATAAATGGAGCTATGATGTTTAAATCATATTTTTTAGCAAGTTTTATCAAACTTGCTTTTTTACTTTGGCTTTGTTCTTTAATCATACTTTTTGGCATGCTCTTAAGCTCACTAAAAAAGCTATTTAAAACATACTCACCTAAAACTACTAAATTTGCACCACTTTCTTTAGCTGCCTTTAAATAATAATCAAGTCTTGATTCACTCAAAGCCAAAGTTGGAAATTGTAAAGCGACAATACTACTCATCTACTTGCTCGATTTCTAATTTTGCTTTTTCAAGTATAGTTCTTGCTTGTTTTATGTTTTTTAAACCTTCTTTGTAAATTTCTACGCAGGTTTTAAGATCTAAATCTTTATTATTAAGTTTTTCCAAAGAAAGCTCAGCTTGTTTGATATGATCTTCAAATTCCATTAATTACTTACCTTATAATTTGGTGCTTCAGCTGTGATGGTTACATCATGCACATGGCTTTCTTTTAAACCTGCTGCAGTAATTTCTACAAATTCAGCTCTTTCTTGGAAAGCTTTAATATCTACTGCACCCACATAACCCATAGAAGATCTAAGCCCACCTAAAAGTTGATGCACTACACTTTTTATACTTCCCACATAAGGCACCCTACCTTCAATGCCTTCTGGCACTAGTTTATCTTGAGCTGTTCCTTCTTGGAAATATCTATCTGAACTTCCTTTTTGCATAGCTCCTAAACTTCCCATACCGCGGTAACTCTTATATTGTCTTCCTTGATAAGTAAATAACTCTCCTGGACTCTCATCAGTCCCTGCCAAAAGTGAGCCTATCATCACGCTACTTGCACCTGCTGCAATAGCTTTTGCAATATCACCTGAGTATTTTATACCCCCATCGGCAATTACTGGCACACCATACTTACCTGCTTCTATCGCACATTCATCTATAGCTGAAATTTGAGGCACACCTACACCTGAAACTATACGCGTAGTACAAATACTACCAGGTCCTATACCTATTTTAACCGCATCAGCACCTGCCTCACAAAGATCTTTAACCGCTTTAGCACTAGCAACATTTCCTACTATCACATCTACATTAAACTCAGCCTTAATTGCTTTTAATGTATCAATAATCCCTTTAGAATGCCCATGGGCACTATCCATCACTATCACATCTACACCAGCTTCCACTAAAGCTCTTACACGATCAAGCTGACCTACACCAACAGCCGCAGCTACTCTTAATCTTCCATAAGCATCTTTATTAGAATTTGGATATTCTTTGCGTTTTTTTAAATCTTTTATAGTAATTAAACCTTCCAAATGATTATTTTCATCTACTATTGGAAGTTTTTCTACTTTATTGGTAGAAAAAATTCTTTCAGCATCATCTAAGGTAGAACCTTTTTTAGCTGTGATTAAAGGCATTTTTGTCATAACATTTTCTACCAAATTATCAAAATTGGTTTCAAATCTCAAATCACGATTAGTTAAAATTCCTATTAAAATTTTATTCTCATCTACTACAGGAACACCTGAAATTCTATATTCAGCCATTAATTCTAGCGCTTCTTTAACACTTGCTTTAGCTCCTATATAAATAGGATCCATAATCACGCCACTTTCACTTTTTTTAACTCTTTTTATCTCTCTAACTTGCGAAGCTATATCCATATTTTTATGAATTACTCCTATACCACCAAGTCTTGCCATCATAATAGCAGTTCTATGTTCAGTAACTGTATCCATAGCAGCTGAAATTAAAGGCATATTTAAAGTGATATTTTTTGTAAGCTTTGTTTTAATATCCACTTCTTTAGGTAAAACTTCAGAGTATTGAGGAACCAATAAAACATCTTCAAAAGTTAAAGCGCGTTTGATGATTTTCATAATTTTTCCTTTATTTGTTTTTGATAATTTCTTCCAAGCTTAAAGCACCATCTAGCAAAGTTTGCTCATCATAGGCTTTACAAATTAATTGAGCTGAAATATTAAGCCCATTTTCATTTTTTCCTACTGGCACACTAATACCACCAAGCCCTGCTAAATTAACCGAAATAGTAAATACATCTTCTAAATACATTTGCACCGGAGTTTTAACATCATTAAAACCAAAAGCCACACTTGGAGCAACTGGCATAAAAATCAAATCACAATCATTTAAAATTTCTTCATATTTTTGCTTGATAAATCTTCTAGCCTTTTGTGCTTTAATATAATAAGCATCATAGTATCCACTGCTTAAAACAAAGGTTCCTAGTAAAATTCTTCTTTTTACTTCTTCTCCAAAGCCCTCACTTCTACTATTTACATACATTTGGTTTAGATTATCGCATTTTTCACTTCTTCTGCCATATCTTACACCATCATAACGGCTTAAATTTGCACTTGCTTCAGCTGCTGCGATGATATAATAAGCTGCAACATCAAATGTAGAATCCATCAAATCCTTATAAACAATTTCATGACCATTTGCTTTTAGCATATCTATGGTTTTTAACAAGGCTTGTTTTACATCTTCATTAGTTTGCTCAACATAATTTTTAATTACAGCTATTTTTAGCTTTTTACTTGCATTAAGTTTTGGCGTAGTTGGCTCAAAAACTATATTTGCACTTGTGCTATCTTTTTCATCATATCCTGCAATAACATCATATAAAATCGCAGCGTCTGTAACATTTTGAGTAATTACTCCAATTTGGTCAAGACTTGAAGAATAAGCAGCTAATCCGTATCTACTAACTCTTCCATAACTTGGCTTAAACCCTATACATCCACAAAAAGCAGCAGGCTGTCTTACCGAACCACCCGTATCTGAACCCAAACTTGCCAAAGCTATTCCAGCGGCCACTGCAGCTGCACTACCACCACTACTTCCACCTGGAACTTTAGCATTATCAAGCGGATTTAAAGTCTTACCATAAAAAGAAGTAGCACTTGTGCTTCCCATAGCAAATTCATCCATATTACATCTTCCAAACGGAGCAAAATTATTTTTGCGTAAATTTACAATAACACTTGCATCATAAGGTGCTACATAACCTTGTAAAATTTTAGAACCACAAGTTAATTCCCAATCTTTTACACTAATATTATCTTTTATAGCAATAGGCACACCTACACCTGAAGTATTTAAGTCTTTCCCTAAAAACTGCTCTACATAAGCACCTAAATGTTTTTGTTTATGTGCTTTTTCATTTAATTCTTTTTTTAAATTTTCTAATTCTTCATTTGAAAATTTTAAAGCTTCTTTTAAAGTTACCATTATTTATCCTTAAATTTTTTAACCAAATAAAATAAAAAAAGCGTGATAAATAAAAAACAAATTAGAGTAATCACAACCACGCTAAAAGGTAAAGCTTGCTCAAACATTTTTTGCTTTTTCTACTCCATTACATCTTGGGCATAAACACTCTTCTTCTTTTGCTAAAAATTTCCAACATCTTGGACATTTATGTAGCGAAGAACGCACGATTTTAAAGCTTAAATTATCTATTTTAAATTCACTTAAAGCTTCTTTATCATCTAAGCTTTCTACTGAGCTTACCATAAACCAATCTGCTATTTCTTCTATATCTTCACTTAAAAGCTCATTTGCACTAGTTTGCAAAGATAATTCTAAAGTCGATTTGATGAGTTTATCTTTTTTTAGTGTATCGATGATTTCAAAGAATTTTTCTCTTGATTTTATAAATAACTCATCTTCTACCTTAAATTCATAATCAAATCCATTTTTTAATACCAAATCAAATACATCTTTAGCATTTTCTTTAATAGCTGCATTTGCATGCTCTAAAGCTTCATCTATAGTATAAGTTAAACTTGGAGCTAAAAGTGTGAAAAGTTTTCTAGCTATTAGCACCATAGCACTTTGCGCACTTATTCTTTTTGTATCATCTTTAGCATTACAATACAATCTATCTTTACAAATATCTAAATAAATCCCACTTAAATCAGCACTTAAGAAATTTAAAAGCACACTAAAGCCTTTTGCAAATTCATATCTTTCAAAAGCATTTTCACAAGTTTCAAAAGCTATTTTAGCACGCATTAAAATCCACTTATCTAAAAGTGTGAAATTTTTTGTTTCTAAAAATTCTATATCATTAGTATTTGCAAGCAAAAATCTTATAGTATTTCTTATTTTTCTATACTGCTCGCTTACTTGCTTTAAGATATTATCTGAAATTTTTAAATCACTTGAATAATCACTAAGCATAATCCAAAGTCTTAAAATCTCTACTCCATAATTTTTAGCTACATTTTGAGGCAAAATCACATTACCTTTAGATTTGCTCATTTTTTGACCCTTCTCATCTACGGTAAAACCATGGGTAAGGATATTTTTATATGGAGCTTTATGATTAATTGCGGTTGAGATTAAAAGCGAGCTTTGAAACCATCCGCGGTGTTGATCGCTTCCTTCAAGATACATCGAAGCTTGATATTCTCCTGCGTCGTATCTGTTTGAATTTAGCACTGCTTCCCAAGTACTGCCACTATCAAACCAAACATCTAAAATATCATAAACTTTTTCTAAGTTATTTGGGTCATATTTGCTATTTGGCGGTAATAAATCTTTAATTTCTAAATCCCACCAAATATCAGCACCATTTTCTTCAAAAAGACTTATCAAGTGATCTAAAATTTCATCATCAAAAACTACCTCTTTAGTAGTTTTATCTCTAAAAAAAGCTATAGGCACACCCCAATCTCTTTGTCTTGATATACACCAATCAGGGCGATTTTCTATCATGGAGCTAAGTCTTTTTACTCCGCTTTCTGGGTAAAATTTCACATTATTTAACTGCTCTAGTGCTAATTCTCTTAAAGATTTTCCATCTAGCTTTTTCTCATCCATTAAAATAAACCATTGCTTTGTTGCTCTATAAATAACAGGTTTATGTGTTCTCCAACAAAATGGATAAGAATGTGTAAATTTAGAACTTTCAAGTAAAGCTTCACCGAGCAATTCTAAAATACGCTCATTTGCTTTAAAAATATGAAGTCCTATAAACTCGCTTAATAAATGTTCTGGTAAAAGTCCTTTAACTCTTAGCGTTTCATCATAACATCCACCATCATCTACTGGCATAATCACTTCAATACCATATTTTAAACATACATAATAATCATCCTCACCATGTCCTGGTGCAGTATGAACAAGTCCTGTTCCACCTTCCATTAAAACATGATCGCCTAAGATTAAAGTGGATTTTCTTTGATTAAGTGGATTGATAGCATTTAAATTTTCAAATTCAGCACCTAAAAGTTCTTTTTGAATTCCGCCCTTAGTAAAACCTTTATTTATCATAGCTTCAAGTAATGCTTTAGCAAAAATAAAACCTTCTTCAGTAATAACATATTTTTCATTTGGATTTAAAGATATAGCTTGATTTGCTGGTAAAGTCCAAGGCGTAGTAGTCCAAATGACTGCTTTTGCTTTTTCAACGCTTAATTTTTCACAAGAGTTTTTATCAAGTTCAAATGCTACAAAAATAGAGTAATCTTCTTTGTCCTCATACTCCACTTCAGCTTCTGCTAACGCGCTCTTAGCAGCCCAACTCCAAAAAACAGGCTTACTTCTTTCTAGCAAAAGTCCTTTTTTAGCTATCTTGCATAAAGCTTTGTAAATGTCAGCTTCAAAAGCATTTTTCATAGTTAAATATGGCTCATCCCAATCAGCTATTACACCTAAAGATTTAAACTCATCTCTTTGAATATTTACAAACTCTCGTGCATGTTCTCTGCAAAATTCACGAATTTCTTTTTTACTAAGACTTTGTTTTTTTTCTTTAAGCTTTACTTCAACTTGCTGTTCTATAGGCAAACCATGACAATCCCAACCCGGAGTAAAACGCACTTTTTTGCCTTGAAAATAATGCATTTTTATAATGATATCTTTTAAAATTTTATTTAAAGCATGACCAATATGCAAATGCCCATTAGCATAAGGAGGTCCATCATGCAGGGTAAAACTCTCATTTACTCCTTGTCTTTTTTGTTTCATTTTCTCATAAGCATAATTATTTTCAAACCACTTGTTAAAACGCTTAGGCTCAAGCTCTGCTAAATTTGCACGCATTGCAAAAGTAGTATTTGGAAGCAATAGCGTATCTTTATAATCCATACTATCCACCTTAAAAATTTAAAAATAGTTAATTCTACTTAAAATACTTTTAATTTGCACTTATTTTTTTGCTATAATCGCACTAAAAAAGGAAAATCATGAAACACTTAATTATTGTCATAGGAAATGAGCTTATTATAAATGAAAATTATATGCGTTATATTCAAGAAGAGTATAAAAAACAATTCTTAGAACTTCATGAGTTAAAATTTATTTCTAAACCTGATAAAGATCTTCCTTTTTTACTTGAAAAACTCTCTCAAAAATATAAATATATAACAATTTTTAGCATAAATGAATACTATGCTACTATAGCAAAAATCATAGCAACATTAAATGATGATGTTTTGATTTTAGAAAATGACACCTTAGTGCCTTCAAAAGCAACTCGTGTAAAAAATAGTTTTATAAGCAGTTTTAAACAATGCTATATTAATCTACTAAACACAAACATAGAAACAAAATTACCTCAAATTTTACAAGAACCGCAATTAAACTATGCATACTTTTGTCTTTTGGATATAGATGAGATGAGTGCAAATATTTTACTAGGAACACTAACTACTTCGTTTGATATACAGATAAAATCAAGTGCATTATTAGAAAATTTAATTTGTATAAGAGCTAGTGCTAGTCAATATGGCAAATTAGAAGGTTTTTTAAAAGGGGTTTTTAAACTTTTCACCGGTAAAGTTTTTTTAGGCAACGACCCTATAAAATTTATAGCAAAAAAACTTTTGGAAAAGAATTTAAAAATTTCCTTTGCAGAAAGCTGTACTGCCGGACTTTGTGCTTCAAAACTAGCTGAAAATTCTGGAATTTCTAGTATTTTTGAAGGCTCTTTGATAACTTATTCTAATCGCTTAAAAAACTCTTGGCTTGGAGTGAGTAATGATACCTTAGAAAGTGTAAGCGAATATTCTGATCGTTGTATTTATTTTATGCTAAAAGGAACATTTAAAACCACAAATTGTGATTTTGCTTTAGCAATTAGTGGTGTAGCAGGAGAAGATGATGATAAAAACACAAAAGCAGGCACCATCTATATAGGAGCTATGTATAAAGATGGAACCTTTTTACAAGAATGTATTCATATACAAGGTAATAGAAACTACACAAGAGAGCAAGCTAGTTTAGCTGCTTATAGCTTAATGCTTAAGTTAAAACCTGAGATTTTCCTTGGTATTTAATTTATCTAAAAAATATATTTTAAGTGATGATTAAAACAAAGGGTTAAAAATACACCCCACCACTTAAATATAATTTCATTCTATGTTCATCATCGTGTTTGTATTTATGTAATGCTCTTGCTCCATCAAGTTTTATATAATACTCATTAGCTTTATTATAAAGTATTTGCAAACCTAGCGCATCTAAGAAATGTTCATCATCTCTTCTATTACCTGAATCTTTTTCATACCAAGCATAACCTACATCATAAAAAGGAGTAAAGTAAAAATTCGTATTTGGTATATTTATTCTTACACCAAAGTTAGCTATGATAGTATTATCTCCATCACCATCTCCATTATCATAAGCTCTTACTCCATAAGCTCCACCTAAAGATGAACTCTCAGAAGAATCAAGTTCAAAATTTCCTAATACCTTTTGATAGTTTATATTAATCGTATGGGTAATGTATTCATTAAAACTATAATAATTATTCACACTAGCATTAAGTTTTCTAAACCAACCAAAGCCTTTAGAATCACTTTTAGAAGTATCTCCAAATATAGTAGTTCCATCATCATTAACCTTACCTACACTTATCTTAGCACTATAGCTTAAGGTATTGTTTTCAAATCCTCTAAATAAACCTTCTAAACCTACACTTCCTACATTAGAGCTTTTATCAAAGGTTAAAAGATCTAAGGTTACATCACTAAGTATTTTATGATAAATACTAGAAGTAAAATATAAAGATGAATTTGTATTTATCCATACAGGATAAGAAAAGTCTATACCAAAATTCCTAGAAGTACCACTAAAACCTAAACCTTCATATTCTCCACCTAAAGAATATGAACCTTGAGATATGCTTGGAGTAACTTTTAAATTTCCTATAAAGAAAGTATAACTTGCTCCATAATTGATTTGTCTTTCATCACTAGTTTGTAAGTAAAAATTATAATAATCTCCCATATTAAGTATAGAATTAAATCCCATACTAATACCAGCTCTATATTCTCCTGCACTCTTAATACCATAATTATCAGCATATAATAATACATTAGCCTTGCTATCAGGTTCTACTTCTATAACTATATCAGTTTCTCCTACATTCTCTCCTGCTTGTAAGCCTGCTAGGGTTTGAACTCCATACATTTCATTGACTTTATATACACTATCTTCTATTAATTTAGTAGAAATGATTTTGCCTTTGATTCTTTGATTTAGCTTACTTTCTAAAAAATGATCTTTGATAGTAGTTTTATTTTTAATAATATATTTGCCTAATACTCCTAAAGAAATATTTATTTGAATACTTTCTTCATCAAATTCTTGTTGAGGAACATAAGCTGTTGCTGCAGGATAACCATTTACTTGGAAATAATAAGCAATGATATTAGATATATCTTGTAAATCTTGTAGGCTAAATTTTCTAGCACTAAATTCACTTACTAAGTTTTGTAAATCTTCTTCTTTAATACCTAGCTTTTCAAAGCTAGTATCTTTATTAGTAAGAACAAACTTATATTTGGTTATAGCTATTTTATTAGTAGTAGTATTGGTATTAGTTTGGCTAGTTGGGTTGTTGTTAGAATTATGATTGGTATTAAAGCTATTATTAGTTGAGTTAGAATTATTATTTGTTTTATCTTTTATACTAGAGTTGGTGTTAGTTTTATTATTGTTTGTTTTAGTGCTTTGGTTAGTTGAGTTTTTATTAGTAGTATTAGTGCTTTGGTTATTAGTTTCTTCATTAGCTTCATCTTCTTGTTTTAGCTTTTCTTTTAATTCTTCTTTTTTTCTTCAAAGTCTTTTTTAGCTTCTTGCCCTTTTATATAGTCTTGTTTGGTTTTTAGATTTTCTTTGATGGCTTTATTTTGAGGGAGGTTTCTATCAGGGGATAATTCTATAACTTTTTCTATATCATTTTTAGCTATGCTAATACTTCCTTCATTAGCATAGATTAAAGAGCTAATTGCTATGGTGCTAAGTAAAAGTTTTTTCATGGTTTTCCTTAATTTTATATTCTTTAAATTAAAATTATTGTTTTTATTATTAGTTGATAAACACAATTATGCTTATATTTATTATAAACACTAGGATAAATCCTAGTGTTTGTTTTATATGTTTATTAGACTACATTCCCCCTACCACACAAGGATTCATAGTTTTATAATTATCACTTACTATGCAAGTTCTTGATCTTTGTTTCATAGAAGCTTCTTCTACTTCTTGCTTTTCATCTTCTTCATATTCAAAAGTAGGTGTTTGTTTTTGAGCATTAGCTACTTGGCGTGATACTTTTTTATAATCTTCATTTTCATTACCATCAACTACTATTTCATCTAAATTAGGTATAAGTAAAGCTACATTATCAAATTTACCTATTATTTTAAAGTGATTATTTGAATCAGTGCTAGTTTTATTTTGATAAGTTTGTAATAATTCTTGATTATTATTTATACTAGCAAAAAGCTCTTTACTAAGATTATCTAATCTATCTACTTCAGCTTTTAAAGCATTTAAAGTTGCATCATTTTTTATACTAGGATTTTCATTGACTTTTTTAACATAGTCATTGTATTTTGCTATGGCTATTTTTAATTGCTCTTGAGCTGTTTTTAAATCTGTTATGTTTTGATTATAATTAACAACTAAATTTTTTAAATCATCACTTAAAAAATCAAATAAATCATTTTTGTTTTTGATTGTTTTTTTAGTATTAGCTATTAAAGTGTTTTTAACACTTAAACCATTTGCTTCAAATTTATCATTACTTGCAGTGCTTAAGCCATTGTTTTCATAAGCTAAAAGAAAGTCTAAACTTTGAACTACTTCTAAAGCTTTTGTTGTATCTCCTTTTAGAAAGTATTTAGCTATAAAGTTAGTTTTTTGTTCCTCATTCATATTAGTATAGTTAGTTTTATCTTTAAGCATATTAAGTAAATTAGCTATATTTAATTCATAATGATTATTAGTAATATCATTTATGATTTCATTGACTATATCTTGGTGTAAATCATTTTCATCTAATTTTACATTAGTATCTGTAAGATCAGGTGGGTTAGATGGATTAGATGGTGGGGTTGGTGGGGTTGGTTTGCTTATAGTATTTGCTTTAGATAAAAAGTCTTGATAGACACTTTCTTGGTTTGAGTTGTTATAAGTGTGAATTTGGATTTTATCATTGCTATTACCCCAGTAGTTTTTATCAGCTGTTGCATTAGTTAATTCTCCATCTTTATGGTAGATATGGACATTGTTAAAGGTAAGCTTACCATATTTATAACCAACAAATTTACCAGCATAATTTTGATTACCACCACTTGCACTTATACTCATATTTGGATTAAAAAATATATAAATGTTTTTAGAAGCAAGGCTGCTATTAATATAACCAACAAAACCACCAGCGTAGCTACCATATCTACTACCACTACTACTACTAATATCCCCTATATTATTTAAAGAAATACTGGTAAAAACTCCACTAGCATCGCCAGCAAAACCACCGGCAGAGCTACGATCATAACTCTTACTACTAATACTACCAATATTATTTAAAGAGATATTGGTATAAGCTCCACTAGCACCACCAGCAAAACCACCGGCATAACTATTACCATTGCTATGGCTACTACTAATATCCCCTATATTATTTAAAGAAATATTAGAAAAAGTTCCATAAACCCAACCAGCAAAACCACCGGCATAACTATTACCATTGCTATGGCTACTACTAATATTTCCTATATTATTTAAAGAAATATTAGAAAAAGTTCCATTACCATTAATACTACCAGCAAAACCACCGATATAACTATAATTACGACCACTACTACTAATATTTCCTATATTGTTTAAAAAAATATTAGTAAAATTTGTGCGTTCAGTACGACCAGAAAAACCACCAGTATGACTATAAAAACCACTACTACTAATATCCCCTATATTATTTAAAGAAATATTGGTAAAAGTTCCTCTAGCTTCACCAGCAAAACCACCGGCATAGTTATCACTATCATTACCACTACTACTAACATTCCCTATATTATTTAAAGAAATATTGGTAAAAGTTCCTCTAGCTTCACCAGCAAAACCACCGGCAAAGCCATTGGCCTTTATACCACCACCCATATAATCTACATTGATATTTTTAATAGTTGCATTTTCAATTTTACCAAATATACCAACATATTTAGGTTTATCACTTAAAGAAGTTGTGTCTATATTGATATTTTTTAAAGTATAACCTTGTCCATCAAAGGTTTTGGTAAAAGCATTAGAGAAGCCAACTATCATAGAAGTACAACCTAAACCATCTATACAATAATTAGCATAGTTTTGCCAGTCTTTACCTGCTTCTCCTTGTCCTTTGTTACCTTTAAAATCTATATCATTTGTAAGTCTATATTCACTAGCTGTATCTCTAAATCCTGCTTTGTTTTCATTCCACCCTTTAGCAAAATGCCACCAATCTATATCAGAACCTATGCTAATATATTGATTATATGTTTTATCCATATTACCTTTAGTAGTAAATACAATATCATTATATTTTTTTGTAGGATTACAATAATAACCTGTAGCACTTAAATAAGCAATTCCTTTATTTTTCGCATCAGTGGTTAGATTTTTAGAATTTATAGTAGAAATATCTACATAAATTTCATTACCTTTTAAATCTATGCTACCTGCTGTGATTTGATTTAATTTTATCTCATTGTTTTCTTTATCCCAATTAGTATCAGCATCTAAAAGTATTTTATTTCCTTGAAATAAAAGACTATCTGCATTAATATTACCCATATTGACTACATTGCCAGCTTTAGATGGTTTAAATACTGGTGAAAAGCTTAAGCCATCATTAAAATTACTCATATTAGCAAATCTTTGCATAGCTGCATTATCCATTGATGAAGTAGAAGCTACAAAGCGATTAGCATTGATAGTTCCATTTTTAGTAATGATTACTCCATTAGGATTGATTAAAAATACATTATTACCATTTGCATTTAATAATCCATCTATAGTAGATTTACTTGTTCCATGAGCAATGTTTAGGTAGTTTTTATTGTTTCCATTAAAATTCACGCTCTCACCTTTACCTATACTAAAGCCACCACCCCATTGAATGACAGAGTTTGTTCCATTACCATTAATATGCATATTATTACCATTTGTAATAATATTACCACTTGTGTTGTGAGTAAATTTACCTCCACTAGGTAGAGCAAATGTAGATGAAAAAAGTAAAGAAGCGACTATATTTGAAAGTAGAATTTGTTTTGATAATTTTTTACAAGAAGAGATTAAATTAAAATTATTCAATTCCCCCCCCCGTGAAGAAAATATTAACATAAAAAAATCCTTTATTAAATTTGTGAATGTTTTTGTTTTTATTGCTTTTATAAATAAATTAATAATACAACTGCTAATAATTTTATAAATAAATATATTTAAAATATTAATATTATGTTTATAAATTTAAGCTTAATAAATTAAAAGTAATTTAATTCTAAATTTTAATAAATAGATGATGGAGATTTTTTGAGAAAAATGAAGGGGTTAAAAAGTTTGCAAGATTTTTATCTTGTTTTCTAAAATACTTTTTGGAGTAAGTCCTATAAATTTTTCATTCATTTTACCATTTTTATCAAAAAAAACCACCACAGGCACACCATAAATTCCATCTACAGCTTTTGATAAAAATGAACTTGCTTTAGCTTCGTATAAAAGTGGTAATTTTAAATTTTTATCTAAAGAAATTTTTCGTGCTTCATCGATGGATTTTACATCATTTAGCACACCTATAATAAGAAAATTTCTTTCTTTATAAAGTTCATTTAGTATAGGAATTTGCATTTTACATACACCACAATCTTGAGTGAAAAAAAATAATGCATAGGCATTGTTTAATTTTTGAATTTTTAGTGTTTTTTCAAAACCATTGTATTTAAAAGTATAATCACTACTTGAATTTAAGGTTTGGAAAATTTTGTCTGTACATGCACTTAAAAACAAAGCAAATATTATAGCCAAGAAGCAATGGACGCTTTTAAATACGACCATGGTTTTTCTCCTATTATTTTATCTTGTACTACACCATCTTTAATGACAAAAGTTGTTGGCACAGCAAAAACGCTAAATCTTTGCCAAGTAATATCTAAATCATCTTGTAAAAATGTAATATTTTTATAATCATATTTTGTAGCAAATTCTTCAAACTCTTTACCTTTATCTATAGAATCTACTGCCAAAATAGTGATTTTTTTAGGATACTCATTAGCTAGTTTTTCTAAAAGTGGCAAGTCCTTTAAACAAGAAGCACAACCTTGCTCTACAAAAGTTAAAACAACAAGATTATCAAAATCAGATATTTTAACTTTCTTACCTGCTAAATTTTTTGCTGCAAGTTCTGGTGCTTTTAAGCCAACTTTTCCGCCATTTTTGTTATTGTTTTCAAAACAAGCACTTAACAAAAATACACACAAACAAGCCAAAATTATATTTTTAATTTTCACTTTTCATTACCCCATGACTTAAAATGATGGTTCTATCAGCAAAAGTAGCTAAATCTGGATTATGAGTGATTAAAACTATGGTTTTACCATCTTTTTTTAATTTACAAAAAAGTTCTAAAATGTTTTTTTCATTAGCTTCATCTAAATTTCCAGTTGGCTCATCTGCTAATAAAATTTCAGGATCATTCACTAAAGCTCTTGCTATACATAGTCTTTGCTGCTCGCCACCACTTAATTGACTTGGTAAATGCGTAAGTCTATGTGATAATCCTACTTTTTCTAAAGCCATTATAGCATCTTTTTGCTCTATGCTAGAATGATAAAATTGAGCTAGCATAACATTTTCTAAAGCATTTAAATAAGGTATTAAGTGAAATTGCTGAAAAATTAAACCAATTTTTTCTCTTCTAATCACGCCTTTTTCTTCTTCACTTAATTTTCCAACCTCTTTATCATCTAAAAAATACTCCCCACTACTTTGAGTATCCATCAAAGAAAGTATATTTAAAAGTGTTGATTTGCCTGAACCTGATGGACCCATAATAGCTAACCACTCGCCTTGTTTTACTTCTAAATTTATATTTTGCAAAGCTTTAACTTCATTAAAATTGCGATTTAAATTTGAAATTTTTATAATATTTTTCATCACTCACCCTTTAAATTTTCACAAACATTTATTTTTAAAGCTTTTTTTAGTGGCAAAAAGCTAGCCAAAAACGCAAATACTAAAGAAACAAAAACAGCAAAAAATACCGAAAGCAACCTAAAATCTATGCTTGCATTAAAAATCAAATATCCAAAAATATTTGCTAAAAAATACCCACAAAAAGCTCCAAATAAACTCGCACTTAAACTTAAAATAAATACTTCAGCTCCAAAAAGCTTGATAATATCTTTATATTTAGCTCCTAGTGCAAGGTGTAAGGCTATTTCTTTTTTTCTTGAAAAAATCACAGCACTAAGCGTAGTATTTACACTCAAAGAACTAATGAGTAAAATCGTCAAACTAATCAAAGCCATTAAAGCTTTAATCTTTTCTAAAATCACACCTTCACTTATAGACACTGAAGCTATAACCTTAGCTTCTATATTGCCTTTACTAAGCTCTTTTGCTTTTTGATCTAAGCTTTCATAATCACCTAGTAAAATAGCTTGAGCATAATTTATCACTTCTTTAGCTGCTAATTCTTGTGCTTTTTTTAAAGAGATGATTAAAACTCCATCTTGTTCGTCATTGCTTCTTAAGATAGCTTTGATTTTTACTTTGACTATTTTAGAAATACTTGGATTATAAATTTGTAATTCTTGTCCTATTTTTAACTCTAATTGCTTTGCCAAATCAGCTCCCACAAAGGCACTATCTTCACTAAAATCGCTTAAAGAAAAACTCCCTTTTAAAATCTCTATAAAAGGTTTAGTAAGTTTTAAATTTGCAAAATCAACTCCAACCACTACTGCACTTGAACTTTCAAGATTATAAAAACCATATAAAAATGGGGTTAAAGCTTTTGCTTTTAATTTTTCTTTAGCTTGATTAAATTCATCCATACTTAAAAACTCATCATCTTTTGGTGTAATGATAAAATTAGCTCCATAAGCTTTTAATTCTTTAGATAATTTTGTATCAATATCAAAATAAATATTAAAAAATGAAGCACTAACCATAGCACCCATAAACACCGCTATAAATATAACACAAACTCTTTTGTAAGAAAAAATAAGAGATTTAAAAACCTCTTGTATAAAAAAATTATTTCCCATATAAAACCTCTGAAGTAGAAAGTTTAGAAATTCCTTTGATAGAAAATAAGCATCCTAAAAATACTATAAGCACTGCAAAAAATAAGCAAATTGGTAAAATAATCCAAGAGATTGCGATGATATGTTCAAATATACTCAAAGCAATAATTTCTGATATACCCATACCAAAAGCAAAACCCAAAACAGCTCCAACTAAAGCCACAACAACACCTTCTAAAACAAAAATCATATAAATTTGCAAAGTGCTAGCACCTAAAGCTTTTAAAAGTCCTATTTCACTTCTTCTTCTAAAAATATCTGCACTCATTAAAGACGAGATGGCTATAGAAGCTACTATTAAGCATATAATGCTAACCACTGCCATTAAAGATTGAATTTTAGATACTATTAAACTTTCTGCGTCTGAAATTGCACTTACAACTTTTGTGCTAGCACCTTTAAAATCTTCTGCAATTTGATAAGCAATAGAACTTACATAAGCAGTGCAATACCACTGATCGTATTCAAGTTGATTTAAACTATCCACATCGCGTCTTGCTTTTTGTGCTAAATCATTTTCAGGTATAGTCAAAGCCGAAACTTCTGCTTTAGCAAATAAACCTTCTTTCTTTGAAAGCTTTTGTGCTAAAAGTAAAGAAGTGATGATTTTATTCGAAAAAGCTTGAGTTAAATCTATAATACCAACAATTTTTACTTTGAAAATTTGCTCATTTTGCACAAGAGATATTTCATCATCTATTTTTAAATCATACTTTTGCGCTAAGTCTTTACCCAACATTACCTCATCTAAGCTATCATCTTTTGGATAATTTCCTTGTATTTTGCTATATTTGTATAACTCTTTAATCCCTGCATAAAAATCATCATCATCTTGCACCTTTATAGCCTTATCAAAATAAGTTCCCACCAAAGATACATTTTCATAATCTGCATCTGAAGTTTGAATTTTTACTTGAGTATCTAAAAATGGCGCAAAGGCATTGATATTATTTCTCCAAAAAATTTCTTTTATAGTGTGAAGCTTGTTTTCTTCTAAGAAATTTTGGTTTTTTAAAGGTTCATAAATTTTATTACCCACCTCTACACTCAAACTTGCACCTTTGGGTAAAACTAAAATGTTTGATCCATAACTTCTTAGTTCTTTTGTAATCTCATTGCCTATACCCAAAGTAAGATTTAACATCGTAGCCATAAGCAAAGTAGCTAAAAAAATCGTTAGCAAAGCTAGAGATTTTTGAATTTTATTTTGGAAAATAGAATTTTTTATAATCTTAATTTGCATAGTCATTTCCTAATAAATTATGAATTCTATATTTTGAAGTTTTATTTATATCAATGTATTTTAAAGGATCATTCTTAAACTCTTCATAGTTTTTTTCATTGGCAAAAAAGTATGTTCTTCCTTTATAAACATAAGATCTTGGTGCTTTTAAATTGATAAGTTCTGTATTATCGATAGGATCATAAACTTTCTTTTCTACTACTTGAGTGAAAAAATTTACCCCATCTAAAATTTCTGAAAAAGGTATGATAACTTTACCATTTTCAAATTTATATTTCATCGGTATAGGATTACATCCACCAGCTTTACCTACACTTGGTAAGAAAATTCTAACATTACAAGAAATACAAATTAATTCTCCGCCTTTTTTAACATAACCCATATCACCACAAATACTACAAGCATCAAAAACCGCCACCGGAGAGTCTTTGTCTTCTCTTTTGTTGATTAAGAAAAATCTTACCACTTTACCCTCATCGCTAATATAAGCAAAGCGGTGTAAATTGTTATCTCTTAAAATCGCTACATCAAAGACAAATTCATCATTTTCATTTGGCTCTACATAACTTGGCTCATCTATGGTTACAGGTCTTGAAGCATGCAAGTCATAAAAAAGAAAAATACAAAGACTTAAAACCATAGCGCTAAAAACGCTTGCACTAAAATTTGTGATTTTTGAATTTTTAGCATAATTTTTTCTAAATTCTATATCAAAATCTTTTTTCTTGGTATTTTCACCCACTCTTTGCTTTAGAGCTAAAACTATACAAATTCCTAACAATAAAAACCATATATAAGTATAAAATTTAGCATAATACACACTTTTTGCTACATAACTTAAATATAAACTTTCAGTTTCTATAACACCTTCTCTCATAAGATGTAATAAAATTTGAGCTAAAGTTTCATTTAGATAAAAAATCACAA
Organism: Campylobacter armoricus; assembly: GCF_013372105.1. Classification (NCBI taxonomy): domain Bacteria; kingdom Pseudomonadati; phylum Campylobacterota; class Epsilonproteobacteria; order Campylobacterales; family Campylobacteraceae; genus Campylobacter; species Campylobacter armoricus. The sequence goes on from NZ_CP053825.1 coordinate 1,178,043, forward strand.
TAATAAATAAAAATAAATTTAAAAACTTAAATTTAAATTCTCTTAGCCATCTTGTAAAAAGATAAATTCCAAAACATAATACAAAAGCAAGCAAAATGAGCCCAAAAGAGTTAATCGCCAAAGAATCTAAGAAATTAGTGCTTAATATAGGAAAATCTATAGAAATATGTAAGTATTTTATGCCAAAAGCAAAAGATAATAAAAAAAGTAAAATAGCTTGAATTTTTTCTTTTAAAAAATTATTTCGTATAAAAGAAAAAATAATAATAACCAAAAACAATAAAACAAATAAAATATCATTAGAAAAATATAACAAATCATAATTTAGTGTCTTAGCACTAATAAAAAAAGCAAAATAAGAAAAAACAAAACCCACAAAAGCAAGTTTAAACACTAAAGAAGTTTTTAAATTATAAAAAAATAAAGCACCCAAAAGTGCATAAGGAAAAAATACTCCAAAAAAATGTACAAAATAAATCGACATAGGCTCTTCTTTGATAGAATTTATTTATAAAATCAATAATTTCATAAATAAACCCTAGCAAAAGCTAGGGAAAATCACTTAGGTTTTCCTGTGTATTTGAAGTTATATTTAACTGAAAATGGTTCAAACCATTTGCCAACACCTGTTTCTTTATCAACATGGCGACCAAAACCTTGTTTTTCTGGGCTTTCTATTAAAAATACCAGCTCATAATTTCCTATACCTGTATCCATTTTTAAATTTGCACCATAATGAGGACCATCATCTGCAACCATAGGCATAAGAGTTCCTGTTTTTACTTTACCATTATCAAGATTAGTTAGCTTGTAAGCTATGGTTAGATAAGGTATCCAAAAACCTTCTGGAAAACCGTTTTTATTGCCCTTTAATGCATGAATATCTGCTTCAAGGTGAATGTCTGCTAAACTAGCTGCAAGATCAATTCCTCTTGGTTCCATTTCGATTGGTTGTAGATAAACCGCTGCTATTTCCATACCATTTAACTCATAAGGATCACCAATTGGCACCTCTGCTGCAAAAACTGAACTAGCTAAAATACTAGCTGCTGCACCTAAACTTAATAAAGTTTTTTTCATATTTTCTCCCTTTTATTTGAAATTTGCTTTGTTATAAAAATACCCATAATGAGTAAGATTAAAACCATAAACTGAGGTATGATACTCTCATAGTAAGGATAAATTCCAAGCCATAAAATTCCTTCAAAATCAAAAGGAAGTAAGCTTGGTGTGATAACCTTAGCTTCTATGAGCTCACCGATGCCTTTGCCCGTAAAGACAAAGACCATATAAAAAATAATGTATGAAGTTATATAGAAAAATTGTTTCACTGGTATCTTTAAAGCACCAGCTTTTAGTAAATAATAAAGTATGATAAGTATAATTAAACCACTAGCTAAACCTATGAATATAAAACTATAATCTGTGCTTGTTTTTGCATCAAATAATAAAGCCTGATAAAAAAGAATAGTTTCAGCACCTTCTCTATACACAGCTAAAAACACACTAAACCATAAGGTTTTTGCTGAATTATTTGAAATAGCCTCCACTGCTTGAGTTTTTACATAATTTGCCCATTTTTTATTTTGTGCATTTGACAAAAGCCAAAAACCAACATAAAATAGTAATGCTACGGCTATAAGCATAGTAACGCCTTCTAAAAGCTCTCTACTTTGTCCGGCTTGTTCTTTGAAAATCCATGAAATAAAAAATGCAGTTACAAAGCTTAAAAATACCCCGCTCCAAAGTGCTGAATATACTATATTTAAACGCTTTTTATTGCCACTTTGAACTAGGTATGAAACAATAGCTACAATGATAATTAAAGCCTCTAAACCTTCTCTTAAAATAATACCCAAAGCCCATATAAACAAAGACATAGGTGAAGATTCTTGAATTTTATCCAAAGAACTTTCCACTAAAGCACTAAGTTCATCAAAATTTTGTTTTAATTCTTCTTTAGAAGCACTTGCTTTAATTAACGCAACTCCTTTTGAAAAATAACTTTCTATTTTTAATTTTAAAGCACTATCAATAGCTCCGATTTTACTTTCCATACCACTTGCTTCAAAAATATCCAAATAAACATTTTGTAAAGCATCTATGCTATTTAAACTAAATCCTTCATAATTTTGTAAAATATCATTGAGTGCAATTTTAATATCATCATATACTTTAGTATAATTTTTAGTATTCATAGCACTCTCTTCAAATCCTTTAACCTGAAGCAAAGTTAATTCTTCTTTAGGTAGAGCTAAAAACGCTTCATATAATAAATCTGATATAGTTGAAATTTCATCTCTTATAGTTTTTTCATCTAAAACCTTATCGTTAATTTTTCTTACAATGGTTCTAAGTTTGGTTTGAATTTTTTTATCAACACCTGCTTTAGTGTATCTTGCCACTAAAACTTCTACTTTTGAGTTTCTATAATCTTCAAACAATGCTGATTGAATTAAATCTTTAGCTTTTTGATCGTCTTTATTTATAAAAGCTAATGCTGCTTGATCAAGTTTTGAAATCATAGAATCCATTAAAAATTGTAATCTTGCATCCATAGCCGAAGCTTCTTGCAAAGCTAGCAAAGCTTGATCATCTTGAATATTTTTTTCTTGAGTGGTTGTTTGTTGTGTTAAAATTTGTGGGGTTTGACTTTTAACTTCTTCTCCGAGTAAAGCTGCAAACATCGCTTGTGCTTGTGCTTGACGCTCTTTTTCTGCTTTTAAAGATGAGTTTTCAGCTTCTTTTTTATCATAATTAGTATCACTAGCTTCGGCTTTAAGCTGAAAACCTTTTTCCAAAACAGGCACAACTTCATCTAAATCAAAATATAAACTACTAATCAATGCTTCTATTTTAGAAAAATCTGCTTTATCCTTATATAATTTTCTTAAATTAACAAATTTACGCTCCATAACAATGGCTTTTCTGCCTATATTACGACCAATAGATCCTTCCATATTTTCAAAATGTTGAAAGTATGCATCTTCTGCTAGTTTTTTTGCTTCTAAATTTTTATTTTCTTTATATAAAAGCATACTTTCATTTAAAATTTGTTTGATGGTTTGGCTTTCTTTTTGGTAGTCAATATCTCTAGCATAAACTATAGAACAAAATAAAAAAATCATTAATAAACTAAATTTTTTAACACTTATTAACACTATTTTACTCCAAAATGATATTCATTTTTAAAATCATAGTCAGAAGTATATTACTTGATTTCTTAAATTTAGATAAACATTATCATTATTTTTTTCATAATAAATCGCATAAAAAATCTACAAAATGCTACTTTTATATACAAAATAAACTAAAATTTTCTCATTTTTTGATTTTTTGTTTATTTTTTGTTTATTTTAGTAAAAAAATAAGTTTTATTTGTTAGTATTTATCGTTTAAAAATAAAGGAGCTTTTGTGCTAGTTATTACCCAAAAAAAACCAAACAAATTAAAAAAAATGCTTAAAAATTTAGGTTTTTGGGTGATTATAGGTATCATCGCTGGTATTAGCCTTGGCTTATTAGATAAAGAACTAGCTATTGCTAGTAAAATCGGAGTGGATTATTTTATACATGCATTAAAAATTTTAATAGGACCTATTATATTTTTAACTATAGTTTTAGGTGTAATTAGTCTTGAAAGTTTAAAGCAGGTTGGAAGTATAGGTGTTAAAGCCTTGCTTTATTTTGAAATAGTAAGTACTTTTGCTTTAGCTATAGGTATTTTTATAGCAAATATCATGGGACCTGGAAAAGGAATGAACCTTGACCCAAATGCTTTGGATAAAGATAGCGTAGCTCAATTTGTCAATAATAACATAGAAATAAGCGCACAAAATGAAATTTTACATATTTTAAAAGATGCCATACCTACTGACATAATGGCTGCTTTTAGCGAGGGAAAAACTTTACAAATTTTAGTTATAGCTCTAGCTTGTGCTTTTATTGTTTCACTTATGCGAATTGATGAGAGAAAAGCCATACAAAAAACTTTAGAAATAATGCAAAGTTTTGTTTTTAAAATTTTAGAAATCATTATGTATTTTTCTCCTATTGCAGCATTTTCAGCTATGGCATTTTTAGTTGCAAAATATGGACTTGAATCTTTATTCAATTTAGGATATTTGCTTGTTGTTATGTTATTTGCTTCTTTACTTTTCATCTTTGGAGTTTTAGGACTTATTTGTTTTATTGCCAAAGTCAATATTTTTAAATTTATGCGTTTTATTTCAAGAGAAGTTTTGATAGTATTTGCAACAAGCTCTAGTGAATCAGCATTAGCACCACTTATGAGAAAACTTGAAAAAGCAGGAATTTCAAAAGCTACAGTAGGCTTAGTGCTACCAACTGGATATAGCTTTAATCTTGATTGCACTAATATTTATTTAGCTATGAGTTTAATTTTCCTTGCACAAGCTTTTAATGTAGAATTATCTTTAGCACATGAAATTAGTATTTTAATTGTTCTTATGATAGCTTCAAAAGGAGCTGTTGGGGTAACTGGTTCAGGTTTTATCATACTAGGAAGCACGCTTGCAGCTTTATCAAATATGCATATAGCCGAAGCTAATAATGGTTTAGGAGCGAGCTTGGGCGAGGTTTTACCTGTAGCAGCTATTTCTATACTTTTAGGTGTGGATAAGTTTATGTCTGAAATTCGTGCGGTAGGAAATTTATGTGGAAATAGCGTAGCAGCTTTAATCGTAGCTATTTGGGATAAACAAATAGACTGGGAAAAATTCCGCTACGCCCTAGATAATCCTAAAGAATTTGCTAATGTTGGATTTGATTAAAAAACCTCTTTTTGTATTTTTTCTATATATTTTTCTCTTAATTTTTGAGTATAAAAACCCACTTTTCCATCATTAATAATTTTACTATCTGCTTTTATAACACCCAAAACCAAAAAAGTAGCTGCGGATATAAACACCTCATCAGCCTCATATACTTCTTTCATACTAAAAGCTCTTTGATCTATTTTAAGACCTAGCTCTTTTGCAAATTTTAATATATTTTTACGACGAATTCCTGGTAAAATTTCATTAGAAAATGGCTTAGTGATTAATGTTTTATCTTTAATAATAAAAGCTGAACTACTAGAAGCTTCAGTCACTAAGGCATTTTCAACCATAAAAGCTTCAAAAACTTTAGCTTTTATAGCTTCTTCTTTTGCAAGACATTGAGCTAATAAAGAAATAGATTTTATATCTCTTCTTTTCCATCTTAAATCAGCAGTAGAAATAACGCTCACCCCGCTTTTTGCTAACTCATAATCAATCACATTGCACTCAAAAGCAAAAGCCATTATAGTAGGTTTTAAACCCTTTAAAAGAGCAAAATTTCTACTAGCAACCCCTCTAGTAACTTGCATATAAAGCCCACCTTCTTTAAGTGAGTTTTTAATAATTAATTGTTCTAAAACACTTTCAAATTCTTCTTTTGTGTAAGGAATTTGTAGTTCAATTTGTGCTAAACTGCGCTCAAAACGCTCCCAAAATTCTTCTTTATCAGCTATTTTTGCATTTACTATAGGAACTACTTCATAAATTCCATCTCCAAAGATAAATCCTCTATCAAAAACGCTCACCTTAGCTTCACTAGCTTTTACAAACTCACCATTTAGAAAAACAATTTCTTTTTCTTCCACTCTAATCTCCTTTTTTTAATCAAATAAATCAATAATATCTTTTGGCAAATCAAGTTGCTTTGAATAATAAAAATACTTAGCCAAAACTAAAATTCCTATATAAAATTCTATCTTTTCATCTAAAAATTGCTCTATATAAGCATGAGCATTTTGAATGATTTCTTTTGCTCTATGTGGATTAGCTAGATAATAATCAAGCAAAGCTTCTACATTTTCATAATCATCATCAATTAAAGCAAAATGTTCATTAGGAAGTAATTTTCCCTCCATAAACCAAGTTTCATAACGCATTTTTGGTGCCAAAATCAAAGAATTTGTTTTCATAGCCCATTTTAAGTTGCTTGCTACATCATTACCTTCTAATGAAAGTAAAAATTTAAATTGAGTTTGATAAGCTCTGCTGATTTTAAAATTTAAATTTTTAATCCACTTTTCAGCTTGAATTTTTCTGCCACCAACATGAGCGATATCACAACGAGGATTATCAAAATACTTTTCAAAAAATTTAATACGATGTGGTTGATAAATTGCACCTCTGAAAAAAAGCAAGTCTTTTTTATCTTCAAATTGATTTTTATCTTGTATAAAATCAAAATGTCTATTTTTGTCTAATTTTAAAATGATATTATTAAAGCCGTTTTCAACTGGTCTTGATTTGGCTATACTTGGATATTTAAGGTTATAACTAATATCTCCAAAACCTTTAATCCACAAAAAATCATCATTAAAATACTTACTGATTGCATAAGCATCATAAGCATAGGAAGTTTTTTTAAAAGGAAATTTTCCTATTTTTTCATAATTTTCAAATTTTTTTATATCAAAAAAATTATTTTGTAGATTGTAATAATTTAAACGAGTAGTTATATTATCTATATTTTTTGATTTTAAAAGCTTTTTGAAAATATTTTGTAATTGATTTTGATAAATTTTTCTAGGTATAAAACTTTTAGCTATACCTTTAACATTCATCATAAATCTAGAATCTGCCATATTTTTCTTTCTTATTTTTAAATAATACAAATTTTAACACAAGATTTCATTTACAAGACTTAAAAATTTATCTTATTTAAAAGCAAAAATGATAAAATCATAAAAAACACAACTAGGTAATACAATGAAAATTCAGAAATTTATTTTAAATTTTATTTTTAAAGTTTCAAACCAACCTGTTAATTTAAAAGATTTACTTGAAGCAAATGCCTTGTTAAATGAAGGTATGATGGTAGATCCTGCAAAATTAAATTTTAAATTTAAGGTATTTAATTCTTATTTAATTTATGCATTATTTTGTGCTTTAATTATCATTCCTTTGATTTTAATTACGCATTATTTTTTAACTATTATTGATTTCCATATTAGTATTTTAAGTGCAATTTTTGTCACTGCTTGTGTTTTTATTGGTTATGATATTTTTAAAATTTATACTAGAAAAGTTATCAGCAAAAGATTGTTGCAAAAAGCTTGGGTTTTACATTTTCCTTATTTTGCTTATGAAAAATATTCTAAAATCGCTGAAGAAATTTACAATCAAGCTATAAAAGAAGAAATCCCAAAAAACCAACTTGAACAATATGTTTTAGAAAAAATTATTCAAAATCAAAATTAATCTAGAAAATCTAAAACTTGATTTTGAAAATAAAGTGCTTCTAATCTTCTTTGAAGCTCTTTGTTTTCTTCATATAAAACTAATTCTTGTGATCTTAAATCTGCTATATCTCTACTAATATAATAAATTTGATTTCTAATGTAAATTTGTGGAAAAAATATTACTAAAGCAAAAACTATTATCAAACCTGCATACAATAAATTTCTAGGGCTTAAATTTTTATTTTCTTCACTTATAATACCATCTAAAAGTTCATATTTATCTTCTTGATTATACTCATCTTGATTTTCTTCTTGTTTGACTTGTTCTTCTAAAATTTTTTGTTTTTTTAATGCAAGCTTTTCATCTTCTTTTTGCTGTTCTTGAGCTTTTTTTATTTTTTCTTTTTCTATTTTTTTTTGCTCTTTCAATTCCTGTTTGATTTTGGCTTTTTCTTTTCTTTTTTCTTTTAAATCTTGAAATTTTGAAACAACAAAAACATTACTTTGAGTGATAATTTTAGAAAGTTGGATAGAACCATTTCTTATTTGCCCTATTTCTTGTGGATTTTTTTCTTGATTTTTTACCTCTTGTGAAATTTTAGAATTTTTAAAAGATTTAGAGTTTTTATCACTCTTTTTATCAAATTTTTCTTTTTGTTTTTTAAAAAAATTTAATTGTAATCTAAAAGGTTTTTTTTCTTCTAGTTTAACATTAATCAAATCTTCTTTTAAATAAATACTTGATTGTTTTTTAGGTTTTTCTTTATATTCATCGTCAAAATCTGTGAATTTAGGTCGTTTTTTATTTCGAATCCTATTTTTTAATATATGATCGCTTTCGTTAAAATTTTGCTCATATTCTTCATAAGGTCTTCCTTCTTTAATAGCCCTAGAATATTTAAGCATTTTTGCACGAATATCTTGTTTTTCTTTTAAAAAATCATCATCAATCATCATTTACCTAAAATAAAAAATTCTCATTCTCGCACAGCTTGATCTATTATTATAACTTATTTCATCTTTGGAGGCACTTATGGCTTTTTTACTTAAAATTTTACCAAGACTATGGTTATTACCACATTCACACTTCATAGCTCTTGCATCGCATATACAATCTTTTTCCCACTTTTTAAAAGTATTTTTTACCATTCTATCTTCTAAAGAATGAAAACTTATAATTGCGAGTTTGCAATTTTTTAATTTTGCTTTTTCTATATTCTCAAGTAATTGTCTTAACTCTCCAAGTTCATTATTAACTTCTATACGCAAAGCTTGAAATACAAGTAATACTAAGGATATATTGCGACCTTTTAGCTTAGCATTTCCTATAATTTGGCTTAATTCTTTTGCACTTGTAATTTCTTTTTGACTTCTTGCTTTAATAATTTTTTGAGCAAGCATTGCAGCAACAGGCGTTAAATCTCCATAATCTTTAAAAATTTGCTCTAAAGCTTCCTTGCTATAAGAATTAATGACTTCTTTTGCACTCAAAGGGTTATTTTGATCCATTCTCATATCTAAAAAATCAGAATTGATTGAAAATCCTCTATCATTTTTATCAAGCTGTAAAGAAGACACACCAATGTCAGCTAAAATTCCTCTCAAATTTTGCGTAGGAATTTGGTGTAATATTTCTTTAAAACCAGTATGTTTTAATTTTATTCTATTTTGATAATTTTTCAAAAATTCTTTAGAAAACTTCAAAGCTTCTAAGTCTTTATCACAAGCAATTAAATTTAATTTTTCATGTGCTTGTAATAAAGCTTTAGAATGCCCCCCATAACCTAAAGTACAATCTAAAAAATCTCCATCATTAAAATCACTAAAAGTATCTAAAACTTCTTGTAATAAAACAGGAATATGCGGACTTTGCAAAATACACCTTTTTGAATATTTTTTAGTATAATACCTTATTTAAGTTTAAAACAAGGTTTTTAATGAACAAAGAAAATGTTATTTCCCAAATTCAAACCCTATCTTCATCAATGTTTAAAAAAAATTTCTTTGGGATATGTCATGGCTCAGTGTCAGCAAAACTTTCACAAAGTTCTTTTGTCATCAATAAAAATAATGCTTTTTTAAATCAGCTTGATGAAAAAAATTTAAGTATTTTAAAATTTAAAAAAGACTATAGCTGGAATGAAGCTAGTAGTGATTGTGAAATTCATAAAAGCATATATGAAAATATTCCTGAAGCTAAATTTATTTGTTTTGCATACCCAACTTATACTCTATCTATGAGTTTAAATCATGATTTTATAGCTCCACAAGATTATTTTGGAGAAATATTTTTAGAAGAAATTCGCGTATATAATCCTAAAAATTATGAAGACTGGGAAGATAGATCACAAACTGAAATTTATCGTCATATGCTAGAACAAAAACAAAATTTTGTAGTTGTAAAAGGATATGGGATATTTGCTTATGGTAGAACAAGCTATGAATTAGGAAAAATTGTAGATTTAATAGAAAATTCATGTAAAATCATTCATTTAGCAGAAACAAATTTATCATAATTTTTCAAAATTAATTTTTTATTAATCACAAATTATTTATAATTTGTAGTTTAATTTTATTACTTTGATGATTGGGGAAAAAATGCTCACTTGGATGCAGCATCATAAAAAATATTTAGTTATTACTATTTGGATTAGCGTTATAGCTTTTGTTGGAGCCGGTTTTGTAGGCTGGGGAAGTTATGATTTTAACACAGATCGTTCTAATTCTATCGCAAAAGTTGGTAAAGAAAAAATAAGCTATGAAGAATTTAATCTTAAATATTCTCAATTATTTAACTATTATTCTCAACTAAACAATGGCAATTACACTCAAGAACAAGCTAAAAAAGATGGCCTAGACACTTTAGCTATTAATGAATTAATACAAGAAAAATTACTTCTTTCTTACGCAAAAACTCTTGGTCTAGAAGTAAGTGAAGAAGAGGTTGCATATGATTTAGCTCATCAAAAAATCTTCCATAATGCATCTGGTGTTTTTGATAAAAAATTATATTATAGTATTTTATCTAGAAATAACTACACCTCAAAAGCTTACGAAAAGCTTATCCATGATGAATTACTACTTAAAAAAATCAATATGATTTTAAATCTACAAGTTAAAAACGAAGAACTTGATATGTTTGGTGCTAGTTTTTTAATGCAAGATAGATTAAAGATTCAAGTAATTCACGCGAGTAATAATATCGTAATTAATGAAGATGAATTAAAACAAACTTGGGAAAAAAACAAGGAGCTTTACAAAACACAAAAAAATTATGAACTAGCTACTTATTTTTTAAAACCAAATGAAGAAAAAATTGACGATAAAGAACTTCAAACTTATTATGATGAAAATAAAAACAATTATAAAGATTTTTCTGGAAAAATTTTAAGTTTAGAGCAAAGTAAAAATCAAATTATAAAAGATATGAAATTAGCTAAATTAAAACTTAAAGCAAATGAAAATTATGTAGCTTTAAGAAAAAATGAACTTAGTTTTGATCAAAATATTTCTATAAGTGATGCTGATATTTACTATCCTTTAGAACTTATACAAAAGAGCAAAGAAGGCGATTTTATTAAGCCTTTTAAATTTAAAGATGGCTATATGATAGCCAAAATTGTTAAAATCAATCCAGCTCAAATAATGAGTTTTGAACAGGCTAAAAATGAAGTTAAAAAACTTTATATCAAAGAAAAAACAAAATCTCTTTTAGAAGAAAAAGCTAAACTTGCTTTGGAAAATTTTCAAGGCATAGATATAGGAACTTATAGTAGAGATTCTACAAAAACTGCTAAAGTTGGAGAAATGATGAATGATACAGAATTTAGTGAATTTTTAATGCAGGTTTTCGATTCTAATAAAATAAAATCCTATGTTTTATTCGACAACAAAGCAGTTGTTTATGAAATAATAGAACAAACATTAGAAAATAAAAACAAAGAAGAAATTTATAAAATTATTATAGAACAAAGTGCAAGACAAACAAAACAATCTCTACTTAAAGAAGAATTGTTAAAAAAACTTATAGAATTATATCCGATACAACGCTATTACAAAGGAAATACAAATTGAATATCTTAGGAATTGATTTAGGTTCAATACAAACTTGTGCAATATTAGCACAAAAAAATGAAGAAGGTTTAAAGATTATTGGTTTTGGTAAATCCAAATCTAATGGTATTAAAAAAGGAGCAATAACAAATATAGAACTTGCTTCAAAATCCATAGAAGAAGCAGTAGCCGATGCACAAATGATGTCAGGCGTGCATTATGATAAAGTTATAGTATCTATTTCAGGTGCCTATGCTAAAAGCGTTGATAGTATAGGTGTTGTAAATATTCCAAACCAAGAGATAGGAATTAAAGAAATTCATAGAGCGGTTAGTACAGCTAAACACACAGCTAATATACCAAGTGGATATGAAATCATTCATGTATTGCCTTATAATTTTAAAGTCAATGATCTTGAGCATGTTGAAGATCCTTTGGGAATGAGCGGAAATCGTCTTGAAGTTTCTACACATATTGTAATTTCGCAAGAAGTGCATATAAAAAATTTAAAAAAAGCAGTTGAGCTTGCAGATCTTAGGGTAGATAATATAGTTCTTTCAGGCTATGCATCTTCTATAGCTTGTTTTGATGATAGCGAGAAAGAACTAGGTGCTATTTTAATTGATATGGGTGGAGCAGTTTGTGATATGGTAATCCACGCAGGTAATTCTATACGCTATAATGAATGCTTACAAATTGGATCAGTTAATATCACAAATGATTTATCTATAGCCTTACATACTCCTCCAAAAGAAGCTGAAAAACTAAAATTAAATTACGCATCTTTGGTTCAAAATGAAAATTCTATTATACAAATTCCATATATGGGTGATGAAAAAAGAAAAAATGAGGTTTCAGTTGAAGTTATTTCAAATGTAATATATGCAAGAATAGAAGAAACTATCATTATACTAGCTAAAATGCTAAGTGATAATACATGTGCTAACCAGGCAGGTGCTGGTATAGTCTTAACTGGAGGTATGACAAAATTTGCTGGACTTGATAAACTTGCTTCAGCTTATTTTGATAATAAAGCTGTTAGAATAGCAACCGCAAAAAAAGATACTATGGACGGCTTCAAGGAAATTTTTGAAGATGCTGAAAATAGTTGTGCCATAGGTCTATGTCTATATGGTGGTGGGCATTTTACTCCTTATGAATTAGATTCTAATGAAAAACTAAGATACAAAGGAGAACCTGAATTTATTAACAAACAGATCAGACAAAACCTCACCATGGAAGAAAATGAAGAAGAAAATAAAAATTTTGAGGAAATTTTTCAAAATCAAAATGATTTTGAAGATGAAAAAACAGAATTAGCAAAAGTTGAAACCAAAAAAGAAAAAAAGGCAGGTTTTATGCATAATTTTTGGAATAAACTAATAAACCAGTTCTAATTTAGGAGACACAATGAACGAATATCTAGTAGAAGAAATGCAACACGCAAAAGGTGCAAAAATTAAGGTCATAGGCTGCGGTGGCGGTGGCGGAAATATGATAGATCATATGGTAAATATGGGTTTGCATGATCTTGATCTTATTTCAGCAAATACTGATGCACAAGCTATAGCAAAATCTTTAGCAAAAACTAGAATTCAACTTGGTGAGAAAAAGACTAAAGGTTTAGGTGCTGGAATGCAACCTGAAATAGGAGCAGAAAGTGCTAGAGAAAGTTTTGAAGAAGTTAAAGCAGCTTTAAGTCAAAGCGATATAGTATTCATTTCAGCAGGTCTTGGTGGTGGAACTGGCACAGGTGCAGCTCCTGTTGTAGCACAAGCTGCTAAAGAAGTAGGTGCATTAACAGTTTCAGTTGTAACCATGCCTTTTGCTTTTGAAGGAAAACAAAGAAAAAAATTAGCTGAAGCTGGTTTGGCTGAATTAAAAAAAGAAAGTGATTCTATTATTGTAATTCAAAATGAAAAACTTCTTAGCATACTTCCAAAAAAAGCAGGTATAAAAGAAGCATTTAAACTAGTAGATGATATTTTAGCTAGAGCTGTTAGAGGTATGGTATCTATACTTTTAGAAGATGGCGATATTAATGTAGACTTTGCTGATGTTAGAACCGTTATGAGTCATAGAGGTTTAGCTTTAATGGGCGTAGGACATGGTGAAGGTGAAAACGCTATCATGGATGCATTATCAAGCGCTATAGAATCTCCGTTATTAGATGGTATGACTATGAAAGGTGTCAAAGGCGTAATTATACATTATAAAATTGGTCCTGAATGCTCATTAATAGAAATTTCACAGGCTACTCAAAGTATTAGTGATATAGCAGATGAAAACGCAAAAGTAATCTTTGGCGCAACTACTGATGAGAGTATGGGAGATCGTGTTGAAGTAACTATTATTGCAACAGGTTTTGAAGATAAAGTCGAAGCAGAAAGTGCTAAAGAGCAAGAAGAAAGCAAAAAAAATAGTTATATGAATTTGCGTAAAGCTAGCGGTGGTTTTGATGAAGAAGTAATCTCACAATTAGATGTTCCAGCTTTCTTGCGTCGCCAAATGGATTAGCATTTTTTAGTAAAAATCTTTTAATATGAATTCTTCATTATTATGTGATTTTTACGAATTGAGTATGGCCTATGCTTATTTTAAACAAAATATGCATAGGCAGATTGTTTATTTTGAAGTTTTTTTCAGAAAAGCTCCTGATAATGCCTCTTATGCTGTTTTTTGTGGATTAGAACAAATTATAGAACACATAAATAACTTCTCCTTTTCTAAAAGTGATATGGATTTTTTAAAAAACACTCAAAAATTTGATAATGAATTTTTAAACTATCTTTCAACTTTACGCTTTAGTGGAGACATATTGAGCGTAAAGGAAGGTGAATGCATTTTTACAAATGAAACCTTGATGATTATTAAAGCACCTATAATAGAGGCTTTATTATTAGAAACTTTCACACTTTTAACATTAAATCACCAATGTTTAATTGCCACCAAAGCTAGTAGAATCGCTCAAGTGGCAAAAGAAAAATTACTTTTAGAATTTGGCTCTCGTAGGGCTCATGGAGATAGTGCTGCTTTAAATGGTGCTAGAGCTGCTTTTATAGGTGGTTTTCATGCAAGTGCTTGTACTTTAGCTGGAAAAAAATTTAACATTCCTATTAGTGGAACCATGTCGCATGCTTGGATACAAATGTTTGATGATGAATTAAGTGCTTTTAGAACATATTGTCAAACTTATAAAGATAATATAAGTCTTTTAATTGACACTTATGATTATAAAAGGGGTATTGAAAATGCTATTTTAGTTTTTAATGAACTAAATGCTGAAAACACTATGCAAAATTATTCTATTCGCATTGATTCAGGAAATTTACTTAAAATATCTAAATTTATTAGAAAAAAACTAGATCTTGCGGGCTTAAAAAAATGCAAAATTGTAGCTAGCAATGCTTTAGATGAGTTTATCATTGAAAAATTATTAAAAAATAAAGCCCCTATTGATGCTTTTGGAATTGGAGAAAAACTTATCACTTCAGCAAGTTCGCCTATTTTTGGTGCTGTATATAAACTTGTAGCAATCGAAAAGAATGGTGAAATTATTCCAAAAATAAAAATTAGTGCGAGTTCAAACAAAACAACTTTACCACATTTTAAAAAGCTTATAAGATACTATAAAAACGATAAGGCAAATTTTGATATTTTATACGCACACGATGAAAATATCAAAAACTATCAAGATTTCATAGCAAAAAATTTACATGAATCTATTTTTAAAAATGGAAAATTAGTTTATAAGGTTCCTAGCTTAAAAAATATACAAGATTATCACAAAAAAAATATTGCTAATTTAGATATTAAGTTAAAAAAACTTCAAAATCCAAGTATTTATAAAGTAAAAATTTCTAAAAAATTACAAAATTTACAAAAAAAATATTTAGAAAAAATTAATCTTTTTCTCTAAGCTTTACCTCATCTTCCACTTCAAGTAAAAATCTATCTACAAGTTCATCTTCTTTAAGTTTAGCAACCACTTCACCATGTCTTATAATTAAGCCTTGATTTTTACCAAAAGCAATTGCCACATCAGCGCCCTTAGCCTCACCCAAAGCATTTACTACACAGCCCATAACGCTTATATTTAATGGCTCTTTTATATGTTTAGTTTTTTCTTCTACTATTTTAATCGCTTTGATTAAATCACTTTGAATTCTTCCACAAGTTGGACATGAGATGATATTTACACCACTTTTTTGCACTCCACTATCTTGTAAAATTGCTCTTGCTACTTTTATTTCTTCTTCAAGCTCCCCTGTCATAGAAACTCTCATAGTATCACCTATACCTTTTAAAAGTAAATTCCCTAAAGCAATAGAACTTTTTATAGTGCTATGAAATTTGGTCCCTGCTTCAGTAACCCCTAAATGAAATGGATAATCACAAAGCGGTCTTAGGGCTTCATAAGCTTTTATGGTATTTTGCACATCTGAAGTTTTCATAGAAATTTTTATATCAAAAAAATCCAAATCTTCCAATAATTTTATATTATATAAAGCACTTTCAAGCATAGCTTGGATGTTATAGCCATATTTATCACTAAATTGCTTTTCTATAGAGCCATGATTTACTCCTATTCGAATAGGAATTTGCCTTTGCTTACAAGCTTGCACTACCTCTTTGATATTTTCTTTTGAACCTATGTTGCCTGGATTAATCCTTACTCCATCAATAAAATCAGCACAAAAAACCGCTAATTTATAATTAAAATGTATATCTACTATTAAAGGTAAAGGACTTTTTGCTTTAATTTCTTTTAAAGCTCTTGCATCTACCATATCCAAACATGCCAAGCGCACTATATTAGCACCTGCAAAATAAAGCCTATTAAGCTGCTCTAAACAACCATCAACATCTCTTGTTTTAGTAAAAAGCATAGATTGTACTGAAATGGGCGCATCGCCACCTA
The DNA here is from genome assembly GCF_013372105.1 of Campylobacter armoricus. Taxonomy (NCBI): domain Bacteria; kingdom Pseudomonadati; phylum Campylobacterota; class Epsilonproteobacteria; order Campylobacterales; family Campylobacteraceae; genus Campylobacter; species Campylobacter armoricus. The sequence continues at coordinate 1,194,253 of NZ_CP053825.1, forward strand.
TTAAAACATTGCCTACTTTTATTTGTCTTGTTTTATATCTCATCATTATACCAATCTTAATATCATAATTTTTATATCATAATAAAAAATAAGTATAATAAGGCTTAAAACATTATAATGTTTTACAAAAAAAGGAATTTCATGAAATTATCAACCTATATTAATGCAAATATAAATCCAAATCATGCTAAAAAATTACTACATGCGTTAAAATGTAGCACTAATGAAGATTTTCATAAGCTAATTTTAAACAATATTTCAAGTGTTGTTGAGTGGTTTAATAGTGATGATTTTAAACCTTATCAAAATCATTTATATCCTCCTCTTTTTAATCCAAAAACCTTAGAATTAGACAATAGTCAATATTGTGCCAATCTAGCTTGGGATTGCAACATACCTTTAAATAATTCTAATGTTAAATTTATTTATATTTCTCCACATGGAGTTGGTGCAGCTGCTTTTTTAACACTCTTAAACCAAACATGTAATGTTTTTTGTCCGGCTTCTTGGATGCTTCAAGAAGACGCAAAATATAGATATATGGTAAATTTTATGAATTTTATGGATAAAAATATAGCTATAAATATCTCAGAGATAAATATAATAAATATCGAAAAATACTTGTGCTTATTAGATCCCAAAATTCCTATACTTTATCAAGTAAGAGATCCAATATCTTTATTAAAACATTCTTATGGAAGAGATTGGAGTAAAGTCCAAAGAACTTATGATAAAAATTTTGATTTAAATTATGATTATACATTATATATCAAATATCTAACACCAAATAAAACACATATGAAAGACGATTTTGAAACTTTATTGCATGATACATTTTTTAATCATTATCTACTGCAAAAAATAAATACAAACAATATACAATATATTGATATGAATGAATTATCTAATAAAAAATCATTTAACACTTTAACAAAACTAGCCAATAATTTTAACTTCACCCCCCCCCATACAACAACTAAAGAATTGTTTAATAGAAAAGAATTTAGAGGCTATATAAGATATTTATTACCTTTGGTATTTCATGTAAATCAAAATATAAAATTAACAATAGATAGGTATTATATCAACACTGAACAATATAATATAATGGATAAATTTTGCAATAATAATCTTAAATACGATATAGGAATTTATATTGATAAAAATAATTTAGATATTTTTTTAAATCATAAAAATTATAATCAAATTGTGAATTACCTATCTTCTTTTCTAAACGATATAAAACAAATCATTGATTTAACAGAAGATACCATGATGAAAGAAGATGAAGTTTTATACTATCTAAAACACAATATTAATGCTAGATTAAAATTAAAAAATATTTTAGATATAGAATTATCACATATAAAAAAACATCGTCCTGATATAGTCTCCTCATGGGCTTATTATCAAAATTTCAAAAGTATGTGTAATTGAAATATCATTAAAAAATAAATATGTTTTGAATTTCATATTATCAAATTCTAATGTTAATTTGATAATATATTTTCCTTACTAACCCAAAGATATAAAAAGCTGTTTTAGTATAAATTCTAAGAAAAATCAACTGGATCTATATCACAAGTAATATTTTTAAAATTTAAAGCAAAATGCTCAAATTTTACAAGCTCTTGATGCGTATTAGCACGCAACAATACATAAAAACGCCATTTTTTATTTAGCATTTCAATATCACAAGCTCCATACCCTATCAATTGCACTTGATTTAATTCTTGTACTTTGCCTGCTATAAATTCACACAAATTTAAAGCTTTATTTTTATCTTCATCTTCTATAACCAATCTTAAAAGTCTTTTAAATGGTGGATAAAGCTCTCTTCTAGCATTTAATTCATCATATAAAAAGCCATCATAATTTTGTATATACTTTTCAAAAAAAGCTTTATTTTTAGTTTGTAAAAGCACCCTGCCCTCGCCCTTACGACCTGCACGACCTGCTACTTGCATAGCAAGAGCTAAAGTCTCTTCTAATGCTTTAAAATTAGGTCTAAACAAATACTCATCAAGACCCAAAATCACACTTAAATCCACATTGTGATAATCATGCCCCTTAGCAAGCATAGAAGTACCCACTAAAATATCAATTTTTTCTTGATTAAAATCTTTTAAAATCATATTAAGCTTTTTTACACTGCTAATCTCATCGCTATCAAATCTTTTTATGATAGGATTAAATTCAACTAGTTCTTTTTCTAAAAGCTCACAAAGCTCTGCTGTACCCATTTTTTTAGCTTCAAGCATAACCCCATTACAACTTGGACAAGTTTGATCGATTTCTTTAGTGAAATTACAATAATGACATTTTAATGCATTTTTATTTTTATGCAAACTTAAAGCAATAGAACAAAAGGGACATTTAATAGTACTAGCACATTCTTTGCATAAAATTTGTCTAAAATTTGCTCTTGTAGGTAAAAAAACTATAGCTTGCTTTTTATTTCTTAAACTAATTTTTAACTCCAAAAGCAATTTTGAAGAAACACTAAGCTCACTTTCATCATATAAAAACTGCTTTTTGCTTTCAAAAAAAGTTCCTCTAAGTCTAAAATATGGATGTTTATAAAAACTCACAACACTTGGAGTAGCTGAGCCTAAAAGAATTTTTATATCCATTTTTTTTGCTATAAATAAAGCCAAATCTCTAGCATTGATTTTTGGATTATTAGAAGCTTTGTAAGAATTATCATGCTCTTCATCTATAATAATCAAACCTAAATTTTTAAAAGGTAAAAACAAAGCTGATCTTGCACCTACAACCAACATAGCTCTAGAACAAACTAAATCTTGTAAATATTCTTGCTTTTTTTTCTTTGAAATTTTAGAATGCCATAAAAAAAAATGCTCTCCAAAATATACATTTAATCTTTTTTGCATTTGCGGAGTAAGAGCAATTTCTGGCATTAAAAGCAAAACTTGCTTACCTTGTTCTAGATATTCTTTGATTAAACTAATATAAATTTCAGTTTTCCCACTACCTGTATCGCCAAATAATAAGCTAGCTTGTTTAGATTTTATAAAATCCAAAGCTTTTTGCTGATTTTTACTTAAATTAGGTGTTTTTTCTATATGAATTTTTTCACTTTTATAATCATTAATACTTTCAAACATACCTAAAACAAAAGCTATTTTACTAGCATAATAATAAGCAATAAATTGAGCAAGTTTATATTGATACTGCGTGAGTTTAAAACCTGTTTTTTCTTTTATAATTTGAGTCTTAAATTCAGGTTTTTGACATTTTTGCAAAATTATAGCTTTGAGGTTTTTCTTTCTTGCAAGATCAACAATTACCTCATCTAAAATTTCAAATTCTTCCTTACTCTCATAAGTTAAAGTATCTAAATAATATCCTTTAATGGCAAGTTGATAATAATTCAAAACCCATAATCCTTACAATTTAAACTCACACATTCTAAGAAAACTTTCTCACTATTATAAGAAAAATCTATATACTTTTTGGTATTTATAAAAAATCTATATTGAGTATTTGCTATTTTCATCCATGATTTTTTACTTGATATAATTGGTTTTTCTAAAACACTATATAAACAACAATTTCCATCTTTACAACCTTGATTTTGTTTATTATTGCAAAAAAATAACTTTTGATTTTCAGTATTTATCAAAGCATCATCTAAGGTTTTTGGGAAATTATTATCTTTAAAGAGATTTTGATTTCTTATCAATGCCAAAGATGAATTTATAATCTCTACTTCACTTTTTAATTTAAGTATTTTAGCATCATTAACACTAAAAGAGAAATGAGGATACGCAATAGCAGAAAGAATAGCAATTATAAAAATACAAAAAACAAGCTCTATTAAAGTAAAAGCTTTTTTAAAAAACATATTATTTTATTTCTTCATCAATTACATTGATAAGTTTATTTAATTCTTTTTTTAATATATAATTTTCATAACTAAGTTTTACAAAAGTATTAATGAAATTTGCAAGCTCTATTTTTCCAGTACCACTAGAAATTAAAGCAATTTCATCTTCAAGATGGTTTGCAAATTCATTACTACAAGTTACCACAAAGTCTTTTGCATAGACATTAATTGTAACTTTTCTTTGATTATTGTTTGCCAAGAACAGCCTCTATTTTTTTATAAATAGCATCACTTTGTGCATTACGAGATTTTAGCTCTTCTTCTAAACGCGCAATTTGATTACTTTTAGCCTCATTTTGTGCTTTTACGCTTACTAATTCATTTCTTAGATTTTCATTTGTTTCACAGACTTCATTGTATTTTTCAATTAACTCATTTACCTTATCTGTCATGGTGTTAATTATTCTTTCATCATACATATTTTTGCCTTTTTTGAATTTAATAGTTTAGAGTATTTAATGCATAATTGTAACAAAAAAAAATTTAATTTTATACACCATTTTGTTTTAAAATTTGAATTTTTACAAAAAATTTTGTGTAAAATTATCAAAAATACAAATTAGGAAATTTTATGTTTGAGCTCACTAGCGAATTTAAACCAAGTCCTGATCAAAAACAAGCTATAGACGGTATAGTAAAAAGTATTAAAGCAGGAAATAAATACCAAACTCTTCTAGGTGTTACAGGTAGTGGAAAAACTTTTACTATGGCAAATATTATTAAAAGTTTAAACATACCAACACTAATTATGTCTCATAATAAAAGCTTGTGCGCACAACTTTATAGTGAATTTAAAGGCTTTTTTGCAAATAATCATGTGGAATATTTCATAAGCTATTATGATTATTACCAACCTGAAGCTTATATACCAAGAACAGATGTTTTTATCGAAAAAGATAGCTCTACTAATGAAGATTTAGAAAGATTAAGACTTAGTGCTAGTGCTTCACTTTTAAGTTATGATGATGTTATTTGCATAGCAAGTGTTTCAGCAAATTATGGTTTAGGAAATCCAAGCGAATATGTAGGTATGGTTTTGATTTTAGAGCTTAATATGCAAATAAATCAAAAAGAGCTTTTAAAAAAGCTTGTAGATATGGGTTACAAACGCAATGATAATTTCTTTGATAGAGCTGATTTTAGAGTAAATGGAGATATTGTGGATATATACCCAGCTTATTATGAAGATGAGGCTATTAGGCTTGAATTTTTTGGTGATGAACTTGAAGCAATGTATCATTATAATGTTTTAGAAAATAAAAAAGGTGAAGATTTAAAAAAATTTATACTTTACCCTACAAGTCAATTTAGCGTAGGTGAAACAAGACTTAAAGAGGCTATCAAAGGCATAAAAGCCGAACTAAACGAACGATTAGCTTATTTTGAAAATGAAAATAAACTAGTAGAAGCACAAAGATTAAAACAAAGAGTAGAATTTGACCTTGAAATGCTTCAAAGTACAGGTATGTGCAAGGGAGTGGAAAATTACGCTTTACATTTAACAGGTTTAAAAAGTGGTGATACACCTTATACACTTTTTGATTATTTTTCTATCAAAAATAAAGATTTTTTAGTAATTGTAGATGAATCTCATGTATCTTTACCACAATTTCGCGGAATGTTCGCAGGAGATAGAAGTAGAAAACAAACTTTGGTTGATTATGGATTTCGCTTGCCTAGTGCTTTAGATAATAGACCTTTGATGTTTGATGAATTTATTAATAAAAATTGTAAATTTTTATTTGTTTCAGCTACACCTGCATCTTTAGAACTTGAGCTAAGCAAGGAAAATATCTTTTATCAAATCATGCGTCCAACAGGACTTTTAGACCCTAAAA